>NZ_CANLRG010000003.1 GCF_947493565.1 uncultured Lutibacter sp. | reverse complement strand
GTACTGCCACTCGGTGGGAGAGTATGTCACCGCCTTTCTTTTGAAAACCTTCAACTTTATTGTTGAAGGTTTTTTTTTTATCCCTTTTTCTACGCTAATATTCTTTAATATATTAGTTTTGTAGTTTAAAATCAATTGAAATTTGGAAAAAATAACTATTGCTATTGACGGGTTTTCTTCAACTGGAAAAAGCACCATAGCTAAACAATTAGCTAACAAATTAAAATATATATATGTAGATACTGGTGCTATGTATCGGGCGGTTACATTATACGCTATGAATCATAATTTGATTTCTAAAGGTCAATTTAAAAAAAATGAATTGATTAATAATCTTAATAAAATACATATATCTTTTAAATTTAACTCACAGCTTGGATTTGCAGAAGTCTATTTAAATAATAGAAATGTTGAACATAAAATACGTACTATTGAAGTATCTGAGTTAGTGAGTGAGATAGCAAAAGTATCAGAAGTGAGAAAGAAACTTGTTGAACAACAACAAGAGATGGGGAAAAATAAAGGAGTGGTAATGGATGGAAGAGATATTGGAACTGTTGTATTTCCAAATGCGGAGTTGAAGCTTTTTATGAATGCTTCAGTAGAAACAAGAGCTCAAAGAAGATATGATGAATTATTGAAGAGAGGAGACAAGATTACATTTGAAGAAATTTTGAAAAATGTTAAATATAGAGATCATGTTGATTCAACAAGATTAGACTCACCATTGATAAAAGCTAAAGATGCTATAGAAATTGACAATTCCGAATTAACTTTAAACGAACAATTTGAAAAAATTGATAAGTTAGTTCAAGAAAAGTTAAGGAATGTTTAAGTATTTATGAGTTTGTAATGAAATTTTCCAATTAGGATTTTTCATAACGTAATCAACTATTAAAGGTGTCATTTTTTCTCTATTACTCCATTCTGGTTGTAAAAAAAGCTCACAATTTTTTGAGACTTTAGATGCTTGTTCTTCGGCAAACTTAAAATCATTTTTATTATAAACAATAATTTTTAACTCATTAGCTACAATATATATATCATTTAACGGTAGTTTTGTTTTTTTAGGAGAAAGACATATCCAATTCCACTTGCCACTAATTTTATACGCACCAGATGTTTCTATATGAGTTTTTACATTGCTTTGGTGTAAAGCGTTGGTAATATAGTCTAAATTCCACATTAAAGGCTCACCACCCGTTATTACAACTGTGTTTGCATATTTTTTAGCATTTTCAACAATTGCATCTGTTTTTGTTGGAGGGTGTAATTTTGCATTCCAGCTTTCTTTTACATCGCACCAGTGACACCCCACATCACAACCACCAATTCTAATAAAATAAGCTGCCTTTCCAGTATGAAATCCTTCACCTTGAATTGTGTAAAAATCTTCCATTAATGGAAGCATTTCTCCTTTATTAATAAGTTCTTGTGTGTGTTGATTTATCATTTTGCAAATATAGGGATTCAGTATGATAATAAATAAAATGAATTTAATTTATCATCAAATTTTTAATTTGAAATTTATAACTGTATTTTTATCAAAAATATTTTAAAATGGATAGGAAAGAAGCTTTTTTCAATCATATTATTGAAGGCTATCAAACCAAGGGAGATTCTTTAGTATTAGGCTCAGCTATGTTAGATGGTAAAACCATAAAAGATGCATTTGTAAAAATTCCATTAAAAACTTTAAATAGACATGGATTGATTGCAGGTGCTACAGGAACAGGTAAAACAAAGTCTTTACAAGTAATGGCAGAAAATTTATCTGAAAAAGGAATTCCGGTATTATTAATGGATATTAAAGGAGATTTGAGTGGTTTAGCGCAAGCAAGTGAAGGTCATCCAAAAATTGATGAGCGTCATGCAGCTATAGGATTACCATTTGAAGCTAAAAAGTTCCCTTTAGAAATTCTATCAATATCAGAGCAAAATGGAGTTCGTTTACGAGCTACTATTTCAGAATTTGGCCCTGTACTTCTTTCAAGAATATTAGATTTAAGTGAAACCCAAAGTGGTATAGTTTCTATTATTTTTAAATATTGTGATGATCATAAACTACCACTATTAGATTTAAAAGATTTTAAAAAAGTATTACAGTTTGCTACAGAAGAAGGAAAAGACGAAATTCAAACTGAGTATGGAAGAATTTCATCTGCTAGTACAGGAGCCATTCTAAGAAAAATTGTAGAGATAGATCAACAAGGAGGAGATTTATTTTTTGGAGAACGTTCTTTTGAGGTAAAAGATTTGGTGAGAAAAGATGAGAATGGAAATGGAATTATTTCTGTACTGCGTTTAACAGATATCCAAGATAAACCAAAATTATTTTCAACTTTTATGCTGCAATTATTGGCTGAAGTTTATGCTACATTTCCTGAGCAAGGTGATAGTGATAAACCTGAACTGGTAATTTTTATAGACGAAGCTCATTTAATTTTTAAAGAAGCTTCAAAAGCATTACTTTCTCAAATTGAAAGTATTGTAAAATTGATTAGATCTAAAGGAATTGGATTATTTTTTGTAACTCAAAACCCTAAAGATGTACCAGAAGATGTTTTAGCACAATTAGGTTTAAAAATTCAACACGCTTTGAGAGCTTTTACTGCAAAAGATAGAAAAGCTATTAAATTAGCAGCTGAAAATTACCCAGATTCTGAATATTATGATGTTGATGAAACTCTAACTCAATTAGGTATTGGAGAAGCTTTTGTTTCAGTTTTAAATGAAAAAGGTCGTCCAACCCCTTTAGCAGCTACTTTAATGCGTGCTCCAATGAGCAGAATGGATGTTTTAACTAAGAGTGAACTAAAACAACTAATTGACAACTCTAGGCTGTATTATAAATACAATGATGTTATTGATAGAGACAGTGCTTATGAAATTTTGAATGAAAAAATTGAAAAAATTAACGAGCAAGAAGAAGTTGAAGAAAGAAAAAAAGAAGTATCAAGAACTAAAAATACAGCTTCAAGAAGAAGCACACGAATGAATCCAGTTATTAAAGTTGTAACAAGCGCAACTTTTATTAGAGGTGTTTTAGGAATATTAAAAAGAGTTTTATAATATTTGTGCAAATAAGTTTGAAATATTTACGTTAATACAAAATAGTTAAAAAAAATATAAATGTCATTTTTTAGAAAAATCGTAATTCTTTTAGTAGCAGTAGCTTTTATTCAATGTGCTAAAGAAAACCAATATTTAATTGAAAAAGGTAAAGTAGGTGTTTTAACTAATGAAACCACCATTAAAGAATTAAATTCAATTTTTATAAAGGATTCAATTGTTTCAAATTTATCATTGACTGATACAATTTCAAATAAATTATTTTCAGTAACAAATGATGAATATGTGGTGTTTTCTAAAGAAGGAAAAAAACTATTAGAAATTGAGCCAACCCAAGCAAATGATTCTACTTCAAAAATTAAAAGCATTCAAATTTTTGATAACTCATATAAAACAAATAAGGGAATTTCATTGCAATCAACATTTAAAGATATCCATGAAACTTATATGGTAAATAATGTAGAAACTACGTTAACTTCTGCTATGCTATTTATTGATGAACTTAATGCAACTATAGCTATTGACAAAAAAGAGTTGGGTTTAAATAGTTTTAGTAGAGAAGAAGTAACGATAGATCAAATACCTGATTTGGCTAAAATTAAATATTTTACAATTTGGTTTAATTAGTTTAAATAATACTCGTTATTCATTTTTGCTACAGTACATTTCCAACCTAGTGCTGTTTTTATTTTTACTTTTAATGCTTGACTTTGGTGTGGTTCTCCATGATTTATAATGGTTAAATTTGGAGCTTCTTTAAAATGTTGTAACCAATCTAATAATTCACTTTGGTCTGCATGACCAGAAAATTCATTTATTTTAAATACTTCGGCTTTGATTGGGTGATATTTTCCAAAAAATTTCAATTCAGAATCTCCAGAAAGTAAAGACCTACCTCTAGTACCTTCAGCTTGGTAACCAACAATTAAAATACTGTTTTTTTTATCAGAAATTAACTTATCTAAGTAATGTAAAACTCTTCCACCAGTAATCATTCCACTACCAGCTATTACAATTTTAGGATTTAAATCATTTACTATACTTTTAGAAGTAGTTACATCACTAATTAAGTGTACAGTATTAATCATACTATTAATATCTTCTTCAGTTAAGGTATGATAATTGGTGTATTTAAAATAAACTTCAGTTGCATTTACCCCCATTGGACTATCTAGATATATGGGTATTTGAGGTAATTTATGTTCTCTTTTAAGTAGGCTTAAAAAATAAATTATTTCTTGAGCTCTTTCTACTGAAAAGCTTGGAATGATTAAAATCCCACCTTTTGAGTAGGTTAACTTTATATATCTTAATAATTGCGCTGTTATTTTTCTTTTTTTATGAAGCCTGTTGCCGTAAGTAGATTCAATAATAACATAATCAGCTTTGTCTATGTATTTATACCTAGGAAGTAATATCGGTTTTTTTCTTCCAATATCACCTGAGAATACAATTATTTTTCCTTTAATATTTAGAAGAACAAATGCACTTCCTAAAATATGTCCACTATTTAAGAATTTAAATTGTATATCAGTATTTATCGGATACCAAGTGTTTAACTCAAATGATTTTAGTTGATTTATAGTTTTTTTAGCATCGTTTATGGTATATAAAGGAAAAGCTGGTTTATGGTTTGAATAGCTATATTTATTAGCTCTTTTAGCATCTTCTTCTTGAATTTTAGCGCTATCTAATAAAATAATTTTAGCCAAATCTTCAGTTGCCTTGGTGCAATAAATATTTTTTGTATAACCATTTTTCACCAATACAGGAAGGTATCCAATATGATCTAAATGTGCGTGAGTTAGAATTACTAAATTCAATTCATCTAAATCTATTGGAAGTTTATCCCAATTTTTACGTCTTAATTCTTTCAATCCTTGAAATAATCCACAATCAATTAATATTTTTGTAAAATCACTTTCTAACAAGGCTTTTGAACCAGTTACGGTGCCTGCACCACCAAAAAATGTTAGCTTCATCTTTAAGTTGTATTAAGTTAGTAATAAGTGTTATAAGTCTTTCTAATTTACAATTTTAAAATGACATTTGCTAAGCTTTATATTATGAAACTTCTACATACTTTTTATGCAATTGATTTATTACTTTTATAAGTATTAATAATGATAATAAAAATGAAAAAATTTGATGTACAAAAAAATCCTTTTGTGGTTCCAACGAATGATGGTAAATTAATTGAAGAACATTTTGGTTTGGCAAGTATAAATTCTGAGCTAAGTTTAGCACATATGATTGCCCCTCCTAAATGGAGTGAACCTTTTCAAAAACCTGAATTTGATGAATACACTTATATTATTAAAGGGAAGAAGCAATTTAATATTGAAGGTGAATTGATTGTTTTAGAAGCAGGACAATCTATAAAAATTTTAAAAGGAACAAGAGTTCAATATGCGAATCCATTTGATGAAGAGTGCGAATATTTGTCAGTATGTTTACCTGCTTTTTCAATAGATTTAGTGAATAGGGAATAATAAAAAAGCTTCAATATTAATTTAATTAATATTGAAGCTTTTTTTGAAATTATTTGAATTTAACTTTTTCTCTCGCATGCTAATAAGGTATTTTTCATAAGCATTGCAATGGTCATTGGACCAACACCTCCTGGAACAGGAGTAATATAAGCTGATTTTGGACTTACGCTATCAAAATGTACATCTCCTGCTAAGCGGTAGCCTCTTTTTTTAGTTTCATCTTTTACACGAGTAATTCCAACATCAATAATAGTTACACCTTCTTTTACCATATCTCCAGTCAAAAATTCAGGAATACCTAAAGCCGCAACTATAATATCGGCATTTAAGGTAAATTCTTTAAGGTTTTTAGTTCTGCTATTGGCAACTGTAACGGTAGCATTTCCAGCATTTCTTTTTTGACTCATCAAAATACTCATTGGTCTACCAACAATATGACTTCTACCAATTACAACTACATGTTTACCTGATGTTTCTACATTATATCTTTCTAGTAATTCTAATATTCCAAATGGTGTAGCTGGTATAAAACTTGGTAAATCTAGGGTCATTCTACCAACATTAGTTGGATGAAAACCATCAACGTCTTTATCAGGGTCAACAGCCATTAATACTTTTTGTTCATCAATATGCTTTGGTAATGGTAATTGAACTATAAAACCATCAATGTCATTATTTGTATTAAGATTATGAATTTCTTCTAGTAACTTTTCTTCAGTAGTTTCTTCTGGAAGTTCAATAAGTGTAGAATTAAAACCTACTAGTTCACAGGCTTTTACTTTGGCACTTACGTAAGTCATACTAGCACCATCGTTGCCTACTAATATAGCAGCTAAATGTGGTGTTTTTTTTCCTTGATTTTTAAGCTTTTTTACTGATTCAGCAATTTCTAGCTTTAAGTCTGCTGAAGTTTTTTTTCCATCTAATAGTACCATTCTATAAATTTTTAGTATAAAAAAAAAGGCAAACTTATTTAGTTTACCTTTTAGTATGTTATTTTCCCATTCCTTTCATCATTTGCATCATTTGTCTGCCTCCACCACCTTGCATCATTTTCATCATTTTACTCATTTGAGTAAATTGTTTAAGCAATTGATTGACTTCTTGTATTGTTGTTCCTGATCCTTTAGCAATCCTCTTTTTTCTACTAGCATTGATTACTTTTGGTTCGCTTCTTTCTTCTGGAGTCATAGAATGAATAATGGCTTCTATTCCTTTAAAAGCATCATCATCTATATCTACATCTTTCATCATTTTTCCGGCTCCAGGAATCATACCCATCAAATCTTTCATGTTTCCCATTTTTTTGATTTGTTGAATTTGTTTCAAGAAATCGTCAAAACCGAATTGATTTTTAGCTATTTTCTTTTGAATTTTACGGGCCTCTTCTTCATCATATTGTTCTTGAGCACGTTCAACTAAAGAAACAACATCACCCATTCCTAAAATTCTATCAGCCATACGGTTTGGATGGAACACATCAATAGCTTCCATTTTTTCACCAGTACCAATAAATTTAATAGGTTTGTTTACAACAGATTTTATAGATAAAGCGGCTCCACCACGCGTATCGCCATCTAATTTGGTAAGTACAACTCCTTCAAAATTTAAAATATCATTAAAAGCTTTTGCTGTATTTACAGCGTCTTGTCCAGTCATAGAATCTACAACAAACAATGTTTCTTGTGGGCTTACAGCTTTATGAATATTAGAAATCTCAGTCATCATAGCGTCATCTACAGCTAAACGACCAGCGGTATCTATAATAACAACATTTTTACCAGTATTTTTTGCGTGTTTTATGGCATTTTGTGAAATTTCAACTGGGTTTTGGTTGCCTTCTTCGGCATACACTTCAACACCAACTTGTTCACCTACAACTTTCAACTGATTTATTGCAGCAGGTCTATAAACATCACAACCAACTAATAAAACATTTTTTGCTTTTTTTGTTTTTAAGTAATTAGCAAGTTTTCCAGAAAAAGTAGTTTTACCTGAACCTTGTAAACCAGACATTAAAATAACCGTTGGTGTACCAGAAAGGTTAATACCTACGGTTTCACCTCCCATTAATGCAGTAAGCTCATCTTTTACAATTTTTACCATTAATTGACCAGGGTTCAATGTTGTTAAAACATCTTGACCAAGGGCTTTTTCTTTAACAGTTTTTGTAAAGTTTTTTGCTATCTTAAAATTAACATCGGCATCTAAAAGTGCTCTTCGAACTTCTTTTAGAGTTTCAGCAACGTTTACTTCGGTAATTTTTCCGTGTCCTTTTAATACATGAAAGGCCTTATCTAATTTATCACTTAAATTATTAAACATATTCTTGCTTCAATTTTTAGAATTGCAAAGATAATAAAAACTGTGAAATTGAGTACTGAAACTTTGTTTCTTATAAATAATAAAAGGCAGGTTAATTTAGATTTCAAATTTAATAAGAATTCTATTTTAACTTCCTAATAAGCTAATTGATGAATAACAATAATTTGATTTTTTTTATTGTTAAGTGATTAATATTTATTATATTAGTTGTTAGTATGTAACCAATGTTACATAAAGTTTTACTTATCCTAAATTTTTAAAGATTAAGCTTACCCCAATTTTCGACTCCAAAGTTAGATTTGATATCAAATAGTTTGATATATAATAATAGTACTAACTAATACTTTAAGCAATGAAAACAACATCAATTTTTTTAGCAATGTTATTTTGTATAGCAATGTTAACAACTTCTGAGGTAAAAGCCCAAGAAGAAACTTATGGGATGGCAGAAATTACTTATATGCTTCCTAAAATTGGAATGGAAAAAAGCTTTGAAAATGCTGTGAAAATGCATAATGAAAAGTTTCATAATCAAGATCCTTTTAAAGGATCCTTAGATTATATTTTAACAGGAAAAGAAGCGGGTTGGTATGTGTGGATAATGGGACCTTGTACTTTTTCAGATTTAGATAATCGTCCTGAAAACGAAGCACATACAAACGATTGGGCAAAGAATGTATCACCGAAAGTTCAAAAATATGGTAGAACTGAATATTGGCGTTACAATAAAAAGCTTTCATATTCATCAAAAGGATCAACGCCAAAATATGAAAATATTTGGTTTGTAGATATTAAAAGAGGACAGTATTATAAATTTAAAGAGTTTATTACTAAAATTCAAAAGTCTTATGAGAAAAAAGAAACCGAAAATTTTAGTATATATGAAAACCAATTTAATGAAGGTGATGGGAGAGACGTGGCGATTGTTTGGGAATTTAATAACTGGGCTGAATTTGATAAAGATGATGGTGGAATAAAAAAGTACTATGAAGAATTATATGGTGAAGGAAGTTGGGAAAATGCCTTGAAAGACTGGCAAGAATTTACTGAATCAATAAAGTCCCAACTATGGAGAATAGGTGTATATAAATAAATTGTAATGAATTAATTTTTAAGCACAAACCATTTAGGTTTGTGCTTTTTTACTGAAATTGCTCGTGTATTTTTAAATTTTTTTCGAGCTTTTTAATTGTTTTTTCCAATCGGGTTATTCGGGTGGTCTCTTTTTTAGCTTCAGTTATGTACTTTACATATTCTTTACGATACGTATAAGCCATGTTTTCAAAATTAAGCCTTGCTAATTTGTTTTTATGTAATGCTATTTCAAGTAATTTAGGAATTATAATTTCACGAGTTTTATGTGCACTGCATAAATTGGTTTCATTTTTTTGAAAGGCTTCTTTTAAATAATCTAATAATTGAGTTTGATTGATTTCTTTTGCGCTTGTAAATTTTATTGTGCGAGTATTTTTAGCATCACAATTGTTGTCAAATAATTTATGTTTGTCGCTCATATTAGCTCCATGAAAAAAGGTGAATGATACATGGTTTTTAAATGCCGCAACTCCACAAATCATAGTTTTTTTACTAAATATAGGAATATTCCACTTCCAATCTTCATAAACTTTTGTTTCTGTTTGATGAATTAAATTACGAAGCTCTGTACATATATTTTTAGAAAATAACGGTAAGTTTTCAATATATTGATCAATTAAAATTGTTGCATTTAGATTAATTTGAGCCATATTATTATAAATATTTTAAAAGAAAAAGTCCTTATTTTTCACCTTTAACAAATTTTATGGAAGTTGTATTAACACAATACCTTTTTCCAGTAGTTTCTTTTGGTCCGTCGTCAAAAATATGACCAAGATGACTATTACAAGCGGCACATATAATTTCAGTTCTAATCATTCCATGACTAGTATCTCTCACAAAGTTTACGGTTCCTTCAATGGCATCATCAAATGAAGGCCAGCCACAATGAGATTCAAATTTACTGTTAGATTTAAATAATTGCAAATTACAAGCGGCACAATGATAAGTTCCTTTTTCAAAATGAGAAGTTAAACCACCTTGACTTGGCCTATCTGTTCCTTTTTGTCTTAAAACATAGTATTCTTGTTCAGTTAAGGTTTGTTTCCACTCTTGTTCAGTTTTAATAACTTTTTTTATCATGGTTTTATTTTTTTTGACTTGTGAAAATACTTGGGTGTTTGCTATAGAGATTAAAAATAATGTAATGAGTAATTTTTTCATAATTAAAATATTGTTTTAAAATTTTGTCGCAAAAAGAGTTAATTTCTTACGTTATTTTAATTAGAGTTGCTAATTTGTTGATACTGTTTATTGTTTGGGTATGTTTTAACAAGTATTGTTGCTATTTTTTTTGCTTCAGAAATTTCATTATTATTTAAATGAATGGAATAGGCAAGCGTAAGTAATTCTTCGTTGTTTGGGTAGGTTTTAAGAGCTTTCATAATGGTTGAAATTGCTTGCTTGTGCTGACCTAAATCATTTTGTAATACAGCAAAGTAATAATGGTTTTGTGGATCATTTTTAATAATATTTATTGCTGTTTTTAAGGTGTTTAAAGCTTTTTGTTTATCACCCATTCTTATATAGGCAAATGCGAGAGCTTGATAGGCGACAGAAAATGTTTTATCAATAGAGATAATTTTTTTAAGAATTGCAATGCATTCTTCATTTTTTCCTTGCATTCTTTTTAAATCGGCATAATTAATTTTTGCGATTAGATTTAAGGTATCCAAAGCAACAGCTTTTTTAAAATAGTCTTCTGCTTGCTCTTGTTTTCCTAAGTTAAGTGCAGCAACCCCCAATGAAGACAATCCTAAAGCACGATCTTGCCAATACAATAATTGGTTTATATATTCCTTTCTGGCATTAATTAATACAGCTTGCTGTTCCTTTGGAACGTTTGTTATAGGAATGTCATAAATTAAGCTATTAGCCATATACCTAACACCGTAAATAGAGTCTTTAGTTAGTGGTAAAGCATATTCAAATTGTTGTTGTTTTGGTAAGTTTTTTAAAGATTCCAGTCCTGCTCTTCTAACCAAAGGACTTGAAGAAGCCAAAGCCATTTCTAAGTTTTCAAATGCCATAGGATTGTTACTGTAATCTTGAAATCTAATGGCGGTACCAATAACAATATGTGCCATATTTTTATCATTAATAACTTTGTTTAATGCTTTTTGAGCTTCAGGTTGATTGGTTCTAACTTTATGAAAAGCAAATCCATAATGAGGTATGGTATCATATTTATTACCATACCAGTTTTTAAACGCAGCTAAAGACCATTCATTTGATTTGTCTTTATGACAATTATTACAGGCATTGGTAGCACCTGTTTTAACACTAATATCAGGTCTTGGAATCCTCATACTATGGTCAGAGCGTGGATCTACTACCATAACAGTTATTTTTGGCATATGACAACTAATACAACTAGCCCCATCACTATTTTCTTCGTGTTTATGATGGTTGGTAGATTTATACTTTTGAGGCATGTGACATTGAAAGCAGACATTATCTTTTTCAATTTTTAGTTGCCCACTATGTACATTATGGCAATCTTTACAAGTAACTCCCTTTGCATACATTTTACTTTGAAGAAATGAACCATATACATAATCTTCATCATTATTTGTTCCATCATCATTATAAAGAGGGTAGTCTAAATAAGCTACTTGATGGGTGTGTTCTAACATTTTTCCAAATGTAAATTCATCAGTTAATTGTGATCTTCTTGAATGACATCTCCCACACCATTCCACTTGCATATTAGATTTTCGTGGCTTGCTTCTTGTTACCAAGGCAGTATTAGGATCAATTTTCCAATGAGCAGAATCTCTATCCATAATATCAAAAATCAATCCCATGTTTTTAACTTTTTGATCTTTGTTCTCTGCCCATTTAGCGTGTAGGTCACTAGGTCCATGACAAGCTTCACAGGAAACATTAATTTCATCAAAAGTAGTATTGTAAGTTTGTGTTTTAAGATCGTAGTTTTTTTTCACATTGGTAGAATGACATTCAGCGCACATATAATTCCAATTTTGAAGTGGGCGCCCCCAGTTTAACTCATCATGTGAGGCTATAAATTCATCTGGATATAAGTGTTGCCATTTTTGACCCCCTTCATCTTTGGCTCTAGAATCCCAAAAAGGAGTTATAACCTGTAATTTTCCATTTGGAAATTCAACCAAATATTGTTGTAAAGGATAGTGACCAAATGTATATTTTACTTTGTAATCATGATAATTTCCATCAGGACCTTGTGTGTTAATGATAAAAGAGTCATCTTGTTTTAAAAAAGTACTTGTAACCCCATAAATGGTATATTTTGAATTGTTGAAATCGCCAAGAACAGTGCTGTCAGTGGGTAATTGCATTGCAAGTTGATGATCGGAACCAAGCCAATCTTTATATTCTTTTTCATGGCATGAAGAGCATTTATCCGAACCAATAAACCCAACATCATGTTTATGATTATTCAATTCAATTTGAAGTGCTGAATATTCATTCTTTGGTTCCATTTTACAGGAAACAATCCCAATAAATAAAATTGAAATTAGAAATAGAAATTTAAAATTTGATGTCAAGTTTAGATATTTAAATTAGCTACAAATTTACTTAAAAAAGAATGAGTTATTTTTCTTTGAGTATAAAATCTAAAATTTTTGAAATTACATAATCATCTTTTAAAATTCGAGTATGCCCTAAACTGTTCGTAATTAAAAGCTCACCTTTTTTAGCATATTTTCTAATATTTATAGCGCAGCTTACAGGAACCTCTTTATCATTAGTATCATGAATTATTAATGTTGGAATATTTACTTTTTTAGCAGCTTCACTAGTTGAATAATTGTCAATATTTTCTCCAAATTTTTTAAAGAAATAATTTTTCATTTTATGAATAATTTTTGGATTTAAATCCAATTTATTTATAAAAGCGGCAATAATATCTGTTATAATGTCACCAGCACCAATAATTACTGCTTTTTTAGTAAATACTCCTTGTTTTATACTATTTAAAGTAGCCATACCTCCTAAAGAGTGTCCAATTATAATTTCAAAAGGACCATATTTTTGTTCTAAAAATTTAGCTGAAGCTATAAATTCTGTCATCATAGTAGTTTTACTTTCTGAATTTCCATGAGCAGGAGCATCAAAACTAATGGTCATTAATCCATTTTCTAACAATTTGTCAGCAATTTTATAGAGTTGAGTTCCTCTTCCAGACCAACCGTGAATTAATAAAACCTTTCTTTTGGAATATCCATAAGAGTACAGCATTATTTTTTTGCCAATTTCAGGAATTAAAATCATTTCTTTTTGAGCACTTTTAGCCATCATTTCTTCACGTTTAGGAGGTTTATGCTTTATTGGAGTTCTAAAAAGTTTTACAGCATATAGTGTAGCAAGATGTAAAGAGATACTTTGAAGTATTTTTCCTGTTAAAATGATAGATTTTGGTATTTGAGAAATGTTTTTTGATTTCTTTAAATTAGTAGGGGTACTTTGTTTCATAAAAATTTTAAATTTGCGTATAAAGATAGAATTTGTAATTTTATAAATACTCACCCAATAAAAAAACTGAAAAATGAAAAAATTAATTTCCTTAGCAATAGTTACACTTTTTATAGTTAGTTGCAGTACGGTACCAATAACAGGTAGAAAAAGAGTTAATATCATGAATGATGCTGAAATTTTACCTGCAAGCTTTGCTCAATATGAAGGGTTTTTAAAAGAGAACAAACTATCAACTAATGCAAAAATGACCAATGAAGTTCAAAAAGTAGGTTTAAACATTTCAAAAGCTGTAGATAAGTTCATGCGAGCAAATGGTATGGTTGCAGAAGCAAATGCTTATAGATGGGAATTCAATTTAATTGAAGATAAAACAGTAAATGCTTGGTGTATGCCTGGTGGCAAAGTAGTTTTTTATACAGGAATATTACCAATATGTGATAATACAGATGGTATAGCTGCGGTTATGGGACATGAAGTTGCTCATGCTTTTGCCAAACATGGGCAAGAACGTATGACAAGTGCTTATGGTCAACAATTAGGTGGAGTTGCTGTAGCTTTAGGAACTAATAATAAAGATCCTAAAGCAAAACAATTATGGAATACTATTTATGGAATAGGTTCTCAAGTTGGAATGCTAGCGTATAGCAGAACTCATGAAACGGAAGCAGATAAATTGGGGATGGTTTTTATGATAATGGCAGGTTACCAACCTCAAGAAGCAATTAATGTTTGGATTAGAATGAGTCAAAGAGCAAATAGTGGAAGCGCGCCTCCTGAGTTTTTAAGTACGCACCCTTCTAACGAAACTAGAATAAAAAACTTAAAAGCATATTTACCAACAGCAATAGAGCTAGCAAATAAATATAATGCACAGTAGTTTTAAGAAATTAAAATTCATAAAAGAATTTTTATAGTATATTGTAAACCGTTCTCAATTTTGAGTACGGTTTTTTTAGTTTAAATAGTATGTTACAAAAAGGAAATAAAAAATTAATAAATGCTTGGGCATTTTACGATTGGGCAAACTCAGTTTATTCATTAGTTATAAGTACAGCTGTTTTTCCAATTTATTACAGTAGTTTAACAGCTTCTTTTTCAAATATTGAAGGAAAATTAAACTTTTTAGGTACTCAATGGAATCCAACTACTTTATATGATTATACCTTAGCTTTTTCTTTTTTAATTGTTGCTTTTATTTCTCCAATTTTATCGGGTATCGCAGATTACACAGGAAATAAATTGAAGTTTTTAAAAGGATTCTGTTTATTAGGTTCGCTTTCAGTAATGAGCTTATTCTTTTTTAAAGGTGAAGAAACATTATGGGTTGGAATATTATTTACAATTTTAGCTAGTATTGGTTTTTGGGGAAGTATTGTTTTTTATAATGCATATTTGCCCGAAGTAGCCTATCCTGAACAACAAGATGATGTTAGTGCTAAAGGATTTATTTTTGGATATTCGGGCTCTATTTTATTACTTTTATTAAGTTTAATAATGATAAATAAACCTGAATTATTTGGATTGCCAGGAGCAGGTTTTGCATCTCGACTAACTTTTTTAATTGTTGGAATATGGTGGTTTGGATTTGCACATATTACCTATGCAAAATTGCCTAATAATGTTTATAATAAAAAACCTGCTAAAGACTTTATTTGGAAAGGCTTACATGAATTAAAAGTAGTAGGGTTGGAGTTGAAACAACATCCTGAATTAAAATTTTTCTTAACCTCATTTTTTATGTACAGTGTGGGAGTTCAAACAATTATTTTAATGGCTGGAATTTTTGGAAGTAGAGAGTTAGGATTGCCAACTACAGATTTAATTGCGGTTATTTTATTGGTTCAAATTGTAGCTATTTTTGGAGCTTTCCTCTTTTCAAGAGTTTCAGATAAAATTGGAAATATCTCCACTTTAAAAATTACCATAGCTATATGGACAATTGTTTGTTTTGTAGCTTTTTTATTAGATAAGGAGCAAGAGTATGTTCATTTTTATTTTTATGGTTTAGGAGCTCTTATTGGTTTAGTAATGGGAGCAATTCAGTCGCTTTCGCGTTCTACATATTCTAAATTGTTGCCTGAAACACAAGACCATGCTACCTATTTTAGCTTTTTTGATGTTACTGAAAAAATAGCCATTGTATTTGGTATGATTGTTTTTGGATTGCTAAATTCTTTAACAGGATCTATGCAATATAGTGTATTGTTTTTAGCAGTTTTCTTTTTAATATCTTTTGTTTTACTGAACTTTGTAGGAAAAACAAAATATGTTCAATAAATATAATTTTATTGTTGTTGGTGGAGGTATCGTAGGGTTAGCATCAGCGTACAAACTTCAGTTAAAATTTCCAAAAAAATCAATTGCTATTTTAGAAAAAGAGAATGAAGTTGGAAAACACCAAACTGGAAGAAATTCAGGTGTAATGCATTCGGGGATTTATTATAAACCAGGAAGTTATAAAGCTAAAAACTGTAAAAATGGTCACCAACAATTAGTGGAGTTTGCCAAAAAAACTAATGTAAAACATGATGTTTGTGGAAAAATTATAGTGGCTACTACCAGTCAGGAACTCCCAATTTTAGAAGATGTTTATAGACGAGGTGTTAAAAATGAAACCGAAGGAATTTGTTTTTTAAATGCAGATGAAATAACTCAAAAAGAGCCTTATATAAAAGGAATAAAAGCCATTTGGGTTCCAACAGCTGGAATTATTGATTATGTGGGTGTTTGCAATTCCTTTGTTAAAGAAATAACAAAAATCAATTTAAAAAGTAAACTTTTTTCTTCTTGTGAAGTTATTGGTATTAATTCTTTAAATAATGGTACCGAACTCAAAACTACAAAAGGTAATTTTAGTGCAGATCAAGTATTATTTTGTGGTGGACTGCAATCTGATAGAATTGCGCAAAAAGATGACTTAAAATTAGATTTAAGAATTGTTGGTTTTAGAGGGGATTATTACGAATTAAAATCCGAAGCTTCGCATAAAATTAAAAATTTAGTTTACCCTGTTCCCAATCCCAAATTTCCATTTTTAGGAGTTCACTTTACTAGAATGGTTGATGGAAGTATTGAGTGTGGTCCTAATGCGGTTTTTACATTTAAAAGAGAAGGCTATCAAAAAAATAGTTTTAATTTAAAAGATACTTTAGAAGCATTAACTTTTAAAGGAACTTGGAAATTATTTGGAAGGCATTGGAGAAAAGGAATTGATGAGTATAAGCGTGCTTTTTCAAAACATTTATTTGTAAAAGAATTACAGAAAATGATGCCTTCTTTAACAGTTGAAGATGTGCAACCAACTAGGTCAGGAGTTAGAGCGCAAGCAATAGACTTCAATGGAAATATGGTTGATGATTTTAAAATAGAAAAGAAAAATAATAACATTCATGTGATAAATGCTCCATCTCCAGCAGCTACAGCCTGCTTGGCTATCGCAGATGAAATTATTGATAAAATATAAAAATGATGAAATTTTATCAAAAAGAGTTGAATTTAAAACCTAAAAATAGAGGGTTTCATTTAATTACAGAAGAAGTACTGGCAGTAATTCCAGAAATAAAAAACATAAGTATTGGTCAGCTACATGTGTTTATAAAACACACTTCGGCTAGTTTAACAATAAATGAAAATGCTGATGCTACGGTAAGAAAAGATTTTGAAAGTCATTTTAATCATTTAGTGCCAGAAAACATGCCGTATTTTATTCATACCTATGAAGGCTTAGACGATATGCCTGCACATATAAAAAATTCATTGTTAGGATGTTCTATTCAAATACCTATTACAAATGGAAGTTTAAATTTGGGTGTTTGGCAAGGAATTTATTTATGTGAGCACAGAAATTCAGGAGGCTCCAGAAGCTTAGTTCTTACAGCTTTTGGGAAATAATTTTATTCACCTTATAGGTTGTATATTAAATTATTCATTATAAAGGTTATATTTTGAGTTATTCACTTTAAAGGTTATATTTTGAATTAAATTATGTATATTTGATTTATATTCAAAAAAATATTAAATGACAAGTGTAATAACAGGAGATATTATAAATTCTAGAAATATTAAGCCTCAATACTGGATGCCAATTCTAAAAAGTGTTTTAAACAACTATGGTTTAGAACCCTTGCAATGGGAAATTTATAGGGGCGATAGTTTTCAATTAGAAGTACCACCAAAAAAAGCTTTATTAGCTGCAATTTATATAAAAGCATGTATAAGAAGTATTGAAGGATTAGATGTTAGACTGGCTATTGGTATTGGAGAAAAGTCTTATATTTCAGAAAAAATAACAGCTTCAAACGGAAGTGTATTTATCAATTCAGGAGAATGTTTTGAAAATTTAAGGAAAAGTATTTTAGCCATTAAATCACCTTTTCCTGATTTTGATATTCAAATGAATTTAGCATTTGATTTAGCACAATTAACCATAAATAGATGGACTCAAAAATCTGCTGAAATAGTTAAAGTATCCATTGAAAATCCTAATTCTACTCAAAAACAAATGGCTAATATGTTACATAAAACACAAAGTTCAGTTAGTAAAAGTTTAAAAATAGCAGGATTTGATGAAATTATGAAAATGGAACGTTATTATAGAAATCAAATAACAAAATTATGTTAGAACTTGTTTTAAAATTATTTTTGGCACATATAGTTGGAGATTTTGTTTTTCAGCCTAATAAATGGGTTAAAAGCAAGGAAGATAAAAAATACAAATCACCATATTTATATTGGCATATTTTAATTCACACCATTGCTTTACTAATTGCGCTTCAGTTTAATTTTAATTATTGGTTAGGAATTTTAATAATAGTTTGTTCTCATTATTTGATTGATTTATCCAAATTATATTTAATAAAAAAAATAAATGTTAGATGGCTATTTTTATGGGATCAATTGGCTCATTTAATGGTAATTTTTGGAGTAGTGAGAATTTATGAAATTTATGAGGTTGATGTTTCAATATTTTATAAGCCTCAATTGTTACTATTTATTATAGCTGTTTTACTTGTAACTATTGTAGCTTCAATTGTTATGAAGCTAATCATTTCTAAATGGGAGTTAAATAGCAATTCAAATGAAATGTCGTTAAATGATGCTGGAAAATATATAGGTATTTTAGAGCGTCTTTTTATTTTTGTGTTTATTATTACAAATAATTGGCAAGGTATAGGGTTTTTATTGGCTGCTAAGTCTGTTTTTAGGTTTGGAGACTTGTCAAGATCTGAAGATAGAAAACTTACTGAATATATTTTAATTGGTACTTTGTTTAGCTTTGGATTGGCAATTTTAGTTGGGATGGGGTATAATTATATCTTAACAACTTTATAATCTTTATTGAAAATACCTACAATTAAACTAGATAATATGTCTTTAATTAATGTTTCTTTAGATATTCCTTGTTTTAAAAGAGCAAACAATTTAGGAATAAATTCTTTTTGCATTTTAAATGAAAGTTAGAATACAAGTTTAATGATTTTAAGGAGTAAAATTTTTAAAATAAGAAACCGTTTTTTTTAAATTTTCGGTTGCTTCATTACTAAGTCCAATTTGAATATCCCAAACATATCCTTGTATTTTTATGATATAAGATTTAGGTTTTTTTTGATAAATGTTTTCACATAGGTTTAAAATTTGATTGGGAGGCACTTCATGAGTTGAAAAGGCTACTTTTTCAGCTGGCAAAACACGTTCTATTTCAAAACCGTTATTTAGTTGAGTTTTACAGGCATCAACAAAAATGACCTTCTCATATTTGGCAATCAATTCTGCATCTTCCACCATTAATTGATATTTGTATAATAGGCTATCTTCATGATAACCTTCTTTTTCTAAATGTTCTAAAAAACACCAACCAAGACCATCATCTTGGCGTGTGTTATTTCCTATTCCAATAATTAGGGTGTTATCTAATTTTTTCATCTAATAAATTTCCTTGAAGATCTTCTAATTGTACTATTAAAGGCATTTGTCCTAGCGCGTGAGTTGCACAGCTTAAACAAGGGTCGTATGCTCTTATAGCCATTTCAATTTGGTTGAGCATAGGCTCTGTAATTTCTGGTTTATGATTTAAAACTTCATTTGCAATAGTTCTAACACCTCTATTCATTGCTTCATTATTATGTGTAGTTGAAACTATTAAATTACATTTAGTAATTAAGCCTTTGTCATCGGTATGATATTCGTGAATAAGAGTTCCCCTTGGAGCTTCAATAATTCCTATTCCTTTATTTCTAGGAGTTCCTTTTGTTACTAAATCTGTACCCATTAAATCTTCATCTAATAAGAGTTCTTTTATTAGTTCGGCACAATGTAACATTTCAATTAAACGCGCCCAATGTGTATGCATGGTCATATTATTAGGCTTGTCTTGTGTATATGCCTTGAAAATTTGACGTTCAATTTCGGCATAATATGTAGGAATATGAGAACAAGTGTTTATACGAGCTAATGGACCAACTCTATTCCAACCATTTTCTCTTCCATATTTTGTCATGTATGGAAATTTTAGATATGACCATGGTTCAACAGCTTCTTTGAAATGATAACGATACTCTATGTCTTCTATGTTTAATAGCTCATTTCCTTCTGAATCTATTGAACGTAAACGGCCGTCATATAATTCCATAGCTCCAGTTTCTTTATGTACTAAACCTAAATGGTTAGATGGGTAGGCAGCAAAATTATCAATCCATGGTGCGTTATCAAAATGATAAGCTTTCATAAAATCAATAATTTCTTTAGACCATTCTATCATAGTATCTACATTTGGAATTTGTTTTCCATCTAAAAAGTACTCGCGTTCTTCTTTTGTAAATGTTTTATGAACACCTCC
Source organism: uncultured Lutibacter sp. (assembly GCF_947493565.1). Lineage (GTDB taxonomy): Bacteria > Bacteroidota > Bacteroidia > Flavobacteriales > Flavobacteriaceae > Lutibacter > Lutibacter aestuarii. Next base: position 373,084 of record NZ_CANLRG010000003.1, on the reverse strand, counting down.
TGGAACTGCTAAAATTCCGTGTATTTTTTTCCCTGCCAATGCTTTAATAATTTCTTGCCCAAATTTGCGCATTAAGATGCCTTTTTTAGCAAGTTCTTGGTTTTCTGTAGCTACAGCAACAATATTTCTTTTCTCTGCTGGAGCATCAATTCCAAATAATATATCTGGAGAGGCTAAATAGAAAAAGTGTAAAGAGTGAGATTGAAAAACTTGACCGTAATGTAATAACTTACGAAGTTTAGTTGCTGTAGGTGTTAAATTTTCAGGATCTACACCAACTAATTGGTCAATGGCTTTGGCAGCAGCAATATGGTGGCTTACAGGGCAAATACCACACAAGCGTTGAACCAAAACAGGTGCTTCCCAATAAGGATGACCTTGGATAAATTTTTCAAACCCTCTAAATTCAACAATATGTAAAAAAGCATCTTCAACTTTGCCTTCTTCATTCATTTTAATGGTTACTTTTCCGTGTCCTTCCACACGTGTAACAGGTTCTATAACTATTTTCTTTTTGTTCATTTTGGTTGTTTTAATAGTTAGTCGTACTTAAACTCAGGGTATGCAATGGAGTATTCTTCTTCAAAAAGAATATGTTTTACTACGTTCCAAATATGATTGGCATTTGGTGGACAGCCTGGAATATGATAATCAATTTTCACTACTTCATGGTTAGAATAAACTTTATTTAAAATTTTAGGAATATCCTCATGATTAGGGATAATGATTTCATTTTCTTCGCTGGTCATAGAGTTTAAATAGGCTTCTTTTAAACATTCTTCTAATGGTACAGTATTTCTAATGGCAGGTAATCCACCCCAAATAGCACATTCACCCACAGAAACTAAAATGTCACAATTTTTACGAAATTCTCTAAGGACTTCAATATTATGTGTATTACAACAACCGCCTTCAATTAAACCAATGTCGCAATGTTCGGTGAAATTTTTAATGTCTGTAATTGGAGATTTATTAAATTCTACCACTTCAATTAAATCTAAAATGCCTAGATCTACATCGAGCATAGACATATGGCAGCCAAAACAACCTGCTAAAGAGGTGGTAGCAATTCTTTTTTTCTTATGAGTGGTTTTATGTTTTTTAATTTCATTAAATGAAATATTTTTTTCTTTATTAGAATAATCAAATTCACGATTTCCAAAAGGCTTTCCAAACGATTTTCCTTTAACTAAAATAGACCCTGTTGGACAAATATGCATTGCATGTTCGGCTTGAGTGTCAGAAAGTTTAGCTTCTTGCTCGTAATCTATTGAAACGAGTGTTTTATTGCCTCTGTTTGTGAAATTAAATACGCGATTTCCATCGGTGGTTCTAACTTCTTCAATACAACGTTTACATTTGATACATCTGTTTTGGTTTACAACAATTCTCTCTGGACGTGCGTCTACAATACGATCTACAAAAAGATGAGGGAAACGAGTGTATCTAATTCCGGTTTCGTAGCCAAGGTTTTGCATTTGACAATCACCACTTTTTTCACATGAAGGACAAAAGTGATTTCCTTCTACAAACATCATTTCTAAAATGGCTTTTCGAGCATCTAATAGTTCTGGAGTATTTACTTCAATATCCATCCCTTCATCAACATTTAAAGTACATCCAGCAATAGTTCTCCCATTATTTTTTACTGTACAAACTCTACAGCTTCCTAAAGGATTTAAATGTTTGAAGTGACAAAGTGTAGGAATAAAAATTCCATTTTGCTTAGCTGCTTCAATTAAGTTTTGTCCTTGTTCAGCTGTACAATTTCTTCCATCTATTTTAAATGATATATTTTTCATTAGTAACAATTTTAAAACTATAATTGAGTGTCTTTAATAATACTATCAAATTCATGAATGGCATTTTCCATATCAAATTCAACATGTTGGTCTTCATTTGAAGGGGCTATTTTTATATTGAAATAATCTGGAAATTTATCTATAGCCATCATTAATGAATTTGGAGAAGTTTTTCCTAATCCACATCTGCTAGAAAGTTTGATGATTTTTCCCCATTGTTTAATGTCATCCAAATCTTCTTGAGAACATAGACCTCGCTGAATCTTTTTTACTTTTTCTGTTAAAATAAAATTTCCTGCTCTACAAGGTGTACAAACGCCACAAGACTCTTCTTTGAAAAATTCCATAAAATTTCTAAAAATTTGAAGAATGTCTCTGTTGCGATTAAATACCATAAGAGCTCCACCACATAACAAATCTTCTTTGCAAATTTTTCTGTCAAACTCCGAACTATTAATACAGTCGCCAGAAGGTCCGCTAACTTGAAGAAAATATGGAGCTGTAGCTTGACTCATTTCTATTCCTAAAAGTTTTTTAAAACTTGTTCCATATTCAATTTCATAAATACCGGGTTTTGCCACATCACCAGAAATACTTATAAGTTTAGTTCCAGGAGATTCCTCTGTTCCTAAACTTAAAAAGAAATCTTCTCCTAACTCAATAATTCTTGAAGCGTAGGCCAAAGTTTCAACATTATTCACTACTGTAGGTTTATGTTTAAAACCGTGTTTTGTTGCAGACCACATACGTACTGGAGGTTCACCTCTTCTACCTTCCATAGATTCAATAAGTGCAGATGCTGCACCACAAACATAGGAGCCAGCACCTATTTGATAGCGTATGTCAAAATCATATCCTTCAACACCTAGTATGTTTTTGCCTAATAGATTTTTTGAATAAAATTCTTCTAAAAGTTTTTCTAATTCAGGTAATAGGTAAAGGTATTCGGCTCTTAAATAGATGATTCCTTCTTTTGCACCTGTTGCATACCCAGCCAAAATCATACCTTCATACAAGAGACCAGGTACATGTTGTAAGATAGCTCGGTCTTTAAATGTTCCAGGTTCGCCTTCATCTGCATTACAAATAATATATTTAATGTCATCTACATTGTTTTTGCACGATTGCCACTTGTAACCAGCTGGGAAAAATGCACCCCCCAATCCTAGTAGTTTAGATTTTGTTATTTTATCAATAACTTCTTGTGAACTATATTTAAGACCTTCTTTAATGCTTTTACCCATTACATATGGTCTAAACAATACCGTTTTATCCTCTTTGGGAGTATATTGAATTTTGCTTTTAGTTTTACTAGCAAAATCTTTTAAATTTTCACCATTTTTAATTTTTTGAATAATTAACTTTACTTTTTTAGGAGTTAAGTCTGTAAAAGGTAAAAAATTAATTAGGGCGGCAGGTTCTTGGTCATTTAAACCAATACAAGAGGTTTCAAATAAGGAAAATTCATCGTTACCTTGTTCATTAAAATTACATCCGGTTTCTTTTTCAAATGTAGTTTTAATGTCTTCAAAACCTTTTATTTCAGAGATGATATTATTGTTTAAATAAATGATATTTTTTCCTGTAGGTTGTTTATGGAAAAAATGATAAAATGAAATCACACTTTCAATTTCAATATTTGAAACTTGTAATGATTTAGAAATTTTGGAAATTGCATTTTTTGAAATATATCCAAATTCATGTTGATATTCCCATAGTTTATTTAACAACTGTGTTCTATCCATAAGAAAGTATATTGATGTTTGCTGTAATTAAAGTTACGAATAAAGAATAGCAAGAAAAACACCATTTTAAACGTTTTAGAACGATTTGTTTATATTGAAGTATTTTACGGAAGCAACGTATGGTTTTTATAAAAAAATCAGTATTTTTTTTTATACATTCTAATTTTTGATATTTTTTATTACATTATTAATTTAATATAAATGTAAAAAACGTATGATAAATATCATAAAAAATATATTTATTGTAAAATAATAGCTTAATAATTAGGTGTTTAATAATAAAAATAAATTTCAATATTAAAATTGAGTAGTTTTAATAATTGAGTCATAATCATAAACTGCTTCTTCCATGTCAAATTCGATTGAGCAATTATCTGTACAAGTTTTTACTTTTAAGTTGAAATAATCTTTAAACTTATCTATAGCCATACTAAAAGTTTTTGTTGAGGTTTGACCCAAACCACATCTACTTGTTAATGAAACAATTTTACCCCATTCTTTAATTTCTTCCAAATCCTTTGAAGTACATATTCCTTTTTTAATTTTCTTAATTTTTTCATACAAAATTTGGTTTCCAGCTCTACAAGGTGTGCAAGAACCACATGATTCTTCATTAAAAAATTTCATGAAATTTTCTATGATTTGTAAAATACTTCTGTAGCGATTAAATACCATAATAGATCCGCCACAAATTAAATCTTCTTTGCAAATTTTTCTATCGAATTCCATTTCATTGATACATTCTCCAGATGGTCCGCTAATTTGAAGATAATAAGGAGCTGTTGCTTGAGATAAATGAAGTAGTTCTTTTATGGTAGTTCCCCATTCAATTTCATAAATTCCTGGTTTTGCAACATCTCCAGAAATGCTAATTAGTTTAGTACCTTTACTTTTTTGAGTTCCTATATTTGAGAAAAAGTCGGTTCCTAATTCAATAATTCTGGCAGCTTTTGCAAAAGTTTCAACATTGTTTACAACAGTTGAGTTTCCAAAATAACCATATTCAGTAGGAAAATATTTACGTATTCTAGGTTCTCCTCGTTTTCCTTCTAAAGATTCAATTAAAGCAGTTTCAGCACCACACACATAGGCACCTGCCCCTAATTGTATCTTTATATTAAACTTAAAATCTTTCATTCCCAATATTTCATTCCCTAAATAACCTTTATTTTTAAATTTCTGTATTGCATTTTTAATTTTTTTGAATAAATAGGTATATTCAGCACGTAAATAAATTATTCCTTTGGAGGCTCCAGTTATATAAGAAGCAATTATCATCCCTTCAATGACCAATTCAGGTACGTTATTAAGCAAAGATTTATCTTTGAAAGTTCCTGGTTCTCCTTCATCTGCATTACAAATAATATATTTTTTGGTTGAATTGCTTTCTTTGCAATATTTCCATTTTAAACCAGTTGAAAAAAATGCGCCTCCGTGACCTTCAAGGTTTGTTTTAAATAAAGTGCCTAATAGTTCTTCGGGAGAGTGTTTAAGTATTTTTTTTATTGAATTACCTAAAAAATAGTCTCTAAAAAAAATTGTTTTATTGCCAGGAGGTATGTATTGGATTTTACTTGTAGGGTTGTTTTGTAGTGTTTCTAATGAAACACCAATTTTTAATTTTTGTACAATAGATTTTACCTTTTCTGGATTTAAATTTGTGAATGGATGAAAATTAATAAGTGCTGCAGGCTCTTGGTCACTTAATCCAATACAAGAAGTTTCAAATAAAGAAAATAAAGTGTTGTCGCAGTATTTTCCAAAAGTACATCCGGTTTCTTTTTCAAAAGCAGTTTTAACTAATTCAAAGCCTTTGTGTTCAGAAATTATACTATTATTTAGATAAATAATGTATTTTCCAGTAGGTTGTCTGTGGAAGAAGTGGTAAAAAGAAATAACTCCTTCAATTTCAATTTTTGAAACCCTTAATTTTTGAGCAATCTCAGAAATGGCATTGTCAGATATAAAGCCAAATTTATTTTGAAACTCCCAAAGGCGGGTTAGTAGCCTTGACCGTTTCATAAGTAATTGTTTAGTAGTTTTATTACTTAAATTTACTTCTTAATTACTTGATAATCAAATTATTTGATCGATTTGTAGGATTGTTAAATTTTTATAGAAACCATTGTATGATTATGATTTAAATTTTAAAAAATGGCTGTTATTTTTTTGAAAACCTCTTTTTATTGTGAATTTTTCAATGAATATTTCTTTTTTAAGTTTAACCTTTGTGTGATGTGCTATTTATTTTGATTTTAAATAGTTAATTACGTGTTAATAATTGAATTTTTTAAATAAGACTATATAGTGTTTTATATGGTATTTTTGTTCTTTTATTTAAATATTCAACACAACACAAAATGAGAAAACTAATTACTTTAATTACAATTTTTGTAACAGCAGCTGTTACTGCACAAAACTTACAACTTCATAGAGATTTTGAAAGAGGCCATTTTACAACCACATTTGAATACTTTAAAATGGATAAATATGGTAACACTTTTACCTTTATTGATTTTGATTATAATTCCGCTATTGGAACAAGTGCTGCCTATTATGAGATAGCTCGTGTTTTAAAAACAGAAAAAATGCCAGTGGGATTGCATGTAGAATATAATGCCGGAAATTCCAATCAATTTAGTTATAATGAAGCTTGGATTTTTGGAGCTAACTATTCAAAAGGAAATGCGAAATGGGGATTTTCAACATACGCAGGTTATAAAGCTTTTACTGGAGCAAATAAAGGAAACTTTCAAATTACAGGAACTTGGTATGTTCATTTAATTGAAAATAAATTGACATTTTCTGGATTTGCAGATCTATGGTCTGAAAATGGATTGTCCGAAAAAACGGTATTTTTATCTGAGCCACAATTATGGTATCATTTAAATAAAAGTTTTTCAATTGGAAGTGAAATAGAGTTAACAAATAATTTTGCTTACGAATTTGAATTTAATGTGAGACCTACTCTAGCTATTAAATGGAATATATAATCTAAACTAAAATTATGTTAGACAAATTTTTTAAAATCACGGAAAATAAATCAACCTTAAAAACAGAAATAATTGCTGGGATAACCACTTTTATGACAATGGTTTATATTTTAGCAGTAAACCCTGGAATTTTAAGTGAAGCAGGTATGGATAAAGATGCTGTTTTTACTGCAACAGCCTTATCTGCGGTTATAGCAACTCTAGTAATGGCTTTGGTGGCTAAGCTGCCTTTCGCATTAGCACCAGGAATGGGTTTAAATGCTTTTTTTGCATTTACTGTTGTACTTGGAATGGGGTATTCTTGGCAATTTGCATTAACAGCAGTATTTTTAGAAGGAATTATATTTATTCTATTAACAGCGTTTAACATACGAGAATTAATTGTAAATTCAATTCCGCTTAATTTAAAACATGCAGTTTCAGTTGGAATAGGGTTATTTATTGCTTTTATAGGGTTAAAAGGAACAGGTTTAATAGTTGATAATCCAGCAACATTAGTTAGTTTGGGAAGTATGAAAAACCCAAATGTATTAGTTGGTTTGGCTGGGGTTTTAATTATAGGAATTTTGTTAACTAAAAAGGTAAAAGGAGCAATTTTATTAGGTATTTTAATTTCAACAGTTATAGGGTTATTTGTTGGAGTTACAATAATTCCTGAGAACTTTAGCATTGTAAGTTTACCACCATCAATTGAACCTATCTTTTTTAAATTTGATTTCTCGCAAATTTTTACTTTAGACATGCTAATTGTGTTATTTACATTTTTATTTGTAGATATGTTTGATACGGTTGGAACTTTAGTTGGAGTTTCATCAAAATCGGGAATGTTAGATAAAGAAGGAAAAGTGCCTAGAGTAAAACAAGCTTTATTCGCAGATTCTATAGGGACTTTTGTTGGAGCAATTTTAGGAACTTCAACAGTTACAACTTATGTGGAAAGTGCTGCAGGTGTAGCCGAAGGAGGTAAAACGGGTATGACAGCCTTAACGGTAGCTGGAATGTTTGCTTTGTCTTTATTTTTTGCGCCATTATTTATGATTATTCCAGCAGCTGCTACAGCTCCAGCTTTAATAATTGTTGGGCTATTTATGATTTCTCCAATAATGAAAATTGATTTAAATGATTTTACGGAAGCTATTCCTGCATTTTTTACCATTATAATGATGCCTTTGACCTATAGTATTGCTGAGGGAATTGTTTTTGGAATGCTTTCATTTGTATTGTTAAAATTACTTACAGGAAGATATAAAGAAGTAACACCTATTATGGTTGTAATAGCAATATTATTTATTATTAAGTTTTTTGTTTAAAGTACTTTCAAAGTTATCCTAAATAAAAAGCCCTCTTTTTAAAATTAAAAGAGGGTTTTTTACAAAGTAAATTTAAACTACTTTTTTGTTGGTTTAGGTTTTGGTAAAATTAAGTTTAAGATTACTCCAACAACAGAGGCTAATCCTATACCAGCTAATGTAAAGTTGTCATAGCCAATTTGAGCTCCTCCAATACCAACGGTTAAAATAATAGACACAATCACTTGGTTTCTGGTCACTGAAAAATCTGTTTTTGCTTCAATTAAAGTTTTAATACCAATACTTGCAATCATTCCAAAAAGCAATAACATGATACCGCCTAAAACAGCTTGAGGAATTGTTTTTAAAATAGCGCTAATTTTTCCTATTAAAGAGAAAATAATTGCGGTTACAGCAGCTATTCTTAATACCCTAGGATCTACAATTTTTGTTAAAGCAACAGCGCCTGTTACTTCTGAATATGTTGTATTTGGTGGACCGCCAAAAAAGCCTGCAAACGCTGTTGCAATACCATCTCCTAATAGTGTTCTGTGTAAGCCAGGATCCTTAACAAACTTTTTGTTTGCTACTCCACTAATAGCATACATATCTCCAATATGTTCAATTATTGGAGCTATAGCTACAGGAATCATATATAAAATTGCTCCCCAGTTAAATTCTGGTGTTGTAAATTTTGGTAGTGAAAACCAAGCAGCTTCATTCACTAAAGAAAAATCAACTTGCCCCATAAAAATTGAAATTAGGTATCCAACAATAATTCCAATAAATATGGGTATTAGTTTTAAGAGCCCTTTGGCAAAAGAAACGATAATTATGGCGGTTGCTAAAACAACAATTGCGATAAGCCAGTTGGTTTTAGCCATATCTACGCCAGCGGTTGCAAGTGATAAACCAATAATCATAATTACTGGACCTACCACCACAGCAGGAAAAAGTTTTTCAATGATTCTTAGTCCCCATAATTTAATGATGGTTGAAACAATGCTATAAACAATTCCAACCGCAATAATTCCACCTAAAGTTCCAGGGTATCCATAAAGTTTTGTAGCAGCAATAATAGGGGCGATAAAAGCAAAGCTACTACCTAAAAAAACAGGAACTTTTCCTTTCGTTATTAGGTGAAAAATAAGGGTTCCAACTCCTGCAGTAAATAATGCTACTGCAGGGTCAATATCAATTAATAGAGGAACCAATACGGTTGCGCCAAATGCCACAAATAAAAATTGAACCCCAATAACAATTCTTTTTGTAGTGTTTGAAGTATCGGTTAAAGTTTGGTTTTGTGAAGATTTCATATAGGTTGAAAATTTAATTTTGCTAATTTAATTCAAATTGACAAAGCGATGTATGCTTAATGAAGAAAGAATATAGAGAAATGATAGATTTAGAATCATTCTAAAAAAAATGAAATAATAAAAATGATTTTATATGCAGAAATTATATGAAAAAGCTTAAAATTTTTATTAAAAGTCATATGTTTTTAATAAAAATAAGAAGATGTAAAATCAATAATAAAAGAACAATTTTTTTCTTCGAAAACGTTGTAAATGGCGCTTTTTTTTAGGTGAAAAAATTATCCTTTTTTAGACTAAATAAACTCTTTCTTATATAAAATAAAAAAATAGCTTTAAATTTATTTTTGTTAAAATAATAATAAATACGCTTTATAATTGTTTTTTGTTAAAAAAACAATTATAAATACAGGTATTTTTAAGAAATTATCAATTATTTAATTGAATTAAATTTGGTGAAAAAATCTATTGAATGAATCTAAACTGACGTTTGTAAGCTTTTTTTTATAAACTAAATGATAACTTTGTTACAAACGAAATTCTTAAAAATGAATTATTAAAAATTTTAGATAAATAATAAGTAATATGAAAGTTGCTGATAAAATATCTCATTTAATTGCTAAACGTGAAAAAGTAGCCTTAATGGGAGGTGAAAAAAGAATTGAAAACCAACATTCTAAAGGAAAGTTAACAGCTCGTGAGCGGTTAAACCTTTTATTTGATGAAGATAGTTTTCATGAAATAGATTCACTTGTAAAACACAGATCTGTAAATTTTGGTATGGAAGCCATTGAAATAGAATCGGATGGTGTTATAGTTGGTTACGGTTTAATCAATGGAAGAACAGTATTTGCATATTCACAAGATTTTACATCAAGAGGAGGTTCTTTAGGAGAAATGAATGCTTCTAAAATTTGTAAAATTATGGATTTAGCTATTAAAGCTGGCGCCCCTATAGTTGGTTTAAATGATTCCGGAGGGGCTAGAGTTGAGGAAGGAGTTGATGCATTAAAAGGATATGGCGATATTTTCTTTAGAAACTCGAGAGCTTCAGGAGTGGTACCACAAATTTCAGCAATTATGGGACCTTGTGCTGGAGGAGCTGTTTATTCGCCAGCAATGACAGATTTTGTTTTTATGGTAAAAAAGCAAAGCCATATGTTTATAACCAGTCCTTATGTAATTAAAACAGTTACTGGTGAAGAAACTACATTTGAAGATTTAGGTGGTGCAATGGTGCACAATTCAAAAAGTGGTAATGCTCATTTTGCTTGTGAAAGTGATGAGGACTGTATTGAGCAGATACGAGAACTGTTAGATTATTTACCAAATAATAATATGGAAAATGCTCCAGTTTTAGACATGGAGGATGATCCAAAAAGATCTTGTGATTTATTAGATACTTTAATACCAGATGATTCTAAGATGCCTTACGATATGAAGGTGGTTATTGAAGAAGTTTTAGATGAAGGAGAGTTTTACGAAGTTCATGAATATTTTGCAGAAAATTGTATTGTTGGTTTTGGAAGACTTAATAATAGATCTGTTGGTGTAATAGCAAATCAACCTATGTTTTTAGCGGGTTGTTTAGATATAGATGCATCTGATAAAATAAGTAGATTTATGAGAACTTGTGACGCTTTCAATATTCCAATAATAACTTTTGTTGATGTTCCTGGGTACTTACCTGGAGTTCATCAAGAATGGAATGGAATTATTAGACACGGAGCAAAATTACTATGGAGTTACTCTGAAGCTACAGTGCCTAAATTAACAGTTGTTGTTAGAAAAGATTATGGAGGTGCTTATTTAGCAATGAGTTCTAAACATCTGGGAGCAGATATGGTTTTTGCTTGGCCAACTTCTGAAATAGCTGTTATGGGAGCTAAAGGAGCAGTTGAAGTAATTTCTAATTATAAAAAAGAAATTAATGATGCAGAAGATAAAGCAGCAAAAACACAAGAAAAAATAGAGGAGTATGAAACTACATTTAATGTACCTTATTTAGCAGCTGAAAGAGGTTATATTGACGAGGTAATTTTACCAAGTGAAACTAGAGAAAGACTTATTTCAGCATTAGAAGCTTTAAGTTCTAAAAATGAAGTGCTTCCACCAAAAAAACACGGAAACATCCCACAATAATTTTATAATTATGACTTTAACTGAAAAAAAGAAACGCGCAGCGATAATAGCAGTAGGTTATTATATGCAAACCCAAAACACCAATACCAACTTATCCAACGATAAATGGGGAAAAATGGGAATAAGTAGAACAATTCATGATAGAGAAATTCTACAGCGTAAAGGTAAAACTATTGGAATTAAAGTTTTTTAATGTAAACTATTTAAATTTAATTGAAAATGAAATTTGACAACCACGGAATATTAAAAATGGCACCCATTGATTATAGTGCTAATAGAGTAAAAGCTGAAAATCCAATCAAAATTCAAGATTTAAGCTTTCGTGATGGACATCAATCGTTATTTGCAACAAGAGGTAGAACTGAAGATATGATTCCACTTGCTGAGCAAATGGATGAAATAGGTTTTCATGCAATGGAAACTTGGGGTGGAGCAACTTTTGATACCATGCATAGATATCTTGGAGAAGATCCTTGGGAAAGGTTAAGAATTCTGAAAAAATACATGCCTAAAACACCATTTTTTATGTTGTTAAGAGGTCAAAATGTGGTAGGATATAGAAATTATGCTGATGATGTTGTAGAAAATTTTGTTCAAAGAGCTTGTGATAATGGTGTAGATATATTTAGATGTTTTGATGCTCTTAATGATTATAGAAACTTTGAAACTGCGGCTAAAGTTGTTAAACAAAATAAAATGCACTTTCAAGGAACCATCTGTTATACATTAACTGAACCAAGAATGGGTGGTAAAATTTATAACTTAGAGTACTATGTTAATAAGGCTAAAGAATTAATAGATTTTGGCGTTGATTCAATTTGTATAAAAGATATGGCAGGTTTAATTGCTCCATATGATATTTACAATTTAATAGTTGAATTAAAAAAAATAACAGACATTCCTTTAAATCTTCATACACATTTTACATCAGGTATGGGAGATTTAGCAATTTTTAAAGCCATTGAAGCAGGCGTTGATATTGTGGATACTTGTATGTCTCCTTACGCTTATAGAACTTCACATGCTGCAATTGAACCTTTAGTTATTTCTTTATTAGGAACCAATAGAGATACTGGTTTTGATATTCAAAAATTATCAAAAATTAGTGCTCAAATGGAAGAAATAATTCCTAAGTATAAACATTTAGCAAACAATCCTAAATACTCAATTATTGATACGGATGTAATTTTACATCAAACTCCAGGAGGAATGTTATCTAATTTAGTAAATCAATTAAAAGCAATGGATTCATTAGATAGGCTAGATGATGTGTTTAGAATGCTTCCAAAAGTACGAAAAGATTTAGGGCAAATTCCATTGGTAACTCCTACCAGTCAGATAGTTGGTGTTCAAACAGTTAATAATGTTTTATTTGATTCTTACGAAGGAGAATATTCAAGGATAACTCAAGAAGTGAAAGATCTTTGCTATGGTTTGTATGGTAAAACAACCAAACCAATTAATGAGGAGCTTAGAAAAAAAGCTTTAAAGGATTACCCAAGAGGCGAGCAACATATTGAATGTAGACCAGGAAGTATTTTAGAACCAGAAATGAATGCTGTTAAAGAAAAATCTGATGGTTTGGCTAAAGACATTGATGATGAATTAATTTTAGCACTATACCCTGTTACTGGAAAAAGATTCTTAAAGTGGAAATATGGACTTGAAGATAAGCCTAAAGATGTAATTCCTAAAACACTTGAAGATGTTAAAAAAGAAAGTGATTTAATAGCAAAAGCATTAGCAGGAGAACTTACTGCAGGTAAAAAGTCTAATGGACAAATGCATGAGATGGAAGTAATTGTTGATGGAGAAAAGTTTAATGTAGCCATTCCTAATGCAAAAGGAAGTGTTAGACCAGCACGTAAAAAGAAAGAAAGTAAAGAGAATAAAGGAAAAAATACGGATGAAAAAGCGGTATTATCTCCAATTCCAGGTATGATTGTTGAATACAAAAAGAAAAACGGTGATAAAGTTAAAGAAGGTGAAGTTGTTGTAGTTCTTGAGGCTATGAAAATGATGAATAATTTTGAAGCAAATAGAGATGGTGTATTGTCAGGAATCAATTATGATTCGGGTGATTCAGTTGCTAAAAATGACGTACTTTTTGTAATAGATTAAGATAGACTTTTATTTACATAAAAAAAGGAGTTTAGAATAATGATTTTCTAAACTCCTTTTTTGTTTCATTAAATAAAACTATTTAAATATTAAATTGAATTCTTGCTATAAAATTTCTTCCAATATTATTAAATTCATTCACTTTTAAGCGTGAAAGATGAGAGATATATGAAGTATTAAATAAGTTATTTACATTCAAACTTAGATCTAATGAAATTTTAGAAAGCTTTATTTTTCCACCCATACCAACATTTACAAGGTTGTACCCATTACTTGTAGTTTCGAACTCACTAATTTTATCTTGTTTAAAAGTGCTTTCTAAAGAAATAGAAGTAAATCCGTTTTTCAACCATTTATTTATGTCGTACTCAGCTCTTAAAGTATTTGTCAATTTGTGAGCCGGAATTAAAGGTAAATACGCTTTATTATCTTGTTTACCTATCACAAACTCAAAACTACTGTGTAAATGTAGCCAATCTATTGGGTGTGGATGTAAATGTGCTCCAAATTCACCTCCATAAAGCTTGGCATCATCTTGAATGTATTGGTAAATAGCAAACTCTTCTTCAAAATTACCAGTAGGTGAAATAAAGATATAATTGTTTATGCGATTGTAAAATCCGTTTGCAAATATTTCAAAATGTTGCGAATCATATTCAAATGAAATGTCTGACTGAAAATTTCGTTCACTGTTTAAATCATTATTTCCAATTTCAAACCTATTTGAGCCGTGATGTACTCCATTTGAAGTCAATTCAGCAAGGTTAGGGGCTCTAAATCCTGTAGCAAAATTAATTCTACTTATTATTTTGTTGAATAGTTTTGTTTTATACCCTAATGAAGCGGTAAAATTTTCAAATGTTTTATCAATTGGATCAAAAATATGCTCTTCATCTTCATGTAAAACAATATGTTTTTCAGTTTTTAAAGATCTAGTATCAAATCTAATTCCTCCCTGAATACTGTGCTCTTTCCAATTATAAAAGGCAGTAAAAAAAGATCCAAAATCATTTAAAGTTGCATTGGGAATTAAAATTTCTTCGCCAAAATTGTCATTTTTTTGGTGTAATCCTTGAAAACCTAGTATGGTTTCAAATTTATTTAGCTTAGGTAAATGCCATTTAACATCATAACTATATGTATGTAATTTTAAAAATAATGATGGATGAAGAGGTTCATCATGTTCTTCATCTTCATGAGTAGCTTCTTCTTCATGATGATGTTCTTCAAATTCTTTTCTTTCATTTAAAGTATACCCAAAAGTGCTAGTTATTTTTGAATTAGATAGAAAAAAATTATTAGACCAACTAAGCATTTTAGTTGTTAAATCTTGATAAGGCAATAGTGGTGTTTTATGGTTGTTTTGTATTCCAATTTCTTCAGGAATACCCACTTTGGTTGAATTGTAATTGAAACGTAAGGTGCTCGAAATAAAATTACTGTTAAAGCCAATAGCACTATTAAAAATAGTTTCATTAAATCTGGTATTGGTAATTCTAGTGTTGTTAGGTGTTTTATAATCACTATGAGAATTTCTAGAACCATTGGCTAAAAATTTCCAAGAATCGTAAGATTGTTTAGCTCCGAAAGTAGTATTTGTTCCTTGAGTATTTGAATGATAGGATTGATTATAGGTAAAGTCAAATGAATTAGCATCAGCGAATTTTAGAGGATTGAAATATATAACACCTCCCAATGCATCGGAACCATATAATAGAGATGCAGGTCCTTTAATAACTTCCACACTTTCAATACTAGATTCATCAATTCCTAACCCATGTTCATCCCCAAACTGTTGATTTTCAAGTCTTATTCCTTGAGAGTAAACGAGTACCCGATTACCTCTTAATCCTCTAATAATAGGTTTTCCAATTCCAACACCTGTAGAAACTTGTGAAACTCCAGCAATGGTGTTAAGTCCATCCATTAAAGTAGCAGCACCTTTATGTTGTAGTTGTTGGATGCTGGCTTTTTCTACCTTCATTACATTTTCAGATTGTAGCTTGTTAAATGGAGTAGCAATAATAATTTCTTCCATTTTAAATACTGCTTCTTCTAAAGTAAAATTAAGTATCATTTCACTTTTATCAAAAGTGACTGTTTTAGATTGTGTTTCAAATCCAATATAAACTGCCGTAATTTTGATGGGAATATTTGGTAAATTTTTTAATTCATAATAACCATTTTCATCTGTAGAGGTTCCTTTTTGTAAGTCTTCTATATAAATTTGAACTCCTAATAATGGTTCGTTTTGGGTAGTTTTAATAACGCCCGATATTTTATTTTGAGCTTGTGCAACAAACGCCATACCTATAAATAGGTAGCTTAAATATATTTTCATATTTTAATAATTTTTATTTATGGATACTAATTTTAGATCAGCTATAAAATCATTAAAAAAGGAGGAGCTCTAGAAGATTTATGTTGAATATTTGTTGAAGAAAAGCTTTCTTCAGAGCAATAAATAGAACTGTTATTTATTTGTTTATCAACTAATTTATGAGTTGACGAAAAATCTATAGCATTGGAGTTTATCTTGAAATGAAAAACTGAGCAATCAATTTCGTGAGTATCAAAATGAACGATATTTTGAGCATTACAAACATGATGACTATGGTTTTCAAAAGAATGTATAAACTGTACTGCAAAGGGAAGCAGTACAGCTATAATTAATACTTTTGAGATGATATGTTTGTAAAACTGTTTAATCGCAAATTAGTTTAAGGCTACAAACTTACAAAAGTTTGTTAATCTTTAATGCCAAATTTTTCTAAAATCACTTCAAGCAAACACCATTTAGTTATAGATGATTGCAATAAATTAACGCCTACAAATGCAGTAAACCACAACCAATTTAAATTTACATATAATGCAAGTATTAAACTTATTAAAATAAAGCTTCCTGCAAATGCTCTAACAATTCTTTGTTTCATTTTCTTATTTTTTTAATTATATAGATTGTTCAATATTAAGTACAATTGCTTTCACTGGGTTTTTTGAAGTATTATTTGAGTTGAAAGTTTCAACTTCATTTAGCATTTTAGCTATTAATTCTTCAGATGTAAATGTGAAAAACATTTTAGAATCAAAGGTGTCTCTATGAGATGAAAACCAATTATCTTGAATATTTGTTGGTAGTTGGAGTTTATGACCTTGTATATCCAAAGTGCTATATACTTCAATTTTTGATTTTTTGAAAAGTTTACAAATTTCCTTTTCAAACTCCAATATACTTGTTATTATTAATAATTTCATTTATTACTTAGTTTTGATGTTTGTGTTTTTCTGTCATATAATATACTAATGGTACCACCAAAAGAGTTAAAATTGTAGCAGTAATTGTTCCTCCCATTAAGGAAATTGCTAAACCTTGGAATATTGGGTCAAATAAAATGACAAATGCTCCAATTACTACTGTCCCAGCAGTTAATAAAATTGGAGTAGTTCTTACTGCTCCAGCTTCTATTACAGCTTGTTTTAAAGGAATCCCATCTTCTAAACGTAGTTCAATAAAATCTATTAATAATACTGAATTCCTCACCATGATACCTGCTAAAGCAATCATACCAATCATTGAAGTAGCAGTAAAAAACGCACCCATTAACCAATGACCTACTATAATACCTACAAGAGATAGTGGAATGGCAACAAGCATTACCAATGGTGCTTTAAAATTTTGGAACCAACCTACAATCAATAAATAAATTACAAAAATAGCTACAGCAAAGGCTGCACCTAAATCTCTAAATACTTCATAAGTAATTTGCCATTCACCGTCCCATTTTATAGTATAATTATCTTCGTGTGTAGGTTGCTGATTAAATGCTTCATTTAGAGAGTATCCCTCAGGAATAGTTATTTCGTTTAATCTATCACTCATATTTAAAATTCCATAAACAGGGCTTTCTAATTCTCCAGCCATATCGGCAAGAACATACACTACGCGTTTTTGATTTTTTCTATAAATAGCTTTATCAACAATTTTTTCTTCAACTTTTATTAAATCTCCAATAGGAAT
Organism: uncultured Lutibacter sp.; assembly: GCF_947493565.1. Classification (GTDB taxonomy): domain Bacteria; phylum Bacteroidota; class Bacteroidia; order Flavobacteriales; family Flavobacteriaceae; genus Lutibacter; species Lutibacter aestuarii. The sequence goes on along the minus strand of NZ_CANLRG010000003.1, from coordinate 355,661 downwards.
AGCTATTCCCATTTGTGAAATAACTTTTAGTTGTTTGAGGTCATTAATAGATGATTTTTCTTTTTCATCAATAGCTAAAACCACTCCAACTTGGTCATTGGCAGTTTCTTTGTATAAAGTTGAAATAGGCTGCTCTGAAAGAGCCATTTTTAGAGTTGCTACAACCTGTTGGGGTGCAACTCCATTTAGCATCGCTTTTTCTTTATCAACAACAAAATTAAATTCTTTTTGGTCTGCTTCAATCATATCATCAACATCAACAATATCACTTGTTGAAGACACAATTTGTCTGAGTTGTTTGGCTATTTTTATCTGCTCTTTGTAATCTGGTCCATAAACTTCTGCAACAATTGTTGAAAGCACAGGTGGTCCAGGAGGTACTTCAACTAATTTGATATTAGCATTGAATTTTTTTCCAATTAATTGAATATCAGTTCTTAGTTTTTTTACAACATCATGACTTTGTTCTGAGCGTTGAGATTTATCAATTAAGTTCACTTGAATGTCGGCAGTATTAGATCCTCCACGTAAATCGTAATGACGAACCAAGCCATTAAAGGTAATAGGTGCAGAAGTGCCTACAAAACTCTGATAGTTATCAACTTCAGGTCTTTGAGATAAATAATTTGCAATTTCTCTAGTTACTGCTGATGTTTTTTCAAGTGTTGTACCTTCAGGCATATCTATTACAACTTGAAATTCATTTTTATTATCAAAAGGCAACATTTTAACTGCTACACCTTTGGTATAAAATAAAGCCATTGAACCCAACAGAAGTAGTGTTGTAAAGCCTAAAAAAGCCCAACGTTTTTTTCTGTTTTCAATGAGAGGTTTTTCAAATTTATTATAAATTTTATAGATTTTAGAAGTTTCTAAACCTTGTTCTTCTTTTTCTTCTTGTTTGTCTTTTTCTCTTAAAATATAATATCCTAAATATGGAGTAATTGTTAAGGCTACAAATAAAGAAATAATCATAGCTAGCGAAGCTCCTATTGGCATTGGACTCATATATGGTCCCATTAAACCAGATACAAACGCCATTGGCAGTACAGATGCGATAACAGTAAATGTTGCTAAAATTGTTGGGTTACCAACTTCATTAATAGCATATAATGCAGCTTGTTTAAAAGGCAATCGTTTCATTTTAAAATGCCTATGCATATTTTCGGCAATAATAATGGAGTCGTCAACCACAATACCCGTAACAAATACTAATGCAAATAAGGTAATTCTATTTAAGGTGTAATCTAGCATATAATAGCTAAATAGAGTCATAGCGAAAGTTATAGGTACAGATAAAAACACTACCAATCCACCACGCCATCCCATAGCTAGCATAACTACTATGGTTACAGCAATAATAGATCCAAACAAGTGCATTAATAATTCTGATACTTTGTGTGAAGCTGTTTCACCATAATTTCTAGTAACAGTCATATGCACATCATCAGGAAGTAGGTTTTGTCTTAAATGCTCAACCTTTTCTAATATTTTTTCAGAAACTTTCATAGCATCAGCCCCTTTTCTTTTTCCTACAGAAATAGTTACTGCAGGGTATTCTGAGTGGTAGGTGTTAGAAAGTTCATTGGCTTTTCCGTAACCAAATGAAACATACTCTTTAGGTATTTCAGGTCCATCAGTAATAGTTGCTATTTGTTTAAGGTATATTGGCTTATTTTGTTGTACTCCAACAACTAAATTTTCAACATCTTTTACATTGCTTAAAAAATTACCAGTATTTATTAAATATTCTGTATTGTTTTGATCAAAACTACCTGAATTTAATTGTTGATTATTGACTTGAATTTTTTGAGTAATACTCAACAAATCTAAGCCGCTTTCTGCCATTTTATCTTTATCTAAAATCACACGAACTTGACGATTTCTACCTCCAATTTTTTTGGTAATAGCAACATCATTTATTTTTTCAATTTCACTAGTTAATTCACTAGCAATTTGTTTCAATTGGTAATCGTCATAATTTTCACTCCATAATGTTAACGCAAGCATAGGTACATCATCAATAGCTCTTGTTTTTACTAAAGGAATTGAAACTCCCTGAGGCATTTGATCCATATGCTTCATAATTTCGTTATAAAGCTTTACAAAAGAACGTTCAATATCTTCTCCTACATAAAATTGAACAATTAGCATAGCTTGTTCATTCATTGAAGTAGAGTACACATATTCTATTCCTTTGATATTAGAAACAATTTTTTCTAATGGTTTAATAACTCTAGACTCAACCTCTTGAGGGCTTGCGCCAGGATATTGTACAAAAATATCAGCTATAGGTACATCAATTTGAGGTTCTTCTTCTCGTGGAATTAAAAACGAACTATATATACCAATAACCATAAACATAATCATTAGTAAAACAGTAAGTTTTGAATTCATAAATACTTTGGCAATACTACCAGCTAATCCATCTTTCATAATTATTGAATTTGAAGTTTAGCACCATTTGTTAATTTACTTTTTGAAGACACTACAAATTGTTCGTCAACTGATAAGCCAGATAAAATTTCTGTTTTATCACCAAATTGTCTTCCTAAACGTAACCAACGTAATAAAGCTGTATTATTTTGACCAACTACATAGACTCCGGTTAGTTCACCTTTGTGAATTAAAGCATTTGTTGGAACTAATATTTTTGATGTAGTTGTGGTATTTTCTGTAGGAAACTGAATAGATGTAAACATCCCGGATAATAAATTAACTTCAGATTTATCTAACACTACTTTCACCAAGTACTGTCCTCCAGTATTTTTAGTTGAGGTACTTACTTCTGTAACTTTACCAGTTAGCTTTTGGTTGGTAGATTTTACAATTACTTGTACTGTAGTTCCAGTTTTTATACTTGTTATTTCAGATTCTGGAACCATTGCAATAACTTGAAAATTAGTTGGATTTTCAATACTTAACAAAGGTATTCCAGGGGTCGCCAGATCTCCTTTGTTAATAAATTTACCTGTAATTACACCGCTAAATGGAGCAGTAATATTTGAATAAGATAATTGTGCATTTACTTGATTTTTCATTTGATTAGCAGCTTCTAAGCGTGCTTTTGCCATTTGAAAGTTAGCAGTTATGTCATCCATTTCTTTTTGAGAAGCACTATTGGTTTCGAATAAAGATTTAAATCTATTATAATCTTTTTCAGCATTTTTATAAGCTGCAGTTGCTTCTGTAATTGAAGCATTGATTTGAGCTTTTTGAGCGGCAATATCTGCACTGTTTATGCTAATTAACAACTGTCCTTTTGTAACTTTTTGACCAACATTTACATGAATTTTAGTTACAAATCCCATCATTCGTGTACTAATATTTGCATTTTGTACGGCTTCAATTTTTCCACTTGCAGTAATAAAAGTTCCGTTTTCTGTTGAAGGAGTGCTAACAATTACACTTACGGTAGGTCTGTTATCTACAGTTTCTTTTTTACTTTCACCACAACTTGTTGTAACTATTAGAGTTAATATGGCTATAATTTGTATGGTATTTTTCATTGAGTGTATTTTTTAGAATAGTAATTTTTTAATTTATTTTGTTAAAAAAGCGACATAAGCTTTTGTGAAATTATAATTGTATACAGTTTGAAGATATTCTAATTCTTTTTGAAGATATTTTGTTTCTGATGTTAATAAATCAGACGATTTTTCTAATCCTTGCTTAAATCTATTTGTTCTAATGCGTAAGGCTTCTTTAGATTGTTCAACAGCCAAACTTGTTAATGCTAATTGATTTTCAATGTCTTTTAATTGTCTTTTAGCTTTATTATATTCTAACTGACTTTGATTTTTATATTTTGTTAAGTTAATTTCGGCTTTATCTAATTCAGCTTTACTTTTTTGGGTTTTACCTATACTTTTAAACCCATCAAAAACATTCCAAGATAATTGGGCGCCTATTAAATAACCTTTGGCATTGGTACCTAAAAATTTATCATCATATAGTTCATAAGTTCCAAAAGCATTTAATTTAGGTAAATAGCTTGCTTTATTAGCCTTGTGCATATTACTATAAGCTTCAGTACTTTTAGTCATCGCTTCAATATCAGCTCTGGTATTTGATAATTCATCGCTATAAATACCTAAATTAATTTCAGCAATTAACATGTCTGAAGGAACTAATGTTGAATTATTAGTTTCTCCCATTAAAAACCATAGATAATCTGAAGCATTTTTTACATTACTAGTTGCTTGTTGTAGTTTGTTTATAATCTCATTCACATGAACTTCTACTAATAAAATATCAGCTTTTTGAAGATAGCCTTGTAAAAAGTTATTTTCAGCAATTTTTTTATTTTCTAATGCAGCTTCTTTCGCCTTTTCTAAAACTTCAACAGCTTTATATGCAACTTGTAATTGCATATATGCTTTGGTAACTTCTAATTGAATGTATTCTTTTGTTCTTGTGCCTTGCAATTCAATAGCTATCATTTTTGCTTTTGCAGCCTTTCTCATAAAAATACCATCTGCATTAAAAATTGGCTGTTGCACTTCAATTTTAGTAGTGAAATTTTTTATTTCATCTGGATCATTTAATAATGCTGGATTAAAATCAGCCTGAGTTAAAATTTCTTGATTCAATTTAGAACCAAATGCCATTAAAGGATTAGTTGTGGAAATGCCTGTGTGTGAAATGTTAACATTAGGCAATAAAATTGAATTTGTTTGGTTGTACTCTGCTTTAGCAATAGTATAATCTTTTTCTGAAATTTTAATGGTTTGATTGTACTCCTCAACTTTAGAAATAATTTCATTTAAAGAAATAGAAACTTTTTCTTGCGCATTGATGAAGAAGCTATTAAAATTTAAAAAAAGAAATATGAATAGATATTTTCCTCGCATAGTTTTTGTTTTTTAGTTTATGCAAAAATACTTGAGGTGAAAAGGGTAGACCGTAATAAACATTACAAACATTTGTAACATTTATTGCACAATATTAAATTGTAAAATCTATAGTTTAAAGATACAAAATTATAAAGTGAAAAATAATTGTTTTTTCAAAAAATTTAATGTGTTCCAGATAAAAAACTTGCTAATAATTTGGTTTTAGGAAATTGCTCTAAAATAATTTTAATAAAAACGGTTAATGGAATGGCCATGATTAAACCAGGAATTCCCCAAATAAAGCCCCAAAGCATTAACATAACTAAAATGGTTATAATATTTATGGAGAATGATTTACCCATGAAAATAGGCTCTAATACACCACCAAATAGTACTTGAACTCCAGTAATTGTTACAATAAAAAAGAATAAGGTGCTTGTAGGGTCTAACTGAACAAATGCAAATAATGCTAATAAGATAACAGAAATAAATGATCCAATCATTTGAACAAAATTAATAACAAAAGCAAAAAGCCCCCAAAATATCGGAAACTTAATATCAAAAAACACACAAGCTAATCCAATACCAATACCTGTAAATAAGCTTATTAATATTTTAACTTTAATAAATTTTAATAAATCTTTTTCAATTTTCATAAAAGTTTTAACTGACGCAAACTTTTGTTTAAGAATAGTGTTGTTTAATAGCTTTTCAAAATTGATAGATTCAGCCAACCATAAAACAACAAAAAAAGCAGTCATTAGCGTCATAGAAAGGGTATTGCTAATAAATTCTAATGTGGAGCCAAAATTTTTTGAAATGTTTTCTTTTTGAAACAAATTAGAAAAAATATTTCCTTTATCACTAAAGTATTCTATTCCAAAAAACTGTTCAATTACGCTGAATAAATTGGTTAATTTGGTAGAAGCTTTTTGAATAAAAAAGTTATCAGCAGCTAAAATTTCTCTACTGGATAATTTAATAAGTTCTCCTCCAATTTTAAATATAACTCCAAAAATTAAGAGAATTACAAAAATACTGATGAATTTAGGAACATTTCTTTTGTTAAACCATCTCATTAGTGGTAAAAACAGCAATGCAATAAACATTGAAGCTATTAGAGGAATAAAAATAAAAGAAAGTATTTTTAGTAAATAAAAAATAAGGGGTATTACAATTACCAATAATAAAATATTAGTTGTTTTTCTATCGTTCATGTTTTTAGCGATGGTATCTTTTTATAATTCTTAAAATTAGTCGTTTAGCTTCTTGTCTTTTAATTTTTCATCAAGAATAGTAGAATTGTGAAGTTGAACAGGTTTTTTTCCTTTTTTCATTTTTAAATTCAAAAATTCTACAAATAGAGAGAAGAATATTGCAAAATATAAATAGCCTTTTGGTATGCTGTGTACCATATTTCCAAAAAATTCAAAATGCGCCAAATGCGAACCTTCAGCCAATAGCATAACCCCAATCAATAATAGAAAGGATAAACCTAAAATTTGAATTGTAGGATGTTCATTTACAAATTTACTTACTGGTCCAGCAAAAACAAGCATTATAATTATTGAAACTACAATAGCAATAATTATAATAACCATTCCTCCAAAATATCCAAATCCGGCAGGTGGATTGTCAAAACTTACCAAACCAATCGCAGTCAAAATACTATCAAAAGAAAATACCAAATCTAGCATTACAATTTGAATAATGGCATTTAAAACTGTAGTACTGGTTTTTACTTCTTTACCATTTACATCCCCTTCTAATTTGTGGTGAATTTCAGAAACACTTTTGTATAATAAGAAAATTCCTCCTGCAATTATAATTAAACTTTGTCCTGTGATTCCAGCTTTTAACCAAGAGGTGTCAACATGGACTAATACATTTTGTAGTTGAAGTACCCAAGAAATTCCAAATAACAAGCCAATACGAAAAACCATTGCTAGTAATAATCCTATATTTCTAGCTTTTGGTCTGTCTTTTTCTTCAAGTTTATTTGAAACTATTGAAATAAATACAATGTTGTCTATACCTAAAACAATTTCTAAAAAAACGAGTGTTAAAAGCGCTATCCATGTATCTGGTTGTAAAAATATTTCCATGAGCTAGTCAGCTATTTTAAAAATTTCACCTTTTTGAACAAAGTTAGAATGTCCAATTACAGCTTCAAATTCATAAGAATTTTTATTGATGTTTGTAATTTTAACATGTATTGGATCTTCATCTATAGCTGTTTTAGGGTGTAACATTTTTAAAGTATAATTAAAATTGTTTTTCCATAAAATACTTAAAGTATCTATTCTACCTTCATATTTTTCAATTTGAATAGTGTCATTCCTAATAACAATGGTTTTTCCATATCCTTTACCTTCAGGAATTTCAAACGTTCCTGTTTTAAAGCGATCCGCATTTAAAGGTTCATTTTTACAGCTTATAAAAAGTGTGAAAATTGAAATTATTAGTAGTGTCTTTTTCATATTTAATAGTTTAAATTCCAGTATAATTACTAGGGGTTATTTGTTTTAGCTCTGTTTTAATTTCGGTTGAAACATCTAAGCTGTCAATAAAATCAGCCATTGATTTTTGAGTGATTTTTTCATTAGTCCTTGTCAATCCTTTTAAAGCTTCATACGGGTTGGGATAGGCTTCTCTTCTTAAAATAGTTTGAATAGCTTCAGCAACCACCGCCCAATGATTTTCTAAATCTTCAGCAAATTTAGTTTCATTAATTAATAATTTGTTTAACCCCTTTAACGTAGAAGTAAACCCAATAATTGTATGTGCAAATGGAACTCCTACATTTCTTAGAACAGTAGAATCAGTTAAATCACGTTGTAAACGTGAAACTGGAAGCTTAGCAGCCAAATGCTCAAAAATAGCATTGGCAATTCCTAAGTTTCCTTCCGAGTTTTCAAAATCTATCGGATTCACTTTATGTGGCATTGCTGATGAACCAACTTCTCCTTTTTTAATTTTTTGTTTGAAATAGTCCATTGAAACATAGGTCCAAACATCTCTATTAAAGTCAATTAGTATAGTGTTAATGCGCTTTTGAGCGTCAAAAATACCCGCTAAATGATCGTAATGTTCAATTTGTGTTGTAGGAAACGAATGATGCAGTCCTAATATTTTTTCAACAAAGTGAGTTCCAAAAGCTTTCCAATCAATAGTTGGATAAGCAACTTTATGGGCATTAAAATTACCAGTAGCACCACCAAATTTAGCTGCGTATGGTATATTTTGCAATTGTGTTATTTGTTGTTCAATGCGTTCAATAAACACCAAAATCTCTTTTCCTAATCGAGTAGGTGAAGCAGGTTGTCCGTGTGTACGAGCTAACATTGGAACATTAGCCCATTCAGCAGCTAAACCTCTTAATTTTTCTAATAGTATAGCTAATTCAGGATAATAAACAGCGTCAAATGCATCGTTTATAGATAATGGAACTGAAGTGTTATTTATGTCTTGAGAAGTTAAACCAAAATGGATAAACTCTTTATATTGCTTAAGATTTAAGCTGTCAAATTTTTCTTTTATAAAATATTCAACAGCTTTTACATCATGATTAGTAATGCCTTCAATATCTTTAATTTTTTGAGCATCTTTTGAAGTGAAATTTTTATAAATATTTCTCAGCTCATTAAAGAGATTGGTGTTGAAATTTGCTAATTGTGGTAGCGGAATTTCACACAATGCAATAAAATATTCAATTTCTACTTTTACTCTGTATTTTATAAGTGCTTCTTCTGAAAAAAAAGGAGCTAAACTTTCTACTTTACTTCTGTATCTTCCATCAATTGGAGATATGGCATTTAAATTTGTTAAAGACATTTTTTAGTTTTGTGTTGAAAAATGCAAAATTAATGAATATTAGCCAAAATAAGTAGTTTTATTTTTTGTTTATCAAGGCTAAAGTAATCTTGCCTCTTGCTTTGTATGCTGCTGTTTCTTTTGCCATGTTTTGTTGGATTATTAATTTTAATTCTTCGTGAACCCAATCATAGTTTTTTCCAAATAAAAATAAAGTAGTCATTGTATACGCTTTTACTGCAACTTTATGATTGCTAATCATCCAATCAAAACCTGTTTCAATTATTTGATCAATATGTTTTGAATTCAATTTTGTTTTTATCACTGAATCTTTTTTTGTGTTATAGGCAATGGCTAAAAAATTACAAATTTTTGCAACCGGCCTAACAGCACTATCAAAAGTTACTTTACTAATGTTTTCAGTGAAATAGCTTAAATGAGGTGCTAACCATTCTAATTTTTGTTCGCAAACAAATTCTAAAACCCAAGCAGCTTTAATGGAAGTTTTAGCTGTTACATCAAAAACTAATTCAAGTAAAAACTTAAAAAGATTGGGGTTTTCTATTACCAAATTGGCAACTCGTAATCTATTTACTCTTTTAGCATTTTGAATGTTTTCTAATTGTTGAATTAAATAATCCTTATCCATTCTTCTTTTTCTTATCTTTTTTAGGAGAAAGTTTAATCATTAAATAAACAAAAGCAATTAGCACATGTAAAATAACAATTGCCATAATGGTATAAAACCAAAAATTTGAAATACCCATAATTAAATTTTGTGATTAAATTTATAAAAGAAAGTAATATCTTTAATGTTTAAAATAAAAAAATATGAAATTTTTAAGAGTGTTTATGGTTATTTTCTTTTTTGGAAGTAACCTTTTTGGGCAACAGGTATTTTCCAAAAAAGAACCATTTGCTCACACGTATTCAATTGTGGCAAGAGATACAGTAACAGGAGAAATGGGAGTGGCAGTTCAATCAAATTGGTTTTCTGTTGGAAGTTTAGTTGTTTGGGGTAAAGCAGGTGTTGGTGTGGTTGCCACACAATCTTTTATAAATCCTTCTTTTGGTCCAAGAGGATTGGCATTGTTAGAAAATGGATTAACCCCAGCTTTAGCAGTAAAAGCATTGTTAGAATTAGATGAAGGACGTGAAGTAAGGCAGTTAGCTATTTTAGACGTTCAAGGAAATGTAGAGGCTTATACAGGTAAAAATTGTATTGATGCAGCTGGACATATTGTTGGTGATAATTTTTCAGTTCAAGCAAATCTAATGGATAAAAATACGGTTTGGCCTGCTATGGCTGAAGCATTCAAAAAATCTAAAGGTAGTTTAGCAGAAAGAATGTTAATTGCAATGGAAGCTGCTCAAAATGAGGGAGGAGATATTAGAGGAAAGCAATCTGCAGCAATTTTAGTCGTTAAAGGAGAGAGTACAGGTCATAGTTGGGAAGACACAGTTGTTGATTTAAGGGTTGAAGATCACAAAAATCCACTGCAAGAAATGAAAAGGTTACTTACAATTCATAAAGCATATGATTTTATGAATAAGGGTGATTTAGCCGTAGAAAGCGGAGATAATATATTGGCTAAACAACAATATATGAATGCACAAAAGTTGAATCCTAATAATTTAGAAATGAAATATTGGTATGCAATTACTTTGGCCAATAATGGAGAAATGGAGGAAGCAAAGTCAATTTTAAAAAATATTTTTCAAAAAAATAAAAAATGGAAAGAGTTAACACCTAGGTTAGTAAAACCTAAATTGTTGACTATCTCAAAAACAGAATTACAAGAAATTTTAAATCTATAAAAAAATGAAAAAAGTACTATTAATTATGTTGGTTTTAGTGGTTGTTATGCAATTTATTCGTCCAGAAAAAAACAATTCTAAAGATTATACTAATGATATCTCAACGGTTGTTGATGTTCCTAATGATGTGCAAGAAATATTAAAAACTTCTTGTGCTGATTGTCATTCAAACAATACTGTTTATCCTTGGTATAGTGAAATTGCGCCTGTATCTTGGTATTTGGCATCGCACGTAAATGATGGGAAAAAACATTTAAATTTTTCTGAATGGACATCATATAATCAAAATCAGCAAAGCCATATTAAAAAAGACTTAGAAGAAGTAATGGAAGAAAATGAAATGCCATTAAAAAGTTATTTGATTGTTCATAAAGATGCTAAATTATCGGCAAAACAACATGAAATTTTATCGAATTGGATACAGACTATTAATGTAAAATAAATGAAATTTAAATACGCTTATCTGTTATTATTTTGTGGAGTTTTTATTGTTTCTGCTCAAGAAAAAATCAATCAATTTGATGCCAATGGAAAAAGAACAGGAGTTTGGAAAAAGTATTATGCAAATAAACGTTTACGCTACCAAGGTCAATTTGAAGGAGGAAAAGAAGTAGGAGAATTTAAATTTTACAGCGCTCAAAACTCAGAGCACCCCATATCTATAAAAATATTTCAAGAAAACAGTGCAATCTCAATAGTAAAGTTTTTTACTATAAAAGGTGTTTTGGAAAGTGAAGGGCAACTTAATCAAAAAAATAGGATAGGAAAATGGGTATTTTATCATAAGGATGGTAAAACCATGCTCTCGGAAGAATTTTATGTAGATGGTTTATTAGAAGGAGTCTCGAAAACTTATTTTGAAAATGGAAAAATTGCCGAAATTCTAAACTATAAACAAGGTAAATTGCAGGGTAACGTTAAAAGGTATTCGGATACAGGAGTTTTATTAGATGATTTAAATTATGAAGATGGTAAGCGTCAAGGAATTGCTAAGTTTTATAATATAAAAGGAAAGTTAATTTATACTGGAAGTTATAAAAATGATGAAAAAGTAGGTAAGTGGAAATATTTTGAAGATGTAAAAAAATTAAAACAATAATCATATATTGCGCCTAATTTTAAAAGCAAATTAACAACAAAACTAATAGAAATTGGATATATCAAAAATTTTTTCAAATAATAGAGCTTGGATTGCTGAAAGGCTTAGTGGAGATAAGGATTATTTTACTAATTTAGGGAAAGGGCAGAGCCCAGAGATTTTATATATTGGTTGTTCAGACAGTAGAGTTTCTTCTGAAGATTTAATGGGTGTGCAGCCAGGAGATGTATTTGTTCATAGAAATATTGCAAATATGGTTCCTAATACCGATTTGAATGTAATGTCTGTAATAAATTATGCGGTAATTCATTTAAAAGTTAAGCATGTAGTTGTGTGTGGTCATTATTCTTGTGGAGGTGTTAAAGCAGCTATGCAATCTAAAGACTTGGGTTTGTTAAACCCTTGGTTACGTAATATTAGAGATGTATACAGGTTGCATAAGGTTGAGCTAGATAAAATTGAATGTGAAGATAAAAAATATGATAGATTGGTAGAACTAAATGTGCAGGAACAATGTATCAATGTTTTAAAAACCGCAGATGTTCAACAAGCAATTAGAGAGCGTAATATTACTGTTCATGGCTGGGTTTGGGATATCCATACAGGTGAGTTGATAGATTTAAAAATTGATTTCAATAAAATACTGAAAGATATTAGAGAAATATATGACCTTTTTTAAAATAATTTATGAAAATTGAACCACTTGTATCAGTAGCTTGGTTATTTAAAAATATTGAAAACCCTAATTTAATAATATTAGATGCCAGTCCAAAAGAGAATAAATCTAACTTAATTCCTAAATATACCGATATAAGAATTAAAGGTGCTAGAATGTTTGATATGGAGACTACTTTTTTAGACAAAAAAAGTGCCATACCAAATATGATACCTTCAGAAGAGGTTTTTACCAAAAAATGTAGAGTGTTGGGGATTAACAATGAAAGTATTATTGTTGTTTATGATAATTTGGGAATTTACACAAGCCCAAGAGCTTGGTGGATGTTTAGAGTAATGGGGCATAAAAAAGTTGCTGTTTTAAATGGCGGGTTGGATGCTTGGATGAAAGAAGATTTTCCTGTTGAATCTATTTCAGAAATTACAAATAATAAAGGTAATTTTAAAGCGAATTATCAACCAAATTTGGTGAAAGACTCATCTTTTTTAGTTAATAACATCAAACAAAAAACACATTTGGTAATTGATGCAAGGTCTGTTGATAGGTATAAAGGAAATGTGCCTGAACCTAGAGAAAACATGGCTAGTGGTCATATTCCAAATTCGCTAAATTTACATTTTAAAAATGTTTTAGATAACGACGGTAAAATGAAGTCTAAGAATGAATTGTTGACAATTTTTCAACAATTTACAATTAAAAACCAGCCTCTAATTTTTACATGTGGTTCGGGTGTTACAGCTAGTATTTTATTATTGGCAAGTGAAATTGCGTTAGAAAACAACAAGTCGTTATATGATGGTTCTTGGGCAGAATGGGGGCAATTAGGGAAGTTTCCTATAGAAAATTAAAATCCTTTTTTTGATTTCATAATCAAATGAATATTTTTTTGCTTCTTTCTTTGTTTAAATTTTGAATAGTGTTTTCCATTACCTCACTTGCACTTTATTCAACTATTATTACAAAAATATTTTAAATCAAGAGGTTATAAAAAAAATAATAATTTATAAAACATCAGTTATGAAATTAAATTCATTATCTTTGTAATCAATATAATATTTTAAATTTTTAACAATGAGTAAAGGAACAGTAAAATTCTTCAATGAAACTAAAGGATTTGGATTCATTAAAGAAGAAGGTTCAAACAAAGAACATTTTGTCCACATTTCTGGATTAATCGATGAAATTCGTGAAGGTGATGAGGTAGAATTCGATTTACAGGAAGGTAAAAAAGGAATGAACGCAGTAAATGTAAAAGTTATTTAATATATACTTACAACCTTTTTTTGTTAAGCCTATCAATATTTTTATTGATAGGCTTTTTTCATTCTTGTACATTATACTTTCATATTTAAAATTAACTTTTTGAACCTAAAAGTTAATCGTATCTTTGCATACTTAAAATGGTTTAAATGAAAAGAGTTATTGTAGGTCTTTCTGGAGGTGTAGATAGTAGCGTAGCAGCATACCTTTTAAAGGAGCAAGGTTATGAAGTTGTTGGTTTGTTTATGAAAAATTGGCATGATGATTCTGTTACTATTTCTAACGAATGTCCTTGGTTAGAAGATAGTAATGATGCTATGATTGTTGCAGATAAATTAGGAATCCCTTTTCAAGTTGTTGATTTAAGTGAACAATATAAAGAACGCATAGTAGATTATATGTTTAATGAATATGAAAAAGGAAGAACTCCCAATCCAGATGTGTTATGTAATAGAGAAATTAAATTTGATGTTTTTTTAAAAATCGCATTAGATTTAGGAGCTGATTATGTTGCCACTGGGCATTATTGTAGAAAAGGAGAAGAAGTAATAAATAATGAAAAAGTATACAAATTAATAGCAGGGAAAGATGGTAATAAAGATCAATCTTATTTTTTATGTCAACTTTCACAACAACAATTATCCAAAGCATTATTTCCAATAGGAGAATTAACGAAGCCCGAAGTTAGAAAAATAGCAGCTGAACAAGACTTAATTACCGCTGATAAAAAAGACTCTCAAGGACTTTGCTTTATAGGTAAGGTACGTTTACCCGAATTTTTGCAACAAAAATTACAGCCAAAAGAAGGAGTTATAGTTCAAATACCTAAAAATTCACCTTTATATAAAAGAGAAATACCAGTTTTTAACTCCAAAGAAGATGAGTTAAAATTTTATGCTAAAAAAATTACTTACTCATTAACTGATGGTAAAATTGTTGGTAAACATCAAGGAGCTCATTATTTTACCAAAGGTCAACGAAAAGGATTGGCTGTTGGAGGAACCAAAGAACCATTATTTGTTATTGATACAGATGTTAATGACAATGTAATATATACAGGTGAAGGTAAACATCACCAAGGATTGTATAGAAATGTACTTTTTGTTTCTAATGAAGAATTGCATTGGATAAGACAAGATTTAGCACTGAAAGATACTGAAACTATGAAAGTAAAAGCTCGAATTAGATATAGACAAGCGCTAGAAGAGGCTACTTTATATAAAGTTAAAGAAGGCTTATATGTAGAGTTTCAAAACATGCAATCTGCAATTACAGAAGGCCAATTTGTAGCTTGGTATGTTAATAATGAGCTTTTAGGTTCGGGTGTTATTGCTTAAATGACGTTTAAATTCAGAAAAAATAAAATGAAAAATTGTGTCACAAATCTTTTTAATATTAAATACCCTGTTATACAAGCAGGTATGGTATGGAATAGTGGATGGAAACTAGCTTCAGCAGTTAGTAATGCTGGAGGATTAGGGTTGATTGGTGCAGGGTCTATGTATCCAGAAGTTTTAAGAGAGCATATTCAAAAATGCCAAAAAGCAACAACGAAACCTTTTGGGGTTAATGTACCAATGCTATATCCTAATATTGAAGAAATTATAGAGATAATTATAAATGAAGGAGTTAAAATTGTGTTTACTTCGGCAGGTAACCCTAAAACGTGGACTTCTTATTTGAAAAAAAATGGAATAACAGTAGTACATGTGGTGAGTAGTGTAAAATTTGCTGTAAAATCTGAAGAAGCAGGGGTAGATGCTGTTGTAGCAGAAGGTTTTGAAGCTGGAGGTCATAATGGTAGAGAAGAAACAACAACTTTTACATTGATTCCTATGGTGAAAGAAAAGTTAACCATACCAGTAATAGCCGCAGGAGGTATTGCAACTGGTAGAGGAATGTTAGCGGCCATGGTTTTAGGAGCAGATGCTGTTCAAATTGGAAGTAGATTTGTTGCAAGTGATGAATCTTCAGCTCATATCAATTTTAAAAATGAAGTTGTTAAAACTAAAGATGGTGATACGCATTTAACGCTAAAAGAATTGGCTCCAGTTCGTTTAATAAAAAATAAATTTTATGAGGAATTACAAGAATTGTATTCACAAAACCCTACAATTGAACAATTAAAAGAGAAATTAGGTAGGGCTAGGGCAAAGAAAGGAATGTTTGAAGGTGATTTAGCAGATGGGGAATTAGAGATTGGTCAAATTGCTGGTCTAATTCATGAGATAAAACCTGCCGCTGAAATTTTAAATGAAATTATAACCGAATTTGAAGAAGTGAAAAAAAGTTGGTGTTAAACACTACTTCTTCTTAACTATAGGATTAGGACTTTTTGGAGGCATTGGACCTCTTAAATGGATAATTAGACCATTTAAAAAATTTCGTAGAATTTGGTCTCCACATTCCATATATTTTTCGTGATTTTCATTTCTAAAAATAGCACCCAATTCACTTTTAGTAACTTTAAAATCTACTAATTCACATATTTTTACAATATCTGTGTCCCTTAATTTATGTGCTACACGTAATTTTTTAAAAATGTCATTGTTTGATAATCCCATTGGACAAAGATACTTTTTTTAATGTTGAATTGAAGATTTTTATTTTGAGAAAATTAATTTAATAGCTACCACAAGCATCATTACACCAAATATTTTTTTTAACATTCGTTGATCTATTTGTAAAGCTAATTTAGAGCCAATAAAACCGCCAATAATAAATAATGTAGAAACAATTAATGCTACTTTCCAATCGATACTTCCACCACCAGCTTTATGGTAATTATAAACAGCTAAAAAAGTTACTGGTGGCAGCATAACCGCTAAGCTTAAACCCTGAGCGTTATGTTGTGTTAAGCCCAAGAATAGAACAAATAAAGGAACCATAATAATACCACCACCAACACCAACTAAGCCACTTAAAATCCCAGCTAATAAGCCTATAAAAATTAGAGTAATAATGGTTGTTAAGGTCATTTTCATATTAAATTTCAGCAGGAACTTTTATTTGATATAACTTACCAGATTTGTTATTTAAATGGTTTTCTCGTAGCCAAGGATTGTGTAGTTTTAAAATTTTATAATTAATTCCTAACTCTTTAGAAAATTGTGCAATGTCAGTAATTGCAGAATCAACTTCTATTAATTTAATAGGCTCTAATTTATATAAATCTTCTTCGTCAAAAATAAATCCATATTTTTTAGGGTTGGATAAAATTTCTTTTACAGCAACCATTCTTGGGATATATCTCTTTGTTTCTTCAGCTAACAATAAATCGTAATAATCTGTTACTTTTTGTTGTTCTACTTTTCTTGCAATACCACTTTTTCCTGCGTTATATGCAGCGGCAGCCATTGTCCAACTTCCAAAGTGTTCTTTAGCATCTTTTAAGTATTTACAAGCAACTTGTGTTGCCTTTTCAAGATGGTATCTTTCATCTACATTATTGTTAACTTCTAAACCATTTTCTCTAGCGGTATTTCTCATGATTTGCCAAAAACCTTTAGCGCCAGCTGGAGATGTTACATTTTGAAGACCACTTTCTATTACCGCCAAATATTTAAAATCATTAGGAATACCATTTTTCTTTAAAATAGGCTCTATAATTGGAAAATATTTATGGGCTCTTTTAAACAAAAGTAATCCATTTGATTGCCAATAAGTATTAACCAATAATTCTCTATCTACGCGCTCTCTAATATCTTCTTTTTCAATAGGGACTCTTTCTCCTGCAAATTCTAAATTTTGAGGTATTTTTAGAGCTCTAATTTGATAGGTTTCACTGGTGTTTTTATCATTTTCAACTGCTTCTGTAGGGGTTTTATTGTAATTGCTTTTAGTCGCAAAAATAAATAAAGAGCTCACTAAAATAATAGCTAATAAACCTGTTAGTTTAATTGAATTTTTCATGATAGTATTAATTTAAGAGGGTAAATTACAAATAAATTTAAACTTAATGAAGAGGTGGTTCTATTTTAACAATTAAAGTATATCTGTGATAATTTTAGAAATTCTTTTAGCTTTAGTTAAAATCATAATATGAGTTCCATTGGGTATAGAAATACAATTACTAATATTTTTTATTGGAAAAATATGATCCTTTTCACCTTGAATATGTATGATATTTTTTGGAGAAGTTTTTTGTTTCCAATTTAAAACATTAAACACAGCCCACTTTAAATACTTTTCATCTCTTACAGAAAGGTATTCTTGATATAACTTAACTCTTTTTTTAGCAAATTCACCAAAAGCAAAGACCGAAAAAGCTTCAATATTGGATATAGCCTTAGCAGGAAAAAGTTTATAAGCTTTTGTTTTTTGAATAAGTTTTAACCTTTTTGGTAATTCATCGGAAGATTTAATACTTGATATGATGATTATTTTTTTTGGACGCAAAAATTTGCTGATTTCTTGTACTAAAATTCCTCCAAACGAAACACCAATTAAAACTGGATTAGCCTCAGTAACTAATTCAGACATTCTTTTGGCGTAATCTTCAAGTTTTTCTTTTTCCGATAATGGTAAAATCCATTCTAAATAATGCAGTTCAACTTTATTTTTTGGAAAAATTAAGTTGTTGAATATTTTAGGGCTCGCAGCTAGGCCAGGCATTAAATAAATATGTGTTATTGTATTGCTCATTAACCATTTAATATTCCTATTATGATAGGTTTTAATCCGCTAAAGAAAAATTCTACAGCAATTACCATTACAATTAAACCCATTAAGCGCATCATTACTTTATTACCTGTAGAACCTAATCTTTCTGTAATTTTACTTGCTCCAATTAGTACCAAATAGGTGATTAATAAAACAATAGCTATTACTAATACTAATGCAATTTTTTGAGTAATATTTACAGCGTCTTCCATTAAAATAATAGCATTTGTAATTGCTCCTGGACCACAAATCATAGGTATAGCTAGAGGTGTAATTGAAATATCTTCCACATAAGCATCAATTTTATCTTCATCTTTATTGTGTTTAATATTACCTAATCTAGCTTGAAGCATATCCCAACCCATCATAAAAAAGATAATTCCTCCAACTACTCTAAAACTATTAACTGAAATACCAAAAAAATTAAATAAAATTTGACCTGAAAATGCAAATGCAATAATGGTGAAAAATGCCACAATGGTAGCTTTTTTTGCAGTTTGCTTACGGTGTTGTTTGCTTAATGAAGAAGTCATCGTCATAAAAATAGGCATAGTACCTAATGGATTTATAATGGTGAAAAATGCTGTAAAAGCTAATAAAGTAAACGTATATAAATCAGTTACAACTGTCATAGTTTTTGAATATTAATTTACTGTTGGAACTTTTACCCAATCAAACCGCACCAAGCCATCCTTATCAATTTTTGTTAATTGTATAGTATGTAAAGTATTTATTAACTCAGGATTCCAAGGAGTTTTAACTTTAACATAATTTTCTGTAAACCCATGAATATAACCTTCTTTGTTTTCACTTTCAAATAATACGGTTAATTCGTTTCCTAATTGACTTTCATAAAAAGCTCTTCTTTTTTTAACTGAAAGCCCACGAAGCATTTTACTTCTTTTTGTTCTAACTTTTTGAGGTACAACGCCTTCCATTTCTATAGCTTCAGTATTTGGTCTTTCTGAATACGTAAAAACGTGTAAGTAAGAAATATCTAGTTCGTTTAAATAATTGTAGGTTTCTAAAAATAATTCATCAGTTTCTCCTGGAAACCCAACAATAACATCAACACCTATACAGGCATTTGGCATTGCTTTTTTAATGGCTTCAACTCTGTTGGTATAAGTTTCTTTTAAGTACCTGCGTTTCATTAACTTTAATAATTCATCGCTACCACTTTGTAAAGGAATATGAAAATGAGGTACAAAACTGTTAGACTCTGCAACAAATTCAATGATCTCATTTTTCAATAAATTAGGTTCAATTGAAGATATTCTTAAACGGTGAATGCCTTTAACTTTATCTAAAGCTTGAACCAATTCAAAAAATGTATGTTCGTGTTTTTTATTTCCAAATTCACCTTTTCCATAATCTCCAATATTAACACCTGTAAGCACAATTTCTTTAATTCCTTTTTCTGAAATTTCTTTGGCATTATGCAATATATTGTTCAAAGTATCACTACGTGAAATACCTCTAGCAAGCGGAATAGTGCAATAGGTACATTTATAATCGCAACCGTCTTGTACTTTTAAAAAAGCGCGAGTTCTATCTCCAATGGAATAAGATCCCACATAGAAATCAGCTTCTTCAATTTCACAAGAATGTACTTCTCCCATATCATTTTTGGTAAGGTCGTTTAAATAATCGGTTACTTTAAACTTTTCGGTGGCACCCAGCACCATATCAACTCCATCTACAGCAGCTAATTCTTCAGGTTTCAGCTGTGCGTAGCATCCAATGGCAATTAAAAAAGCTTTTTCATTCTGTTTTAAAGCACTTTTTACAATGGTTTTAAAACGTTTGTCAGCATTGTCTGTTACCGAACAGGTATTTATAACATAGATATCAGCTACTTCATCAAACTCAACACGTTTAAAACCTTCGTTTTGAAAGCTACGTGCAATAGTTGATGTTTCTGAAAAATTTAATTTACATCCTAGTGTGTAAAATGCGACTTTTTTTTGTGCGCTCATTCTTATACATTTATCGGATGCAAAAGTACAGAATTTTATTTTTAAAACAGATTGCAACTAAATCAAATATAAATGATTTAATGAGCAACTTAAATGATAAAATAAAGTTTTAGATAATTTTAAAAGGTGTAATTAACACTTCAAAAATATCAATACCTTTTGATTTGTTAAATAGCTTTTTCGATAACAATTCACCATCAGTGTATGGATAAGCAGTAATTGGCTCTATACATAACATAGTAGGAACTTCCGTCCAAAGCATAAAATTATTAAAACCCATTGTTTTGATAGAAATGTTAAAACCATTTTTTTTAATTAGTTGAACTTCAGTGGTATTTAAAATAGGTAATGCAGTACTACCTCCTTCTATAATGTTAGGGATAGAAATATCTTGGTTGTTAGATTGTACAATTTCGTCTAAGTTTCCTTGAAGCATAAAGGCAGGATGATAGCCTAACATAAAGGGCATTTTATTTTCTGCTTGTAGTTCAAAACTTATTTTTAAAGAGCTGTTAGTAATTTCATACTTTTTGAAAAAGGTGAAATTGTAAGGCCAACAAAGTCCTTTTTCAGTTGATTTTTCAGGATATTTTGAATTATTAATAAAAGTATTTGCAATGTATTTTTTTTGAAAGACAGCATCGTATTCGCTACTTTTTAGCAGCGAATACGATAACTCCCTTAGTAAACCATGCTGATCTTGAATAGCTGTTCCTTTTGGTGTTGAGATTCTAAAATTTTTAGATTCAGTTGGTCCAATGATAGGAAACATTTCTGTATCAGAATTTCTCCAACCTAATGTTCCTTTTTGATGAATTAGTTCTTCATTATTTTTTTGGTAACTGACTAATTCACCCTTTTCAATTTTAACAATTGAAGTTGTATCTGGACTTTTTAAGGTTACACTAATCATTTAATTTAGATATTCAATTATTTATTATTTTCAACAATATAATTCATCATTTTTTCAATTAAATGAACTCTATCTTTGCCTCTAACATTATGCTCATGCATTGGGTAAGTAAAAAAGTCTACTTGAATATTTTGTTTAACGGCCTCTTGTAAAAGTGTCATACTATGCTGAGGAACTACTACGGGATCTACACTTCCGTGAATTAATAATAATTTGCCATCTAAATTTTTAATATAATTTGAAACTTTGGCATTTTTATACCCTTCAGGATTTTCTTGTGGAGTATCCATATAACGTTCACCATACATTACTTCATAATATTTCCAATCAATAACTGGTCCACCAGCTACAGCTGTAGTAAATATACCAGGATTTCTTAACATTAAGCTAGTGGTCATAAATCCTCCATAACTCCATCCATTTACAGCAATTCTGGAAGCATCTACATAATTTAATGACTTCAAATAATTTACACCTGTTAATTGATCTTCAATTTCAGCATTACCTAAATTACGGTGAATAATACTTTCAAATTTAAAACCTCTATTTGCCGATCCTCTATTATCTAATGTGAAAATGATGTAATTTTCTAAAGTTGCAAATGCTGGCATCCATAAACTAGCTCCGCCTAACCAAGTGTTAGTAACCATTTGGGCGTGTGGCCCACCATATACATAGATGAGTACAGGGTATTTTTTAGAAGGGTCAAAATTTGCAGGTTTAATGATTCTAGTATATAAATCGGTTCCGTCATTTCCTTTAAGGGTTACAAATTCTGTAGTTCCAATATTGTAATCTTTTAAAGGATTTTCAGCTTGTAATAGAGTTGTTGATTTTTCTTTTTTAGTATCAATTACTTCTATATTTCTTGGAGTAGTTAAATTGCTGTAATTATCTATCAAATAATTTCCGTTACTATTAATTTGTGTATAATGTGTTCCATTATTTTTAGTCAGCTTAGTGTATTTACCCGTTTTTAAATTTACTTTAAAAGTATGATTTTCTCTTGCATCTTCACCAGTTCCTGTGATGAATACATTTTTACCTTTAGCGTCAAAACCTGAAATTCCAGTAACTACCCAATTAAATTTGGTAACTTGTTTAACTAATTTTCCTTCAGTAGTGTACTGATATAAATTCATAAAACCATCACGTTCACTAAGCCACAAAAAGTTGGTAGTGCTATTTGGTAAAAAAACCGCTGGGTTTTCTGGTTCTGTCCATTTATCATTAGTTTCTTCAAATATGGTAGTTACTTTTTTTCCATTCTCAACACTATATTTATTATACCAAACATGGTTTTGTTCTCTATTAATTTCAGCAACAAGCAAGTATTTTTCATCTGGCGTCCATGATATATTGGTTAAATAATGTTCGTCTGAAGTATCAATATCTAAATAGGTTGTTGTTTTATTTAGAGTGTTAAAAATTCCAATTTTGGCTATTTCACTTCCTTGTCCTGCCATTGGGTATTTAATATTTTTTAAACTGGCAGGGTAGGAATTAATGTCAACTAAAGGATATTCAGTAATCTTGCTTTCATCTTTTTGATAAAATGCTAAATAAGTTCCTTTTGGGCTCCAAAAAGTTCCTTTTACAATACCAAATTCACTTCGATGTATTGCTTGTCCTGAGACAATATTTTTATCGTTTATTTCAGTCACAGCAATTTTAGGATTGGTTGCTGTTGCCACATATAAATTGTTATCTATAGTATAAGCTACAGCTATAGCTTTTGAATTAAATTCGGCGTTTTGACCATTTTTATCAAAAGTAACAGTAGTAGTTTTACTGTTAGTTATGTAATTATAAGTTTCAAAAGAATTACTTAATCTAAAAGTGAGTTCTGTAGCTGAGATTTCTTGTACTCTTGGAAAGTATTTCAAATTAGAATATGCTTTTTGAAGTTCTTCTAACTTTAAAGTTGATGTTACTTTGTTACTTTTAGCATTGGTAAAAATGAGTGCATTTTCTTTTTGAAAAACATAAGTATTTGTGTTTTCTACCCAACTAAGATTATTTAGTGATTTTGGGTATAAACCTTTGTAATAACCTAATACGGCATCTTCAATAGAAAGTTCTTTTTGCTGTGAAAACCCTAAAAAGAAGGCGCATAAAAATAGTAGCGAAATAATTTTTTTCATTTGGTTGAATTTTAAATAATAAACAAAGTTATATAATTAATGTAGTTTTATACTGATGATTATCAGGATGGATTAAAATTTAACCGAGCCATAATTGGATAATGATCAGAGTGAGGAATATGAAAGGTTTTAAAGTTATTTATTTCCAAAGCCTTATCGGTTAAAATAAAATCTATTCTAAAAGGAAAATAGTAATCGAATGTTTTTCCAAAACCTTCACCAGCAACTTCAAAAGCATCATTTTTATCAGCTATTAATTTACGATACACCCAAGAAAAAGCATTGTTATTTAAATCTGCACAAATAATAGATTTATAGTTTACTTTTTTTAAATGCTCTGTAATAAGAGTTGCTTGGTTGGCTTGTTTTTTAAACGAATTTTCTACTCGAACTCTTAACTTATCTGAAATTTCTTGATTGAAATTGTCTTTTTTTGGATTGATTTTTAAAGATTCAAGATGAACATTGTATACGCGAATGGTATCTTTATTTTTAACAACATCAACAAAAATAGTATTGTTACTAGTATTTGAAAAGTTTAGTGAGCCTGAATTAATAATCTTATATTTTGAAAAAATAGCGTGTCCAAAGTTATTTTTTTTATTGCTTGTTTTTATAAATTTATACGGATAATTAAACCCAATTTTTGCTGCTGTATGGAATTCTTGCAAACATAAAATATCAGGATCTTTATCTTTTATAAAATCGTAAATTTTTTGAGCCACGTTCTTTTCTTCAATCCAATTATATAAATTAAACATACGTACATTGTAACTCATAACTTTAATATCCTTAGTCAACAATACCTTTTTTTCACTAAAGCTGTAAAATTTAGCAATGTATTGGTATCCAAGAAGTAAAATAATTGTTGAAAGCCAAAATTGTTTTTTCAATTTAATTAACCAATAAATAGCAAAAATTAAATTGATAAGGATTAAAAAGGGAATCGATAAACTTAAAATTGAAACAAAAGAAATTGAATTAGGTGAAACATAATAACTAAAGTAGGCTATAAATAATATAGTTGCTAATATAGAATTAACAATAAAAATGAATTTATCGATCAATGATAATTTTTTCATGGATTATTTTTTCCCTGCTCTAAATAAGAAATCTTTTTCTTCTTGTGTTAAACTTTCATATCCAGACTTACTAATTTTATCTAAAATGTCATCAATTTTTCGTTGTTTTGTTTTTGAAACCTCTTGAGTTGAAGTTCTTTTTTTAGATTTATACACTGTTTTTAAAGGTTTTCCTTTTTTTATGGTTGTTAAATTAGTAAAGTAATTAACAATAGTTTCAAACCATTTTCCAATATCGTTTCCTTTTTCTAGCTGTTTGGCATACATAAAACCTAGTACAGCGCCACTAAGGTGTGCAATGGCACCACCATTATCAAAATTTGCCAATTGTAAAATACTTAAACCTACCCAAATTGCAGCTAACACCCATAATTCTACACTACCTATAAATCTAAGTTGAAGAGCATATCTAGGAATTTTAGTTGCAATAGCTACAAAAATAGTGGTGACTGCGGCAGAAGCACCAGCAAGCGGAGCACCCATTTTATTTGTTAAATAATAATTTAATAAAAAAATACTACCTCCAAATAAGGCACCTAAAAAGTAAAAGTTTAAAAATTGTTTTTTTGTATAGAAATCTAGAAACAGATTCCCAATATAATAGAGTACTAATAAATTAGATAAAATATGAATAAATCTTTGATGAATAAATGCATAGGAAACAATTGTCCAAGGTTTATAAAAAAACTCGGAAAGCTGTGTAGGTAAGGCGAGCCATTCAATGCTAAATTTTGTGAAAAGAACTGTAATTAAAAATAATGCAATATTTATATAGATGATTTTTTCAACTACGTTTGCTTTTTGGTACGCTTGTTTTATGTCGTTTATAAAAGTCAAATTAATTCCATCTTTTAAATTGGTTTTGTTTCCAATACCAAGCTATTATAAAACCTATTAAAGCTCCTCCAACGTGTGCAAAATGAGCTACATTTCCAACAGAATATTTTGTAATACCAAAGAATAAATCACCTAAAATAATTAAGGGAATAAAGTATTTTGCAGCAATTGGAACAGGGAAAAATATCAACGCTAATTTTGCATTAGGAAAAGCCATGCCAAATGCAACTAAAATACCATAAACAGCACCTGATGCTCCAACTGCAGGAGTGTGGTATGTTGCATAAAATTCTGCAAGTTGAGCTTCACTTACATATTCTAAAATTTGATTATTATAGCTGCCAGTAGATAATATATTTTGAATGTCATTACTTGATAAACCAATGCTAATTAATTGATCGTAAACACCACTAAATTGATAGTAATTTACCAGTGTATAAATTATACCTGCACCTAATCCAGCAGATAAATAGAAGAATATAAATTTATTTTTACCCCACATTTGCTCTAAAGGTGTTCCAAATGCCCATAATCCATACATATTAAATAAAATATGAGCAAAGCCACCGTGCATAAACATATGGGTAAGAAATTGCCAAAATCCAAAATTTGGGTTTTTTGGAAAATACAACGCAAACAAACTATCCAATCCTAAAGCTGGAGCAAGTTGCGGAGCAACAAATAAAAATATATTTATGATAATAATATGTTTTACAGCGTCGGTAATTCTTCCCATAATACTTGTATTTAACAGATGTTAATTACTAAATTTTTTATCAATTTCGTCTAAATTAATGGTAACAAATGTTTTTTTACCAAAAGGAGACAAGTCTGGTTGTTTGCACAAAAATAGTTTATTTACTAATTCTTCTTGTTCTTTTAAGCTTAATTTGCTTCCTGTTTTAATTGCTAAACTTTTTGCTAAGCTCTTCGCCATCATGTCTAATTGACTAAAACTAGCATTTGGAATGTCATTTTTAATATCTTCTAAAAGTTGTTCAATAATCATAGAAATCTGACTTTCAACAATAGTAATAGGCATTCCTTTTATAACAATGGTGTCGTCTAAAATTTTATCAAAAACAAAGCCAATGCTTTCTAAATCTTCTTTTATTTCTTTAATTAGTTCAATGTCACTTTTATTAAATGAAATTTCTAATGGAAATAATAATTGTTGGCTTGTAGCTTCTTTAACGGTAATATTTTCTAAAAATTCTTCATATAATATACGTTGATGGGCTAAATACTGGTTGATATACACTATGCCAGATTTTATACTACTAACAATATATTTATGATGAACTTGGTAAGTTTTGGTACTGGTTTTTTCTTCATTAAATAAAGAAGTATTTACGGTTTCAACTTCAACTTCAATATTTTTAATATCTAAACCTGTGTATAAACTTTCCCACGTAGCTTCTTTTTCACGTTTGAAAGGAAAACGAATAGATTTTTGTTCTTCGGTTTTAAATGGGTTGAAATTAGGGTCAACTTCTACTCTTGGAGTTACTGTTTTTTTATCCTTAAATTCATAGGGTGTATCAAAAGAAGCACTTCTATTAAAGTCTAAAATAGGAGCAACATTGTATTGACCTAAACTATGTTTTATTGTAGAACGTAAAATTGCGTATAGGGTTTTTTCATCATCAAACTTTATTTCAGTTTTAGTTGGATGGATATTAATATCAATACTCTTCGTTGGAACTTTTAAAAACAAGAAATAAGTTGGATGATATCCATTGGATAATAAGCTTTCAAAAGCACTTGAAACAGCATGATTTAAATATGCATTTTTTATAAATCTATCATTCACAAAAAAGAATTGTTCTCCTCTTTTTTTCTTTGCATATTCAGGTTTAGCTACAAAACCTGATATTTCTAAAACATCAGTAGATTCATTTATTGGAACTAATTTTTCATTTGTTTTTTTTCCAAAAACAGCAACAATTCGTTGACGTAGGTTACTTGAAATCAAGTTGTAAATTTCATTTTCGTTATGGTAAAATGAAAATGAGATATTTGGATGTGCCAGTGCAACACGTTGAAATTCATTTACAATATGGCGTGTTTCAACACTGTTAGATTTTAAAAAATTTCTTCGAGCAGGAATGTTGTAAAATAAATTTTTAACTGCAACGGAAGTGCCTATTGGGTGAGAAATATTTTCTTGTGAAACCAAAGAACTACCTTCAATTTTTATAAGGGTTCCAAGTTCTTGATTTTCTTGTTTGGTTTTTAAATCTACATGCGCAATAGCAGCGATAGATGCTAAAGCTTCACCTCTAAAACCCTTAGTGTTTAAATTAAATAAATCTTCAGCTTTGGTAATTTTTGAAGTTGCATGACGTTCAAAACTTAGTCTGGCATCTGTTTGACTCATTCCTTTGCCATTGTCAATCACCTGAACTAGTTGTTTTCCGGCATCTTTTATAATTAATTTTATAGAAGATGCTCCAGCATCTATAGCATTTTCAAGAAGCTCTTTAACTACGGAAGCAGGTCGCTGAACAACTTCACCGGCTGCAATTTGATTAGCAACGTGATCAGGAAGTAATTGTATAATATCTGGCATTAGAATAAGGTGTGTAATTCAAAAATATAAGCAACAATTCCAACTAAAATAGCAATAATTATTGCTAATCTTATAGTTGTTGAACGGTCTGAAGCGCTTTTTTTATTTTTTACCCAATCATTTTTTAAATTATTTTTAGTCAGCCTTATTTTAGGAGTATCCTCGTTTTTGTTTTTGCCATGGTATTTTTCCTCCATTTTTTGCAAGCGTTCTTTACGCTCGTCATAATAACGAGGTTTATAGTCAAAAACATAATGAGCCCTAGGCTTAAATAATTTACCAAACATATTATATGTATAAGTTATACAGTATTCAAAAATACTGAATTATAAAGTTATGGTCAAGTTTTGTGAATAAGAAGCCTGTTAAAACTCTCTTAAAGCTGCCATTTTTATTGCTGCAATTGCAGATTCTATTCCTTTGTTTCCGTGTTTTCCTCCAGAACGGTCGATAGATTGTTGCTTAGTGTTGTCGGTAAGAACACAAAAAATTACAGGAATATCATATTTAATATTTAAATCTTTGATACCTTGTGTAACGCCATCACATACAAAATCAAAATGTTTTGTTTCACCTTGAATTACATTTCCAATAGCTATAATGGCATCTACTTTTTGAGTTTCAATCATTTTTTTACAACCGTAAATTAATTCAAAACTTCCAGGAACATTCCAACGAATAATATGTTCTTTAACGGCTCCATTTTCAAGCAGTGCTTTTTGAGCTCCTAAAAATAGATTTTCAGTAATATCATCATTCCATTCAGAAACAACAATCCCAAACCGATAGGAATTCGCGTTTGGGATTGTTGCTTTATCGTAATAAGATAAATTTGTTGTTGCCATTACAGCTTATTTTTTTGAAGCAAATGTTGCTTTGTTGATATAGATATCAATATTTTTAGCTTCTTCAGAATTAGGATATTCATTTTTAATTCTGTTAAAAGCGTCTAATGCTTTTGAGTATTTTTCAATTTCCATAGCGGTATTTCCAGCTTTAAATAAGAAAAAAGGAGTAGAAAAATTATTATTTCTCAAATTAGCAGCTTTTAAATAATATTCAAGGGCATCTTCTGGCTGGTTAATATCAGCAAAAGCATCACCAATAGCTCCTTTTGCAGTAGGTCCTAATAATTCATCGTTAGATGAGAATTTCTCTAAATATTCGATAGCTTCTTTATAGTTTTTTAATTTTAAATTAGAAATACCAGCATAATAATTGGCTAAATTTCCAGCTTTAGTACCATTATAATTATTGGCAATGTCTATAAATCCATATTTACCATCAGCACCATTTAAGCTAAGTGTTAATAGGGAGTCTACAGCAACAGGATTGCTCATAGCGTCTTCAAAGTAAGCTTTAGGGAAAGCCAATTCGTTGGCAGCCTCTTTCTCTTGAGGTCCTTTCACATATTTTTGATACGCTAAATAACCTAATACAGCGGCTACAATAAGTCCTAAAATAATAAAAATAATATTTTGATTTTTAATAACGAATTGTTCTGATCTTGAAGCCGTTTCATCTAAAGTGTTAAATACTTCAGCAGTGGTTGATTTGTCTTCAATTTTATTTTGACCTTTCTTAGCTTTGCTTCCTGTCTTTTTATATGTTGCCATTTGTTGTAAAATTTGTAGGCGCAAAAATAGAATTTTTAATTGGAAAGTAAAAATGCAAATGTGTCTAAATTTTCATTTATTTTGAATAATTTTATCGTTTCAATAAAAATAAATGCATTTAGAAAAAATAACTTTAGTAAATTTTAAAAATTTTGAATCTCAATCTTTTGATTTTGAGGAGAAAATAAATTGTTTTGTTGGGAATAACGGCGTTGGGAAAACCAATGTTTTAGATGCTATTTATTATCTTTCTTTTGCCAAAAGTTATTTTAATTCTGTAGCTACACAAAATATTCGTCATTCTGAAGATTTTTTTATGATTGAAGGAATTTATAAAATTGACGATAAAATTGATAAGGTTGTTTGTAGCCTAAAAAGAGGCAACAAAAAAGTTATTAAAAGAAATGGAAAGGCTTATGAAAAATTTTCTGAGCATATTGGGTATTTGCCTTTGGTTATTATTTCTCCAGCAGATAGAGATTTAATTATAGAAGGCAGTGATACTAGAAGAAAATTTATGGATAATGTAATTTCTCAATCGGATACCATATACTTACAAACTATCATAAAATATAATAAAGTATTAGCTCAAAGAAATTCCTTGTTAAAGTATTTTGCATTCAATAGAACGTTTGATGAAGTAAATTTAAAAGTGTATAATGAACAATTAGAACGTTACGGAAGTGTAATTTATGAAAAAAGAAGTCGTTTTTTATCAGAGTTTATACCCATTTTTAAAGAGCGTTATAAATCTATCTCAAATAGTAAAGAGGAAGTAAATTTAATTTACAAAACGCAATTAAATGATACTAACTTGTTAACGTTGTTTGAAGAAAATTTAGATAAAGACCGTGTGTTGCAATACACTAGTGTAGGAGTGCATAAAGATGATTTATTGTTTGAAATAGAGGGGTATCCAGTAAAAAAGTTTGGATCTCAAGGACAGCAAAAATCGTATTTAATAGCATTAAAATTAGCACAATTTGATTTTATTCGAACACAGTCGCACATGAAACCTATATTATTATTAGATGATATTTTTGATAAATTGGATGATTCAAGAGTTCATCAAATAATTAATTTAGTGAATAATGATGAATTTGGGCAATTATTTATTAGTGATACTCATAAAGAAAGAACAGAAGAAGTAGTTAAAAAAACACAACAATCCTATAAAATATTTCAATTATAATGGCTAAACGTCAAAATGAATTTCATTCTATTCAAGATTTAATGAAGGATGTAATTAAGGAAAATAAACTGACTAAAGGAATGCAAAGAATTTCTGTTAATGATGCTTGGGCAAAACTAATGGGAAACGGAATTGTATCTTACACTCAAAGTGTTGAAATGAATGGAAAAACATTGGTGGTAAGATTAAAATCATCAGTTTTAAGAGAAGAGCTTAGCTATGGTAAAGAAAAAATTGTAAAAATGATGAATGAAGAATTAGGTGAAACTTTAATCTCAAAAATAATATTGAGCTAAAAAAAATCCGTTGGAAACAACGGATTTTTTTGAATTATATTTATATAAGTTGTTTTTAAAACATTTCTCTTCCAGAAAAATGAAAAGCACTTTCAATAGCAGCATTTTCATCGCTATCAGATCCGTGAACTGCATTTTCTCCCATAGAAGCAGCATACATTTTTCTAATAGTTCCTTCAGCAGCTTCAGCTGGATTTGTAGCTCCAATTAAAGCTCTAAAGTCTTCAACTGCGTTTTCTTTTTCTAATACTGCAGCAATAATTGGTCCACGAGTCATATATTCAACTAATTCACCAAAAAATGGGCGTTCACTATGTATTGCATAAAATTCTTTAGCATCCGCTACAGTCATTTGGGTCATTTTCATTGCTACAATTCTAAAACCTGTAGCATTAATTTTTTCTAATATTGCTCCAATATATCCTTTTTCAACTGAATCAGGTTTAAGCATTGTAAAAGTTCTGTTTGTTGCCATTTTGTTTTTCTAAATTTTTAAATCGGCGCAAATATAGTATTTTCTAAACAAATGAAAATTAGCAATTAATAATTTTGAGTTAAGGTTTGGTAAACTTCATTAGCCGCTCCTTTGATTTCAAAAATGACCTTATTTTGATTGAAATTGAATTTTAATAAACCAAAACTCTTTTTAGAAACAACAGTTCCAACTCTATAAATATTAGGCTCTTCAGTAAATCCTGAATAAGAGTGTGTTAATCCGCTTGAAGTGAAATCAATTAGAGGGTAATTTAAACCATCAACTTCTTTTTTTGAAAATTCAGAAATATGTCTATCTCCCGATAAAATAATGGTGTTTTTAGCTTGAGTAGATTTTAAAAGCGCCTCTAGTTTATCAACTTCATGCGGCATATTTCCCCAAGATTCAAATCCGTGTTCGGCCGATAAAAATTGAATGCTGCTTACTAATATATGGTAATCGGCTTTAGAGTTTTTCAACTGTTCTTCAAGCCATTTCCATTGTGTTTCTCCTAAAATACTACCTCTTCCATAACTATTGGGTTGGTATCTTTTTTTAGTTTCAGTATCGGGGGTTAATTCTGTTCTAAAATAGCGAGTGTCTAAAGCAATAATCTTTATATTGGTATTATTTACGTTGTAACTTTTGGCAAAATAAACACCTTCTTGTTTTCTTCGTTCGTCATTTTTGTCAACGTTTAAAAAATCTAAAAATAGCTGTTGAGATTCTTTTTTTTTGGTATATTCTATTCCGCCATCATTCAATCCGTAATCATGGTCGTCCCAAGTAGCTAAAATTTCTTTATTTTTTATAAAATTTTGATACTCAACATTATTTTTTTGTTGAATATAATTTTTTTCCAAATAACTCATATTATAGGTGTCTGAATAAATAATATCTCCTCCCCAAATCCAAATATTAGGATTGTTTTCATCAATAGTATTCCAAAAATTATTCACCATATTTTGGTTATTGCAAGAGCCGAAAGCTATCACAAAGTCATAGGTGTTCTTAACTTTTTTTAGGGTTTTATTTGTAGGAATTTTATTCTTTTTACAACCATAGAAAGTTATTAGTAACAATAAGATTAATTTTTGATAATTCATTTTTGTAACTTTAGTTCAATTTTAACAAATATACGTTGGTTCAACCAAAAAGTAATGTTAATATATTGTATATTCGCAACCTTATGAAAAAAAGTGATATTAGTGAAGTTAGCGCATTGTTAGCTACACCACAAAATATAGTAATTGTTCCACATAAAAACCCAGATGGTGATGCTATTGGTGCATGTTTAGCGATGTATCATTATCTCAATCTTAAGGGACATAAAGCTACGGTTGTGAGCCCAAATGATTATCCAAACTTT
Organism: uncultured Lutibacter sp.; assembly: GCF_947493565.1. Taxonomy (GTDB): domain Bacteria; phylum Bacteroidota; class Bacteroidia; order Flavobacteriales; family Flavobacteriaceae; genus Lutibacter; species Lutibacter aestuarii. Next base: position 323,023 of record NZ_CANLRG010000003.1, on the reverse strand, counting down.
TTAAAATGGCTACCAGGCTCTAAAGAGGTCTATAAATTTGATATGCAAAATAGACAGTCAAAAAAAGCCATCGATGAAGCTGCTATTATTTTTTTATTAGATTTTAATGCTTTACATCGTGTAGGATCTGATATGGAGAATACACTTAAAGATTTTAAAGGGGATTTTATAATGATAGATCACCATCAAGAACCAGAGGCTGTTGCAAAATTTTTATTTTCAGATACTTCAATTTGTTCTACCTGTCAAATGGTATATCATTTTTTAGAAATGTTAGAGGATGAAGATTCAATTAATAAAGAAATTGCAACTTGTTTGTATACTGGGATAATGACTGATACGGGGTCTTTTAGATTTCCTTCAACTACAAGTACAACTCATCTAATTATTGCAAATTTAATTGATAAAGGAGCTAATAATGCTATAATACATAACAATGTATATGATACCAATTCTTATGGCAGATTGCAATTGTTGGGTAGAGCATTAAGTAATTTGGTTGTTATAGATCAATTAAAAACGGCTTATATAACTTTAACACAAGATGAATTAAATGAGTTCAGTTTTCAGAAAGGTGATACTGAAGGAATTGTGAATTATGGCTTGTCTTTAGATGGAATTGTTTTTGCAGCAATATTTATAGAAGATACCGATCAGCAGATTATAAAAATTTCTTTTAGATCCAAAGGAAGTTTTTCAGTTAATAAATTTGCTAGAGAACATTTTAATGGAGGAGGGCACGATAATGCGGCAGGTGGAAGGACAGAAATTTCATTAGATGCTACCGTGTCTAAGTTTTTAAGTATCTTGCCAAATTATCAACATGAATTATACAATTCTTATGAAAAATAGTTTTTTCTATTTTATAGCAATCTTACTTTTAGTTTCTTGTGTAAACCCAACACCTAGAAAGCCGGTAACTCAAAAAACTTCTTCTTTTATGAAAGAATCGGTTTCAATAAATAAAAAAATTATTGAACTAGAAGAAGAAGCAATAAAGGATGTTATTAAAAAAGACTCTTTAAGTAATTACACAAATTCTGCCAATGGATTTTGGTATAAATACAATGTGCAATCTAACGAATCCTATTTGCCACAAATAGGCGATCAATTATTTTATACCTGTGAAATAGCAGATTTAAATAATACAATTATTTATAGTTCAGATGAGCTTGGCATACAAAAATATATAGTAGATAAGCAAGAATTGCCCGAAGGACTTAGAAATGGGTTAAAACTTATGAAAGTTGGTGATAATGTTACCTTTCTATTCCCATCACATAAAATTTATGGTTATTTGGGTGACAATAATAAAATAGGAATTAATCAACCATTAATTTATAACGTTCAATTAAATAAAATAAATAAGCAAAATGAAATCAATTAAGTTTTTAGTAGTATTTACAACTGTTTTAATGTTTGTTGCTTGCAACAATCCAAAAATTAAAAATTCTTTAGATACAGAAGAAGAAAGAGCAAGTTATGCCTTAGGTTTAGATATAGCTAGCAAGTTAAAAGGTAATTTTCCAGATGTAGATAGAGATCTTTTTATACAAGGTGTCATTAGTGGAATTGATTCAACAAACTTATTAATAGAACCTCAACAAGTTGAAACTATTTTGAGAGAATTTTTTCAAAAGAAACAAGAAGAAGCTCGTAAAAAACAACAAGAAGAAGCAATTAAAAAAGCTGAAGAAGAATTTGGAAGCGTAAAAGAAGAAGGGTTAAAGTTTTTAGAAGAAAATAAAAAAAATGAAAATGTAAAAGTTACTGAAAGCGGTTTACAATACATTGTTTTAAAAGAAGGTACTGGTGAAAAACCTTCTGCAACTTCTAAAGTTAAAGTACATTACCATGGTACATTAATTGATGGAACTGTTTTTGATAGTTCTGTTGAAAAAGGCAATCCATTAGAATTTTTTGCCAATAGAGTTATAAAAGGTTGGACCGAAGGTTTACAATTAATGAGCGTTGGCTCAAAATACAAATTCTTTATTCCTCAAGAATTGGGTTATGGAGCATTTCCAAGACAAGGAGGAAAAATTAGACCTTTTGATGTTTTGATTTTTGAAGTTGAATTATTAGATATTGTAAAAAAATAAGATCTTTTAATTAAAATGTATAGGTATGAAATTAGTTAAAATAACTTCAATCATTCTTTTTACACTATTTGCTGTGTCTTGTAAACCCACAAAATATGCAGGTTTAGATGATGGTTTGTATGCAAATATGGAAACCAATAAAGGAAACATATTATTAAAATTAGAGTTTGAAAAAACGCCAATAACGGTAGCAAATTTTGTTTCTTTGGCTGAAGGTGAAAATAATTTTATTGTGGATTCACTTAAAGGGAAGCCTTACTATAATGGAGTAATATTTCATAGAGTTATTAAAGATTTTATGATTCAAACTGGAGACCCAACTGGAACTGGTTCTGGAAGCCCTGGTTATAAATTTGATGATGAATTTCCAAAAGATGATGATGGAAACCTACTTTTAAAACATGATAAAGCTGGAATTTTATCCATGGCAAATTCTGGTCCCGCCACCAATGGAAGTCAATTTTTTATAACGCATAAAGAAACTTCTTGGCTAAATGGGAAGCATACCGTATTTGGAGAGGTAATTGAAGGACAAAATGTTGTTGATTCTATCATAAAGAATGATACAATAAAAACGGTAAGTATTATTAAAATTGGTAAAGCTGCTAAAAAATTCAAGGCAAAACAAAAATTTGATGAATACTTTGAAAATCGTGGAGCTAGAGAAAAAGCTAAAGAAGAACGTTTAGCTAAAATTTTAGCTGAAACAAAAGCTAAGTTCGATGAATTTCTTCCTAAAGCAACAGAATTACCTTCAGGATTAAAATATGTTATTACAGAAACTAAAAATGGAGTAAAGCCTAACGCAGGAGTAAATGTTAAAGTAGCTTGCGCAGGTTATTTTACTGATGGGAAGTTATTTTGGACCACTTGGAAAGAGTTGGCTGAGAAATATGAAATGTTTGACCATCGTCAAGATGATGCAGGAGCATATGCACCATTTAATGCGGTTTACAGTAATGAAGCTAAATTAATTGCAGGTTTTAAAGAAGGTTTACAAAAAATGAATGTTGGAGATAAAGCACTAATTTTTATCCCATCACATTTAGGATATGGACCTCAAGGAGCAGGAAAGGTGATTCCTCCAAATTCTGATTTGGTTTTTGAGGTGGAATTGGTAGAAATAATCACCAACGAATAAATTTTTCAATATTAATGTTTGACTCACTGATAGAAAAAGATATAGAATTATTTTTATACCTAAATAATTTAGGAACATTGCAATGGGATGGCTTTTGGTTATTTATAACGGATAAATACAAAGCCATCCCTTTGTATATAGTTTTACTTTATATTACATTCAAACAGTTTGGATTCAAAAAAACAATTTTAGTCCTATTTTTTGTAATAGTTCTTATAACTATTTCCGACCAAACGAGTAATTTATTTAAATATGGTTTTAAGCGGTTAAGACCTTGTCATGATGAAAGTCTAATAAATTTAATGAGATTGGTTAAAGAACGTTGCGGAGGGTTGTATTCTTATTTTTCTGCTCATGCAGGAAACTCTATGGCAATTGCAGTTTTTTTTGGTTTAATTTTAAAACCAACAATTAAATTAAAAGCCATTTTTCTAATTTTTTGGGCACTATTAGTAGCCTATAGTAGGGTGTATATAGGCGTTCATTTTCCTTTAGATGTTTTAACAGGCATCTTTTTTGGAATTTTATATGGAACTCTTATGTATTGGATGTTTAATTTTTTTGAAAAAAGAATTAATTAGTTTCGTAAATTTCTTTATTAAAAGGATTTAAGAAAATTAAAAAGAAAATAACTCCAAAAGCAAGTTCGTATAATTCCCATTTTCTATTTGAACTTATAAAAACTAAAATGGCAGTTGTTAGTAAAAAGGCAATTGTTTGATGCCATTTTACTATAGGTACTGCAAAATTGTCTACCAGTTTTTTAATTCCAGCAAATTTTCTATAAATAAAAGGTAGAATTAATAAATAAATAATTAAAATAACAGTTAACAATTGACTGAAAATAAGTTTATTTATTTTTTTTCCATTCACAACCATATTGTGTAAATTGGTTTCAGCTTGCGCATTATTTTCTTTAAAATATGCTGATGATTCAATATTGAAAATTCTTTGCCCCCAAGAAATTTCTTCACCTGCACCAAATATAAACACAAAAGCGATAGCTAATATACCAAGTTTCCAAAGTATTTTTTTTGTTTTTTGAAGTTTAATAAATCTGCTAAATAAAAGAATGCTTGAACAAAAAAGTAACAAAGCAGTACCGTATTCAACAAAGCCATCCTCTTTGGTGTAAACCTCATCAAAGTAAGTTAAATTTGAATTTGCATAATAAATACCAAATCCAAAAATAATAATTAAAAAAATGTAGGCTATTTTATCTACTAATGTAAGTGTTTTCATAAGTCAAAAGTACTATTTTTTTGATACTAAATAGAATTGTCGAATCAATCTTTCTTTATTTTTTGCGCCAAAATTTAAATTGTAGGTATCTAATAATTTAAAAGTATATTTATTAGCTAATTTCAATTTTATAAATTCAACATCTTTATTCATCAATAAGATTCCAAAATTATTTTCAGCAGGTATATCCAAAACATCATTTTTATAAATATTTTTAATTTTCCCATTATAGTCCCATAAAAGTTCAGGGGTTAATTCACCAATAGAATAACTTTTAATATCATTTTTTAATTCAATTGTATGCAATTTATTAATTGAATTATATGCTTGGTTTTTAGTAAAATGTTTTGAGATTGGTAAACCGAAAAGAAAAAGAGTTACCATAAAAAAAACAGTGATATAAAATACTTTTTGAATATCTTTTCGGAATAAATTTTTAAGAATTAAAAAACTTAAAAGAATTGAACTACAACTTAAACAGATAAAGCTGATTAAATAATTTGTTATATTTTCTTTTAAAGTTAAAAGAAGAATAATTGGAACTGAAATTGCAATAACACTAATTAAACTGAAGTTAAAATATACAGGAATACGCTCTTTCTTTGAATTAAAATTTTTAAAATAATCGATAAGGTATTGTATGTAAAAACCTGTATTTAAAGCTAAAGGTATTAATACAGGAACTAAGTAACGTGGTTTTTTTTCAGGGATAATAGACAATAAAATTACGGCGCTTATGGTCCACCAAAATGTAAATTTATAGGCTTTTTTATGATTTACACGTTTAATTAAATAAGGATAAATTAAACTTATAAATGCAGGAATTGTCCATAAACCAGTTTGAGTAAAAAAACTCCAATAGTAATAAAATGGTTTAACATTATAACTGCTCCAATTTCCAGTTTCTTTAGAAGCAATTTCTAAAAAAGCATTGGCATCTGCAATTCGCACATAAATAAACCACCAACCACCTATAATTATAAAAAGTAGAATATGAATTAAAAAAGGAATTAATTTTCTTTTAAAATTTTCATATTTATAAACAAAACTATAGGAGATTATGAAAGGTAAAAATAATGCATATAATGATACGGGGCCTTTACTCATAATGGATAATCCTATAAATAAAGCTGAAAATAAAGCGTTTTTCCAAAAGAAAGTTTTCTCATTAAAAAAACAAAAAAGATAGTATAATCCTGCTAACATAAATCCATGTGTAAAAATATCCCATGGAGCTTCATTAATAATTGCAAAAATATAAAATGAGGTGATGAGGATTAAACTATTTTGTAAACTCTGTTTTTTGGAGAATGTTAATTTTAGTGATAAAAAATAAGCAAAAACACCTAAAAATAATACCATTAAAGCAGCAGGTAAACGAAGCGCAAATAGACTATTAACCCCAAATATCAATCCTGAAAAAGCTGTAAGCCAAGTTGGTAGTGGAGGTTTTTGATACCTTGCTTCTCCATTCATAGTTGTTAAAAACCAATTACCATCATTAATCATTTCTCTAGAAGTAATAAAATTTCTAGCCTCCATTATGGTAACATTAAGTATGTTTAAATGAATTAGAAGCATAAAAATAACCACTAAAAACAATACAATTAAAGGGTATTTTTCAACAAGTTTTAGCATTTTTTAATGTATTAATAAAACACTTCAAATTTACCGAAATCTTTTTGATGTTTTAGGTTGTTTTTTAAAGTTAATAACGTATCGGGCAAAATATCTTTTTTTCTTTTGATTAAGAAAATAGAATCTTTAGAAGTAAAATTTAAAAGCCTTGCACGATCAATTGGATCAAAATAATTGATTAAATGTTTTTTCCAAAGTTTATTTGTTTCAAATTGAACTTCACGCTGTGTTGTGTATTTTCCATGATTGATAGTAGTGATATTATCTCCTAAATAAAAAGATAAAGAGGGTAGAAGGTAATTATAGACTAAAATTTCATGCTCTTGCTTATGGGTCTCTTTAATGAAATTTACAATAGGTTTTACGGAGTTTATTTTTAATTCATTTTCTGTAAAAATATGGTTAGAAGAGATAATAATAGTACCTATAAAAATAACTGCCAAATAGGTTGGTTTAAGATAATTTTTAGGAGAAATTTTTTTATAAATAAGCAATGAAATTATTACAGAGATTGTAAATAGGATTAATGAAACAGATAGGTTAATTTCAATACCATCACTTTTAATAATTGAAATAATTACTAAAGAGGTACATATTAAGCCAATTAAAATTAAAAATAAAATGGATAAATTTTGAATTCCTTTTTTAGAACTCGTACTTAAATATTTAGCAGAAAAAATAGCTAAAATAAAATAAAGCGGAAGAATGTATAAAATTAGTTTTGATGTGGATAATGATAAAATTATAAATAAAATAGAAAAGGTAACTAACAAGATAAAATCAGTACTTTTTTTTGTAATTATTATTTTAAAATTCTTTTTAAAATAAAGGATCAAATAAAATACCCATGGAAGTCCTACAAGTGGTATTAAAACGAGATAATACCAAATAGGCTTTTCTCTATTAAATTTGTTTTTGGAAATTCGTTCAACAATTTGAGTGTTTAAAAAATAGTCGAGTAAGCCTTCATTTTTATAAATTACAGCAAGATACCAACTTAATGAAACTACTGAAAATAATAAAAATCCTAAAATTTGATGTATGGATATTTCAATTTTGTTTTTATGTACTATTTTGTACGTTATAATAAATGTTAAAGGAACTATAAAACCCACAGGGCCTTTTGTTTCAAAAATAAGTCCTAGGAATAGATAAAATAAGTATAAAAAATAGGGTTTAGATTGTTCCCTATATTGCAACCAAAAATATATGGAGCCTAATATAAAAGTTGTTAAATAAGCATCAGTAGTAAGGTTTCTAACTGCAATGATAACTATTGGAAAAGAAAAATAAATAAGGGTAGCAGCAAAAGCTATCTTTTCCTTTTTATATAACAATAATGTAATTTTAAACACAAATAAAAGCTGTAAAATAAGAGCAACTTGCATAAAAAAGCGAGCGCCAAACTCATTGATTCCAAAGAGTTGATATCCTAAAGCGGTTAAATAATAAGTAACAGGAGGTTTATGTAAATGCTTAATTCCCAAAAGAACAGGGTTAATAAAGTCTCCTTTGACAAACATTTCTTTAGCAATTTCAGCATATCTAGCTTCGCTACTAAAGGTTAACCCCCAACTACCTAATTTAAAAATGAGTATGACAAAAACAATACTTAGAAAAATGTATAATTTGTGTTTCATACTTGAATTTTAGTTATCAGATTTGCTTTTTTAAAATAAAAATATTTCTCGTATATATAAATGAACCCATCAAATGTCCTATAAGAAGAACAGGATCTTTTCTTAAAATGGCATAAGCTAAAATCATTAACGAACCGATAAGACTCAGTAACCAAAACCCAAAAGGTAATGATGATTCTTTATTTTTTTCAGAATAAATCCATTGATATACAAAACGCAATGTAAAAATAATTTGAGCAACGATTCCTAGTAAAAGTAACCAAAGGGGAATAGCTTCATTTCTAAAAAGCTTTTCTATATCATAGGTATTGTTATTATGTCCGTAAATTACAAGTATGATAGGGAATATCCATAAAAACCATCTTAATAATTTTGGGGTTTTTTGCCATTCACCTTGCAATTGTAAATTTCTTATATAAATAAAATATGTAAGTATTTGTCCTAGCATAATCGCAAAATCATCACGTAAGTAGCCGTAAACAAACAACATAAATGAAGCTAATAAACTGAGCTTCCAAAATAAAGAAGGAGTTAAAACTTTTTTGTTTTTTTCAGATAAAATCCATTGCAGTACTAACCTTCCCGAAAAAAGTAATTGGGCTAAAAATCCTATGGTATAAATAATCCAGTTGCTCATTAACTCTTTTTGGCAATAGAATAATTAATGTATTTCTTTTTCATCCATACATAAGCAAAACAATCCATTAAAGGGCCTAAAAGCCTATTCCATAAACCGTATTTAGCTTCACCAGCAATTCTAGGAAAGTGTTGTACAGGTATTTGTTTAATTTTACCGTTTTGTAGTAAAATCATTGCAGGTAAAAAGCGATGTAAGCCTTTAAACATAGGGATGTTTTTAGCATAGGAAGTTTTTATAACTTTTAAAGGGCAACCTGTATCATCCATTCCGTCATGGGTAAAAGCTCGTCTAATTCCATTTGCTATTGTTGATGACATATTTTTTACAAATGAATCTTTTCTATTTGCTCTAACTCCAGTAACTAAATCATAGTTTCCAATTTCCTTTAGTAATAAATTAAAGTCTTCAGGAGCCGTTTGTAAATCAGAATCAATATAGCCAACGAGTTCAGTATCTGTATTTTTAAATCCAGCAGTAATAGCAGCACTTAACCCACAGTTTTTTTCAAATTGAATAAATTTAAAATCATGATTATTTGTACAAATAGCTTCAATAAGCTCTTGGCTTTTATCTTTGCTTCCGTCATTTACAAATAAAACTTTGGTTTTTTTTATGGCAATTTTTATGTATTTGGATAATTCTTCTTCTACACGTTTTAAATTGTCTTCTTCGTTGTACACCGGTACAACTATAGTAAATTGGTAGCTCATTTTAGCTTGATAATTTTAGTAGTTTTAAGAACGCTTTTAACAGTTTTTTTAATAAGCTTCTAAAAATTTTGGTAAATTTAAAATATTTATTTAGATAATTGTGCCACACTTAATACAATGTTTCGTCTTTATAACTGAAGTAACCAACTAAATGAGTAAAACAGTTTCATTAAATCAACAAATTGTAGAAGATTGCAAACTCAATAAAGCAAAAGCTCAAATGCTTTTGTACGATAATTATTGCGATGCAATGTATATAATTGCGCAACGGTATGTGAAAGATAGTTTTATTGCTGAAGATGTAATGCAAGATGCTTTTATAAAAGTATTTAAAAACATCAAAAAGTTTAAAGGTGAAGTTACTATAGGTGCCTGGATAAAAAAAATTGTTATTAATCAATGCATTGATTATTTGAAAAAGAGAAAAATTGAACTAGTTTCTATTGACGAATCGAAACTTACAATAGCCGATGATGATTGGACTGTTGAAGATGAAGTAACTATTAAAAAAATTACTTCTGCTATAAATAGTTTGCCAGACAAGTATAAAGTTGTTTTGAATTTATATTTAATTGAAGGCTATGATCATCAGGAAATTGCACAAGTATTAAACATTACAGAGGTAGCATCTCGATCACAGTTAATGAGAGGTAAAAACAAATTAAAAAATCAATTAAAAGCAGTTAATTATGCCTAAAGATTTAAAAGAAATGTTTCAAAATAATATTGAAAACACTAGTAAATTATCTGAAAATCACAGAGCTAAGTTTGAGGCTAAATTGCAAAAGGAATTGCATGCCACTAAAAAGAATAACTCTTATGTTCTTAAAATAGCTGCTTCATTTTTAGTTTTAATAGGGTTAAGCGCTTCATTATTTTATTTTTCAAATGAAAAAGATTCGTTAGTAACTTCTGTAGCAAAAATTGAAAGTTTAGGCAGTATTTCTCCTGAATTGAAAACTATTGAAAATTATTATTTAGCAAGTATTCAGTCTGAGATAGTTACTTTAGAAGAAACTCCTGAAAATAAAGAATTACTTGACGGCTATTTTAAAAAAATAAGTGAATTAACAGAAGATTATAAAGAGCTTACTAATGAATTAAATACCGAAGGTTTAAACGAGAAAACTATTAATGCTTTAATTGAAAACTTGCAATTGCGTTTAAAACTATTGTACCAATTAAAAGCACAATTAAACGAATTAAAAAAACTTAACATAACAAATAATGAAAACGTTCAAATATAAATTAACCCTAATATTACTATTTTTTGCAGTAATAGCTCAAGCACAAAAGTTTGATAAAAAGATCAATGAAAGTTTTAAGGTAAATTCAGATGTTACCCTTAAAATTGATGCCACACAAACAGATGTTGAAATTGAAACTTGGAATAGAAATGTAGTTGGTATAGAAGCTATAATGGAAGTGGAAGGTGCAACTAAGGAAGAAGCAACCAAAATTTTGAAAAATTGGAATTTTGAAGCCTTAGGAAATAAACATAAAGTGGAAGTAATTTCTATGTCAAATCATATGAATTTTAATTTTGATTTCCCTGAAATTGATATTCAATTTCCTCATATTGAGTTTCCAGAACTGAAATTTGCAGAATTTGAATTTCCTGAAATGCCCGAAATGCCAGAGATCCCTGAAATACCTGAAATTGAGTTTGATTATCAAGCCTATAAAAAAGATTCTACATATTTAAAAAAATACAAATTAAAAGTAGCAAAACAGGTTGAGAAGTTTAAAAATAGCGACTGGAAAAAAAAGATTGATTCTTTTAGAAATTCAGAAGAATTTAAAAGAAATATAGAAGAGTATAAAAAAGCTTCTAAAGAAATGGCTAAAGAAATGAAAGAGCTTAGAAATTCTGAAGAGTTTAAAAGAGCCATCAGTGATGCAAAAAGAGCTGCTGCTGAAGTAAAAAAAGAAATGCTTGAAAATAAAGAACTATGGAGAAAGCAGGCTGAAGAGGCAAAACATGCAAGTAAAGTTGCACTAGAAATAGTTGAAAAAATGAAAAAAGAGGGTACTTTAGATTCTCTTCAAAACTATGGTAAAAATGTGTATTTTAATTATAAAGCAACCAGTAATTCTAAAATAAAAATTAAAAAATATTTAAAGATTAAAGTTCCTAAAAAAGCAACTTTTGATTTAAATGTTAGACATGGGAAAGTTACCATCCCAGAATCTAATAAGAAAATGTCTGCTCATGTGTCTTATAGTAACTTTATAGGGGGTGTTATCACTGGAGAAACCAATAATTTAACGTTTTCAAATTCACCTGTAAGTATTGTGGCTTTAAACTCAAGTACCATAACTTTAAAAAATGTTCCAAACGCTAAGTTTGGAACATTTGAAAATGTTAATTTATTCTCAAATTCATCGGATGTAATTTTAGAGGAAGTTGGAAATGATGTTTCATTGAGTCAAAAATTTGGAACGATTCAAGTAAATAATACAGCTCCAAATTTTAACAGGCTTAATATAATTTTAGATTATGCCACAGCATCATTAGATTTATCAAACACTTCTTTTTTATATCAAATAAACTCAAAAAAATCTAACTTAGAATTTGATAAGGTAATGTTAAAGTCTAACAAAAAAGTAGTAGATGGTGTGCAGATTTTAGACGGATATTCTCAAGATTCTGAATCGTTAAATAAATTATTTTTAACCGCTGTTTTTAGTTCAGTTAATTTAAAAAACTAAATTCAATTCTTCATTTTATATGCGATTAAAACCTTAATCGTATAAATTTTTCCATTAGGGATTTGTTCTTATCTTTACAACTTCAAACTTAAGAATAAATTAATGGAATTATACAAAACAAATCAGCTAAAAATATACAATTCTTTAAGCAAAACTAAAGAAGTTTTTAAACCTGTAATAGAAGGTAAAGTGGGGATGTATGTTTGTGGCCCTACTGTTTATAGCAATGTGCATTTAGGAAATGTTAGAACCTTTATGTCTTTTGATATGATTTTCCGTTATTTAAAACACTTAGGGTACAAAGTGCGTTATGTGCGCAATATTACCGATGCAGGTCATTTAGAAAACGATGCCGATGCTGGAGAAGATAGAATTGCTAAAAAAGCGCGTTTAGAAGAAATTGAACCAATGGAAGTTGTACAACGCTACACAGTTGATTTTCATGAAACATTACAAAAAATAAACAATTTACCACCAAGTATAGAGCCAACGGCTACTGGACATATAGTTGAACAAATAGAAATTATTAAAGATATTTTAGAAAAAGGTCTAGCTTACGAGGTTAATGGTTCTGTTTATTTTGATGTGTTAAAATACAATGAAAATGAACATTATGGAATTCTTTCAGGCAGAAACATTGAAGATTCTATTCATAATACACGTGAATTAGATGGGCAAAGTGAAAAGAAAAATCCACAAGATTTTGCCTTATGGAAAAAAGCAGATGAACGTCATATTATGCGTTGGCCATCACCTTGGAGCAATGGTTTTCCAGGTTGGCATTTAGAATGCTCTGCGATGAGTACTAAATATTTAGGCGAAACTTTTGATATTCACGGTGGTGGAATGGATTTGAAATTTCCGCATCATGAATGTGAAATAGCGCAGTCCAAAACTAAAAATGGAGTGGAACCAGTAAATTATTGGATGCATGCAAATATGTTGATTTTAAATGGTCAAAAAATGGCCAAATCAACTGGGAATTATATTTTACCAAATGAAATATTTTCAGGAGATAATAAAATTTTAAGCAAAGCATTTTCTCCAAGTGCCACTCGTTTTTTTATGCTACAAGCTAATTATAGAAGTATTTTAGATTTCACCAATACGGGTTTAGAAGCTGCTGAAAAAGGCTATATCAAATTAATGGAAGCTTTAAGCAATATAGATAAAATTGAAGTTAGTAAAGAATCTTCAATTGATATTAAAGCGTGGAAACAAAAATGTTACGATGCTATGAATGATGATTTTAATACACCAGTTTTAATCGCTAATTTATTTGAGGCTGTAAAATTTGTAAATCTTTTAATAGAAAAGAAAGCTACTATTTCAACCGAAGATTTAGCAGTATTTAAAGCAACTTTAAATGCTTTTGTTTTTGATGTTTTAGGATTAAAAAATGAACTTAAAGAAGATAGTTCAGATAAATTATCGGGCGTTGTTTCTATGCTAATTAAAATGCGAAAAGATGCACGTGACAATAAAGATTGGGCATTGTCCGATAAGATTAGAGATGAATTAGCTGCTCTAGGTATTCAGTTAAAAGATGGAAAAGAAGGAACTACTTTTTCAATCAATTAATTTGAAAAGTTTTACTAAAATATTAGCGATTCCTTTTATTTGGCTAGTACGTTTTTATCAAGCAGCGATTTCGCCATACACGCCATCAGCTTGCAGGTATTCCCCAACTTGCTCTAGTTATACATTAGAAGCATTAAAAGTACACGGAATTTTTAAAGGTGGTTGGTTGGCTATTAAAAGAATAGGTAGCTGTCATCCTTGGGGTGGAAGTGGTTACGATCCCGTTCCTGAAAAGGAGGATTTAAAAAAATGATTTTTTAAAAATTAATTCAACAATTAAATTAAATTTACAGTACTAAAATATATTTAAATGACGTTACTTCAAATTGATTGGAATCCAGCACCAGAAATTTTTAAAATAGGTTCTTTCGCAGTTCGTTATTACAGCTTAATGTTTGTGATAGCTTTTATGTTGGGTTTATTTTTAATGAAAAAAATATTTATTAACGATAAAATTCCTATTGAAAAGTTAGATTCGTTATTTATATATACCGTGGTAGCAACACTTATAGGTGCAAGGTTAGGTCATTTTTTATTTTATGATCCAGAATTTTTATTTAAAAAACCTTTAGAAGTTATATTGCCTTTTAAATTTTCACCCAAGTTTCAATTTACTGGATTTGCGGGCTTAGCAAGTCATGGTGCTGCCATTGGAATCATTATAGCAATGTATTTGTTTAGCAAAAAAGTATTAAAAAAACCAATTTTATTTATTTTAGATAGAATAACTATTCCTGTTGCTGCGGGTGCCGTATTTGTTAGATTAGGAAATTTAATGAATTCTGAAATTATTGGTAAACCAACCAATAGTGATTACGGTTTTATTTTTAGAAGATTAGGAGAGGATTTTCCTCGCCATCCAGCTCAATTATATGAATCAATAAGCTACTTGTTTATTTTTGGAATTTTAATGTTTGTTTATTGGAAAACAGATAAAATAAAAAAACAAGGTTACTTATTTGGGTTGTTTTTTGTGCTTTTATGGACAGCTAGATTTTTTGTTGAGTTCTTTAAAGAAGCACAAGTTGAAGGTAGAGAAGATTGGGTATTAGGATTAAATACAGGACAGGTTTTAAGTATTCCTTTGGTGTTAGTAGGGTTATTTTTTATGTTTAGAAATAGCAGTAAAAATTAGTCAAAATTTATTTTCAACTTTTTAAGGTTGTAGTTAAACCATGTTGTTTAGCTATTCAGCTATTTTATTTTTTGAGGTAGTTTATATAGCATATTTTTATTGAAAATAATATACAAATTTCAATGAAAAAACACATTATAATTCAACCATTACTATTTACTTTAATACTGTTTAGCTTTTCTCAGTGCGGAAAAGATTCAGAAGTCAATAACGAAGAAATTGTACCAACAACAACCATTGTAAACACATTTAATAAAGCTCATTTAAGTTTTGGTGATGGTAGAGTTCAATCAAAAGAAGGAACTTTTAATTTTCCAGTAAATTCAGAAAAAATTACACAAATTTTAATGTATGTAAAATTAGAATGCCCAAATGGAGGTTGTGGTGCTTGGGATGTTTTTGCCAATATAAAAGTAAAAGATGCATCAACTAATAATTGGTTTGAAATGGGCAGATACATAACACCTTATGGAGTAGATAACTCTCAAAGAGGTGAAGGTTTTGTTTTTGATGTAACAGATTTTAAATCTTTATTGCAAGGAAATGTACAATTAAAGTCATTTGTAGAAGTCTGGACAATTGAAGGATGGCTACTTACAGTTGATTTTAAAATTACTGAAGGAGAACCTACATACAAATACTCAGCCATAGTGCCTTTAATAGATCATACTAATAACTCTCAACAAATACCTTATGGAGAAGAAATACCTAATACCATTAAATTATCAGGTAACATATCCTTACCTGAAAATGCTAAAGCAGCAAGGTTAAGAAGTGTTATTTCAGGATGGGGACATGCAACTCCTTTAGATAACGATGGTAGACCAAGTGCTGAATGGGGATTTAGAACACATTTATTAAAAATTGGTACACAAGAATTTCATCATGTAATGGGAGGTATAGGATGCAGTTCTAATCCTGTAAAGCCACAAAATGGTAATTGGGAGCCAGATAGAGCAGGTTGGTGTCCAGGCCAAGAAGTACCTATTAGAGTTAACTCCATACAATTATCCAATATTGAAGAGTCTCTAAAGTATCAATATAGCTTTGAAGATTGGACTAACGACAAAGAAAATGGAAACGCTTATTATTCTCTTTCATCATATTTAATTGTAGAAAGTGACACACCTATTCAAAAGCCAGTAGTTAATTAATAAAAAATCCCTTTTTTACTTTGAAAAAGGGATTTTTTGGTAGTATAAAAGTTGAGTTTAGTGTTTCTTTTTAATAGAACCAGAACCTGCCGAATTTGATTTAACAATTTCTGGATTGCCAGTATAATAAATATTTCCTGAACCTGCAATTTTCGCATGAATTTCATTCATTGCATGAATTTTAATATTTCCTGAACCAGCCACTTTTGCATTTGCTATATTAGCTTTAAGGTTGTAGCCGATTAAATTTCCTGAACCAGCTATTTTACAAGAAAATTGATTAGAGTCCCCTTGTAGTTTCATATTTCCTGAACCTGAAATAGAAGTATTTACTTGGCCAGTTGAAATGTTTAAATTCATATCCCCTGAACCAGCTACAGCTAGTTGTAAGTCTTTAGCTTTAATAGTTTGAGTAGTGTAAATATTTCCAGATCCAGCTAAAGAAATAGCCTCTACATTACTAAAAGGAATGGTAATTTTAATCTTTTTAGTGCTTTTTATTTGATACCCTTTTTTGGTCTTAATTTTTAGCTGCCCATCTTTTACATCAGTGATAATATAATCCATTAAATTTTCTTCGGCTTGAATAGTAATCTCCCCTTCAGTTCCTTTGATTAATTCAACATTAAAAGAACCTGCTACACCAATTTTATTGTAATCACCAACAGTTCGTATTTTTGTAGTTAAATGACCATTTCCTTTAATTTTTTTATGATAAAATTGCGCTTGTGTACTTATGCTAAATACTAATAAGGCTAAAATACTTGTGAATAATTTTTTCATTGTGTTTTTTTTAGTTGTTAAAAAATGTAATATTACCGTAGCTAGATTTAATGTTTATGATTCCTCCAGAATTAGAATTGTAAAAACCTTCATAATATTTAGAAGTTGATTTTACGATTTCTTTATTAAAAGTAAATCCGTTATCATATTTTAAGTGGCCATAACTTAAATTAGCTTTTATAGAAAAATTGTTTGATGATTTTACTCCAAGTTTTATATGAGTATATGAGGTTTTTACATCTATTTGTTTTAAATCATCTCCTAATTCAAGAATTTTTAAAGAACCATAATCCATATCAAAATTACCACTGTTTCTAAGTTTATCAACTTTGGTATGCATATAATCACTGTTACCAGTAACGTTTCCAGCATCTTCAATTTTTAAACTTCCGTAATCACAGTTATAATCTAAAACAGCTACCATTCCAAAAGCCATATGAGAATAATCTGCATTTAGTTTAATTCTGTTTGATTTTTCAATTGTTAAACTTGAATAATCTGCATTTACATATCCATCTTGTATAAAATCGATGGTTGAATTATTGGTATAGTCTATATCAATTGCATTATCTGTATTCCATAATTCACCAATAGTTATTTTACCATAATCACAATTAATTTTAGAGCTTCCTTCAAGTTTGTCTATAATAATTGCTCCGTAATCATTATTTAAATTAACGCTGTTAGTAATGGGCATTTGAATTAAATAATTAATCTCCATGCTTACATTATTTTTTTTACCCCATAAACTCCAAGAACTCGACGTTTTTTCTATAAGGGTTTTGGCTGAAACTTCTGAAGTATTCCCTTGGAACTCTACATTAATTTGATCTAAACGCTTTTGAACTTTTTCTTCATCGTTTCCATTAGTAGTAATGCTAACTTCAATTTTAATTTTATTTTCGTTCCAAGTAGAAATACCGATGTTTCCGTATTTATTAGATACATTAAGTAAAGCATTATTATTTACAGTGTATTCTTTTTTTAGCACTTTATTTTTGGTGTATTTTCCATTTTTTTCTGTTGCAGAAATTGTGAGTGGTATTAAAAAAAGTAAGAGTAATATTTTATACATAGTTTTCATTGTCTTGTGTTTTTAATTGTTTTACATCTTCAATTTGAATTAATAAACTTTGCAAAATAGTTATGCGTTGTTGATAGTTAGAAATCATGGCATAAATAATTCGCTTATCTTCCGTACTTTCTTTGAGCTCTAAAGTAAGCAGGTGGTATTGTTGTTCTAATTTTTTAAGTTGAACCAATGCATCATCAATCAATTGTTCAGTATCGCTATTTCTTTCTTTTTCAATAAGGGTAAGTTCCTTTTCAATAGTAGTAACAAAATAGTTTTGGGTATCTTTCATTTCTGTTGAAACGGTTGCTAATTCCATTCCTTTGTTAGAAAATGTAGCTCCCAACCAAATTCCAAATATCAATACAACGGATGCTGCCACAGCTACGAATGAAGCTAATTGATAACGAACTTTAGGTTTTTTGGTTTCAATTTGATGTAGTTTTGCTTCAAACCTATCAAAATGACCTATTCTAGGCTCTTCAGTATCGAATTTGTTTTCTAAACTTTTAAATATATGTTCTAAATTGTCTTTCATTTTAGTTTGCTAAAAGTTGTCTTAATTTATTTTTTGCTCTCGAAATTGTTGTTCTACTATTTTCGTAGCTAATTCCCATAATTTGAGCAATTTCTTCATAATCATAACCTTCAATTAAGTTAAGTGTTATAGCCACTTTGTAATTATTTTTCAACTGCGCTACTTTATTTAAAATATCACTTGTTTTTAATAAAGTATAGTCTACAGGTTTTTCTTCTAGTTCATTCAATACCACTTTTTCTAGGGGTATCGTATTCATTTTATCTTTCTTCTTTAGAGCTGTAATGCTATTATTAATTACAATTCTTTTCAGCCAAGCTCCAAAAGTTACTGTTTCACTAAATGTATGCAGCTTTGTAAAAGCTGCTAAAAACGATTCTTGCATAATATCTTCAGCTTCATAGCTATCATTTACAATTCTTAAAGCAGTATTATACATAGCTTTATAGTATTGTTTGTAGATTGTAAATTGGGCTGATTTATCACCTTTTTTACAACGTTCTATAAGTTTGTTTATATGTTGATTCTCTACTTTCAAAAATCGATTTCTATTAAAAAGACATTGACAAAATTGAACTGTTACACTTTTGTATAAAATTATTAAAAATAATATCTAAAAACAGTACTTATTTGGCATAACTATTGGGATTTATTAATGGATAGTTTTATAACTATTTAGTTAATTTATTGATAATTAGAATTTTAAATTAATTTTGTTTTTAAAGTTTATTTGAAGATAAATTTTAAAATGACAAAATGACCCAAAATAAACTATGAGTAATTCAAAATTTTTAAAACTGGACAATATGTCATTACAGCACATTTTAGATGAAGATGCGGATTTAATTCCTTTAATGACACCAGAAGACGAAGAAGAAATTAATAAAGAAGAGGTTCCCAATGTATTACCTATTTTACCTTTGCGTAACACGGTTTTATTTCCAGGCGTTGTAATTCCGATTACTGCAGGAAGAGATAAATCAATTCAATTGATTAAAGAAGCAAATAAAGGAAATAAGATTATTGGAGTAGTTGCTCAAAAAAATGAAGCCGTTGAAGATCCAACGATTAATGATATTTATAGAGTTGGTACTGTTGCAAGAATTTTACGAATGTTAAAAATGCCTGATGGTAACACCACTGTAATTATTCAAGGTAAAAAAAGGTTTGAAGTTGAAAGTTTTGTACAAGAAGAGCCTTATTTAAAGGCGACTACTAAAGCTTGTATAGAAGATCGTAAAGAGGAAAAAGATCCTGAATTTGAAGCAATCATAGATTCTATAAAGGAAATGGCGGTTCGTATTATTAAAGAAAACCCCAATTTACCTTCTGAAGCGTCTTTTGCTATAAAAAATATAGAAAGTAATCCTTTTTTAATCAACTTTGTTTCTTCTAATATGAATTTAAAAGTAGAAGAGAAACAGCAATTATTACAAACTGATAATTTAAAAGACAGAGCATTATTAACTTTAAAAAAGATGGATGCTGAGCTGCAACGATTAGAATTACGCAACGTAATTCAGTCTAAAACAAGATCTGATATGGATCAACAGCAGCGAGAATATTATTTACATCAACAACTTAAAACTATTCAAGAAGAATTAGGTGGTGTTTCTTATGATGAAGAGCTTGAAGAAATGCGTGAGCGTGCCAAAACTAAACAATGGAGTAAAGAAGTAGGAGAAACCTTTGAAAAAGAATTAGGACGCTTACAGCGAATGAATCCACAAGTAGCTGAATATTCTGTGCAACGTAACTATTTAGATTTGTTGTTAGATTTACCTTGGAACGAATTTTCAGAAGATAAATTTGATTTAAAAAGAGCTCAAAAAATATTAGATAGAGATCATTTTGGTTTAGAAAAAGTGAAGGAACGTATTATTGAACATTTAGCTGTTTTAAAATTAAAAGGAGATATGAAATCGCCGATTATTTGTTTATACGGTCCCCCAGGAGTAGGAAAAACTTCTTTGGGAAAATCTATTGCTGAAGCTCTTGGAAGAAAATATGTACGTATGTCTTTAGGTGGTGTTCGTGATGAAGCTGAAATTAGAGGGCATAGAAAAACCTATATTGGAGCAATGCCTGGAAGAATTATAAAAGACATTAAAAAAGCAGGTACATCAAACCCAGTTTTTGTGTTGGATGAAATTGATAAATTAGCATCATCTAGTCATAATGGAGACCCATCTTCTGCAATGTTAGAAGTACTAGACCCAGAACAAAACACTACATTTTACGACAACTATTTAGAATTAGATTACGATTTATCAAAAGTATTATTTGTAGCCACAGCCAATAGCTTATCTACCATTCCTTGGGCATTAAGAGATCGAATGGAAATTATTAATGTTTCTGGATATACCATTGAAGAAAAAGTTGAGATTGCAAAACGTCATTTGCTTCCTAAACAATTAAAAGAGCATGGTTTAACAAAAGAACATTTACAAATAGGAAAAAAACAATTAGAAAAAATTGTAGAAGCATATACTCGTGAGTCTGGAGTAAGAGGATTAGAAAAACAAATCGCAAAAGTGGTTCGTTATGCAGCTAAATCTATTGCAATGGAAGAAAAGTACGAGGTTAAAATTACCAACGAAATTATTGAAAAAGTATTAGGACCTTCTCATTTAGAGCGTGACAAATATGAGAGTAATGATGTAGCAGGCGTAGTAACAGGTTTAGCTTGGACAAGTGTAGGTGGGGATATTTTATTTATTGAATCTATTATTTCTAAAGGGAAAGGGTTAACCATTACAGGGAATATTGGTAATGTAATGAAAGAGTCTGCAACCATTGCAATGGAGTATATAAAAGCCAATGCTGCAAACTTTGGCATTGTTCCAGAATTGTTAGATGAATACAAAGTACACATGCACATACCAGAAGGAGCTACACCAAAAGATGGGCCAAGTGCAGGAATCACAATGTTAACTTCGTTAGTTTCGGTATTTACTCAGCGTAAAGTTAAAGCTAAGTTAGCAATGACAGGTGAGATTACTTTAAGAGGTAAAGTTCTTCCAGTTGGTGGTATTAAAGAAAAAATACTAGCAGCAAAAAGGGCGAATATTAAAGAAATTATTCTTTGTAAAGAAAATAGAAAAGACATTGAGGAGATAAAAGAATCTTATTTAAAAGGATTGACATTTCATTATGTGTCTGAAATGAGTGAAGTAATTGATTTAGCTTTAACTAAACAAAAAGTAAAAAATGCTAAAAAATTAACCGTTACTAAAAGAACAAAAAAACAATAATTTACAAGTTATAAACTATAAAAAAGCCTTACAATTTTGTAAGGCTTTTTTTTTAAATTTTTCTAACATCTAAAATTCGACCATTTTTTAATTCACCAGTATGGTCTAATTTATATATTTTTTGTGCCACTTGTTTAGGAGTAAACAAATCTCCATGTTCAAAAAAGTCTATAAAACGCTGAACCGATTTAAAGTTTTCTTTAGGAGCATTTCTTGCTGCTGCTTGCATGTCCGTATCAACAACTCCTGGATAAATTGAAACAATGTTTACTCCATGAACAACTTCTTTTTGTTCTTTTGAAATGACTTTGGTCATCATATCTAATCCTGCTTTTGATGAACAATATAAAGACCAACTTTCATAAGGGTTTACTGCCGCACCTGAAGAAATATTAATAATTTGTTTTTTACAATTCCAATCTTTGGTTAATTTTATAAATGAATTACTTGTGGTTAAAGGTGCAATTAAATTTACATGTATGGTATAAGCAATATCTTTTGAATTTAACTTGCCCAAAGTATTAATAGTTCCTAAATCTCCAGCGTTATTGATAAGTGTTATTTTACTAGTAGAATTTTCATCTAAATGAGAAAATATTTCAGTAAAAATACCTTCAATAGCTTCTGTATTACTAAGGTCACATTGATATTGTTCTGTAGTATAGAGTTTTTTTAATTTGGTCCTAGCAATAGAAATAACTCTGTAGCCATTTTTATGATACTCTTTTGCTAAGCCAAGTCCTAAACCTTTACTTCCTCCAGTTATAATTACAATTTTCTCCATAATTTAGCTTTAACGTTTTATATTTTTTTCATACAATTCAATCCACTCTTGAACTGAAATTTTTTTGACTAACTCAGCAATTAAATTGAATGGAATTTCAGAAATTTTTTTAAACCGAATACAACTTTTGCCCATATCTAATTTTTGTTTGCAATGTTTTGGATACTCCTTAACAAACCAATTTAAAAGTTCAGGATTTGCATAAATTCCCATATGGTATAAAGCAATAAAGTTTTTTTGAGAAGCGATGTTGATAAAAGGCAGTGGTAATTTGTTGTCACAATGATAACCTTTAGGATACACATTCTTTGGTACTACATAGCCAATCATACCATAACTCATTTGTTCTTCAAATCCTTTTGGTAAGTTTTCAACAATTGTTTTGCGTAGTTTTTCAAAATGCGGTATTCTATCTTTAGGAATTTGAGATATGTAATTTTCAGGAGTGGTTGCTTTAAATTGCATAGTGATTTTAATTACAGAATACAAATTACAAATTAATTGTTAATCTTCAAGTTTTAGCCAAAAATTATTGAGTTGATTAATGGTATAATTTTTTGGCTTCATTCCAAAAAACATCCATTTCATGTAAAGACATTTCATGTAAAGATTTTCCTAATTTTTTGGCTTCATTTTCTAAATATTGAAATCTATTAATAAACTTTTTATTGGTTTTTTCTAAAGCATTTTCAGGGTTTACTTTTATAAAACGCGCGTAATTTATCATTGAAAATAATACGTCTCCAAATTCAGATTCTATAGTTTCTATATTCCCTTTTTTTATTTCCTCATTCAATTCAGCCAATTCTTCTTGGACTTTTTCCCAAACTTGCTCTGGTTTTTCCCAATCAAAACCAACTCCAGCAACTTTGTCTTGAATTCTATTAGCTTTTACCAAAGCTGGAAGCGAAGTAGGAACTCCTTCTAAAACTGATTTTTTCCCTTCTTTAAGTTTCAGTTGTTCCCAATTTTGTTTAACATCTTCTTCATTTTCAACAATTACATCACTATAAATGTGTGGATGACGATGAATAAGTTTTTCGGAAATGTTACTTGCTACATCAGCAATGTCAAAACTATTGCTTTCCGAACCAATTTTGGCATAAAAAACAATATGTAATAGCAAATCGCCTAATTCTTTTTTTACTTCTTCCAAGTCATTGTTTAAAATGGCATCTCCTAATTCATAGGTTTCTT
Organism: uncultured Lutibacter sp.; assembly: GCF_947493565.1. Lineage (GTDB taxonomy): Bacteria > Bacteroidota > Bacteroidia > Flavobacteriales > Flavobacteriaceae > Lutibacter > Lutibacter aestuarii. The sequence continues at coordinate 299,700 of NZ_CANLRG010000003.1, read as the reverse complement.
CAATGGTTAAATGACGTAATGATTGTATGGTTTGTTTTTTGTCCCAAGGACATTTAGCACGTAATTCATCCATTATGTCTAATAAATTACTAAATGCTTGAAGTTGCTGTTCTCGGGTTTTCATAAAATTTACTTTAATTGCAAAAATAGGCAATCAAAATGAAACAAAAATGCTGATTTAAAAATCAATTACTATCTTCGCAGCAAAATTTATAAATAAAATGATTTTAATGATAGTTGAAAAATTACAAAATGAATTTGATGATGTTTGGGATATTTTTACAAATGAAGTAGAAAAATCATTTACAATGGTTTATAAAAAAAATAGTTTTACAAAGAATTTGGAGCCTATTGGTATAACTATTGAAAAAATAAATGAGTTTTTGAAAGAAACCCCGAATGAGTTAAAGTTAATAACAGATCCTGTTATCAAAATTGAAGTAAATTTAAAGGGAGAATTTAAAAAATTTAATAAAATGTATACTTCAGGCTGTTTTGATATTTTTCATTATGGTCATTTAAATATATTAGAACGTACCAAAAAAATGTGTAATTATTTGGTAGTAGGTGTTTCTACTGATGAATTGATTTTAAAGGAGAAAGGTAGGCTACCTGTAATTCCTTTTAATGAAAGAATACGAATTATTGAAGCTTTATCGTTTGTTGATCAAGTAATACCACAAGTAGATAAAAATAAACAAGCAATAGTAGATCGTCATAATATAGATGCAATTTCTGTTGGAGAAGACTGGAAAGGTAAATTTCCTAAAACCACCTGTCATGTAGAATACTTGCCTTATACGTATAGTGTTAGTAGTACTATTTTAAAAGATGCTTTAAAACTTATTGAAAAATAATAAGTAAATTTTTAACTTAAAGCGTTATCATCTGTAAAAGTATTCCAATTTTTAACTGGAACATTCCAATTTCCATATCTATAAGTTAAATATTCGTCAGTTAATTTGGGAATAGAATAAGAATAGTTGTTAAATTTTATTTCCTTTACGGTAGCATAAAATTTATAAGGAACATTTTTTACTTTGTTTCCAATTTGCCAATACGCTTTTTCGTTGTAGTTATATTTTATAAAAATATCCAAGCATACATTCCCTTTTAATAATCCAAATAATTTTTTTTTACGGACTTTAATAATTCTTAGATCACCATTTTTAAAAGGTAAAGTATTCTTAAATTTTCTTACACGAACTCTTAACCCTTCACTTTTTAGTTGGTTAATGAGGGTTTCTAATTTAGGTTTACCTGGATACATAAGTGAAAAATCTAAATCATTATCCCAAGGTAACAGCCTGTTTTCTCTTCTAATTCCTAAAAGAGTACCTCCTTCCAACCAATAAACTAACTTGCAAGTATTCATAATTTTAGCAGAAAGCTCTAGTAAATCTAGAGCTTCCTTATTATTTTTACCTGTAAGTGTTATGCTATAAGCCATTTATGAAGTTTTTTCTTCAACTTCATCTTCTTCCTTAATAGAAGTAAAATCAAAATTTTTAGAAGCTAATAAATTATACCATTGCAATACTTTTTTAATATTGGAAGTATATACACGTTCCTCATCAAAATTAGGTAAAACTTCTCTAAAGAAAGAAGTTAATACTTTACCACTTTCTTTATGACTAATAGTATTTTCACCTTGTTGTTTTTCAAAAATACTTTTTAACACTATTCTTAAAGGAACTTCTTCTTCATAAGTGTAAATTGCAATTTCATTTAAAGCGCTTATGTTGTGCGTAGCCATTACAGGAAATTTTTTCTGATCCAATAATGATTCTACAATAATTCCACCTTTTGATTGTGCTTTAATTTCATACAATCCTGGTTTTCCGTTAATTGCAACAATGTTTTTTAATTCCATGTAAATGTTTTTAATTTTTATCTATTTTAGAAAATTATTTTCTTTTAAGTAGCGGAAATTTCATTCTATATTCTGCATTTACTTTCCCTTTAGAAATATTTTCTAGTTTCTTTTTAATAAGTCGTTTTTTTAATGAAGAAATTTTATCGGTAAATAAAATGCCTTCAATGTGGTCATACTCGTGTTGTACAACTCTAGCAGCTAAGCCATCAATGACTTCAGTGTGTGGTTCAAAATTTTCATCTAAATATTCAATGGTAATTTTTTCTTGCCTAAAAACATCTTCATTAATATCAGGAATACTTAAGCAGCCTTCATTAAAAGCCCATTCATCACCTTCTTCTTTTACAATTTTAGCATTGATAAAAACTTTTTTAAAAGTGCTTAAAAACTCACGTTCTTTTTCATCTAAATCTTCATCTTTTTCAAATGGAGAAGTATCCACAATAAAAAGGCGTATGGCTTTTCCAATTTGTGGAGCTGCTAAACCAATACCTCTGGCATTGACCATAGTTTCTTTCATGTTTTCAATAAGTTCGGTTAAATTAGGATAATCTTTATCAATATTAACACCAACTTTTCTTAAAACTGGATCACCATATGCTATAATGGGTAAAATCATATTTTTTTTTTTGGATTGCAAAAATACAAAAGTTTAAATGAATAATAAAATTGTTGCTCTTGGTTATTTTAAGAATCTTTAAATTTTAACTATTTGACCCTAAATAACTCATTATTAATTAATTTAAGGAAAGCCGCTAAGGTTAAATTTTGCACTAATTGTTGTTTAAATTTTTAGTATATTTGAAAAGCTTAGCTAAAAAATTGTTAGATATAAAACTTAACGCAAGCCTTTATTTTAAATTAATACTTGATTTTCAAAATTTATTAAAAGTTTTTGGATTAGTTTAAGCTGATAAACTACCAAAACCATGAATTATTCTATTTTTATTGATAAAACATTAAAAATTGTTAGGTATAAACATTGCGGTTTAATAACTTCAGATGCTATTGAAGAAGCTTGGGCAGAATTTTTAAAAATGCCTGAGTTTACTCAACAAAAATTCAATCTTTTATCAGATTATAGAAATGGAAAATTTGACATACCAATAGATTTTTTACCAGAAATTATAAACTTTATGAGAGCAATTGAAGATGTAGTTAGAGGAAAAAAACAAGCTTTAATTGTGGATGAACCATACTCGGTTGCAGCTTCGATGCTTTTTGAAACCGAAGTATATTTAAAAGTTGGTTTTAAAGTTAAAGTATTTTCAACAGAAAAATCTGCTTTAAAATGGTTGTTATCTTAAATGTATAAAAAAAGAATTTTGTAGCTATTTGTTTTGTAAATACGTTTGTAAAATAAGAGTAGCACTAATTTCATCAATTAAAGCTTTATTTTGACGATTTTTTTTCTTCATTCCACTTTGTATCATACTTTCAAATGCAATTTTTGAAGTAAAACGTTCATCAACTCTTTTAATAGGAATTTTAGGAAAAGTTGTCTTTAATTTTTGAATAAAAGGTTTTATAAATTGTTCACTTTCACTTTCTTTACTGTTTAATTGCTTGGGTTCACCCACAATAAATAATTCTACAGTTTCATTTTTTAAATAATCGGTTAAAAATGAAAATATTTTCTTTGTAGCTACAGTAGTTAATCCTGAAGCAATAATTTGAAGCTCATCAGTAACGGCTAAACCAGTTCTTTTTTCACCATAATCAAAAGCTAAAATACGTCCCAAAATATTAACAAAATTTATAAAGTTGTGCAAATTTAGTCATTTTAAAACTTATAAATATTTTTAATTTTATATTTGTAGCCATATGAAAACTAAAGGAATGAAGGAAATAAAAGAAATTATTGAGAAAGCTTGGGAGAATAAAGAATTATTAAAAGATGAAGTTACTCAAAACACTATTAGAGAAGTTGTTAATTTATTAGATGTTGGTAAATTGCGTGTTGCTGAGCCAATAGCAGGTGGTTGGCAAGTTAATGAATGGGTAAAAAAAGCAGTAGTTATGTATTTCCCAATTCAAAAAATGGAAACTATGGAAGTTGGGATTTTTGAGTATCATGATAAAATACCATTAAAAACTGGTTATAAAGAGAAGGGTGTTCGTGTGGTTCCTCATGCGGTAGCTCGTCACGGAGCCTATATTTCAAGTGGTACTATTTTAATGCCAAGTTATGTAAATATTGGGGCTTATGTTGATGAAGGCACTATGGTAGATACTTGGGCAACAGTTGGGAGTTGCGCACAAATTGGTAAAAATGTACATTTAAGTGGAGGTGTTGGTATTGGCGGAGTTTTAGAACCTTTACAAGCTGCTCCTGTTATTATTGAAGACGATGTGTTTGTAGGTTCTCGTTGTATAGTTGTTGAAGGAGTCCATGTTGAAAAGGAGGCGGTTTTAGGCGCAGGAGTAGTTTTAACAATGAGTACTAAAATTATTGATGTTACTGGAGACGAGCCTAAAGAAATGAAAGGTAGAATTCCTGCCCGTTCGGTAGTAATTCCTGGAAGTTATAAAAAACAATTTCCTGCCGGTGAGTTTAATGTTCCTTGCGCTATGATTATTGGAAAGCGTAAAGAAAGTACTAATAAAAAAACTTCGTTAAATGATGCGCTTCGTGAAAATGATGTAGCAGTTTAATTACTATATATTTATTTTAAAAAAACTCTAACCTAGGTTAGAGTTTTTTTTGTTTTTTAACGATCCTTTTAAAATGTGTAAACAATTAAATATTAATGTTATATTTTTGTCATCAATAGGTAAATTTAAAAAATAGAATATTGAAAATTGTAATTTTAGCAGCAGGTATAGGCTCTAGACTCGGAAATCCATTTCCAAAACCATTAACTCCTTTAAAGGATGGTGAGAGCATTATGGCAAAACAACTTAATAATATTTCAAAATACTTTGATATTAATGATGTAACAACAGTTGTTGGCTTTAAAAAAGATTTAATTATGGAACGTTTTCCTGATGTTAATTACGTTTATAATCCATTTTTTGATCAAACAAACACTTCTAAAAGTTTATTGAGAGCCTTAAAAAAACATCGAGGAAAATCTGTTTTATGGTTTAATGGAGATGTGGTTTTTGATGAAAAATTATTATCAGTTTTGCTTCAAGATATTCAAAAACATAATTCGTTTATTGCAGTAAATACATCAAGTGTAGCAGAAGAAGAGGTTAAATACACTTTGCAAAATAACTTTGTGAATAAACTATCGAAAGAAGTTAAAAATGGGTTAGGTGAAGCAGTTGGAATTAATTTTATTTCTAAAAATGATTTAGATATTTTTATTTCTCAATTAGAAAAATGTGATGCTAATGACTATTTTGAAAAAGGATTAGAGAATGCAATTGCTCAAGATAATTTAAAATTAAAAGCAATCGATATTTCTAAATATAATTGCATTGAAGTAGATTTTGAGGAAGATCTAAAAAATGCGAATGATATAGTTTAATACCTTACTATGAAAGTTATATTATTTTGTCAAAATCCGTATGCATTTGGTATTTTAGAACCAATAATGCAGGTTTTAAAGCAAAAAGAATTTGATTATTTATGGTTTGTTAAAAAACCTATAAAAAATAAATTCCCTTTTAAAAATGAAACTTTAACATCTAATATGGAAGTTGTCAAAACTTTTAAAAGCGATGTTATTTTTGTGCCAGGAAATGAAGTTCCTTATTATTTAAGGGGTTTAAAAGTACAAGTATTCCACGGTTTGGCAGGGGAGAAAAAAGGTCATTTTAGAATTCGACATTATTTTGATTTATATTTAACTCAGGGCCCTTATTTTACACAAAGATTTTTAAAATTAAAAAACAAGTATAAAAATTTTGATGTACTTGAAACAGGTTGGCCTAAGTTGGATATATATGGAAATGAACTTCATAAATACGATGAAGAAAAAAAAGCTTTGCTAAACAACTACAATGCAAAAAAAATAGTGTTATATGCACCAACTTTTTCGCCATCGTTAACATCTGCGCCTTATTTAATAGATGAATTTAAAAAATTAGCAAAGAATAAAGATCATTTAATTTTAATAAAATTTCATGATTTAATGGCAGAGGAATTGATAGTAGCTTATCAACAAATAGCAAAAGAAAATTCAAAGGTGATTTTTGAAGAAGAAAGAAATATTATTAAGTTTTTATTAATGGCAGATATAATGGTAAGTGATACTTCTTCGGTAGTTTACGAATTTTTGTTATTAGACAAACCCGTTATAACTTTTAAAAGTAACTCTAAAAATATACAATGGGATAATTCATTGGAGTATAAAAATTTGGAAGCTAAAATTATATCAAACCTACAAGAAGATGTATTCCAAAAAGAACGTCAAAATATTGTTGCTCAATACCACCCCTACAATGATGGAAAATCAGCATTAAGAATGGTAGAAACGGTACAAGATTATATTGCTAAAAATGGAGTTCCAGAAAAAAGAAAACTTTCTTTTTTAAGAAAATTAAAAATTCATAAAATATTTGGTAAATACTAATGTTTACAACTGAAATAAAAAAATCACTAGAAGTTTTAAAGCAAGAACAAACTTTATTATATCCAACAGATACGGTTTGGGGAATTGGTTGTGACGCTACATCTGAAGTAGCTGTTAATAAGGTTTTTAAAATTAAAAAGCGTTCAGAGAGTAAAAGTTTAATTATTTTAGTTGACGGGCTTGATATGCTTCAACACTATATTCCGTCCATTTCTGAAAACATAATTTCAGTGCTAAATAAAAGTACCAAACCAACAACAATTATATACAACAATCCAAAAGGATTGGCAAAAAATATGATAGCTAGTGACCAAACTGTTGCAATAAGAATAGTACAAAATGTTTTTTGTCAACAACTTATTAAAGCTTTTGGAAAACCTATTGTATCAACTTCAGCAAATATTAGTGGAAATCCAACACCTAAAAGTTTTAAAGAAATTGAAGCGACTATTTTGGATAGCGTAGACTATATTGTAAATTTGCAGCGCGAAGTTGTTAATGAGAAGTCATCTACAATATTGAAAGTAGCTGAAAATGGAGAAATAATAGTGCTTCGTAATTAATTTATGTCGAAAAAAAAAACCTATAAAGATGCGTTATCGCATCCAATTTTTGAATATATTTCAAAAGCTTCCAATAATTTACAATTAGAAACTTATGTAATTGGAGGTTTTGTTCGTGATTATTTTTTAAAAAGAGATACACCTAAAGATATAGATATAGTTGCCGTTGGAAGTGGTATTGATTTGGCTAAAAAAGTAGCCGAAATGTTACCGACCAATCCAAAAGTTCAGGTTTTTAAAACTTACGGTACTGCTATGTTACGATTTGAAGATGTTGAAATTGAATTTGTAGGTGCTCGTAAAGAATCTTACAACGAAACAAGTAGAAACCCGGTTGTTGAAAATGGAACTTTAAAGGATGACCAAAATAGGAGAGATTTTACCATAAACGCTTTAGCTTTGAGCTTAAATTCAGAAAAATATGGAATTTTATTAGATCCTTTTGGTGGTATAAAAGATTTAGAAAATAAAATTATTAGAACTCCTTTAGATCCTAATATTACGTATTCTGACGATCCTTTGCGTATGATGCGCGCTATTAGATTTGCAACGCAACTTAATTTTAAAATTGAAGAAAATTCTTTGGTAGCCATTTCTAAAAATTCTGAAAGAATTGATATCATTACAAGAGAACGTATTATTGATGAATTGCATAAAATTTTGCTTTCCAAAGTGCCTTCAATAGGATTTTTGTTGCTTCATAAAACTAAATTATTAGAACGTTTTTTACCAGAATTAACCAATTTACAAGGTGTGGAAGAGGTTGAAGGGCAGAAGCATAAGGATAATTTTTACCATACGCTAGAGGTGGTTGATAATATCTCAAAAACTACGTCAGATTTATGGTTGCGTTGGGCGGCTTTATTACATGACATTGGAAAAGCACCTACTAAAAAGTTTGATAAAAAAGTAGGGTGGACTTTCCATACCCACGAATTTGTTGGAGCAAAAATGGTTTTTAAATTATTTAAAAGATTAAAAATGCCTTTAAATAATAAAATGAAATTTGTTCAAAAAATGGTTTTTCTAAGTTCTAGACCTATTATATTAGCATCTGATGTGACTGATTCTGCCGTAAGGCGTTTAATTTTTGACGCTAGTGATGATATTGAGAGTTTAATGATTTTATGTGAAGCAGATATTACTACAAAAAATCCAGCACGATATAAAAAATATCATCATAATTTTAAAATTGTACGTGATAAAATAAAAGAGGTAGAGCAAAGAGACCACATACGTAATTTTCAACCACCAATTTCTGGTGAGCTAATTATGGAGACTTTTAATTTAAAGCCTTGTAGAGAAATTGGACAAATTAAAGATGCAATAAAAGAAGCAATTTTAGACGGTAAAATAGCAAATGATTATGAAGAAGCTTATGCTTTTATGTTAAAACGTGCTGAAAAATTAGGACTTATTAAAAACCAATAATTGATTAACTTAACGATTGCATAGATACCAATTTAAAGTATTCGCCTTTTTTAGTTAATAGTTCTTCGTGTTTACCTTGTTCTACAATTTCCCCTTTTTTCATAACTACAATTATATCTGCATTTTGAATTGTTGACAGGCGATGTGCAATCACTAATGATGTTCTGTTTTTCATCATTTTTTCCAAAGCAAGTTGTACTAATTGTTCACTTTCTGTATCCAAAGCTGAAGTAGCTTCATCTAAAATCATTATAGGAGGGTTTTTTAATACAGCTCTAGCAATGCTTAAACGCTGTTTTTGTCCACCAGAAAGTGTATTACCGCTGTCTCCAATATTGGTTTCGTATTGCAATGGTAACTCTTTAATAAACTCGTGAGCATTTGCAATTTTTGAAGCTTCTAAAACAGCTTCATTTGTAGCATTATTAACCCCTAAACTTATATTATTTTTTACGGTATCATTAAATAAAATTGAATCTTGTGAAACAATTCCCATTAAATTTCTTAGTGATTTTTGAGTGATATCTTTGATATCGATGCCATCAATTTTAATAACTCCTTTATTAACATCATAAAAGCGAGTAATTAAGTTGGCTAAAGTAGATTTTCCACTTCCAGATTGTCCGACTAAAGCCACTGTTTGCCCTTTAGAAATTTTTAATGAAAAGTTTTTCAACACATATTCATCTATATATTTAAATGAAATATTTTCAAAAGTAATTTCATTATCAAAAGAAATTTTATCTTCAGCATTAGGCTTGTCAACAATGGTGTTTTCAGTTTCTAAAATACTAATGATACGTTCGGCAGATGCATTTCCTTTTTGAATGCCATAAAAAGCTGTTGAAATTGCTTTTGCAGGATTGAGGACTAAGTAGAATAAGCCAATGTATCCAAAAAATTCCTGAGGTTTCATATCGCTATTTTCTCCTAAAACCAATCTGCCACCAAACCATAAAATAGTAATAATTGTAGCAGAGCCTAGAAATTCACTCATAGGAGAGGCTAGTGTTTTACGTTGAATAACGCTCGTCATTAAATTTCTAAATTTTTTGGTAGAGTTATTAAACTTAGTTTCAATTTTTTCTTCAGCATTAAAACCTTTAATAATTCTTAAACCAGTTAAAGTTTCTTCAATAAATGATAAAAAATTGCCCGTTTCTTGTTGTGCTAATAGCGATTTTGCTTTTAATTTTTTGCTTACTGTAGAAATTATAAATCCAGAAACTGGCAATAAAATAAATACAAATAAGGTTAGTTTTGCACTAATAGCAAACATGGAAATTAACGTTAGAATAATGGTTAAAGGCTCCCTAACAATGGTTTCTAAGGAAGTTAAAAAAGAGTTTTCAACCTCTTGAACATCTGAAGTCATACGAGCAATAATATCCCCTTTTTTCTTTTCAGAAAAGTAGGCTAGTGGTAGCTCAATTATTTTATGATATAATTTATCACGTAAATCTTTAACAACTCCGTTTCTTAAAAAAGCGAGTACATAGGAAGCTAAATAACGAAATAAGTTTTTAAAGAAAAATAAACTAAATGATAAAATGCAGATAAAAAGCAAGGCTTTATCTATACCACCACTTTCCATCATTTCAGTTACTCGATAGTTTAAAGAATCTTGAACATAATTAAAAAGTTGTGTAAAACCTTTATAAACAGGCTTGGTATATACTTTTTCTTCTTGATTGAATAAAATCCCTAATATTGGAATAAAACCTAAAACGGAAAGTACGTTAAATATGGCATATAAAATATTGAACAATACATTTAACCAAGCATATTTTATGTAAGGTTTTGCGTAACTTAAAATGTTTCTAAAATGATTCATTAAGCGAGTTTCATTTCTTTTATTATTCGTTGAATTTTTTCATCTAATTTAGTTTCAACTTTCTTTGAATTTTCAACGTCGTCTAAAGGTAAATTTACACTAAAATAAAACTTTATTTTTGGTTCTGTACCACTTGGTCTAGCAGCAACTTTTGTTCCATCTACAGTTTCATAAATCAAAACGTTAGATTTAGGAATTTCAATAGTTTCTACATTACCAGTAATTAAATTTGTTTTTGTAGAAGCTTGATAATCGCATAAAAATTTAACTTTAGAGCCATCAATTTCTTTTATAGGATTTTCTCTTAAATCAATCATCATTTGTTTGATTTGTTGCGCACCATCCATTCCTTTTTTTACAATAGCAATTAAATGCTCTTTGTAAAAATTATGTTTTACATATAAATTTAATAACTCATTATAGAATGAGCTTCCATTTTCTTTTGCATTAGCGGCAATTTCACAAGCTAATAGAGTAGCAGTTACAGCATCTTTATCACGAACGAAATCACCAACCATATATCCAAAACTTTCTTCACCACCACCAATAAAATCTTGTTTTCCTTCGGCATCACGAATCATTTTCGCAATCCATTTAAAACCTGTTAAACCAACTTTTGTTTCAACACCATAACTAGTTGCAATTTGATTTACTAAATTTGTTGAAACTATAGTGGAGCCAACAAATTGATTTCCATTTAATTTGCCTTCTTTTTCCCAATTTTTAATTAAAAAATTAGTCATAACACTCATCGTTTGGTTACCATTTAAAAGTGTCATTTTTCCACTAGTATCTCTAACAGCAATTCCTAAACGATCACAATCAGGATCTGTACCAATAACAATATCTGCATTAATTTTTTCAGCTAAATCTGTCGCCATTTTTAATGCGGCAGGTTCTTCTGGATTAGGAGAAGCAACTGTAGGAAAATCACCATTAGGAATACGTTGTTCTTCAACAATATTTACATCGGTATAGCCTGCTTTTTTTAAGGCATCAGGTATAGAAACAATAGAAGTACCATGTAGAGATGTAAACACAATTTTTAAGTTTTCTCTACCTTTTGTTTCAAAAGTACCATTTGTAACGGAAGCATTTATAAAGGCTTCATCAACTTTAGAGCCAATGTATTCAATTAAATTTTCATTGGCCGTAAAATTAATTTCAGAAAAATCTAACTTATTAACTTCCTCAATAATATTATAATCTTGTGGTGGAACTATTTGACCACCATCATTCCAATATACTTTATAACCATTATATTCAGGTGGGTTATGAGAGGCTGTTAAAACAATACCAGCATCACACCCTAAATGTTTTACAGAAAATGAAAGTTCAGGTGTTGGGCGCAAGTCTTCAAATAAAAATACGCTGATATTATTTGCAGAAAGTACTTCTGCTACAGTTTTAGCAAAAGTTTGACTGTTATGTCTACAATCATAAGCAATAGCAACTTTTAATGACTTAGTTGGAAATGTTTTTAATAAATAATTAGCCAATCCTTGAGTAGCTTTTCCTAAGGTGTATTTATTAATTCTATTGGTTCCAGCTCCCATTACACCCCGCATACCTCCTGTACCAAACTCTAAGTCTTTATAAAAACTTTCAGTTAATTGCTCTGAATTAGTAGCTATTAATTGCTGAACTTCTTTTTGTGTTTCAGCATCAAAAGTATCGGTTAGCCATAAGTTGGCTTTTTCTAAAACTGACATATTTTATAATATTTGATGTAACTGCAAAATTAAACTTATTAAGCTAATTTTTTAATGCATTTAAATGAATTTAACTAAAACGTTATAAATTAATTTTAGACGAAATGGAATATCTTTTAGTATCTGTTTTGGTTCTTAAAATAATTTCACCTAAAAAGCCTGCTAAAAAGAATTGAGTTCCAATTACCATGGTAGTTAATGCTATGTAAAATTCGGGTCTGGTAGTAATAAGTCTACCAGTGGTATTAAAAAATAATTTGTCTAAACCTAAATAAAAAGCAAAAGTACAACCAATTATAAACATAATTGTACCTAATAATCCAAATAAATGCATGGGTCTTTTTCCAAATTTAGAAATAAACCAAATGGTAATTAAATCTAAAAAGCCATTGATAAATCTATCCATTCCAAATTTAGTAACACCATATTTTCTAGCTTGATGTACTACTACTTTTTCATCAATTTTATTGAATCCAGCATTTTTTGCCAACACTGGAATATATCGGTGCATTTCTCCACTAACATCTATATTTTTAATAACTTCTTTTTTATAGGCTTTTAAACCACAGTTAAAATCGTGTAATTTCAAACCAGAAGTTTTTCTTGCAGCAGCATTAAATAATTTTGAAGGAAGGTTTTTACGAATTTTAGAGTCGTAACGTTTCTTTTTCCATCCAGAAATTAAATCAAAACCTTCTTTTACAATTAAATTATATAGTTCAGGAATTTCATCTGGACTGTCTTGTAAATCGGCATCCATTGTAATTACTACCTTGCCTTCAACTTCTTTAAAACCAGCATTTAATGCTTGTGACTTCCCATAGTTTTTTTGAAACCTAATTCCTTTTACCTGTGGGTTTTCTTGAGATAGCTTTTCAATTACTTCCCACGAAGTATCTGTACTACCATCATCAATAAAAAGAATCTCATAAGAATAACGATTGGATTGCATAACTTTTGCAATCCAATCGTGTAATTCTTGTAAAGATTCGTCTTCGTTAAGTAGTGGAATAACTACTGATATATCCATGTATGTTTTTTTAATATTCTATTCTTCTACAGATCTTTTTAAAATCAATCCTTCAATTAATGAGATAATAAATCCAAAGAATAAGCTACCTACAATTCCCATAGCTGCACCAATTAGTGGGCTAGACATTTTTTGTTGCATTGCTTTTGCCGACTCTAATTGCTCATCACTCATATTTGGATATTGTTCTAACATTTTTTGCTCACCTACTTTCATCATATTTTCCATAAAATCAGGTTCAATAAAATTGATAAATATTTGATTGTAAATAATTGAAATAATTGCTCCAACTAAAGCAATACCTAAACCAATTTTTAATGCTTCTCCTAAACTTAAAAGATTATTGTTCCCAGCTCTAAAGTTTTTAAGTGCCATAAAAATAATTACAGCCATAATAACAAAGCTAGCAAACATTACTCCAAATCCTTGGTCATAGATTTTACCCATAGCATAAATTGCAACTGAAAGTATCACAGATACTACCCCAAGAATTAAACCATAATTTAAAATTACTTGTTTTGATGATGATTTTTGGTTTTCCATAATTTGTTTGTTTGATTTTTGTGTAACAAATATACTAAATCCCTATTTAGTATTAATCGTTAAGGTTAACATTATTCTTTTTTTTAAACTAAAATATTAGTAAACAGTTTTTTAAAAATGTTACATAAAATTATAAAAAAAAAGATTGTTTAAACTGAAAATAGATTGTAAATTTGCACCCGGCAAGTCCTACACAACCAGCTCCCTTTGAATCCTCCAGGGCGGGAACGCAGCAAAGGTATTAGGTTGTAGCGGTGTGATGTAGGTAGCTTGCCTTTTTTTATACACTAAATTTAGGTAGTTTTTTCTTATATAAAATTATTTTACCTTTTGTCTTAACATAAACTTTTTAACTTTACAGCGTTTAAATTTACACTTCATATGTCAAAAGTTGTTTTAATTACTGGTGGTTCTTCAGGTATAGGAAAATCGGTAGGAGAATTTTTATTACAAAAAGGGTTTATTGTTTATGGAACAAGTCGAAATCCTCATAATAACCCAAACCATCCTTTTCAACTAATAGCATTAGATGTAACAAATGTTGAAACCATTCAAAAAGCTATAGATAAAGTAATTTCAAATGAAGGTAGAATTGATGTGTTAGTAAACAATGCGGGTATGGGAATTACAGGGCCTATTGAAGAAACTCCTACACAAGAAATGCGAAACGTATTTGAAACTAATTTTTTTGGTGCCATTGAAGTTATGAAAGCTGTATTACCTCAAATGAGACAACAAAAAAGAGGCTTAATTATAAATGTAACTTCCATAGCGGGATATATGGGACTGCCTTTTAGAGGAATCTATTCTGCAACAAAAGGAGCGTTAGAGATTGTTACAGAGGCGATTAGAATGGAGGTGAAAGGTTTTGGAATTCATATTACTAATGTTGCGCCAGGCGATTTTGCAACAAATATTGCCTCAGGAAGATATCATACCCCTGTTTTTGAAAACTCACCTTATAAAAAAACATATCAAGAAAATTTAGATTTAATGAATGCTCATGTTGATAGTGGAAGTGATCCTTTAGAAATGGCCAAAGCAATTTATAAAATAACCCAAACCTCAAAACCAAAAGTACACTATAAAGTAGGTAATTTTATGCAAAAGTTTTCAATTGTATTAAAAAAAATACTTCCAGATACAATTTATGAAAAGTTATTAATGAATCACTATAAATTGTAATCAATTAATTACTTTTGCCGAAGTAAATAATTCAATATAAACTAAATAAACACAACTCATAATGAAATTTTTTATTGATACAGCTAACTTAGAGCAAATTAAAGAGGCGCAAGCTTTAGGTGTTTTAGATGGAGTTACAACAAACCCATCATTAATGGCTAAAGAAGGTATTACCGGTAAAGACAACATTTTAAAACATTATGTTGATATTTGTAATATTGTTGATGGTGATGTAAGTGCCGAAGTGATAGCTACAGATTTTGATGGAATGATTAAAGAAGGTGAAGCACTTGCTGCATTACATCCACAAATAGTTGTTAAACTACCAATGATAGCTGATGGAGTAAAAGCTTGTAAATATTTTTCTGATAAAGGAATTAAAACAAATGTAACTTTAGTATTTTCTGCAGGACAAGCATTGTTAGCAGCCAAAGCAGGAGCTACTTATGTATCGCCATTTATTGGTCGTTTAGATGATATTTCTACAGACGGTTTAAACCTAATTTCTGAAATTAGATTAATTTATGATAACTATGGCTTTGATACAGAAATATTAGCTGCCTCTGTACGTCATACGATGCACATAATTGACTGTGCTAAATTAGGTGCTGATGTTATGACTGGACCTTTAAATGCCATTAAAGGATTGCTAAAACACCCTTTAACAGATATTGGATTGGCACAATTTTTAGCTGATTATAAAAAAGGAAATTAAACTTTTACGTATAAAATAAAATCCCGCAAATGCGGGATTTTTTATTAGATAAAGCAAAGAATCTAGTTACTTTACTAAGTAATTTTTAATTTTAAATGTCCAAGCAAAGTTACTAGGCATTTCATTATATTTAACGTTATCAACCTTTATATGAAGCTGATTATTTTTGTAATACCAATCTAAATTACCTTCTCTTCCTACTAATTGAATTTCTGTTTCTTGTTTTGGTTTTGGAATATTTAAAACAAGTTCTTCGTTTGGCCATTCTAAAGATATGGCATATAAGTTATTGTTATTTGTTGTATAAGCAATGTGTTGCAACATAGAATTGTAAGTTCCAGTTAAGCCTTTCTCTTCGACATTGTTATGTAATGTGGTAAATGCAGTTGTAGGGATGATCTCTTTTACTTGAGATTTACTTTGCCAAAATAATTTTACAAAAGCATTTTGTTTAGATTCGAAATAGTCAATTTTAATCTTGTATTTTTTCCCTTTTTTGAATTTAATTTTATTTATAGCTTTTTCTTTATTTACGTTCCCCATTACGTTTCCATCAGAAGCTTGATCTTTATTCTTCCATTGATCTAAAACAAGCTTATCATCAATATAAACTCTAATTCCATCATCGGCAGTTGCTTCTAATGTATAAGTTTCAGAAAATTTAGATTGTATAAAGCCTTCCCAAGAAATATTAAAATCATCTTCTTTAATAGGCTCTAAAGGCGTATTTCTAGCCCAATAAAAGTCAATATTTTTATCGATTCTTTTTTTAGAAATTTCTTTTTCTTCACCAGATTTAATCCAAGGTCTAGAGGCATAAATAGCCTCTTTATTGGTTTCAATCCAAGCTCCAAGTTGTAACAAACGTTCTTGTTGTAATAAAGGAATTTGTCCATCGGCTTTAGGACCAACATTTAAAGTGATACCACCACCATTTGCGACTGCTTTTACAAAGAAATGAATAAGTTCTTGTGGTGACATATAGGCCTCTAATTTCTCATTTCTGTTTAAACCAAATGAACGTCCAATTCCTCTGCATTCAGCCCAAGGTCTGTCTGGACTATTGATTCCGGCACTATACTCAGGTGTTAAAAAACCAGTGTCACTTCCATGTCCCCATCTGTTATTTACAATGGCATCATCGCCAACGGTGTTATAGTACCAAGAAATAAGCTCGCGTGCGTGCCAAGTTTCCGCAGTATTAAACCACTCTCCATCTGTAAAGAGTACAGAAGGTTTATAGGTTGAAATTAAATCTTTAAATTGAGGTAACATTATTTTATCAACATATTCGCCGATGTTTTCATGGGGATCTGTATACCATCTATGTAATTTATTGTTCCATTCTGGGAGTGAATAATACAAGCCCATTTTTAATCCTTTTTTTCTAATAGCAGTTGTTAAATCTCCCACTAAATCTCTTTTAGGACCTACATCAACCGAGTTCCAGTTTGGGGCTTGTTTACTTGGCCAAAGACAATATCCATCATGATGTTTGGATACAAAAATGATGTATTTTGCTCCAGCTTTTTTAAATAAATCAGCCCATTCATTTGGATCGAATAATTCAGCTTTAAACAAAGGAGCAAAATCTTTATAAGTAAAGTTTTCACCATAATTTTTTTTCATAAAATTGGTACGAAGTGAATCTTTCATCTGTAAACCTCTTAAATACCATTCTCCATAAGATTCTTTACCTCCATAAGATGGTACAGAATAGAGTCCCCAATGAATGAAAATACCAAGTTTAGCATCTTTAAACCATTCAGGATAAGGTCTGCTATTTATAGATTCCCAAGTAGGTGCAATTTGCTGTTGAGCATAGTTAATATTGGTACTTATAAGTACTAATAACACTAAATAATATAATTTTTTACGCATAGTTTAATTTCTTTGCCATTAAAATTAAAATTTCTGTTTACACTTACCAAAAATATTCCCCGAATGACAATTTTAGGAATATGAATGATCCATAAAGAAATTAAATCTTTTCTTTGAGATGTTTTATTTCGTCTCTGAGTTGAGCGGCAATAATAAAATCAAGAGCTTTGGCTGCTTCTTCCATTTGTTTCCTTTTCTCACGAATTTTATTTTCAATTTCGGATTTTGATAAATAATTCAATTCATCTTCAGCAGCAATTTGTTCATTCATATTGTATTTATATGATGAAACTGTATTTTTACTTAAAGTATTTTCTATACTCTTTTTAATTTGAGTGGGTGTAATATGGTTTGCAGTATTGTAAGATATTTGTTTTTCTCTTCTTCTTGTAGTTTCATCAATAGTCAGTTGCATGCTTTTTGTTATTTTATCTGCATACATTATGGCTTTTCCTTCTACATTACGAGCAGCTCTTCCAATTGTTTGTGTGAGTGATCGGTGAGAACGTAGAAAACCTTCTTTATCAGCATCTAAAATGGCTACTAGAGAAACTTCTGGTAAATCTAAACCTTCACGTAGTAAGTTTACACCAATTAATACATCAAACAAACCTTTACGTAAATCAGCCATAATTTCAACACGTTCAAGAGTGTCAACATCAGAATGAATGTAACGACAGCGAATTTGAATTCTACTTAAGTATTTAGTCAATTCTTCAGCCATTCGTTTGGTTAGTGTTGTTACCAGTGTACGTTCATCTTTATCAACTCTTACTTGAATTTCTTCAATTAGATCATCAATTTGATTGATACTTGGTCGAACTTCAATTTCAGGATCCAGTAAGCCAGTTGGTCTAATTACTTGTTCTACAAAAACTCCTTCTGTTTTTTGTAATTCATAGTCAGCAGGAGTTGCACTTACATAAATCACTTGATTTTGAATGGTTTCGAACTCTTCAAATTTTAAAGGTCTGTTATCCATTGCAGCGGGCAATCTAAAGCCAAATTCAACTAAATTTTCTTTACGAGATCTATCACCACCATACATAGCATGTACTTGCGGGATGGTTACGTGGCTTTCGTCAATAACCATTAAATAATCATCAGGAAAATAATCTAATAAGCAGAAGGGTCTTGTACCTGGATTTCTTCCATCTAAATACCTAGAATAATTTTCTATCCCACTGCAGTAACCTAATTCTCTAATCATTTCTAAATCAAACTCTGTACGTTCTTTTAAACGTTTAGCTTCTAGATGTTTGCCAATTTCTTTGAAATATTCATATTGCTTCATTAAATCTTCTTGAATGGCATGAATGGCATTTTGTAAAACATCTGGTGAGGTTACAAATAGGTTAGCTGGATAAATATTAAGTTGCTCAAATTTTTCAACTACTTGATTGTTAGACACATCAAAGCTTTCAATTTCTTCAATTTCATCCCCAAAGAAATGTATTCTATAAGCGTGTTCTCCATAGGATGGATATACCGTAATAGTATCACCCTTTACTTTAAAAGTTCCACTGCTTATTTCTATTTCTGTTCTAGAATATAAACTAGTTACTAGTTGTTGTAAAAATTTGGTGCGTGAAATGGTTTGATCAACTTCAATTGAAATTACATTTTTCTTAAATTCAACAG
Source organism: uncultured Lutibacter sp. (assembly GCF_947493565.1). Classification (GTDB taxonomy): domain Bacteria; phylum Bacteroidota; class Bacteroidia; order Flavobacteriales; family Flavobacteriaceae; genus Lutibacter; species Lutibacter aestuarii. Next base: position 280,766 of record NZ_CANLRG010000003.1, on the reverse strand, counting down.
GATTACCAATACCGTATAAACAAGAAACAGATGCTACTACAATAACATCTCTTCTGCCAGAAAGTAGGGCAGATGAAGTACTAATACGTAGCTTCTCAATTTCTTCATTAATTGATAAATCTTTTTCTATATAAGTTCCAGTAACTGGAATGTAAGCTTCGGGTTGGTAATAATCGTAATAAGAAACAAAGTACTCTACGGAATTGTTTGGAAAAAATTGCTTGAATTCTGAATATAATTGAGCAGCTAGTGTTTTATTATGCGCTAAAATTAAGGTAGGTTTTGAAACTTCTTGAATTACATTGGCTACCGTAAATGTTTTACCTGAGCCAGTAACACCTAATAAGGTTTGGTATTTTTCATGAGATTTAATTCCGTTCACTAATTGTTGAATGGCTTGTGGTTGATCTCCTGTAGGTTTAAAATTTGAAGCTATTTGAAATTGCATAGTGCAAAAATACTACTTAATTTTTTGAATATGTATGGTTCATTTTTATTTAACGAATCTTTAATTTAGTTACTTAGAATAGCAATAAAAAAATGTAAATTCGTTTATTAAAATATAACAATATGAAATTTAAGCTAGTACTTATAGGTTTTTGTCTAGTTTTTAGTGGTTTTAAAGGAATTAGTCAAGAAGTTTTTCCAAAATTTTGGGAAGGAAACTATAAAGGAGAATTACAAATTTATGGAGTAGACTCTGTACAAATGAGAGTTGCAATGCAACTTGCAATTGTAAAGAAAACAGACTCACTATATCAATGGAAAATGACTTATAATTATAGAGGGAAAGAAGATGTTAGAGCTTATGAATTGATAGTTAAAAATCATTCAAAAGGTCATTATATTATTGATGAAAAGAACAGTATTTTAATTGATGGATTTTATAAATCTGGTATATTTACAAGTTTTTTTAAAGTAATGAATTCTTTTATCGTTTCCACATATACCAAAAAAGGAGATGCTATTATTTTTGAAATAATAAGTGTAAATGGTAAAAGCAATACAAAATCAGGGAATCAAAAAATTGAAAATGAAGAAATACCTGAAGTAATTTCCTATTTAGTTAATGGAAGACAGAAAGCCATTTTAAAAAAGGAGGATTTACCTTCCAATTAATTATACTAAAGTAAAACATCAATTTAGGCAATTCAATTCCATACTATAGTTCCATCAAAGTAATAAGAATCTTAAGAATGGTTTAAAATTATAAATCTCTTTTTTTAAGTAATTTATAAGAAAAATAGATAAAAATACTAGTCCAAAATAAAACAATAAGAATATCTAATGGTTGTACAGAAAAATCTTTTGATAAATCTTCTCCTACTTGTTTAGCTACTGTTTTTACAGCACTTAAACGTGTAAAAGGTTCTTTAATAAGGTTAGACATAGACTCTAGAGGTAGAAATTGCAAAATGGCATTAACCTTTTCTGTTGTGTTTTCTGCATCTTTAAATTGCCAAAATAAATAACCTTTAAAAATACTTTCTCCAAAAAACCAAATTACAATTCCTCCTACAGCAAATGCAGATCGTTTCACTAAAATACCCATAAAAAGTCCAAAAGAAAAGAATCCTACTAACTTTACAAAAAAGGCTAATAAATATTCTAAATCAGTTGTTACTATTGAAAATTCATTAAAATCGGAATAGCTGTACCCTAAGATAATTGAAACGATAAAAACAAAAATAGTAGAGATTAAAGCTAAAAGTATAACGGTATAAAACTTAGATAAAATAAATTCTTTTTTACTTAAGCCGTCAATTAAATTTTGTTTTAAAGTTTTGTTACTGTATTCATTAGCCATCATTGAAACAATAACTAATAATAAGAAAAATTTAAATATGGCAGCCATAAAAGTGTTAAAATGCCAAATGTATGGGAAGTTAAAAATACCCTGTTCTGCAAGGTGAAATTGTATAGGTCCGATATCAAATTTAATAGCAGCAATTAATGCAATGGAGGTAAGTAAAGCAAAATAAATAATAATTAAAACTTTACTAGCTCTGTTATGTTTTAATTTGTGAATTTCAATATTTAATAATCGTAGCATGTTTATTTTTTATTGTTAGTTAGTGATAAGAATTGTTGTTCTAGACTTGGTTTTCTTTTTACTAAATGAGATAGTACAATGCCATTTTTAAATAAATATGAATTTATTTCAGCAGCGGTTATAGGTTTGTTTAGCTTTGCAATTAATTTATCATCTTCGTTTTTAACGGTTTCAATTCCATCAAAACTCATCAGTAATTCTGTTAGCTTTTCTTGATTATTTTCAACTTTTAGTTCAAACAATCCGTAAGAAGCAATCATTTCATCTACACTTCCTGAATATAATTTAATGCCTTCTCTAATTACTACTACATGCGAACAAACTTTTTCTACTTCATCTAATAAATGTGATGCCAATAAAATGGTAGTTCCATTGCTTGCAATGGTTTTAATAATTTGTCTAATTTCATGTATCCCCTGTGGATCTAAACCATTTGTTGGCTCGTCTAAAATTAAAATTTCAGGGTCATTTAATAAGGCTGAGGCAATAGCCAACCGTTGTTTCATACCTAAAGAAAACGTGCTGAATTTACTATTTTTACGTTCAAATAAATTAACTAACTTTAATTTTTCTTCAATTTTTGTAAAAGGAATTTCTTTGATTTTACAAACTAATTCTAAGTTTTGAACTGCGGTCATATACGGATAAAAATTAGGACGCTCAATAATAGCACCTACTTTTTTTAACGCTTGATGTGTAGATAAACTACCATCAAACCAACTAAATTCTCCGGTTGTTTTATTAACTACATTTAAAATAATTCCTAAAGTTGTAGATTTACCACTACCATTTGGACCTAAGATTCCATACACATTTCCCTTTTGAATTTCAAAAGACAAATTATTTACAGCATGAATTTTTCCAAATTTTTTGTTTAAATTATTGATTGATAAGATTGTTTCCAATATTTTTATGTTTAGTATAAAATTAAGACGATATTTAATAACAATTGTTACAGCAATATACTAAATTTGGATTTTACAATATTTTTAATGAATGGAAGAACAAAAATTAATTTCACAAAAAAAACCAGCTTATCCAATTAATGAAGAGCTATATAACTATTTAACAGAATATAATAGAAATATTAAAATTCCTGTTTTTTATGATGATTTATTACGCTTTGCAGGTGCTATTGTTGTATATGATAAAAATGGAGAAGATACTTTATGGGTAAGGGTTTACTATGCTGAACATGAAAGAGATGAAATTGATTTAAGTTTAAAAAGAATGTATTTAATTTTACACGGTGATGGTAGTGAAGACTCTTTACCTTTTTTAACAGTTGACGCCATAGATTATTGCACGTTTGGGAACTCTAAGCCATTTAGAATTAAAGTTAGAAATATTTTAAATGATAATCATACTTACCTATATATTAAAAAGGCTGATGCATCTAGAGTTTATGGATTAGAGCTAGAACATATTTTATCACCAAATAATATTAATTTTTTAGTTTATAAAGATACTTTAATTGAAGAGCATGTACTTGGTATTCCAGGAGATCAGTTTTTAGCTGAAAACTTAGAAACGGTTTCTGTTAGAGGTAAAAAACGTTTGTCTAAAGAATTTGTAAAATTTAATGAACGTTGTATGATTAGAATGCTAGGTGATATGCGTTCGTATAATTATGTGATAGTAGCTTCTTACGATTTTGATCAGGTTGAATATAGAATACGAGCAATGGATTTTGATCAGCAGAGTTTCGAAGGTAACCTAAAAGTATATTTCCCTCAATTTTTTAAAGAAAATTACCCATTTGTTAAAATGGTAGAAGAAAATCTACAAAAAGAGTCGGTTGAACAATATAAAAGAGAAGAACGTTCTGCAATTGCAAGAAGAATTAGAGGTTCTCAAGAACGTGTACATGATTTATTAAATTGCATGATAAAAGATAAAATTTCTACAACTGATAAAATTACCCAACTAAAAATGGATTTATACAATTATACCTTAGATATGGATTTTAAAAAGTGTAAATCTATGGGAGAAATTTTAAAAGTAGCTTTTGCTTTTGTAGTAAGAAACTATGAAAATGTAAATACTTATATCATACGATAATCTATTTTTAACAATTTTAAGAACTATAAATTAACAAATAAGGTAATATTTAACAATTTATTGATTAAATAAGGCTACTTTAAAAAATTCAACTAGCTTATTTTTGCCGATCAAATTTTAAGATATGACAAAAGCAAGAGTAGCATTAGTAGTGGGTATAATTTGTATTTCAATTTTTCCAATTTTAGTAAAATTAAACTTAACATCAGGAGTAATATCTGCGTTTTACAGAATGGCAATAGCATCTGCAGTTATTTTACCGTACGTTTTAATCTCCAATAAATTCAAATTGCCCTCTAAAAAAATGTTGTTACTTTCTATACTCTGTGGAATTATATTTGGAGCCGATGTTGCAGTTTGGAACATTGCAATACAAGAATCTACAGCTACACAAGCAACACTTTTAACAAATTTATCTCCAGTATGGGTTGGTATAGGAGCTTTTTTCTTTTTGAAAGATAAACCAACTCAAAATTTTTGGATAGGTACTGTTATAGCTATTTTTGGGATGGTTCTTTTGGTTGGGTTTAGTACTTTTTTAAACTTTAATTTTAATGTGGCTTTTTGTTTTGGAGTACTTTCAGGGATGTTATATGCTGTTTATATGTTAACAAGCAAAAATATTTTAAATGAAATAGACGTTATCAGTTTTATGACTATTAGTGTAGTCTCTTCAGCTATTTCTTTAGGGTTAATTAGCTATTTGATAGGAGTTTCTTTTACTGGATTTAGTGATTTAGCTTGGTTTGTATTATTAATACAAGGACTGGTATGTCAATTATTAGCTTGGCTATTAATAAGTTATGCTACAAAAAACATGAGAGCTACCAGAGTTTCTGTAAGTTTACTTGGGCAAGCGGTATTAGCAACTTTATTAGCTTGGTTGTTTTTGGATGAAAAAATAACGTTACAAATGATTTTAGGAGGTTTCTTTTTGCTGTTTGGAACTCGAATTACATTTTACCAAAAGCAATTAAGCTTAAAAAAACTAGTGTTAAAAAGAAAACAATATAAAGTTAATCTAACCTTAAAACCTTAATAATTATCAAAATCAAAATCATCTATATTTTCAAAGTCGTCTTCATCATTGAAAATATCAAAATTATTGTTTGAATCTTCTGCTGTAAATTCTTTTTTAGGTGCTTCATCTGGAACATTACCAATAGATAAAGCTATATAAGGTAAGTTTTTATCGGTTGAAGTTATTTTAATTAATTCAATATAAAATGTCCACATAGAAAAGAAATCGTACACATAAATAAGTTTATCTCCTTTTGTTGTAAGAACAGATGAAAGGGCGCAATTTTGCATAGAAACAGCATTTTCATCCTCAGACATATTAAATAAAGGAATTTCTTCACCTTGTTCCCATTCATTATTAGTTTGGTAAAATGAAGCCATTTCTTGTCCTTTAAAACCAAAAGATTTTGCAATTGTAAAGTGCAACTCTTCTAGATTAATAGATTCATTAACAATAAGATCTCTAATTACATCTTCATTTACATCTAATATTGCCCTAATTTTATATGCCATTTTGTTTAAATTCTATTCTAATGCAAAGGTAGTACTTATAGTTTTAATTCTTATTTTTACAACCTAACATTTTTTAAGATGGATCAAAAATTAGAAACATTAAAAGCTTTAAATAGTTTGTGTAAAGGTACTTTAATGGAAACTTTACATATAAAATATACCGATGTAGGGGATGATTTTTTAGAGGCTAGAATGCCAGTAGATTCAAGAGTTTATCAACCAGCAGGTATTTTAAACGGAGGCGCCACAATGGCATTAGCTGAAAGTGTAGGTAGTCCAGCTTCTTTATTAGTAATAGATAGAGATAAATTTACGGTTAAAGGTTTAGAATTTTCGGCAAATCATTTGCGAAGTGTAAAAGATGGCTACATAACAGCAACGGCAAGGTTTATTCATAAGGGAAGAACCACTCATTTACTAGAAATTAGGGTAGAAGATGATAAAGGAAAGTTGGTTTCTATGTGTAAATTAACCAATATTATTTTACCAAAATAATATGTATGAAGAAAAGGCTGAAAAAGATAGGTAAAATAACATTACTATTAGTTGTACTATTGTTAATAGTTTTAATAGCATTATTTTATCAATTTTCAACCCCAAAAGCTACACATAAAATAGAAAAAGAATTTGAAAAATTGTCATTTCCTATTTCACTTAGTTTAAAAACTTACCAAAAATATAAATACCGAGTTTTAGAACTTCAAAAAAAGATTGATACAACATTACCAACCATAGTTTTTATTCATGGTTCTATAGGTTCTATTTTAGATTTTAAGAAATATTTAATGGATGAAGAGTTAAATTCAAGAGTAAATTTAATTTCTTATGATAGAATTGGATATGGAATTTATCATACAGGAAATGTTCAAGAATCTATACAATTTGAAACGAATTTATTAGAAGATTTAATCAAGAATATTCCATCTAAAAAAGTAATATTAGTTGGTTATTCTTATGGAGGACCTATTGCTTTAGCTTCGAAAAAAAAATATAAAAAAATTATTCTATTAGCTCCTGCTGTTTTTTCAAACAAAGAAGTTATGCCTTGGGCTTTAAACTTTTATAAATGGAAATTGACCAAAAATTTAATCCCCAAAACTTGGCAAGCGGCTTCAAAGGAAAAGTTATCACATCAAAAGGATTTAGAAAAATTTGAAAATAGTTGGAATGAAAACCCTTCAACGATTTTAAGTATCCATGGAAATGATGATGGAATTGTGCCTTATGAGAATTCACTTTATTTAAAAAATAATATTTCACCACAACAATTTGAATTGGTAACTTTGGATGGTGTAGGTCATGGGTTAGTTTGGTCTAATTTTAAGCAGATTAAAAGCATTTTATTACAACAGATAAATTAAATATCATATTGAAAAAAGAGATTGCACATTTTTTTAAAGAAATTGAAGTACTATTAACATCTAATTTGCCTTTTGTAGTTTATAGGAAACCTAATGAAAAAAAAGTTTCTTGTTTGGTTCAAAAAGATAAAACTTTGAATATTTTAAAAGAATTTAATGAATCTGGTTTTGTTTTTGCTCCATTTGATGATAGTAAAAACACCGTAATATTCCCTTTTAAAAAGTGTAAAAGTTTTGAAACTGAAATTTCGTTCAAATCAGATTTAAAAACTCCTCAAAACCTTGCTAATGTTAAAGCAAAAACCTCTTTAGAAAAGGCTCAACTTGAGCATGAAAAAATAGTTCAAAAAGCAATAAATTTTATTATAAGTGGCTCATCAAACAAAATTGTTTTATCTAGAAAAGAGGAATTAATAAGTTCAAATTTAGATGTGCTAGTTACATTAAAAAAGATGTTAAATACTTATAATAATGCTTTTGTGTATGTGTGGTTTCACCCTCAAATTGGTTTATGGATGGGAGCAACTCCAGAGCGATTATTAAGTGTTTCAAAAAATGTTTTTACTACTATGGCTTTAGCTGGTACACAGTCATACAAAAATTCATTAAGGGTAAATTGGGAATCAAAAGAGAGAGATGAGCAACAGTTTGTGACAAATTATATTTTATCAAGTATTCAAAAATGTGTTGATAATTTATCAGTTTCAAATCCATATACTATTAAAGCAGGAAATTTATTGCATTTAAAAACCGACATTACTGGTAAATTAAAGGAAACTAGTTTGTTAGGTGATATTGTAAAATCGTTGCATCCAACTCCTGCAGTTTGTGGATTGCCTAAAAAAGTTGCAAAAGAATTTATTTTAAAAAATGAAGGATATGATAGAGCCTACTATTCAGGTTTTTTAGGAGAACTAAACCTATATAATTCAACAAATTTATTTGTAAATTTAAGATGTATGCAGATTGAAAATTCGGTTGCATCATTGTATATTGGTGGGGGCATTACTGCAGAGAGTATTCCTCAAAATGAGTGGTTTGAAACAGTTTCAAAAGCTGAAATTATGAAAAAAGTGCTTTAAAAATCAACCGAATGAAAAGAACTAAGTTAAAACATTTTCAAATTTATAATGTTTGTGGGCTAACATTATAAATTTTCATGCAATTCTTCCCATGTATATTTAAGTACTTAACATCCAGTTGATTTTCTATTGTAAAACTATAAATAGTTGAAAAAAATAAGCGTTTAAATCGTATAAAAGAGTGTTTAAATCGTAAAATTTAAAGAATCTTTTTACGATATTCTGAAGGAGTACATTTCTCCACTTTTTTAAAAATCCTGATAAAGGAATTTACAGACCCAAAACCAGCTAGTTCACTAATTTCTGTGATGGTTTTATTTGGAGTTTGTTTTAAAAGTAGTTTAGCTTCTTTAATTCTGTAGTTATTTACAAATTGGTTGAAGTTACAACCTACTTTTTCATTGATAACATTTGAAATATAAGAACGATTGGTTCCTAAATGTTTCGCTACTTCCCAAATATTTAAATTTGGAACTAACCAAGGTTTTTCATTGCTAAAATATAAGTATAACTCTTTCTCTAATTCGTTAAATTCATAAAGCTGTTCTTTACCAGCCTCATTTTTAGGAACCATTGTTTTTAAATCTATTGCCACAGGGATTTGGCGTATTCCTATTATAGCAATAATTAAATAAAGTAGGGAGAAGAGTATGCAAGAACTTAACAAAAGATAATCATTCGTATTTAATGGTGTTCTACCAATTAGAGTTACATAAAATCCTGGAATCGACATAAATAAGATGAAGGAGATGTTGACTACATAAAAATACCTAAGTTGATACTTATCTAAATTTGAAAATGAGTTATTCATTTCTTGATGTGCTCTCAAAATAAAGCGAATGGCTAAAAAATTGTATCCAATAATTTGAACTAAGTGAAAATATCGAGTTCCTTTATATAAATAAGCTAATATTTTGGATGAACTTGAAGTTAATTCACTAGCATAAAGATTGTTATTCATATATTCGATATAATTTTCCCAACTAACTAAACTTGTAACAATTAACATTAGAGCTGCTATAATTATTGAGGGAGTAAAATGATAAATCCATTTAATAGGTATAATATTAAAATTAAAAGCACTATAGATATACAGATAATAAAGAGGATAAAAGGCTAAAATTGCTCCTAAAAAAAGGAAATCAAAATACTGAAATATTTTCCAATACTCATAAAACGATAAAAAATGACCGAGAAATAAAATAAAACTATTGGCTAAAAAAAGCCCTAAAAAAAATCTATTTTTAAATTGTTTAGTTGCTGTTGCAAATAAAAAAATTGCTCCATATAAATTGATAGAAAGTGGCGATAATAATGCAATTAGTTTAATCAAAATAAATTTTTTGCTTATTAAATTTAATGTAATGAATTCAATTTTTATATGATAAAAATCAATTATACTAAATTATTAATTTCTTTAAAAACTAGCATAACTTTACGTAACTTTGCACTTAAAATTAATTTATTAAATGCCTCAATTTCCTAAAAATAACTTAGCGCAGCTTGTTATTGCTTCTTGTATTTCTCATCAAATTAAGCACGTGGTAATTTCTCCTGGCTCAAGAAACGCTCCGCTAACTATTGGTTTTTCAAATCATACATCTATTCAAACATATAGTATAGTAGATGAACGTTGTGCGGCTTTTTTTGCTTTAGGAATGGCACAACAATTACAACAACCAGTTGCAATTGTTTGTACATCAGGGTCGGCATTATTAAATTATTATCCAGCTGTTGCGGAAGCTTTTTATAGCAATATACCTTTAGTAATTATTTCAGCAGATCGACCAGAGCATTTGATTGATATTGGTGATGGGCAAACGATACGCCAAAAAAATGTTTTTGAAAACCATATTTTATGTTCTTCTAACTTAGTAGCTGATGAGGTTTCTAAAGCTTCAAATTTTGAATTAGTAACTACAGCTTTAAAACTTGCTAAATCTCAAAAGGGACCTGTTCACATTAATGTACCATTTGATGAACCTTTATATGAAATAACCAACAAAATAGTTGGTTTTGATGAAATTGATACTGTTGTAGAAGAAGTTCCTTTAGATGTCGATGAACTTCAAAATTTTGCAGATATTTGGAATGCTTCAACCAAAAAAATAGTATTGGTTGGAGCGCATTTTCCAGACAAATTAATACAAACTCAGTTAGAGCATTTCACAAAGGATCCTTCCGTTTTAGTTTTAATTGAAAACACAGCCAATGTTTCACACTCCAAGTTTATTAACAGTATAGATAAGTTAATTTTTCCTTTTGTTGAAGATGAATTGGAGCAATTTCAACCAGATATTTTGCTAACTTTAGGAGGGCTGATTGTATCAAAAAAAATTAAACAGCATTTGAGAAAATACCAGCCAAAACATCATTGGCATATAGATTCAAAAAGAGCTTTTAATACTTTTCATTGTTTGTCAAAACACTTTAAAATTTCACCACAGTTATTTTTTAGTCAGTTTTTCTTTTTAACAAAGCCTAAAGAAAGTAGTTTTCAACAATTTTGGCTTCAAAAGAAGGTACACCGATTAAAAAATCATCAAAATTTTATAGATAGTTGTTCATTCTCTGATTTAAGAGTTTTTGAAAAAATACTACCAACTATACCTAATAATTCGCAATTGCAACTTGGAAATAGCTCAATTATTAGATACTCTCAATTATTTAATATAAATAATACTTTACAGGTGTTTTGTAATAGAGGTACTAGTGGAATTGATGGAAGTACAAGTACTGCTATTGGGGCAGCTATAGTATCAAACATAAGAACCACCTTTATAACAGGAGATATTAGTTTTTTTTATGATAGTAATGCACTTTGGAATGATTATATTCCAGCAAATTTTAGGATTATATTGATCAATAATTCAGGAGGAGGTATTTTTAGGTTTATACCTGGACCACAGCAGTCAAATGCTTTAAATTATTTTGAAACAACTCATAATTTAACAGCTGAACATTTGTGTAAAATGTATAAATTTGATTATGAGGTAGTTTCAGATGAAGAAAGTTTAATTAAAGTACTTGAGTGTTTTTTTGAAGATTCTAAACAACCAAGGTTATTAGAAATAAAAACGCCAAGAGAGAAGAACGATCAAATATTAAAAGCATATTTCAACAATTTAAAATAAATAAAGAATGGAGTTAAAAACAGGAGATAAAGTAGAGTTAATTGTTGTTAGAAATACAGCATTGGGTTTTACAGTTCTAGTAAATGAAGAATTTGAGGGAATGTTGTACAAGAATGAACTGTATCAAAAAATTGAAGAAGGACAAAAATTAACGGGTTATGTTAAAAAAGTAAGAGAAGATGAAAAAATTGACGTTAGCTTACAACCTGTAGGGTTTAAACAAACTATTGTAAAAAATGAAATTACTATTTTAAAAGCCTTAAAAAAGCATGATGGTTTTTTAGCATTGCATGATAAAAGCGATCCTAAAACTATTAAATATGAATTGGGAATGAGTAAAAAAGCCTTTAAAAATGCAATTGGAGGATTGTTTAGACAAAAGCTAATTACAATAGAAGATGAAGGTATAAGGTTGGTACTAAAATAAAAAGATAATATTTATAAATTAAAAGCGTCAAACTAAATTTAATTTGACGCTTTTTTTGGTTTGCAATTCTTGGTTGATTATACTTTTAACTCTTTTTTGAGAGTTTCACTTAAAGCATTTTTATGAACCATTACAGAAATGGTTTTCAATCTAAAAAATGGTTTACTCATATAAATATATCCACCATTTCCTATGCGTTTAGAATCTGTACCCCAAGAATTTTTGACTTTGTAATATTCAGTGCCATTTTGATCTTTTACCATTCCAACAATATGCATTAAATGGTCGTCTGTAGTATTATAGTTTTCAAATTCTTGTTGTCTAAATTCAGGAGTAATAGTTGCTTCATCAACTATATAAGTTAAAGCTTTTTCAGAATTTTTAAATTCTTTTGGAACTACAGCAATACCATATTTTGATGAAAATGTTTCTTCAGATACATCACAATCTAATGCTAAAGTATACCCTTTTTTTAGGGCATTATCTACTTCTTTAACAAAAATATCTAAATCAATATTGTAAAAACTTCCATTGGAAAAATTATCAGGAATGTTCAATATAAATGTTGAATTATAAGGTTGGTGTGTAAAAGAAGTAAGTGTAATATAATTTGACGTATTAATTTTTGTCATTTCTAAAAATGATTTTGGGGTATACGTAACACCATTATATATAAATTCTTCAGGTGCTTTCCCTAAATGAACAGTTAAAATTGAATCTACTGCTAATTTCCAATTAGGAAAGTTTGATTTTTTATCATTTTTAATATAAGTATCTAACACGGTTTTTAATTCAGGGATAATTTTTGAATGATCATAATTTTTAGTACTGTTTAATAAACCTGAATAAGAACTTTCCGGAACTAAGCCATTTAATTTTATTGAGTTCATAACATCATGAGCCAAACCACCTTCACTAAATTGAATTTTGCCTTGCCTCATTATATAATTCCACGATTTTGCATTGTATGTATGACGAACATTGTACATTTCTGAAATATCTATCATTTCACCAGAAGTTCTATATATTTCCGACTCAATAAATGATGAAGCAGAAAAACTCCAACATGTTCCTGTGTTTCCTTGATTTTTAACAGCTGAAGCTTCAATATCGATAATAGGTGTAAATTGATATTTTTGTTCTTTTGGAATATTAACTTTTATAGCTACATCTTCTTGAGCATAAAATAAAGAGGTAATTGCTATAAATAGAATTGAGAAAAATGTGTTTTTCATGGATTATTTGTATTTATTGTTTATTAGGTTCGATATATGTTCCGTCTCGTTTGCTTAAAACTCTTTCAATATTTTTATAATAGCCATCAGCATTTGGATCTCCTTCAGGTAATTTCATATAGCCATTTTTGTAGTATTTAAGTGCTTGTTTAAATTTGCCACCTGTTTCATAATAGCGACCAATATAATAATCGCCAATAGGGGAATCGTTGTACAATCTATTAATCATTTCACCAAAACTTTTTAAATAATCACCATTTTCCTTATCCAAAATAATGCTTTCAATTGCAAAAATATCTCGTTCTCTAATTTTTAAATTACTACCAAATAGGTATTCAATTTCTACATATTTATTCTCTAAATAAGCAATGGCATCAGCAGGGGATAAATTTTGGATGTTATTTTCAAACTCTTCTTTAGAAATAGAAGAGTACATTTCAAAAATAAACGCCAAAGCACCTGAAATAGATTGTCCTATAGATGCTGTTTTGGTACTAGTATCAAATGTTTCGTATTGATATTTAAACTTTCCGTTGTTGGTGGTTGCTAATAATTCATTGGTAGCAGAAATTGAATTTCTGTACTTTTCTGAATTGTATTTTCCGTTAGATAAGTAATAATATATATTTTCATCTTTTATTGAAGGGATTTTATGTTGTAGCATTGTAGGCATATCTATTGCTAAATAAGGGTTAATGGATATAAATGCATTAAAACCTGGAAAATCTTCAATTAAAAAATAATTAATAAAATTAGCGGTTAATGTATTACCTACAATGGTTTTAAATTGTGATGTTCTATAATTTTCTTCTACATAATCAATTAGTTCACCTCTTATAAACCTGTAGAAAGCTTCACCTTCTTGGGTTGGATAACTATTTTCTTTGGAATAAGAACAATCTTCATAACGCTCGTTATATCTATTTTGATTAATTCCAATAATTATTTGTTCAGGAGCTTTGTCTTTAGCAGCAAAAAGTATGGCATTTCCTACAAATACATCAAATAAATATTCAGCATCTAATACTATGGTAACTGGATATAATTTGGTAGAATCTATTTCATAACTTGGCGGAACATATATTTTTATATACCGTTCTGTTAAAAGTTCACTTGAATTAAATTTTTTGGTAGTTATGCTTTGTGAATTAAGATTCCAACAAGTTACTACAGTAATAATAATTGCTATTGAGTTTTTGATTTTAGATTTTTTCATAGTTTAAATTTACTTTTTTTTATTAAAACCCAAAACCTAAACCAAATTTAAAATAAGTTCCATCTTTAGAATTGAAAAGTGAAGCATTTAAATTAATAATTTCTGCAGCAACTAACCAAAAACCACCTCCATAGGAAGTTTTCCAATCTTTAGAATTTTCGTTTTTCAACCAAACTCTTCCGTAATCAAAACCACCAAATAATCCCATTTGAAGGGGTACTAGCCCTGTTTTAACTTTCCTTAGATTAAATCGAATATCTGTGTTTTGGTAAAAAGAGCGATTCCCAATAAAACGTTGATTTCTATAACCTCTCAACCCATCTAAACCTCCAATACTTGCTGCATTGTAAAATTTAAAGTGATCACCAATTATTAGATTTCCTTTCATTTTTGTTGCTAAAACTAAGTTTCCATTAGACGATATTTTGTGTGTGATGCCTAAAGATGGAGTAATATAGACATGATTTTCTATGGAATTTTTCAAATTAGTTTTCCAACCCATATCAAATGTAAAGTTCATACCTAAAGTTGGAAATAACTTATTGTCATAATTTTTATAAGTATATGACGATTTTAAACCTGTATAATTTTCTCTCTCATCTAACTTAAAATCTAATGTATTAATAAAACGATTGGTTGTATTTTCTACCTCGATACTTTCAATAAATGCGCCAATTTTAAATTCTGCACCAAAACGTCCTTTCCATTTTAAAGCTGGAGCTATGGAATAAGTACTCAATTTAACTCTATGAAAATCTTCATCAAATTCATCTTCATAATTAATAGTTTCATTTCCAAAACCAAAATAATTAATACTATAATTAGGACTTGTAAATGTTGATTCTATTTGAAAATTCCATTTGTTAAAAATAGAAGCAAATTCACCTGTATAGCGAATATCAAACCCTTTATGACTGAAATAATACGCAGCGTTTATGGTATGTTGTTGGGTAAATGGATTTCTTTCAAAAGCATATTTAGTAAAAACACTATTGATTCCAATTTTTATACCATCATCAGGATTAGAACCAATAGAAGGTAACAATTGGTAGTGATTGTATTTTAATTTTTTATAGTTGTAAAAATTAGTTTCGTAGTTGTTATATAGTTTTTGTTTTCCTTTGGTTGTTGTAAATGTATTTTTTTTAGTTTTATAATCGTAAATGGTTACTTTTTTATCGTTTTTAATGTTGTATGTATCATTATTTTGACCGCCAATAATTCTTAAAGGAATTATATTTTGTTTAATACCTGTTACATTAAAAACATCATTATCATCTAAGCCATATACCCAAAGTTCTTTAGTTTTATTTTTTGAATAAGTTTTTTCAAAAATTTTGTTTCCTTTTTTGTTGTTTTTTATGTTGAATATTTTAATAGATGTTTCTCCGTTTTCTAAACGCTCAATATCAAACCAATTATCTTTGTCGGTTCCTTTAACAACTCCATATTTTGAAAGTTGATTATAATATTTTTCCGCAATTAAAGGCAAATTTTGAAGTCGACCTTTTAATTTCTTTTTAATTTCAAGAATTGTTTCATCATTCACTTCAGTAGGTAATTTATTGAAAGCATCTTCAATTACTTCATCAGTTATGTTTTTTTGGATGAAATTAACTTGCTCTTGCCAATTTTTATATGTGGAATTATTGATAAGCGCCATGTCTAAAGGGTAAGGCTCTAAATTAAACCATTTTACATTTCTAATATTGGAATCATATACTTGCATTAATTTAAGCGCAGGAATGGCTCTTGTAATAAATCCTAGAATAAAACCGTCATTTTTAGAGAATGCTTGGTCTCTATCTCTAGGTACGGGTTGATATATCTTTTTCTTTCCATCTTTAAATTCTGCCCAACGCCATTGGTCTTCATGTCTATCCCAATCTCCAATAAGCATATCAAATAAACGAGCTCTAATATAACTGTTTTCATCAATAGTATTATCGTCTGTTTCTCTTAATTTTTCTAATAAATCAACAGTACTAATTAACTTATTTGAATAACCAAAATTAGCTTTATCTCCATGATTATCTGCGGCACGTTCTTCAATCATATATAATTCATCTCCAAAATCGTGATTAAAATTTTTTAATGCATTTTGTTTAGGAACATAATATAAAATAGGGTTTGGATGGTAAATATTTATAGCGTCGGAAAGTTTTCCTACAGAAAAAGGAGCGTAGGGATGAGCTGTGGTATAAATGTCGAGCAATAAATTTTCGGCATAGGTGTTTTCAAACTGACCTTCAACGTACGTGTCTTTATAGGCCACTGCTTGAATATATTGTGTGGCACTTTTTCGCAAAGCTCTCATTACATATTCTTTACCATTTTTATCTTCAAGTCTAAGTGATCTAGATTGGTTTCCACCTCCTTTTCTAGTAGGTTTTAAGCCACCAAACAAAGTGTCTAATAATACTGTTGGTGCAGAAATTGATGTTCCATAATATTTTCTATAATGCTTTCCCCATAACATATTGTGCAGTTTACTTTTAAGAACTTCACTTTTGGAATAAATGGAACTAGAAACAAAGGGAGGAAATTTTACAGGATAAGATGTTAATTTTGAAGCTGTAGTTGCATTGTGTATTTTGGTAGTATATAATAGGTTATTTTCTCCATTTATTTCTGTAAAAAATTGTACCCAAGATTCTCCATTTTGGTAAACTGTAATTTTAGCGTAGCCTTTTTTCCCATAAGAAAATTGACTCCCATTAATGGCTCTAACTTCAGAAGTTTTAGATCCAGAACCACTAACAATTTGTGGAATATTATCTTTAAAAATATATTGTAGATTATGTTCATGACCCGATGTAAAAATTATTTTATCAGCTTTTTGACTTATGGTAATTAGACGCTTTTTTAATTCTAAATAAAGTTGATTGTTCATGTCTTGTACAGAAATACCGCTGGTTTTTCTTAACACATTAACCATAGTTCCAAGTAATGGTAATGGAATTTTATTGTTAACTGGATAAAATTGTTTGCGAAGTGAAAATTGTCCTCCATGTGATCCGTTACTAAATAAGGGATGATGTATGGCAACAACCATAGTTTTAGTAGCATTTTTTTTAATTAAACTTTCAAATTCATCAAAAAAGCGTTCTTTGGTTTTAATTTCACAATCATCATTCATAGTTGGGTTTTTATCCCAATCCTCTAAATACCACTGAGAATCTACAATAATCAAAACAAGATTTTCGGAGATATCTACTTTTTTTAGTGGACAACCATCTTTGGGTAAAAAACTGTTTTTATTTTTTAAATTTTCAATAATATATTCTTCTTCACGTTTTAGTCCTTTAATACCATCACTATAATACTCGTGATTTCCAGGAATAAAAATAGGTTGACCTTTAAAATTTTTAACTAATTCAATTTGAGCATCTAAACGATGTTCTGAAATTTTTCGAGTGACATGTTCTTTTTTAGGCATTCCTTTTTCATATAAATTATCTCCTAAAAATAAAACTGTTGAATTTTTATCAGCTATTGATAACTCTTCTTTTAATAAGTTGAAATGAGTTAATTGTTCATTTTCTTGAGCATTGCCTGCATCTCCTATTAAATAAAAAGTATGTACAATTTTTTCAGAAGAAGGAGGTTTTTGATTAAAAGAAAAAGTGTCATTTTTAGAATGGTATTTAGCTTGGTAAGTAGCGCAACTACTTAAAAAAAGTAGAGATATTATAAATATGTATTTTTTAAATAATAGGATCTTCATTAATAGTAAAATTTCAGTGTTTAAAAATACATAAATTTATGTATTTTTGATTTTCAACGATTCATTTGTTTTATGTTAGAAAACGATTTTTTTAAAGAGGCTCAAAGTTTTGTTTTTAATTTATTGAAAAATAACCTATCTCCTAAAGTAGTTTACCACAATTATAATCATACTCATGAAGTAGTACAAGCAGTTTTTGAAATTGCCGTTGCTGAAAATATAATTGAAGAAGAATTAGAAGTTTTATTATTAGCTGCTTGGTTTCATGATACTGGTTATATAGAAGGAATTGAAAACCATGAAGATAAAAGTAAAAGTATTGCTAAGCAATTTTTAGAAGAAAAAAACTACCCTGAAGACAAACTAAAAAAAGTATTTTCTTTAATTGATGCAACTGGAATGCCTCAAAAACCATCTAATAAATTAGAAGAAATTATTTGTGATGCAGATTTGTTTCATTTGGGGACTGAAAATTATATTGAAAAATCAAATTTATTACGTTCAGAGTGGGCGCAATTATGTGACAAACACTTAACAGATATTGAATGGTTAAAAAGTACCGAAGAGTTTTTAAGTAAACATAGCTATTTTACCAACTATGCTTTTAGTAAATTAAATGCGCAAAAAACATTTAATTGGTTGAAAATTCAAAAAGATTTAAAAAAAGCAATTGTAAAACAAGAAGAACAGGAAGTTAAAAATAAACTCAAAAAAGAAGATTTAAAACGTAAAAAGGCTAAAGATGAAAGACCTGATAGAGGTATTGAAACCATGTACAGGGTTACGCTTAGAAATCATATAAAATTGAGTGATATTGCTGATACAAAAGCCAATATTTTACTTTCTGTAAGTGCTATTATACTTTCTATAGCATTGTCCAATTTGTTTCCAAAGTTAGATAAGCCTAGTAATTACTATTTGATTTACCCAACGCTTTTCTTTTTGTTTATTACAGTGGTTACTATGATTTTTTCAATACTATCAACACGCCCAAAAATTACTTCTGGAAAGTTTACTAAAGAAGATGTAGTAAATAGAAAAGTGAACCTTCTGTTTTTTGGAAATTTTCATAAAATGCCTTTAAAGGAATTTCAAGATGGGATGTCAGAAATGATGAATGACCGTGACTATTTGTATCAATCTTTAATGAAAGATTTGTATTATTTAGGAATAGTTTTGGATAAAAAATATAGATTATTACGTATTGCGTATACAATATTTATGATAGGTGTTATTGTATCTGTTATAGCTTTTGTAATTGCTTTTGAACTAATGAAAAATAATGATACCATTGCAAGTTTAATTTAAATGCTCATCTTTTATAACTTTCATAATATCATTTAAAGTAATACTTTTTTCGGATGAATTGTTATAATTAACAGCAACTCTTATTGCTTTTAATCCTGAAATACCCACTAAATCTTCTATTTCTAATTTTTCAATAGTTGATAATAGATAATTGTTAGATTGTAAATATTTTATATATTTTAAGTATTCAGCAGCTTCTTTGTTTTGACTATAAACTATAGTGATTTTACCTGGTTGTGTAATTCTTTTTTTGGTGTTTTTTATAAGTGCTTTGTCAATACGTTTTTTAATAATTTCATACCGAATATTATAGGCACCATCAACATCAAATCGCTTTTCATCTAGTCTAAATTTAATAGCTAAAGGATTGCTATGAATAAGTATTAACGAGGCAATTTCTAAAGGGTGTTCTAATGTATCTTTTAATTTATAAGCTATATTTTCTAATTCGCACATTAGTTGCAATTGCCACAATCTTAAATTATATAAATACAACTTGTTGTAGGTGCAATTTTTAACTAAAGATTGACCAATATACATATTGTAATCAATTCCATCTGTTTTATAACGTTCAAAATAATGAGGGAACATTTTTTGAGCTTCTATTTGTTTTTTATCAATATATTTGGCAAGTTCATCATTTAGAATGGTAACACTTTCTTCGTATTTTTTTCTTTTATCATAAACAACAAAAAGTTTATCATCAATTTGTTGCATATAATTTTCAATTTCATTTTTTAAACTTTCATCTAATGTTTTTAAATGATTAAATACGGGATAAATATCTTTTTTTAAAAAATCTGTTAAAGACATCTCATCACCAGAGTTTAGTCCTTTTTTAGTATTATTTAGGCACTCATCAATTCTAAATAATAAATCATTATAAATAGGAAGTTTATAGAGTTGCTTAGCTTTTTCAATTACTTTTGAAGCCAGTCCAAGTTGTTTTACAAGGTCTTGCTGAATGGCTTTGTTTCTTGCAATGGATGATCCTTTAATATCACTTTGACCATATAGAGGAACTACGTTTTCAAAAACAATATTTTTCAAATTAGTAGCACCTTTACTATTAGTTTCGTTGTTAAATAGGTAGGCTTCAGCCTGCTCATAAAATTTCCATTTTACTGCTGGGTGTAGCGAAGTGTAATTTTCTTGAATAATAGATTCAAGTTTGGTTTCATATTCGTCCATATAACGCTCAATAGCAATTTTAAATACTGGAGCTACATCTTTAAGTTTAAAAGCATTAATAGAATTCAGTTCATATTTAGTGTCTGAAACCAATTCCATAACAACAAAAAAGTCTTCATTTAGTTTTAAAGGAACTAAAATTAAACTTTGAATGCCTTGTTGTTTTAAAGATTTATAAAATCCGTTATAATTTGAACCTTCACCATATTCATCAATATTGGAAATTGCTAATAATTCTTTGTGTTCAAAAACTTTGGAAATGATTGAGTTGCAGAAGAAATTTTGGCAATCAACATTTTCAATTGATTTTAAGATAAAACTATTTTGGGCTTGATAGTTTTTTGAAACGAAAGATTCTTTACTAATACCATAAGTTGAGAATCCAAATTTTATATTGTTTGAGCCAAATAAATTTGAAATACTTTTTTCAATTGCTTCAAAGGCTTGCTCATCTTTTCTAAGCAGGTTCTCTTTTAGGTTTGAAAGGGCTTGATCGGGGGTAACGTCAAACAAATTCATCATACCAAAACCTGTAAACTGATAGCTGTTAGGTGGAAATTTTTCTTTCCAAATGTCAATATTATTAAAATTATCTAATAACAACTTTACATCTTCATCAGCAATTTTTGGAGCAGATGCTAAAGGTGTAACTTTAAAAAAATCACCATTTAATAATGTTCTATAATGTTTAGTAATTCCAGTTTTAATATTTGGAATATCAAAAAGAAAAGGTCTTTTAAAATCAATCGTTACATTATGGCAATAAGATAAAATAAAAGCACAGCTAAGAATATATATTTTAGATTCATCAAAATTTCGTAGCTTGAACTCATAGTTTTCACCGGCATCTTCAATAATTTGTTGAAACCTTTTTGAAAGTTTGAATGTTGTAAATTCAAATGGAATAGTTGCAGCTTTTATTTCATTATTTTGTAATAAATCAGGAAATAAAATGGATAATAATTTATCAATTTGATTATTGTATTTATCCAAATAACTTAAGTCTTCAAAACCAGTTCTTAATTCAGGATATTGTTCGTATTCTTTTAATAATTCAAGAGCCGTTGAATTTAAATAATGGTTGTTATCTTTAGTAATATTTTCAAGATACTCAAAAACAGCCTCAAAACTAATTTTAAGTTTTAAAGGTAATTCTACAGGCTTGTTAAAATTAGTAGCAAGTATCCTCATATTGTTGAATTTTTATTTTTGTCGATATTGAAAGACCAAAATTACTGCTTTAATTCCTAATTTTCATTTTTTTGTCACCAAAGTAACATTTCATCTTTTGAATTAGAAATTTTTTTAACCATTAAAATAAGTTATTTTTACACATTAATTAAAATTAAGATGAAAGAAATTAATTGGAAAACAGCTAAAGAATTTGAAGATATAACCTATAAAAAGTGTAATGGTGTTGCACGTATAGCTTTTAATAGACCAAACGTTAGAAATGCTTTTAGACCAAAAACAACAAAAGAGTTGTATGAAGCTTTTTATGATGCTAGTGAAGATACGTCAATAGGAGTGGTGCTGTTGTCTGCTGAAGGACCTTCAACCAAAGATGGAGTTTATTCATTTTGTAGTGGAGGTGATCAAAAAGCACGTGGGCACCAAGGTTATGTAGGTGAAGATGGATACCATAGGTTAAATATCTTGGAAGTTCAACGCTTAATTCGCTTTATGCCAAAAGCTGTTATTGCAGTAGTTCCTGGTTGGGCAGTTGGAGGGGGGCATAGTTTACACGTAGTTTGTGATTTAACCCTAGCAAGTAAAGAGCACGCAATTTTTAAACAAACCGATGCCGATGTAACTAGTTTTGATGGTGGTTACGGTTCTGCTTATTTAGCAAAAATGGTTGGGCAAAAAAAGGCTCGTGAAATATTTTTCTTAGGAAGAAATTACTCTGCACAAGAAGCTTTTGAAATGGGAATGGTCAATGCAGTGATTCCTCATAACGAATTAGAAACAACAGCTTATCAATGGGCACAGGAAATTTTGGAAAAATCACCTACCTCTATAAAAATGTTGAAATTTGCAATGAACCTAACTGATGATGGTATGGTTGGACAGCAAGTTTTTGCAGGCGAAGCCACTCGTTTGGCGTACATGACAGATGAAGCTAAAGAAGGAAGAAATGCCTTTTTAGAAAAGCGTAAGCCTAATTTTGAAAAAAAATGGATTCCTTAATTGAATCAATCATCAATTATACTTAAAATAATATTTACAAGTACATATGAAAATAATTTGTATAGGACGTAATTATGCAAAGCATATAGAAGAGCTAGAAAATGAAAAACCAGAGAACCCTGTTATTTTTTTAAAACCAGATTCTGCAATCTTAGCTAAAAATCAACCATTTTTTATTCCGCCTTTTTCAAATGACATACATTATGAGGTTGAAATTTTAGTAAAAATTAATAAAGTAGGAAAGTATATTGAATCAAAATTTGCTCATAAATATTATGATGAAATAGGTTTAGGAATCGATTTTACAGCTAGAGATTTACAAAACGATTGTAAAGCAAAAGGATTGCCTTGGGAAAAAGCCAAAGCTTTTGACGGAAGTGCTGTAGTTGGATCTTTTTTGCCAAAAGAAAGTTTAGGAGACTTAAATAATCTTTCATTTACATTGCATAAAAATGATGAGTTGGTACAAGATGGGAATACCAAAGCTATGCTGTGGAAAATAGATGAATTAATTGCGTATGTTTCACAATTTTTCACCTTAAAAAAAGGAGATATACTTTTCACAGGTACACCAGCTGGAGTTGGCAAAATTGATGAAAATGATGTGCTAGTTGGTGCAATTCATCAACAAAAAGTATTTTCAATTAAAGTTAAGTAATCAATTAAAACGTAAATAAAATAGGTCTATTTGGGTTTGGTTTTAAATCCTCATTACGGTGTTCTTTTAAAATGTTATATCCGTAATGGGTTTTTACTAACTCTTTAAAATCAAACTTTAACCGAGGAAATTCTCTTAGTAATTTATCAAAATCTTTTGCTGAAGATCTTTCCATAAAATGATGAAGAATTTCCGTATAAGCTTTAGTTAAGGGTAAATTAAATTTTTTACTTTTTAAAGCATTTACATAGTAGTTTTCTTTAATCTCACAATTTTTTTTAGTTGCACCTTCTAACCCATAACGATTAATTAAAATCCAACTAAGTTTAAGTTGAATTTCATGAGTAAATAATTCTGGAGGTAAAGAGCATTCTTTAACTTGTTTTAAAAGCTCTTTGTCATTTAATTTTAAAGTTGTTGTCATAGCCTACTAATTTTTAATTTTTTTAGTTATTTATTAGATGCTAAAACTTTTAAAAGGTTGCTTTAAGAAACTCTTTATTTTTGCGGTTTAGAGAAGTTTTCTTTATTATTTGAAAATCAATTTAAACTTAATACTTTTACCAGATAACAATATCAAACAATGCAAGCAGAAATAATTACCATTGGCGATGAAATTTTAATTGGTCAAATTTTAGATTCAAATTCAAAATGGATTGCTGAGGAGTTGAATAAAATAGGGATATCAGTTTATCAAATAACTTCAATACAAGATGATAAACAACATATTTTAAAAGCATTGAATGAAGCACAAGCTCATGTTGATATTGTTTTAATAACCGGAGGACTTGGTCCAACTAAAGATGATATAACCAAAACAACTTTAACAGAGTACTTTAATGATACATTAGTATTAAATACAACTATAGTAGAGCAAATTAGGGCAATGTTTGCAAAATTAAATTACCCTTTTACTGAAGTAAATAAAAACCAAGCATTGGTTCCTTCAACCTGTATTCCTTTAAAAAATGAATTGGGTACTGCTCCAGGTTTGTGGTTTCATAATAAGGGGAAAATAGTGGTTTCTTTGCCAGGTGTGCCAAATGAAATGAAGGGGTTAATGACTAATTGTGTACTGCCTAAGCTAAAACAAACATATAACTTACCATATATAATTCATAAAACTATTATTACTTATGGTATGGGAGAAAGTATGGTAGCTGAACGGTTGGAGGCTTGGGAAAATAACTTACCTTCATTAATCAAATTAGCTTATTTACCTTCTTATGGAAAATTAAGATTAAGGTTAACCGCTAAAGGAAAAGAAAAAGAAATGCTTGAAAAAGCAGTATTTATTGAAACTGAAAAGTTGACTAAAATTATTTCTGATATTATAGTTGGTTATGAAGATACTGTCTCTATTGAAGCAGTTTTAGGTACATTGTTTTCAAGTAAAAAAATAACTTTATCTGTAGCAGAAAGTTGTACTGGAGGTGCTATTTCGCAAAAACTAACCTCTATAGCAGGTGCTTCAAAGTATTTTATGGGATCCATTGTGGCTTACAATCCAATTATAAAAATCAAAGAATTAAGTGTTCAAAAAGAATTGATTGATAAATATTCTGTAGTAAGTTCGCAAGTTGCAGAAGCTATGGCTGTTGGAATTCAAAAAAAATATAAAACAACCTATGCAATAGCAACTACTGGTAATGCTGGTCCTACAGTTGATATAACAGATAAAACAGTAGGAGTGGTGTTTATAGCTATTGCAACACCAACACAAGTTTTTTCTAAAGAATTTAACTTTGGAAAACCTAGAGAAAAAGTTATTGAAAGAGCCTCTAATAAGGCTTTAGAATTATTAAGAAAAGAAATTTTAAAAAACTAGTAAAATAAGTTTGTGTATTAATTTTTAAAATTTTAATTTTGCATCTCGTTTTGAGAATACATTAAAAAGGTACAGAAATATGTCAAGAGTTTGTGAACTTACTGGAAAAAAAGCAATGGTTGGGAACAATGTTTCTCATGCATTGAATAGAACTAAAAGAAAATTTGACGCTAATTTAATTAAGAAGCGCTTTTATATTCCTGAAGAAGATAAATGGGTTACTTTAAAAATAGCCGCTTCTACATTAAAGAATATTAATAAAAAAGGAATCTCTGCTGTCTTAAAAGAAGCAAGAGAAAATGGTTTTTATAAAAAATAATCTAAGAAAATGGCAAAGACTAAAGGAAATAGAATTCAAGTAATATTAGAATGTACTGAGCATAAAGCAACTGGTTTACCAGGTACTTCAAGATATATTACTACTAAGAATAAGAAGAATACACCAGATAGAATGGAAATTAAAAAATTCAACCCTATCTTGAAAAAAATGACAGTTCACAAAGAAATTAAATAATTAGAGGTTTTCAAATAAAGAAAACATCAAATAAAATATAGAACCATGGCAAAGAAAGCAGTAGCATCGTTACAGACAGGATCAAAAAGGTTAACAAAAGCCATTAAAATGGTTAAGTCTCCAAAAACTGGAGCATATACTTTTGTAGAATCTGTAATGGATCCAACAATGGTAAAAGACTTTTTGAGCAAAAAATAAAAAATTGTTCACAAAATTATACTTAAGCTACTTTCAAAAATTGAGGGTAGCTTTTTCTTTTTTATATTTACACGATTAATTTGTAGTAATGAGTTTATTTAAAAAAATATTTTCGAAAGAAAAAAAGGAAACTTTAGATAAGGGGTTAGAAAAAACAAAAACTTCTTTCTTTTCAAAACTAACAAAAGCTGTAGCTGGAAAAACTAAAGTAGATGATGATGTTCTTGATAATTTAGAAGAGGTGTTAGTATCTTCTGATGTAGGTGTAGAAACAACGTTAAAAGTTATTGATAGAATTGAAGCTCGAGTTGCTAAAAATAAATATTTGGGTACTGACGAGTTGAATAAAATTCTAAGAGAAGAAATCGCTGGTTTATTAGCAGAAACTAATGTTGGAAACGAAACGGATTTTACAGTTCCTGAAAATAAAAAACCTTATGTAATTATGGTAGTAGGTGTAAATGGTGTAGGTAAAACAACTACCATTGGAAAATTAGCCTCACAATTTACTAAGAAAGGGAAAAAAGTAGTGCTTGGTGCAGCTGATACTTTTAGAGCAGCTGCCATTGATCAATTACAGGTATGGGCTGATAGAGTTGGAGTTTCAATTGTTCGTCAAGAAATGGGAAGTGATCCAGCTTCTGTTGCTTTTGATACTTTAAAATCTGCTGTGGCACAAGATGCTGATGTAGTTATTATAGATACAGCTGGAAGGTTGCATAATAAAGTGAACTTGATGAATGAGTTAACTAAAATTAAACGTGTAATGCAAAAAGTTGTTGAAGATGCACCGCATGATGTTTTGTTGGTTTTAGATGGTTCAACTGGTCAAAATGCCTTTGAACAAGCCAAACAATTTACCAAAGCTACTGAAGTAACATCTTTAGCGGTCACCAAATTAGATGGTACCGCAAAAGGAGGTGTAGTTATTGGAATTTCTGATCAATTCCAAATTCCTGTAAAATATATTGGTGTAGGTGAAGGAATAGATGATTTACAAGTATTTAATAAAATTGAATTTGTCGATTCTTTTTTTAAATAATTAGCTTTAAACTTATAAAAAAACCTCTTAAAATTAATTTTAGGAGGTTTTTTATTTTATACCTTTAGTTAAAATTAATCAAAATGAAAAAACTATTTTTTTTACTAATAATGTTAATTGCAACGCTTTCTTGTAAAAAGAAAGAAAATCCGATTGTTTTTAATAAGTATGATGAATCATTTGAAATTAAAGAACAACAAAACCACGAAATTAATAGGATGCGTTTTAAACTAATTCAATCTAAATACTTAGATATGAATGAGGTTTTTAAACCTTTTGAAGAAGATTTAGCTTATTTTTCTGAGGAAGATTATGAAAATTTAAAACCCTATATCTTAGAAAAAAATATTCCTTCTCTACAAACATCTGTTAAAAATGGAATTTTATCTTATGAAAAAATAGCACTATTTTATTTGTATAGAATTCGAAAATTTGAAAGTGATAATAATCTAGCTTTGCATAGTATTATAACATTGAATCCAGATATTTTAAAGGAAGCAAGAGCTAAAGATAAAATCCATTCAACCAATAAAACAAATACACTTTATGGTTTGCCTATTTTATTGAAAGATAACATAAATACTATTGGAATGCCTACCACCGCTGGTGCATTTGTTTTAAATAATAATATTAAAACAGATGACGCATTTATAGTAAAAAAGCTAAAAGAACAAGGCGCATTAATTTTAGGGAAAGTTAATTTAAGTGAATGGGCATATTACTTTTGTAGTGGATGCCCTGTAGGTTATAGTGCTGTTGGTGGGCAAACATTAAACCCATACGGAAGAAAGGTTTTTGAAACTGGAGGTTCAAGCTCTGGAAGTGGAGTAGCGGTAGCAGCAAATTTTGCAGTGGCTGCAGTAGGTACAGAAACTTCAGGTTCAATTTTATCTCCATCAAGTCAAAATTCTGTGGTTGGATTAAAACCAACAATTGGTTTATTAAGTAGAACAGGTATAGTACCCATTTCGAGTACATTAGATACTCCAGGACCTATGACTAAAAGTGTGATTGACAATGCAATTTTTTTAACTGCTCTTTTAGGTGAAGATTCTAAAGATGTTGCAACCAAAGGAAATAGCCAACAAATTAATTATGTTGAAGCTCTAAAATTGGCAACCTTAAAAGGGAAAAGATTTGGGGTAATAAAAGAATTGTTAAACGATTCAATTTATAAAACAACCATTGATAAATTAAGAAATCATGGAGTAGAAATTATAGAATTTGACCCTCCACAAGTTAGTTTAAGAGGCTTTTTAACTTTATTAAATAACGATATGAAAAAAGATTTACCAATTTATTTAAAAAAGTATGCGGATACAAATCTTCAAGTTTCATCAATAAATGATGTTGTAAAATTTAATTTGAAGGATTCGATAAAAAGAGCACCTTATGGGCAACAACTTTTTGAGGGTATTCTAAAAGATACTACTTCAAATGAAACATTTAAAATTGTGAAAGATAATTTACGCCAAAGTGGTATTGAGTTTTTAAATACTCCTATAAAAAAATATCAGTTAGATGCTATTTTATCAATTAATAATTATCACGCTGGTTTTGCAGCAGTAGCAAAATATCCTTGCGTAACTGTTCCTATGGGATATAAAAATACTGGAGAACCCATTAGTTTAACTTTTATAGCCAAATCTTATCAAGAGCAAAAATTACTCCAATTAGGATATGCTTTTGAACAGTTAACTAAAATTAGAAGGCTTCCAGTTGATTATAAATAAAGAGTTTAGGTTATTTTATGGATTAAAGTTGAAAAGTAGTACTTTTGCAAACCTTAAATAACAAAGATGAGAACTAAATCAAAAAAAGAGAATAAAATTAATGTAGTTACTTTAGGTTGTTCTAAAAATGTTTATGATAGTGAAGTTTTAATGGGACAACTAAAAGCTAATGACAAAAATGTGGTTCATGAAGATGAAAATGATGATGGTAATATTGTGGTAATTAATACCTGTGGTTTTATTGGTGATGCAAAAGAAGAATCGGTAAATACAATTTTACATTACGTACATAAAAAAGAATTGGGTGAAGTTGATCGAGTATATGTTTCGGGTTGTTTAAGCGAACGTTATAAGCCAGATTTGCAAAAGGAAATTCCTAATGTTGATGAATATTTTGGGACTCATGATTTACCAAACTTATTAAAAGTATTAGACGCAGATTATAAACACGAATTAGTAGGTGAGCGTTTAACCACAACACCTACGCATTATGCTTATTTAAAAATTGCAGAAGGCTGCGATAGACCTTGTTCTTTTTGTGCAATTCCATTAATGCGTGGAAAGCATATTTCTACACCTATTGAAGATTTAGTTATTGAAGCAACAAAGCTTTCAAAAAAAGGAATTAAAGAACTCATTTTAATTGCACAAGATTTAACTTATTATGGTTTAGATATTTATAAAAAAAGAGCATTAGCAGATTTGTTAAAAGAATTGGTTAAAATTGATGGAATAGAGTGGATTCGTTTACATTATGCGTTTCCCACAGGTTTCCCATTAGATGTTTTAGATGTTATAAATGCTCAACCTAAAGTTTGTAATTATTTAGACATTCCTTTGCAACATATCAATGACGAAGTTTTAAAATCAATGCGAAGAGGTACTTCTCATGAAAAAACAACAAATTTAATTGCAGAATTCAGGAAATCTGTCCCAAATATGGCAATTAGAACTACTTTAATTGTAGGATATCCTGGAGAAACAGAAGAAGCCTTTCAAGAGTTAAAAAACTGGATTCAAGAAATGCGTTTTGAACGTTTGGGAGCTTTTGCGTATTCTCACGAAGAAAATACGCATGCTGCCACTTTAAAAGATAATGTTCCAGAAGAAGTGAAACAGCAGCGAGTTAATGAAATTATGGATATTCAAAGCCAAATTTCTTTTGAACTGAATCAGAAAAAAGTGAATAATACTTATAAAGTTTTAATTGACAGAAAAGATGGGAACTATTTTGTTGGAAGAACTGAATTTGATTCTCCAGATGTTGATAATGAAGTGTTAATAGATGCTACAAAGCATTATGTGCAAATTGGCAAGTTTGCTCAAATTAAAATTACTTCGGCTACTGAATTTGACTTGTATGGTGAGCCAGTAAGTTAATTTAAGAATAACAGTATAAAAAAAAGCGAATATTAGTTCGCTTTTTTTGTTTATAGGTATTTTTATTCTTTTTTAATTGAAGAAAACGGCATTCGCAAAAAATAGTTTGCCATTTTCCCAAAACGATCTAAATAAAGGATTGTCAACCATATAAATTAGCTGTCCCTTCCCTTTGTTTTCAACTCCAAAAAGTAAAGAATTTGAGATATTTTGTAAAGTATTTACTCCTGCAAACCCAGCAATGTTTTTTGAATCTTTTGGGAAATAACCAACATTATACCCATTTTCTAATAAATTATATGAAGTTGCACTTAATTTTAAACTATAATATTCATTAGTATAACCAAAAGCCAAAGGATGTGTGGCATCAATTGTACTTTTAAAAATACTCCCAGTAATACTGTTTTTCATATAATTTCTTTCACGTTGGTCAAATGGAGTTAAATCAATTTTTGGAGTGGATGAGCTATCTTCTTCTTTTTTAATTTTAATTGAATAGCCATCTTTATCTGCGAAATTATTAATGGCATTTGCAATGGCAATAACAGTTCCACCTTCAGAAGTAAATTTAGAAAGTGACTCAAGTTGTTTTTTACTGGCATTAAAACCACTTGGTAAAATTAAAACATTGTATTTAGTAGTACTGATTCTACTTAAATGATCTTTTTTTATAACATTTAAAGGATATTTTAATTGGGTTTCAAAGAAGTGCCAAATCTCACCAAAGTTTAAAGATGAAATGCCTTCACCAGCCAATACAGCTACTTTTTTTGATGAAATAAGTGGGTAGTTTGAGGAGCCAAAGTCGTAACCATTTTCTACAAAACCTGTAGAAACTGGAATAAATTCTTTAGTTATTCTATCGGCTATTTCTTCAATTTTTTCATTGAAATTTAGAATGTGTCTATTTTCACCTTTAAGGATAATAAAAGTTCCTTTTTTTAATGAATGATCTTCCACAGAAAAATCAGCTAAACTGTAACGAACATTAAAGCCTTCTTCTAATAAATCACCTAAAAGTTGCGCATCTGATACTTCATTCCATTTATGAAGATAGGCATAAACATTTTTTGAGCTTTGATTTTTTAAAGTTTTGTGAATTGATTTTGAAAAATTAGCAGTCAAATCAATTGAAGTTTCCGTTGCAAATCCTTGTAATCCGTAAGCAAAAGGTAAACTCCAAGCAGTAATATCATACGTAACAGAGTCAGTTAATTTAGAAGCTGGTTCAAATAATACTTTAACCATTTTTCCTTTAGGTTGATTGGTTGGAATTACTAAATCATTTTCTAATATTTTAAGTGTATTGGTAGTTTTTGTATGATAATTTAAGACTTTTACACTTTTTCCATTTCCTGCATAGTATTTAATTTCATGGGTATCTAAAAGTTCAGTCACTTTTTCAATTTTTTCAAGAGCACCTCTTAAAATATAATTTTTGTATTTTAAGTTAGAGTTATCGAAGAATTTTGAAAATTCAGTTAGCATTTGAGTCGTGTTTTTTGCAGCAACTTCAACTGTTGAAAGTCCTGTAGTTGTATGGTGGTCAATTCGGTCTCTTAAAGTAAGTTCTGTATTATTTTCAGTTGTAATACCTAAACCAGCTTTCCCATGTCCAGCTTGCTCATAAGTCATACCAATGGCACCCATATACGTAGGGTAGGTATCTCCATAACTTGGATAAAATAAATCAAAGGCTTCTTTTGTAAAATAACGCCAACCATTTTGGTCAAAATATTTTGCATGATTTTTGCCAATTTTAGTTTGAAAATCTCTTTGCCAATCTGTAATTATTTCGTGAAATGGTTCTGCAGCAGGAGCAAAGTAATAGGGACTGTTTATAAACTGTTCATGAAAATCTACATGAACTTGAGGCATCCACTTATTATAAATTTTTAAACGTTGTTGAGTTTCTACTTGTGTAGCCCAAGCCCAATCTCTATTTAAATCAAATAAATAGTGATTTGGTCTACCGCTTGGCCAAGGTTCGTTATGTTCAATAACATCAGGGTTTATGTTGTATGGATTGCTTTTCTTTTGGTTGTACCAATTTACATAACGATCTCGTCCATCAGGATTTAAACAAGGGTCAATAATTACAACTGTATGTTTAAGCCATTCTTGTTTTTCAGTAATTAGCTTGTAAAGAGTTAGCATAGCAGCTTCAGTACTTGAGGCTTCGTTTCCATGAACATTATAGCTTAACCAAACGATACCAATTTCGCTGGTAGAATTACCATTTATTAATCCTGTTTTTTTTAAATTATCTTTTCGAATAATTTCTAGGTTTTCTATGTTTTCTTTAGAAGAAATATAAGATATATATAAAGGCCTGTATTCATTAGTTTCTCCATATTTTTCTAATTGAACATTGTTCGATGTTTCACTCACATATTTAAAATAGTCTATTATTTTATGATGTCTTGTAAACCTTGAACCTAATTCATACCCTAAAAATTCTGAAGGAGATTTAATTGTTTGAGCATTACTAATAACATTAAAAAATAAGCTGATTACAAGTAAAATACGTAGTTTTTTCATTGAAAATTAAAATTTAAGTTTCAAATGTAATTAAATAAACTTAATTATTTAATGCTTTAAACTATTCAGATTGTATTATTTTTACTTCAAAATTAGAACCATTGAAAAAAGCATATTTTAATTGGAGTACGGGAAAGGATTCTGCTTTAGCACTTTATAAAATTTTACAAGATAAATCATATTCAACTGAATTATTAGTAACTACGGTAAGCAAGAAGCTTCAAAGAGTTTCTATGCACGGAGTTCGCGAAGAATTATTAGAATCTCAAGCTAAACAAATTGGTTTACCATTGTATAAAATTTATTTTCCTGAAGATGTTTCTATGGAAACGTACAATATAATAATGAAAGAGAATCTAGAAAAATTAATAATTCCAAATAAATATGAATATGCGGTTTTTGGAGATATATTTTTGGAAGATTTAAAAGCATTTAGAGAAAAAAAATTATCAGAACTTAATTTAAAAGCTGTTTTTCCTTTATGGAAAAGTAATACTAAAGAATTGCTGTTAGAATTTATATCACTAGGCTTTAAGGCAATTACTGTAAGTGTGAATGCAAACTTGCTAGACGAAAGTTTTGTTGGAAGAATTTTAGATGAAAATTTTATCAACAATTTACCACCTAATGT
Source organism: uncultured Lutibacter sp. (assembly GCF_947493565.1). Taxonomy (GTDB): domain Bacteria; phylum Bacteroidota; class Bacteroidia; order Flavobacteriales; family Flavobacteriaceae; genus Lutibacter; species Lutibacter aestuarii. Next base: position 247,723 of record NZ_CANLRG010000003.1, on the reverse strand, counting down.
AGATGTTTGTGGTGAAAATGGAGAGTTTCATACCTTTGTTTTTGATGGTCCAATTTTTAAAACACCAATAAAGTTTGAAGTAGGTGAAAAGGTTTTAAAAACATATGAATCTTCTGATAATGATACTTGGGACAATAGTTTTTGGTATTGTGATTTAAAACCTATTTAAAATTAGTTAAAAAAGTGTTAGATGTTTTTATGTATTTCGACAAACAGTCTAAATTGTGTACTTTTATACTATTAAAAAATAGCCCATGAGCACTATTAAAAAAGAAAACGCTTCCTCTCATTACGATTTTGAAAAGCATTGGAATGCAGCATATCAAAAAACGCCTGTTAATAGCCTTGGTTGGTATGAAAAAAACCCAGCACCTTCTATAAATTTAATTGAAGAATGTAATTTACCTCATGATGCATTAATTTTTAATGCTGGAGCTGGAGCTACTACTTTAATTGAAGAGCTTTTAGATAAAGGATATACAAACATTGTTGTTAATGATATAGCTGTAGCTGCACTAACAGAACTTAAAAATTCTTTAACAAAACATAAAAACTCTAATGTTACATTTATTGTTGATGACCTAACGAAACCTACAGAATTATTAAAATTAAAAAATGTAGATCTATGGCATGATAGAGCAGTGTTGCATTTTTTTACTGAAGAAAAACAACAAAAAGCTTATTTCGATTTAATTAGAAAGGTAGTCAAACCTAATGGTTTTGTTGTTTTAGCTGAATTTAATTTGTATGGAGCAAAAAAATGTTCTGGTTTAGATGTGTTTAATTATAATGAAGAAATGTTGCAAGAAAGGTTAGGTGATGAATTTGTTCTTTTAAAAGGATTCAATTATACCTATACTCAACCATCAGGTAATTTGAGAGAATATGTTTATACCTTATTTAAAAGAAAGGCATAATTTCGTTTATAATTTAGATAATTAAAAAAAATGAAGTCAGAGATTAACTGTTGTCTAATAAAAACAATTCGAGTAACTGAATGAAAGTACATCATATTCCATTTAAAAAAACAGGTTATTTTTCAAAACTAATTAACGATTATCTTGATCAAAATTCTGAGTTAGATCAATTTTATGGTAATTTTCCAAATATTGAAGGGTTTTCAAATCAAATTGAACTTAAATATCAGTCAAAAATTGATTCACAGTTTAATAGAGTTCATTTAGTAAATTCATTAAAAAAGCAATATAGTTTAGTTGAATTTTCTGAAAACACAGCTAGTAATATTGAGTTATTAAAAGAAGAAAACACGTTTACAATAACTACCGGACATCAGTTAAATATTTTTACAGGACCATTATATTTTTTATACAAAATAGTTTCAACTATTAATTTAACAAGGCAGTTAAAAGAAGCATTTCCTTCCTACAATTTTGTGCCAGTTTATTGGATGGCAACCGAAGATCACGATTTCGAAGAAATTAATTATTTTAATTTTAAAGGCAAAAAAATTGAGTGGGAAAAAGACGTTAGCGGTGCAGTAGGCCGTTTAAATACAGAAGGTTTTCAAAAAGTTTTTAATGAATTTTCAAAGCATTTAGGCACGTCTATAAATGAGGAATTTATAAAAGAATTATTTCAAAAAGCGTATCTTAAACACACTAATTTAACAGCTGCTACGCGATACTTAGTAAACGAACTTTTTGGCAAATATGGTTTAGTAATTATAGATGGAGATGATAAACTACTAAAAAAACAGTTTAGTCCACTATTTAAAGATGAATTGTTACAAAAAACTTCCTATAAAAAGGTAACTCAGTCTAGTAAAAAATTAGAATCTATAGGGTATAATATTCAAGTCAACCCTAGAGAAATTAATCTTTTTTATTTAAAAGATGACATTCGTGAACGAATTATTTATCAAAACGATATATTTTATATCAATAATTCAACCATAACTTTTTCAAAAGAAGCCATATTAAAAGAGTTGGAAAAGCACCCAGAGCGTTTTAGCCCAAATGTAATTATGAGACCTTTATATCAGGAAACTATATTACCAAATATATGTTATATAGGTGGAGGTGGAGAGTTGGCTTATTGGTTACAGTTAAAAGCTTATTTTGAGCAAATGAATACTCCTTTTCCAATTTTGTTATTGAGAAACTCGGTATTGTTTTTAACCGAAAAACAAAACAAAAAGCTTCAAAAACTAAAGGTTTCTTTAGAAGAAATATTTTGTAAACAAGGAAAATTAGTTGATAAAAAAGTAAAAGAAATTTCAGAAATAGAAATAGATTTTTCCACTCAAAAAGCTTTTTTACAAGAACAATTTGATAGTTTAAAATTGATTGCAAAAAAAACAGATCAATCATTTATAGGAGCTGTTAATGCGCAAGAAAAAAAGCAATTAAATGGATTGGATGCACTTGAAAAACGTTTGTTAAAAGCACAAAAAAGAAAGCTAGAAGATGAAGTTTCTAGAATTAAAGTGCTTCAAGATGAATTATTTCCGAGCAAAAGTTTAGAAGAGCGTTCACGTAATTTTTCAGAAATGTATTTAAAATTAGGAAAAGAATTGATTCCTATTTTATTGAACTCATTAGAACCTTTACAATTAGAATTTACAGTTATTGAGTATTAATTAAATTGGCTTAAAACTGTAGATTTTATTTTTGAACGTATAAGAAATTTCTTCTACATTATCATTTTTAATTTTTTTGGCTTCATCCTCATCAAGTTCAAAATCAATTTCAGTAAAAAATACTTGAGTATTTTTAATCTTTTCAGATTCTATAGTAGTATTATCCGAATTTAAAACAATAATATTATTCTCAAATTTAAATGTTAGAGTACAGCCTGTTCGTTTAATTTTTGTAGAAATATCTCCAATTATAATCGTTTTTATAAATGGAAAACCGCCTAGTTCTTCAAAATCTAAATAGACATCATTATTTAAATTTTCAGCATATTTAGTACCTCCTTTAAAATCAATTTTAGGTAGAGGTTCAGAATTTTCGTTTGTTTTTTTTGATTTTAATAAATTCGAAAGTGAAAAAACCATATAAAAATGTTAAGCTGTTAGTTGTTATGATATAATGTATTATGTTCCAAGGCTTCACCACAAACCTTACAATTACTTGCTGATGCTGCTCCACCAACGCAACCATTTTTACATGTATAATGAAATACTCCTGCTGCGTTTTGAGAAGGTGAAGGAGTAGTTTTGTTAGGAGCACTTGTAGTTTGGTTTGGATTTAGGGCGTTACTCGGTACATTTAGTGGGCCGCTTTTTAAAAATTCATCCTTATGGTAGGCAGCATTATGTACATATGGTGTATTACAAGTAGCACATATACCAGCCATATTTGATCCACTATTTTCACACTTATTTTTACAAATATAGTGTAATTCTGTTTTTGTAGTTGTTGTTTTTACTTTCGCTTTTTCCTCTTTGCAAGCTATTAATAATGAGAAAAAAATAATAAGTATAACGTTGATATTTTTCATAAAAACTGATTTTTTTCAAATATACTATAAAATTATAGTTTGTGGAATTCTTAGTAAAAAAACAAAAAGCCTAAGCAAAATAAGCATAGGCTTTTTTATATGTGTTTTTAAGCTTTATAAATGAATTACTTCATCATAAGCGTCAGCTACAGCTTCCATAACAGCTTCACTCATAGTTGGGTGTGGGTGGATTGCTTTTAATACTTCATGACCAGTTGTTTCTAGTTTTCTACCTAAGACAGCTTCAGCTATCATATCAGTAACTCCAGCTCCAATCATATGGCATCCCAACCATTCTCCATATTTAGCATCAAAAATAACTTTTACAAAACCTTCAGGTGTTCCAGCAGCTTTTGCTTTACCAGAAGCTGAAAATGGAAATTTACCAACTTTTAATTCGTAACCTTGTTCTTTTGCTTGAGCTTCGGTTAAACCAACACTTGCAATTTCTGGTGTAGCATAAGTACAACTAGGTACATTACCATAATCAATTTTTTCAGTGTGTAAGCCAGCAATTTTTTCAACACAAGTAATTCCTTCAGCTGAAGCTACGTGAGCTAAAGCTTGTCCTGGAACTACATCTCCAATGGCATAATATCCAGGAATATTAGTTTGGTAAAAATCATTAACTAAAATTTTATCACGGTCAACAACAATTCCAACATCTTCTAAACCAATGTTTTCAATGTTAGATTTAATTCCTACTGCAGAAAGTAAAATATCAGCTTCTAAAATTTCTTCTCCTTTTTTAGTTTTTACTACTGCTTTTACACCATCTCCAGAAGTATCCACAGATTCTACAGAAGAATTCGTCATAACTTTAATGCCTGATTTTTTGAAAGAACGTTCAAATTGTTTTGATACATCTACATCTTCTAAAGGTACTAAGTTTGGTAAAAATTCTACAATAGTAACTTCTGTTCCCATTGAATTGTAAAAATGAGCAAATTCAACACCAATGGCTCCAGAACCAACTACTATCATTTTTTTAGGTTGTGTTGGTAAGGTCATTGCTTGGCGGTATCCAATTACTTTTTTACCGTCTTGTGGTAAATTTGGCAACTCTCTAGAGCGTGCTCCAGTAGCAATAATAATATGATCTGCGCTGTATTCTGCTACATTTCCATCGGTGTCTGTTACATCAACTTTTTTGCCAGTTTTTAGTTTTCCAAATCCATTTATAACGTCAATTTTATTTTTTTTCATTAAAAATTGAACTCCTTTACTCATTCCATCAGCCACATTTCTACTGCGTTTAATTACTGCTTCAAAATCTTTATCAATAGCTTCAGCTTTTAAGCCATATTCATCAACATGTTTCAAATAGTCGTAAACTTGAGCACTTTTTAATAAGGCCTTAGTAGGAATACATCCCCAGTTTAAGCATATTCCACCTAAATTTTCTTTTTCAACAACTCCAACTTTAAATCCAAGTTGTGAAGCTCTAATGGCTGTAACATATCCTCCTGGGCCACTTCCAATTATAAGTACGTCGTATTTCATGTGTTTCTGTTTTATTTTTATTTATGAATGCTGATTTTTCACAGCAAATTTAATGCTTTTTTCTTTTTTTAAAGTTTCTTATTGTATCAATTCACTAAAAGGCTTTCTTAAATTGATTAATTTTAAAATAGTTACTTTGATTATTTTACATTCTTTCAGGAACGTTGATTCCTAAAAGTTTAAATGCAGTTTTTATAATTTCTGCGACTTTAGCGGATAATTGAGTTCTGAATATTTTTTCATTTTTATTTTCACATCCCAAAATTGGCACAGTTTGGTAAAATGAATTGTATTCTTTTACTAAATCATAAGTATAATTTGCAATAATTGCTGGGCTATGATTTTGTGCAGCATTTTGAATGATTTCAGGAAATAATTGAATTTGTTTAATCAATTCTCGTTCCTTTACGTGTAAACCAACTTCATGTTCACTCATTTCAATGCTAAAATCAAAAGTAGCTTTTCTAAGGATAGATTGAATACGGGCATAGGTATACTGAATAAAAGGACCTGTGTTTCCGGCAAAATCTACGGATTCTTCTGGATCAAATAAAATACGTTTTTTTGGATCTACTTTTAAAATAAAGTATTTTAATGCTCCTAATCCAATGGTTTTGTATAAGCTTTCCTTTTCTTCTTTAGAGTAGCCTTCTAATTTTCCTAATTCTTGAGAAATAGTTTTAGCAGTATTGGTCATTTCTTCCATTAAGTCATCCGCATCTACAACGGTACCTTCTCTAGATTTCATTTTACCACTTGGTAAATCTACCATACCATAAGATAAGTGATATAATTGTTTAGCCCAATCAAAACCTAATTTGTCTAAAATTAAAAACAAGACTTTAAAGTGATAATCTTGTTCGTTTCCTACGGTATAAACTAATTCGCTTAAATCAAAATCTTTAAAACGTTCAATGGCTGTTCCTATATCTTGAGTCATATAAACGGCTGTTCCATCAGCACGTAATACAATTTTTTCATCTAAGCCTTCATCGGTTAAATCAATCCAAACACTACCATCTTCTTTTTTATAAAAAACACCTTTTTCTAAACCTTCGAGTACAATATCTTTTCCTAATAAATAGGTATTGCTTTCGTAATAATTTTTATCAAAATCTACACCTAGCTCTTTGTAAGTTTGGTCAAAACCTTCATATACCCATTGGTTCATGGTTTTCCATAATTTAACTACTTCTTTATCCCCAGCTTCCCATTTTAGTAGCATTTGTTGAGCTTCTATTAAAATTGGAGCTTCTTTTTTAGCTTCTTCTTCGGTTTTTCCTTGAGAGATAAGTTGTTGAATTTCTTCTTTATAAGCTTTATCAAAAGCAACGTAATAGTTTCCTACTAATTTATCTCCCTTTAAACCAGTGCTTGTAGGGGTTTCACCATTACCAAATCGTTGCCAGGCGAGCATACTTTTACAAATATGTATACCGCGATCATTAATTATTTGAGTTTTATATACTTTTTTACCTGAAGCCTTTATAATTTCAGCCACAGAATACCCTAATAAATTATTTCTAATATGTCCTAAATGAAGTGGTTTGTTAGTGTTTGGTGATGAATACTCAACCATTACCGCTTTTTCATTTTTTTTAGGTGTTACTAAGCCATAGTTTGGAGTTTTAAAAATAGAATTAAAATTTTTGATAAAAAATGCATCTGAAATGACTAGGTTTAAAAACCCTTTTACTACATTAAAATCAGTTATTTCTTGTACGTTTTCTTTTAAATATTCTCCTATTTTGGTTCCAATTTCAACAGGATTTCCTTTTACGTAGCGTAAAAATGCAAATACTACTATGGTAATATCACCTTCAAAATCTTTTCGAGTAGCTTGAAATTCGATTGATGGTATTTCTACCTTATAAATTTCTTTAAATGCTTTTTTTACTGCTAGTTCTAAACTGTTTTGCATATTTTTTTGCTAAATTATTTCGAGGTGCAAAAGTACTAAATTTCGTATAAAATTTACTGTTTTATAAACTCAAATTCTGTAAAATCAAAATCAGGGTTAGGTACATCTATATGTAGCTTAGAAATTTCCCCATTTTTGTTTATATCAAACCATAATTTGCCTTCTGGTAATGAAGCTAAATGTTTTGGAAATCTAAAGGTAAAAATGTGATGATTCCAATGAGTTAAGTTCGCATGGAAAATAGGAGTGTTGTCCATTTTAAAATACAAGCTCTTATTTTTAATACTAACCGTTACATTACCATATATTTTATCTGTATAGATACCAGTATAATTTTGCAGTTCTAAATGATTTTTTTGCAATTTTCCTCTTAGAACTTCATTTTTTTCATACTTTAATGTTGTTAAGCTATCTTGATGTTTTTTATACCCTAAATAATTAGCACTCCAATCTAAGCCGCTAGTATTGTTAGTAACTAGAACATCTAATATTTTATTGGTTAATGCACTAGGTACCCAGTTAATGCTATTGGTTAATATAACAACTCCTACATTTTTCTCAGGAATAAAGAAGGATTTTGAAATCATTCCGTCATAACCTCCGCCGTGTGAAATTACTTTTATTCCTTGGTAGTCTTGTACGTTCCAACCTAGGGCGTAGGATTTGAAGTGTATATTTTCAGTATTTTTTCCAACTTCAAAATTAATATGTGGTGTTGTTAGTTTTCTAAAACTATTTTCTGAAATAATTTGGAAGCTGTTTTCTTTTCCTTCAGTTAGGTTATATTGTAGCCATTTAGAAAAATCATCAACAGAAGAAATTAAGGCTCCAGCGGGAGCAATATTATCCCAATTAATCCAATTTAACTCATGATTTATTCCATTTTCAAGATAATAAGGGGTTGCTATATTTTTGTAATTTTTAAGTTGAGTTGTTGATGTTAGAGTACGGTTCATTTGTAAAGGATCTAAAAAATGTTGTTGGATATACTTTTGCCAAGATTTTCCAGATACTTTTTCAATAATTTTACCTGCTGTTAAATAAGCAATATTGGAATAGCCAAAGGTGGTTCTAAATTCGTATTCAGGAGTTAAATATTGTTGTGCCTCAATAATATATTCTGCACTATGTGTTGTTCCATACCATAATAAATCACCACTAAAAGTCTTTAATCCACTTCTATGGCATAGCAAATCTGTAATTGTAAAATGATTAGTAACATAATCATTATACATTTTAAAATAGGGAAGGTAATCAACAACTTTATCATTCCAATTTAGTTTTCCCTCTTCTACTAATTTAGCAATGGCTGAAGCTGTAAAAGCTTTAGTGTTGGAAGCAACTGCAAAGAGTGTACTACCATTAACTTTTGTTTTTTTATCAATTGAAGCATAACCATACCCTTTACTAAAAATAATAGAATCTGAATTTACAATAGCTATAGCCATTCCTGGTAGTTGCCATTCGGTAAGTGTTTTTTCAAAATAGTTATCTAAATGTTGGAGTTGCTCTGTAGTTTGCGAATAAAATGTAAGGCAAACAAAATAAATAAGGGTTGTTAGTTTGGTTAATTTCATATTTAATTTAATTAGGTGTTACTAAATTAATAATAATTACAGAGCTACTCTAAAGAAATAACATTTATATATTTGCATTATGGAAGATTTTTTAAAACAATTACCAGATTTAGCAAAAGAAAAACTCCCAGAGAGTAGAAAATATTTTCAAAAGTTAAAAAAACGTACTCCTAAAAATTTAGATTTAATAATGCAAGATTTGCATAGAGATGAATTTGAAAAAACAGACTGTTTAGCTTGTGGTAACTGTTGTAAAACAACGAGTCCAATATTTACAGATAAAGATATTCAACGTATTTCAAAATTTTTAAAATTTAAAGTTGCGGATTTTATTTCAAACTACTTAAAAAGAGATGAAGATGATTTTTATGTGTTAAAAACAGCGCCTTGTACTTTTTTAGATTTAAATGATAATATGTGTACTATTTATGATGTTAGACCTAAGGCTTGTAGAGAGTATCCACATACTGATCGACGTAAGTTTATTCAAATTACTGACCTAACTCTAAAAAATACAGAAATTTGTCCAGCAACTTTTAATATAATTGAAGCTTTAAAAAAGAAATTACCTGTAAAATAGATTTTTTAGTATTAAAGTTATACACTATGTAAAACGATTAAGGGAGATTTTATTATTTATAACCCCTTACAAATAATAATAATCTCCCTAATACTCCCTAAAAATATAGTATGTAACAAGATAGTTTAAAAAAAAACTATCCTGCTACAAATTTTTTAATGAAAATGATATGGAATTTTATTTTAATCAATTTTTTTAACTACCGTTGTGGGAACAACAATTTAATACTACTGTGTGGGGACAGCCTATCAATTTTTTAACTACCGTTGTGGGAACAACATTTTTTATATTATAAACTAACTACTTATAGTAGTGCGCAATTATTTGTGACAATTTTTTTTCCAGATTTATTAATATAACTAAATCCTGGAACTAATGTGTTGATGTAAATTTTTTTAATATTAGGCTTTAATGCTCTTTTTTTAGATTTGGTTTTAACTAGTTTTAAATGTGGTTCAGTATTGTTATTCTTTAGGGTATTTGATTTCATAATATTTGGTTTTAGGGGTTAATAGTGTAGAGGGGTTAAACTTGAAATTTACTTTTTAATAAAGATTTGAGTGAAATAATTTTTGTTGTCATTATCTGAATCTGTAGAAATTCCAAAGTGTGTATAATTAGGATTTTCTATTACATTTCTATGGGCTTGACTATTGAGCCAACCATTAAATACACCTTGAGCGGTATTGAAGCCATAAGCAACATTTTCTCCAACCGAAATTGCATGAGCTTGTTTTTTTAAATATTCAGATCTTTGTGAAAAATTATCATGGTTTATTCCACCAACTTCAATCATATAATTTGTATGACCATCGGCAACACCTGAAATAATGTTTAAAGTACTAAGAGTTGATAAACCTAAACTAGTTCTATGATTATTAACTAACTTCAATATTTCATTTTCAATAGATGAATAAGTAATATTGTTTTCGTTTACAACTTCTGCATTGTCATTAAAATATACACCATCTTCTTCTTTAGAACAAGATAATAATAACGTGCTTATAAAAAATAAGGATACAAGGGTTGAGATGAAAGACTTCATTTTTGAGGGGTTTTGGGGTTAAACTTTTTTGGGGGTAATTAATGTTTTTTTAAATGATTTTTTTCAGAGTTAATTTATTTATTTTTTTGTTTTGGGTATTTTTTAGGGGTATTATTAATTGTTAAATTCTTGATAAAGGTAAAAATATTTTTTTTATAAACAAATAAAAAATAAAAAAAATTACCATTTGTTTGTAAAAACATACCGTTTATTAGCTTTTAAAGCCTTTTTACTGTTATTTACAATGTGTTTTAAATATATTTTTACACCATTTATTAATAAAAGCATGTATTTTATTTAGTAAAACAAACTAAATAAAATGCTTAATATGTTCTCAATATGTCACTTTTTCAATTAAACGTGATTATGCTTATATTAATTTTTTAGTTTTTTTAAACTAAAAAAAGCCCAACAATTTGTGAAGGACTTTTAGTTAAATTTAATTTTTTTAGTAAAAATTACTAATTATAAATTAAATATTTACTTCTAACTTTTTTAAATGTTTCAATTGCAGGTTGCCAAGATTTATGAATAGCTTCAGCAGTATACCCTTTTCTTATTTGTTGTTCTAATTTTGTTGTTCCAGCATGTACTGTAAATGTTGGTCCAAAAAATGCTTCAGATTTTGGTGTTTTATTATAGGCATCAATAATATAGTTGATATTTACAAAATTTAAGTGTTTTGTTTTGGTCAAATTAACCCCAAAACAAATTTTACCTTGATGTTTTGGAGATTTAGAACCAAAGTTAGGTTGTGGAATATAGCTAAAATCACTTTTTTGAAAAAAAGGAGCTCCATATTGTTGAAATTGTTGTTCAGTTCCTCTACCTGCGTTAATTGTAGTGCCTTCAAAAAAGCCTAAGCTAGGGTATAAATTAATGGATTTATCATTTGGTAAGTTTGGAGAAGGACGAATAGCTAAATGATATAGGCTTTGATGTGTATAATTTTTTAGAGGGATCACTATAAGCTCACAAGTAACACCATTTTTTAACCATTTTTCTCCATTAATCATTTTAGAATATTCACCAATGGTCATTCCATATACTAAAGGTACAGGATGCATGCCTACAAAACTTTTATGTGAAGGATCTAAAGTTGGACCATCAATATAATGTCCATTAGGATTTGGTCTATCTAAAACCATCACTGGAATTCCATTTTCAGCACAAGCTTCCATAACATAATGAAGTGTAGAAATAAAAGTATAAAAGCGAACCCCTACATCTTGTATATCAAACACAACCATATCAATACCTTTTAATTGTTCATTTGTAGGTTTTCTATTTTTTCCATACAATGAAACTATAGGTATACCAGTTTTTGTATCTACACCATCGGCAATTTTTTCACTGGCATCTGCTTTACCTCTAAATCCATGTTCTGGAGAAAATACCTTTTTAACATCAACTTTCATTTTTAATAAACTATCTACTAAATGTGTGTATGTTGAATTGTTTTTAAAAATTACCGATGTTTGGTTTGCTACTATAGCAATATTTTTATTTTTTAATAAAGGCACATATAAATTAGTTTGTTGTGCTCCTGTAAGTATTTCTCCATCTAAAACAATTTGGTTGTTTAAATTTTTTACTTGTCCACAAGAAATGAAACTGTAAAAAAGTATTGAAAACAATAAGAAATACGTATTTTTGAACGGTTTAGAAATCATATATATTGAATTACGAGTTATTTATTGCCAAACGCATTATTGCTGCAAAAGAGTATAAAAGTAGTATATCATCTCCAATAATAAAAATTGCTATTGTAGCAATTTCATTGGGGGTTATAATTATGATGATTGCAATGGCGACTGGAATAGGATTGCAACAAAAAATAAGAGAAAAAATAGCAGGTTTTAATGGTCATATTCAAATAACTAATTTTGATAATAACTATTCTGAAATTACTTTAGAACCAGTTTCTATCAATCAAGATTTTTATCCAAATTTCTCCAATATTTCTAATGTAAAAAAAGTTCAAGTTTATGCCACCAAAGGAGGAATTATTAGAACCGCTACTGATTTTGAGGGAATTATACTTAAAGGGATTTCAAAAGATTATGATTGGTCTTTTTTTGAAGAGTATTTAGTTGAAGGAAATTTGCCAGATTATACAAAAGATACATCATTTGATGTTCTAATTTCAAAAGAAATTTCTAATAGAATGCATATTGGTGTTGGTGATGAGTTTAATATTTTGTTTGTAAAAGAAGACCCTTCAAAAGCGCCTTGGCTACGTGTGGTGAAAGCTGTTGGTATTTACAACTCAGGGTTTCAAGATTTTGATGAAAATTTTGTAATTGCAGACATTCGACATATCCAAAAAATGAATAGATGGAAAGAAAATGAAGTTGGAGGATTTGAAGTATTGTTAAATGATTTTGATGAAATTGAAGAAAAAAGTAACGAAATTTATACGCAAACAGCTTCCACTTTAAATAGTCAAAGTATTATTGAAAAGTATCCAGCAATTTTTGAATGGATTGGTCTTTTTGACAATAACATTTATTTAATAATTGCTATTATGATTATTGTAGCAGGGATAAATATGATTACTGCTTTATTAGTGTTAATCTTAGAACGCACTCAAATGATTGGTATTTTAAAAGCCTTAGGTAGTAGCAATGTAAGTATAAGAAAAGTATTTTTATACAATGCAGGATATTTAATTTTAAAAGGCTTGTTTTGGGGAAATATCATAGGTTTATTTTTACTATTTGCTCAAAAATATGGCGGTTTTATTACTTTAGATCCAAATACTTATTATGTAACTACAGTACCAATATATATAAATTTAAAATATTTAGTTGCTTTAAATCTAGGAACCTTAGTTTTATGCTTATCTATGTTGATAATTCCTTCAATAATAATTTCAAAAATAAACCCTGCAAAATCTATTAAGTTCGAGTAATACTTTGGTTTTTATAAAAGATTGTACCTTTGTATTGCTAAACTAAAAAAATGAAATACTCAAAAAATATATTAGAAACTATAGGCAACACACCTTTGGTGAAATTAAACAAAGTAGTTAAAGATATTGATGCTTTAGTACTAGCCAAAGTTGAAACATTTAATCCAGGTAATTCTGCTAAAGATAGAATGGCTGTAAAATTAATTGAAGATGCAGAAGCCAAAGGATTGTTAAAACCAGGTGGAACTATTATAGAAGGAACCTCTGGTAACACAGGTATGGGATTAGCCTTAGCTGCGATAGTTAAAGGTTATAAGTTAATATGTGTAATTAGCGATAAACAATCCAAAGAAAAAATGGATATATTAAGAGCTGTTGGCTCTGAAGTTGTAGTTTGTCCAACTAATGTTGAACCTGAAGATCCTCGTTCTTATTATTCAGTATCCAAAAGACTAGCTACCGAAACTCCTAACTCTTGGTATGTAAATCAATATGATAATCCATCTAATGCTTTAGCACATTATGAACAAACCGGACCTGAAATTTGGGAACAAACTGAAGGAAAAATAACTCATTTTGTGGTTGGAGTTGGTACAGGAGGTACTATTTCAGGCATTGGAAAGTACTTGAAAGAAAAAAATCCAGCTATTAAAATTTGGGGAATTGATACCTATGGATCAGTTTTTAAGAAATACCATGAAACTGGTATATTTGATGAAAATGAAATATATCCATACATTACCGAAGGTATAGGTGAAGATATATTACCAAAAAATGTGGATTTTAGTGTTATTAATGGCTTTACTAAAGTAACAGATAAAGATGGTGCTGTATATACCAGAAAACTAGCCAAAGAGGAAGGGATTTTTTGCGGTAATTCGGCTGGTTCAGCCGTTAAAGGGTTGTTACAATTAAAAAAGCATTTTTCTAAGGATGATGTAGTTGTAGTATTGTTTCATGACCATGGAAGCAGGTATGTTGGTAAAATGTACAACGACGATTGGATGAGAGAACGTGGTTTTTTAGAGGAGGAAAAAATGATTGCTATTGATTTAATACAAGATCGCATAAATTCGCCTTTAATTACAGTTAAAACAGAAGAGTTAGTTTCTCATGCGATTGAGCGTATGCGTTTAAATAATATTTCACAAATTCCAGTAACTGATGTTAATGGATTTGTAGGCTCTGTTGATGAAGGGGATTTGTTCCGTTTGTATTTTGATGATAAAGATATTGCAAACAAACCCATTAAAGAGGTAATGAGAGCTGCATTTCCTATAGTAAAAAGCACTACTTCAATTGATAAAATTTCAAAATTAATTAACAGAGAAAATAGCGCTGTTTTGGTAGATCTAGGAAATGATAAATTTCATATTATCACCAAACATGATGTTATAAGAGCAATTCAATAATAAAAAAACTCCAACCAAATTGGAGTTTTTTTATAAGTTAAAATTCGCTAGTAAAATGTAATTTAACAGATGGAAATTTACTTTGTGTCATTTGAATAGTAAAAGCACTATCTGCTAAAAATACTAATTGGCCTTGTTTGTCTTTAGCTAAAAAACGTTGTTTTACACGTTTAAATTCTTTAAATTCTTCATTCTTGGGGTCTTCAGGCTCAACCCAACAAGCTTTATATACAGGTAAATTTTCATAACTACATTTGGCACCGTATTCATGTTCTAAACGGTATTGAATAACCTCATATTGTAATGCTCCAACAGTACCTATTACTTTTCGTCCATTTAAATCAAGTGTAAATAATTGTGCTACACCTTCATCCATTAGTTGATCTAATCCTTTATATAATTGTTTTGATTTTAATGGGTCTGCATTGTTAACATAACGAAAATGTTCAGGCGAAAAACTAGGAATTCCTTTAAAGTTTAATAACTCACCTTCTGTAAGTGTGTCTCCAATTTTAAAATTTCCAGTATCCTGAATACCTACAATATCTCCAGGGTAAGATTCATCAACAATTTCTTTTTTCTCAGCAAAAAATGCATTTGGACTCGAGAATTTCATTTTTTTATTTAAACGAACGTGTAGGTAAGGAGCATTTCTTTTAAAAATTCCAGAAACAATTTTGATAAATGCTAAACGGTTTCTATGGTTTGGATCCATATTCGCATGAATTTTAAAAACAAAACCAGTTAACTTTTCTTCTTTAGAATCGACCAACCGTTCTTCAGATTTTTTTGGTTGAGGTGATGGAGCAATTTCAATAAAACAGTCAAGCAATTCTTTAACACCAAAATTATTTAATGCTGAACCAAAAAATACAGGTTGAATTTCACCATTTAGGTATTCTTCTTTATTAAAAGTTGGGTATACTTCTGAAACTAATTCCAATTCTTCACGTAATGTTTCTGCAGGTTTTGTTCCAATAATTTCATCTAACTCAGGGGTAGAAATATCTGTAAATTCAATGCCTTTAGAAACGGTTTGTTTATTTTCTGCTGAAAAAAGATTCAGTTTTTTTTCATAAATATTATAAATTCCTTTAAAATCGTATCCCATACCTATAGGAAAACTTAAAGGAGTAACTTTTAAGCCTAATTTTTGTTCAACTTCATCTAACAAGTCAAAAGCATCTTTACCTTCTCTATCTAATTTATTGATAAAAACTATCATTGGAATTTTACGCATTCTACAAACTTCAACTAATTTTTCAGTTTGTTCTTCTACACCTTTAGCAACATCAATAACTACAATTACACTATCTACTGCAGTTAAAGTTCTAAATGTATCTTCAGCAAAATCTTTATGTCCAGGAGTATCTAAAATATTGATTTTTTTATCTTTATAAATAAAAGCTAAAACGGAGGTAGCAACAGAAATACCACGTTGACGCTCAATTTCCATAAAATCGGAAGTTGCACCTTTTTTTATTTTATTATTTTTTACAGCCCCAGCTTCTTGTATAGCGCCTCCGAATAATAATAATTTTTCAGTCAAAGTGGTTTTACCAGCATCGGGATGTGATATTATACCAAAGGTACGTCTGCGTTGTATTTCTTTTAAAAAACTCATCTATCAAAATTTGTGCGCAAATATAACCTTAAATAGGTGAATAGCCAATTTGTAGAAATGGAAATGTTATTCTTTAATTTTTTCTAAAAGTTGATTTAGTTGAGTGACTTCTTCTAAGGATAGATGGTTTATTTTAGTGCTTAAAAGTTTTTCTTGGCAGCCAATTTTTTCAATTAATTTTATTCCAAGCTGACTAATTTGAATTTCTTTTTGCCTACGATCTGTTTTGCATTCTTTTCTTATAACTAGTTTTTTATTCAATAACCTATCTACAAGCCTGCTTACATCAGAATTTTTGTCAATCATTTTTTCTTTTATACAATTAACGGAGCTACAATTTGGATAAGCTTCTTTTAAAATATTTAAAACTGAAAATTGATTTAAGGGTAAATCTAAGGGTTTTAACTCTTTCTCTAAATGTTGTTTTAATTGATTGTGGGTATAATGTATATTAAGTCTAGCTTTTACAAACTCATTTTTATGCATACTTCTAATAAAGATATTTTAAACATTACTAATATAAACAAAAATAAAAAAAAGACTGTGTAATTTTCAACTGTAAAGTCTATTTTACACAATCCTATTTAAAAAAGAACATTAATTAAGCCTTGTTAAAAGGTTTATTAAATTAAAAATGAAACTTTGTAATAACTTTCATTTCTACCGCAAATATAAGTTTAAACAATAGATGTTGCAACACATAAAATGTTAATCTTTTATAAAGTTTTGTTAAATATTTATAATAAGCTGATAATTAGCTATGTATATCTTTGTAAAATTATTTCTTTACCATAGTTAAATATTGTAAATTTGTAGCAGTTAAAATAAAAAAATGAGAGAAGAACAAGTTATTTTAGTAAATGAAAAAGACGAAAAAATTGGTTTAATGCCTAAGATGGAAGCCCATGAAAAAGCCTTATTACATCGCGCTTTTTCAGTTTTTATTTTTAATGATAAAAATGAACTTCTTTTACAACAAAGGGCTGCTGATAAATATCATTCACCATTGTTGTGGACCAATACTTGCTGCAGTCATCAACGAGATGGGGAAAGTAATCTAGAAGCTGGAAAAAGGAGATTGCAAGAGGAAATGGGTTTTGTTTGTGAGTTAGAAGAAAAAACATCATTTATTTATAAAGCCCCATTTGATAATGGTTTAACTGAGCATGAGCTAGATCATATTATGGTTGGCTATTATAATGAAAATCCAATTCTAAATAAAGAAGAGGTAGAGAGCTATAAATGGATGACTTTAGAAGCTGTAAAAAATGACATACAACATCAACCAGCATTATATACGGAGTGGTTTAAAATTATTTTTGAAAAATTTTACGATTTTATAATTCATTAATCCATGAAAGTTACTGTACATAGAAAAGCACACTTTAATGCTGCACACCGATTGTATAATGGTGAATGGTCTGATGCACGTAATGCAACAGTTTTCGGAAAATGCTCAAATCCACATTATCATGGGCATAATTATGAATTAATAGTTTCTGTAAAAGGTGAAATTCATCCAGAAACAGGTTTTGTGATGGACATGAAGGTATTAAAACATTTGATTGAAACTGAAATAGAGGAAAAATTAGATCATAAAAATTTAAATGAAGAAGTTTCTGAATTTAAAACTTTAAATCCAACAGCCGAAAATATAGCAGTAGTTATTTACAACAAGCTTAGATCTAAAATAGATACGAAGTTGGAATTGATAGTAACGCTTTATGAAACTCCTAGAAATTATGTTACTTATTCGGGCGAATAATAAATAACCATCTTTATTAAATACCCTTATTTTTTGGAAGAATTTCCTGTGTTTATTCCAAAAATTGTATATAGTGGGCAAAAATTAGCTAAGACGGTTACTAATAAAATAATACCAACAGCCATAAGTATAATAGCTAGCATACCAGATATAACATTGGTGTAATATAAGACGATAATTGCTATAGCAAATAGGATTCTTAATAATTTATCGGCGTTTCCAATATTTTTTTTCATAGTGCAAAAAATTAAATTAATTACTTTATAACACTACAAGTTACTATTTTTTGTAAAATTAACAGATGAGTTTTAATCTTTTTTATTCTTATTTAACTCATCTTGAAGTTTTCTCATAACTTTTTGTTCACGTTCTAATGCCCTTTTTCTATGATTTTCATATTCATCTTCAAGTTCTTTTAAAGAGAGTTTAGTTTCTTTAATAATACTAAAACCATGTTTATATTTAGTAATAAAGAAGAGAAGTAAAATTGCTAAAATTCCAATAATTACAAAAAAGATAGTTTTAAATGTATCTTTTTTAAACTGAATTCCAAACAATGAAATACTTTCAATTTGGGTATTTAATGAAGTAATTTGATTTGTAGAAGTATTAACGGCTGCCATTAAACTATCAATAGTTTTCTTTTGTGCTTGTATAGAATTATAATTTGAAATAATTTCTTTTTTGGAAGCTGACAAAGAATCAGAAACATTAGACTTTAATTTCACCAACCAATTGTATTTAACAACTTTATAATCTTGGTATTTATTGGATTCATCAATTAAATAATCAAACTGATTTTTTACAGAACCTGTATCAATAAATCTCTTTGTAGTTTGGCTAAATACTGTTGTAGTTATTAAAAATGCAGTGAAAGCTAAAATTAATTTTTTTAACATATATTGGTTAGTTTTTGTTTAATAACGAGCTTAAATTTTACTTATTGTTTGTGTAATAAACTTCTAATTCGTTTAAATATTGTTGTTTTTTTTCATCTTCTAATAAAGAATAGTTAAAAGAGTTTTTTGCTAACTCATAAATATCTGACTTTGTTAAATTTAAGGCTTTTTGAATTTCAATATAATTTTTGTTTACTTGTCCTCCAAAATAGGCTGGATCATCAGAGTTTATGGTAACTTTTAACCCTAACTCCATCATTTTTTTTAAAGGATGATTTTTCAAATCATCAACTACTTGTAATGCGGTGTTAGAAAGTGGGCATACAGTTAATGCCAAATTTCGTTTTACGATTTCTTTGACTAAAGTTTCATCTTGTAAAGAATTATTTCCGTGGTCAATACGTTTTATTCCTAAAATATCTATAGCTTCCCAAATATAATCGGCATTACCTTCTTCTCCGGCATGGGCAACTGGTATATAACCTTCTTTTACTGAGGCTTTATAAACATTTTTAAATTTTGAAGGTGGATTTCCTTTTTCAGAGGAGTCTAGGCCAATTGCTTTAATTTTAGATTTAAAAGGAAGTGATTCTTTTAATGTTTTAAAAGCATCTTCTTCGCTTAAATGGCGCAAATAGCTCATAATTAAAAATGATGAAATGTTTAATTTTTCTTCGGCATCTTTACAAGCTTTGGAAATTCCATTAATTACAACTTCAAATGGAATACCACGTTCTGTATGAGTTTGTGGATCAAACATTATCTCAGTATGCCTTACATTTTGGTTGGCACATTTTTGCAGATAACTATAAGTTAAATCATAAAAATCTTGTTCGGAGGTTAGCACGCCTGCACCTTGATAATAAATATCTAAAAAATCCTGTAAGCAATTAAATTTATAAGCTTCTTCAATTTCGGCTACTGTATCATAGGGAATTTTGATATTATTTCTTTTAGCAATTTTAAACATTAGTTCAGGTTCAAAAGACCCTTCAATATGCAAATGCAATTCTGCTTTAGGTAAATTTTCAATAAAATTTTTCATCAGTTGTACTCTTTTTACTTGACAAAATTAACCAATTAAATATTTTAAATGATATTTGTTTAAAAGTTTAGCATGAAAAAAGTAATTTTTATAGGTTTAATTTTAATTGGAATTTTCATTCTTTTAAAGAAAATAACAGATACTACAATGGAAAAAATTGAGATTGGAGATGTAGTTCCATCATTTACATTATTGGATCAAAATGGAAATAAATTTACAGTTAACAATAAACTAAATAGACCAATAGTGATTTATTTTTATCCAAAAGATGATACCCCAGGATGCACTAAAGAAGCTTGTAAGTTTAGAGATGATTTTGAATTATTTTCAGATTTAAATGCGTTAGTTATTGGAATTAGTAGTGATAGTGTTCATTCTCACAAAAAATTTGAAGAAAAATATAATTTGCCATTTACTTTATTAGCAGATACTAATAATGTTATTAGAAAACTGTTTGGAGTTCCTAAAAGTATGTTTATTTTACCTGGAAGAGTTACTTATATAATAAATAAAAAAGGAAGAGTTGATTATATTTTTAACAATCAGTTTGAAGCAGAAAAACATATAGAAATAGCTCTTAAAAAACTAAAAGAACAATAAGGCTAAATTTAACCTTATTGTTCTTTTTTTTAGGAAGCCATTACATTGGGAGTAATTAAAGGAAATTTAAAAACTGCCTTACAAATGGTATCATTAGTATTAGAATGAAGCATTACTTTTGTTAACAAATGTAGCTCAGAAGTGTTGTATTTGATGATTTGAGATTTAAGAAGCAATTTATCATTTAAAAATGCATTTTTTAATACTTGTAATTTATAAAGTTTTGGAGTTGGAACAACTGTTTCTTTATGTGAAACAATTATATTTTTTACAAAATTTTCCATTTCATTATAAAGTACATTGGTTAATAGTGCATTGTTATTATTAATGTCTTTTTTAGTAACTGTAAAATATTTTTTAGGGCTAGGGTATGTGTTTTCAATAGTTTTCATTTTCAAATTTTTAGTGATGTATTATTAAGGGTATAGGTATGTGTCTATTTCTTTTTGATAATAATTGTTTACAAAGCGTTGAAATAGTTAAATAGACTTGTTGCATTAAGATTACATGTTTCATAATAGTTGTTTTTTAATTAATAATTTTGATATAAAAAAAGGTGCTTTTTGAAAAAAGCACCTTTTAAATATTATATAATTTATGTTAAATATTATTCATAATAACTGAAAGTGCCTTTAGTGGTTTTGCCTTGTTGTTTTAAAATACACATGGTATAGGTAATACACACAAACGAAATTAAGGAGCGCAGATCCTTAATGACTGTTTTAATAATTGATTGTATGACTAAATTTGCTTTCATAATTGAACCAAAAATAATCAATTATTTTAATTAACAAACATTATTGATAAAATAATTATTTAATCATTAAAATCTTGTAAATTTGCACTTATTAATAAATTCAATAATTATGGCAAGTATAAAAAATTTAAAAAAAGATATTAATTACGTTTTAGGAGATATTATTGAAGAGTGTTACACTTGGGAATTATTAAATCCAAAAGCTGATACCAAAGCTTCTGAAGCCATTATAGAAGAAGCTATTGAAGCATTTGATAGTATGATTGATATGGTTCATAAAAAAGATGTGGAAAATAAAAAAGCACATTTTAAATCAGTAGAAAAAGAATTACACGCTAAAGCAGATGCTTTGATAGAAAAAGTAAATAAATTATAATCGTTAAATATATTTATTTAAGACTATTTTAAAATATATTTTTTTTTTGTAAATTGGTACAATAATTAACCAATAAATACGTTCTTATTTTTAACCAACTAAAAAATTTTAATCTATGGCAAGAGCAATGTTTGAGTACACTAAAACTGTACTCGAAAAAGTTAGCTTTAACACAGAATTGTTTAAAAAAGAATTAGAAAAAGCAGTTAACAGATTATTACCCTATGAAATAAAAGAATTATATTTTTGGCTAAAAGAATTCACCTCAAATAAACCAGAGTTACATAGATGTTTAGCTTTAGTAGAAAGAAATTAAAGAAAAGGAGCCTTAGGCTCCTTTTCTTTTTTGGATAGGGCTTATAATTTTAACATCATTAAAGGCAATTACACCTCTAATTACGCTATCTATTACACTTTTTAAAGTTTCAATTAAATGAATTTTCAATTGAGATTTGTGATAGATGATGCTTACTTCTCTTGCCGGTACAGGCTCTTTAAATTCTTTTAAATAAACTTGATCATTGGTGTTTACATCTAATGTTTGAAGATATGGAAGTAAGGTCATCCCTAACCCTTCTTTAGATAACTTTATTAAAGTATCAAAGCTTCCACTATGTAGTTGAAAATGTTGATTTTTGTTACCAAAGGTACTACATAGGTTTAAAATACTTTCTTTAAAACAATGCCCATCTTCCAAAAGTAGAATATCATCAATTTCTAAATTTTCTACATCTAAGGTGTCATTTTTAAAAAGCCGATGTTCTTTTGGTACAAAACCAACAAATGGTTCGTAATATAAAACACGTTCTTTGATAGCTTCATTTTCTAAAGGGGTTGCTGCAATGGCAACATCAATATGTCCATCAACTAATTTTTTTACAATTTCTTCGGTTGTGAGTTCTTCAATTTTTAAATTTACTTTAGGGTATTTTTTTATAAAAACTTTTAAAAATAAAGGAAGTAGTGTAGGCATAATAGTTGGAATAATACCTAACCTAAAGTCCCCACCAATAAACCCTTTTTGTTGATCTACTATATCATTAATTCGGTTACTTTCATCAACAATTATTTTAGCTTGTTCAATTATTTTTTCACCAACTTCAGTAAGTTGAATTGGTTTCTTTTTTCTATTAAAAATTTGAGTTTCTAGTTCTTCTTCTAATTTTTGTATTTGCATACTCAACGTAGGTTGGGTAACAAAACAATGTTCAGATGCTACAGTAAAATTTTGATATTCTGCAACCGCTAAAACATATTTTAATTGAGTAATGGTCATAGTTATAAATATTTATGATAAAGATATTAAAACTATCAATAATAATTATCATATTTTAAGAGTTTTTTTGAAGATATTTGTATTAGAAATTAAATCAAAAAAATAACTATATTATGAATACAACAATTATTGGATTAGATAAAAAGGAAACTGAAAGTTTAGCAAAAGATTTAAACGGTTTATTAGCAAATTTTCAAGTGTATTATCAAAATTTAAGAGGGTTACACTGGAATATTAAAGGAAAATCTTTTTTTGAATTACATGTTAAATTTGAAGAGTTTTATACAGACTCACAAGAAAAAATAGATTTGATTGCAGAGCGTATTTTAACATTAGGAGGTACTCCACTACATACTTTTAATGATTATACAGAATTGGCAAAAGTACCTGTAGGTAAAAATGTAACTAATGATGTTGAAGCTGTTCAGTTGGTAGTTACCTCATTATCAGAATTACTGAAAATTGAAAGAATTATTTTAGAAGCTTCGGGAGAGGCTAATGATGAAGGGACCAACTCTATGATGAGTGATTTTATTGCGGAACAAGAAAAAACAATTTGGATGTTAAACGCTTGGCTACAATAAGCTAAATAAAAAAAGCCGTTTAATTAAACGGCTTTTTTTAATACAAATCCCAGAATTTTCTTTTTTTGTTTAATTCTTCTTCTTGACGTGCGTACTCTTCAACAGGTACTACTTTTAAAAACGAAGGATGTTGTTCAATTTCAAATTCTATTCTTTTTACAATTTCATCAACAGTTTCATTTTCATAATCAATTTCCATAGGTGGTTTAATAACCATAGATTGTAAAATATTTCTTTTCTTTATAATTAACCCTTTTTTATCAAAAGAACGTCTAAAGCCATCAATTACTATGGGTACTACAACTGGTTTATAGGTTTTTATAATATGGGCAGTACCTCTTCTAATTGGTTTAAATGGTTTCGTTGTTCCTTGAGGAAATGTAATTACCCAACCATCATCTAATGCTTTTTTAATATTACTAATGTCAGACATTTTTACTTGTCTGTTAACTTCTTTTCCTGCACTTCTCCATGTCCTATCAATAGAAACAGATCCTGCATAAGCAAATATTTTAGGTAATAAACCTGATTTCATAGTTTCAGAAGCTGCAATAAAATAGATATTTAATTTTGGTTGCCATATGTAACCAATATTTTTTAATGAATCTACACGCCCTTTTAATGCAGCATTAAATACGTGAAACATAGCTGCTACATCTGCAAAATAAGTTTGATGATTTGAAACAAATAATACATTGGTTTCTGGAAGATCTCTAATAATTTCAGATCCTTCAATTTGTAATTTGTTAAATCTACGGTAACGTCCATGTGAAATGACTCCAAATATGCGTACGAGCCATTTTTTTAAAAATAAAATATGTCCGAACGGATTTCTCTTAAAAATCGGCATTTAGTTGGTTTGGTTTTGAATGAAGTACAAATTTAAGAAAATTTAGTTTAAAGTTCTTTTAATAACTCTTTGATTTCACTTAGCATCATGGCAGTTGCTCCCCAAACAATGTAATTGTTTAATTTAAAGCAAGGTACCTCCATATTTTTAGCATAGGAAGTTGATAAAGTAGTTTTAGAAAGCTTTTGATCGTCTAATAAATCTTTAAGTGAAACTTCAATTAATTGTTCAACTTCATAATTTTTAGTAAATGTTGGTGTTTCAGAAATTACACCTAAATAAGGAGTTACTAAAAAATTACTTGGTGGAATGTAAACCT
Organism: uncultured Lutibacter sp.; assembly: GCF_947493565.1. Taxonomy (GTDB): domain Bacteria; phylum Bacteroidota; class Bacteroidia; order Flavobacteriales; family Flavobacteriaceae; genus Lutibacter; species Lutibacter aestuarii. The sequence continues at coordinate 223,211 of NZ_CANLRG010000003.1, read as the reverse complement.
CTGTCATTTCCTTAAAAACAGTAATTTTAGAGCTTCTAATCCCTACTTCTTCTTCAGTTTCTCTTAAAGCTGTATTTTGTAAAGTTTGGTCATTCTCATCAAATTTACCTCCAGGAAAACTAATTTGTGATGAGTGAGTTCCATTATAGTTTGCTCTTAAGGTTAATAAAAATTGAGTTTGTTGAAATTTGTTAGGATAGAAAAGAGCGAGTACTCCAGCTTTTTTTGGATTTTTAGCGTTAATTTTTTCTTCAGAATATTTTAAACGAATTTTTGGAGCTAATTTAAATTGCACCTCTAAACCACCAATTAACTTGGCTGAAATTTTAGAAAGATTATTATTAAAATAATTAAAATCCATTTATATTTTTGAATAAAAAGTAGGTAAAGACCAATGAAATTTCACAGCTAAAAGCCTCACTGTAATAATTATTGACGATGTAGAAATATAAATAATAGTTTCATTAAAATCTAAATGATGTAAAATTAAAAAAGTTATGGAACCTAATACACAAGCAGTGGCATAAATTTCTTTTCTAAAAATTACAGGAATTTCATTACATAAAATATCTCTAATAACACCTCCAAATGAAGCAGACATTGTTGCTATAGCAACAATTATAATAGGATGGAAGTTGTTACTTAAGCCTATCTCAGTTCCCATAATGGTGTATAAACCTAAACCAATTGTATCAAATAAAAAGAGTGATTTATTTAGGTACTTCAATTTTTTTCTAAAAAAAATAGCGATAAAATAAGCGGTAATAATTAAGAAAATTACATCGGTGTTTTTCATCCAAAAAACAGGTTGAGCACCAATTAAAAGATCTCTTAAAGTACCGCCACCAACGGAGGTTGCAAAAGCTATAATAAATACTCCAAAAGGATCCATTCGTTTACGCATGGCAACTAAAGATCCAGAAATTGCGAAGGCAAAAATTCCTAAAATATCAAAAATTTGAAATAGTGTCATTACATTTGTTGTGTGAAATAATTATAATCTTTTAATACAACATCAATCAATTCAATAGGTTTCAATTCAGAATTAATGTCTGTAATTTCAAGAATTTTTTGATGAATTTTTACAATGGTTTTATGGTTGCCATTTCTTTTGGCTTTTAAATACAATTCTTTTATAGTTTGAATATCGTTATCTGACAGCATAGTTACTTGTGGAAACGTTGGTTTATATTCATCGGGAAGTTCCATAATAAGCGTGTCATTAATTGAAATACTTTTTCTTTCTGAAATAACGGTAGTTCCAGCAGCTAAATCGCCTAAACGTTGTCCTTTGCCATTTAATAATATGGTTAATAAAGCGACTGATCCTGAAGCTATTGTAATGTCAATAATTCTTAAAACCCATCTTATTAAGAAACTACTAAATGTAGGTTTTGAACCATCTAATTTAGTAACTCTAATTTTACAAATATATTTTCCGGGTGTTTGTCCGTTAAATAAAGTTTCAAAAAATAAACTATAAAAAAATACTGGTAAACTCAATAAAGTATAAAATACGTAAATAGACTCAGTAGGCATAAACCCCAATGCATTAATAATTAGTAACATAACTATATAGTAACCTGCAATAATAAACATATCCAATAAGAATGCACCAATACGAGTACTTAAAGAAGCTACGTTTTGCTGTATGGTAACATTTTGAGCGGTTTCAATATTAAAATTATCCATTTTTGTGTTTAAACTTTTTGGCGGAGACCATTTGATTTTTTACTTTCGTTGACTTAAATACTAGTCAAAAAATAATTGCTCCAATAAAAAAACAAAAGTATAAAAAATGCGTGAAGCATCATTTGTAAAAAAGAATAAAAATAAATGGTTGTTATTTGAAAGTGTTTTGGAAAAAACAACGGAAATATCACCAAATAAATTATCCGATTTATATATAGAAATTACAGACGATTTAAGTTACGCAAAAACGTTTTACCCTAAAAGTAAAACAGCTGTTTATTTAAATGTATTAGCCTCGAAAGCACATCAAAAAATATATAAAACTAAAAAGGAAAGTAAAAACAGGTTAATCACCTTTTTTAAAACAGAATTTCCTTTAGAATTTGCTCAATATCATAAACAACTTGGTGTTGCCTTTATCACTTTCTTATTATTTGCAATAATTGGAGCTTATTCAGCAGCAACTGATGGAGATTTTGTCCGTTTAATTTTAGGAGACAGTTATGTAAACATGACTTTAGACAATATTGATAAAGGAGACCCTATGGCGGTTTATAAACAAATGAATGAAGGTAATATGTTTTTGTTAATTACTTTAAATAATATTAAAGTAGCAATGACCGCTTTTGTTTTTGGAATGTTTTTTTCAGTAGGTTCGTTATATGTAATGTTGCAAAACGGAATTATGTTAGGATCGTTTTTATACTTTTTTTACGATAAAGGATTGCTTTGGGAATCTTCTCGTACTATTTGGATTCATGGTACTATAGAAATTTCAGTTATTATAATTGCTGGATGCGCTGGAATAGTTTTAGGAAATGGCTTACTTTTTCCAAAAACTTATTCAAGGTTAGCATCACTTAAAAAAAGTTTTAAGGCAGGACTTAAAATTATGGTTAGTACCATTCCTTTTTTTATAGTTGCCGGATTTTTAGAAGGTTTTGTAACAAGACAAACTCAAATGCCAGATTGGTTAGCAGTTTTAATTATACTAATTTCACTTTGCATCATCATTTATTATTATATTATTTACCCAATTAAATTAACCAAACAACTAAATGGAAACTAATTTTATTGAATTCAAAAAAGAACGTGACTTAGGTGCTATCATAACCGATACTTTTAAGTTTATTAGAGAAAATTGGAAAGAGTATTTTTTAACGGTGTTAAAAATTGTAGGTCCAGTGCTTTTAATTGCACTTACAGTATTGGTATTATATATGTTCACTATGTCAGATTTATTTAAAGATTTAGACAATGTTGATGCTAATCCTGGAGGTTTTTTGTCTAAAATATTCTCTTGGTTTTTTGGGTTAATGTTTGTGTATATTTTGTTATATACACTTTTATCTATGGCCTCATTATATTTTATAAAATCGTATATTAATAATTTTGGAAAACCTAATTTTAATGAAGTTAAAGCTAATATTTATAAAAATATTTGGAAGTTTTTAGGTTTAGGTTTTTTAATAACTTTAGTAACAGTTGCTGGAGCTATATTTTGTTACTTGCCAGGAATTTACTTAGGAACCGTTTTATCATTAGCAACTTCTATAATGGTTTTTGAGGAAAAAAGTATTGGAGATACTTTTTCTCAGGCATTTACTTTAATTAAAGGACAGTGGTGGAATACTTTTGGAAGATTATTAGTTGTTTGGATATTGTTAATGATACTAGGACAAGCATTTTCAATTCCAGCGTTTATTTACCAAATGGTAAAAATGGGTACTATGATGCAAAATGAAGATCCAACAGCTGTTTTTGAAATTTTTAAAGATCCCATATATTTAATTTTAAATATTTTTTCTTACCTATTTCAATTCATTTTATATTCAATACCTCTAATTTCAACAGTATTCGTTTATTTTGATTTAAATGAGCAAAAGAACTATACTGGAACTTTCGAAAAAATTGAAAACTTAGGAACTAATAATTAATTGTATTGAGATGAACAAAGTACTTGTAATCCTGTTTTTTATGTTACTAACTTTTGAAGCTTTCGCTAAGCAAGATTCATTAGTAATAAAAGTAATAAAAAGAGACACGAGTATTATTGTTCAAAAAAAATTCAATCAAAAAGCTTTAGAAGCCTATAAAGCAGATAAAGAGTTTATTTATATTGAGGAAACTAATGAAGTAGAGCCAACTTGGTTAGATCGTTTATTAAATTGGTTGGGAAGGCAATTTGTAAAATTATTAGAATGGATATTTGGTGTAGAAAATGCTTCAGGTATTTTTGCTAAAATCCTAACAAGTATTCCATATATTATTGCTGCAATTTTATTGTTTTTGATTGTAAAATTCTTTTTAAAAGTAAATTCAAAATCTATCATAAATACTGGAACCAATTCAGCCATAGTTAATTTAACCAATGAAGAAGAGTTGATTAAAAACCAAGATTTACTAAAACTAATTCAGCAAGCAATTGCACAAAATAATTTTCGTTTAGCTGTAAGGTACTCTTATTTAAATATGTTAAAACAACTAGAACAACAAAAATTAATAGTTTGGGAGCAACAAAAAACCAATGAAGATTATATAAAGGAAATTTCAAAACAATCTTTAAAAAAATCATTTAAAGAACTCACTCGATTATACGATTTTGTTTGGTATGGAAATTTCGAAATAAACGAATTAGAGTTTGCCAAAGCAACTGCTAATTTTGAGGAGGTTTATAAATTAATTGAAAAAGCATAAGTGGATAAAAAAACAAAAATTTATAGCATTTTATTTTTAGTACTTATTTTAGGGTATATTTATCTTGAAAATACTAAAAAGCAACCTATAAATTGGTTTCCAACATATGCTGCTAAGCATAAAATACCTTATGGAACTTTTGTGCTTAAAAATCAACTAGAAAATTTATTTCCAACTACTGAAATTAAAACAATTAATTTACCTCCTTTTGAATATTTAAAAGATTCAACTCGAACAGGTACTTATTTTTTTGTAGATGATGCCTTAAATTTTGGAGATGCTGAATTTTTACGTTTAATGAAATTTGTTGAAAGAGGAAATGATGTATTTATTTCAACTCATGGAATGAATATAGATACCTTGAATTTTAAAACTGAACGATTATTAAGTACCAATTTTGATGAAAAAGTAATTTTTAAATTACCAAATAAAGCTTTTAAAAGTAAAGAATATACTTTTGATAGACCATTTATGAATCAGGTATTTACTAAAATTGATACTTTAAACTCAACTATTTTAGGAATTACTGCCTATGTTAATGAAAATGGTAAACGAACCGAAGAAGGTATTAATTTTGTAAAGTTTAGGTATGGAAAAGGAAATTTTTATTTGCATACTTTTCCAGAAGCTTTTACCAACTATTATATTTTAAAATCGCCAAATCAACAGCATGCAGCCAATATTTTATCCTATTTAAGAGAAGATATTCCCATATTATGGGACACTTATTATAAAACTGGTAAAAGCAAAATAGCTTCACCTATGCACTATTTATTGAGTTCAAAATATTTGAAATGGGCTTATTATATGGGCTTAGTAGGAGTTTTATTTTTTGTGCTCTTTGAAGGAAAAAGAAAACAACGAATGATTCCTATTCGTGTTCCGTTAAAAAACCAAACATTAGCTTTTACAAGAACCATTGCTAATATGTATTTTGAAAAACAAGCTCATAAAACAATAGCAGAACATAAAATAAATTATTTGTTAGAGTATATTAGAACCAAATTACATATTCCAACAACAAAAATAGATACTACTTTTTATAATTATGTAGCTTCACGAAGTGGTAATAGCTATAAAGAAGTTGAAAAACTCTTTCAATTTTGTGAGGAAATTCATTTAAAAAACGAAATAACAAACCTTGAGTTAATCAAGTTAAACGATATGATTGAAAAATTTAAAAAAACAATTCAATATGGAAACTAACGATTTGAATTTTAATACTAGAATAGATTTAGAGCACTTAAAAAATGCTGTTATTCAAATAAAAGAGGAACTGAGTAAAATAATTGTAGGGCAAGAAAATTTTATAGATCTTTTAATGGTAGCGTTATTGGCTGATGGACATGTTTTAATTGAAGGTGTGCCAGGAGTTGCTAAAACAATTACAGCCAAATTATTAGCAAAAACCATTGCTACAGATTTTAGCAGAATTCAATTTACACCAGATTTAATGCCTAGCGATGTTTTAGGAACCTCTGTATTAAATATGAAAACTTCAGAATTTGAATTTAAAGAAGGCCCCATATTTTCTAATTTAGTGTTAATTGATGAAATTAATAGAGCACCAGCTAAAACTCAAGCAGCATTATTTGAAGTTATGGAAGAACGTCAAGTTTCAATTGATGGACACACTTATAAAATGCAACCTCCTTTTATGGTTTTAGCCACACAAAATCCAATTGAGCAAGAAGGAACTTATGCTTTACCAGAAGCTCAATTAGACCGTTTTTTATTTAAAATAGATGTGGGTTACCCTAATTTAGAAGAAGAAATTTTGATTATAAAAACTCATCAAAATAGAAAAGGTGTATTGCCTTTAACTTTAATAAAATCATTGCTTTCAGAAGCTGATTTATTAGATTATAAAAGTAAAATCCACGAAATTTTAGTGGAGGAAAAAATTATGACATATATTGCCCAATTAATTACTAAAACACGCAATCATCCACATTTATATTTAGGAGGGTCTCCAAGGGCTAGTATAGCAGTACTGAATGCTTCAAAAGCTTATGCAGCTATTAACGGACGAGATTTTGTAATACCTGAAGATATTAAAAAAGTATTGTACCCAGTTTTACGTCATAGAATTATACTTACTCCAGAACGTGAAATGGAAGGAATGACAACTGATAAAGTAATTGAAATGATTGTGCAATCGATAGAAGTTCCACGGTAGTTATTCAATTTTTTTAGATGAACTTAATTAAAAATACCTACATACACCAACGCTTTTTTGTTTATATAAGCATAATTGCTGTTACTTTTTTGGTTTCATTTTGGTTTCCATTTTTGTATAGCATTGCTTGGTTTATGAGTACTTTTTTAGCAGTACTATTTATAAGTGATTTTTATGTGTTGTTTAATTTAAAAAAAGGGGTGGTGGCAAGAAGAATTTTATCAGAAAAATTTTCTAACTCAGATAAAAATCCAATTCCCATAACTATAAAGAACAATTACTTTTTTAAAATTGAAGCTAAAGTTATAGATGAATTACCAGTTCAATTTCAAAAAAGAGATTTTGAATATATCGTTGTATTGAAACCATCTGAAGTATATGATTTTGAGTATAACGTAACTCCTGTAGAACGAGGGGAGTATCTTTTTGGAAAATTAAATATTTATGTTTCATCTCCTTTAAAAATAATTTCGCGTCGTTTTAAATTTCAAGATAATCAATCGGTGGCAGTTTACCCTTCATACATCCAAATGAAAAAGTATGAATTTTTAGCAATGAGCAACTGTTTAACCGAATTTGGTTTAAAAAAGATTAGAAGAATAGGGCATACCTTAGAGTTTGAACAAATTAAAAATTACATTTCAGGTGATGATGTACGGACTATTAACTGGAAAGCTACAGCCAAACGTTCTCAATTAATGGTAAATCAATATCAAGATGAAAAATCACAACCGATCTATTCTATTATTGATTTAGGAAGGGTGATGAAAATGCCTTTTGAAGCATTAAAATTATTAGACTATGCTATAAATTCTACTTTAGCATTTTCAAATATAGCGCTTCGAAAAAATGATAAGGCTGGTTTACTTACATTTGCTAAAAAAGTGGATACCATAGTTGCTGCAAGCAATAAAAAAACACATTTAAATACTATAAATGAAGCTTTATATAAAATTACAACAACATATACCGATGCAGATTTCGGTTATTTATATGCAGTTATAAAACGTAAAATTACGCAACGAAGTTTATTAATTTTATATACTAACTTTGAACATATTTCATCATTAAAAAGACAACTTCCTTTTTTACAAGCAATAGCAAAGCAACACTTACTGGTAGTGGTATTTTTTGAGAATACTGAACTAGATGAGTTGATACAAAATAACGCAGAAGATTTGCAAGCCATTTACCACAAAACAATTGCTGAAAAGTTTGCATATGAAAAGCGTTTAATTGTAAAAGAATTAGAAAGTAAAGGAATTTATGGAATTTTAACGAAGCCTAAAAATTTAACGGTAAACGTTGTTAATAAATATTTAGAGTTTAAGGCAAAAGGTTTTATTTAAGCCCTTGTTTTACAGCTAAAGCAGCTCCTATAATCCCTGCATCATTTTCTGCAATTGCAGGAACAATAGGAGTTTTAATATTTATTTGAGCTTCAAATTTGCTAAACTTTTTACTGGAGCCACCACCTACTATAATTAAATCTGGTGACAATATTAAATTTATATGTTTAAAGTATTTGTGAAGTCTTTTCCCCCATTGTTTTCGACTAAGATTTTCTTCTATTCGAACAGAATTTGCAGCGTATTTTTCAAAAACACAACCGCTTTTATGCAAAACATGTCCAAATTCGGTATTGGGTAATAATTTGCCATCTAAAAACAGCGCAGATCCTATACCGGTTCCAAGTGTAACCATAATAACTACACCTTTTACATTTTTTCCTGCGCCAAAGGCAACTTCTGAAAGTCCAGCAGCATCAGCATCATTTACAATTGTAAAATCATTTCCTGTTTTGGCTTTAAAAAAATCATCAATTTTTAAATTTTTAAAATCTTTATGTAAGTTCCCTCCACTTAAACAAGTTCCGTGCTGTAGAGGAGTAGGGAATCCACAACCTACTGGGCCTTTCCATTTAAAGTGAGTAATAATTTTTTGAATTGTTTCGGCTACAGCCTCTGGAGTAGCTGGATTTGGAGTTGGTATCCTTCGTCTGTTTGAAGTTAGTTTGCCTGTTTCAACATTTACTATAGCTCCTTTAATTCCTGTGCCACCCACATCTATACCGAGTATCTCCATAATGTGTTATATGATATTATAAAAAACAATAGTATAAAAATTATATGAATAAAAAAATGATAGCTATTAGTTTTTGTTTTTAAAACTTATGGGTATGGTTGTATAACTTAGTGAATTTGATTAAAAAATACGCAAAGAAATAACTAATTAATATATGCTTTATTGATTATGTGAATTATAAACAATATCCAACGCTTTCAGATTGCTCTTTAATAGCTGCTGTGATATTTTCAAAACTAAATAAAACATCACTATCTTTTTTTAAATTTATAATGACATGACCATCCGATTTATTAATTATGGGAACTAAAGGTTCATATAAAACATGAAATGCTTTATAGGCATAAATAAATCTTTCATTAAAACTAATTTCATTTAATTGGTAGGTTTTACCATCTGCATCAATAAAAACAACACGTTGTAATTTTTCATTCATGGAATTGTTAGGTACCTCTTTTTCTTTCATAGATAGTTGTATTTTTAATAATCCATAGCATTGGATGTTAACCTAAAGTTAGAAACTTTGGTTTTTGGAGTTAAAAATAACAATTTTATTTTTTAAAAGTATTCTAAATATTAAATTTAAATTAACATTTTTTTAATTAGTTGACAATTTAGACATTTTAAAATGTAATTAAAATAGTTTTCTGATAAGGTTTTTGCTTTAGAAGTATTTTTATGTTATTGACTGACAGAATATAACTGAATTTTTTAGGGTTATTTATACCAAAAAATCTTGTGATAAGAAAAAGGTTAAGTTTGTTTTATTTTTTTATAAAAAAATAAATTAGTTTAATTTATATATTTTTGAATCGTAATTAAATATCAACATGGTAAATTCAAAACAGATTAAGGATGCTGCAATAATTGAGCGTTTAGCTAATAGTGATGCAACAGCGTTGAATTTACTTTATGAAACCTATTGGGAACAACTATTTATTTCAGCTTATAACTTATTAAAAAATAAAGAAGCTTGTGAAGATATTTTACAAGAACTTTTTATTAGTTTATGGAATAAGAGAGAAAAACTACAAATCAATATTTCCATAAAAAGCTATTTATATGCAAGTGTTACTTATAAAGTTTATGATTATTTAAGAAAAAATTCCAAAGTAATTCAACTTGAATTATTGGAAGATTTTGATAAAAGAATCCATTTTTCAAATCCTGAATCCAAAATGATTCATGAAGAACTAGTACAGTTGATAAATGAGGCCATACAAACCTTACCTGAAAAATGTAGAAAGGTTTTTGTGATGAGTAGAGAAGAACAACTTAGCCATAAAGAAATTGCCGAAAAACTTCAAATTTCATCCAAAACTGTTGAAGCTCATATTACAAAAGCACTTAAAACAATTAAACTTTCATTGGGGTCATTAGCCACTTTAGAGCTTGTATATTACATAGTTTACAACTTCAATTAATAACTTTTTAAAACATTAATTATCTAATGTTTTACCTAAAAAATTAATTATTTTAAAAAAAAATCAAATTCCTATTAGGGATAAGATTGTTTTTAACGACATATATTATAAATACAATGAAAAGAAAAATGAATACTAAACAAAAAACATATCTTCTTCAGCTTATAGATAAGTTTCAAAAAGGAACAGCTTCAAATGAAGAAATATCATATTTAACAAATTTTTATTTGAGTCATCAAAACTCAAAGGAATGGCCAATTGAAATAAAGAATAAAGAAATTATTAAAGAAATAATATTTAATAATATCAAATCAAGTACCTATAGTCAAAGCAACAAAAAATCTAAAATAAGATTTTTAGGAATCAAAAACCTATTAAAATATGCTGCAGTTTTAATAGGTGTTTTGTTTGTGACAATTTACTTTTTCGATAATGAGCTATTTTTAAAAAATGAAATTTCAAGCAATAAAATTATAGAACCTGGTAAAGATAAAGCCATTTTAACTCTAGAAGACGGAACCAATGTTGCTCTAGAAAAAGGGAAGACTTATGCAACAGAAAATATAAAGAGTAATGGAGAAGAATTGGTTTATGATTCAGAAAAAAAAGAAAATAATAATCATAAACTAACCGACGAAGCATCCAACCAACCTATAGCTTATAATTATTTAACAATTCCTAGAGGAGGGCAATTTTATTTAGTTTTAACTGATGGTACTAAGGTTTGGTTAAATTCAGATACTAAATTAAAATACCCAGTATCATTTACTGCTGGAACATCGCGAGAGGTAGAATTAGTTTATGGTGAGGCCTATTTTGAGGTTTCACCTAGTACACTTCATAATGGTGATTCTTTTGTAGTAATTTCTAAAATGCAACAAATAGAAGTGCTTGGAACTGAGTTTAATGTGAAAGCTTATAAAGATGAAACAATTTCTTATACCACTTTAGTAGAAGGAAAAGTCGCTCTACTAGTTGACAATTCAAAAGAGTTTTTGGTTCCTAATCAACAAGCCAAGGTAGCTATAAATACTAAAGAAATAATTGATATTTTAAATGTAGATGTTGATGATGAAATTTCTTGGAAAGAAGGAGTTTTTAGTTTTAAACACAAAACTCTTAAAGAAATCATGAAAGTTTTAGAAAGATGGTACGATGTAGAAATTAATTTTTCTAATAGCAATATTGAAGAAGTAAAATTTGTTGGAGTTCTTAGCAAAAAACAACCATTAGATGATATTTTAACAATTATTAAAAATACCAATACCATAAGTGATTATGAAATAAATAATAAAATAATAATGCTTAAATAAAAAAATAAAAAAGAGAGTAAAGCAAAGACCGACCAAAGTACCGTGCTCTCTCTCTTTATTTATGAATTAATTAATTAAAAAATGTTTAACTAACTAACATGCAAATTTATGAAAATTAAATTAACCAATCGGTTTTTCTATTTCAGAAAAATCCTATTAATGAACCTTATGAGAACTTTTATCTTACTATTTTGTTCCACGGTTTTTAGTTTTACTTCTGGAAGCCTTTTATCACAAAATGCAAAAATTACAATTGACAGTGATAAAACAATCACAGTAGATGAAGTTTTCGAAATAATTAAATCACAAACAGATTATACATTTCTTTACCAAGAAAATTTGTTTAAAAACTTACCAAAAGTCAAAGTTGAAAAAGGAGTAATTAAAGCTAATACTCTTTTAAAAATGAGCTTACCACCAGGTGTTTTTGATTTTGAGTTTACTTCAAGTAATAGCATTATTATAAAACAAATTATAACTATTGATGAAACTGAGAGTTTTGGAAAACAACAAATAATTAGTGGTGTTGTTACCGATGGTAATAATGTGCCATTATTTGGAGTTACCGTGTTAGTCAATAAAAATGAACGAGGTACAGCAACCGATATGGATGGTAAATATAGCATTCAAGCAAAAGAAGGAGATATTATCAGCTTCAGTTATGTAGGTTTTACCAATCAAGAATTTACATTGACAGCTGACCAAACTACACTCAATGTGGTTTTAAAAGAAAATGCTGCTGAATTAGAAGAAGTTGTATTGATAGGTTATGGTAGCCAAAAAAGAAAAAACATAACAGGGTCGGTGACAAAAGTTGATCTTAAAGAGTTACATAAACTCAACTCAACAAGTATTGACAATGCATTGGTGGGTAAGGCTTCTGGAGTTTATGTTGTTACTTCATCTGGAGCACCAGGTTCATCAGCAGCTATAAGAATTAGAGGGATAACTTCAATTTTTGGTAATAATGAGCCACTTTATGTAATAGATGGTGTTCCAATTGAAATAGGTCAAGGATTAGGAAATTCTTATTATTCACAAAATTCTTCTAGCTCACTTTCGCCTTTATCATCAATAAATCCACAAGATATTGAGAGTATTGATATTTTAAAAGATGCTTCTGCAACAGCTATATATGGATCTAGAGGTGCAAACGGTGTTGTAATTATAACCACCAAAAAAGGAAGTTATTCTTCTGTGCCAAACATTAGTTTAAGCACAAGAGGAAGTGTTTCTAAATTTACTAAGGAATACTCCATGTTAAATGCAAATCAATTTCATGATATAGTTAAAACTGCTTATGAAAATGCAGGAAGTGATTTGCCTGAAGATGATCAATTATACCCTTATGGTGAAGATGTTAATACCAATTGGCAGGAAGCAACTGCACAAGACGCTTTTGATACTAATTATTATTTAAACGCCAATGGAGGTTCTATTAATGGTGGATCTCTTTATTCATTATCAGCGAGTATAAATGATCAAAAAGGAGCTATTTATGGTACTGGTTTCAAAAGAAATAATGTAAGAACAAAACTTGAAACTAAATTGTCTGAAAAACTTAGAGTTGGTACTAACTTTAATTATAGTGATTCTAACAATAAAGGTAGTAATACTACATTTTATTACCAAACTATAAAATATAGACCAGATGTTCCTATTTATGATGAAGAGGGGAATTTTGGAGCAGATACTGGAGGAGTACAATCTAACCCTTATACAAAAGTTCGTTACCCTTCTTATGTAGATAGTAAAAACTTAATGATTTCGTTGTTTGGTGAATATGAATTAATGCAAGGATTAATGTTTAAATCTACCTATTCATATACAACTGCAAATAACAAAAGTTTTAGATATACTCCTAGTCACGATGTCTTTGAGTTACGAAACAACCGTAAAGGAACTTTAAACCAAACAGATTCTCAATTTTCATCTAGAATTTTAGACAATACATTAACGTACAATAAGAGCTTTGATAAACACGATTTTAATTCTGTTTTAGGGGTATCATATACACAAAACAAAAGTGAGTTTTCTTCAATAAGAGCTACAGATTTTCCTGATGATAACGTAATGGTTACACCAGGAGCAGCTTCAAATTTAAGTTTATCTAGCGGAGGAACAATTAGTGGTTTATCTTCCTATTTTTTAAGAGCAAATTATAATTTTGATGATAGATATTATGTAACGTTTACTGGTAGAGCAGATAATTCTACCAAATTTGGACCTAATAATCAATGGGGATATTTCCCGTCAGGAGCTTTAGCTTGGAGAATTTCTAGAGAAGACTTTTTAAAAGATATTGAATTTATTAACGATATTAAATTGCGTGCTTCTTATGGTAAAACAGGTTCTGCTAACTTTGCAGATTTTCAATACGCAACATTTTTTAGCTCTGGAAGCTTTTACAATAACAATAATGGAGTAGTTTCTAATACCATTCCAAATCCAGACATTAAATGGGAAACTACCAATCAGCTTGATATAGCTGTTGACTATTCATTATTAGATAGAAGAATTAATGGTTCTTTAGGATATTTTCATAAAAAAACCTCAGATCAAATTTTATATAGAGATGTAATTCTTGAAACAGGAGGAAGCAGTCAATATTCAAATATTGGAGATTTTCAAAATAAAGGATTTGAATTCCAAGTAGGTGTTGAAATTTTTTCAAATGAAAAATTTCAATGGACAACAGAATTAAATTTAACTACTATAAAAAGTAAAGTTTTAAAACTAAATGGAGGTTACTATAATAATTTGGTTGAAGGAGAATCAATGAGTTATTTTTCGGGCTATAAAGTAGCAGGAATTTTCCAAACTCAAGCAGAAATTGATGCTTTAAATGCTACTTCACCAGAAGGAGTGTATCAATCATCTAATACTGCTCCTGGAGATTTTATGTTTGTGGATGTAAATGATGATGGATTTATTGGTGATGATGATAATACCATTATTGGAAATGCTGAGCCAGACTTTTTTGGAGGCTGGAACAATATTTTTAGATTTGGAAACTTTGAAGTATCTACCTTGTTTAACTTTAGCGTTGGTAACTACTTATATAATTCAAATAAAAAAGACCTGCTAATTTTTAATAATTATTCTAGCAATTATTCAACTGGAATTTTAAATGCTTGGACACCAGACAATACCAATACTAATATTCCACGTTTAGTTTCAAGAGATCCAAATAATAATAGAAGAGATTCAGATTTCTTTATAGAAGATGCTTCATTTTTTAAATTAAAAAATATTAATATAACTTATAAGTTTAATCCAAAATTATTAGAAAAGTTATTCATTCAACGTGCTAGTGTCTCATTATCAGCTAGTAATGTATTTGTAATAACAAAGTATAGTGGTTTAGATCCAGAGGTTAATTATGGTGCTGCTAGTAATTTTAATCAAGGTTACGATAGTGCTTCATATCCACCTGTTAGTACAATTTCATTAGGGTTAAACTTAAATTTATAAAATTATGATACAAATTAAATATATTAAACATATACTGACAGTTACAGGAATTTTAATGTTCACATCTTGTAATTTAACAGATGTTACAGATGTAGATCCTGTTTATCAAATATCTGAAGACAAAGTAATAACAAATATAGATCAGGCTCAAACTGCTTTATATGGAACTTATGGAGCACTAATTGATGGAGCTTCATACATAAGTTATACACCAGCAATAACTTCAATGATGGGATTAACTATGAAACCTGGAGTTTGGGGTGGAGGAACTGAAAACTCATTTTTTAAGAATGATGTATTGTCGGATAATTATTATCTTGAATTGATTTATACAGATATGTATTTCCTAATCAACAATGCCAATCATGTAATTACTAAAACTGAAAAATTAGAAACGGAAGATGCTAGAAAGAATGAAATTGTAGCAGAAGCCAAGTTTTTAAGAGCATTATCAAACTTTTATTTATTAAGACTTTGGGGAGAATTTTTTGATGAAAATTCTACAAATGGAATAGTGCTTAAAAAAGAACCAATTGTAAGTGCTAATCCACAAGCAAGAGCATCAGTTGCAGAAACCTACAATTTAATTTTAGAGGATCTGGAGTATGCAATTCAATATGCACCTAGTTTTTCTGATACATTTTATGCTTCAAGTATAGCAGCTAAAGCTTTAAAAAGTAAAGTACTTTTATATAAAAAAGACTATAGTAATGCAGCACAAGCAGCCTTAGAGGTAATTAACTCTAATGAGAGAGAATTAGAAGATACATTTTCTGATATTTTCACTAAAAAAATTATTGAAACTAAAGAAGCTATTTTTCAAACTCCTTTTGATAATTCAAATGACAGAAATAATAAAGCCTTTATGTATAGAGCTTATTTTGGAGTTTCTGATTATTATATAAGTCAAATGGAAGATGATGCTAGATATGAAGCAGCAATTGCTTATACTTCATCTGGAAGTGCAAGAAACAATAAATTTAACAATTCAGTTTATAACGGAGTTCCATTAACTGCTGATACTGAATATTTCCTTCGTTTAGGTGAAATATATCTTATTTATGCTGAAGCAGTTTTAAGAGGAAATGATGATATTGATGAGGCTTTAGATGCTTTAAATAACATTAGAGAGCGAAGCGAAAATATTTTAATTTCATCTACTAATAAAGATGAAATATTAGAAGCCATAAGAGTTGAAAAAGTACTTGAACTTGGAGCCGAAAGTGGTGAAGAATGGTATGATTTAGTACGTTATCATAAAGAGGGCAATATAGATATTAACACTTACAAAGAAATCTCTTCTGATAGTAAATTAATACTTCCATTACCAATACAAACAGTACAATTATCAGAAGGTTTAATTAATCAGAATCCAGGCTATTAATGAAAAATATATTTTATATAATTTTAGTGGGAATCATATTTTCTTGTGCTCAAGAAAAAAAAGAACTCCCTAAAGCTATCGATTTTAGAAATGGTACTTTTAAAGAGTTATTAGCAGTAGCTGAAAAAGAAGATAAACTTATTTTTATTGATTGTTATACTTCTTGGTGTGCACCTTGTAAATGGATGGATAAAAATGTTTTCGTCAATGAAAATGTCTATTCTTTCTACAATTCAACATTTATCAATTATAAAATTGATATGGAAAAAGGAGAAGGACCAGAATTGGCAAAGAAATACCAAGTAAGTTCATATCCTACATATCTTTTTATAAATTCTAAAGGAGACTTAGTACATAAGTCAACTTCAAGAATGAGTGTTGAAGAGTTTATAACTGTAGGTGAAAATGCTATAGATCCAAGTAAAGCTTTTGGAATTTTGACTGCAAAATATGAGCAAAACAAAATGTCGAATGATGAAATGCTTAATTACGCTATTTCTCTACAAAAGATGAGAATTAATACAGCTGATGAAGTTTTGGACAAGCTAATGTTAAAAGTAGATGATGAGTGGTTGTTATCTTTATCAGGTTGGAAACTAATAGAGAGCTTTGTTTTTGATGAAAATTCTAAATTATTTAATGTATTAAACTCTAATAAAGAATACTTTATTTCAATAACAAATAAAAAAACTGTTTATAAAGTTTATCAAAGAATTTTACAAAGAAAGATGTATGCTTCAACAAATGAGCAAAATGAAACCTTGTTTTTTCAACAGTTAGATTCTTTAAAAAAATTAACAGATAAGGCAAGGGATATAGCCATACTTCATTGTAATTATTATGCTAAAGCAAACGATGCTGATAAATTTATAAAAATTTCCAATTACTATGTAGATAACTTTTTAACGGATGATCCTGAAACAATTGCATTTATTGCTAGAAGCGTTTATAGAAAGTCTTTTGAAGAGAGCCCTAAAATTCTTCTTCAAGCAGCTGAGTTAATAACAAAGGCTTATGAAATGAATCCAAACGATTATGGAACCGTTAGTACTTTTGCACAAATACAAGGTATTGTGGGAAATAAAGAAGAAGCAATTAAAGCAGGAGAATTAGCTGTAAAAATGGCTGATACTATAAGTAGTAAAGTTAAAAAAAGAGCTTTACAAAACTTAAAAGAATTAAAAGAGAAACAATAATTTTTCATATTTGAGTTAATGAACCGCTTTATTTAATTTATTTAAATGGGCGGTTTCTTTTTGTGAAAATTACAATTTAAAGCAATCTATAACAATTAAAAAATACACATGAAAAAAATTATCTACGGAATATTAATTTTTAGCATCCTTTCTTGTAAAAAAGAAGAAATAAAAGAGTATGTACTTTTTTCAGGCAATATAAAAAATAGTACAGCAAACGACTTAATAATAATGAGTAGTAATTCAACTTTTAGAGACACTATTAAAATTTCAGCTAATGGAACTTTTAAAGATACTTTAAAAATTGACAATGGAACACACTTAATTTCATATGGGAAGCTATTTACACGAATTTATTTTGAACAAGGAACTTCTTTTGAAGTAAATTTTGATGCAAATAACTTTAGAGAGACTTTAACATTTTTAGGTGAAAACCCTCATGAAAATAATTACTTATTACAAAAGCAAGAAAAACAAAGCGAGCTAATTGGTAAAAGAAATGATTTTTATGCGTTAAATGAAGATGAATTTAAAACAAAATCAAAAATTATTGAAGAAACTCTTTTAAGAGAAATAAATAAGAATAAAACAGTTTCTGAAGCATTTAAAGAATTAGAAAAAAAGAATATCAAATATGAACATTTAAATAGATTGAGTTCATATGAGAAGTCACATGCATACACAACTAAAAATCCAGATTTTAAAGTATCTAGTGAGTTTTTACAAGAAATCAAAGATATTAACTATTTTAATGGGGAAGATTTTCTTTTTTCTAATAATTATAAAAGGTTAGTAGATAAGTATGTAGAGTCTAAAACAAAAGAGCTAATTGAAAATAATTCTGAAGCTGAAGATATCGTTAAGTTAAAAGTAATTGCTGAAATTCCTAACGAAGTTATTAAAAATAATCTTTTGTATAAAGAAGCCAAATATGGAATAACATACACTTACGATTTAGAAGCATATTATACAATATTTAATAATGCATCAAGTAACCCAATATACAAAAGCGAAATCACTGAAAATTATAAAAAATTAATTAAGGTTGCCAAAGGTAAGCCTTCTCCTTTATTTGAAAATTATGAGAATTATAATGGAGAAACTACATCTTTTAATGACCTTAAAGGAAAATACCTTTATATAGATGTTTGGGCAACTTGGTGTGGACCTTGTAAAATTGAAATACCACACCTAAAAAAGATTGAAAAACTATATCATAATAAAAATATCGAATTTGTAAGTATATCAATAGATAAACAATCTGATAAATTAAAATGGAAAAAGATGGTTGAAAAAGAGCAACTAGGAGGTGTTCAATTATTAGCGGATAAAGATTGGGACTCTCAATTTGTTAAAGATTATTTAATTAAAGGGATTCCACGATTTATTTTAATTGATCCACAAGGGAATATTATTACAGCAAATGCCCCAAGACCCTCTGAAAATTCATTAATTGATTTATTTAATGAGTTAGCTATTTAAAAATTAATTAAATACGCTCCTCAATCCATTTTTTAAAATCAAAAAAGTTTTGGGGAGCTACTCCATGTCCTACTGGATATTCTTGATAACTATTTTTAATTTTTAATTGATTTAAAAACTGAGGTGATTTGTTTGCCCATTCTACAGGAATTACTTGATCTACAGTTCCGTGTGAAATAAAGAAATCTAATTTAGAATAATCTTTTAAAGTCAAATCAGATGGTAGTAACTCTGGGTTTACATAACCACTTAAAGCAATAATTTTTTGAACTTTTTCAGGATAATTTAAAGCTACAGCATAACTTAATATGGTTCCTTGGCTGAACCCTAATAAAAATGTTTTTTCAGGAGTTATTTTATATTCATTCTGAATTTCATCTATAAAAGAGGAAATCAAATCTCTCGCTGAAATTGCTTCTGGGATATCTGAAAACTTACCAGCATCAGCTGTAAAATTTATAGTATACCAAGAATAGCTTCCAAAGCCTAAATTTTGAGGGGCACGCGCACTTATAATAATTAACTCTTCTGGTAGCTCAGTAGCAAAAGAAAATAAATCTTCTTCGTTGCTACCGTACCCATGTAATAAAATTAATAGCGGAGTGTTTTCTGTAATTTGATTAGGTTCTCTTGAGATATAGTCGAGTGATAATTTTTTCATAAAGTAATATAAAAGTCGTGCTGTTTGGCACGACTTCAAAAGTAAGTTTTAATATATGATTACGCAATTCCTTTAAACCAATCTTGAAATAAATCTCCAATTAAAGGTATCTTTTTCTCTTCACCTTGTGCAGCTCCAACAAGTCCAATAATCCAAAATACAAATAAAATTAGGCTGATAGGACCTGAAATCCAGTAACCTCCAAACCTTCCAATAATAAATATATTTACCACATAAAATACGGTTAGCCCTATAGTTTGTCTGATGTGAAAAGAAGCAAAGGAGTTTCTTTTATCATTATTCATAATAAACGCAATTAAAGTACCTATCCAAGTAATGTAACTTATAATTGCCATTGTTTTACCTTCTTTAACTGTGAAATTTTCCATTTTAATATATTTTTTAGTTGAAGTAATTATTCTATTTAAAGTACCATTTTATTATTTGAAATTACACCATAAACTTTCCCATTCATAAGTTTGTTTAAAAAGATAGAGTTTTTTGACGTAGAAAGTATATTTTCTTCTTTAAAACTATAATTATGTTGAGGGTTAAATAATGTTAGATTTGCCTTTTTCCCAATATTTATTGAGGTATTATCAATCCCAAATCGTGTTCTTGGATTCGAAGTTAAAGCTTTGATTAATACGTCTAAATTTATAATGTTATTTAAAGCGCCAAATAAACTTTCTAATCCAATAGTTCCAAATTTAGCACTCTCATATTCTACTTTTTTATGTTCAATATCAATGGGGTTGTGGTCACTTGTAACCATATCAATTGTTCCTTCATTTAAACCTTTAATTAAGGCTTTAGTATCTTTTAAAGTTCTTAAAGGAGGTAGTACTTTTGTATTAGAATCAAAGTGATGTAATTCTTCATCTGTTAATGCCAAATGATGAGCGGAAACACTGCAAGTAACATTTAGTCCTTTCTTTTTAGCTTCTTTAATAAGTTTTACTGATTTTTTTGTAGAAATGGTTGGGATATGTAATTTTCCACCGGTGTATTCTAACAAAAATAAATCTCTTGCAATTTGTAGTTCTTCAGCTAAAGCAGGAATTCCTTTCAATCCTAATTTAGTACTATTTACTTCTTCATTAACTAAACCAGAAGTAGCTATAGAATTGTCTTGAGGGAAACTTAAAATTAAACCATCAAAATTTTGAGCATATTGTAAACCAATTTTTAATAAGTTAGCATTGTTGATAGGTTTATTATAGTCTCCAAAAGCAATAGCTCCAGAGTTTTGCATATCAAATAATTCTGCAATATCATCACTTTTAGCTCCTTTGGTTAAGGCTCCAATAGGGTATAAGCTAGTTGCAAAATTAGCTCCTTTATTTTTAAGAAATTCAATCGCAGATTTGTTATCAACTATTGGATAGGTATTTGGGTTAACTGCTACGGCAGTAAAACCACTTTTTGCAGCAGTAATTAAACCATTTTCAATGGTTTCACGTTCTTCAAAACCAGGCTCTCCAAAACATACACTTGAATCGAACCAACCTTGTGAAATATGAAGGTTTTCTATATTTATTTCTTTATAATTCTTCGTGTTTTTTAAAGAATCTTCTATTTGAGTAATTTTTCCATTTTCAATTAAAAGATCTTTAGTTTGGAGGTGAAACGGACTAGAACTATCAATAATTATTGCAGATTTTAAGAGTACATTCATATGTTGAAATATTTTAATATAAGCATTTCAAGAAACAAAAATAGTATAGAAAATGCTAAAAACCATTTAAAAAGCCAATTGATTTTCCCTTGATTGGAAATTTCATCAAAAACTTGTTCTGTAGAAGTTGTTACCTCAACGTTTGGATTGTTATTTGATAATTTTTGTAAATCTAAATATTCAAGTTCGCTTTCTTGTTTTGGATAGTTGAATGCCAGTGTTTTAATCTTGGAATTGTTATATGAAACCGAATAAAAACCACTTTTTAAAATTTGGTTTTGTAAGTTTAAAATTACTTTATTTTGAAACGCATTTTGAAGCGGAATAAATTCAGTATCACCATTAGACATTTTAAGTATTTGATCTTTTCCAATAGTTGAATAAATTGGAATTTCATTTTCTGAAGTGATATAATAATACAAATTAGTGGGTTGTAAACTATGTTTGGCAAAGTTGTAAAAAATAGGCACAACTAAAGGAGATTGTATAAAGTTTGAAATATTGATGTTTAATGGAGAATTAAATAAATAAAATGAACTATTGTTTGTGGTGCTTGATGAAACAAAAGGCTTGTTAGAATCTAAATTTACAACAGCTGTACTATTGAGTAAGTTGGTTGAGTATTGTAACGAGGTTTTAGGATATTTAAAATTTGAGATTCGTTTTTCAAATACATTTTTTACAATTGGATGCTCATAATTAATGGTTGTTACAAAATGTTCATTTTCAATTTTTGAACCTATAGAGCCTAAAGCTAATTTATTTAATAAATTATTATAAGTGGCTATTTCGCTATCTTTTGAAGGAATTACTACAATATTTCCTCCAGTATTAAAATATTGTTGTAAACTACTTATTAATTGTGTTGGAATTGAAACTAATTCATTTAAAATAATTAAATGTTGATGATTAAAAATGTTATAATTTATCTGTTGTATAGTTTGATGCTTATAATTAAATTCATCAAGGGTATAAATTTTTTTCAAAAATGAAGAGTTTTCTCCAATGGTTAATACATTTATTTTTTCGGGATTTGTAATGGTAAAAAAGAAATCGTTATCAAATTCTAAACTAGAATCCTGAAGTGTTAATTTGCCATTAAAATTTTGTTCTTTTTTAACACTAAATTCAATAGTACTTTTATTTGAATTACTAAAAACAGCGGTTGTTTTACCAATTAAAGTTGAATTATTAAAAAGAGAAACAGTAATTTTTTCAGAAGTATTTTTGGTACATTTAATAATTGCATTAATTGTTAAGTCTGTTAATAAGTTGTCTTCAACGTATACACTATCAATAAAAAAGTTAATGTTATTTTTGGGAGTTACTTTTAATAAATTTGTTGAAGTGTTATTGGATGTAAAGTTTAATTTGTTGTTTAAATTAAATTTCTGAAAATCAGAAATTAAAATTGACTTATGTATGGTGTTAGGTTGGTTAGAATTTACTTGGTTTAATTTCAATAAAACAGTATTTAAATCAATTTTATATGGAGAATATTTGATAGAAATAAGGTTATTTTTTAAACTGGTTTCATCTAAACCTTTGAAATAATTATCATTGGTAAGTATTGATATTCTGTTATTTTTTTGATGAGTATTTTCAATAATCTCTTGTGCAATGCTTTTTAAGAGCTCACCCGATTCTCCTTTAGCTTGCATGCTATACGAATTATCTAAATAAATACTGGTTTCAAAATTTTGTTGAGTTGTGTACTTTGAAAAGTAAGGTTGTGAAAAAGCGATAATTATACAGCTAAAGGCTAAAATTCGAGTAATTAAAGTTAACCACTTTTTTAACCGAGCACTTTTGCGAGTTTGTTGTTCAATTTTTTTTAAAAATTTAACATTAGTAAAAGGAACTTTTGCAAATTTTTGTAATTGAAATAAATGAACAATTATTGGAATAATTACTAAAAAAAGTGCGTATAAAATTTCCGGATGCTTAAACTGCATTGTTCAAAAAGATTTTTCAAAGATATTAAATTACAAGTAATTTATGCAAAATAGTTTTTTAAAATCCCTAAAGCATAATGACTGGCTATAGTATTGGCAAATTTTGGAAAATCTATGGTTGCATTGTCATTTGCTTTATCAGAAATTATTCTAATGATTGAGAAGGGAATTTGATATTCATAACAAACTTGGGCAACAGCAGCACCTTCCATTTCAACACAACATGCCGAAGGCAACCAATTATTTAATTGTTTTATTTTTTCAATAGATGAAATAAATTGATCTCCACTAGCAATATCTCCTTCAATTACTTTTGGCTGAGTAATTTGAAATTTTAAAGCATCATGAACAGTTATGAATTGATGATACGAATTTAAAAAATTGTTGGCGGCTTTTAAAAGTTGCTTTGTGTTGGATGTTTCTAAATATTTTTTTCTTAAAATAGGAATTTCAAATTTTTCAAATAGTGGACTGGCATCCATATCATGTTGGTATAAGTTTTTGCCCAAAACAATATCTCCAATATTTAATTTTGAATTAATAGCTCCGGCTACACCAGTAAAAATAATTTCATCAACATCAAAGTCATTAATAAGTTGTGTTGTTGTTACTGCAGAAGCTACTTTACCCCAACGAGAAAATACCAATACCACTTTTTTATTAAATAGGGTTCCAGAAAAATAAGTTCTCATTCCTTTTTCTGTAGTTGTAACGTTCTTAAGTTCGTTTAAAAGTGCTTGAATTTCTTCTTGCATTGCACTTATAATTCCTATTTTAATCATTTTTTATTTTAAAATTGAAAACTTATTTTGTGAGTACCAAGCTAACTTTGATTGCTGTGAAGGTTTGATAATTTTGTTTTTGCAACAATAAGTCCATCCTTCATTTCTAATTTACGATCAGCCATATTTGCTAGTTCAGAATTATGAGTAACTATCACAAAAGTTTGATTGAATTTATTGCGAAGTTCAAAAAATAATTCGTGTAAATTTTTTGCAGAAGCGGAATCTAAATTTCCACTAGGTTCATCAGCAAAAATCACATCGGGGTTGTTAATTAAGGCTCTTGCAACCGCAACCCGTTGCTGTTCACCACCTGAAAGTTCGTTGGGTTTATGGTTCATTCTTTCAGATAAACCTAAAAAGCTTAAAAGTTCTTTTGCTTTTACTTCCGTTTCTTTTTTTTGTTGACCTCCTATATAGGCTGGAATACACACATTTTCCAAAGCAGTAAATTCTGGTAGTAATTGGTGAAATTGAAATATAAAACCAATATGTTTATTTCTAAACTTTGATAAATTTTTGTCTTTTAAATTTAATAAGTCTGTAGTGTTTATTGATAGTGTTGAAGTTTTGTTTAAATGTGGTTTGTCTAAAGTTCCTAAAATTTGTAGCAAAGTTGTTTTACCTGCTCCAGACGGACCAACTATAGCTACTATTTCTCCTTTTTTTATAGATAAACTAACACCTTTTAAAACTTCTAAATCGCCATAAAATTTGTGAATATTTTTTGCTTCAATCATAGTGTAAATTAATGTTGTGAAAATACACAATTAAATTAAACTTACAACCAAGTTTTAAGTTTGTTATAATCTAAATAATAGATAAGCTTTAAAGAAATATTATTAACTACAGGCTCTTTAAAAAGGTTGTCTAAGTTTTCTTTAAATTTTAAATGAGATAAATCATCTTCATTAAAAATTGAATTTCTGTATAATGCAACCAGTTGACTTCCAGGAGCAAACTCCCAAGTGTAGCTTAAGTCAAAATTCCAAATATTATAATTAATATCGTGATTTGCCGTATAATCACTTTCAGTTAAAATACCATCTTCTTCTAGTAAATAAAACTGAGTTTTATATTCAACAGGTGACCAATAGTGACGGAATGTAAGGTTAAGAGCTGATTTAATACTGAAATTATATTTTCCAGATATAGCATTTGTAATAGATTTGGTATCTCTTTTTCCAAAAATAATAGTTCCATCTTCCAAATCATTCACGTATCCTTTATCGTTGGTATCTTTTGAATATTCTAATTGATAAACAAAGGATAATTTATCATTTACTCTAAAACGTGGGGAAAAACCAGTATTGATAAAATAGTTATCATCATTTATTCTTTTAGAAATAAAGATGTTGGCATCTATGGCAAATTTTTTCCTGTAATCAGTAGAAATCCATTGATTTGAAGCAATTCTTCCAGGTTTTTTATAATAGCGATTTTCAACTCTAGGTTCATAATAATCATATTCATTTCCTATAATTGTTTGAAAATTACCACCAAAGGCAAGTTTTGTTTTTTTGGTGTAAAAATTATAATTAACCCCAACAGAGTTACTGGTATATTTATTGGGTTTGTACAGATAATCTAAGTCAGCCCAAAAAGTAATGCGATAATCATCAAATTTTTCAGTAGGTTCAAAAACCCTATAGCTTATGTAAGACTCAAAATTGCTAAAATTATTTCTTCTTTGAAAGCCTAAATCATTTTTATTAAACTTTTTATCTTCTAAGTGGTGTTCAATTCCCCATTGCCAGTTACCACTAATTTCTCTAAAAGCAATATCGGTAAAAAAGCCATTTGTTTTTTCGCCAAACTCGTTTATATAACTCATACCAACACCACCTTCAATTTTAAAAATATTTGCTTTATTGGTGAGGTCAAAAAGTAGTGCTGAAACATTGGCATCTCTAAAAGATCCTTCTCTGAAAACATTTGTGTTGATAAAGCTTACAGATGAATTTTTGTTGAATTGTTGATCTAAAACGAGTACGTTATAATTAGCAAAAGGTTCGGTTATAACTTCTCTAACTTCTTGCGTATTTTTATCTTGTATCCTTGTAACGGTTTTTTCGGTAATTGCATTAAAAAAGCCAATGCCTAGTCCATTTTTTGTTCTTCCTGAAATTTTTAAAGCATTTAACATTTTAACATTTGAAGGTGCTTCTAAAATTTCTTCATTTTCGAGTAATTCTTCTTCCTCAACATAAGTAGAAGGAGAATTTCCAACTCTTCGAGAATAGAATAAGTTTCCTTTGCTAAACAATTCTGTCCCTTCTGTAAAAAAAGCTCTTTTTTCAGAATATTGCTGTTCAAAAGGTCCTAAATTTAAGGTTACATCATCAAAAGCAGTTTGACCAAAATCTGGAATTAAAGTAGCATCTAAAGTAAAGCTTTCACTAATTCCGTATTTAACATCCATTCCTAAGCTAGTATTAACTTCATTTTCACCATCATAAGTAGTGAAAGCAATTGAAGAGTAGGGAGAAAAACTTAATCTAATAGGAGGAGAAATATTGGAAATACCTTTTAAAATTCCAGCATATTGTTGAATATTACCTTTGGTTTTGTCAATAGGATTCCATACAAATTGTTCTTTAGTATTTTGTATTCTTCTGTGAAAATTTAACCCCCAAGTTTGGATTTCTTGGTTTGAAAAACGCAAGGCGGAATATGGTATTTTTACTTCAACTACCCATTTTTCATCATCAAGCTTTACAGCACTTTCCCAAACACTGTTCCAACTAAAATCTTCATTATTAATGGTAGCTTTGGCATCACCTTGGTTTCCTGTTGCTTGAATAAAAAATTCGGTATCATTCTGTCCATCATTTAATGGATTTAACATAATTCCAAACCAATCAACCTGAGCAAAATTATCTCTAGTTGCAGATTCAAAAGCAATATTTTTTATATCATCATCATATAAAAAAGCCCCAAAATAAATGGCTTCATCATCATATACAACTTTAACTTCTGTCTTTTTTCCAGGATATTCTTTATCACCATTTCCAGGTCTAAACATCACAAAGTCTTTTGCTATTTGTGCTCCAAACCAAGCATCATCATTCAAAACGCCATCTATTTTTGGAGGTGTAGTAATTCGTCTAGTAATTAAATTTTTTTTATTTTCTTGTGCTGAAATAAGGATGCTATAAAATATGGCAAAAAGCCAAAAAAAATTTTTCATAAACTATGATAGTTCTATTATGTAAAATAATTATGCTAAAATATTTAACATATTTTGTAACCAATCATAAATAAATGTTAATAATGAGTTAATGGTATTGTTTTATGAAAATAATTTAATTATAAATTTGTTGAGTAAATAATCTGAAAATTAAGTTAATGTAACCAATGTATGAAGCTGTAAAAACTAAAAGTATTGCAGCAGATAATAGTAGAGCAGGGGTTAAAATAACGGATTTTAAAAAGATTTTTTTCATGAGATTTAAAGTTTAAAGTAGTACTATATGCTACATTAAATTTAAATTATTTTAAAGGCTTTTCACTGTAGTTTAAACAATTAAATTAAAGTGTTTTCAAAGTAATATTCAATAGTTTAGAATGTAATTTTCAACTTATTAAAATTGTAATTTTTGAAATTGAAATTTTATCAAATTTTTGTAAAAAAATAAGCAACACTATTTATTTAAGTAACTTAATTAAGGTTATTTCAAAACTTTTTAATAATTCATCTAAATTTTAAGTTTTGATTATTACATTTGTGAATATTTTTTAAAATAATATTTCTAATGAATTTACACGAATACCAAGGAAAAGAGTTGTTAAATAGTTTTGGCGTTAGAATACAACGCGGTATAGTTGCTAATAATCATAAAAAAGCTGTAGAAGCTGCAAAACAATTAACTGCAGAAACTGGTACAGGTTGGTGGGTTGTTAAAGCACAAATTCACGCTGGAGGACGTGGAAAAGGTGGCGGAGTTAAATTAGCTAAAAATTTGCAAGAAGTAGAAACTATTTCTGAAAATATAATTGGAATGATGTTAAAAACACCTCAAACACCTCCACAAGGAAAAAAGGTGAACCAAGTTTTAATTGCTGAAGATGTCTATTATCCTGGAGATAGTGAACCAGAAGAATATTATATGTCGGTTTTATTAAATAGAGCAACCGGAAGAAATATGATTATGTATTCTACTGAAGGGGGAATGGACATTGAAACTGTTGCAGAAAAAACACCTCATTTAATTTTCACAGAAGAAATTGATCCTTTATTAGGATTAATGCCATTCCAAGCGCGTAAAATTGCTTTCAATTTAGGGTTGTCTGGAGCTGCATTAAAAGAGATGATTAAGTTTGTAACATCGTTATATACTGCTTTTGTAAAATCTGACTCTTCATTATTTGAAATCAATCCAGTATTAAAAACTTCAGATGATAAAATATTAGCAGTTGATTCTAAAGTTACTTTAGATGATAATGCATTATTTCGCCATAAAGATTTAGCAACTTTAAGAGATTTACGTGAAGAAAATGAAATTGAAGTAGAAGCAAATGCTGCAGGTTTAAACTATGTTGATTTAGATGGAAATGTAGGGTGTATGGTTAATGGTGCAGGTTTAGCGATGAGTACAATGGATTTAATTAAACAATCTGGAGGAGAGCCTGCTAACTTTTTAGATGTTGGTGGTACTGCTGATGCAAAACGTGTTGAAACAGCCTTTAGAATAATTTTAAAAGATCCAAATGTAAAAGCTATTCTAGTGAATATATTTGGAGGTATTGTGCGTTGTGATAGAGTAGCACAAGGAGTTATTGATGCCTATAAAAACATGGGTGATGCTATTAAAGTTCCAATAATTGTACGTTTACAAGGTACAAATGCAATTGAGGCAAAAGAGTTAATTGATGCTAGTGGTTTAGACGTAATATCTGCTACTGAGTTTCAAGAAGCTGCAGATAAAGTTCAAGAAGTTTTGGCTTAAAGACAAAAACTTACATAACAAAAGATAAAGAAACTCTCAAATAAATGAGAGTTTTTTTATGCTCAAAAATTAACCATAAAATTACGGTAACTTTTGTTGCTAAAGCTATTTTAAACCTTTATGAATTCATTACGTCAAATCTAGTATAAAATAATTTACTTATGAGAAAAATGATTTTAGTAACTGTAATTGTGTTTTTGGCTATAACAGTTGGTTGTACTAATGATAATAATGAAAATTCTATAATTGATATAGTTTTAACACAAGATGAAATTAATGATTTACTTTTTTTAAGAGAAGAAGAAAAATTAGCAAGAGATGTTTATTTGTATTCATATGATAAATATGGAACTATTGTATTTAACAACATTGCCTCTAGCGAATCTTCTCATATGAATAGCGTATTAATTTTATTAAATAAATACAATATAGAAGATCCTATATTGGAAAATAGAGGAGAGTTTAGAAACACTACACTTCAAAAAATTTATAATGATTTAATTGAACTCTCCGATATATCATTATTAGAAGCTTTAAGAGTTGGTAATATTATTGAAGATATGGATATTAAAGATTTAACTTTAAATGAAAGTAGAACTGAAAAAATAGATTTATTAAGTCTGTATGATTTCTTAAAATGTGGTTCTCAAAATCATTTAAGAAATTTTAATAATCAGTTAATTTCAAATGGAGGAAATTATGTTCCTGAATATCTTACACAGATAGCATTTGAGACTATAGTGAATAGTACAAATGAATGGTGTGGTTTTAATTGATTAGTTTTTAGAAATTAAATAAGTTATTTTTGTAGTTGTTATATAAAAAGCTATAAAGTAATTTGGTGGAATCAGCTAGAATTCAACAGCATGTTGCTAGTGAATATTCTAATTAAAATGTAGCTATAAAAAAACACCTTTGTAATTACAAAGGTGTTTTTTTATGTATAAAAGTATATTTATTAAATATCTTCAAAATTTACATCGGTAAAACTTTCTGTACTTGAAGAGGCTTCGTTTAATTCAGAAGGTCTTTTAAAATCTTTTTGGTGACGTTCAGAGATCACTTCTTCACCTTTTTCATTTAAAATATAATCAGTTGCAGCTTTTAGCATCTCATTAAATTCATTAAAATCTTCTTTGTATAAGTAAATTTTGTGTTTTTTGTAATGGAAAGATCCATCGTCATGTGTAAATTTTTTACTCTCGGTAACAGTTAAGTAATAGTCATCTGCTTTTGTAGCTCTTACGTCAAAAAAGTAGGTTCTTCTTCCTGCTCTAAGAACTTGAGAGAATATCTCTTCTTGTTCTAAATGTTCTTTGTCATTCATAATTAACTTTCTATATTTAGTAATCTTTTTTTTAGATTTATTCACAAATCTATAAAATTATTTCAGTTATTTAACAATTTTTAAATTTCTTTTTCTAAAAGTTGTTGTTCGTAGAGTTCTTTATAATATCCATCAATATTAACTAGCTCATTATGTGAACCTTTTTGAATTATTTTTCCATCTTCTAAAATAATAATCACATCTGCATTTTTTACAGATGATACTCTATGACTAACAATTAAAGTAGTTTTATTTCTACTTAT
Source organism: uncultured Lutibacter sp. (assembly GCF_947493565.1). GTDB lineage: Bacteria > Bacteroidota > Bacteroidia > Flavobacteriales > Flavobacteriaceae > Lutibacter > Lutibacter aestuarii. The sequence goes on along the minus strand of NZ_CANLRG010000003.1, from coordinate 192,670 downwards.
TTTATGAAGATTGTTCAAAATTATTTCTTCAGTTTCGGTGTCAACTGCAGAAAGGCAATCATCAAAAATTAAAATATTAGGATTTTTTATAATTGCTCTAGCTATTGAAATACGTTGTTTTTGTCCTCCAGATAAAGTTACACCTCGTTCACCAACATAGGTGTCATATCCTTTATTAAACTCAATAATGTTATGATGAATATATGCGTCTTTAGCTGCTTGTTCAATTTTAGCATTTGAGGCATTTTCATCTCCAAATTTGATATTGTTTTTGATGGTGTCAGAAAATAAAAATGCTTCTTGAGGAACAAAACCAATATTTTGACGTAAGTTATTTAAGTTTAGTTGCTCAATATTAGTACCATCAATTAATATTTCTCCAGTATCAACATCGTACAAACGAGCAATTAAATTGATGATGGTGGATTTTCCGGAACCAGTATTTCCTAAAATGGCTAATGTTTTTCCTTTTTCAAGTTTAAAACTTACATTTTTTAAAGCGGTAATATTGGTGTCATCATAAGTAAATGTAACATTTTTAAACTCTATGGTTCCTTCAATAGTTGAAGGTTGTTCTTGATTGTTTTTTATTTCGGGTTCATGTTTTAAAAATTCATTAATACGTTGTTGAGAAGCCTCAGCTTGTTGTACTATTGAAGTTACCCAGCCAACTACTGCAACGGGCCAAGTTAACATGTTTACATACATAATAAATTCTGCAATAACACCTAAAGAGATCGTGCCTTCAATATAACGCATACCTCCAATATATATGACTAAGATATTGCTTAAACCTATCAATAAAATCATTAATGGGAAAAATAGGGCTTGAGCTTTAAATAAATTGATGTTTTTATCTTGTGCTTCATTTGCTAATGTTCCAAATTCAACCATTGTTTTATGTTCAATTCCATAAGATTTTAAAATACTTATTCCAGAAAATGTTTCTTGAGCATTAGCTGTTAACTTAGATAAATATTGTTGAACTATGGTACTTCTTTTATTAATAACTCTACTTAAAATATAAATTGAAATCGATAAAATTGGGAGTGGTAGTAAGGTGTAATTAGTTAATATTGGGTCAATATTATACATTTTTATAATTGCTACTACAAACAGTACTAGCATATTAATAGAGTACATTATTGCTGGTCCAAAATACATGCGAACTTTACTAACATCTTCACTAATTCTATTCATTAAATCACCTGTTTGATTTTGTTTGTAAAAGTTTAGGGATAAACGTTGATATTGTTGGTAAATCTCATTTTTTAAATCAAACTCAATTAATCTAGACATTACAATAATTGTTTGTCTCATTAAAAAGGTGAAAAAACCAGCTAAAAGTGCGGCCCCAACAATAAGTAAAATATTATTTAACAACTGGGCTTTAACAATTGGCAAATCAGAAACAATCCCATTTGTATAGTCTTCAGCAATGTTAACCGACTGCCTAATAAGTTGTGGTACTTGTAAAGCTAAAAATTTAGAAGCAACAGTAATTATAATTCCAATTAGTAATCTGTATTTATATTTAAAAAAGTATTTGTTTAAGTATTGTAAGGCTTTCATAAAAGAATTAAGGGCAATCAATTTTAAAGCACGAAGATACATTATTAATATTTTAATTTCGGTATTTTAAGATAGAATTAACTTTACTTAAAAAATGAAAAACACTGCTCATTTTATAAAAAATAATACTATTTTTGCCGTGTTAAAAACAATTTTTTCAAAGTTCTTTAAATGATAAATAGAAGACATATTAGAGTTAAAGTAATGCAATCGGTTTATGCTTTACTACAGTCTAAAAGTGACAACTTAACAAAAGAAGAAAAGTTCTTATATGCAAGTATTGATAAAATGTATGATTTATATGTTTTATTAATTCGTTTACTTGTTGAAGTTAGAAATATGGAAAAAAACCATATTGAAATTTCTAGAAAAAAGTTTTTAGCAACTTCAGAAGATTTGAATCCAAATATTAAATTTATAAACAATCAAGTTTTTAATACCTTAAATGAAAGTGTTTCATTAAATGAGTATTTAGAAACTAAAAATTTAAATTACTGGACTTTAGATAACGAGTATATCACAGAAATTTGGAAACAAATTAAAGAAAGTGAGTTGTATGCTACTTATATGAACTCTAAACATTCAAATTTTCAAGAAGATAAAGAGTTTGTAGTGGCTATTTTTAAAACTATTGTAGCTCCTAATGAAAAATTAGCTGAGTATTTTGAAGATAAAAATATAAGTTGGTTAGATGACATTCCTTTTGTAAATACTTGGATTGTAAAATCATTAAATCAATTAAATGTAAATCAATCTTTTCAACTTGGGAAGCTTTATAAAGATGAGGACGATAAAAAGTTTGTAGTAGATTTGTTTAGAAAAGTAGTGTTAAAACACACTGAATTTGAAAAGGAAATTGAAGATAAAACACCTAATTGGGATTCAGATAGGATTGCTGAAGTTGATATGATATTAATTAAAATGGCTATTTGTGAGTTTGTAAATTTCCCTTCAATTCCAACCAGAGTTACTATTAATGAATATATTGAAATAGCCAAAGATTATTCAACCAATAAAAGTAGTTACTTTATAAATGGAGTATTAGATAAAATTTTAAAAGATTTTACAACTTCAAAAAGATTGAATAAAATAGGGAGAGGATTATTATAATTTTTTACTTTTACTGAAATTTACTTATTATGAAAAAAATTACGATTATTTGTGCAACTTTATTAAGTGTAGTTTTTATTTCTTGTAACGACAGTGCTACCAAAAAAATAAAATCTACTAATTTAGAAACTGCTAAAGAAAGAGATGAAATCATTAGCCTTGGAGGACCAGTTATAGAGTTTGACAAAATGGAATTTGATTTTGGTACCATTACAGAGGGAGAAATAATAGATGGAACTTTTAAAATTTCCAATACAGGAAAAACAGATTTATTAATTATAAATGCAAAACCATCTTGTGGATGTACTGTTCCAGAATGGCCAAAAGAACCTATTAAACCAGGAGCTTCAGCCGAACTTAAATTTTCTTTCAATTCTAATGGAAGAGTAGGTAAACAGCATAAAACCATAACTTTACAAACAAATACTGAAAAAGTTACAGAAATGTTACGTATTAAAGGTACGGTAACAGCAAAAAACTCATAAATATTAATATACTTAAATAAATAAAATGTATACAACAATTTTTTTACAAACAGGAGGAGGAAGTACTTTAACGGGAATGTTGCCTTTTTTATTAATGTTTGTGGTGATTTATCTTTTTATGATTCGCCCACAAATGAAACGTGCAAAAAACGAAAAACAATTCCAGAGTTCTATAGCTAAAGGAAATAAAATAGTTACTACTAGTGGTATTCATGGTAAAATTGTTGATATTGTTGATAGTGATAATACTGTAATAATTGAAACAGGAGCAGGTAAAATTAAATTTGAACGCTCCTCAATTTCTATGGAGCTGAGTAAAAAATACCAACCAGCTATAGAAAAAAAATAAGAAATTTTTATATGATTTAAAGTGAGCCATTGAGCTCACTTTTTTTGTATATTTATTTTTTAATTTATACTATGAATGCAGCAGCAAAACAAGCTAAATTATCATTAAAAAATAATAGAAAATTTAAAATATTTTTATTTTTTTTAATATTAACTTCTATAATTTGGTTGTTAATTGAGTTGTCTAAAACTTATACAAGCACAGTTAATTTTAAAGTTGAATATAGAAACTTACCAAAAGATAAGTTATTACAAAGTAAGCCGATAGTTAATTTAGAAGGAGTATTAAAAGGTCCTGGATTTTCGTTATTAAAACATAATATTATTCATAAAAAACTTCTTATAAATTTAAAAAGTATTACTAAAGGCGAAAGGACTTATTATATTTTACCTAATAATCAGCTTCAAAATTTAAATGCTCAGTTAACAGGAGATATTGAGTTACTTAGAATTTTAAATGATACCATTTTTATTGATTTGGGTTTAAATATTTCAAAAAAAGTTCCTGTAGCTTCTAATGTTAGTATTGACTTTAAGTTAGGTTACAACTTAACAAATGAATTAATGTTTTCTCCAGATTCTATAGTAATTACTGGCCCTAAAAATAATATAGATTCAATTAAAGAAATTCAAACTAAAGCAATTTCATTAAAAGATATTTATAAAAATATTGATCTTGATATAGCATTAATACTACCACCCAAAACTAGTAATGTACAATTATCTGAAACTAAGATACATGTTAAAGCAGAAGTTGATAAATTTACAGAAGGCAGGTTTTTATTACCTGTTGAAGTAATAAATGTTCCTGACAGTTTGAAAATTAATCCTTTTCCAAAAGAAATTGAAGTTATTTATCAAGTAGGTCTTTCAAATTTTAATAAAATAAATAAAAATAGCCTATCCATTGTTTTTGATTATAAGCAATATGAAAATGATTCTTTAGTAAAGTATCTAACTCCTGTTATAAAACAAAAAAGCGAATTTATAGCTTCAATTAAAATTAATCCTAGACAAATTGAATTTTTAATTCAAAAATAAGGATATCATTTATTGAAAATTTTATAATTAAATAAATTTTATGAAAATAATTGGTTTAACTGGCGGTATTGGGAGTGGTAAAAGTACTGTTTTAAAGATGTTTAAAGAATTAGGTGTCGATACATATGTTGCAGATGTAGAAGCAAAAAAAATAATGAATTCTGATAAAGATTTAATTCGTCAAATTTGTGAAGCATTTGGAGAGAAAACCTATGTAAATGGTGCTTTAAATAATTCATATCTAGCTTCTTTAGTATTTAATAATAAAGAGAAATTAACTCTTTTAAATGGTTTAGTTCATCCAAAAGTTAAAGAACATTTCAATGCTTTTATACAAACTTCAACTTCAAAATTTATAATTTATGAAGCGGCAATTTTGTTTGAAAGTGGTAGTTCTAAATTTTGTGATTTAATCATAACTGTAATTGCAGATTTTAAAGATAGATTAGAAAGAATACAAAAAAGAGATAAAATTAGTGAAGCACAAATTTTGGAAAGAGTTAATAATCAACTAGATGACAATTTTAAAATTAAACATTCAAATTTTGTGATTAAAAACACTAATTTAAATGCTACAAAACTGCAAGTAAAAACTATTTTTGAGCTTATTTCTAAAACTTGCAGTAACTAAAATATTTCTTAAAATACTGTTAAAAAATTATAGAATTTGTTAACTTTCGTTAAAATAAGTTGTTATAAGTGTTAAAAGTTTAAATTTGAGTAATGGGGAAGAGGATATTTTTGCTCATCATTGTATTAATGAGCATCGCTTTAATTGGGATTATATCAGTACAAGTATTTTGGATAAAAAATACCATTCAAATCACAGAAGAGCAATTTACCTCTAATGTTAGATTTGCTTTGGCAAAAGTATCTGAAGATATACGTCAAAGAGAGTTTAATGATTTTTATAACAAATTTGCGGATACGTATAAAGAAGGTCAAGAGTTAAATAAATCCGATATACGTAATTATATTTTTGAAAAGGTTGACACTACAAAAAATGAAAGGTTTACCTATTCTCAAAGTATCATTGAGCAAAATTATAAAGTTCCAACAGAGTTCTTTGAAAATGATTCAATATTCTTTAAAGAAATTTTCAGCAAAGAAGAATTTGTAATTCAAAAAGATATTTTAGGTAGTGGAAAAGAAGAATTTGAAAATTCTCCAGAAGAGAGAGTAACTAAAATTGGAAGATTTCCTAAGGCAGAAAAAGCTTATTTAGAAAGAGATTTTGATGTATACACAAGCAGATTACCTATACATCAAAGAGTAAGCAATAATGAAATTACAATGCGCTTAGATAGGGAACTTAAACAAAAAGGGATTGAAACGGCTTTTAAATATGGAATTTATAGTAATGGTTTAGCAACACAAGTTAAATCTGGTTATTTTAGTAAAGAAGCAGGGAAAAGTTATATGGTGCCAATGTTTGCTGATGCTGATGGAAATAGTAATTTTAAGTTGTATGTGTCTTTTCCTGAAAAGAAGAATTTCATTCTTTCTTCAATTTCAAAAATATTGGCATTATCAGCTATTTTTATTTTAATCATTATAATGGCATTTGTCACAGCGTTGTATCAATTAATTAGACAAAAACAAATTTCAGAAATAAAAACTGATTTTATTAATAATATGACCCACGAGTTTAAAACACCTATTGCAACTATTAATTTAGCTTTAGATGCAATAAAAAACCCTAAAATAGTTGAAGATAAGGATAAGGTGTTACGTTATGTGAAAATGATTCGTGATGAAAATAAAAGGATGCATGCACAAGTTGAAAATGTATTAAGAATATCTAAGCTTGAAAAAAATCAGTTAGATGTTAGTAAGGAAAAAGTAGATATACACGACATTATTGAAGAAGCAGTAACGCATGTAGAGCTATTGGTTAAAAATAAAGGAGGCTATATAAAAGTTAATTTAAAAGCAAGTTTAACGGAAATATTGGCAAATCATTTTCATTTAACTAATGTAATTGTTAATGTTTTAGATAATGCAATTAAGTACTCGTTAGAGGCACCTAAAATTTCAATTTTTACTGAAAATACAGCTAAAAGCGTTACAATACAAGTTAAAGATCAGGGAATTGGAATGAATAAAAATGTTCAAAAAAATATATTTAAAAAATTCTATAGAGAAGAAACAGGAAATATTCATAATGTTAAAGGGCACGGTTTAGGGCTCTCATATGTAAAAAAAATAGTAGAAATTCATCAAGGTATCGTGTATGTTGAAAGTGAAAAAGGAGTTGGAAGTACTTTCACCATAAAGCTACCTTTAATTTAAATAATAATATGGAAAATAATAAAATTTTATTAGTTGAAGACGATCCTAATTTTGGAACCGTTTTAAAAGATTACTTATCGTTAAATGATTATAATGTTACTTTAGCAAAAGATGGATTAGAAGGATTAATTATGTTTAAAAATGATGAATACGACTTGTGTATTTTAGATGTAATGATGCCTCGAAAAGATGGATTTTCTTTAGCTAAAGACATTAGAACTGCCAATGCAGAAGTGCCAATTATTTTTTTGACAGCTAAAACTATGAAAGAAGATGTTTTAAAAGGTTACCAAGCTGGAGCAGATGATTATTTAAACAAACCTTTCGATTCGGAAGTACTTTTATATAAAATTAAAGCAATACTTCAACGTAAAGAAACTGAACAAGATGTTGAAGAAGATACTTTTGAATTTAAAATTGGAAAATTTGATTTTAATTCTAAATTACGCCATTTATCATATAGTGGAGAGGAACCTCAAAAGTTATCACCTAAAGAAAGTAAATTGTTAAAAATGCTAGCGACTCATATCAACGATTTAATGCCAAGAGAATTGGCTTTAACTAAAATATGGAGAGATGATAATTATTTTACGTCAAGAAGTATGGATGTATATATAGCCAAGCTTAGAAAATATTTAAAACAAGATGAAAATGTAGAAATTCTCAATATACATGGAGAAGGCTTTAGGCTAATAGATAAATCATAAATTAAAAAACCTGCTTAATTAAGCAGGTTTTTTTATATTTAGACAATTAATTTATGTAAAAAAAATAAGATGGCTCAACTGGTTAGAATTTTTGAAGAAAATCCAAATGAACGCGAAATTGAAAGAGTAGTCCAAGTTTTAAAGCAAGGAGGCTTAATTATTTATCCAACAGATACCGTTTATGGTTTGGGTTGTGATATTACTAACACAAAAGCCATGGAAAAAGTAGCAAAATTAAAAGGTGTAAAACTAAACAAAGCTAACTTTTCATTTATTTGTCATGACTTAAGTAATTTATCAGACTATGTTAAGCAAATAGATACGCCAACTTATAAAATTTTAAAAAAATCATTGCCTGGACCATTTACATTTATTTTACCTTCCAATACTAATTTGCCAAAATCCTTTAAAGGAAAAAAAACTGTAGGGATAAGGATTCCGGATAATAATATAATTAGAGAATTGGTTAAAGCATTAGGTAACCCAATAGTATCCACTTCAATTTATGATGAAGATGATTTGTTAGAATATACTACAGATCCAGAGTTGATTTTTGAAAAATGGCAAAATAATGTAGATATTGTTATTAATGGAGGCTATGGAGGTAATATACCCTCAACAGTTGTAGATTTATCTGATGGTGAAGTAGTTGTTATTAGAGAAGGTAAAGGAGATGTTGATGAACTTTAAATTTACAAAGTTTCTTTATAGTGTTTTTTTCTTAAAATAAAATGCTCCCAAACTATACTTTTTAACGTGTAATAGTTTTCTTTAGGTTTGGTTCTAGATCTCTTTTTTAGCATTTTAATCAAGTTATTATAAAAACTAAAATGAGCTTTAATAATAACTAATGTGTGGATAGGTTTAAGTTCAAATATAAATTTTATTCCAGCAATGCCATCCAAAATCAATCGTGTTAAAATAATACTGATTAACTTTTTTTTAGGTAAGTTTTTAAGCAGTGTAAATAAGCTATTTCTAAAGTTTAAAAAGGTTTTTCTTGGACTTTCTTCTTTTAAAGTTGCTCCTCCAACATGGTAAACAGTTGAAGTACCAACATATTTAATAATGGAGTTGTTGTTTATAGCTCTCCAGCATAAATCAATTTCTTCTTGATGTGCAAAATAATCTTCATCAAATCCTTTTAAATTGTGAAATACCTTAGATCTAATAAAAAAACAAGCACCCGAAGCCCAAAAAATTTCAGTTACGTCATTAAATTGCTGGGTGTCATTTTCTAATTCAGAAAAAATACGACCTCTGCAATAGGGATAGCCATATTTATCAATAAAACCGCCACCAGCTCCAGCATATTCAAATTTAGTTTTGTTTTTATAATCTAAAATTTTTGGTTGAATAATATCTGTATAAGATTCATTTTTGAAGGTAGTAATTATTGGATTTAACCAATTTTCGGTAACCTCAATATCAGAATTTACCAAGGCATAAATATCTGCATTAACCTTCTTTAATGCATCGTTATATCCTTTTGCATAACCGCCATTTATTTTATTTTTTACAATTGAAATAGAAGGATAATTATTTTTAATAAATTCAACAGAATTATCCGTAGAAGCATTATCAGCAATTACAATTTCAACATTTTCAATGTTGCTGAATTTGATGATAGATGGAAGAAATTTTTTTAGTAATTTTTTTCCATTCCAATTTAATATAACTATGGCAATTTTCACAATGCAAACTTAACTAATTGCTTTTAGAATTGAATTAATTTAATCAGAAATATAATGGGGGATATTTTCCAAAAAAACATACTGCTCTTTTTCAACATCCATAAAACAAAAATAATGGTTTAAACCATTGCTTACAATCAAATAATTAGCTGCTAATTTTAAATTGTATCGAGCAATTTGATCAAATGAATTTTGATTAATTTTAACTGACGGAGCTTTGCATTCAACAATAATATTAGGAGTTCCTTTAGAGGTAAAAACTAAAATATCGGTTCTTTTGCTTAATTTATTGATGATTAGTTTTTTTTCAATAGCGATTAATGAAATAGGATAGTTTTTATCATTAATTAAATAATGAATGATATGTTGTCTAACCCATTCTTCAGGTGTTAAACTCACATATTTTTTTCGAACAATATCATAAATAAAAAGCTTATTTTCCCTACTTTTGATTTTGAACTTATATGTTGGTAAATTTAATGCCTGCATATCGCAAAAATGCTAATTTTTTTTGATTAATGAGTGATGTCACTAAAATAGTTTCAGATATAAAAAGTGGAAATATAAAGCCTATTTATTTTTTAATGGGTGAAGAACCTTATTATATTGATAAAATTTCAGAATATATTGAAGAAAATATTCTTTCTGAAGAAGAGAAGGGATTTAATCAAATGGTTTTGTATGGAAGAGATGTTAGTATTGATGATATAGTTGACAACGCAAAGCGCTTTCCAATGATGGCTGATAAACAGGTGGTAATTATTAAAGAAGCTCAAGATTTATCAAGAACTATAGAAAATTTAACATTGTATGCTAACAATCCGCAACCATCTACTGTATTGGTAATTTGTTATAAATATAAAAAATTAGATAAGCGAAAAGCTTTGTATAAAGCTATTCAAAAAGTAGGATTGGTGTATGAGAGTAAAAAATTATATGAAAATCAGGTAGCTGATTGGATAAGAAGGGTTTTAGCAGGTAAAAATTATAAAATTGATACCAAAGCCACACTAATGTTAGTGGAATTTTTAGGAACCGATTTAAGTAAAATTAGCAATGAACTAGATAAATTAATGGTAGTATTACCTAAAACATCTACCATTTCACCTAAAGATATTGAAGAAAATATAGGAATAAGTAAAGATTATAATAATTTTGAATTGCGTAAAGCTATTGGTGAAAAAAATATTGTAAAAGCTAATGAGATTATTAATTATTTTGGTCAAAATCAAAAAGCAAACCCTTTAGTTGTTACTATTTCTTTATTAAATAGTTTATTTACTCAATTATTGATTTACCATAGTTTAAAGGATAAGTCAAAAAATAGCATTGCAAAATCTTTAGGAATTAGCCCTTTTTTTGTTTCGGACTATTCCATTGCCGCTAAAAATTATCCAATGCGTAAGGTGTCACAAGTAATTTCATTACTTCGTGAAGCAGATATTAAAAGTAAAGGTGTTGGTGCCAATGCACTTCCTGCAAGAGATATTTTAAAAGAATTATTATTTAAAATTATGCACTAATAAAGCACTAAAAATTTATTTATCAACAATAATTCTTTGTTCTCTATTTGCAATTTCCCAAGCAGTATAAAAAACCAACTGTGCTCGTTTGGCTAATAATTGGTAATTAATTTTATCAGGTGTGTCTGAAGGTTTATGATAATCTTGATGAGTGCCATTAAAATAAAAGATAATAGGAATGTTATTTTTAGCAAAATTATAGTGATCAGATCTATAATAAAAGCGATTAGGATCATTTTCATCGTTGTATTTATAGTCTAATTTAATTTTAGTAAACTTTTCATTCATAGCTTCTGAAAGCTCGTGTAATTCTGAACTTAACTTATCTGAACCAATCAAATAAATATAGTTTGGATTTGCTTCATGAGCATCATCTACACGACCAATCATGTCCATATTTAAATTAGCAACTGTATTAGCTAAAGGGAATATTGGAAAATTGGTGTAAAATTTAGATCCTAATAAGCCTTTTTCTTCTCCAGTTACATGTAAAAAAAGTATGGATCTTTTTGGTTTATGGCCATTTTCTACAGCTTTTTGAAACGCTTGAGCAATTTCTAAAATAGCTACTGTGCCTGAACCATCATCATCAGCTCCGTTATAAATTTCACCATCTTTCATGCCAACGTGATCAAAATGTGCAGAAATAACTATAATTTCTTCTGGTTTTTCAGAACCTTCAATAAAAGCAACAACATTTTCAGAAGGCTTTAAATTTGGTCTTAAATATTCCGTAGGAATATCTTGGAAATAATTATCATTACCCAGCGGAGAGGCAATATTGTTACTAATATAGAAATCTTTTAGGTATTCAGCAGCTTTTTTTTGCCCAACTTCGCCTGTGTTTCTTCCTTCAAATTCATCTGAAGCAATTATATATAGGTGATCTTTTAAGTTTTCTGGGCTAATGGTAGCTGCAAATTCCATTGCAGTTTTACCAGTTACTTCAATTTTTTCAGTAATATGATTGTTTACTTTACAGCTAATTAGTAAACATAAGACAATTATAAATGACAGTATTTTTTTCATTTTTAGTAGTTGAAATTTGTCAAATATATTAAAATTATTATGAGTTGGAAATTGTAAATTGTTTTAAGGTTTTATTGAAAGAAATTAATTTAGAATCGAAAAGAAGGTCTAGGGCATTTTTTTCTATTAATTCATCGGTTTTTCCACTGATAAATTTTGAAGGAGACATCAGCCAAAGTTCATCTGCTAATTGAAGTGCTAGATTTGTTTCGTGAGTAGATATAATGATTGTTTTGTTAAATTCTGAAGCTAAGTTTTTAAGTAGTGAAAATGTATTTATGGTATGGTGGATGTCTAAATGAGCAGTTGGTTCATCTAACACAATAATGGGTGTATTTTGTGCCAAAGCTCTAGCAATTAATACTCTTTGTAACTGTCCATCACTTAATTCATAGCATTTAGAATTCATTAAGTGTTTGGTATTTGTTTTTTCAAAAGCCGTATAAATTATTTGTAGATCTTCACTGGTTAAATATCCAATCCAGTTGGTGAATGGTTGACGCCCTAAAGCAACCAATTCAAACACTGTTAAACTGCTATCTGGAAGGCGCTCGGTTAAAACTAAACTTAGTGTTTTTGCTAATTCATTATTGGATAATGAATTTAAATTTGCATTATTGATAAAAATTTCACCTTTTAAAGTAGGTTGTACTTTTGTTAATGTTCTTAAAAGTGTAGATTTCCCTATACCATTTTTGCCTAGTAAACACACCATATTACCTGTTTGCAGTTGAATGTTTAAATTTGAAGCAATAGTAATGGTTTTCTTTTTGGAGGAATAACCAATACTTAAATTATCAATTTTTATAATATGTTTTGCTTGGTCTTTCATTAATAATAAATCTTACGTTTTCTAACTAATAGCCATATAATGATTGGTGCCCCAAATAATGAAGTAATTGCATTTATAGGTAATGTAAATTCACTTGTTGGCAATTGAGCAATACTATCACAAATTAACATTATAATAGCACCACTTATAGCAACAGCTGGTAATAAAATTTTATGATTTGAAGTGTTAAAAAGTAGTTTTGTTAAATGTGGAACGGCCAAGCCAATAAAAGCAATTGGACCAGAAAAAGCAGTAATTACACCAGTTAACAAACTAGTAGCTATTAAAATTAAATTTCTTGTTTTTTTAACATTAACTCCCATACTTTTAGCATAGTTTTCACCTAAAAGTAGGCTGTTTAAAGGTTTAATGATAAATACAACCAATAAAATTCCTATTAAAAAAGTAGTAAGTAACACAGTTATTTCTTTCCAACTTAAATTACCAAGGCTACCAAAACTCCAAAACATATATTGTTGTAATTGACTGGCACTACTAAAATAAGCTAAAATACTAATAACGGATGCTGTTAAACTTCCAAACATTAAACCAATAATTAAAATAGACATGGTGTTTCTAACTTTAATAGCAGCCAACATAACTGCAGAAAGAACCAAGAAAGCCCCTAAGCTAGCAGCTATTGCAAGCCCAAAATTTGTAAATGCATAACTTGATAATGTTGCCCCAAAAAAAGAAGCTCCTAAAATTAAAATGGCAACGCCTAAACTAGCTCCTGAACTTATTCCTAACACAAAAGGTCCGGCCAATGGATTTCTAAATAAAGTTTGCATTAATAAACCACTAATAGATAAACCAGACCCAACAATAATAGCTGTTATTGCTTTAGGAATTCGATAACTTAATACAATAGAGCGCCAAGAATCTTTTTCAACATCACCATTTATAATTGATAAAAATATTTGTTTTAATGGAATATATACAGATCCCAAACTAATGTTTACAAAGCAAATAAGTGCCAATGCAAAAAATAAGATAAGAAATGTGTTTTTATATGATTTTATTGGACTTACCAAGTAGATTTATTTAAAAAGTTAACTAATTTTTGAATGGCTTTTCCTCGGTGACTTATTTTTCCTTTTTCTATCAATTCCATTTCTGCAAACGATTTATCAAAACCATCTGGTAAAAAAATAGGATCGTAGCCAAAACCGCTATTTCCTTGTTTATGTTTTAAAATTTGACCTTTGCAAATGCCTTCAAATATAAATTGTTTTTGATTAATATTTAAAGCTATTGCTGTTCTAAATTGAGCTCTTCTATTTAAATTATCACCAAGATTGTTTAATAGCTTATTCATATTGGCCTCAGCATTATTATCTATACCTGCATAACGAGCAGAATAAACTCCTGGTTGGTTATTTAAAGCTTCTACTTCTAAACCAGTATCGTCCGCAAAGCAATTTAAACCAAATTTATGAGTTATATAGTTGGCTTTTAAGATTGCGTTTCCCTCTAAAGTTTCTGCTGTCTCAGGTATTTCATCAAAACAATTGATGTCAGCCAAACTAACTATTTCAAAGTTAGTTAACATTGCCTGTACTTCTTTAAGTTTATTTTTATTATTAGTGGCAAAAACCAATTTTAATTTATTCATGATGATAAGGTTCATTTTTTAAAATCGTAAAGGCTCTATAAATTTGTTCAACTATAAACAAGCGAATCATTTGATGCGAAAAAGTCATTTTTGATAATGAAATTTTTCCTTGTGATTTTTTATAAACCTCTTCAGAAAATCCATAAGGACCTCCAATTACCAAAACCAATTGTTTAATTCCTGCATTCATTTTTTTTTGAAGATATTCTGAAAAAGTAACTGATCTGAATTCTTTTCCTTTTTCATCTAACAAAATTAAGACATCGGTTGGATTTAATTTTTTTAAAATGAAGTCTCCTTCCTTTTCTTTTTGTTGAGTTTCACTTAAGTTTTTAACTTTTTTTAAATCTGGAATAATTTCAATTTCAAAATTTACATAATGTTTTAACCTATTTTGATAAGTTTCAATTAGTGTTTGTAAATTTTTATCATCGGTTTTACCAATGGCCAATAACTTAATTTTCATTTGGCAAATATAAAAAGAAATAAAGCTTTAATTTTTGAAAATAAAAAAGTTATTTTTGTTTGAAAATACTGGTTAAAATGATAAGTAACGAACAATTTGAAAAAGAGTTAGATATAATAATTTCCAATGCTATTAGAGAAGATGTTGGTGAAGGAGATCATAGTTCTTTAGCATGTATTCCTGTTGAAGCCAAAGGAAAAGCAAAACTTTTAGTAAAAGAAGATGGAATTATTGCAGGTGTAGAAATGGCCAAAAGAATTTTTAAGTATGTTGATTCATCATTGAAAATTGAAATCCTAATTAATGATGGAGAATTTGTAACATATGGAGATATTGTTTTTTATGTGGAGGGAAGTTCTCAAGCAATTTTAAAAGCCGAGCGTTTGGTGTTGAATGTAATGCAGCGAATGAGTGCAATTGCTACCAAAACGAATAAATTTGCTAATTTATTAGAGGGTACAGCAACTAAAGTTTTAGATACTCGAAAAACAACTCCAGGAATTAGAGCTATTGAAAAATGGGCTGTAAAAATAGGTGGTGGAGAAAACCATAGATTTGCGTTGTATGATATGATTATGTTAAAAGATAATCACATAGATTTTTGTGGAGGTGTTACAAAAGCAATACAACAAACCCAACAATACTTAAAAAATAAAAATTTAGAGTTAAAAATTATAGTTGAAGCTAGAAGCTTGGATGAAATTAAAGAAATTTTAAATGTAGGCGGGGTGTATAGAATTTTAATTGATAACTTTAATTATAAAGACACCAAAAAAGCAGTTCAGTTAATAGGAAATCAATGTCAAACAGAATCATCAGGAGGTATAAATTTGGAAACTGCTAGAAAATATGCAGAATGCGGTGTAAATTATATTTCGTCTGGAGCATTAACACACTCTATATATAATATGGATTTAAGTTTAAAAGCTGTAGATTAGTTTGAAAATTTAAATTTTTAATGCATCAAAATGACTAAAGAAATAGAAAAAAACCTTTCTAAAATTCCTATAGTAAATTGGATTGTAAAGCTTGGAAAACAAGTTAGAATTCCTGGTTTGCAAGGGATGTCGTTGTATGATGTTATTGAAATGTATATTATTGGTATCGTTAAAGGAGCTTTAACTTCTAGGGCTGGAGGTATAGCATTTAGCTTTTTTATGGCATTGTTTCCCTTTATTCTATTTATTCTTACATTAATACCTTATGTACCCATTGAAGGATTTCAAGAAGATTTTTTATTAATTATTGAACAGTTATTACCACCCAACACAGCAGAAACTGTTCATGAAGTTATTGAAGATATTGCCAATAACAGATATGGAGGATTACTTTCTTTTGGGTTTGTAGCTTCAATTTTTTTAATGGCAAATGGTGTAAATGCAATTTTAGGGGGATTTGAATATTCGTATCATGTCACTAAAATGAGAAATATATTAAGGCAATATATTATTTCAATGGGAATGGCAATTTTACTAGCATTTATTTTGGTATTGACGGTTGCAATAACCCTGTATTTTGAAATTGGAATTGCGAGTTTAAAAGATAAAGGCTGGCTAGCAGATGATGTATTTTGGATTGAAAAAGGACAATTCTTATTTTTTGTATTATTAATTTTTGTCTCTGTATCATTTTTGTACAAATATGGAACTAAAGAAGTAAAATACCATTCATTTTTTACACCTGGTTCCATTTTAACCACCCTACTAACACTCTTAATGTTTAAATTGTTTTCAATTTATGTGTTAAAATTCGCAACCTATAATAAATTGTATGGTTCTATAGGTACGCTTTTAGTATTAATGTTGTTTGTTTGGTTAAACTCAATAATCCTATTACTTGGATTTGAATTAAATGCCAGTATTAGTCGATTAAAAAGATTACATTTAAGATATAATAAAGAATAAAATGAAAGCAGTAGCTATGATTCCGGCTCGTTATGAAGCAAGTAGATTTCCTGGTAAATTAATGAAAGATTTAGCTGGTAAATCGGTTATTTTAAGAACTTATGAAGCCACCAAACAATCAAATTTATTTGATGAAGTTTATGTAGTTACAGATAGTGATATTATTTATAATGAAATAATTTCTAATAGCGGAAAAGCAATAAAAAGTAAGAAAGAACACGAGTCAGGCAGTGATAGAATTGCTGAAGCAATAGAAAATTTAGAGGTTGATATTGTTGTAAATGTTCAAGGAGACGAGCCCTTTACGCAAACCGAGCCACTTCAAAAATTATTACAAGTTTTTAAAAATGACTTAGCTAAAAAAGTTGATGTAGCCTCATTAATGTTCAAAATGAATGATTTGGAAGAAATCAATAATCCAAACAATGTAAAAGTAGTATGTGATGAACATAATTTTGCAATGTATTTTTCACGTGCTCCTATTCCTTTTCCAAGAGATAAAACCAAAGCAAACTATTTTAAACATATTGGAATTTACGCATTTACAAAACAAGCATTATTAAAATTTACTACCTTACCAATTAACCAATTAGAAGCTGCAGAGAAATTAGAAAATCTTCGTTTTTTAGCTAATGGATTAAAAGTTAAAATGGTTGAAACCTCTAAGGTTGCCATTGGTATTGATACTCCTGAAGATTTAGAAAAAGCTAACGCTATTTATAAAGAGATGAACAAATTTAAAAAACCATAAAAATTACTTTATGAGCTACGCTAATAAACAACCAAAAGACTTTATTAAATCGCTACAACTTATTCATTTTGCATTATTTTTAGGGGTGATAATTTTTGCAATTTATGTGGTGTATACTGCCAAAGACCAACTATTTTTTTCATATACAACCAATAAAGCATTTTTATATTTAGCAATTATTATTTCATTTATTGGAAATTTAGCAAGTAAATCATTATACTCAAAGCTGATAAAACAAATTTCTAAAGAAGCTAGTTTAACTCAAAAAGCAATAAAATACAGTACAGCTCATGTGTTTAGAATGGCAATGTTAGAGTTTCCAGCTTTTATGTGTTTATTTTTTGCATTTCAAACCAATAACAGCTTTTATTTTATTTTGGCAGGAATTTTAGTTTTAATGATGTTAGCTATTTATCCAACCAAAGCCAAGTTTGAAAATGATGTACCGCTAACCAATAGCGAAAAAACTATGTTAGAAAAGCTTTAATTAGTTTTTAAAATTTCAGATATTTGCAAACTAATTTTTTAAAATGGCACAAAAACCAAGCATACCAAAAGGAACACGTGATTTTTCACCTACCGAAGTAGCAAAAAGAAACTATATTTTTTCAACAATTAAAGAAGTATTTGAAATGTATGGTTTTCAACCTATTGAAACTCCATCTTTTGAAAACTCTTTAACTTTAATGGGAAAATATGGAGAAGAAGGAGATAGGCTAATTTTTAAAATATTGAATTCTGGTGATTTTTTGAAAAAAGTAGAAGATGATTTATTAATTTCAAAAGACAGTATAAAAATAACTTCAAAAATTTCTGAAAAAGCATTGCGTTACGACTTAACAGTCCCTTTTGCACGTTATGTAGTACAACATCAAAATGAAATTGAGTTTCCATTTAAACGGTATCAAATGCAACCAGTTTGGCGTGCAGATAGACCCCAAAAAGGACGTTTTAGAGAATTTTATCAATGTGATGCTGATGTAGTTGGAAGCAAAGGTTTATGGCAAGAAGTAGAATTTGTACAATTGTATGATGCCGTTTTTAGTAAGTTAAAGTTAACAGGTACGACCATTAAACTTAACAACAGAAAAATATTAGCAGGAATTGCTGAAATTATTGGAGCTAAAGATAAATTAATAGATTTTACTGTTGCTTTAGATAAATTAGATAAAATTGGTGCTGAAGGTGTTACTAAAGAAATGTTGGATAAAGGAATTTCTGAAGCAGCAATACAAAAGGTAGAGCCTTTATTTAATTTTAAAGGAAGTAATCAAGAAAAATTAAAACAACTTCAACAACTATTAACAACTTCTGAAGAAGGAACTAAAGGAGTGGAAGATTTAAAATTTATTGTTGATAATATAGAAATGTTAGGATTACAAACGGCTAATTTAGACATTGATGTTACTTTAGCACGTGGGTTAAATTACTATACTGGAGCTATTTACGAGGTTACAGCGCCACAAGGTGTTAAAATGGGCTCTATTGGTGGAGGTGGTAGATATGATGATTTAACAGGTATTTTTGGATTAAAAGATATGAGTGGAGTTGGGATATCATTTGGATTGGATAGAATTTATTTAGTATTGGAAGAATTAAATCTTTTTGATGCAGTAGAATTACCAAAACCAAAGGTATTATTTATTAATTTTGGTGAAAAAGAAGCAGCATTTTGTATGAAGGCTTTGGTAACCTTAAGAAAAAACCATATCAAATCTGAATTATATCCAGATGCTGCTAAAATGAAAAAGCAGCTTAATTATGCGAATAGAAGACAAATACCTTATGTGGTTTTAGTAGGAGCATCAGAAGTTGAAAATAATAAGTATACCTTAAAAAATATGCAAACGGGTGAACAACAAGTTTGTACTTTAAAAGAATTACTCGAAATCACTAGCTAATTTAAAAAAGTAAATTGTAAATTTGCAGGCTAAAGAAAATCAAAATGTTTGAAGGTAAAAACGTAATGACAGATAAAATAGATGATAGAGGAGATGATCACGTAGGATCATCTGCTAAAACACCATTAAGAGCTGATGCTTTTGAGATTTCAGATCAAGAAAAAGTTAAACGTATTCAAGAAAGTGTAAAAGATATTTTGAATACTTTAGGAATGGATTTGGAAGATGATAGCTTAAAAGGAACTCCTAAAAGAGTAGCAAAAGCTTTTGTGAATGAACTTTTTGGAGGTTTAAATCCAGCAAATAAGCCTAAACTATCAACTTTTGATAATAATTATAAGTATGGTGAAATGTTGGTTGAAAAAAACATTACAGTGTATTCAACTTGTGAACATCATTTATTACCTATTGTAGGAAGAGCTCACGTAGCATACATTTCTAATGGTCATGTTATTGGGTTGTCTAAAATGAATAGAATTGTAGATTATTATGCGAAAAGACCACAAGTACAAGAGCGTTTAACAATGCAAGTAGTACAAGCATTGCAAAAAGCATTAGGTACTGAGGATGTTGCCTGTGTAATTGATGCGAAGCATTTATGTGTTAATTCTAGAGGAGTTCGTGACATTGAAAGTAGTACAGTAACCTCTGAATTTGGTGGTAAGTTTAAGGAAAAAGATGTTAAACGAGAGTTTTTAGATTATATCAACCTAGAAACTGAATTTGAATAGCATTTCAAATAATATAAATAAAAAAGCACTCAGAATTGAGTGCTTTTTTTGTGAAAAGAGTTTTCTTTATGATTCTTTTTCAATTAATTTTTTAGATAAAGTAAATCCTACAAATAAACCAATTCCTGCCATTAAAAATATTGAACCTGTATAAGCTACACCATCATTTATTAGAGTATATGCTTCTAAAATTGAACCAATAAATATTCCCGATCCGATACCCATTAATAAAACGGCTAAATTTAAAATCAATACTTTCCAAATAGGTACTGAAGGTTTCTTTTGAGCCTTTGCACTAAAAAAGATACTTGCATCAGCACCTTTTTCAATTAATGCTAATCGTTCTTTATTTCTTGTTGAAAAGTGTAAATAAAAGATTCCAAAAACTACTACAAATAATGATATAAATACTAGTACTGCTTCCATATTAAATAAAATTTAAGTTTTTAATTTGTTTCATAAGGTATGACGAAATTAATTTTAACTAGGTTACAAAAAAATTAAATTAATTAATTTAGTATAATTTGTAACCAACTTTATTCAATAATCGTCTTATGTTAAAATGAATGCCAAACCCGACGAATACTATATAAATGAAACCTTAAATGGTAACGTTAATGCGTATGCTTTTTTAGTTGAAAAGTATAAACATATGGTGTTTACACTTTCTTTACGTATAGTTAAAAATAGGGAAGAGGCTGAAGAAATATCGCAAGATGTTTTTGTAAAAACTTATACAAACTTGAAAAGTTTTAAAGGCGACTCTAAATTTTCAACTTGGATTTATAAAATTGCGTACTATGCTAGTTTGGATGTTTTAAAAAAACAAAAAAGAACGATTTATCCTGAAAATATAGATATATTTAATGAAAGTGATGTAGAAAGTGTTTCGCACGGATTGAATTTTTTAGAGTTGCAAGACCGAAAAAAAATAATTAATACAGCGCTTTTAAAACTCTCTGAAGAGGAAAGAACAATTGTTACATTATTTTATTATGAAGAAGTTTCGGTGAAAGAAATTTCAAAAATTGTAAATTTAAGTGCCGACAATGTAAAAATTAAATTATATAGAGTACGAAAAAAATTAGTTTCAATTTTAAAGAATGTAATTGAACCAAATACAATTAATTTATTATGAAAACTGAAAATAACATAGAAGGCTTTACCAAAAGTATTATAAAAGAAGTTGGTTTGGAAACACCTTCAACTGATTTTGTATCTAATGTAATGAAAGCAATAGATGTTGAGAATAAAAAAGTAGTTTATCTAAATTATCAGCCTCTAATATCAAATTTTGGTTGGTTTGTAATAACTCTTCTTTTAATGGGAATGAGCATTTTTATTTCACTAAGTAATTTTCAAAGCAGTGAAATTTTTTTAATTTTAGATTCGTCTTATTTAAATAAATTTAATGAAATTGACTTTATCAATAATTTAAAGTTCTCAACTACTTTTACATTTTCAGTTTTACTTTTCGCAGTTTTAGTAGTATTTCAATTATTCGCTATAAAGCACTTTTATGCAAAAAAAGTTTTACCAAATTAATTATTTAGGAGCCAATAAATTAAAAGGGTAATAAGGGATATTTCGAAGTATCCAAAAAATAATAATTAGTATTAATAATACTATGGGAGTTTTGGAATGATAAATATAATTGTAATATTTTTTTTTGAAGAAATAATTGACTCCCGAAATTATTAAATGATATCCTATTATAAAAAGCCCAATAATGTACAAGGCATTTTGTTGAACTACCCCTAAAAAATTAAAATTTAAAAGTTGGTGAGTAGCACGCTGACTACCACATCCTGGACAATAAATTCCTGTGGTTGCATATAATGGACATTTTGGCAGAAAATTTACTTCATTGGGATTTATAAAAAAATAAAGGAATGCCAAAACTATTGCAAGTAAAAGCACTCCTATGTATTTTAGTTTCATGAGTTATTTTTAAAAATCTCCACCTAACATTGCCATACCTCCTAAGGCAAAAAGAAATACAGTATATAAAACTGCTACTATAATTCCTGAAATTAAACCCCACTTCATCCATTTTTTTGCATCTTTAGAAGCTTTTAAAGCTCCTTCATAATCTCCACTTGCATATTTTGAGTTTACTTGTGAGGCAAATACAATTCCTGCAATACCAAATGGTAAACAGCAAAAAATGGTTACTAAAATAGATTCTACTAAGTAATTTTTTGGTTGATTTTGTTCCATGCCAATATTTTTAATGTTCTTAAAATTAATTAAAAGCGAAAGTAAAAAATTAAATAGAATTTTTTACCATTTCAAAAATAAAATAAATTTCGCCAGCAATTTGCTTGTTGGTTTCCATGTACTTTTCAGCTTGGTATAGTGAGTTGTCAAAGTTTTTGGGATCGTTAAAAGGCAAATGAAAACGCGTTACAGCATCTGGAATAAACGGACAATTTTCGTCGGCATTTGAACAGGTAGTAATAGCTATAAAAGGCTTCTTATTATACTCGTCGTCAAATAATTTGGAAAAACCAATGATAGGATCAATACAATTTTTATAGCTTATTGCATACACTGGATTTTGATGTGAAAATTCAATAATTTGAAACTTAAAACCAGCTTCTTGTAATGTTTTAACAGTATTTCTATAAAAAGCTGTTGCTGCTGTTCCTCCAGAAAAATTGGAGATTTTTTTTAATTCAAAATAGGAACAAGCAAAGCTACTCCAAACTTGTGCTAGTTGACTTCTTCTACTATTATGAGTGCAAATATAATTGAGATTAACTTTCTTTTGAGCTTTAATTTCTTTCACAATAAAAAGAGCAATAGATTTTAACAGCAATTTTCTATTTTCATCTATTTTTAAATCTTTTTTAGCATTTTTAAAAAATTGTTCTGTATTTATAGAGATTGTATCCAACATGAATTTAAATTTGCACAAACATACATTTAGAATGTTGTTTAATTATTTTGATAAATTTAATAAAAAGTTAAATATATGCGATTTAAAATAGGGGATACTGTTGCGGTTTTAGATGATGTTATTAAGGGTGAGGTAGTTGCAATAAAAAATAATAAAATTTGTATTGAATCTACAGATGGTTTTGAATTTGATTTTAATGAAAATGAATTGGTTTTAATAAAAGAAAATCAAGCAGAACTTTCTAAGTATAGTGATTTAAAAAATGAAGATTTGTTGGAAAAAATACATGAAACTTCACCTAAAAAACACACACCAAAGTTTAAATCTACCATCAAACAAGACCAAATACCTCCAATGGAAGTTGATTTACATATCAATCAGTTAATTGATTCAACAAGAGGTATGGATAAAATTGATATATTGACTTTGCAGATGGATACTGCTAAACAAAAATTAGAATTTGCTATTAGAAATAGATTTCCAAAAATTATTTTTATTCATGGAGTAGGAGAAGGAGTTTTAAAAACAGAATTGGAATATTTGTTTAAAAAATACCAGGTAGATTGGTATGCTGCTTCTTTTAAAAAATATGGTTTAGGTGCTACAGAAGTTTACATTTATCAAAATACTAAAAAGTAGTTAGTTGGTAAATGTGCCAAAATTTAAAGTTTCAAAGAAAATTCGTTCGTCATTTTTATCAAAAAACAGTAAGTTTGTAAAAGAAATATCATATTCATAAACATCTGTTTTTCCTTCTTTTAAATGGGTTGTAATATTTATAGTACCACTTTCTGCTGTTAATTCTTTAACTACTTTTGGTGTTGCTGGAGGTATTTCTTGACAAAAATAATCTGCACCAATTGCTTCTTCAAAAATTCTATAAGTAACGGGTAAAGATGAAGAAATTTCAAAAGATTTTTCTCCTTCCGTACCGCTAATTTGTTTATTGGTAAAATTTAAAATTAATGTTTCAGTTTTACTGGCGTTAGTTACATATAGTAAGTATTCACCACAGTTAGAAACTGTTTCAGAAAATTCAAAAGCAGGTACATCAAAATCTCCATCATTACAAGAAATGAATGTAGTTAGTATAATAAGCGAAATTAATTTTTTCATAATAAATATTTTCGAAACAAAAATAGCAGTTTTACTCAATTCAGCGTAATATGAAACCAACTATTTTAATTACTTTTGCAATTGATGAAAAATATTTATTTAGATAACGCAGCAACAACGCCAATATTACCCGAAATAATTGATACTATTTCTACTACAATGGCTACTGTTTATGGTAACCCTTCTTCCACACATCAAATAGGAAGAAAAGCAAGAGCCTTAGTTGAAACTGCTAGAAAAAATATTGCTAAATATTTTAATGCATCGGCAAATGAAATAGTTTTTACGGCAGGCGGTAGTGAAGCAGATAATCTTATTTTAAGAAATGCCGTAGTAAATTTAGGGGTTACTACAATTATTTCATCAAAAATTGAGCACCATGCAGTTTTACATACTATTGAAAACTTAGTTAAAGAGTTTGATATTGTGGTAAAATGGGTTGATTTAAATGAAAAAGGGGAAATTAATTATACTCATTTAGAAGAATTGCTTCAAGAAGATACTTCAAAAAAAATGGTGAGTTTAATGTATGTTAATAATGAAATTGGGAATATATTAAACTTAAAGCAGGTTTCAGATTTATGCCTACAAAACAAAGCTCTTTTTCATTCAGATACGGTTCAAGGTGTTGGTCATTTTAAAATAGATATCCAAAAAACACCGATAGATTTTTTTGTGGCAAGTGCCCACAAATTTCATGGGCCAAAAGGTGTTGGGTTTGCATACATTAAAAAAGGGTATGGTATTTTTCCAATTTTGCATGGAGGAGAACAGGAGCGAGGAGCTAGAGCAGGAACCGAAAATGTGCATAGTATTTTAGGGATGGAAAAGGCGCTGCAAATTGCTTATACTAATTTAGACAAAGAAGTAATTTACTTACAAAACTTAAAGAATTATTTTGTTAAAGAGCTTAAAAGTAATTTTCAAGGAATAGAATTTAATGGAGCGTCTGAGGATGAATTTAAAAGTAGTTATATCATACTTAACGTACGTTTTCCTAAAGAATATGCAATGCTGCTTTTTAATTTAGATATGAAGGGAATTGCAGTTTCTGGTGGTAGTGCTTGTCAAAGTGGAAGCCATAAAGGATCTCATGTACTTCATACCATTCTTTCTGAAAATGATGCTTTAAAAACGTCTGTTCGTTTTTCATTTAGTAAATTAAATACCAAAGAGGAAATAGATTACGTAATTAAAAATTTAAAAGAAATACTAAAATAATGCTTAATTATCCAATAAAATTTCAACCAATTTTAAAAGACAAAATTTGGGGAGGCGATAAACTTGTAACAAAATTAAATAAACCATCAACTTTAAATAATATTGGTGAAAGTTGGGAACTTTCTGATGTGGAAGGAGATGTTTCTATTGTTGCAAATGGAAGTTTAAAAGGAACATCATTAAAAAATTTGCTTGAAACTTACCAAGCTGAATTATTAGGAAAAAATAATTTTCTCAATTTTGGAACTAAATTTCCTTTGTTAATCAAATTTATTGATGCCAAACAAGATTTATCTGTACAAGTGCATCCAAATGATGAATTATCTAAAGCTAGACATAACTCATTTGGAAAAACAGAAATGTGGTATATTATGCAAGCGGATGAAGGAGCTAGATTAATTTTAGGATTTAATAACACAATTACATCTGAAGAGTATGTAAAGTTATTAGAAGAAAAAAAAATTATGTCAGTTTTAAATGATGTGCCTGTTAAAAAAGGTGACGCATTTTTTATTGAAACGGGTACGGTACATGCAATAGGCGCCGGTATTGTTTTAGCTGAAATTCAACAAACTTCAGATATTACCTATCGAATTTATGATTTTGATAGAGTTGATGATCAAGGAAATGAACGTGAATTACATACAGAATTGGCAGTTGATGCATTAAATTTTAGCAACAATATTGATACTAAAAGAAACTATACTTCAAAAAAAAATAATTTAAATGAAGTAGTAAAATGTGAGTATTTTAAAACAAATTATATTCCAGTTGAAGGTGATTTAGAATTAGAATACACCACAACTGATTCATTTGTGATTTTTATGTGTGTTGAAGGAAATGCGAATATATCAATTTGTGGAAATACAGAAACCATCAATTTTGGAGAAACTATTTTAATTCCAGCTTCTGTAAAAAATGTTTTAGTGGAAGGTGAATGTAAATTGTTAGAAGTAACTGTTTAAATAACGTTAACTTCAATTTCAAGAGATACGGCAAACTTATTTAAAACAGTTTGCTGTATTTTTTTTGCCAATTCATAAATTTCTTTTCCAGTAGCATTTCCATAATTAACCAAAACAAGCGCTTGTTTTTTATGAACACCAGTTTCACCAAAGCGTTTACCTTTAAAACCACATTGTTCAATCAACCAACCAGCTGGAATTTTTATTTCATTTTCAGAAACTACATAATGTGGAATTTTTGGATAGCTAGTTTTTAAAATTTGAAAATCGTTTAAAGCAACTACAGGGTTTTTAAAAAAACTTCCACTATTACCAATTTCTTTTGGATCAGGAAGTTTACTTTGTCTAATTGAAATAACAGCTTCTGAAATATTTTTAAGTGTTGGTTTCTTAATATTTTGAAGGTAATCTTTAATAGCTCCGTAACTAATATTTATGTTATGATTTTTTTTAGTTAATTTAAAAGTAACATTAGTAATAATAAATTTCCCTTTGTATTTATTTTTAAAAACAGAATTTCTATAACCAAATTCACAGTCTTTATTTGTAAAAACTGCTATTTTTCCAGTGGCAATTTCCAAAGCTTCTAATTGATGAAACGTGTCTTTAATTTCAACACCATAAGCTCCAATATTTTGAATTGGAGACGCGCCAACATTTCCGGGAATTAAAGACAAATTTTCTAAACCACCATAATTTTGAGAAATACACCAAGTTACAAAATTGTGCCAGTTTTCACCAGCTTCAGCAGTAACAAAAACAACATCACTTTTAGTATCATTAACAATAATTCCTTTTAAATTTAAGTGAACTACCAGTTTTTCAATATCTGAAGTTAATAACATATTACTTCCTCCACCCAATAAAAAGAGATCAGTTTCTTGTGTAATAATTTTTTTTAACTCTTCTATTGAAGTTATTTCAACAAAACGTTTGGCATACACATTAATGCCAAACGTATTGTATTTTTTTAAAGATATGTTTTGTTGAATTGTCAATTAATTGGCGTTGTATTTTTCAATGGCAGCTTTTAAAATTGCTACGGAGTTAATTAAATCTTCTTTTTTTAATACATAGGCAATTCTAACTTGATTTGTTCCAATTCCTTTAGTAGAATAAAATCCAGCAGCAGGAGCCACCATAACTGTTTGATTGTTTAGATTAAAATTTTCCAACATCCATTGAGCAAACTTATCGGCATCATCAACAGGTAATTCAACAACACAATAAAAAGCACCTTTAGGTTCAGCAACTTTAACACCGTTAATTTTAGACAATTCTTTAATTAAGGTGTCTCTTCTATCTTTATATTCAGCTATAACTTCATCAAAATACGATTGAGGAGTTTCTAAAGCTGCTTCACTTGCAATTTGTGCAAATGTTGGAGGGCTTAAACGTGCTTGTGCAAATTTCATAGCAGTATTTATAACGTCTTTATTTTTAGAAACTAAACAACCTATACGAGCACCACACATACTGTAACGTTTTGATACAGAATCTATAATAATAGCATGATTTTCCAGTCCAAAATTATTTAGTACAGATTGATGTTGTACATTGTCGTAAACAAATTCTCTATATACTTCATCTGCAATTAAAAATAAATCGTGTTTTTTTACTATTTCAGCTAATTTTTCAATTTCTTCTCTTGAATATAAATATCCTGTAGGATTTCCTGGGTTGCAAATTAAAATAGCTTTCGTTTTAGGAGTAATTAATTTTTCAAATTCAGAAATAGGAGGCAATGCAAAATTATTTTCAATTTTGGAAATTACGGGTATCACATTTACACCAGAAGCAGTTGAAAATCCATTATAATTTGCATAAAAAGGTTCTGGAATTATAATTTCATCACCTGGATCTGTAATACTACCCATAGCAAATAATAGAGCTTCCGAACCTCCAGTAGTAACTATTATTTCATTAGCAGTAACCTGAATGTTGTTTTTTGCATAGTAATTGGCAATTTTTGTTCTGTATTCTTCAGATCCTTCTGACCTACTGTATGCAAGAACTTCAACGGTATTGTTTTTGATAGCTTTTAATGCAACATCAGGTGTTTTAATATCTGGTTGGCCAATATTTAAGTGAAATACTTCAATTCCTCTTTTTTTAGCATTTTCTGCATAAGGAACCAATTTTCTAATTGGTGACTCAGGCATATTTTTTCCTTTATTTGATATGGTTGGCATTGGTAAGTTTTGATTAAAAAATTATATCACAAAATTGCAAAATATATTTTAAAATAAGGAACATTTAGTGTAAATTGTTAAAGGTTAAAGTTTTCATAAAAGTTAGGTATTACTTTAGTGTTTTTGTAGTTTAACTAAAAATATAAATTCATCCCATATTGCTTAAATGTTTTAAAAATATTACCATTTTAATTTTGCTATTTGGTAGTTTGTTTACAAGTACTGCTCAAAGTAAATTTGATTTTAAAAACAACTCAAAAAAGCAAACATTATCGTTTAAACTATTAAATAATTTAATTGTAATTCCAATAGAAGTTAATGGTAAAAAATTGAATTTTATTTTAGATTCTGGAGTTGGGTCAACCATATTATTTAATTTAAATGATAAAGACTCCATTCCATTACATAATTTAAAGAAAATTAAATTACAAGGACTCGGTAGTGAAGAACCTGTTGATGCTATTTTGTCAAAAGGCAATATTTTTAATATTAATAAGATAAGTGGTATAAACCAAAGTCTTTACGTGATTTTTGATGATAGCTTTGATTTATCCTCAAAATTAGGTGTTACAGTACATGGGATTATTGGTTTTGAATTATTAAAAGACTTTGTAGTAGATATTAATTATAATTCAAAACGTATAACTTTTTATGATTCTGACGCATATGAGTATAAAAACTGTAAAAAGTGCGAAATATTAAATTTAGAATTTTATAAATTAAAACCTTATATAAATGTTGGGGTTAAATTACCAACATCACCAAATAAAATAACTCCAGTTAAATTATTAATTGATTCTGGTGGAAGTGATGCAATGTGGTTATTTGAAAATAGTCATCCTGATATTTTACCTCCAAAAAAGTTTTTTGTTGATTTTTTGGGTGAGGGGCTAAGTGGTACTGTTCATGGGAAAAGAGCTAAAATTAATGCTTTAATGATTGGTAAGCATGAGTTAAAAGAGCCTACAGTTTCATATCCAGATTCCATATCAATATCTTTTGCACGTAAATTTGAAGAAAGGAATGGAAGTATGGGAGCAAGTGTTTTAAAAAGATTTAATGTTACTTTTGATTATAAAAAACAAAAAATTATTTTAAAAAGAAATAGTTCATTTAAAAATCCATTTAATTATAACATGAGCGGGATTGAGTTAGTTTATAATGGGAAAGTACTTGTAAAACAAAGGGATAATGCGAGTTTTTCATTTTCTGAAAACAATGGAAGCAGTAGAAATAATACAGTTATTTTGGACTATAAATATAAATATGCTTTTAAACCTTCTTATAAAATATTTAAAGTTCAAAATGAATCACCGGCTTTTTACGCAGGATTATTAAAAGATGATATCATAGTAAAAGTCAATGGAAAATATGCTCATGAAATGAAATTAGAAGAAATTGTTCATAAATTTTATGAGAAAGAAAATAAAAAAATAAATTTGGTTGTTGAACGTAATGCTCAACATTATGAATTTAGTTTCAGATTAAAAAATATGTTAAAATAAAAAAGCGTTCAATTGAACGCTTTTTTATACTACAATACTGTTGTTATTACTTAGATGAAACCGTAGATTTTTGTTTTACCATTGAAGACTCTGGTTTTATAACAATTCCTTTAATACGCAATCTCTTAACAGGCTCGTTTGCATTAGAATGCAACGTAATCATTTTAGAAAAACCGCCAGGTCTGTTTGTTGCATATTTAACTTCAATTTCACCAGTTTCTCCTGGCATAATTGGATCTGTAGGTTTTTTTGGCACCGTACAACCACAACTTGAATCAATTTTAGTAATTACCAATGGAGATTTACCAATATTCTTAAATTTAAAAACACGAACACCGTCAGCATTTAATTCAATTTTACCATAATCAATAACCTCAGTTTCAAACTCAAACATAGGCGCATTTGGATCTTGTGTTTTTTCAGTTTGCTTTTCTTGTGCACTCATTGAAATTGTTAACAATCCAATAAATAAAATAGTTATTATTTTTTTCATAATTTTTAAGTTTAAAGTGTAAAGTTAGTTATTTTTTTAAGCTTTCAAAATATTTTATGTTTACCCTTATAATTGTACATTTGCAAATTAGTTTACAAAAATTAGACCAAAATGAGTTTAGCTACAAAATACAATCCACAAGAAGTTGAGAATAAATGGTATGATTACTGGATGAAACATAATTATTTTCATTCTGTACCAAATGAAAAAGAACCCTATACAATTGTAATTCCACCTCCAAATGTTACTGGAGTATTGCATATGGGGCATATGTTGAATAATACCATTCAAGATGTTTTAATTAGAAGAGCTAGGCTTAAAGGGTTTAATGCTTGTTGGGTACCTGGTACAGACCATGCCTCTATTGCTACAGAAGCTAAAGTAGTTGATAAACTGAAACAAGAAGGAATTAAAAAATCAGACTTAACTAGAGATGAATTTTTAAAACATGCTTGGGATTGGACAGATAAACATGGGGGAATAATTTTAGAGCAACTTAAAAAATTAGGTGCATCTTGTGATTGGGAGCGTACTAAATTTACGATGGATGATGATTTAAATGAAGCCGTAACCAAAGTATTTATAGACTTATATAACAAAGGTTTAATTTACAGAGGTTACAGAATGGTTAATTGGGATCCATCTGCTAAAACAACCTTATCTGATGAAGAAGTTATTTTTGAAGAAAAACAAGGAAATCTATATTATGTAAACTATAAAATTGAAGGAAGTGATGAGCACTTAACTATTGCAACTACACGTCCTGAAACAATTTTAGGTGATTCTGCAATTTGTATCAATCCTAATGATGAACGGTTTAAACATCTAAAAGGAAAAAAAGCAATTGTTCCTATTGCTAACAGAATAATTCCAATTATTGAAGATGAATATGTTGATGTTGAATTTGGAACAGGTTGTTTAAAAGTTACTCCAGCTCATGATCAAAATGATAAAGTGTTAGGAGAAAAGCATCATTTAGAAGTAATAGATATATTTAATGACGATGCTACACTAAATTCTTTCGGACTGCATTATGAAGGAAAAGATAGATTTGTGGTTCGTAAAGAAATTACTAAAGAACTTGAAAAATTAGGTTGTTTAGTGAAAATTGAACAACATCTTCACAAAGTAGGTACTTCTGAACGAACAAAAGAAGTTATAGAACCTAAAATATCTGCACAATGGTTTTTAAAAATGGATACTATTGTAAAGCCAGCTTTAAAAGCGGTTTTAGAAGATGAAGAAATTCATTTTTTTCCTAAACATTATAACAATACCTACCGTCACTGGTTAGAAAATATTAGAGATTGGAACATCTCTCGTCAATTATGGTGGGGACATCAAATTCCAGCATATTTTTATGGTGATGGAGAGAATGATTTTGTGGTAGCTGCATCCATAAAGGAAGCTGTAAAAATTGCTTCAAAAAAATTAGGAAAAGAGCTTTCGGAAAATGATTTACAACAAGACCCAGATGCTTTAGATACTTGGTTTTCATCTTGGCTATGGCCAATATCTGTATTTGACGGCATTCGTTTTCCTGATAATAAAGAAATAAATTATTACTACCCAACAAACGATTTAGTTACGGGACCTGATATTATTTTCTTTTGGGTGGCACGTATGATTTTTGCAGGTTATGAATTTAGACAAGAAAAGCCATTTACAAATGTTTATTTTACTGGAATTGTACGTGACAAACAACGTAGAAAAATGTCTAAATCATTAGGAAATTCCCCTGATCCAATTGAATTAATGGAAAAATATGGAGCTGACGGTGTTCGAGTTGGAATGTTATTGTGCTCAGCTGCTGGAAACGATTTATTATTTGATGAAGAATTATGCGCACAAGGAAGAAATTTTTCAAACAAAATATGGAATGCTTTTCGTTTAATTAAAGGTTGGGAAGTATCAGAAACATTGGAACAACCTAAAGCAGCTAAAATTGCAATTGAATGGTATCAAGCAAAATTTCAGCAAACTTTAAAAGAGATAGAGAGCTCTTTTGAGCAATACCGAATTAGTGAAGCGCTAATGAGTATTTACAAATTAATTTGGGATGATTTTTCTTCTTGGTTTTTAGAAATGGTAAAACCAGCATATCAACAACCAATTGATATTAATACTTTACAAAGTGTCATCTCATTTTTAGAAGATAATTTAAAAGTACTACACCCATTTATGCCATTTTTAACAGAAGAAATTTGGCAACATATAACAAATAGAACTTCTGAAGAAGCATTAATTATTGCTGAATACCCAAAAACCATTGTGGTAAATGAAAAATTAATTAATGAATTTAAAATAGCTTCAGAAGTTATTTCAGGAATTAGAACCATTAGAAAAGATAAAAACATTGCATTTAAAAATCAGTTGGAGTTTTCAGTGTTAAATAATGATAATATTACCAATGAATTTGATGCCGTTATTGAAAAATTAGGAAACCTTTCTAAGATAAATTATGTTACTGAAAAAGTAGATGGCGCTTTGAGTTTTAGAGTAAAATCAAATGAGTACTTTATACCTATGGGATCTGATATTGATATAGATGCCGAAAAAAGTAAGTTAGAAGAAGAGTTAAAGTATACTGAAGGGTTTTTAAAGTCGGTTCAAAAAAAATTAAGTAACGAACGATTTGTAACTAATGCTCCAGAACAAGTTATTAAAAACGAGCGTCAAAAAGAAACCGATGCATTAGCAAAAATTGAAACTATAAAGGCAAGTTTAAAAAGCTTATAAACTCTAATCATTATGAAAATACCATCTACAATTGCAGCATTTATTTTAGTAGTAATCATATTCTTTTCGTGTACTATTTCAAATAATTCACTAATAAACATCAGTAATTTTAATGATAGCATTAGACAAAAACATGTGCCAGATAAAAGAGTAGCAATTTATGAGGTTGCAATTGAGAATGCAAATAATACGTTGATTTTAAGTGGTGAAACAAACCAACCTTCAGTTTTAAATATTTTACTAAAAAAACTGTCAAATGAAACTATTGATTTTAAAAATGAAGTTACTATTTTACCTAATAGTTCGGTGGGGAATTTAAAATTTGGAGTTATAAATAATTCTGTTGCCAATATTAGGTCAAACTCTAAGCACTCTGCAGAGTTAGTAACTCAAAGTATTCTTGGAACAGAATTGAATGTTTTAAAAGCTGAAGACGATTTTTATTTAATTCAAACACCTGATAGTTATATTGGTTGGGTTGACCATGGTGGATTAACACTTATGGATGAACAAGAATATTCAAATTGGAAAACAGCAAAAAAAATAATATTTACCAACACAGTAGGGACTATTTTTCAAGATAAAGACTTAAGTATTGTACTGTCTGATGTGGTTTTAGGAGCTCAATTAAAAGTGCTTGATGAATTGCAAAACTCTTATAAAGTTGAATTTCCAGATAAAAGAGTTGGATTTGTGGAAAAAGACGCATCTAAAATGTATGTAGATTGGATTCAGGCATTAGAACCTTCTGCAGAATTGATAGAAAATTATGCAAGAAACTTGTTAGGAACTCCATATTTATGGGGAGGAACATCTTCAAAAGGATTAGATTGTAGTGGTTTTGTGAAAACTATCTATTTAATGAATGGGTTTGTGATTCCAAGAGATGCTTCTCAGCAAATTTTAGCTGGTAAAACAGTAGATGAAAACCTTAAGTTTGAAGGATTAAAAAAAGGAGATCTAATGTTTTTTGGAACTAAGGCTACTGCTACAAAAAAACAAAGAGTTACTCATGTTGGAATTTGGTTAGGAAATGATAAAATGGAATTTATTCATGAATCGCAAAGGGTTAAATTGAATTCGATGAATAGAACTTCAGAAAATTATGAGCAAAGTTTAGAAGAGAGGTATTTAGGAAGTAAACGTTATTTAGGTGTACAAGATTCTTTAATTATTGATTTAAAATTAGTCAATGAATCTATTAAACTATAGCAAGTTAAACACATAAAAAAGGGAGCAAATTAATTTGCTCCCTTTTTTATAGTGAAAGTTCTTACATTTTAGAATCAATATAGTCCATAATCTCTTTTTCAATAGCACAAGTTTTCTTATAAATGTCTTTGGCTTTAGAAATAATAGCATCTGCAAAATTACGATCTTTAATATCTTTTGCATTGATGCGTACATTAAAATATGCTCCAGTTACAGCAGTTTTAGCACACAATATTCCCACACCAGCATCTGAAATAGAACTTTGCATTCCTTCTTTAACCATAGTTTTCATCACTTCCATTGAATTGTAGGCGGTTTGCATCACTTCAAAAGGAATTTCAGTTGCATATTTTGTTGCAGTTTCAATAGCTTGTTTTCTAGCTTCAATTTCTTCATTAGTAGATTTTGGCATTCTAAATCCATCAATAATTTTATTAAACGCATTGGTGTCTTCATCAACTAAAAATAGTAGTTTGTTTTTATATGCTTGTCCTTTTACCGCCCAATCTGAATAAAATTCCCATTTATCGTCCCAACCAGCTTTATGAGAAGATAAATTAGCAACCATAGTTCCTAATGAAACTCCTAAAGCACCTACATAAGCAGAAATAGATCCTCCTCCTGGAGCCATAGATTCTCCAGCGGTTTCTTCAGCAAAACCAGTTACGGTAAGGTCTACTAACTTTTTAGTATCATCTTCTAATAAATATTCAATAATTTTCTCTTTAGGATTAAAAGGTTTTAAGTCATCTAATCCAAGAGATTTTACCGCTATTTTAATTTTTTCTTCTTCAGAAATACCAAGAGATCTATGTTGTTTACGTAAAAAATAATCTCCAGCATCTAACATTGCCTTAAGAGGTATTAAACCTATTAATTCAGAGCCAGTTACACGTAAACCTCTTTCTGTTGCTGCTTTTACGGTTTCGTCAAAAGCAACGTGCATAGAAGTAATACTAATATTGGTTAAATTGTATGAAATTTGGGCAATACCATATTCTTCAATATACCATCCAATTCCTTTAACAGCTTTTAATTTTCCAGGAATTCTAACAGGTTCACCATTGGCATCCAACACTTTTTTCCCTGTAGATGGGTTTCCTTCACGTAAAATTCTTCCAGCTTCACGAATGTCAAATGCAATGGCATTAGCTCTTCTAGTTGAAGTAGTGTTTAAATTGATATTGTAAGCAATTAAAAAATCACGTGCAGAAATTGCGGTAGCACCACTTTTTGCTACAGAGGTATTAAATTCTGCAGGACCAAAATCTGGTTTCCATTCTGGTTTTACGAGTTTTTCTTTTAAACCTTCGTATTCTCCGGAACGACAGTTAGCTAAATTTTTTCTTTTTTCTTCCTTGGCTGCATTTTCATAAAAATAACCAGGTATTCCCAATTCATTCCCAACACGTTCTCCTAATTTATGAGCATATTTAGCAGCTTCTTCAAGACTTATATTAGAAATTGGAACTAACGGACAAACATCTGTAGCACCAAATCTAGGATGCTCTCCACTATGTTTATTCATATCAATTAATTCAGAAGCTTTTTTAATGAGCCTAAAAGCTGCTTCAATTACATTTTCTGGCTCACCTACAAAAGTAATTACTGTTCTATTGGTGGCCTTTCCAGGGTCAACATCTAATAACTTAACTCCTTCAACAGTTTCAACTACGTTGGCAATTGCATTAATTTTTGTGATATCTCGTCCTTCACTAATATTAGGAACACATTCTATTAATTGTTTGTTCATTTTATTCAAAATTTAATGAGTCAAATTTAATCAGTTATTTTCAAATTAAATCAATCTTTTAAAATAAATGTTACATGTTTAAGTTGTTTTAGCAATTAGTTTTATTTTTGTGCAAGACCTAAAAAAATCAAAAGAACTTATGAAAAAAGTATTGATTACAGGAATGGCCGGTTTTATTGGTCACCATTTAGCCAAATTATTGTTGAAAAACAATTACAAAGTGGTTGGAATGGATAATATTAATGACTATTATGATGTTAATTTAAAACTAGCCAGATTAACTGATTTAGGTTTTAAAACTTCTGAAATTGAATATAACAAATTACTATCGGTAGGTTTAAATTCATTTATAAAATTAGATTTAACAGATTTAGATAATTTAAAAAAGTTATTTAAAGCTCAAAGTTTTGATTATGTGGTAAATTTAGCAGCACAAGCAGGTGTACGTTATTCATTAAAAAATCCACATTCATATGTAGATAGTAATATTACCGGATTTTTAAATATTTTAGAATGCTGTAGAGCATTTCCTGTAGAACATTTAATATTTGCTTCATCAAGTTCTGTATATGGTTTAAGTGAAGAAATTCCTTTTCATGAAGATCATTGTACCGATCATCCTTTAGCAATGTATGCAGCAAGTAAAAAAGCCAATGAAATGATGGCACATTCATATGCTAATTTGTATAACATTCCTTCAACTGGATTAAGGTTTTTTACGGTTTATGGACCTTGGGGAAGACCAGATATGGCACTGCATATTTTTACCAAAGCAATAGTTGCAGATAAAGAATTTGAAGTGTTTAATAATGGTGATATGAGTAGGGATTTTACTTATGTTGGTGATATTGTTGAAAGTATTAAAAGATTGCTGCCTTTAGCACCAAAAGAAAATAACCTTAAGTTTAATCCAAAAAAACCTGTACCATCAAAAAGTTCAAAACCATATCAAATTTTTAACATTGGAAACAACAGTCCAGTTGCTTTAATGGATTTTATTAAAGCAATTGAAAAAGCGTTAGGGAAAAAGGGGAAAGTTGTTTTTAAACCTATGCAACCTGGAGATGTACAATCTACCTATGCCAATGTTGAAAGTTTATTTAACTACATCAATTTTAAGCCTCAGACTAAGCTAGAAGATGGGGTTAAGAATTTTGTAAAAAAATATTTAGAACTTAATTCATAAAGTTTTTGGTTGTTTATTAAATCATTTTTATATATTTGCCAAGTAAAATAAAAAATATGACATTTATTCAACTACATCATCATCATTTTCATACTGGCACTCAAGCGAGCTGAAAATGTATTGAATAAAGTTAAAAATATATTTAAAAACCCGTTTGAGTAAATCAAACGGGTTTTTTGTTTTTATTCCTTTTTGATTTACTGAAACTTATGAAATTAAAAAATGAATAAAATAAAAATCGCAGTTCAAAAATCAGGAAGATTAAACGAAGATTCACTTAAACTATTAAAAGATTGTGGTATTTCAATTGATAATGGAAAAGATCAATTAAAAGCTTCAGCAAGTAACTTTCCTTTAGAGGTTTTCTATTTGAGAAATGGTGATATTCCTCAATATTTAAGAGATGGTGTAGTAGATATTGCTATTATTGGAGAAAATGTTTTAGTTGAAAAGGGTACAGATATTACTGTTGCCGAAAAATTAGGGTTTTCAAAATGCAGGGTTTCTATTGCAGTGCCTAAAGATGTATCTTATACTAATATTCAAGATTTAAATGAAGCTCGTATAGCAACTTCATATCCCAATACCGTTTTAAACTATTTTAAAAGATTCAATGTCAAACCAGACATACATATCATTAATGGTTCTGTTGAAATAGCTCCTAATATTGGTTTGGCTGATGCAATTTGTGATATTGTTTCCAGTGGAAGTACCTTATTTAAAAATAATTTAAAAGAAGTTGAACAAATATTAACAAGCGAAGCAGTGTTGGCTGTTTCTCCAAGTATTTCCAACCAAAATCAAGAAATATTGAACAAACTTCAATTTAGAATTCAAGCGGTTTTAAAAGCTAGAAAATCTAAATATATTTTAATGAATGCACCCAATGAAAAAATACCAAGTATTATTAAACTACTGCCAGGAATGAGAAGTCCTACGGTTTTACCTTTGGCAGAAGAAGGATGGAGCTCAATTCATACAGTAATTGAAAAAAATTCATTTTGGGAAGTCATAGATGAATTAAAAGAAAATGGAGCTGAAGGACTTTTAGTAATTCCAATTGAAAAAATGGTACTATAATTTTAATTAATAATAAGTTTTAAAATGAACACAAATATAAATCCACCAAAAGAAAATTGGTCTTCACTTTTACAAAGACCTACAAAAACAGTTGAAGCTATTGAAACAACAGTTTCTTCAATTTTTGATGATGTAAAAAGAAATGGTGATGACGGAATTAAGCGATATACCTCTATATTTGATGGTGTAGAATTAACCAATATCAAAGTTACTGACGAAGAAATTTTACAGGCTGAAAATTTAATTTCAAAGGAACTTAAAGAAGCCATACAAGTTGCAAAAAATAATATTTCTAAGTTTCACAGTTCCCAAAAAACCAAGACCCATAAAATTGAAACTACAAGTGGTGTTTTTTGTTGGCAAGAAAAAAGACCTATTCAAAAAGTAGGCTTATATATACCAGGAGGAACCGCTCCATTATTTTCTTCGGTATTAATGTTGGCAATTCCTGCCAAAATAGCGGGTTGTAAAGAAATAATTTTATGTTCTCCTCCTAATAAAAAAGGTGAAATTAATCCAGCAATTATTTATGCTGCTAAAATTTGTGGTGTTACAACTATTTTAAAAGTAGGGGGTATTCAAGCTATTGCTGGACTCGCCTTTGGGACTGAAAGTATTCCAAAAGTATTTAAAATTTTTGGACCAGGTAACCAATATGTAACGGTGGCGAAGCAATTAGCAACAAAGTTTGGAGTTGCAATTGATATGCCTGCAGGACCAAGTGAATTGTTAGTAGTAGCCGATGATAGTGCAAATGCTAGTTTTGTTGCTTCAGATTTATTGAGTCAGGCAGAACATGGAACCGATAGTCAAGTTATTTTGGTAACAACTTCTAAAAAAATACTGGAAAGTGTTAAATTAGAATTAGTAAAACAACTGAATAGTTTGTCGCGAAAAACAATTGCAGAAAAAGCAATTGAAAATTCAAAACTAATTTTTGTAGAAACTAAAGAAGTGGCTTTAGAACTTATAAATGAGTACGGTCCAGAACACTTTATTGTTTGTACTAATACGAATGATTTTTATACTGATGGAATTGAAAACGCTGGTTCTGTTTTTATAGGAAATTATACTCCTGAAAGTGCAGGTGATTACGCTTCAGGAACCAATCATACATTACCTACAAATGGGCATACCAAAGCTTATTCTGGTGTAAATTTAGATTCTTTCACCAAAGCTATTTCATTTCAGAAAATTTCTAAGGAAGGTATTCAAAATATAGGAAAAACTATTGAAATTATGGCAGAGGCAGAGGGTTTGGATGCTCACAAAAATGCAGTGACTTTACGTTTAAATAATTTAAAATAATGAATTTTAGTATTGACAATATAACTAGAGCTAACATTAAAAAAGTGAGTCCATATTCTTCGGCACGTGATGAATTTAAAGACTTTTCTAAAGAAATGGTGTTTTTAGATGCCAATGAAAATCCGTTTGAGAATGGGGTAAACCGTTATCCAGACCCACAACAAATTTTAGTAAAAATGGAGTTGGCAAAATTAAAAGGGGTTTCAATACATCAACTTTTATTAGGCAATGGAAGTGATGAGGTATTGGATTTATTATTTAGAGCTTTTTGTGAGCCTAAAGAAGATAATATTTTAACGCTACCACCAACTTATGGAATGTATAAAGTATTGGCTGAGATTAATAATGTAGAAAATAAAGAAGTGCTTTTAACTGAAAATTTTCAACCCAATGTAAATGCCATTTTAGCTTCTGCTAATAAAAACTCTAAACTATTATTTTTATGTTCTCCAAACAATCCAACAGGTAATTCTTTTACAGCTAAAGAGGTTGAGAAGCTGTTAAATTCATTTAAAGGAATAGTAGTTATAGATGAAGCTTATATTGATTTTTCATCTCAAAAAAGCTGGTTACAAAGGTTAAGCGAATTTCCAAACTTGGTAATTACTCAAACATTATCAAAAGCTTATGGTATGGCTGGTATTCGATTAGGAATTTGTTATGCTTCTTCTGAAATTATTTCAATTTTAAATAAAATAAAACCACCGTATAATATAAATGAATTGACCCAACAAAGAGCGATAGATAGATTGGTAAAACCTTTGGAAATTAAAAATCAAATAACCACTATTTTAAATCAAAGAACGTTTTTAATAAACGCTCTTAAAACCATTTCGTTTATTGAAAAAATATACCCAACAGATGCTAATTTTGTATTGGTAAAAGTTCCTGATGCAACAAAAATATATCATCAATTACTTCAACAAGGAGTGGTTGTTAGAAATAGAACCTCTCAACTTTTATGTGAAAACACATTACGTTTAACGGTAGGGAATGAACAAGAAAATACAAAACTTATAAATGCATTAAAAACTATTTAAAATGAAGAAAAAAGTACTTTTTATAGATCGTGATGGAACTATAATTAAAGAAACCGTTGATGAACAGATTGATGCGTTTGAAAAAATGATCTTTTACCCAAAGGTATTTACATTTTTAGGAAAAATAGCGAAAGAATTGGATTTTGAATTGGTGATGATAACCAATCAAGATGGTTTAGGAACAGATTCTTTTCCTGAAGAAACTTTTTGGCCAGTTCATAATTTTATTTTAAAATCTTTTGAAAATGAAGGTATTATCTTCAGTAATGTTTTTTTAGATAGAACCTTTCCTCACGAAAATGCACCTACTCGAAAACCAGAGACAGGATTATTAACTCAATATTTTTCTGAAGCATATGATTTAGAAAATTCATTTGTAATTGGAGATAGGTTAACTGATATAGAATTGGCTAAAAATTTAGGTGCAAAAGGAATTTTTATCAATGATAATACCAATTTAGGTACTGGAGAAACTACAGTTAAAAGAAGCGAATTAGATAAAGTAATTGCCTTAGAGAGTAACGATTGGGAAAAAATTTATGAGTTTTTAAAATTAAAGAATAGAACAGCTGAATTAACACGAAACACTAACGAAACTAAAATACACATCAAACTAAATATTGATGGTACAGGTAAAAGTGATATTTCAACTGGAATTGCTTTTTTTGACCATATGTTAGATCAAATTGCGCGTCACGGAAATATGGATTTAACAATAAAAGTTGATGGCGATTTAGTAGTAGATGAACACCATACTATTGAAGATACCATGATAGCTTTAGGTGAAGTATTTTCAAAGGCATTAGGCAATAAATTAGGAATTGAACGCTATGGTTTTTGTTTGCCTATGGACGATTGCCTAGCGCAAGTAGCTATAGATTTTGGAGGAAGAAATTGGTTGGTATGGGATGCAGAATTTAAACGTGAAATGATTGGTAAAATGCCAACAGAAATGTTTTATCATTTGTTTAAATCATTTACAGATGGTGCAAAATGTAACTTAAATATTAAAGCTGAAGGAGTAAATGAACATCATAAAATTGAAGGTATTTTTAAAGCATTTGCAAAAGCAATTAAAGCTGCTGTAAAAAGAGATTCTGAAAAAATGATTTTACCTTCAACTAAAGGAATGTTATAATGAAAATAGTAATTATTAATTATGGAGCAGGTAATATCCAGTCTATCAAGTTTGCAATACAACGTCTAGGTTTTGACGCTATATTATCTGATAATATTTCAGAAATAGAGCAAGCAGATAAAGTTATTTTTCCTGGAGTTGGGGAAGCAAGTAGTGCAATGAGAAAATTAAAAGCTACTGGTTTAAACACTATAATTCCTAAGTTAACCCAACCTGTTTTAGGTATTTGTTTAGGAATGCAATTAATGTGCAACTATAGTGAAGAAGGTAGTACAAGTGGTTTAGGTATTTTTAATGCTGAAGTTGTAAAATTTGATAAAAAACTGAAAGTACCTCAAATAGGATGGAATCAAATTAAAAATTTATCAACTAATTTATTCAAAGGAATTAAAGAAAACGAGTATATGTATTTAGTACATAGCTATTATGTTCCTTTAAATAAAAATGCCATAGCAACTACAGAATATGGAATAGAATATGCCTCAGCATTGCAAAAAGATAATTTTTATGGTGTGCAATTTCATCCAGAGAAGAGTAGTATTTCAGGAGAAAAAATAATAAAGAATTTTTTAGAATTATCACATGAGAATTATACCCGCAATTGATATTATAAATGGAAAATGTGTTCGCCTTTCAAAAGGCGATTTTTCCACACAAAAAATATACAATGAAAACCCATTAGAAGTAGCTAAAATGTTTCAAGATTATGGGGTTAAGCACTTGCACTTGGTTGATTTGGATGGGGCAAAAGCAAGTCATATTGTTAACTATAAAGTATTGGATAATATTGCATCTAAAACTCAATTGTCTATTGATTTTGGAGGAGGTCTAAAATCTGATGAAGATTTAAAAATTGCTTTCGAATCTGGTGCAACTCAAATTACAGGAGGTAGTATTGCAGTTAAAAAACCAGACACTTTTAAAAATTGGTTGCAAAAGTTTGGCTCCAAAAAAATAATATTAGGGGCTGATGCTATCAACGAAAAAGTAACAATAAGTGGTTGGTTAGAGGAGAGTGAGGAAAGCCTTGTTCCATTCATTCAAAATTATGAAAAGGATGGTGTTAGTTATGTTATTTGTACAGATATTTCAAAAGATGGCATGTTACAAGGACCTTCATTTGATTTATATCAAAAGATATTAAACTCAACCACGAACATTAAATTAATTGCTTCAGGAGGGATTTCAGCCTATGATGAGTTACCTAAATTAGCCGAAATGGGTTGTGAAGGAACCATTATTGGAAAAGCAATTTATGAACAAAAAATAAGTATGAAACAACTTGAAAAATTCATTTTAAATAACTAAAATGTTAACAAAAAGAATTGTACCGTGTTTAGATATTAAAAACGGAAGAACTGTTAAAGGAATTAATTTTGTCGATTTGCGTGATGCTGGTGATCCAGTAGAACTAGCCGAAATTTACGCAAAAAAAGGCGCTGATGAGTTAGTTTTTTTAGATATCACTGCTACAGAACAAAAGCGAAAAACCTTAATTGATTTAGTTTTAAAGGTAGCTGAAAAAGTCAATATACCATTTACTGTTGGAGGTGGAATTTCTTCGGTTGAAGATGTTGAATTACTATTAAATTCGGGAGCAGATAAGGTATCTATAAACTCTTCGGCGGTTAAAAACCCACAATTAATTAGTGATTTGGCTTCAAAATTTGGAAGTCAATGCATTGTAGTGGCTATTGATGCTAAACAAATTGATGGAGAATGGATGGTTCATTTAGTAGGAGGGAAAGTTCCAACAGAAATTAAATTATTTGATTGGGTAAAAAAGGTAGAACAGTTGGGAGCTGGTGAAATTTTATTCACTTCAATGGATCACGATGGTACAAAAAATGGTTTTGCAAATGAGGCTCTAGCTTATTTAAGTGAATTGGTTAATATTCCTATAATTGCATCTGGTGGTGCCGGAAAAATTCAACATTTTACCGATGTTTTTTTAAAAGGCAAAGCTGATGCTGCATTGGCAGCAAGTGTTTTTCACTTCAAAGAAATAGAGATTAATAATTTAAAAAAAGAATTAAAAAAAAATAATATACCCATAAGGTTATGACTATAAATTTTAATAAAAATAACAACGGTTTAGTGCCAGTAATTATTCAAGATGTAACTACAAAAAATGTTTTGATGTTAGGCTATATGAATGAAGAAGCTTATTTAAAAACACTTGAAACAAAAAAGGTTACTTTTTTTAGTAGAACAAAAAATAGACTTTGGACTAAAGGAGAAGAAAGTGGGAATTTTTTAAAACTTGTTTCAATAAAAAATGATTGTGATAAAGACACTCTTTTAATTCAAGTAAATCCAGAGGGACCTGCGTGTCATACAGGTTCAGATACTTGTTGGAATGAAGAAAATAAACCAACATTTGGTTTTTTGACTACCTTAGAAAATGTGATTAAAAACAGAAGAGAAATAGCTGATTCTAATAAAAGTTATGTAGCCTCATTATTTGAAAAAGGTATTAATAAAATTGCCCAAAAAGTTGGTGAAGAAGCTGTAGAAATTGTGATTGAAGCTAAAGATTCTAACGATGAATTATTTTTAAATGAAGGAGCAGATTTATTATTTCATTACTTAATTTTATTGCAAGCTAAAGGCTATGAACTTGCTGATATTTCAAAAATATTAGAAGGAAGACATACTTAAAATACATTTATAAAGTAATTGAAATGAGCTGTGCTTAATTTAATTTTTTTGTATATTGAACTTTAAATTCAAATTAAATGACGACTATTTCTAAATCAACATTAGAATTTTTAAGTAAGCTTAAAGAAAATAATAATAGAGATTGGTTTAATGAGCATAAACCCAAATTTCAAATTGAACAAAACAAAGTAAAGCAGTTTTACAATAGCATTATGGAACAATTAAAAACCCATGATGATATTGAACAGCTTAAAATGTATCGTGTTTATAGAGATGTTCGTTTTTCGAAAGATAAAACTCCTTACAAACCTCATTTTGCGGGTTCTTTTTCAAGAGCAACAAAAAAATTAAGAGGCGGATATTATTTAAGAATTAGACTAGGAGAGAGTTTTTTGGCTGGTGGCTTTTGGCAACCCAAT
Source organism: uncultured Lutibacter sp. (assembly GCF_947493565.1). GTDB lineage: Bacteria > Bacteroidota > Bacteroidia > Flavobacteriales > Flavobacteriaceae > Lutibacter > Lutibacter aestuarii. Next base: position 147,739 of record NZ_CANLRG010000003.1, on the reverse strand, counting down.
AAAGAGGATTTATTACGAATTAGAAAGGAATTTGAAATGGATAGCCAAGAGATTCGAGAAATTATGAATGATAAAAATTTTAGAAACTTTTTTGGAAAATTGCAAGGAGACTCTTTAAAAACAGCACCTCGTGGTTTTGATAAAAGTCATCCAGATTTAGATTTAATTCGGATGAAACAATTTATTGTGGTTAGAAATTTTTCTGATGAAGAAGTACTTGCTTCAAATTTTTTAGAAGAAATAGATCAATCTTATAAAGCCATGCGTCCTTACTTCAATTATATGAGTGAAATTTTAACTACTGATTTAAATGGGGTTTCAATTATAGAATAAAACAAGCGACTTATTTTGAGTTGCTTTTTGTATTTAAAGAGTTGTGGTAGTTAACTATTTCTTTTCATTAAAGCCATATAAAAACCATCATATCCAGATTTAAAAGGGGATACTTTATGATCTTTTTCTAATTCAAATTCAGGATGATTTTTTATAAAATTTTTCACTTGCTTTTCATTTTCAGAAGGTAATATTGAACATGTAGCATATACAATTTTCCCTCCAACTTTAACCAATTGAGAATAACTTTCTAAAATTTCTGCTTGCGTTTTTATAATATTTTCTACAAACTCAGGCTGTAATTTCCATTTGCTATCAGGGTTTCTTTTTAATACACCAATACCACTACAAGGAGCATCAATCAAAACTCTGTCAGCAGTACCTTTCATTTTTTTGATTATTTTAGAAGAATCAATAACTTTGGTAGTTACATTATGAACACTAGCTCTACGAGTTCTAACTTTTAGCTTTTTTAACTTACTTTCATAAATATCAGTTGCTATAATTTGACCTTTATTTTCCATTAATGCTGCTAAATGCAGTGTTTTTCCACCAGCACCAGCACAAGTATCAATTACTCTCATTCCAGGTTTTACTTCTAAATATTCTGCAACTAATTGAGAAGAGGCATCTTGTACTTCAAAAAAACCTAGTTTAAATGCTTCAGTTTTAAACACATTGGCACGTTCAACTAATTTTAAAGCATCTTTATAACCATCAATAAAAACTGTTTCAATACCTTCGTCGGCTAATTTTTTTTGTAAAGAAAGCTTAGTTGTTTTTAAAGTATTTGTTCTTAAAATAACTTCAGCTTCTTTATTGAGTTCATGAATTTCTTTTGTCCAATGTTTTTCACCCAACTCTTTTACTCCTAATTCATCTAACCAATCAGGAATAGATTCTTTAAAAATTCTTACTTTTTGAAGCTCGTCAAATTTCCCTTTTATTCTTCTTTCTGGTACCCCTTGTAATTGATTCCAGTCTGGTAAAGGATATCCTTTTAAAACCGCAAAAACCGCAAAGTTTTTCCATATATTTTCTGTAGTATAATGAGATTTTGTTCCAGCAATTTCATTGTATAAACGTTTCCATCTAACCATTTCATAAATGGTTTCTGCAACAAATTTACGGTCTCTTGCTCCCCAGCGAGCATCACGCTTTAAAGCTTTTTGAACAACTTTATCTGCATATTCTCCTTCATTAAAAATTAACTTTATAGAATCTACTACGGTAAATACTAAATTTCTGTGTAATCTCATATTAAAAATTTAAGGCTGCAAAGATACGTAATTTGTTACTAAGAAAATTTTCTTTAAAACAAGTTAATTGAAACAGTTGATATTACAAATTGCGTATTGCTGTTTGAATTATTATCTTCGTGCTTTCAATACAAAAAATGCCAAATTACAATCTTAATACATCTATCTCTTATTTAAAAGGAGTTGGACCTAACCGAGCGGATTTGCTTAAATCGGAATTAGGAATTTTTACGTTTGGTGATTTGGTTAATTTTTTTCCAAATAGGTACATTGATAGAACGCAATTTTTTAAAATAAATGAGCTTCAAAATAATTCTTCTGAAGTACAAATTATTGGAAAAATAACCACGATTAAAACAGTTCAACAAAAAAGAGGAAGTAGATTGGTAGCAACTTTTACGGATGGAACTGGATTTATGGAATTGGTTTGGTTTAGAGGTGCAAAATGGATTAAAGAAGCATTAAAAATTAATACACCTTATGTAATTTTTGGGAAAACTAATTTTTTTAATGGTTTATTTTCTATGCCACATCCAGAAATGGAATTAGTTGCAGACTATAAAAAAAGTTTGAGGACTGCTATGCAGCCAATTTATCCTTCAACAGAGAAATTAACCAATAAAGGAATTACTAACAAAGTAGTTTCTAAAATGATTCAAAACTTATTTGAAGAAGTAAAAGGTAATTTTATAGAAACGTTGTCAACTTCAATTATAAACGATTTAAAGTTAATTTCTAAAAAAGAAGCTATTTTAAACATACATTTTCCAAAAAATCAAGAATTATTAACAAAAGCACAAATTCGATTAAAATTTGAAGAGCTATTTTTTATTCAATTGCAATTAATTAGAAAAAAGTTAATAAGGAAATCTAAAATTAAAGGATTTAATTTTGAAAAAGTAGGCAATTATTTCAATTCATTTTATAACAATAAACTTCCCTTTGACTTAACCAATGCACAAAAAAGAGTTTTAAAAGAAATAAGAAAAGATTTAGGTTCTAATGCTCAAATGAACCGCTTATTACAAGGTGATGTTGGTTCTGGAAAAACCATTGTGGCACTATTAACAATGTTAATTGGACTTGATAATGGTTTTCAGGCAGCCTTAATGGCGCCAACTGAAATTTTAGCAACCCAACATTATAACTCTATAACTGAATTATTAAATGGTTTAAATGTAACAGTTAAATTACTTACGGGTTCTACCAAAACAAAAGAGCGAAAAATTATTCATGAGCAGCTAGAGTCTGGAGAATTAAATATTTTAATTGGGACTCATGCTTTAATTGAAGATAAGGTAAAGTTTCAAAATTTAGGAATTGCAATTATTGATGAACAGCATAGGTTTGGAGTAGCACAACGTTCAAAAATGTGGAAAAAAAATGAATTACCACCACATATATTGGTGATGACTGCCACTCCAATTCCAAGAACATTAGCCATGAGTGTTTATGGCGATTTGGATATTTCTGTAATTGATGAATTACCACCCGGAAGAAAAGAAGTAAAAACGGCTCATAGGTATGATGCAAATAGATTGTCAGTTTTTAAATTTTTAAGAGAAGAAATTTCTAAAGGAAGACAGGTTTATATTGTATACCCGTTAATTAACGAGTCCGAAGCTATGGATTATAAAGATTTAATGGATGGATATGAAAGCGTGGTAAGAGAATTTCCATTACCAAATTATGGTGTAAGCATTGTGCATGGTAAAATGAAACCAGCAGATAAAGAGTATGAAATGCAACGCTTTATAAATGGTGAAACTCAAATTATGGTGGCAACTACCGTAATAGAAGTGGGAGTAAATATTCCAAATGCAAGTGTTATGGTCATTGAAAGTGCAGAGCGTTTTGGCTTGTCACAATTACATCAGTTGAGAGGTAGAGTTGGGCGTGGAGCAGAACAAAGTTATTGTATATTAATGACAAGTTTTAAGCTTTCTGAAGATGCCAAAATACGTTTAAATACGATGGTTGATACAAGTGACGGATTTAGAATTGCAGAAGTTGATTTAAAATTAAGAGGCCCAGGTAATTTAATGGGAACTCAACAAAGTGGGGTTTTAAATTTAAAAATTGCAGATATTGTAAAAGATACTCAATTGTTAAAAAAAGCTAGAAGTACTGCTATTGATTTACTAACAAATGACCCTTCTTTAAAACTACCAGAACATAAATTGATTAGAATTGCTTATCAAGAAATAAGTAAAAACAGTACAATCTGGGCTAATATTAGTTAAATTATTCAACTAAAAAATTGTAACTATTTTGTAGATTTGAATACTAATTAACAAACAATAACTATAAAAAACTTAATAAATATGGGATTATTTGATGAAATAAAGAAAAAATTAAGTCACGAATTTATTGATATTATTGAGTGGTTAGACACCACAGACTCAACAATTGTACATAGATTTGAACGTTACCAAAACGAAATAAAAAATAATGCTAAACTTATAGTAAGAGAAGGTCAAACTGCAGTTTTTATAAACGAAGGTCAGTTGGCAGATGTTTTTAAACCAGGAACTTACACTTTAAATACTAATAATTTACCAATTTTAACCACATTAAAAGGTTGGAAATACGGTTTTGATAGTCCTTTTAAAGCCGAAGTTTATTTTGTAAATACGCATTTATTTACAGATGAAAAATGGGGAACAAAAAATCCAATTACATTAAGTGACGATAGGTTTGGTTTAGTAGAAATTAGAGCTTTTGGAACCTACGCCTTTAAAATTAACGACCCTGGTAAGTTTATTATTGATATTGTTGGAACTGACGCAAATTTTACCAATTTTGAAATAAACGAGCATTTAAAAAGTTTAATTTCAACACGATTTACTAATACTGTTGGTAGTGCAAATTTACCCATAGAATTATACGCTACTAATATCACAGAACTTTCAGAAACATGTAAAGAAGTAATGCAACCAGAATTTAATTCTGTTGGAATTTCTTTAGAAAAGTTTTTTATTGAAAACGTATCAATGCCTGAAGATTTGAAAAAAGAAATTTTTGAATACAGCAGAATTGATAAATTAGACTTAGATAAATTAACAAAGTTTAAAACTGCAAAAGCTATTGAAGCAGCTGCAGCTAATGAAGGAGGAACTGCAGGAGCTGGAATGGGAATGGGAATGGGCTTTGTATTAGCGCAACAAATGGGCGGAATGATGAATCCGGCAACACAACAAACAAATACTACACAACCAAATGTAGCTGTTCCACCTCCAATGCCTGTTCAAATTCAATATTTTTATGCAGTTAACGGTCAACAAATGGGACCAGTTTCTATAGAACAATTAAAAGGTTTTTTTGCAAATAGAACTATAAATAAAGATTCGTTAGTTTGGAAACAAGGAATGGCAAATTGGACTCCATTAAAAGATGTTCAAGAGTTGCAATCGTTTTTAGGAGGAAATACACCGCCGCCATTACCAACTGTTTAATATTTAATTGATTTTAATGTTAAATGGAAGAAAGCAAAAATGCAACTTTAGAAAATAAAAAGGCATGCTCTAAATGTGGAGCCGAGTTGCTTTTTAAACCCGGTACTACTTCAATTCATTGTAATTATTGTGGAAATGAAGAGCAAATAAGATTTAATGAAAATGGCTTTAAAGAGTTAGATTTAAAGCCATATTTAGAAGAAATGGGAAACTTATCTCATTCTGAAGAAGTTTTAATGCTTAGTTGTAATAGTTGTGGAGCAAATCAGCATATTCAAGACAATTATAAATCGTTGCATTGCGTATATTGTACAATGCCATTAATTAGAGATGATGCAACATTAGAAGATTGGATTCTACCAGGAGCAATAGTACCTTTTCAATTAGATGTAAAAAAGTCACATCAATTATTTTCAAATTGGGTAAAAAGCTTATGGTTTGCGCCTAACAAATTAAAAAAAGCTGCTTTAGATTTAGAAAATACGCAAGGGGTTTACTTACCATATTGGACTTTTGATGCGCAACTGTATGCTAACTATACAGGTCAAAGAGGAGATTATTATTATGTAAATGTTTCATACACTACTACAGAAAATGGAAAAAGCGTAAGAAAAACACGGCAGGAGCGAAGAACACGGTGGAGTAATGCCAGTGGAGATGTAAAAGGTTTTGTAGATGATACTTTAATTAAAGCTTCATTTCAAAAGCAAAACACTATTCCTCAGAAAGTTTCAAATTGGAATTTAACAGCATTAAAACCATTCGATTCAAGTTTTTTAGCAGGTTTTGTTACTGAAAAATATACAATTCCTTTAAAAGATGGGTATTTTAGCGCAACTCAAGAGGCAGAAGAAATTGCAAGAACTTGGGCTCGTAGAGATATTGGAGGTGATACGCAACGTATAAGTTCAATAAATATGAGTTTAAGTGAAGAAACCTTTAAGCATATTTTATTACCTATTTATATAAGCTCGTATAAATATAATGATAAAGTATATCAGTTTTTTATAAACGGACAAACAGGAAAGTTTACAGGAACTCGACCTTATTCTTATTGGAAAATTATATTTTTAGTAGTTTTTATCCTTATTGTGGTTGCTTTAATTGCAATGGTTAGTAATTGATAAAACCCTTATTTTGTATGAGTTACTTTGTTTTTACTTTTTAGGTTTGGTATAGATTCCTTTCTTCAAAGGAATGACATAATATTACACTGAAAAACGAAGGATTCTTATAGAAAATAATATTAATTTTTCAATAGTATCTTATTTCAGCCCAATTTTTAAATAAACAAATTCATTTTATACAATTAAAATGAAGTGAACTAAATAGGTTTTTTTTATCTTTGCACCTTGTTAAAAATAAAATCTAAAGATGAAAATATCATACAATTGGTTAAAACAATTTTTAAAGATTGATTGGGAAGCTGAAAAAACTGGAGAATTGTTAACTGATTTAGGATTAGAAGTTGAAGGAATTGAAACTGTAGAATCCATTAAAGGAAGCTTAGAAGGTGTTGTAATAGGTAAAGTTTTAACTTGCATTCAACATCCAAATGCAGATAGATTAAAAGTAACTACAGTTGATTTAGGAAACGGAACTCCAGTTCAAATAGTTTGTGGCGCGCCAAATGTTGCTGCCGGACAAACCGTTCCTGTTGCAACTATTGGAACTATTTTGTATGATGATAAGGGAGAAGGTTTCAAAATTAAAAAAGGAAAAATAAGAGGAGAAGAAAGTCATGGAATGATTTGCGCTGAAGACGAACTTGGTTTAGGAAGTAGTCATGATGGAATTATGGTTTTAGATGAAAATATTCCAGCAGGTACTGTAGCTTCTGAAGTTTTTAATATAGAAAAAGACCAAGTTTTTGAAATTGGTTTAACCCCTAACAGAGCAGATGCTATGAGTCATTTAGGAACGGCTAGAGATTTAAGAGCAGGGTTAATTCAGCAAGGAATTTCTTTAGAATTAATTTCTCCTTCTGTAAGCGATTTTCATGTAGATGATAGAACTTTAAAGTTTGATGTTATTGTTGAAGACTCTGATAAAGCGCCTAGATATGTAGGTGTTACAATTTCAGATATTACCGTAAAAGATTCTCCAGAATGGCTTCAAAATAGATTAAAAGCAATTGGATTAACTCCAATTAACAATATTGTAGATGCTACAAATTATGTTTTACACGAATTAGGTCAACCATTACATGCTTTTGACGCTTCAAAAGTAAAAGGAAATAAAGTAATTGTTAAAACATTACCTACTGGTACAAAATTTACTACACTTGATGAGGTTGAACGTGAATTGCACGAAGAAGATTTAATGATTTGTAATGGAAATGAAGAGCCGATGTGTTTGGCCGGTGTGTTTGGTGGTTTAAATTCTGGAGTGTCAGAAAATACCACTTCAATTTTTTTAGAAAGCGCCTATTTTAATCCTGTTTCTATTAGAAAAACAGCCAAAAGACACGCCTTAAATACCGATGCGTCTTTTAGATTTGAAAGAGGAATAGATCCAGCCATTACTAAATATGCTTTAAAAAGAGCAGCCAATCTTATTTTAGAAGTTGCTGGAGGAAAAGTTTCTTCTGAAATAGATGATTTGTATCCAACAAAGTTTGAAGATTTTCAAGTATTCTTATCCTATGAAAAAATGGATAGATTGATAGGTGCTGAAATTCCTAGAGAAACAGTTAAAAATATATTAGCTTCTTTAGATATTAAATTTAATAGTGTTACTGATGGTGGTATTGGATTAACCATTCCTGCATATAGAGTTGACGTTACTAGAGAAGCAGATGTTATTGAAGAAATTTTACGTGTATATGGTTATAATAATGTTGAATTTTCACACAAATTAAATACTTCAATATCATTTTCAGAGTTTGATGATGTTAAAATTGAAAACGTTATTTCTAATCAGTTAGTTTCACAAGGTTTTAATGAAACCATGGCCAATTCACTTACAAAGGCAGATTATATTTCATTATCTGAAATGTTAAATGAAGAGCACAACGTGTCGATGCTTAACCCTTTGAGTAATGATTTAGGTGTTATGCGTCAATCATTGTTATTCAGTGGATTAGAGTCTGTTATTTATAATATTAATAGAAAAAATAATTTTTTAAAGTTTTTTGAATTTGGTAAAACGTACCACAAATTTGAAAGTGGTTATAAAGAGCAAAAACATTTAACTTTATTTGTTTCTGGATTTAGAACTAAAGAACGTTGGAATGTAGTTCAAAAAACATCTGATTTCTTTTATTTAAAAGGTGTTGTAATAGCTTTATTGAATAGATTAGGTATAGCTAAGGTTAAAACAACTCCAACTAAAAATGATATATTTTCTGAAGGTATAACTTTGAGTTTAGGAAAAATAAAATTAGTAGATTTAGGTGTTGTAAAACGCTCAATTAATAAAGAATTTGGGATTAAACAAGAAGTATTATTTGCTGATTTTAATTGGGAAAATGTGTTAAAAGTTGGAGGAAAATCAAAAATAAAAGTAGAAGATTTATCTAAGTTTCAACCCGTAAAACGTGATTTTGCATTGTTAATTGATAAAGAAGTAACTTTTAATGAAATTTACAATTTAGCATTTCAAGCAGAAAAGAATTTATTAAAAGAAGTTGATTTATTTGATGTATATGAAGGAGATAAATTGAAAAAAGGAAAAAAATCATACGCGGTAAGTTTCTTATTACAAGATGAAAATAAAACATTAAACGATAAACAAATAGATAAAGTAATGCAAAAATTACAACAGACATTTGAAAAAAATGTGGGTGCTACTTTGCGTTAATCTTATAAATTTTTAATTTAAAAGCCTTTAGACCTTTTTCTAAAGGCTTTTTTTTTAATTTTGCACAAACATAAGTTTATGTATAAAAAAATTATCCGTCCCTTATTTTTTCTTTTCGATCCAGAAAAAATACATCATTTTACATTTTTTGCTATCAAAAATCTTTCTAAAATTCCTGGTATTCCAAGTTTTATAAGAAATTTATTTCAGGTTAATGATAAAAGATTGGAAAAAAAAATGTTTGGATTAACATTTAAAAATCCTGTTGGGTTAGCTGCTGGATTTGATAAAAATGCAGAATTATATAATGAATTAGCCAATTTTGGTTTTGGTTTTATTGAAATTGGAACGGTAACACCAAAAGCACAAGATGGAAATCCTAAAAAGAGATTATTTAGATTAAAAGCAGATCAAGGAATTATTAATCGAATGGGATTTAATAACAAGGGTTTAGAGGCAGTTATTTTAAAATTAAAGCAAAATAAAAAAAACCTTTTAATTGGAGGAAACATCGGTAAAAATACAAGTACAATGCCCGATGGATATACAGCAGATTATTTGCAATGTTTTTCTGAACTACATCCCTATGTAGATTATTTTGTGTTAAATGTGAGTTGCCCTAATGTTGGAAGTCATGCCAAATTAACGGACAAAAGTTATTTAATTGAATTAATTACGAAAGTTCAAGAATTAAATAAAACGTATACAAAACAGCGTCCAGTATTGTTAAAGATAGCTCCAGATTTAAATAATATTCAATTAGATGAAGTTATCGAAATAGTTGAAGAAACAAAAATTGATGGTGTTATTGCCACAAATACATCTGTGAGTAGAGAAAGTTTGTTGGCCTCAGAAAAGCAATTAGAAGCTATTGGTAATGGAGGTTTAAGCGGTAAGCCAATAAAAGATAAAAGTACAAAAGTAATTAAATACCTATCGGAAAAATCTAATAAAGCTTTTCCTATTATTGGAGTAGGAGGCATACATTCTGCGGAAGATGCCTTAGAAAAAATTAAAGCGGGCGCAGACTTAGTTCAAATTTATACTGGATTTATTTATGAAGGACCAATATTGGTTAAAAAAATTAATAAAGCCATTTTAAAGCAGCTGACTTAATTAAGTTGTAATTCCATAATATAATCATCCATAACAAAATTATTACCAATATCCATCACTACTTCATTGGTAATCTTAAAATTTAATTTTTGATACCATTTTATGGAATTACTATTATTTTTATTTACCGTCAACCAAATTTTTTTCATCTTTTTTTCTTTCGCTAAACGTATGGTAAAGTCAATTAATTGTTTGCCATATCCAAGCCCTCTTTCATTAGTATCTACATAAATTTTACTAATCATTAGCTTTTTTTTAGAGTAATTATATACTAAGCATAGGTATCCAACAGCCTTTTTAGCATCTGAAATTAAAAAATAATCATAACCATTTTTAATTTGTGAAGAAATTGCATTAAAACTTTGATATTTTTCAAGCATAAAATCTACCTGATTTTGACCAATTATTGGTACATAATGAGCATTCCAAATTTTATGGGCTAGCTTTTCAATAGTTTGAATATCAGCTATTGTGGTTGCTTTTTGAATCGTCATGTTATAAAGAGTATAGTATGTTTTTTGAAATAAATTTCAAAAAAATTAAAACAAATATAAGAAGTGTTTATTTATAAAACAGTTGTAGTTAACAATTAAATTGAAGCTATTTTATTCCTAATTGTATTTGTATATTTGAATTCATGAAAAAAGTAAAATTAATAGAATGTCCTCGAGATGCCATGCAAGGTATTAAGTCGCATTTTATTCCAACTCAAGCAAAATCACAATACATAAATGCGTTGTTAAGAGTTGGTTTTAATACCATAGATTTTGGAAGTTTTGTGTCGCCTAAGGCAATACCACAAATGCGTGATACTGCTGAAGTATTGTCTAAATTAGATTTGAGTAAAACTGAAAGTAAATTATTAGCCATTGTTGCTAATATTCGTGGTGCTCAAGACGCTTCTAAATTTGAACAAATTGATTATTTAGGTTACCCTTTTTCAATTTCAGAAAATTTTCAAATGCGTAATACAGGAAAAACCATTGCTGAATCTATCCTAATTTTAGATGAAATTTTAAATATTTCAGTGAAAACTAATAAAGGGGTTGTAGCTTATTTGTCAATGGGGTTTGGAAATCCTTATGGAGATCCTTGGAATGTTGATATTGTTTCTAAGTGGACAGAAAAATTAGCTAAAATGGGGGTTAAAATCATTTCATTATCCGATACTATTGGTAGTTCTACACCAGACATCATTTCTTATTTGTTTTCTAATTTAATACCACTTTATTCAGATATTGAGTTTGGAGCTCATTTACATACTACACCTAATGCTTGGTTTGGAAAAGTTAATGCAGCCTATCAATCGGGTTGTACTAGGTTTGATGGTGCAATTAAAGGTTATGGAGGATGCCCAATGGCCAAGGATGAGTTAACTGGTAATATGCCCACAGAAAAGCTAATTTCTTACTTCAATCAGCAAAAAGCATTCACTAATATTAACGCCATGAGTTTTGAAAGCGCCTATAATGAAGCTCTTAAAATTTTTGGATTTTAGTTAAAAATCAGAATTTCAATAATTTAATTTTTTGTTTTTTTTATAGATATGACAAATATCATATTATTTATAATTATTCTAAATAATACTTTGTCATGTTACTTTGGTTACATAAATTTGCATCATTATTTAAAACAAGTCTAAATAAAAATAAAATTTTAAAAATGAAAAAATTAAGTATAGTTATTATAATATTATTAGTAAGTTTTGTAGGTTTAGCACAAGAAACTAATGACAATTATGAAAATGCTGGTAGCAAATTATTAGGAGATAATTTACCAAAAGGAGTTACAATTGGAGGTTATGCGCAAATTGATTATAATGAACCTGATGGGGCTGCAGTAGGAAAATTAGATGTACATAGATTAGTATTGCTTTTTGGTTACAAGTTTAATGATAAAGTTAGTTTTTTGACAGAAGTAGAGTATGAACATGTTAAAGAAGTTTATGTTGAGCAAGCTTATTTAAAATATAAAGCAAATGAAAATTTTAACGTTTTAGCAGGTTTAATGTTGGTACCTATGGGAATTATTAATGAGTTTCATGAACCAACAACTTATTATGGCGTTGAAAGACCCAATGTTGATAAATATATTGTGCCTACTACATGGAGAGAACTAGGAGTAGGAGTGTCTGGTAGAATTGATAATGCATCTTTAAAATACCAAGCTTATTTGTTTAATGGTTTTAAATCTTTTGCTGATGGTACTGGTATACTAAGAGGCTCTGATGGTTTAAGAAAAGGACGTCAAAAAGGAGCAGAATCTGTAGTTAGTTCACCTAACTTTTCAGCCAAATTAGATTATTATGGTATTGCAGGTTTACGTTTAGGGCTTTCAGGATATTTTGGTAAAACACAAACTGATGATACTACTATTGAAGATTCTACAGTAGGTGTTTCAATGATTGGTTTTGATGCTCGTTATAAATACAATAATCTAGAACTTAGAGGTCAGTACATAACAACAAGTTTATCTGACACAGATAAATACAATGCTTTAACAGGAAAAGATCTTGGATCAAAAATGAATGGTCTATATGGTGAGATAGCCTATAATTTTGATTTAAAAGGTGTTGAAAAATTAACTCCGTTTTTACGTTATGAAAAACATAATACACATGCTGATACAGATGGGATAGTAGCTAACAAAGCTTATGATAGAGATGAATTAATTTTTGGTTTAAATTATAAAGTTGCAGAAGGAGCAGCTTTTAAAATGGATTATCAGTTGATGAATAATGCGGTTTCAGGTAGTGATACTTCTAAACAATTTAATGCAGGTGTAGCAATTTGGTTCTAAAAGTTTAATAAGATGAGGTCACTAAAGTTTACTAATTTATTTATATTGTGGCCTCATTCTTTTTAATAATAAAAAGTTTAATGAAGAAAATTGTCTTTATTTTAGCAATTGGGATGAGTTTTTTGAGTTTAACAAACTCAAAAATTGAAGCTTTAATTCAAAAGGAAATCAAAGCTTATTTTGATATTGAAAATTACACAAAACAATCATTAAAAGTTTCACAAGAAATAAATGAAACATTACCAATTCAAATTTCATCAACTAATTTTTTTAAGATAGTTAGTAATAATGAATTAAAAGGTTATTATTATTTTGGACAAGCTTTTGGTAAAGCAGATTATTTCGATTTTATTGTTATTTTTGATGAAAGTTTGGTTATTTCAAAAGTAAGAATTCTTGTGTATAGAGAAGATCACGGAGGTGAAATTGGAAGTAAACGTTGGTTACGTCAGTTTTCAGGTAAAACAAAAGATAAACAGTTAGAATATCAAAAAGATATTGCCGCCATTTCTGGAGCAACAATTTCAGCAAAAGCTATGACAACTGAAATTAATAAACTATTAAAAACAATAAACATTTTACATAATAATAAGCAGTTCTAATGCAAATTCACGGACAAATTCATCACTTTCCCAAAGAAATTAAATCAGTCATTTTAGCATTTATTATCGTTTTAAGTGTTGGTTTTTATGGTGGGTTAAGCTTTGTTAATAATACAACAGCAATGCAGCCAAAAGGGATAGAAAATCATTATTTAGGAAATGAAGATGATGAGGATGCAGAGGTAATGATGTTTAAGAAAAATGAAAGAGAAATTTTAACGATTGTGCATAATCATATACTTTCTATGTCTGTGATTTTTTTATTACTATCACTTATTTTAGCAACTACTTCAATCAATAAAAAACTAAAATATTTTTTAATGATAGAGCCATTTTTCTCTATACTTTTAACTTTTGGTGGTATTTATTTACTATGGAGTGGTATTACTTGGTTCAAATATATCATTATTTTTTCAGGTATATTAATGACTTTTAGCTTTGTATTTTCTACATTGTCAATAGCTTATCAGCTAATAGTGACAAAAAGATAATAAATTCTCATATTTCAATTAAAAATTGTAAATTTGCTCGCAATTAATTTCTAAGTTGATTGCACTATGATTTCAGACTCTTCAAAATTTGTAGGTGAAGGTTTAACCTACGACGACGTATTACTTATTCCAGCTTTTTCAGAAGTACTACCTAGAGAGGTAAATATTCAAGCTAAATTTTCAAAAAACATTACTTTAAATGTACCAATAGTTTCAGCAGCTATGGATACTGTTACGGAATCGGATATGGCTATAGCTATGGCTCGTGAAGGAGGTATAGGTGTTTTGCATAAGAACATGTCTATCGAAAAGCAAGCAAAGGAAGTTAAAAAGGTGAAACGTTCTGAATCTGGAATGATATTAGAGCCAATTACAGTTAAAAAAGAAGAATCGGTTTTAAGAGCAAAGAATTTGATGCGTGAATACAGTATTGGAGGAATTCCTGTTGTGGATGATCATGAAAAGTTGATAGGAATTATTACGAATAGAGATTTGCGTTTTGAAAATGATAATTCTAGAAAAATTGGAGAAGTAATGACTTCAGAGAATTTGGTAACAGTTTCTGAAGGAACCTCATTAAAACAAGCTGAAATTATTTTACAGGAAAATAAAATAGAAAAATTACCTGTGGTTAATGAAGATTATAAACTGGTTGGTTTAATTACTTATAGAGATATTATTAAAGTAAGTGAAAACCCTAATGCCAATAAAGATTCTTATGGAAGGTTAAGAGTTGCAGCAGCTATTGGTGTTACTGGTGATGCTGTTGAACGTGCTGAAGCTTTAATTAATTCAGGTGTAGATGCTTTAATTATTGATACAGCTCATGGACATACAAAAGGTGTAGTAACTGTTTTAAAAGATATTAAAAGTAAATTTCCTAGAATAGAAGTAATTGTTGGTAATATTGCAACTGGTGAGGCCGCTAAATATTTAGTTGAGGCAGGAGCAGATGCGGTTAAGGTTGGTATTGGTCCAGGTTCAATTTGTACAACACGTGTAGTTGCAGGTGTTGGCTTTCCACAGCTTTCAGCAATTTTAGATGTTTCTAAGGCAATTAAAGGAACGGGTGTTCCAGTCATTGCAGATGGAGGAATTCGTTATACAGGTGATATTCCAAAAGCTATTGCTGCAGGAGCAGATTGTGTAATGTTAGGATCGTTATTAGCTGGTACTAAGGAATCTCCAGGTGAAACTATTATTTTTGAAGGAAGAAAATTTAAATCTTATAGAGGGATGGGGTCTGTTGAAGCAATGAAAAAGGGTTCAAAAGATCGTTATTTCCAAGATGTGGAAGATGATATTAAAAAGTTAGTACCTGAAGGAATAGTTGGAAGAGTTCCTTATAAAGGAGAGTTACAAGAAACCATGCATCAATTTATTGGAGGCTTGCGTGCAGGTATGGGGTATTGTGGAGCTAAAGATATTAATGCTCAAAAAGGAGCGAGGTTTGTTAAAATAACTTCAGCAGGTATGCGCGAAAGTCATCCTCATAATGTTACTATTACCAAAGAATCTCCAAACTACTCAAGATAAGTTATTGAAAATAAACTATTGTTATAAAAAAAAGACCTCTCAATTGAGAGGTTTTTTTTATCAAAATTTTGTTACTCTTTTATAACTCTAATACCAACATATTTACTAGTAATTAGATCATTGTTATTAACATCATAAAAGTCATATGCGCTGTAACCATAAATTCCATCATCAAAGTATTCAGCAACATTTCCCCCTAAATCATAGATTTCTGCATCACCTACTTTTGTGGCTTTATTTTTTCCCACTTTTTTAAATAAATGAGATTTTAATTCTTGAACTTTTTTATTGAATTCTGATATTTCATCAATAGTAATCGGATAGCCAGCCCAATAATTTAGTGTATTTTCTTTAGCAGCTGCTTTATGGGCAAGTTTGTGTAAGTTTTTACCTTCTTCAGAAGTTGGTAAACGATATTTTTTGCCTGTTAAGTTGCTTAACCATTTTACATATTTAAGAGCATCTTCTTTTGTTGTAACTACTGGATAATTGTCCATTCCAGCTTCAAAATTAAATTCAGGATTAAAAGCTTTAAATTGAGCATTGGTAACTTCAAAACGACCTATTTCTATTGAATCTTTTTTTACTGAAACTGTTTCAGGAATAAGAGTTGAATTGAAAACTTTTCCAAAATTACCGTTTTTTGTAATGTTAACTTTTTCAATTTTTAATAGTTGAGCAAATGGGCTATCTTTTTTAAAGGTTTCATTTTTGGTAGAAGATTTGTTAAATAAGTAAGTATCAATCCAAGCTAATTCTTCGTTCATTTTACGTAATTGATGTGTAATTTTGCCTAAGCCATGAGGTTGTCCAGGAAACCATAAAAATTTAACAGGTGTTTTTCCAACTTGTTGTAAACCTCTATAATATTCCCAACCTTGATCTCTTGGAACTGCTCTATCTTCACTACCATGAAAAATAATGGTTGGGGTTTTTATTTTTTCAATTTCAAATAATGGAGATTTAATGATGTAATTTTCATTATAAAATTTTCCATTTAAGTCATCCCAAGGAGCACCACCAAAATAAGATTGATCGAAACTAACGCCGAACCTACAAGTTCCATAATCTGAAGTCCAGTTAACATCACCAGCTCCAGGTGCTGCAAATTTAAACATATCAGGATAACGAACGGTTAACATAGTGGTTAAAATTGCTCCGTTAGACCATCCCATAGTTCCTAATTGATTGGTATCAATCATTCCTTTATTGGCTAATAAATCTATTGCTTTAGTAATATCTTCTAACTCTGGTTCGTAATAATTTCCTTTAATACTTTCAACAAAAGAAAGCCCGTGATTTGATGATCCATGATAGTTAGGTTTAAGTACAAAGGCACCGCGTTGTGCTAAAATATTTGGATACGTGCTCCAACGCTCGCTCCACATATCAGTATCTACTCCTGCAGGACCTCCATGAATAGATAAAATTAATGGATACTTTTTACCAACTTCGTAATTTTCAGGATAGTATAAAATACCGGTAACCTCTTCATTTTTATAACCTTTCCACACAAGAACCTCACTTTTTGTAATCGGTTTTTTAGCTAATTTTTTATTTAACTGTATGATTTCTTGTTCATTAGTAAACTTGTTTTTTGATACATCTGCAATGTAAAATCTAGGTAATTTAGATGCTGTGGAGTATTGATAAGCTACTTTAGTACCATTATTAGCAACACTTAACAAAGTAGTATGATTGTTTTTTTTATCTAAATCAATGGTCTTTTTCGACCAAGAATTTCCGTTTTTTTGATAGTAAGCTAATTTATAATATACTTTATTGGCAAGGGTTACAATTACATCATTTCCAACAACATTAAATCCACGACCAATTCCTAAATCCCACTTTAAATTTACTTTTTTATAAGTATTAGTTGCAATTGTATAATAATATAGTTGAGAAATTCCAGCGCCATTCCATTGTGGGTCTGAAGCCTCTGATGAAACAAAATAAAAACCTTTGTTGTCTTTACTAAATTGAAAATTATAAGATGGAAATTCTAGTTCTTTAATTATTTGAATAACCTTGTTAGTTTCTAAATTTTGTAAAAAATAAAATGGGTCTTTTTGTGCATCAGAAGCATAACTTCTACTTCTACTAACACTATACACTAACCATTTTCCATCTTCAGAAACAGTATAACTATTTAAAGGTTTTTTATTATTGGTAATTCTTTTTGTTGTTTCAGTTTTTAAATCATAAGCGTAAACTCTTGTTGGTTTCCAATGTAAAGAATCTTCAACCACAATTACGTTGTCTTTTTTTTCTTTTAATTCTTTTTCATATAAAGTTTCTCCTTCATTTGAGGTATAAAGCAATGTATTTTTATTTTGCCATGACAAACTTGAAATGCCATTTTTAAATTCTTTTACTTTAATAGGCTCACCGCCATAAATACTCATTTTCCACAATTTTTTTCCTTTATCACGAGATGATAAGAAATAAATAGATTCTCCATCTTTTGAAAACATTGGGCTAAAATCATTTTCATCAGCATTGGTAAGTTGAATGGTTTTAAAAGTATCGTTATCCTTAATGTCTAATCGGGTTAAATAAATATCAGAAACGAATCTATCTTTTTCTTTCACGGCCTTATTTTTTGTCCAAAGAACCATATTCCCGTTTGGTGATATGGATACAGACCTCATATATTCAGTATTAATAATGTCTTCAGGAGTCCATCGAGTTTTATCATTTTCTTTATTTTGAGCTTTCAAATTAATGTTAGAAAACACTAGAGCTACTAATAGGAAGTTAAAAAAGTAACAATTTTTCATAAATATCTTAGTTGAAAATTTAAGGTTAAGTATGTTTTTTAAAACTTGAAATATACTAAAATATTTGTTACTCAGTGGTAAAAATGAAATTTCTATATTTGTGTAAACAATTTATAGATGAAATTAAAAATCCTTTTAATTTTTGTTTTTGTAACAGCTATGTTACATGGACAAAATCAGTTTGAGCTTTCTTACTACTTGCCACAAAATATTAGTTACAATAAAAATATACCTACACCTGAGAGTGTTATTGGTCATCAAATAGGTGAGTGGCATATAACACATGATAAATTAGTAACTTATATGAAAACTATTGCAGCTGTTTCAGATAGAGTTACCATTGAAGATAGAGGATTCACATTTGAAGGAAAACCATTAATTTTATTGACAATTACTTCTCCAGAAAATCATAAAAATATTGATGCTATCCAGTCTAATCATTTTAACCTCACTGAAGCAAACAAAAGTAGTACATTAAATATTGAAACAATGCCTTTGGTGGTTTATCAAGGTTTTTCAATTCATGGAAATGAACCAAGTGGCGCTAATGCAAGTTTATTACTAGCATATTATTTAGCTGCGGCTGAGGGTACTGAAATAATTAATTTATTGGATAACACCATTATTTTGTTAGACCCATCTTTAAATCCTGATGGTTTACAACGATTTGCTTATTGGGCTAATACTAACAAGAGTGATTTTATAAATTCTGATCCAAATGATAGAGAATTTCATGAAGTATGGCCAGGATCAAGAACTAATCATTATTGGTTTGATATGAATAGAGATTGGTTGCCAGCTCAATTGCCAGAATCTAAAGCACGTATTGAAACCTACAGAAAATGGATGCCAAATATTTTAACCGATCATCATGAAATGGGAAGTAACTCTACGTTCTTTTTTCAACCAGGAATACAGTCTAGAGTGCATCCTTTAACGCCGAAAGAAAATCAAGAATTAACCAAAGAAATAGGAAATTATCATGCAGCAGCTTTAGATAAAATAGGTTCATTATATTTTACAGAAGAAAATTTCGATGATTTTTATTATGGGAAAGGCTCTACATATCCTGATATAAATGGGGCTATTGGAATTTTATTTGAACAAGGGAGCTCAAGAGGGCATGCTCAGGAAACTATCAATGGAGTGTTGACTTTTCCCTTTACCATTAGAAACCAGTATACAGCAGCGCTCTCTACGCTAGAAGCAGCAAAAAGTATGCGTGTAAAATTATTAACGTATCAACGTAATTTTTATAAAAATGCAGCAATAGAAACTTTAAAAGATAAAACTAAAGCTATTGTATTTGGTAGTGAAAATGATGCTGCTAGAAGTTTTCATTTGGCAGAAATATTAAAACAACATACCATTGAAATTTACAAACCAAAATCAGATTTCAAAGAAAATGGGAAAAACTTTAAGAAAGAACAGAGTTATATAGTTCCTATAAATCAAAAAAATAGCAAATTAATTAAAGCAATGTTTGAAAAACGAACTTCTTTTACAGATAGTTTGTTTTATGATATTTCTGCTTGGACTTTTCCATTAGCATTTAATTTAGATTATACCGAGCTAAAATCTACTTCACTGATAGGTGATAAAATTGAAAATTTATCTTTAAAAAAAGGTGAGGTTACAGGAAAAAGTACCTATGCTTATTTGATGGAATGGCATGAGTATTACTCTCCTAAAGCTTTAAACATCATTTTAAATAAAGGGTTGAGAGCCAAAGTTGGGATGAAACCGTTTTCATTAAATGGAAAAACATACGATTATGGAACAATTTTAATTCCAGTTCAAAACCAACATCTCAATGAAAATGAGTTATTTAATTTGTTACAAAAAGTTGCATTAGAAAGCAATATAAATATTAACAGTGTTTCTACAGGTTTAACAAATGGAATTGATTTAGGTAGTAATCAGTTCAGAAATATAGAGAAACAAAAAGTAGCTATGTTGGTAGGTAACGGAATTTCATCGTATGATGCAGGTGAAATTTGGCACTTATTTGACCAGCGTTATAAAATGAATATTACAAAATTAGATATAAGTTATATTAATAGGGTTGATTTTTCTAAATACACTTCAATAATTATACCTAGTACTAATATGTTGTTAAGTAAAGGCACCGTTGAAAAATTAAAATTATGGGTACAAAATGGAGGGGTTTTAATCGGTTATAAAAATGCTGTAAAATGGTTGTCAGCTAATAAGTTTATTACTCTTAATTACACTTCTGCAAAAGTAAACGCTAAGCAGGTAACATTTGAACAAAAAAGAAATTTTACGGGTGCTCAAGTGATAGGAGGAGCAATTTTTGAAACAAAAATTGATAGATCTCATCCAATAAATTTTGGATATACTAAGAAGAATTTACCAATGTTTAGACGAACTAAAATATTTGTAAAACCCGATAGTAGTAGTTTTAATAATCCAATAATTTATACCGAAAATCCATTATTAAGTGGATATATTTCTAAACCTAATTTAGAAGTTTTAAAAAACACCGTACCATTTCAAGTTAAAAGTTTAGGAAAAGGTAAAGTAGTAGTTTTTACTGACAATACTAATTTTAGAGCTTTTTGGTATGGGACAAATAAATTATTAATGAACGCCATATTTTTTGGAAAAACAATGTAATTAAGAAACTAACTTACTTGCGCTCCATTCTTTATGGCTGATTTTGAAGTTTTAAGAAGGACAACTTTTCCATCTTTATTTTCAATTCCTAATACCAAGCACTCACTAAAAAAATTGGCTATTTGCTTTTTTTCAAAATTAATAATAGCCACTATTTTTTTATGTAGTAAATCTTCTTTAGTGTATAAATCTGTAATTTGTGCGCTTGATTTTTTAATGCCTAAATCTCCAAAATCTATGGTTAATTGGTAGGCTGGTTTTCTGGCTTTTGGAAAATCATTTACTTTCATAATAGTTCCAACTCTTACATCTATATTACTAAAATCTTCAAAAGTAATTTCTGGTTTCATTTTTTTATTCATCGATAACAATAAATTCGGTTCTTCTATTTAATTGGTGTTCCGCATCTGAACATTTTACTCCGTTTGCACATTTATTTACAAGTTGGGTTTCACCATATCCACGCCCTGTAACCCTACTTGAGTCAATTCCTTGTGCAATAATATAACTAATAGTTGATTTAGCTCTGCTATTAGATAATTTCATATTATAATTATCAGGAGCTCTACTATCAGTATGTGATTTTATTTCAATTTTAATTTTTGGATATTTTTGTAATATTTCAACTACTTTGTTTAATTCAATTGCAGCATCTGTTCTAATATCAGATTTATCAAGATCAAAATAAATAGGGTTTGTTTTAATCATTTTTTGATCACGTACAGTAATAAATTCTTTGCTATAATCTAACACAATATTTTTTTGAATTGTTTTATTCAATTCATTTGAAGTGTTAATTAGCGTACTGTAAGTGTTATAATTTTTTAAAATAGTAACTAGTTTGTATGTTTTATTACAGTTTATTTTATATTTAAAGTTTGCTGATTTATCTAATTTTAAAGTATCAATCTTGCTGTTGTTTTCATAAAGTGTAACTATTGCATTTGGCAGTTCTTTTTGAGTGTTAAAATCAATAACTTTTCCTGTAATAAATTGTTCGCATTTTAACGGAGTTAATTCAATATTTTTATATTGAGTTGTAGTAGATGGATTTAAAATCTCCAATTCAATAGGTTGATAATGCTTATTTTCGGTTACAACTTTATAAGTTTCATTACAATTTAGTTCAAAATTATAAGTTCCATCACTGTTCACTATTTGTGAGTTAACTAATTTATTATTTTGATATAAAAGAACTTTTGTTCCGATAGCAATTTGATTCGAATTTTTATTTAAAATTTTTCCTGAAATGAGTTGTGTACAAACTTTACGAGTTAGTTCAATAGTTTTTTTAATAGTTTGAGTGTTTTTATTAGCGGTTATTAATTGAACTGCTGCATCTTCATATGCATCATTAGTTATAGAAATTTGATAAGTTTTATGACAATCTAAATTAATTTCATTTGAAAAATTACCAAGTGATTCATTATTTTCAAAAACAGTTATTTTTGAGTTAGCAATGATTTTTTTTGTTTTTGAATCAATAATATTTAAAGTTAACAACTGATTGCAGCTCATAGGAGCTAGCTCAAAATTTTGCTGAATTGTGGAGTTATAAGCTTTGTTTGTTACAACTTCAGAAGTTAATGTTTCAAAATTTTCTTTTTTGGCAACTACTTTGTATAATTTATCGCATTCAACTTCAAATGTATAGTTTGAATCATTTTTTACATTTTTTGAAGCTATTAATGTGTTATTGTGATATAAATTAAGTGTTACTCCAATTAAAGATTTATTAGTTTCTTTGTTTAAAATGTTTCCTGTAATTAATTGGGTACATTTTTTAGGTGTTAATTTAATTGTTTTACTGATTTTTCTATCATAATCATTATCAGTTTTAAGTACAAATTCGAAGTTTTCATAATGTTCATTACTGATGTTAATTTTATAAGCTTTATTACAAGCTAAAGGAAAGTTAACGAACTCTTTTTGAAGATAATTAGTAGTTGTAAATTGATTATTTTCTGAAATTAATATATTGGCATTTTCTAATGTATTACCAGTTTCTTCATCAACAACTTGAAGCGTTAGTAATTGGTTACAAAGTATTGGGGTGAGCTCTAAATTTTGTTTTAGTTTTTTATTAAAAATGGTATCAATAGCAATTTCAATTTCTAGTGTTTCAAAATGTTCTTTTTGTGCAATTATTGAATAAGTTGAGTTACAATCAAGTTTAAAATTGTATTTTTTTTCAAATTGGTTTATATGAGTTTCAATTAATTCACCATTTTTAAGCAAACTAATTTCAACATCATCAATTTCTTTAGCCGTATTTTTATTATAAACTAAACCAGTAATAATTTGACTGCAATCAGGAAGTTTAGGCTTAAAAGCATAAATATCAACACCTCCAATTCCTCCATTTCTATTAGAGGTAAAATAGCCAGTATTTTTAGTGTTATTAATAACAAAGGCAAAATCATCAAATTTACTGTTTATGGGCTCCGGTAAACTTTCAGCTTTTTGATATGTTCCATTTTTAAACTCACTTTTAAAAATATCTAAATTACCCAAACCTAAATGCCCATATGAAGAAAAATATAAGGTGTTATTTTCATCAATATATGGAAAAAACTCATCATTTGAGGTATTAACATTTGGTCCTAAATTTTTTGGTGCACTAAAGCTTCCATTTTTTGTGATATTTACTACATAAATATCCATACCGCCATAGCCACCATCCATATCTGAAATAAAAAAGAGCTGTTTTCCGTCTTTACTTAATTTAGGGCTTCTTACAGAATAACGTTTGCTATTAAATGGTAGTGGTTCAATATTGCTAAGTCCAAAATTTTTATCAACAGTAGCTTTAAATAAATATAAAGCCTTGCTATTTTTTAAATCACTGTATTTTAATGAGTTATAATAATTGTTCCAAGTAAAATATACCGTTTTTAAATCTTTGGTAAAAGTAACGTCACTTTCAAAAAATTTGTTGTTAATTTCATTAGAGAACCTATCTGTTTCAATGATATCACCATTATCAGTAATTTCTCCGATATACAACTCTAAATATAGCTGACGATTGGTTCTTCGTTTTCTTATTTCATCTTTTTTTGAAGAAGCAAAAATAATAGTATTATTATTCAAATAAGTTACTCCAAATTCAGCATACTTAGAATTTATAGAAGTGTTAAATACTTCATAATTTAGTTGTTGAGAATTTATGGTAAAATGAAATATAAGTAATAAATAAACTATTTTCTTCATTCAATTTTTAATTTTTTTACTTCATTATTTTTTCAAGTACCCAAGCCGGTCCAATAAGTAAAAACTGTAAATCTTTTAAAAACGAAGGCTTTTTACCTTCTAATTTATGTCCATAAAATTGACCAATCCAAGCAATTACAAAAATAATTAATGAGGTGTAAAGTAAGTTAAAATAAATGGACAAGTAATCATTTAAAATTAAACATAAAACTGAAAAAATAAACATTTTTATAAATGTAGAAATTGATAAACGTAGGTAAAAGATCATTAGTAAAATTAGAATGAATGTTGCCCAATTTTCAATATAAGGTTTGTTAATATTTAATAAGTTAACAATCATTTGTCTGGGGATGCTCATAAATATTCCAACAATACTAAAAAAAATAGCAGGAACACAAACAAAATGTATTCTTTGATTTGTTTTGTTTTGATGACTTTCAGAATATTCTTTAAACCATTGTTGTAGTGTTTTCATAATAATTATTTGTTAATACTAATTAACATAATTTAACATTTGATTAAGATTGAATGCTTAATAAATAAACCATCTTTGAATAAAATTTGAACCTGCATAAAGATATAAAATTTTATTTCTTAAAAATATTGTTAAAAATTAACTTAAATGAAAAAGGATTATACAACATTAAAAATTACATTAGTAGTATTGATCAGCTTATTTTGTTTTACATATGGTTTTTCACAGACTATCAAAGGAATTGTTATTGATGAAGATAAAGTGCCTTTAGAGTTTGTATCTGTTGCTTTGTTACAACCGAAAGACTCTATGTTAGTAAAATATACATCAACAGGACAAGATGGAAAGTTTGAATTATCTGAAATTAAAGAAGGCACCTACTTATTTCAAATATATTTAATGACTTACCAAGCAAATCAAAGAATTTTAAAAGTTGAAAATAAGGATATTGATTTAGGAATTATTAATTTAAAAAGAGAAGTCAATAAACTAAATGAAGTAACTATTAATGCAGTTGTACCCATAAAAATTAAACAAGACACGGTTGCTTTTAATACAAAAGCCTTTAAAGTTAAACAAGATGATAATGTTGAAGATTTAATAAAGAAATTGCCAGGAATCCAAATAGGTACTGATGGCAAAGTAAGCGCTCAAGGTCAAGACGTAACTAAAATATTAGTGGATGGCAAAGAGTTCTTTAATAATGATCAAACCATAGCTCTTAAAAATTTAACTGCTGATGCTGTAAAAAGTGTACAAATAGTTGATGAAGAAAGTGATGATGCAAGGACTACAGGAATTAAAGATGGTGAAAAAAATAAAATTATTAACCTTGTTTTAAAAGAAGGAAAAAAATCTGGTTATTTTGGAAAAATGGGAGCTGGTATTGGTACAAATGATAGATATACTACAAATTTTGATATCAATAGATTTACAAGTAAAACACAATTGGCTGTTTTTGGAAATTTAAATAATATTAACAATACAGGAGCTACAATTTTTAGAAGAGATGGAAGCAGAGGTTCTAGTAATAGTGGGTTTTTAACAACAGGTACAGCTGGTGCAAATTATAATTATGAATTTAAAAAAGATTTAAATTTTAACATAGATTATAATTATGGATATTCTGATAACGAGCAGGAAGAAACTTCTAAAAGAACGGAATTCACAGATGATAAATTATTCACTTCAGATAGGGATAATAAAAGTCAAAATGTTTCTAATAACCATAATGTAAATTTTAGTCTAAGAGATCGATCTAAAAAAGGAGCTTATTTGGAATTTAGGGGGAATTTTAGAAAAGACAATAGAGAGTCTAATAGTTCAAATTCTACAGTTTTTTATAATGAAAATGAATTAGAAGATACCAATAGCGAAAGGACAGCATCAAGTGAAGATGACAGAAATAATGGAGGCTTAAATTTTTCATACAGAAAAAAAATTAATGAAAAAGGTAGAAATATTAGGGTTAGAGCAGGAATTTCATTTGTTGATAATAATGATATGAATTATCAAGAATCTCTCAATAAATTTAATATTTCTGATGCAATCAATTACGAAGAATCTAATGAAATTACTACAAGAAATGAGCTGAATAAAAGTTTAAAATATAATGCTTCATTTAGATATATGGAACCAATTGTTCCTCATCATTTTATAAGTTTTTCTTCGAGCATAGATAATGAAAAATCTGATGAAGATTTAAACCAAATCAAAAACATTAATTTAATAGAGCAAAATCCTTTAATTTATAGTTTAGATTATAATAAGCAGGTTTTTGATAATCAATTAGGGTATGTTTATAGTAAAGATAAGTTTCAATTATACATTTCTGGAGCTTTAGAGTCAATGAAACAAAAATTAGATTTAGACAATATAAAAGTAATCGATAAAACTTACGATAACTTTTTACCAAGAGCAACTGCTAGTTATGAATATAAAAAAGGGAAAAGAATTAGATTTAGGTATAACAAATCAACTTCATTACCAAGTGCTAATCAAGTTTCACCAGTTATAAATGATTTTAATCCGTTATATATTAGTACAGGGAATACAAATTTAACTCCAGAAGAATCTGATAACTATAATCTGATGTTTTATTCGCATGATTTTAAAAATGCCAACAGCTTTTTTTCATTTTTTAGTTATAGTAAAACTACAAATGCTATTGTTTTCAGCAGGAGTATTGATGATAATTATATTCAATATTCAACTTTTGAAAACCATGGTTCAAAATCCAATATAAGAGGGCATTTTAATTTTAGTAGAAAAATTAAAAAGATTGGATTTAGATACAATTTTAGCATTAGTGGCAATGCTAATGATTATATAACAATAATTGATGGAGAATATAATAAAACTAAGAGTAAAGGCGCAAATTTTAATTTAAGTTTAAGTAACGAAAATAAAAACAATATTGATTTAACTTTTGGAGCTAAATATGGTTTGAATAAAACAACGTATTCATTACAAGATAGAGATCGTGATTATTTTGAGCAAAACTATTATTCTAAAGTTGATTTTGATATTACTAATAGTTTAAACTTTAACACACAATTTGATTATACATTATATACCGATAATAATTTTGATTCTCAAAATGTTCCTATTTGGAATATGGCTGTAGAATATGCATTTTTAAAAGGTAAAAGAGGTAATTTAAAATTACAAGTTTTGGATATCTTGGATAAAAATTTAGGTTTGGAAAGAACAAGCAATGAAAATTATTTTGAAGAGACTTATAAGAAAAATTTAGGAACGTATGCAATGTTGAGTTTTACATATAGTATTAAGCCTCCAACAGGTAAAGAAAGTAAAAGAGGTTCTAATAATAGAGGCTGGAGACATAGACATTAAAAATAGTATTTTTTAAAAAGAGGTTAATTTAGTTATCAACCTCTTTTTTTTCTAATTTTTTAATCATTCGTTTAGCTCTATTATTACCAGAATCTAACGCTAAAGACTTTTTGTAATTTTCAATTGCTTCAATAGTATCTCCATGCTTCATATAAGCCTCTCCAAGACTATCATAAACATTGGAACTCTCAGGGTGAAGTACTACATTTATCTTAAAAATATTAATTGCATTTTCAAATTTTTCAGCTCGCAAATTTTTATAACCTAAAGAATTTAAATCGCCTTCATTAATTGCACTATCCAAAGAGTCTTTTTCTTGTATTGCTTTATAGGCCTCTAAAGCTTTTTCATATTGATTAGTTAGTAAATATTCGCTTGGAATTTTCTCAGTTTCATTTAACTTTCTAAAATTAAACTGAATGCTATCAGTGGTTTCTTTAGGTACAAAAATTAAATATTGTTTATGATTATCTTGATTAAATTTAAATTGAATTTTTTCATTCATTTCCTTTACAAAAAAAGTTTCATCATCAACTTTTAAAGGTTTAATATTAGTAGCTCCTCGCCATTTTAAATATAAATCTGTTTCTTTAAAATAAACTTCTATAATTTCGTCTGAATTGTATAAATAACGTCCAGAAACTTTTTTTATAAATTCAGGACTGTTAGTTTTTGTAGTACAGCTAAAAAATAATGAAAACAATACGAAAGTAGTAATAAATTTAAATCTCATAATAAAGTTGAATTTGGTATATAAAAATAAAAAAATCGTCTAACTAATATTAGTTAGACGATTTTTTTTAGGTATTTGTAACAAATTTATTTTACATTCATTAATTCAACATCAAAAATTAATGTAGCATCTGGAGGAATTACTCCACCTGCACCTTGACTTCCATAAGCTAAGTTTGAAGGAATTACTAAACGAGCTTTGTCACCTACTTTTAACAGTTGTATCCCTTCATCCCAACCAGGAATAACTTGTCCAACACCTATCGTAAAATCAATAGGTTGTTTGCGTTGATATGAAGAATCAAATACTTGTCCATCAATTAATTGTCCTTTGTAGTGAACTGAAACCATATTTCCTTTTTCAGCTTTTTTACCACTTCCTTTTTGCAAAATTTTATAGCGTAACCCACTCGGTGTTTCATCATAGCCAGCCGCAATCTTATCCATTTGTTCTTTAGCTGCTTTTTTAGCTTCTTCTTCTCTTTTAGCTCTTGCACCTTCAAAAACTCTAAAAGCTTCTACAGCATTAAATTGTTCGGCTTCCTCACCAACTCTTATAATTTCAACAGATTCCATTAAATCATTTTGAGCTACTGAATCTACCACATCTTGTCCTTCAACAACTTTTCCAAAAACAGTATGTTTATTGTCTAACCAAGGAGTTGCCACATGAGTGATAAAAAATTGACTTCCATTAGAAGCTGGACCTGAGTTTGCCATTGACAAAATTCCAGGGCTGTCATGTTTTAATTCTGGATGAAATTCATCATCAAAACTGTAGCCAGGAGATCCTGTTCCAGTGCCAAGTGGACAACCACCTTGAATCATAAAATCAGCAATAACTCTATGAAATTTTAATCCATTATAATAAGGCGTTCCTTGTGGTTTTGAATTGTTTTCTAGGTTTCCTTCAGCCAAGGCTACAAAGTTACCTACAGTTCCAGGTGTTTTTTTAAATTCTAAATTTACAATTATTTCACCTTTTGAAGTGTTAAATTTTGCGTATAATCCGTTATCCATTTTCTTATTTTTTTTAAGCAGTGCAAAGATACATGCTTTCGTTTTAAATAAAAGTAATTGAGTTACTTATTCAATTCTTTTAAGATTATTTCTATAGCTTTATCTAATTGTGGTTGCTTACCATCTAAACGATCTTTAAAACTTTCTTCAACATAAATATCAGGGCTTACACCATTAGTTTCGAGATTTTTTCCATCTAAAGTATAACAACCCCAAGATGGTAATCTATAATATGAACCATCTACCAATCCTTTTCCTGATGTAAAAATAATCCAACGGTACGTTTCGGTTCCAACAATGGTTCCTAACCCCAATTCTTTAAAGCCTGTCGCTGTCATTTCAGCATCTGAAAGTGATTGTTCATTAATTAATAATACGATAGGCTTATTTCCATAGTTAAAATTGGATTGCCCAGTTAATTTTCCTTCTCGGTATTTCCAGTTTAAGTAAGTTTTCTGACTTAAAAATTGTAAAACTCCATCATGAACATTACCACCAGTATTATAACGTAGATCAACTATTAAACCATCTTTATATGCTTCATCGCTAACTAAATCTTCTTTAAACTTAATTAACTCTCCTCCGCTCATATTTTTCATATGTACATAAGCTATTTTATTATTGGATTTGGAGTTTACATAGTTTTGATTTGCATCTTGCCACTCATCATACAGTAAATTTCGAATAGTTCCGTTAGATGAAGGGTGAAGGTTGATATTAAATTTTTCACCATTTCTTTGAAGTGTAAGTGTTAATTCATTTTGAGATGAAGGAACTGCAAAATATTGTTCTCTGTTATCTTTTTCATTTACCAAAACTCCATTAACGGCAATTAATTGATCTCCTTTTTTGATGTTTTTCCCCGTAATATCAGTTGGTCCATCTTTTACAATTCTCTCTACAATATATGGGTTGTAATTATTAAAAATAATTCCTGTTCCAATAGTTCTCGTTCCATAATAAATATTTTCTTCTTTTCCGTTTGAATTAAATCCAAAATGAGACGTATTTAATTCTCCCAACATATCATTAAAAATTAATCGAAGATGAGCTCTACTTGTAACATAAGGTAAATAAGAAGCATATTGATTTCTTAATTTTTGCCAATTTTGACCGTGGAAATTTTCATTGTAAAAGTTTTCTTCCATACCCGCCCAAGCTTCATAATACATTTGAACAAATTCTTTAGAAAGTGATTTGTTAAATTTAAAATCAATACTAATTTCTTTTAGTTTGTTTGAAGCTATATTTAAAGTATTAATAGTTCCATTTAACAATAAGTAATTATTTTTTTTGGTAGAAACAAGTTGATAACCTCGAATTCTTTTATCACTAACTTGTTCTATTTTATTTCTTTTAAAAGGTTCAATGGTGGTTTTCCATAATTGTGATTTTCCTTCACTATGGTTAGATACATAAATAATATATGTGGCATCATCTTTTGTAATTACTGATGGATTACCTTGTTGACCAAAATTAGGACTAATTGTTTCTAATCGTTCCATTAACCCATTGGTATTTATATTTACAATAGGTTTATCAGCAATTTTATCATCGTCTTTCTTTTCATCATTTTTTTCTTTCTTTTTTTCTTCAAACAAGGAGTTGTATTTTTCAATTTTATAAGGAGCTTCATATTTATCTAAAGCCATTTTATAAATTTTTGAATTATTGGTTCCAAAAGGATATCCTGGTTGTAATCTATCAGAAGCAAAGTAAATATATTTTCCATCAGAAGACCAAATTGGATTGCTTTCGGAAACCTTGGTTTTTGTTAAATTTATACTTGTTTTTGAAGCTATATTATAAACAAAAATATCGGTTTCAAAATCTCTAAATGCATTGTAAATAATGTATTTATCGTCAGGAGAAAAATAAGGGTTAGCGTTGTAAAATCCCCAAAGTTCATCATATACAATTACGGTACTTTTAAAATTTTCTAGATCTATTAAATTTATTTCATTTCGTCCACTTAAATAAACACCTTTAGTTCGGTCGCTATTTAAAGTAAGTTGTCTGTTATTCATTGTTGTATTGGTCAACTGTTTTTCTTTAGAAGAGTCATCTGCATTTATAGTAAACCAGTTGTAATAACCTTGAGTTGATTGAGAATATACTAGGGTTTTATTATTTTTCAACCATTTAACCTCTTGTACTGCTTCGTTTAAATTTGTGGCAATTTCTTTGATAAATTTTCCTTCAATATCTGACACAAATAGTTTACCTCTTGAAACAAAAGCTATCTTTTTTTCATCCATAGAAATATCAAAATATGAAATTTCACCTTTCACATTATAAGACTGTTCTTTATTTAGAGTATTGTTTTGAAAAATATGAATAGATGGCTTTGTAGTTTTTCCAGTTGCAACATCAAATACATGAATTTGATAATCTTTTCTAAAAACAATTTTTTCACCATTGGCACTTACTTTAGGCCACATTATTGAAGTTGAAAATTTGGTTAACTGTTTTTTGATACCATTTTGAAGAGTGTATAAGTTGTATTCTCCATTTGCTTCATCAGATTTAAAATAAAGTGTTCCTTTTCTATCAAAAGTAGCACCAAAATCTTTACCTCTGTAAGTAGTATATTTTTTAAACTCTTTAGTTTTTTGGTTGTAAGATTTGATATCTGGATTATAATCTCCTTTGTATCTTTTTCTATGTGCGAATCTTCCACTTTCCCAAGATTCGTTAAAGTAAATTTCATCACTATTTGGATCTTCAACAACATTATGAATGGTATTAAAATAATGATCAAACAATCGAGTAGGTGTTGTACCATCTATAGTTACACTATAAGTTGTAACTGAATTTACTCTACCTGAAGTAAAATATATTTTTTTACTATCCCAGCTCCAAGAAGTTACATTGTCATTGCTTTCATGAAAGGTTAGTTGTTTAATTTCACCTCCATCTAAAGGCATTATATAAACGTCATTATTTCCATATTGATTACTTGAAAAAGCTAGCCATTTTCCATTTGGAGAAACGCTCGGGTTAGTTTCCTCTCCGTCCATAGCTGTTAACCTATAAGCATTACCTCCTTCAGTTGCTACTTTCCATAAATCACCTTCGTAACTAAAAATGATTGATTGTGCATTGGGAGTCAATGTTGGAGTTAAAGTGAAATATGCATTTTTGGACTGAGCAAAAGAAGTTATAGTACCGCTTATTAAAAAAGCTGTAAATAGTGTTTTAAAAAGTTTCATAAAAGAATAAATTTGAGTTTGATATTGATTGTATTTTTAAATTTTAAATTTAAAATATTAAACAGCGATTAATCTTATTTTTTTGTTAAAAAAAAAATCGCCATTAGGCGATTTTTAAAATGATTAAATATGAGTTAAATTTATTTAGTTTCAGCTTTAAAATTGTTAGTTTGTAAACTGGTATGGTGTTCTATTTTATGCACATCACTTGTTAATCCACAACCTTTACTTGCTTTACACGAACTTAATGCAATACAAATAATAATTAACGAAAAGAAGTATTGAATATTTTTTTTCATGTTTATTCTTTTTATTTAAACGCACTAAAATACAAAATATTTTATAAGCATAATTTATTTAAAGTATATATAATAAGCTCTTCAATTGGTTTGTAAGGATCTTCACTAAAGGTTCCGTTAGCTCTATTTGCAATAATGGCATTCATAGAACAAGCCTCATGACCTAATAATTTAGCTAAGCCATATATGGCAGAAGTTTCCATTTCTAGATTAGTAATTTTAATTCCATTAAATTCGAAATTGTCAATTTTGCTATTTAATTTAGGATCTTGAATTGCTAAACGCAATACACGTCCTTGAGGGCCATAAAAACCACCTGCAGTGGCTGTTACACCAGAAAATACTTTATCGCTTAACAATTTAGTTTCAAGTACGTCGCTATTTTTTACAATATAAGGTCTTGATTTTCGAGGACTATAACCTGTATGTTCTATAAAGGCATCTTCTAATTCAGTTTCTAAAATTGATTTGCAGTCATAAGCATGAAGCATTCCATCAAAGCCCAAACCATATTTGGCTAAAACAAAACTGTCAACAGTAATATAACTTTGTAATGAACCTGAAGTTCCAATTCTCACAATATGAAGTTTGGTATGTTCTTTTTTTACAGTTCTAGTTTCTAAATCAATATTTACTAAAGCATCAAGTTCATTCATTACAATATCAATATTGTCAGGGCCAATACCAGTTGAAATGACTGAAATTCTTTTTCCTTTGTAAGTGCCTGTAATTGTTCGAAATTCTCTTTTTTGGGTTTCAAATTCGATAGAATCGAAGTGTTTTGAAACTTTTGGAACTCTATTTTGATCTCCAACAAATATGATGTTTGAAGCGATGTTTTCAGGTCTTAAATTTAAGTGGTAAATACTACCATCGGGGTTCAGAATTAATTCTGATGCTGCTATTTTGTTCATAAAATTAACCGCCAACGCGTTTTATATTATATCCTTCTTTTTTAAGGATTTCCATTATTTTATCTCTATAATTACCTTGTATAATTATTTCTTGATCTTTTACACTACCACCAACTCCACATTTGGTTTTTAATAATTTACCCAATGCTTTTAAATCAGTTTCAGAACCTATAAACCCTGTAATAACTGTTACTGTTTTTCCTCCTCGACCTTTATTTGAAAAGTGGGCTTCTAAATTCTGATTATTTGGTGCTAAAGTTTCTTGATCATCTTGTTTTTCAAATTCGAAATTGTCATTTGTTGAAAAAACAAATCCACCTAAATCTTCTAAACTGTTTAACTTTTTTTTACTCATATTTTTTGAAGAAATTTCAACGTTTAAATTTACAAAATTGTTAGTTTCTTTTTAATTTTTTCCACAGAAATAGCAATGCAGCAAGTAGTTCAAAAACTAAGCCGATAGCAATCAATAAATCTGCTTGAGACCATTTCAAAAGTTTTGAAATAGCTCCAACGATGATTAAAAAAATACCAAAAGTTAAAAAAGATGTTACTTTACTTGTCATTATTTTAATAAACCTAATTCACGTAACCGTTCATTTAAAAATTCACCAGCTGTGATATCTTCATATACCTTTGGATGTGTTTCGTTGATACACTCAGGTAAACAATTTAAAGACATTTCACTTATTGGGTGTGTGAAAAATGGAATGGAATAGCGTGGTTTATCCCACTCATCTCTAGGAGGATTAACAACTCTATGTATGGTGGAGCGTAACTTATTGTTAGTTAGTCTTTCAAGCATATCACCTACATTAATAACTAATTGCTCTGGTAATGCCGTTACAGGAATCCATTCCCCTTTTTTATTTTGTACTTCTAACCCAGATGCAGATGCCCCCATTAAAAGTGTAATTAAATTAATATCACCATGAGCTGCAGCCCTTACAGCACCTTTAGGCTCTCCTATGATAGGAGGGTAGTGTATTGGGCGTAAAATGCTATTACCATTTATTACGTATTTATCAAAATAATACTCATCTAAACCTATATATAATGCGAGTGCTCTTAAAACGTAAATAGCTGTTTTTTCAAGCATTTTATAGGTTTCCATTCCAATTTTATTAAAGTTAGGAACTTCATTAACTATTACATTTTTTGGATATTGAACTTTTAATTTGTCGTTTCCAACAACTTCTTGACCAAAATGCCAAAACTCTTTTAAATCTCCTTCTTTTTTACCTTTAGCACTTTCTTTACCAAATGAAGTGTACCCTCTTTGCCCGCCAATTCCATCAATTTCATAGGATTCTTTAACTTCTTCAGGAAGATTAAAAAAGTTTTTAACTTCTTTATATAATTGTTCAGTTAACTCATCTGATAAAAAATGACCACGAAGTGCCACAAAACCAATTTCTTCATAGGCTTCACCAATTTCTTTGATGAACTTTTGCTTTCTTGTAAGGTTTTCAGATAAAAAATCTGATAAATCTACACTTGGTATATTTTTCATAATAAGTAAAGTATTTTAGAGTTATAAAAATACGAAAATTTTATTTTTTCTTTTTTACAATAGGAATTAGATAAGATAGGGTGTAATTAAAGCCGACACCCATATCATTTAAAAATACCCGATTAAAACCTGGAACATATAAATTTTTAAAATTTTCAGGCTCCTTAGTATTCATCATCTTTTTTACACTAAAACTCGCTCCTAAATATAGGTTTTTAAAAGTTTCAACTTTTAAACCAAATATAAGCTCTACCCATTGTGCTGTTAAATCTTTAAATTCTGTATTTGGATTTACTGTATCTGGAATAAAGTAAGTTCCTTTTACGTTTGGAGTATAGCTGTTTAGTGTTTGTTCAAAAAAGCTCATTCCATATCTTATACCAACAAAAATTTCATTATTCATGCCTGCCCAATTTTTATAGGCATTGTAGTTAGCTCCAATTTTTAAATAGGATCCTTTAGTTGTAAAATTTAGATAATCTTCTTCGGTAGTTTTTTCATCAAAACCAAGTTCTACCGCTGCATAAATATTTCTTTTTAGCCGAATATCACCAATTAGCTCAATTCCTTTTGTTTCAGGTTCAAAATAAGTTGTGATTGGTTTGCTGATATCTATACCAACTCTAATTCCATAACTTTCTTTTGTTTTTACGGTATCTTTTTCTTGTTGAGAAAAAACAATGAACGTAGTTAATAAACTAATGTAAAATGGTAATATGCGTAGCTGTTTCATTTTCAATAGTTGTCTGATTAATAGTGATATCTTTCACCCAATTAAAAGTATTGCTTTTATTTTGAACTTCTTCAAAAATAGTTTTGTAACCACAAGATCTGGAAACAAATATATCTTTTCTATTATATTCTAAGTTAATGGTATCTTTAATATTATTGGTTTTAAAAATATATTGCGTTGAATTTTGAGTTAAATCAATAGGAAAAGCTAAGGAATCAATAGTTTGGTTTAAAACAATGCTGTCATTTTCATTCACCCAAAATGTTAATGAGCTCAGCTCTTTTGAATTTTCAGGCTCATCAAAATTATTAAAAAGTATTATAACCCTTGGAGTTGTTGTTTCAACACAAATATCATCTTTTTCACAACTTAACATTAAGATAAGTGCTAAAATTATTAATGTACTATATTTTTTCATAATTATTTTATCGGCAGTTTTTCGGCAGTTTATAAAGTTAAATATCTTTAAGACCCTTTCAATTCAAGTAGTACCACATTTTCTACATGATGGGTTTGTGGAAACATATCAACTGCTTGTGTTTTAATTATATTATAATGCTCTTTCATAAGTGCTAAATCTCTTGCTTGTGTTGCAGAGTTGCAGCTCACATAAACAATTCTTTTTGCTGAAATTTCTAACAATTTAGCTACAACATTTTTATGCATACCATCTCTTGGAGGATCAGTTATAATTACATCGGGTTGTCCATGTTTTTTTATAAATTCATTGTTAAAAACATCTTTCATATCTCCTGCATAAAACTCAACGTTTTTAATGTTGTTTAATTGTGCATTTTGTTTGGCATCTTCAATTGCTTCTGGAACCGATTCAACACCGATTACTTTTTTTGCGTTTTTGGCAACAAATTGAGCAATGGTACCAGTACCTGTATAAAAATCGTAAACAGTTTCATTCCCAGTTAAATTAGCAAAATCACGTGTAATTTTATACAATTCGTATGCTTGAGATGAATTTGTTTGGTAAAATGATTTTGGACCAATTTTAAATTTTAGCCCTTCCATTTCTTCAAAAATATGATCTCTACCTTTAAATAATTTTATGTGCTGATCATATAAAGTGTCATTTCCTTTACTATTAATTACATATTGAAGTGAAGTAATTTGGGGAAAAGTTTCAGAAAGAGCATTTAGTAAAGCTTCACGTTTAATTTTATTTTCTTTAAAGAATTGAATAACTACCATAATTTCTCCAGTAGATGCTATACGTAGCATCATAGTTCTTAACAAACCAGATTGTTCTCTTGGATTGAAAAATTCTAATTGGTGTTTGATTCCAAATTCTTTAATAAAATTTCTAATAGCATTGGAAGGATCTTCTTGAAGATGACATTTTTTAATATCTAAAATTTTATCCCACATTCCAGAAATATGAAACCCACAAGCATTTTTATTATCAATTTCTTTATTAGAATTAATTTCATCTAAAGTTAACCATCTGCTATTAGAAAATGAAAACTCCATTTTGTTTCTATAAAAATAGTTTTTTTCACAGCCTAAAATTGGTGTAATTTCAGGTAAATTTAAATGTCCTATGCGTTTTAAATTATTTATAACTTCATTTTCTTTATAGGTTAATTGATGTTCATATGCCATATTTTGCCATTTACAACCTCCACAATGCTCAAAATGCTCACAAACTGGCTTGGTTCTTTTTTCAGAGTATTTGTGGTATTTTATAGCTGTACCTTCATAATAAGCTTTTCTTTTTCTTCCTGTTTTTATATTAACTATATCTCCAGGAACGGTATTAGTTAAGAAAATTACTCTACCATCAGGTGCTTTAGCTATGGTTTTTCCTTTAGCACCTGCATCAATAACTTCGATGTTTTCAAATATTTGTTGTTTCTTTTTTCTCGCCATTTTGCAAATGTACTATTTTACCATAAAAAAAGCATCCTTATATTGAGGATGCTTTTAATAATGTGTTTTAGCTTTTATTTTATGCTTGCCATATAGGCTGCAAGTGCTGCTAATTCTTCACTAGTTAAGTCTTTTACAAAGCCATCTAAATTAGCTTTCATAATAGCAACTTGCCCTGGATCGGTGTCAACAATAGCTTCAGATTCTCCTTTTAGAAAAGCAACAAGATTAGCTCCTTTTTCGGAGTATACTTTGTTGATGTCTTTTATTGAAGGTCCAATTACTTTGGCATCTGGTTGATGGCAAGTAGTACAAGTTTTTTCTGTAAATAGTTTCTCACCTAAAGCAATATAATCAGCAGGAGATTTGATTTTTTCTTTCACTTCTTTATCCGCTGCTTTTACTTCAGTTTCTACTTCTTTTTTTACTTCATCTTTCTTTTTTTCACCGCAACTTGTTACAAACAATGCGATTAACCCTAATACTAATAATGATTTTTTCATTTTTTTAATTTATTTATTGATAAAACAAATTTATCTAAAAAAAATGAATACTTAGGCTATTTTAATAACATTATTATTCTTATTAATTTTTTGTTATTTTACAATTAGTTTGCTTTAAAAACTGCTATTTAAAGTAAAAAAATGTGTAAAATATTTTGTAATTTGCCAACTTATTAAAGGATGATTTCTCTCCGAAAAGAAGGAATTAATAAATTTCAATTTAAACTTATATTTTTAAAATGATTTCAGAAAAAATTTCATCACAACAAGCAATTGACTTAGAAGATAACTATGGTGCACATAATTACCACCCATTACCAGTAGTTTTAAGTAGAGGAGAAGGCGTGTATGTTTGGGATGTTGAAGGAAAGAGATATTATGATTTTTTATCTGCATATTCTGCAGTAAATCAAGGTCACTGTCATCCTGAAATAATAAGTGCTTTAAAAGAACAAGCAAGCACTTTAACATTAACTTCAAGAGCATTTTACAATGATGTATTAGGAAAATATGAAAAATACGTAACTGAATATTTTGGATTTGATAAGGTATTACCAATGAATACTGGAGCTGAAGCTGTAGAAACTGCAATTAAACTTTGTAGAAAATATGCCTATGAAAAAAGAGGTGTTGAAGAAAATAAAGCAGAAATTATTGTATGTAAAAACAATTTTCATGGACGTACTACCACAGTTATTTCTTTTTCTAATGATGAAGGTGCACGCAAAAACTTTGGTCCATATACTCCTGGTTTTATAAAAGTTGAATACGATGATTTGGATGCTTTAGAGCAAGCCTTACAATCCAACAAAAATATTGCAGGATTTTTGGTAGAACCAATTCAAGGTGAGGCTGGTGTTTATGTGCCATCTGAAGGTTACTTAACAAAAGCTAAAGCATTGTGTGAAAAGTATCAGGTTTTGTTTATTGCTGATGAAGTTCAAACAGGTGTAGCTAGAACTGGACAATTGTTAGCCGTTAATCATGAAAGTGTGACACCGGATATTTTAATTTTAGGAAAAGCCTTAAGTGGTGGCGTTTATCCTGTATCAGCAGTTTTTGCAAACAATAAAATTATGGAGGTAATTAAACCTGGTCAACATGGCTCAACTTTTGGAGGTAATCCATTAGCTTGTGCAGTTGCAATTGCCGCTTTAGAAGTGGTGAAAAATGAAAAGTTAGCCGATAATGCAGAGAAGCTTGGAAAACTTTTTAGAAGTGAAATGCAAAAAATTATTGTTAGCACAGATTTAATAAAATCAGTTAGAGGTAAAGGTTTATTAAATGCCATAATT
The DNA here is from genome assembly GCF_947493565.1 of uncultured Lutibacter sp. Taxonomy (GTDB): domain Bacteria; phylum Bacteroidota; class Bacteroidia; order Flavobacteriales; family Flavobacteriaceae; genus Lutibacter; species Lutibacter aestuarii. The sequence goes on along the minus strand of NZ_CANLRG010000003.1, from coordinate 108,284 downwards.
ATTAATGATACTGAAGATAGCTCAACTGCTTGGGATATTTGTATTAAACTTCGAGATAATGGTTTGTTGGCAAAACCTACCCATGGAAATATTATTCGTTTTGCACCACCGTTAGTAATGACAGAAGAGCAATTACTAGACTGTGTTCAAATAATTAAAAAGACAATTACAGAATTTTAATCATAAAAAAGCGGCTTTAAATTAAAGCCGCTTTTTTTATATCTTAACCTTTTCTTCTTCTGGATGATTTGGAACCTCCAAAAGCACTTTTATTTGAGCTAGGTTTTTTTCTTCCAAACCCACTGAAATTTCCTTCATTATTAGCTTTACGATCTTTACTTCGTCTTCTTCCACCACCGCTTCTACTATCGTTTGAATTTCTAGATTTACCGCCTCTTCCAGAACGTTTTTTTTCTGTTTTTTCCACATTTACGCTTCTTCCTTCAAACTCAACATCATTTTGTTGAAAAGCACTAATAGTTTCATCTTGATAATTTTTATCTAATTCAAAAAATGAAAAAGTATCTAAAATTTCAATTTGACCAATTTCAATATTTTTGGCAATTTGTTGATCGTTAATTAAACCAATAAGTCTTGCTGGGTTTAAACGATCTTTACGTCCAATATTTATAAAGAAACGACTCATATTTTCATCATCTCTGCGTTTTCCTCTGCTATCAACACCTCTCATGTGTTCACTATCATTTAAATCAGGAGCATTTTCATAATACGATAAAAATGTATTGAACTCTAACGAAACAAATCTTTTAATTAATTCTTCTCGGTTTAAGCCTTCTAATTTTTCATAAATGGATGGTAGAAAATCGTTAATTTCTGTTTCATTTATTTCAATATCGTGAACTTTATCAATTAATTTAAATAATTGATTTTGGCAAATTTCTTTCCCAGTTGGAACAGGAGTTTTTACAAACTTTTTACCAATAATTCTTTCAATTGGATGTAGTTTTCCTTTTTCTCTACCAGTTACAATAGCAATAGAAATACCTTCTTTGCCAGCACGCCCAGTTCTACCACTACGGTGCGTGTAAGATTCTATTTGGTCTGGTAACTTATGGTTGATAACATGGGTAAGGTCATTAACATCCAAACCTCTTGCAGCAACATCGGTAGCCACTAATAATTGTAAGTGTTTTTTTCTAAACTTTTCCATAACACTATCACGTTGAGCTTGAGATAAATCTCCGTGAAGTGCATCGGCGTTGTAGCCATCTTTTATTAATTTATCAGCTATTTCTTGAGTTTCTCTTCTAGTTCTACAAAAAATGATGCTATAAATATCAGGGTTAACATCTGCAATTCTTTTCAAGGCAGCGTACCTGTTTCTTTCAGAAACTACATAGTATTGATGAGAAACTTGATCGGAACCCTTATTTTTAGTTCCTGCACTTAATTCTACAGGTTTGTACATGTAATTTTTAGCAATTCTTTCAACCTCTTGAGGAAAAGTTGCAGAAAATAATAGGGTTTGCTTTTCTTTTGGAGTTACAGCTAAAACTTTGTCTAATTCATCTTTAAAACCCATATTTAACATTTCATCAGCTTCATCTAACACAAGCCATTTAATATTGTTAAGTTTTAATTGTTTTCTATTAATTAAATCAACTGTTCTACCAGGAGTACCAACAACAATTTGCACCCCTCTTTTTAGTTTTTTTATTTGATCTTCAATGCTAGCACCTCCATAAACAGCTAATGTTTTAACACCATCTAAGTACTTAGAAAACTCTTCAATATTATTAGCTATTTGCAAAGCTAGCTCTCTTGTTGGTGATAAAATAACAACTTGGGTGTCTTTATTTTCAGCGTCAATTTGTTCTAAAATGGGTAAGCTAAATGCAGCTGTTTTTCCAGTTCCTGTTTGTGCAAATGCTTTTAAATCTTCTGATGATGAAAGTACTTGAGGAATTGCTTTTAATTGAATTTCTGTAGGATTTTCGTACCCTAAATCGGTCAAGGCTTTAATAATATTTTTATTAAGCCCTAGTTCTTTAAATGTCGACATTCTGTATATGTTATTGATTTACAGACGCCCATCTATAAACCGGTTAAAAACGTGCAAAGGTACACTTATATTTAACTTTAAGTAAGAAATATTAATTTTTTTCTAATTTTTCCAATTCAGAATGAAGATTTCTTGCATTGAAATTGATAAAGCCATTTTCAACAACACCATTTTTATTCACAATCATCATACGTGGATAATTGCTTGTTAAAAATTGAAGCGCATCACTATTAGGAGTAAGTTTAAATTGCTTGTTTGTATCTAGCTTTTTTAAATAAGGATCATTTGCGAGGTTTTCAATATCTGAATTTATACTAATACCTACAAATAAGATATTTGGATACTTTTTTTCTAAATATTGAATTCTTTTAAATAAATAAATAGGAGACATAAATTCTGTAGACCAAAAATAGAGTACAGAATTTTTTTGATTGATAGTGCTGTTAATTTTTGTAACGTTACCATTGTATGTAACTACTTCAAAATTGGTTAAAGGTTGATGAATAGGAACTTTTTTACTATCGCTTACTAAGTTTTCAACTTGATTTTTAAATTCTTGGTTACTACAATTTTTAATAAATAAATTAAAAACATCTTCGTCAATATCACAATGAACTTCACTTTCAAAAAAGTTTTGTACAACAAACTTTTTTAAAAGCGTATTTTTAAAATCTTCATTATTGATATTTTCAATAATTGAGTTTAAAATATTAATAGTGGTATTATTTTTAGAAGGATCTTTTTCTTTTAAGTCATCACTCAAATTGTATAAATAACTTACTACGTAATTTTGATATGGATAAAATGAAACTAAATTTTCTTCATTTAAATTTATCTGGCTTCTATAATTATAAAAGCTACCTGAAACTTTAGGGTATTTCGTTAGCTTATTCATTTTTTTATAATAGTAAGGGTACATTTCTTTTAACCTATATAAAGGAAAATGAATTGCAGAATTTGTAAGTTGATTGAAGCCTTCAGAAACACTTTCTTCGGCTGCAGCAAATTCATTATAAATGGAAACTCTTTCATTAGCAAGCGAATCTATTTTAGTTTGAAATTCAGCTTCAGTCAAATTAAAATATTTATACATGGCTTTTTCTTCTTTTTCATTTTGAAGAAATAAATTAATCAAAAACTCATTTTTACTACTACCTTTACCCGTAAATACTAACGATTCATCAAAATCCCAAGTATTTAGCCTTATTAAAATGCTATCACCTGGCTCTAAATAAATGTATTGAAATTCATTACCATGTTTAAATGTATAAAGTCCTTCCTTTAAAGATTTAAATTTCTCTAAATATCTGTTTTGATTGTTGAGTATTAAAGTGTCTATTACATTGTCATCTTTTAAAAGCAATACAAATTTATTTTTTGGATTAATGATTTCTCCGCCAAAATAAATAGTTGATTTATTATTGGTTGTAGTACAACTAATAATTAATGTAAGAATTATAATGCTAAGTAAGTTTTTCATCTAAAATTAATTATCACAAAAATACATACAAGTTTACTGTTTACTTGTTAATGAGATGTTAAATATAAAAAGGTAGAATTTATTAAGAAAATTAACTTTGGGTTTCCTGTTTTATACTGAATCTATTTTACTACTTTTGCAGCGAATTTAAAAAAATTAAATATAATGCTTTCAGTATCAAATTTATCAGTACAATTCGGTAAGCGTGTTTTGTTTGACGATGTAAATACAAAATTTACCATTGGAAATTGTTATGGTATTATTGGAGCCAACGGTGCAGGAAAATCTACTTTTTTAAAAATTATTTCAGGTCAAATGGATCCTACATCTGGTCAGGTAACATTAGAATCTGGAAAAAGAATGTCTGTTTTGTCACAAGATCATTACGCCTTTGATGAACATACAGTTTTAAATACTGTAATGATGGGAAACAAAAAGTTGTTCGACCTTAAAAATGAAATGGATGCCATTTATGCAAAAGAAGATTTTTCTGAAGAAGATGGTATAAAAGCAGGAGAACTAGGTGTAGAATTTGAAGAAATGGGAGGTTGGAATGCGGAGAGCAACGCGGCAAGTTTATTATCATCTTTAGGAATTAACGAAGATTTGCACTATACGCTAATGGGTGATTTAGATGGAAAATCTAAAGTACGAGTTTTACTTGCACAAGCGTTGTTTGGAAATCCGGATGTCTTAATTATGGATGAGCCAACAAACGACTTAGATTTTGAAACTATTGGTTGGTTAGAAAACTTTTTGGCTAATTATGACAATACCGTTATTGTTGTATCACATGACCGTCATTTTTTAGATGCTGTGTGTACACATATTTCAGATATTGATTTTGGAAAAATCAATCATTTTTCTGGAAATTATACTTTTTGGTACGAATCTAGTCAGTTGGCTGCTAAACAAAGAGCTCAACAAAGTAAAAAAGCAGAAGATAAGAAGAAAGAATTGGAAGAGTTTATTCGTCGTTTTTCAGCAAACGTTGCAAAGTCTAAGCAAGCAACTAGTAGAAAAAAAATGATTGAAAAATTAAATGTAGATGAAATTAAACCTTCAAGCAGAAGATATCCAGCCATTATTTTTGAGAGAGAAAGAGAAGCTGGTGATCAAATTTTGAATGTTGAGCATTTATCAAAATCAACGGAAGAAGAAGTTTTATTTAAAGATATTAGCTTTAATTTAAACAGAGGTGATAAAGTTGCATTGATTTCTAAAAACTCTAGAGCAGTAACTGCTTTTTATGAAATATTGAACAATCATATAAAAGCAGATAAGGGTAAATTCCAATGGGGAGTAACTACAACTCAATCGTATTTACCACTTGATAACTCGGAGTTTTTTACAGATGCAAATTTAAATTTAGTAGACTGGTTGCGTCAATATGCAAAAACTGAAGAAGAAAGAGAAGAAGTATATTTAAGAGGCTTTTTGGGTAAAATGATTTTTAGTGGAGAAGAGGCATTAAAAAAATGTAATGTGCTTTCTGGAGGAGAAAAAGTAAGATGTATGATGAGTAGAATGATGATGATGAGAGCAAATGTATTAATGTTAGATGAACCAACTAATCATTTAGATTTAGAATCAATTCAGGCATTTAATAACTCGCTAAAGAACTTTAAAGGAACGGTTTTATTTACAACTCATGACCACGAGTTTGCACATACTGTTGCTAATAGAATTATTGAAATTACACCAAACGGAGTTATAGATAGATACACAACATTTGATGAGTATTTGGAAGATCCTAAAATTAAAGAATTGCGAACTAAGATGTATTCATAAAATAAAAGGGAGTTTTTTAACTCCCTTTTTTATTTCCTTGTCCTAGCATTCTTCTTCTTTTTCCGTATTCTTGTAACATTCGCCTATTAAAGTCTATTTCAGCTTTTTGTAATTTTAATATTTTTTTTGGAGGTAGGATTTTAGATAATTCATAAAACATTTTTATTTTAGTTTCTGAAATTGAGGTTTCTTCTTTTATTAATTTGTCAATATAATTTTGCGCTTGCGTTTCTGTTAATTTATCTATTGAGCCAGCTATATTTATTTGATGTTGTAGCCCTTTTTCCATGGAAAATTTTATATTTTGTATTTTTTCGGAATATAAATTATAAATTGGCCAAAATTTTTCTGCTTCTTCAGGTGTTAAATTAACAGCATTGGTTATATAAGAGGTTTTTAATAATTTAATTCTATGTCCTTTTTGTTGTTGAGCATTTACGGTGTAAATAGAAATAAACAACAGTGCTATATAAAGTGTTACTTTTCTCATTTTCAAATTTTTACTCTTCAATTAATATGTTTTCTAAACCTTCTTTTTGTATATAATCAAACACTTCTTCATCTGTTAATTGAGTACTGAAATCCTCATAATCCAGTTCAATGTCTGAATAAATTGTAGCTATTTGATCAGGAGGTATTTCGTTTAAATTATTGCTTATCCAAGCATCTATTTCAGCCGTTGCAATAGAATCAAAAGTTAATGCTTCAGTTTTGTTAAAAATATTAAAAATTAAAAGTATTGATGCTGCAATAGCTATTGGGATGCTATACTTGAATACTGTATTTTTAGATTTTTTAGTATTTTTTAAGTGTTGGATTTTAGCGATAACAGTATCTTCAATAGAATCGAAATAATCTTTTGGAATTTGATCTTGATCTTTGTGTTGAGTAGTTGCTGCTTTTAATTTTGTAATAACAACATCATCAATAGTATTAAAATAGCCATTAGGAGTTTTAAAATTATTTTTCTTTTTTTTGATGTGACTCAAAATTGGTGCTATGCTATGTAATTTTTCTTTTTTCATTCTTATACTTTAGACCCTAAAAATGGAGTATAGTTTAATGTGTTTTTAAAAAGGCTTCAATTTTTTTTACCGCATGAAAGTAGGAAGCTTTTAGGGCGCCTATGGAAGTATTTAAAATTTCAGCCATTTCAGAATATTTCAACTCATCAAAGTATTTCATATTAAATACTAATTGCTGTTTTTGAGGTAAGCTAACAATTGCTTTTTGTAATAAAACCTGTATTTCATCTCCTGTATATAAATTATCATCACTTAAATTTTCAGCCATTTTATATTGTAATTCACTGATATCTATATTTTGGTGTGCAGCTTTTTTATTGATGCAAGTAATAGCTTCGTTAGTTGCTATTCTATACATCCAAGTATACAATTTACTATCTCCTTTAAATGAATTTATATTTTTATAAACTTTAATAAAGGTATTTTGAAGAACATCATCTGCATCTTCATGTGAAAGTACAATTTTACGAATATGCCAATATAATTGCCTTTTGTAAAATGACATTAAATTTCGAAAAGCTTGTTCTTGCGTTTCTGGATTTTTTAATTGTACAATTAATAATTTATCGTCTATCACTAATAAAGATTTATTATTAGACGATTAAATTTAGGAAAGGTTTAAATGAAAAGCAAGATTTATTTTAGTTGTTCAAATTTTCTTCTTGAATAACCAAATAAACGTTGATCTTTTATAATTTCAGCAATACCTATAGGAAGCATTTCTTCCCAACCATTTTTACCATTGGCAATCATATCAAGAACCGTTCTGGAGAAAACTTCTAAAATTTCAGGATCGTAGTCTTTAATATCAACTACTTTCCCATTGTATTTAAAGAATTTATACAATTCTTTCATACGAGGATGAACTTTTAAATTTTCACTGGTTTTAATTTCACCAGTTCTTTGATCTTTAAGAGGGTATAAGTACACTTTTAAATCTTTGAAGAATAATTTACCAAAAGCTTCTAATATACCTCCGCTTAAATTTCTATAATATTTTTCATCAAAAATTTGCACAAAGCTGTAAACACCCATTGCTAAACCTATACGAGCTTTTGTAAATTCTGAAAAGTATTCTACCAATTTATAGTATTCTTGGTAGTTGGTTATCATTACATGTTGTCCTAAAGAACATAATAATTCAGCCCTATCTAAAAAGTCTCTCTCGTCTATTTCCCCTTCAGCACTAAGGTTAGTTAATGTAATTTCAAAAATAATTTTTGTATTTTTCTTTGAAACTTTGTTTTCATTGATAAACATTTCTTCAGCCAATTTATACATGTTCATGTTTACCTTAGTAACAGGTCTAAAGCTACCTCTTAAGGCTAAAATATTGGCTTTGTAAAGTTGTTGTGCTGGCAATAGGTTATTTCCATCTGGACCAAACATTACGGCATTTGTCATTCCATTTCTTACTAATAACAAACTCATGAGTCTATTATCAACATAAGAAAAGCGAGGGCCAGAGAAATTAATCATATCAATTTCTAACTGAACTTTATGTAAGTTATCGTATAATGATTTTAAAAGTTCTTTAGGTTTATCATTTAGATAATAGGCACCATAAATAAGGTTTACTCCAAGAATTCCAAGAGTTTCTTGTTGAAGCTTAGCATCAGTTTCTTTAAACCTTAAGTGTAGTATAATTTCATTATAATCTTCTAACGGATCTAATTGAAATTTGATACCAACCCAGCCGTGACCTTTAAATTTTCTAGCAAAATCTATAGTTGTTACTGTATTTGCATATGAAAAAAACATTTTGTTTGGATGTTTTTTTCTAGATAACCTATCTTCAGTAAGTTCAATTTCATAGGTTAACATTCTTTTTAAACGATCTTCTGTTACATAACGGCCATCATCTTCTACACCATATACGGCATTAGAAAAATCTTTATCATAAGCACTCATTGCTTTTGCAATAGTACCAGAGGCTCCACCAGCTCTAAAGAAGTGACGAACGGTTTCTTGTCCAGCACCAATTTCAGCAAATGTACCGTAAATGTATTTGTTTAAATTAACTTTTAAAGCTTTAGCTTTACTTGTGGGAATGTCATTAATCTCTATATCACCTTTTAATTTCAGCGCCATTCTGATTTTTTTAGTACTACAAAAGTAATAAAAATTGATAGCTCATTCCAATAATTTTTTTAAATAAAAAAGGCTGGAATATGCTCCAGCCTTTAATGAGTAAAGTAAAGTTTGGTTAAATTTACATATTCTTAAGCTCGTTAACTAATTTAGTTAAAGCAGCTTTTGCATCTCCAAATAACATAGATGTTTTTTGGTTGTAGAATAATTCGTTTTCAATACCAGCATACCCTGGTTTCATACTACGTTTATTAACTATAATATGTTTTGCGTTTTCAACATCTAATATTGGCATTCCAAAAATTGGACTTGATGGGTCGTTTTTGGCAGCAGGATTTACAACATCATTGGCTCCAACAACAAATACAACATCTGTGCTTTGAAATTCTGGGTTGATGTCTTCCATTTCAACTAATTTATCATAATCTACATTAGTTTCAGCAAGTAAAACATTCATATGACCTGGCATACGACCTGCTACAGGATGAATAGCATATTTTACATCGATTCCTTTACTTTCTAATAGCTGTTCTAATTCGTGAATAATATGTTGCGCTTGTGCAACTGCCAATCCATATCCAGGTACAATAATAACTTTTCTAGAATAATTCATTAAAATAGCTACATCACTTGCGGAAGCTTCTTTGATACTTCCTAATACTGTATTACTTGATCCTGCAGCCACAGCACCTTCACCAAAGGCTCCAAAAATTACATTTGATAATGGTCTATTCATAGCTTTACACATTGCAAGTGTTAAAATAGTACCTGCAGAACCCACTAAAATACCCCCAGTTAACATTACCATATTTCCATAGAGGAAACCTCCAAAGGCAGCAGCTAAACCAGTAAACGAATTTAATAATGAGATAACAACTGGCATATCGGCACCTCCAATAGGTAATACAAATAAAATTCCATAGGTAATAGCTGCAAAAAACAATAAGTATAAATATAATTGACTTTCTGTTCCACTAAAAACTATATAAGCACCAAAGGCAAGTATTCCAATTAGAAATACATTATTTAAAATATTATACATTGGTAAGCGAATTGGGTTGTTCATGGTTCCATTTAATTTTGCCCATGCAATCATACTACCAGAAAAAGACACGCTTCCAATTATCATACCTGCAATTATAGTTATTATAGATAATTGATCTCCAATATAATGATGGAACTCAATTAAACCAATAAGAGCAGCACTGGCACCTCCCATACCATTGAATAAGGAAACTAATTCAGGCATTTTGGTCATTCCCACTTTTTTAGCAACCACCCATCCAATTATAGTTCCTATGATAATTGCTATAGCAATTAAATAATAAATTAGTTGAGGAACTTCACCTTGGTATAAAAAGATAGTACCTAAAATAGCAATTGTCATACCAGCAGCTGCAATTAAATTTCCTCTTCGTGCAGTTTCTGGATGTCCTAACATTTTTAAACCTAAAATGTAGGTTACAGATGCTATTAAATAAATAAATTCTAAACTAAATATATATTCCATTATTTTTTCTTTTTAAACATTTCTAACATGCGATCGGTAACTACAAATCCGCCAACCACGTTTAGTGTACCTAATAAAACAGCAACAAAACCTAATGATAATGCTAAAATATTATCTGGTTCAGCTCCTAGCATTACTAAAATAGCTCCAATAATTACAACACCGTGTATTGCGTTAGCACCTGACATTAAGGGTGTGTGTAAAACCGCAGGTACGTGACCAATTACTTCAACTCCAACAAATATCATAAGAATTACGATATATATCATTTGGAGGTTATTGCTTATAAAATCTATAAATTCTGTCATATTTATTCAGTTTTTCCGTTTTTTCTAATTTTTCCGTCTTTAACTATTAAGGTTTCATCTGTAATTTCTTCTTCTAAATCCCACTTAAATTCAGTTTTATCTGTTAAGTGTTTTATAAAATTCAGCATATTTTTGGCATATAAATCACTTGCATTGGTAGATACACTTTCAGGAGAAATAGTGGTTCCAATAATTTTTACACCATGTTTAACTACTGTTTTGCCCATTTCACTTAATTCACAATTTCCTCCTTGTGCTGCTGCTAAGTCTATTAAAACTGCTCCATTTTTCATATGTTTCACTTGTTCTTCAGTAATTAAAATAGGAGATTTTCTTCCAGGAACCATGGCAGTTGTAATAACAAGATCTGCTTGGAATAATGATTTATCAACTGCTTCTTTTTGTTTGCGAGCATATTCTTCAGAAGCTGCTTTAGCATAACCGCCTTCAGATTCTTCACCAGTATTATCAACTGTTATAAATTTAGCACCTAAAGATTCTGTTTGTTCTTTGGTTTCTAATCTAATATCAGTTGCTTCAACAACAGCACCTAAACGTTTTGCAGTTGCAATTGCTTGTAAACCAGCTACTCCTACACCATATATTAACACTCTTGAAGGAGTAATGGTTCCAGCTGCGGTCATCATTAAAGGAAAAATTTTGGTCATTTCATAGGCTCCTAAAATTACCGCCTTGTAACCTGCTAAGTTATTTTGCGAGCTTAAAACATCCATATCCTGTGCTCTTGAAATACGAGGCATAGCATCCATAGAAAAAGCAGTAGCACCTTTATTAGCAATTGCTTTTATGAGTTCTGGATGAGATTTATGGAATAACTGACTCATTAATATTTGTCCTTTATCTATTAGTTTTAAATCTTCTTCATCAAAAGGATTTATTTTTATAAGAATATTTGCTTCTTTAAAAACAACACCTCTTTTTTCTACTATTGCACCTATGTTGGTATAGTCAGAGTCTTTAAAAGAGGAGGTTGAACCAGCATCTTCTTCAACCAAAACATCAAACCCAAGTTCAATGAGTTGCTTGGCGATATTTGGCGAAATAGAAACGCGTTTTTCACCTAATTGTGTTTCTTTTAATATGCCTATTTTCATATTTGTACGGTTTTATTACTTGTGAAATTTATATATTGATATTTTAAATTTTGAATTTGGAAGAAAATTAACGGAGGTGTAAAAAAAAGAAAACTAGTGTATAAACTAGTTTTAAAATAATGAATCTCGTTTAATAAAAATACACCCAAAACAATAAGATAAATAAAGTTAGTGGAGTTACTAATTAAAAACAGGGATTCTTTATTAACATTCATTTTAACAATGTATTAATACTTGTCGAAGGTAAATATATATAATTATTTGCCTATAAATATTGATAAAAATCACATTTTTTCTCAATATGTAATTATTCATTAATATATTGTTAATTGTGTAATAATTATTACCAAAATAATTGTAAAATCATATTTTTTAAATTAAAAATTGAATTGGAAATATTTAAATTTATAGAAGCGTTGGAATTGATTTATGTTAGATTCCATGTATTTTTACATAAAATTTGATAGTTTGAAAATAACATTTTTAGGTACCGGAACTTCTCAAGGAATTCCTGTCATAAATTCTAATCACCCCGTTTGTTTTTCTTCAGATAAAAGAGACAAACGATTGCGCGTTTCAATTTTGATTGAATGGAATTCTAATACTTATGTTGTAGATTGTGGTCCTGATTTTAGGTATCAAATGTTAAGAGCAAAAGTAAATAAGATTGACGGAGTTTTATTTACCCATGAACATTCAGATCACACAGCTGGCTTGGATGATTTACGTCCTTACAGTTTTCAACTAGGAAGCGTTCCAATATATGCTCAAAAAAGAGTATTAGAAAACTTAAAGAGAAGGTTTGATTATATATTTGAAGAAAAAGATAAATATCCTGGAGCTCCAAGTGTTGAACAGTTTGTAATTGATAAACATCCTTTTGATTTAAATGATTTAAAAGTGGTTCCAATAGAAGTCAATCATGGCAAACTAAAAATACTAGGATATAGATTTGATAAGGTAGCTTATTTAACCGATGTTAAAACTATTGATATTGAAGAAAAAGAAAAATTAAAAAACTTAGAGGTTCTTATAATTAATGCCATACGTTATAAACCACATCATTCTCATTTAAATTTAGAAGAAGCTTTAAAACTTATTGAAGAATTAAACCCCCAAAAAACTTATTTAACACATATAAGCCAACATTTAGGGTTTCATACTGAAGTAGAACAAAAACTTCCAAAAAATGTATTTTTAGCGTATGATGAGTTGGTTTTAGAAATTACTTAACTTTAACTAAGTTAAGTAGTTATTCTTGTTAAATTCCTAAAGTAATTAAACTTTTTACTTTGTGATAAATTAAAGCAGCTTTAATACATTCTTTTAATTCTACTTCTGGGATTTTTTGATTTAATTGAAAAACAATTGCTCTTTTTCCTTCATATTGAAATTTATGGTCAAAAATCAACCTAAAAGTGTCAACCAATCTGCTTGTACATTGAAAATACATAGCATATTGGTTTGGCGATTTTTCTTTCCAATCTATTCGTAATGTACTGCCATTTTTAGTAATATAACTGGGTTCTCCCCATTTTAAAGTTTCTTCTAAAACTGTTATTTCTTCTGTTTCTTCGGCGGTTTCTATAATTAATTTACGTAAGTGTTGCATTTTATCTCTAACAAAGCTGGGATAATTTGCAAAAACAACTTCTACTTTAGGGTTTGTTTTTAATTTTAGGTTGCTCATTTAATTCTTTTTTATTTGAAACCAGTAATAATAATACTATTTGTTAGGTAAACTTTTTAGGTAAAAAGTAATAGTACCCCCGTTTTTAATATCGTTATATTTTAATAAGTAAGAATTAATAAGTTTTCCATTTACTTCAACTTTTTCAACATACACATTTTTTTTACTTTGGTTCATAGTGTTTATAGTAATGGTTTTTCCGTTTTCTAAGTGAATTGTTGCTTCTTTTACTAAAGGACTTCCTATAGCATATTCATTTGAAGCTGGAGTAACAGGGTAAAAGCCTAAAGCACTAAACACATACCAGGCACTCATTTGACCAGCATCATCGTTACCACATAAGCCATCTTCACCATTACTATACATAGTATCCATAATCATTCTAACTCTTTCTTGAGTTTTATGAGGATGATTTGTCCAATTATATAAGTATGGAATGTGGTGACCTGGTTCATTTCCATGGACATAATTTCCAATGATTCCATCACGGGTAATGTCTTCATTTTTCTCAATATATTTATCGTCAATTTCAGTAGTAAAGATATAATCTAAATGTGCTGAGAATTTATCTTTTCCACCCATTAATTCAATCATTTGATCTATCTCATGTGGAACGTACAAGCCATAATTTAGAGCATTTCCTTCTATAAAACCTTGTCCGTGAGTGTCAATAGGATTAAATTCTTTTCGCCAAGTTCCATCTGTTAATTTTGGACGCATATATCCAATTTTATGATCATAAACGTTTTTATAATTTTTAGAACGATTTAAATAGGTGTTATAAACAGTTTCATTTTTAGCTTTTTTTGCAATTTGAGCAATACACCAATCATCAAAAGCATATTCTAATGTTTTTGAAACGGAAGAAGAACTTTTATCTTCAGGTACGTAACCTAAATTCATATAATCACCTATACCATCAAAATAGGTTAAGGTGGCTGTATTTTCAGCAGCTTTTAAAGCTTTATTTAAATCTACATCTGTGGTTCCTTTTACTATTGCGTCAGCAATTACAGTTACAGAATGATAACCAACCATGCACCAGTTTTCGTTTGCATAATGACTCCAAACAGGCAACATATGATGAACACTTTGGTCATGATGCGCTAACATAGATTTTACCATATCGTTATTTCTTGTTGGCTGAATAATGTTAAAAAGTGGATGTAAAGCTCTATAAGTATCCCAAAGTGAGAATACTGTATAGTTGGTAAACCCTTCAGATTGGTGAATGTTTTGATCTAAACCTCTGTATGCACCATCTATATCTTCATAAATAATTGGACCTAACATGGTATGGTATAATGCAGTGTAAAATGTTTCTTTTTGGGCTTTTGTTTCAGTGTCTACAACAATTTTATTGAGTTCATTATTCCATTTTTGTTGCGTTTCTTGTTTAGTTTTTTCAAAATTCCAATGAGGTATTTCAGCATTTAAATTTTTTAAAGCGCCTGAAGTACTTGTGTTTGAAAGTGCGAATTTAATTTTTACTACTTCATTTTCTTCTGTATCAAAATTAAAATAAGCTCTTATATTCTTTCCCGCCATTTCAGGAAAATTTTCAGTTTCATTAAATCTTCTATAAAACCCATTGTATTGAACTTTATCATATTTTTTGTGACCATAACTTTTAAAAGGCTTTGAAAACTGCATAGCAAAAAATACTTTTTTTGTGCGTGCCCAGCCGTTGGTTTGTCTGTAACCAGTTACAAGAGAATCATTTTCAACACGAATAAATGTCCAAACATTTTTATCATCATAATTATAAATATTTGAAATTAAATCTAAGATTATATGAGAATTTTTAGATTTTAGAAATGTATATTTATGAAATCCAACTCTATCCGATGCGGTTAATTCAGCTTTAATATTGTAATCATCTAATTGTACGCTATAATAACCAGGTTCAGCGGATTCATTTTTGTGAGAAAATTGAGAATGATATCCACTTTGAGGTATTTCAGCTTTACCTGGTTCTAAATTAAGTTGACCTGTTGTGGGCATTACTAAAAAGTCACCTAAATCAGAATGACCAGTACCGCTAAAATGAGTATGACTAAAGCCAAAAATAGTGGAATCTTTATATTGATAACCCGCACAATATTTATAAGTTTCTGGATTGTATTTTCCATCGATAAACATTGGTTGTTGGTTAGTTTCTGGACTTAATTGCACCATTCCAAATGGAGTAGTAGCACCAGGGTAAGTATGCCCCATATTTTTGGTACCAATTAATGGGTTTACATATGGTAACAAATTTATTTTATGAGAATTTTTAGTAGTATCCATATTGTTTTCTTTTTTTTGAGAGCAAGAACTTGCTATCATAGTGAAGATGATTATGATTGCAGTATATTTCATATTAGTTGATTATAATTTGATATTTTATTAATAAGCCAGCAATTTCATTTAATGAAAATTTAGCGTTTTTAATATTGTTTATTTCTGGATTTATATTGTAGTTGTAAGAAGTTCTAAAATCAACTTTTTCTAGATTTGTATTCTCAAAAGTTGCATTTTTTAAGTTGCAATTTTGAAGGGTAGAATTTGAAATATCTGCGGAAGTGAAATCAGTTTCAATTAAATTACAATTAATAAACTTGGTATTTTTTAATACAAAACTAAAAAAGGAGGCTAAATTAAGTTGACAGCTTTCAAAGTTGACACAAAATAAAAACGGATTACATTCACTAAAATTTAAACCAACGAGCTTACACTTTTTAAA
Organism: uncultured Lutibacter sp.; assembly: GCF_947493565.1. Lineage (GTDB taxonomy): Bacteria > Bacteroidota > Bacteroidia > Flavobacteriales > Flavobacteriaceae > Lutibacter > Lutibacter aestuarii. The sequence continues at coordinate 92,526 of NZ_CANLRG010000003.1, read as the reverse complement.
TATCACATCTTTTAAGGAAGTATTTTTAATAATGGAATTGCTAAAGTTACAATCTTCAAAATTACACTCAATAAATTCATAATTAGATAAATGGATGTTAGAAAAATTGCAATTCACAAAGCTGCAATTATCATATTCTCCCTTTATTAATGCTGTTTCAGAAAAATTAATTGCTATGAATTTTTTATTTTCTATATAGTTGTTTATCATCCTATAAAATTAAGCTTTTTATAGATGTTACAAATTTTCAATTAAAAAAAATAATGAAAAATAATAAATGAATGAATGTTTATTCATATATTTGCAAATAAAAAAATGTTCAAGTTATGGCACGAAAAATTGATGAAGATAAAATAAAGAGAATTAAAGAAGCAACCATGAAAACGATTGTTGATTTTGGTATAGAATCAACAACTATTGCTATGATTGCAAAAAATGCCGATGTTAGTGGGGGCTATTTGTATAGAACTTATTCAGGAAAACAAGAACTTATTAATGAATTATTTTATGAGAAAGTTATTGCTTTAAATAATGAGTTAGCCTTTTTACTGAGTTTAAATCCAACAAGCATTCAACCCCTTTTAAAAACTTTCATAGCAAATAGAATAGTTTATTTTTTAAATGAGCCTATCGCTTCAAATTTTTTCTATCAACTACTTCATAATGATAATTTTAAGCTAACAGGTGACTTACAGCAAAGTGTAGTTAATATGATGCAAAAAATTAAATCTATTGGCATTAAAAGCGGTGAAATAAGTGAAAAAATAACATTGTTCAATTTATACTTTTATATATTAATTTATCCAGTAGATTATATTCATTTCAAGCGTAAAAATATTTTTGAAAGTAATGTAATAAATACTAACGATATTACTAGTTTGACAAGTACCATTTTAAATATTTTAAAAAATTAAGAATGAGAATTACGTATTTAAATTTAGTATTTAAACCCTCTAAAAGTATAGTTTATCTGCTGTTTTTAGCAACTTCAATAAGTTATAGTCAACAGCTAACTTTAAAAGAAGCACATTCATTATTACTCTCTGAAAATGGAGAAATTTCTGCCTCTAATTTTGAATTAAAGGCAGTAAATGAAGAACATAAAGCTACTAAATCTTTATACCTACCTAAAGTTGGAGCATCAGGTAGCTATTTAAGATTAGATGAAGATATTAAAGTTGATCTAAATCCGCAGCGCAATATGATTGGTGGATTGTTACAAATTTCAAATCCTGCTTTAGTATTAGGAGATTGGAATGTAACATTACAAGAAAAATACCTTGGATTTGCTACTGCAGATTTAGATATGGTTCTTTTTGCTGGTGGGAGAATTAATGCCGTAAATAAAGCGTCTGAAATAAAATATCAATTGGCAGAAACCCATCATCATCTTAAAGAAGAGGAGTTAACTGTAAAATTAATCAACTATTATTTTAAGTTAAAATTAGCTGAGGAAGCTTTAAAACTTAGAGAAGAAGTTTATCAAACCGTTTTATTACATAACCAAAAAGCAACAAAGTTTTTTGAGAATGGTATTATTCCAGAAGTTGAAACTTTAAATGCTAAAGTTGCTTTATCGAATGCTAAAAGAGAACTTTTGGCTGCAAAAAAAGATGTTTCATTGGCACTTACGGCTATTCAAAATTTAATAGGTACCACAAATTTTAAAACTGTTTCAAGTGCCTTCATTCAACCTACTATTTTAGAACCTTTAGCTGATTTTCAAGAAGATATGTTATCTGAAAATAAACAACTAAAAACAATTCAACAAAATTATAAGCTAGCTAAAGTAGGAGTAAAAGTTGAAAATAGCGAGTATTTTCCTAAAGTTGCTCTAAAGGGAAAATATGTATTATGGAAAGACAATCTTCCTTTAGTAGATACCAAGTGGTTTGCTGGTATTGGTGTAAAATGGGAACTTTTTGATGGTTTTAAAAGAGAACACCAAATAAAAGCTTCAAAATTTAAAGTAGCTCAAGTGGAACAACTGAATAAACAAGCAAAATTAAATTTATTAACCTATACAGAAAAATTATACAATACCTTACAAAAAGAACTTGAACAATATGAAAGTTTAACAGCAGACCAAGCCTTAGCTGAAAAACTAAGGTATATGAGAATGAGAGCTTTTGAAGAAGGTACAGGAACTTCATTAGAGGTTGTAGATGCAACATTAAAGCTAACTGAAATAAAATTATATAAGATAAAAGCTCTCTGTCAATATAACATAACGTATGGAGAGCTAATGGTTCAATTAGGAAAAACAGCTACTTTTTTAAATCAAATTTAAATTTATTATGAAAAATATTAAACTTATAAAATCATTCACTAGCATCATAATTATTGCAACTGTACTGCTATTAGGTGTATGGCTAATTAATAAACCGAAAACTATTGTTTTGCAAGGTAGAATAGAGGCTAAGGAAATATATTTAGCAGCTAAAATACCTACTAGAATTAATACTTTTGAAGTTAAAGAAGGAGCAAGTGTTACAAAAGGACAATTATTGGCAACTTTAGAAAGCCCCGAAATATTAGCAAAAGAAGCACAAGCTTTAGCACTACATGATGTAGCTACTGCACAAAAAAATAAAGCGCTAAATGGAGCTCGTAAAGAAGAAATTAATGCTTCCAAAAGTATTTATGAAAAAGCCAAAGTAGGGGCAGAAGTAATGAAAAAAACTTATGAACGTATTGAAAATTTATATGACGATGGAGTAGTTTCGGCTCAAAAAAAAGATGAGGTTTTTGCCCAAAAAGAAGCCGCTTTAAAAGATGAAGCTGCCGCATACAATGCTTATAAAATTGCACTAAAAGGAGCTAGAGTAGAAGATGTAGAAGCTGCAAGTGCAATGGTAAAACAAGCTTCTGGAGCTTTAAGTGAATTGGAAAGTTATAAAAATGAACGAAATATTGTTTCTCCAATTAATGCAGAAGTGCTAAATTTTTTACCAGAAGAGGGTGAGCTAATAGGAGCAGGGTATCCTGTAGTTCATTTGGTAGACATTACCAATAGTTATGCGGTGTTAAATATTAAAGAAACGATGTTATCTAAGTTTAAGAAAAATGCTGAATTTATTGCAACAGTTCCAGCATTAAACAATAAACAAATTATTTTTAAAATATATTATATCGCACCTTTGGGCGATTATGCTACGTGGAATGCTACAAAGGCTACTGGAGATTTTGATGTTAGGACTTTTGAGATTAAAGCCACACCAGTAGGTGAAGAAGTTGAGTTAAGACCAGGGATGAGTATTTTAGTTCAGGCATCACAATTTGACTAATATGATGAAGTTACTATTAAAAATAGCGAAACGTGAAATTGCTTTGTTGTTTTCAACAAAAACTACTTTTGTTTTTGCAATTGTTTTACCTTTTGTTTCAATGTTTTTTTTTAATACGTTATTATCCAACGGAGTTGCAAGAAATTTACCAATAGCTGTTGTTGACCTTGATCATTCTTCAATATCAAGAAATATAATTTCCCAGTTAAATGCAACTCCTGAGTTAGAAGTAACTCATCTTCCTGTTAATCAATTAGAAAGTGAAGAGCTCATTAGGTTAGGTAAAATTTATGGAATTGTAACCATTCCAAAAAACTTTGGATTGGAAATAAAAAAAGGAATGCAAGTAACTATTTTAAATCAGTACAATAGTAATGTTTTATTACCAAGCGGTTTAGAACACAAAGCATTTAGCAAAGTTATTGGAACAATTTCGGCAGGTATAGCTATTGAAAAGCAAATAAAAAAAGGTGTTTCTGTAAAAAACGCTAAAATTAATTTTCAACCTATTTTAATAAATAATCATGTATTGTCAAATCCATATACCAACTATTCCTATTATTTAAATTCAGGATTTTTAACAATGTTTTTCCAATTATTTGTAATACTTACAACAATTTATAGTTTTGGCTCCGATTTAAAATATAGTAAAGGAGCAAAACTTGTTAAAATAACAAATGGAAATATAATAAGTATCATTCTAGGAAAGCTATTACCTTATACTTTGTGGTTTTTATTGGTTGGAGTGGTGTTGTTTATAAGTATGTTTGTACTGCAAGATTTCCCTATGAGAGGAAATAAACTAACACTTTTTGTTGGCTTATTTTTACTTATTTTGGCAAATCAATCTTTTGCCTTGTTGTTTGTTTCTATAAGTAGAAGTTTTAGAGAAGCTCTTACTGTAGGTTCTGGTTTTACAGCGGTTAGTTTATCTTTTTCGGGAATTACATTTCCTATTTTTGGAATGCCTATACCCATGCAGTGGTTAAGTGAATTATTCCCTTTCACCCATTTTTTTGAACTATTTTTAGATCAAACACAAAGAGGTATTCCATTGTTTTACTCTTATAAATCTGTTGTAATGTTGGTGGTATTAACACTTTTTCCAGTTACTATCGGCTGGTTAAAGTTAGATAAATTGTTTAGGAAAGGTGTTTATCTTCATAGAATTTGAAAATGAAAAATTTGATCAAATCATACTATAAATTTAGAATTTTTTTTTGGGACGCATTTTTAACTGAATGGAATTCAATTAAAAGTGATAAAGCAGTGGTAAGTACTTTTTTTTCAATAAGCATTATCATATTAGCATTATATACATATATTTATTCCAATGAAGTAGTGAAAGAGGTACCAATTGCTATTGTAAACCTAGACGCATCTAAAACAAGTAGAGATTATATTTCTATGCTTGAAAGTACTGATGGGTTACATACAATTTCCACGTTTACCAATTTGCAAGAGGCAAAAGAAGCATATTATCAAAAAAAGGTACGAGGAATTGTGATTGTTCCTTCAAATTTTGAAAAAAATATTAGAAGTGGTAAACAAGTAGTAATTTCAACATTTTCAGATGCTTCAAATATGGTTTTTTATAAAAAAGTTTTAGGTGATATTACATTAATAAATGGCTACTTTAATGCAGGTATTGTAATTAAAAAATATATGTCTAAAGGAATGTCTTTTAATGAAGCGCAACAAAATTATAGTCCAATTAAGTCTGTTTCAAAAAGTTTATTTAATACAAGTTCAGGTTATGCTACTTATATAATTCCTATGTTAACTGCTTTAATTGTCCAATTAGTATTATTAATGGGAATTGGAATTTTAAATGGTACAAGACAAGAAACCACAACAACACATCAAAAGTTTCCTAGGTTGCTTAGTAAAGGAGGTACCATACCAGTTTTGTTAGCAAAATCTAGTTTATATTCATTATTATTTGCAATTGTAATTCCAATTCAAATTGGTATAATTTATACAATTTTTAAGATACCAGTTAGGTCGTCTTTAACCACTGTTTATCTTTTTTTAATTCCTTATTTATTTTCAGTAGTTTTTTTAGGAATTGCTATAAGTTCTTTGTTTAAAAAGCGAGAAGATGCGATTTTATTTTTAGTATTAATTTCTATTCCTTCATTAATGTTAAGTGGATTGTCTTTTCCTGTAGAAGGGTTTTCAGAATTTTATCAAAAAATAGCGACATTGGTTCCATCCACACCTGGAATAAATGGTTTTGTGCGTTTAACACAAATGGAAGCCTCTTTTTTTGAAGTGATTAATGAATGGAAGCATTTATGGATATTAACAATTCTATATTTTTTGTTAGCTGCTTTTTCATTAAAAAGAAGAGCTAAAAAAGAATATTTATTGCTTAGTAAAAAACAATTTTAAATTTTAGCCAATTCTACTTATTTGTTGTAATTTTTTATGATTTAAAATTTCAATTTCTTTATCACACACTTTTATAATACTTTCTTTATTAAATTTTGATAAGGTATTAATAACACTTTCTTTTGAGTAACCAAGTATATTGGCCAATTCTTTTCTATTAACAGGAAGTTTAAATTTTGGAGAACTATAAATTTCTTCAAACTCAAGTATAGTAAGCGAAAGAGCTCCTTCAATATTTTTTTGAGAAAAATTGGTAATTTTATGAAAAATCCCATTAGCAACACCAGACATATGCTTTATTAAATTTAAGGCAAATTCTCCATTGTTTTTAATGAATTTTTGAAAAATTGACATTTCAATAAGAGTAACTTTTGTATTTTCTAAAGCGGTAGCGGTAAAATCAAATTTGTCAAATGCAAAACAACATACAATTCCTATAAATGAATGTGGTTTAACCATTGTCAATGTAGCTATTTTATTTCCATTAGTAATTTCTAACTTTACCAAACCTTCAGTAACATACAAAATGTTATTAGAATCAATACCTCTTTTTATAATGATTTCTCCAGCATTAAATTCTAAATCTGTTTTGTGTTGAACCATTTCTTTTTTTTGATCTTCAGTCAAAATTTGTAAGCATTCTTGAGCATTCAAAAAATGAAATTTGAAGGGTCTTTTTTCAGTTAAAAAATCTGGCATCTTTTAAAAATTAATTGTTTATAGCTTTTAATGTAAAGTTACATTATTAAACTATGAAAATTCCATAGTTAAACAAAAAATTTAATGATTTGATTCACTTTATTAGAAGTTTAAAGCAGCTTAAATTTATTGAATAAATGGTTGTAGAAAAATGCTTTTTTTACAGAGAGTTTAATCAACTAACTATTTATTTAATAAATTAAAAATACGAAATATGAAAAATTTAATTTTAAAACTTTTAGTTTTTGGCTCAGCATTACTTTTTATAGATTATATCATTATGTTAGCTGTAGGATGTACAACCTGTTTGTTTGGTTTTACAAGTAGCTTTTACGATTGTAATTTTTGTATTATTGGAAAACTAGTTTTGTTAATTTCATTTTTAATACTACTACTAATACTTCTTCCAGATATGAAAGTACAATTTAAAAAATACAGATATTAAAAGTGATTAAGAATTTAGTCAGCTTCAACAATTGGGTTAGATTCTTCAATGTCATCAGCTCCGTGAGCAAGTTTCTTTAATTTTTTCACAAAAACAATTAATAACAAGCCAAATGAAACACAAAAAATAAGAATTCCTAAAAATATGGTTAATTCTCCTGCATTTTCAGCTGCTTGACCTACCATTCCTGCAAGTTTATTTCCAAGCCCGGTTACCATAAAATAAGCTCCCATCATTAAAGAAGCATACTTTATAGGTGCTAATTTAGTAATAAATGAAAGGGCAACAGGAGAAATACTTAACTCTCCTACTACATGTAAAAAATAGGCTCCAAACATCCAGTAAATAGCTGCTTTACCATCTAAAGAAGAAGCTGTTTCAATAGCTGCTCCTGCCAATACTAAAAACCCTAAACCTGTTATAATGGTACCAAGCCCCATTTTAAATAAAGATGAACTTTCTTTGCCTTTCTTTTGCCATTTAGACCATAGATATGCCACAGGAACACCTAATAAAATCACATAAAAAGCATGTAAAGATTGTAAGAAACTTGCAGGCACTGTAAAACCAAAAATTTCACGATCTATTTTGTCACGCGCATATAAATTCATCAGCCCTCCAGCTTGCTCATAAGCTGCCCAAAACACCATAACAATAATAAATGATATGACTAAAACAATCATTCTATCTTTTTCAATTGTTGTTAGTGGAACGCTTTTATTTGTAGTTTCCTCTCTTTTAAGAGGTACAAAATTGCCAACATCTTTTAAGTATTTTTGTCCCAAAATATACACAATAAGACCAAGAGTCATTCCTACACCAGCCAAACCAAATCCTAAATTCCAGTTGATTACTTCGCCTACATAACCAACTATTAAAGGCGCTGTAAAGGCACCTATATTAATTCCTATATAAAAAATAGTGAAGGCAGTATCTCTTTTTTCAGAGCCAGGTTTGTATAAACCACCTACCATACTTGAAATATTAGGTTTTAAGGCGCCAACTCCTAAAATAATTATTAAAGCACCTAAATAAAATGCCCATATTTCAGGAAAAATTAAAATAAAATGCCCTATAATAATTAAAACACCGCCTACCATAACAGCTTTTTTTTGCCCTATTAAACGGTCAGCTATTAATCCGCCTGGAACAGACATTACGTAAACAAACATAGTATACCATCCATAAATTTCTAAAGCAGATACATTATCCCAACCTAAACCAGCATTGCTTTCGGTTGTTTTGGCTGTTAAATATAAAATAAGTATGGCGCGCATACCATAAAATGAAAAACGTTCCCATAGTTCTGTAAAAAATAGAATATATAATCCTTTTGGGTGACCCCACAATGTTTGCTTTGGCATAGTTGAATTAAATTTAGGAAGCTAAATATACTGTTTTATTGTGAATGTAATAAGTAAGTTTTAGAAAGCTCATTTATTTTTTAATAATGATTTTCTTCCAATAGTTTTTGTGATGATATCTTTTTCAATATTCCACCCTCTAGCAGGAGAATATTCTCTACCATAAAAAATAATTTGTAAGTGAAGTTTATTCCACAACTCTTTAGGAAACAACCTTTTAGCGTCTTTTTCAGTTTGTGCTACACTTTTACCGTTAGATAAATTCCAACGATACATTAATCTATGAATATGAGTATCCACAGGAAATGCTGGGATTCCAAAAGCTTGACTCATAACCACACTCGCTGTTTTATGTCCAACAGCTGGTAATTCTTCTAAATCTTTAAAATTTTGAGGTACTTTTCCTTCATGTTTTTCAATTAAAATTTTTGACAAACCATAAATGCCTTTTGATTTCATTGGAGATAAACCAACAGGCTTAATAATTTCTCTAATTTCCTCTACAGAAAGTTTAACCATATCGTAAGGATTATCGGCTTTTTTAAAAAGCTTTGGCGTAATTTTATTTACACCAACATCGGTACTTTGAGCGGATAACAATACCGCTATTAACAAGGTATATGGATCTTTGTGATTTAATGGTATTGGTGTTTTAGGGTATAATTTTTCTAGGGTATCTATTACAAATTGAACTCTTTCTTGTTTGGTCATTTTTAGTATCTTTACAAAAAGCTAAAATACAAATTATGACAACATTAAAAATAGGAGATAAAGCACCAAATTTTACTTCCGTTGATGAAAAAGGAAATACCGTAAAATTAGAAGACTATGAAGGAAAAAAATTAGTATTGTTTTTTTATCCTAAAGCGAGTACTCCTGGTTGTACAGCTGAAGCTTGTGATTTAAGAGATAATTATCAATCTTTTTTAGCAAAGGGATATGATGTATTAGGTGTTAGTGCAGATTCTGCTAAAAGACAACAAAATTTTATAACAAAAAATGAATTGCCTTTTCCGTTGTTAGCTGATGAAGATAAAACAGTTATCAGTGCATTTGGTGTTTGGGGGCCGAAAAAATTTATGGGACGCGAATATGATGGTATTCATAGAACAACTTTTGTTATTGATGAAAAAGGAATAATTGAAGACGTTATTTCAAAAGTAAAAACAAAAGAGCACGCAAAGCAAATTTTAGGATAATTTTAAGTTGAAATAATTAAAATTTTACATTAAATTTTAGGTTTAAAACACGTTGTGTCATATAATTTGGTATGCCATAAAACTGTTTAGAATACGCATCACGAACCCAAGTGTTTGTAATTGAATTTTGAACATCGAACATATTAAATATTTCAAAACCCACAGAAAGTTCTTTAAAACTTTTGAGCCAACCAGTATTGTACTGATTTTTAGCATCTATAAATACATATGAAATTCCAATATCAGCTCTTTTATAGTCATTTAATCTATTTTGATAGTTATAAGCATTAGCATAAGATGGCGATCCTCCAGGTACTCCAGTATTATAAACTAAATTTAAATACATTTTTATATTAGGAATGTTAGGTACATAATCTTGAAATAACATTCCAAATTTAAAGCGTTGATCTGTTGGACGAGAAATATAACCTAAATTATTGCTGTTTTCTTCAGTTTTTAACAAACCAATACTTACCCAACTTTCTGTTCCAGGAACAAACTCTCCATTTAAACGAATATCAATTCCAGTAGCATAAGCTTTCGCATTGTTTGTTGCACTATATCTTATTCTAACATTGTCAACTGTATAGGTGTTCACATTTGTTAAACTTTTAAAATAGATTTCAGAAACCAATTTAAAAGGTCGGTTCCATAATTTAAAACTAAGATCGTTACCCAAAACTAGTTGTAATGATTTTTGAGCATCAACTTTCGGATGTATAATTCCTTCTGCATCTCTTAATTCTTTATAAAATGGAGGCTGATTATACATACCCCCAGAAATTCTAAAGAGCATATCTTTTTTCCAATTAGGTTGAATAGCAAATTGTCCTCTAAGGCTGTAAATAATTTGATTAGCAGTCTCTATATCTGATCCGTTTACATTCCAATTATGAGAACGAATACCAAAATTATACCATATTCTATGATTTTTCCAGTTGGAAATATTACCTAATTGTGCAAACCAAACCAGTCTATCAATTTTTATATGGTTCTGACTATTAATGTGTTGGTATGGTGTGATTTCGCCTGTAAAAGGTTCGTAAGGTTGATTGTTAGTATTGTGATGTGGAGGTCGAACATTAAAGCCTAAAGAGTCAATAACTTCCCATTCTTTAATGCGGTCTTTTATATCTTCTTGTTGAAACTTTATACCAAAATCTAGTTGAAGTTTATTTTTTTTATACGTGGTTTTTATTTCAGAATTATAAACTAAAGCATCTAAATCGTTTCTAGCATGGTTTAACTGTGAGCCTATATTTTCAGAAAATTCTACTTCACCAAAGTTATTGGAACTAAAATCGTTATTCACGACGCCTAAATTATAACTAGCCAAAATATCGTAATATTCTTCTTCAATGGAACTGTAGGCACTTGTTGTTAAGCTAATAGTTAAATTTTTATAAACTTGGTAATTTCCTTTTAATGCTCCAAAGAGGGTTTTAAATTTATCTTTTTCTTGTCCTTCATAATAAACAATAAGTTCTAAAGGATTTGAAAGTGTCCCAAATTTTGTTCTTCGAGTACTAGGAATGTAGTTGTAGTTATTGATAGCAATGTTTCCTAAAAAATCAATTTTAAACTTTGAATTAACTTGGTAGGATAGAAAGTTTTGAACATCTATAAAACTGGGATTGTAATTGGTTTCAACATTTTTACTATTTACAAATAAACTATTGTCTCTATATCGTATTCCTAATAATGCGCTTAATTTATTATTAAGAAGTGTCCCTCCAATTGAAGCGCTTGCACCAAGCAAACTAGCATTAAAATCAGCTTCAAATTTTTTAGGAGTTTTATACGTTATGTCTAAAACCGAAGACATTTTATCTCCATACTTTGCTTGAAATCCACCTGCTGAAAATTGAATATTTTGAATTAGGTCGCTATTTATAAAGCTCAAACCTTCTTGTTGACCAGAACGGACTAAAAATGGACGATACACTTCAATTCCGTTAACATATACCAAATTTTCATCAAAATTACCTCCACGCACATTGTATTGAGTGCTTAATTCATTATTGTTGTTTACACCAGCTAAAGTCATTAAAATATTTTCAACACCATTATTTGCACTAGGTATTTTGGTAATATCTTCGGGTTTGACAGTGAATATTCCTTCAGCATTTTTTTTACGATCTTTAACTAGCACTTCATCAATTTCCTCAATTTTTATTTCTAAAATTGGATAATATCTAAATGTTTTGTTTGAAGGTAAGTTGAATTTTTTTTCTAAAGTTTTGTAAGAAATATGATTAATAAGTACTGATACTTCTTTGTTAGCTGGTATTATTAAAACAAACTCTCCTTTATTATTTGTGGTAACTCCATTGTTAAGGTAAGAAACAGTTGCACCTTCAATAGGTTTTTTATAAGTGTTTTTTACTACTCCTTTAATGGTCGCATTTTGAGCATTTAAAAAAGATATAACCAAAAATAATAATAAAGGAAGAAATTTTTTCAATAGCTTGGTGTTATTTTTTTCTAAAAAAAGTTGCATTTATTGTTTTAGAGTTTCCAACATTGTCAGTTACTATTACTTTTAAATGATGTTTGGCTGTTGTAAACGTTTTATCATTTAAATTATAACTTAAAATTCCATTTTTAACATTGTATTCCATTAAAATCCATTCCCCGTCAATTTCACCTCTAAAGGTAGCAATTCCAGATTCATTATCAGTAATTTTTACTTTTAAATAATTATAATTAGTCAGCCATTGTTCATTATTAAAATTATGTAATTTTATTTTAGGAGCAATGGTATCTTTGGCTAAAGTAAATTCACCTAATTTTTTAGTAGTGGTATAAAAAGTAGTTTCTTTTTTTATAGTTTTTTCATAGTTGGTTTTACCTTTATCATTAATTGAAGCAATGTATAATTTTCCTTTTTCATTTATAGTGTAATTTGATACATCAAAAGTTAAGGTGTATTTTCTATCTAGAGGAAGCGTAGGAGTGTGTACTTTTACAAAAGAATCATTAACCTTAAAATCTAGATAAAAGTCGTTATAAAAAGTGTATTTAGGAAAAGCAACTGTTATTCCTTTTTTGGTGAATTTATTGAATAGTTGATGATTAATTTTATAGGGGGTTTCTTTTATTTTTTGAGTTGCAACAATAGAGTCTTTTTTTCCAACAATAGGAATTATTATTTTTTGTTCATTTCCTTTATAATCTTTAGCTTTAATTTCCACATTGTAATTAAAACCATCTTGTATAGTTAAATAACCATTACGAAATGCTTTATTATATAAGCTAAGTTTATTTTTAGGTTCTATAAAGCACTTTTGAATACGCTGATTTAATGTTGAAAAGCGTTCATAATCAATTAATAAGTTTATGTATTTAGTTTCAGAAAAAGAAAACGAAGTTGCTTTAAATTCATGAACTTTTTCGCCATTCACAAACATTTCTAAACTGTACAATCCATTTTTATTGTAAGCTCCATCTAATTGATCATAAGCATTAATTCCAAAACCAATTTTACCGAAAGCTTGTATTTTTGAAGTAACTAGATTACCATTTTCTAATTTTCTTAAACTTAGAGTTGTTGGTATATTGGTGTTATTTATGTGAGCATTATCACTTAAAGAATAACCTATTAGAGTATTTATTCGAGGTTTTTTAGTGTCTTTTACAGTAATACCAAAAAACATTGGATTTATAGGTTTTTCAGTTTTTGTATCTCTAATTTCAAAATGTAAATGAGGTCCTACAAATCCTCCTGTAGCTCCGCTAAAAGCTATTAATTCGTTTTTATTAATGGGAAGTTCACTTGCTGAAGGAAAAACTTGAATTTCAAAACTTTCTTTTTTGTATTGTTGTTTTTTAATATAATCTTCAATTTTTTTGTTAAACTTTTTTAAATGTGCATATACTGTTGTATATCCATTTGGGTGAGTTATATAAACTGCTTTTCCATAGCCCCAAAGTGAAATTTTTATTCTTGAAACAAAACCTTCAGCAGCAGCATATACATTTAATCCTTCTCTTTGTTGTGTTTTTAAATCTAACCCAGCATGAAAATGATTGCTTCTTAATTCTCCAAAAGTTCCAGAAAGTATTAACGGTATATCTAAAGGTTTATCAAAATAATTAGTTGGGTACGTGTTTTTTACAGATAAATCACCCTGCCCAAATACTACCTGGTTTATACATACTATAAAGAAAATAATAAGTTTTTTCATCACTGTTAGCTTTAACGCTAAAATACTAAATAATATTTTTTTTAAGTTTTATTAAAAATGAATTAACTGTTAAAACGTTTTAATTTTAATAAAATGCAAAAAAACTGTTGTAATATTGCCTTACTAATACTAACTTTGTATTTATAGTTTATATTCTTTAGATAATATGAGTAATATAACACAAGTTGTTAATTTAGTAGAAGATAAGCTCAAAATACTTTTAGAGAATTATAGTTTTTTGAAAGAAGAAAATGAGTTTTTATTAAAAAAAATAGCAACTTTAGAAAATCAAATAGCTAAAGAACAGCAATTATTTAATGAAATTGAGAAAAAACATCAAACATTAAAAATTGCAAAAACTATAGAAGGCAGTAAAGAAGATAGAAGAGAGACAAAACTCAAAATAAACGCTTTAATTCGTGAAATTGATAACTGTATCACTCAATTAAGCGAATAAGTTCTTTAAAATGGCAGATAATTTTTTAAAAATAAAAGTAACCATTGCAGGTAGAGTGTACCCTTTAAAGGTAAAAAACGCCCATGAAGAGGAAGGTATGCGCAAAGCTGCAATTAAAATAAATAATTTGGTTGCTAAATTTGAAAAAAATTATGCAGTAAGTGACAAACAAGATGTATTAGCTATGAGTGCATTACAATTTGCTTCACTTCAAGAAATTAAAGCCATTAATGAAGAGTATGATTTATCAAAAGCAACAGAAAAAATTAATAAATTAGGGGCTCTTATAGATGAGCAACTGAAAAAATAAGTTCTTTAAAATAATATTAATTAATAACACTGCCTACATTAGTTATTGTTTGTTAAACTCAACACTATATCTTTATAAAGGATGAGTCTTAAGTGTAAGAGCAAGCCGTCTTTGAACGGATCCTCGATCATTTAGTTAGTTCTAATCTTGTTTATAAGGAGTTTACAAAACCCTTCTAATGTGGGCTTTTTTTATATATACATTTGAATTATGGTAGAATATATCATGCCAATAATAATTGGCATAGGAATAGGATTAGCAATAGGTTATATAATTGCTAAAGTATTGGAAAAAAACAAGGCAACTAAAATAATTAGAAATACCAAAAAAGAAGCTTCTTCAATAATCAAAGAAGCTAGAATTGAAGCAGATGCCATTAAAAAAGATAAAATTTTACAAGCCAAAGAAAAGTTTATAGAATTAAAATCTGAACATGAAAAAGTAATTATTGCACGCGATAAAAAAATTGCTGATGCTGAAAAAAGAATTCGAGATAAAGAATCTCAAGTTTCTCAAGAATTAGATAAAAATAGAAAACTCAATATTGAAATTACTGGAAAAATTAGTGATTACGATAAAAAGATAGAATACTTAGAAAGACGTACCGATGAAATCGATAAATTACATCGTAAACAGGTTGAAAACCTAGAAGTTATTTCTGGGCTTTCTGCAGACGATGCAAAAAAAGAGTTGGTTGAATCTTTAAAAGAAGAAGCCAAATCAGATGCAATGGCAACAATTCAAGATACTATTGAAGAAGCTAAATTAACTGCACAACAAGAAGCACGTAAAGTAATTTTAAATACCATACAAAGAGTAGGAGTTGAGCAAACTGTGGAAAATTGTGTATCGGTATTTAATATAGAATCTGATGATGTTAAAGGAAGAATAATTGGTAGAGAAGGTAGAAATATTAGAGCATTGGAGTCCGCTACCGGAGTTGAAATTATTGTAGATGATACCCCTGAAGCAATCATACTTTCTTGCTTTGATCCAGTAAGAAGAGAAATTGCTCGTTTGTCTTTACACAAACTAGTAACAGATGGTCGTATTCACCCAGCTCGTATCGAAGAAGTTGTTAAAAAAACTGAAAAACAATTACAACAAGAAATAATAGAAGTTGGTAAACGTACAGTGATAGATTTAGGAATTCATGGACTTCACCCAGAATTGATAAAAACCATTGGTAGAATGAAATATCGTTCTTCCTATGGACAAAATTTATTACAACACTCACGTGAAGTTGCAAACCTTTGTGGCTTAATGGCTGCTGAATTAGGTTTAAATGCTAAACTAGCCAAAAGAGCAGGATTGTTACATGATATTGGAAAAGTACCTGAAACTGAAAGTGAATTACCTCACGCATTACTTGGTATGGAATGGGCTCAAAAATACAATGAGAATCCTGAAGTTTGTAATGCAATTGGTGCTCACCATGATGAAATAGAAATGAAAACTTTAATTGCTCCAATTGTACAAGTATGTGATGCCATTTCTGGGGCAAGACCAGGAGCTCGTCGTCAAGTTTTAGATTCCTATATTCAACGATTAAAAGATTTGGAGGATATAGCGTTTGGATTTACAGGAGTCCAAAAAGCCTATGCTATTCAAGCGGGTAGAGAGCTACGTGTTATTGTTGAAAGTGAAAAAGTAAACGATGCTAAAGCAGCTGAATTATCATTCACAATTTCACAAAAAATTCAGAATGATATGACGTACCCTGGACAAGTAAGAGTTACAGTAATTAGAGAAACTAGAGCTGTAAATATTGCTAAATAGTATAAGTTTTAACTACTAAAAAATAAAAAAAATCTCACCAAAGTGAGATTTTTTTATTTTCTAGGATGAAAATTATGTAATACTTTTTTTAAAAAGCTTTTATCTAAGTGCATGTAAATTTCAGTTGTTGTAATGCTTTCATGACCAAGCATTTGTTGTATAGCTCTTAAATCGGCTCCACGTTCCAATAAATGAGTTGCAAATGAATGTCTAAAAGTATGTGGGCTTATTTTCTTTTTGATATTGGCTTTTTCAGCTAGATTTTTGATGATGGTAAAAATCATAACTCGAGTAAGTTGTTTTCCTCTTCTGTTTAAAAAAAGAGTGTCTTCATATCCTTTTTGAATTTTAATTTTATTTCTAATGCTTTTAATGTATAAAAGTATGTATTTTTGAGTTTGTTCATTAATGGGTACAAAGCGTTGTTTGTTTCCTTTTCCAATAACTTTAATAAATCCTTCTTCAAAAAACAAATCAGAGATTTGTAAGTTAATCAGTTCTGAAACTCTTAACCCACAGCTGTATAAAGTTTCTAAAATAGTTCTGTTTCTTTCTCCTTGAGGCTCACTTAAATCTATATGATTAATGAGAATATCAATTTCTTGAATTGACAAAGTATCGGGTAGTTTTCTACCTATTTTGGGAGCTTCAATTAAATCTGTAGGATTCTCTTTTCTATAATCTTCAAAAATTAAAAAGTCAAAAAAATTACGTAAACCAGAAATTAATCGAGCTTGTGAACGAGCGTTTATTAATTTTGACGTTTCATAAATAAATTGTTGAATAATTTCTTGATTAATTTTTAATGGCGAAATTTTGATTTGCTGCTCTTCTAAAAAATTAACAAGTTTTTGTACATCACGAGAATAACTCTCAATGGAGTTTTTAGCCAATCCTTTTTCAATTTTTAGATAAAACTGATAATCTTGTAATGCATTATTCCAATTCATAAAGTAAAAATATAATATATTTACACATAAATTGAAAACAAATGAAAATACTGATACTTAACGGACCAAATTTAAATTTATTAGGAAAAAGAGAACCTTCAATTTATGGAAATTTAACCTTTGAAGAATTTTTTAAAAACTTGCAAAAAAGATATGCCGATGTTGAGTTGCATTATTTTCAAAGTAATGTTGAAGGAGAATTAATTAACAAACTACATGAAGTTGGTTTTAGTTTTGACGGAATAATTTTAAATGCAGGTGCTTATACGCATACCTCGGTAGCAATTGGTGATGCTATTAAGGGAATTGAAACCCCTGTTATTGAAGTGCACATTTCTAATGTGCATGCACGTGAAGATTTTCGTCATGTATCTTATATAGCACCTAATGCAAAAGGAGTAATTGCTGGTTTTGGTTTGCAAAGCTATGAGTTAGCGCTTATTAGTTTTTTGTAACGTTTTAGAACAAAAAAGTTTTTATACTTTACATAGTTTTTTAGCGGCTTAGAAAACAAACATTTATCATTATTCACATTCTTTTTTTATATTAGTTTTACTTTTAGTATTAAAACTTTTTTATATGAGCTTATTTTTTAATTATGCCACACCAATAATTTATGGTTTATCGGTGTTATTATGGGCTTATATTTTTATTTTTTGCTCAAAAAAAATTAAGGTTGTAAATAAAAGTGATAAATTGTTAAAAGTCATTTTAATAATTTTAGCCATAGATGCTTTTAGATCTTTTTTTGAAAGCGTTTATTTTGGTGCGTCTTTTACTTCATTTTACGGATTAATACCAATAGAAATTTATGAATTTTTATCACAACCTAATATTGTGATTTTTCCTAAATTATTTAATTTATTAACAGCTATATTAATTTTAATATTACTAATTACTAAATGGATTTCAACAGATAAATCCAGTAAAATATCTGTTGAGGATTTTATACAAAAACAATCTTTTGAATATAAAAAATTATTATCAGCTGTTGAACAAAGCGCCAATACAATTGTTATTACAGATATCTTAGGAAAAATAGAATATACCAATCCAAAATTTACTGAGGTAACAGGTTATAGAGCTGAAGAGGTATTAGGTAAAAACCCACGTATTTTAAGTTCAGGTATTCAACCTAAAGAGTTTTATGTAGAAATGTGGGAAACCATTTCAAATGGAAAAGTTTGGAAAGGAGAATTTCAAAATAAAAAGAAAGATGGTAAATTATTTTGGGAACAAACTACAATTTCTCCAATAAAAGACAACCAAGGAACTATCATTAATTATTTAGCAGTTAAAGAAAATATTACAGCATTAAAAGAGAGTGAAAAAGAATTAAAATTAGCACAAGAAATCGCTCAAATAGGAAATTTTAATTTAGATTTAAAAACTAATTTGTTTACAAGTTCTAATTCTTTCGACAAAATAGTTGGTATTCAATCGCACCATATCAAATCATTTAAAACTTGGAGAACCATTACTCATCCAGATGATACACCAAAAAATCAGCGTGAATTAGAAAAGTGTATAAAATATGGTGAAAAATTTAATTTAGAATATAGAATTCTAACCAAAGATACACAAGAACTAAAATGGATTAATGGGGCGGGTGAAATTATTTATGAAAATAAGGTGCCTGTTAACTTTATAGGAACCATTCAAGACATTACTTTTCAGAAAAAAAATGAATTAGAAATGTTTGAAGCAAAAGAAAAAGCTGAAAAAAGTGAAAAACTACTTTTGCTCTCTCAATCAGTTGCTAAATTGGGACATTATGTTTTTAACATCCAAACAGGAGAATGGAACAACTCTGCTGAGTTGAATAGTATTTTTGGTATTAATGAAGACCATAAACGTACTGTAGAAAGTTGGTTGGAAATTGTTCATCCCGATTTTAGAAATGAAATGAAGGAGTATATTTTAATACATGTCATTAAAAATAAAAATCATTTTAATAAACACTATAAAATTATTAATCAAAAAACAGGTAGTGAGTTATGGGTTCATGGATTGGGAAGTTTAAAATTTAATAACGAAAATGAGCCTATAGAAATGTTTGGTACTATTCAAGATATTACATCCTTTAAAATGATTGAAAAGCAATTAATTATTGAAAAGGAGAAAGCTGAAGAAAGCGAATTACGATTTAAAACTTTACAAGAAGCATCTTTTGGAGGAATTTTGATTCATAAGAATGGAATTATATTAGACTTAAACTCTGGTCTTGTTAAAATGTCAGGTTATTCAAAAGAGGAACTTTTAGGAAAAAACGGGTTGTTTCTAATTGCTGACGAGTACAAAAAACAGGTTGAAAAAAACTATTTAGTAGGTTTTGAAGAACCTTATGAGGTAATTGGATTAAGAAAGAATAAAGAAACATACCCTTTAAGACTTGAAGGAAAAAGCTTACCTTATAAAGGAAAAATGGTTAGCATTGTTGAATTTAGAGATATAACAGCAATTAAAGATAGTCAATTAGCACTTTTACAAAGTCAACAGTTACTTAATGAAACTGGTAAAATGGCTAAAACAGGAGGGTGGGAATTTATACTAAAAACAAAGGAAACTTATTTTACCAAAGAAGCACTTAGAATTTATGAACTTCCAGAAAATACTAAAGTTACATTAGAAGAAGGATTAAGTTATTATACTATTGAAAATCAGAATATCATAACTAAATTATTTAATAAAGCTTTAAAAGAAGGTACGCCATATGATATAGAATTACAAATGGTTACTGCCAAAAAGAAACCTATTTGGGTTAGAACCATTGGAAAACCTAAATATGCAAATGGGAAAATTGTGAGTATCATAGGAACCATTCAAGATATTACAATTCAAAAAGAAAATGAAGAAGAACTAATTAAAGCAAAACAACTTGCAGAAGAAAGTAACAACTTAAAAACAGAATTTTTAAATAATATGTCTCATGAAATTAGAACGCCCATGAATGGAATTATTGGATTTTCTGATTTACTAAACACCCCTGATTTAACAACTGAAAAAAGAAATAATTATATTAGAATTATACAAAGTAGCAGCAAACAACTACTTCGAATAATAGATGATATATTAGAAATTTCTAGACTTGGAACAAAACAAGTAGGATTGATTGAAAGCGAGGTTTGTTTAAATGATTTGTTAATGGAACTGTTTTCAATTTTTGACATAAAGGCAAAACAAAATAAAACACCTTTATATTTAAAAAAATCGCTTACAACAGAGCAAAGCACCATACTTATTGATAAAACTAAATTGAGTAAAATATTAAGTAATTTACTTGAAAATGCTCTGAAATTTACCAGTAAAGGTTTTGTGGAGTTGGGATATAAATTGAATAAAAAAATGCTTGATATTTATGTAAAAGATACAGGTGTTGGAATTGATCCAGAAAAACATAAAGTAATTTTTGAACGCTTTTCACAAGCTGAAAAAGACTTGTCAAAAAAAGTAGGTGGCTTAGGTTTAGGTCTATCAATAGTTAAAGAAAATGTTGAGTTAATAGGAGGTTCTATTGAACTTACGTCTAATAAAGGGGAAGGAGCTACATTCACCATTTCTATTCCTTACAAACCTATTTATCCTACTAAAATAGTTGAGCTAAACAATGTTGAAAGCAAATCTTCAATTTTAATAGTTGAAGATGAAGAAATAAATTATACGTTGTTAGAAACTTTACTAAAAGAAATTTTAAAGTTAGATGCTCATTTTATTCATGCTAAAAATGGTTTAGAAGCGGTTGAAATTTTTAAAAACAAATCAAATTCTATTGACTTGGTTTTTATGGATTTAAAAATGCCAGTTATGAATGGTTATGAAGCTGCCAAAAAGATTAAGAAGCTATCTCCTAATTTACCAATAATAGCTCAAACTGCTTATACAACTTCAGTTGAAATTAAAAAAGCAAAAGATTCAGGTTGTGTGGATTATTTGACCAAACCTATAAAACAAGATGAATTAATTAATGTTTTGGATAAATTTTTGAAAGTAAAATATCCATTTATTTAAAATTTTTCAAAAACCCCTAATCCAAATAAAGCAAAATCATATTTTACAGGATCATTGGGATTCATATGCCTTAATGATTTATCTAATTCAGCCAAGGCTTTTGCATCATTTTGTTTTCTAGTTAATAACCCAAGTTTACGAGCAACATTTCCTGAATGAACATCTAATGGGCATGAAAGCTGTGAAGGACACATATTTTTCCAAATTCCAAAATCTACTCCGGTATTATCATTTCTAACCATCCATCGTAAAAACATATTAATACGCTTTGCAGCTGATCCTTTTAAGGGATCTGAAATATGTTTTTTAGTTCTAGATAAATGAGGAATTTCAAAAAAAATATTTTTAAACTCATGAATTGCATTTTGAGTTGAATTTTTGCTACTATAACTAGAGAATATTTTCTCTAAACCTTGATGTTTTGTGTAAATATGCTGAAGTGCAACTATAAAGTATTTAAAATCCTCTAAATTAAATGTTCTATGTACAAAATAATCTATTGAATCTAAATGGTTAGGTTTATGATTTATTATAAAATCGTAAGGAGAGTTGCCTAAAATATCCATCATTTTTTTGGCATTTTTAATAATCATTTTCCTATTACCCCAAGCAATGGTGGCAGTTAAAAAACCTGCAATTTCAATATCTTCTTTTAAAGAATAGCCATGTGGAACTTGTATTGGGTCACTTTCAATAAACTTTGGATTGTTGTATTCCAAAACTTTTTCATCTAAAAATTCTTTAAGCTCAGTTTCTATTAACATTTATAATAGTTTCAATTTTTGAAATTATTTTAGCTACATCTTCTTCAAAGTTAAACCAAAGAATGCTTTTATCTTTTTTGTTCCAAGTAACTTGTCTTTTGGCAAATCTTCGAGTATTTTTCTTAATTTCTTCTATAGCAAATTTTAAAGTACAATTTCCTTCAAAATAGGAGAATAACTCTCTATATCCAACAGTTTGTAAAGCATTTAAATTTTTGTTTTTGTATAGTTTTTTAGCTTCATCTAATAAACCAAGCTCCATCATGATATCAACTCGTTTATTAATTCTATTGTACATAGTTTCTCTATCAGCTGTTAGTCCAATTTTAATAGGAGTGAAATTTCGTTTAGCCTTTGGTTTGTTTTTAAATTCAGCATAAGTTTTGCCAGTTCCAATACAAATTTCAAGAGCTCTTATAAGCCTGTGTGGATTTTCAATTTCAATAGTATTATAAGACTCTTTATCTAGATTTTCTAATTTTTTTTGAAGAAATTGTATCCCTTTAGTTTTTAATTCTTGATTTAGCTCAACCCTTATTTTAGAATCTACATTTGGAAAATAGTCTAAGCCATCAATTACAGCATTGGTGTATAAACCACTTCCCCCAACCATAACTACAATCCTATTTTTTGTAAATAATTTGTTCAATTTGTTAAGAGCATCTTTTTCAAATTGCCCCACACTATAATCTTCAAAAATTGACCTATTTTGTATAAAATGATGTTTTGCAGAGGCTAACTCTAAGCTTGAAGGAACAGCAGTTCCAACACTCATTTCTTTGTAAAATTGGCGAGAATCACTTGATATAATTTCAGTATTAAAATGTTGTGCTAATTTAATACTTAGTGTAGTTTTACCTATTGCTGTTGCTCCAATAACTGTTATTAAATAATTAGTCATTTAAAAGTTTTTCTCCACATTTATGGCAAAATATGGAATTGTCTAAATGTTTTTCAGCGTTACAACTAGGGCAGTGTTGTGTGTTTTTAGGTACAAAATTATCTGTTTTTGCCAATTCAGAAGTTACAATACCAGTTGGTACTGCAATAATTCCATAACCTAAAATCATAACAATACTCGCAATAAACTGTCCAAACGGTGTTTGAGGGGAAATATCTCCATAGCCTACAGTTGTTAATGTTACAATAGCCCAATACATGCTTTGTGGAATACTGGTAAATCCATTTTTAGGACCTTCTATTAAATACATAATGGTTCCTAAAATTATAGTAAGTAGTATTACCACAAATAGAAAAACAATAATTTTGATTCTACTTGATTTTAAGGCTGATATTAAAATTCTAGAGGCACCAGAGTAACGAACTAGTTTTAAGATTCTAAATACCCGTAATAATCTAATAGCTCTTAAAGCAATAAGCGCATGGGTGCCTACAAAAATTAAAGAAAGGTATTTTGGTATGGTTGCTAACAAATCGATAATACCATAAAAGCTGAAGATATAGTTTTTAGGTTTTTTAATTGAAATAATTCTAGCAATATATTCAATGGTAAATAAAATAGTAATAATCCATTCAGAGATATTTAAAAAATCATGATATTTTGTATCAAAACTTTCAATGCTTTCTAACATTACTAAAATTATACTTGCAATAATTGCTAATATTAGAATAATGTCAAACCATTTTCCTTCAGGAGTATCGGCTTCATAAATAATTTCATGAAGTTTCACTTTCCAATGTCTTTTGTCTTTTTTGTTTTCCAAAATTAAATTTACCTGAAACGTTGTACTAAAATAATTCTTTTATTTTAATTAAAATTTACTTCTTTTTTAAAACAATATTTATTAATTTTTTTTCAGTACAATTGGTTGCTTTTGAGACGTTATAGTTTGATTAAATAATTCTTTTAAAACTTGATATTCAAAATTGTAAAATATTGTTTTGTTTATTAAAAATGAACTTTTTAGATTAATTTTAAAATTTTGATGTTTTCTGGTTGTTAACAAGTATTTTATTGCTTCATTTTCTAATGAAATTAGTTTATCTTTAGGATAAGAATCTATGATAAAATTATCGGGAAGCTCAAGAGTGAAATTAACAATGTACTTTCTTGGGTATCCAAAATCAACAGGGTATAATCTGTTATGTTGTTTAAAGGGGTTTGTTTTAAAACTTTCATCAAAAAAAGGATTTAAGTATAGGTTTGAGGTGTTTTCTTGATGATCTATTAATATTTCAAAAGTTTCTATTGTGGGTTTATCTATTTCATTTTTATTTTTGATTTCATAATTAAGAACTTCTAAATTAGTAAAGCTATTTTCAAAATCTATTATGATATCATCTTCAATTTTATTTTGAATTTTCTCTCTTCTTTTAAGTGCATCATACCCATATTTAATTTTTCGTATTTTACCAGTTATAGTTCCGTTTTCTTTTAATATAAGTGCAATATTTAATTGAGATTTTGAGTTTTGTTCAGGAATAATATCAATCCAATAACTTTCATTTTCAAAATCCATAACTCTGCCATACCCATTTAAACATCTATAAGGCAATAACCCAAAAGGAGATAGTTTATCTGTAGCATCTAATAAAATAGATTTTCCATTTATATTAACTTTGGCAATTACATAATTAAAATCAGTTATTACTGGATATAATTTAGTTGGAAAACCATTTTTTCTTGTAGAAATTAAAACTAATTCAGTATCAATATTTTTTGCTTTTAAGGCATTTATTAGTGAAATGTTAATTTCTCCAACATTTCCAATTTTTTCTTCAAAAGATTTTTTTATTCTTACATTTTTAAAAATGCTATATTTTCCATTCCAATTAAAGTGATTTTGCACGAAAGTATATATAGATTTTGCTTTATCAATTTCTGAAGTAATGGTATCAATAAATGAGGGTAATTTATCTTCAAAATACTTCGTTTTTTTTAATTGTCTACCAATATTTTTATCAGTTCTAAATTCTCTATCTACTTCATTCCAAGATGTTGTATACTTTATATTAGATCCATCAAACCAAATAAGTTTAGAAAGTTCAAATTTAATTTTTGAAATATAGTTATTTTTATCAGTGATATAGTCTTCTTCAACAAAAGAAGGAATATTTTTCATTGCATAGGTTATGTTTTCACAATTAGCTGAAGCTGCATAACCAGGAATTCTAAAACATTTTTTTTCTATTGTTGAGGAGTTAATTGCTAATTTTAAATATCCTTTTAACTCTCTATTGTAAACATAGTTTCCAGGAATTTTTGCGTGATAAATACTATATTTTTTAGGAATGTTTGATTGAAATACCCAACCTGTTAAATTAAATTTAAATGGAGATTCCACAGTATATTTAACCTCAACAACACTACCTTCTTTTAAGTTAGGCATAGTAAATTTAACTAAACTCCAATGTTCATTGATTTTTTCTTTGAATATTTGAGACTTCGATAATAAGGTTTTATTTTTTTGATTATGTGTGACTGCTTCAATATTTATTACTTGTTCACTAGCATCTTTATTATTGTATAATTTTATTTCAAAAGATGCATTTTCAAAACCCTCTTTATTAAATAATTTGATTTTTTTATAAAAAGTTGTACTTATTATTATTTTTTCATTCTTTATTTTAAAAGTAGTATTGCCACTTTCATATAAAACTACGGCATTTGCAGTTGTATCTAATTTATATCTTTTTAAATTAATTTCTTCGTTTGTTATAGTACCAAAAGAGTAATCTGGTTCATTTTGCGAATATGAATTAATATGTAACAAGAAAATTAAAAGTAAAGAGATTCTTTTCATAGCAATTAGTTTTAAAATCGAATTAGTTTTTCCACATTATTTTTTTGAAGATATTTTTTAATGATAAATCTATTTTGAATGGAATTTTCCATAGGTGAAATTAAGGTTCTAAGCACTTTTATATTAGTTATTTGATATTCTAAGTCGGTAAAACAATAACCTTTAAACTGACTGTTTTCAATTAAGATAACCGATTTTTCTCCAACCTGTCGACCTTTATCTATAACTAATAAATTATCATTGCTAAATTCAATTTTTTCTAATTTTTTCTTATTAGAATAATTATATTTAGGATTGTTAATTTCTACTTCTTCTACATATTTAAGATCAGAAATTAAAGAGCTTCCAGTTTCTTCATAAGAAACGGATGTCACTTTATTTTGAATAATAATTGCTTTTTTTGAAGTTCTTAAAAATAGTTGGTTTACCGTTTTTTTTATATTTTTTCCTTTACCAATATAAATAATTTCACTTTTATTATTGTGAACATAAAATAATCCTTCATTAGAAGGTAAATTATCTAAAATATTGAGTAGTTTGGGTGCTAATTTTCTTCCGTTATCAGTTTTAATTGCTTTTTTAACAATTTCTTTAGCAGTATCTTTATTTAATAGGTGTTTAAATAGTTGTACTGTAGCAATTGCATCTCCTTCAGCTCTGTGCCTGCTTGAAACAGGTATTCCTAAAGATCTGCATAATTTGCCTAATTTATAAGAAGGCAATTCAGGGATTAGTTTTTTACTTAATTCAACAGTGCACAATGTTTTCCTTTCAAAATTAAATCCGAGTCGTCTAAATTCAGTAGTTAAAATTCGATTGTCAAAATTGGCATTATGGGCAACTAAAACACAGTCGGTAGTAATTTCAACAATTCGTTTTGCTACTTCGTAAAATTTAGGTGCATTTTTAAGCATTCCATTACTAATGCCAGTTAAATTAACTACAAATGGTTGAATTTCTTTTTCGGGATTAATTAAACTAACAAACTGGTCTATAATTTGATGTCCATCAAATTTATAAATAGCAATTTCAGTAATTCCTTCTTCGTTGAATTTACCTCCTGTAGTTTCTATGTCAAGTATTGCGTACAAATTAATTGTAATTTCGTTCTCCAAAAATAGCACTTCCAACACGTACCATTGTACTTCCTTCTTCAATTGCTATTTGGTAATCTCCACTCATTCCCATTGAAATAGTTGTAGGTTTAAAATTATCAGATGAATAATTTTTTAGACGATCAAAATAGATTTTTAAGGTTTTAAATTCGTTTCTAATAATGGTTTTATCTTCTACAAAGCTTGCCATTCCCATAAGACCTATAATTTGAATGTTTTTAAGATTTAAAAATTCTTGAGCGTTTAAAATTTGTAGTACATCATCATATGCTAATCCAAACTTTGTATCTTCTTTTGCTATTTTTACTTGTAATAAACAATTAATTATTCTATTATGTTTTATGGCTTGTTTGTTTATTTCTTTTAGGGTTTTAAAACTATCTACACCATGGATAAGACTTACAAAAGAAGCCATATATTTAACTTTATTTCTTTGTAAATGCCCTATCATATGCCATTCAATATCTTTAGGTAGCTCTTGGTATTTTTGAGCCATTTCTTGAATTTTATTTTCACCAAATGTTTTTTGTCCGGCTTTATAAGCTTCTATAATAGCAGTAATTGGCTTTGTTTTTGAAACGGCAACAAGTGTTACATTTTTTGGTATTGAATTTTTAATCTTTTGAAGATTTTTTGATATACTCATATGGGATTTAAAATAAAGTCCAAAGATAATAGAAATTTAATTAATCATTAATTTCAAAAATGGTTAATCCACTTCTTAACTTAGGCTCAATATAAGTGCTTTTAGGAGGCATTCTTAAATCTTCATTAACCACTGCTTTTAGTTGCTCTACTGAAACTGGAAATAATCCAAAACTGACTTTATACATTTTAGAATCTACCATCTTTTTCAATTGTTTTTTGCTATAAATGGCAGGTAAACATTTTATTCTAGGATCAGTTTTTAAGTCTTCAATACCTAAAATTGGTTTTAAAATAGTTTTATATATAATATGGGTATCAAGATCCGAAAGTGCATTGTTAATTGGGAATTCTGTTTTTCTAAGGTATAAGGAATAATACTCACCATCTAAGTACATAGTAAAATGGTGTTTTTTGCTTGGTGTGTAAAGTTTTTCCCCTTTATTTTCAACAATGTATAATTCATTTAATTTACTTAAAAATTCTTCTTTTGTTAAACCATTTAAATCTTTTACAAAACGATTGAATGAAGAAATTTTCAAGTTGGCATCGGAAATGAGATAACTCATAAAGTAATTGTAGTTTTCTTCTCCCGTATGATTTTTATTCATTGTTTTTTTTTGATTAGCTAGAAAACTTGAAGAAGCTGTTCTATGATGCCCATCAGCAATATAAATTGCTTTCATTTTTTGAAATTCTTTTTCAATATTATCTATATCCAAATCATCTTCAATTACCCAAAGTTTATGCAAACGTCTGTTTTGAGTCATAAATTCATATTCAGATCTTTTTTGAGAATATTTTCTATAAAGTCTATTTAGATAATTGCTTTCAGGATAAGTAAGTAGCACTGGCTCAGCATTAAAACCAGCTATACCTAGGTAATTGCCAAACAGTTCTTCTCTTGCCTTTAAGGTATCTTCGTGTTTTTTTATAATATTGTTTTTATAATCATTTACATGGGCTGCTGCAATAATGCCCCAAAAAGTATCTCCTCCAAACGATTTTTCATGTAAATAATATTGAGATTTTTGATCTTTTCTGTAAATGTCTTCCGTTTTAAATTGATTATAAGTTTGATGAACTAATTTAAAACGTTCTTCACCTGAAAGCTCTGGTTCAGTATCATAACCAGGTTTTATAATATGTAAAAAAGAAAATGGGTTGAACCGCAAATGGGCTTTTAATTCTTTTTTTGAATATTCATCATAAGATCTTGAGGTTGCAACTGCTGCTTTATCGCGTGTTGGACGTGTAGCTTTAAAGGGTTTTATTATTGCCATACTATTTAACGAGCTTATTTTTAAGTAATTGATAATTTAACTACCCAAATGTACAACTTTATTAAATTTTAATCAAAAAAAAGGATGTTATTTTAACATCCTTTTAATCAATTATGTATAATGAAACTTATTTTAAGAGTTCAACTATTTGTTCAGCTAATTCTGTTCCAATTCTATCTTGTGCTTCGCTAGTAGCTGCGCCAATATGAGGAGTTAAAGATAAATTAGGGTTCATTAATAACTGAATTTCTGGCGTTGGTTCATTTTCAAAAACATCTAATGCTGCACTTGCTATTTTTCCACTCTCTAAAGCTTGTACAAGAGCGACTTCATCAATAACACCTCCACGAGCAGCATTTACCAAAAAGGCATTATCTTTCATTAAATCGAATTCTTTGGTTGAAATTATGTAGTCTTTTTGAGCTGGAACGTGTAGAGATATAAAATCTGCTTGTTTTAAAACTTCTTCTTTAGTAATGGTATTTATGTTAAAGAACAATGCTTGGTGATCAAAAAATTCAATTTCTAAATTTACCGCGTCAATAAAAGGGTCATAGGCAACTACATTCATACCTAAGCCAATAGCTATTTTTGCAGTGGCTTGTCCAATTCTTCCAAATCCAATTAAACCAAGTGTTTTACCTCTTAATTCAACTCCTTTTGCATATGATTTTTTAAGATGTTTAAATTTTGAATCTCCCTCTAAAGGCATATTTCTATTGGAATCGTGTAAAAAACGAGCCATTCCAAATAAGTGCGCAAATACCAGTTCGGCTACTGAATGAGATGAAGCTGCAGGTGTGTTTATTACATGCAAGCCTTTTTCACGAGCATATTCTACGTCAATATTATCCATTCCAACACCTCCACGACCGATAATTTTTAAAGATGCACAATTATCAATAATATCTTTTCTAACCTGGGTTGCGCTTCTTACTAATAGTACATCAATTTCGTTTTGGTTGATATAATCTACTAATTGGTCTTGTGCTACAGAGGTTAAATCAACTTCAAAGCCATTTAAACCCAATGCTGCAATTCCACTTTTGGCCAATCCATCGTTTGCTAATACTTTCATTTTATAAATATTTTTTTTAGTTTATGAAACTTGTTTTTCAAATTGTTGCATTACGTTTATTAAAACTTTTATGCTTTCTATTGGCATAGCATTATAGATACTTGCTCTATAGCCTCCAACTGATTTATGACCTTTTAATCCATTGATTCCTGCTTCATTCCAAAGTTTATCAAAAGTATCTTTATGAGTTTCATTTGTTAAATTAAAAGTAACATTCATTGTGGATCTATCTTCTTTGTTTGCAAAACCAATAAATAAAGGATTTCTATCTACTTCAGCGTATAACAAAGCAGCTTTTTCTTGATTGATTTTTTCAATAGCTTTAACTCCTCCTTGTTCTTTTAACCATTCTAAAGTTAACATAGATACATAAACTGCAAATACAGGTGGAGTATTAAACATACTGTCTTTACTTAAGTGTACTTGATAGTCTAACATAGAAGGGATGCTACGTCCAGTTTTACCTAAAATTTCATCTTTTACTATAACTAAAGTAGTACCAGCAGGGCCCATGTTTTTTTGTGCTCCTGCATAAACCAAATCAAATTGCGTAAAATCTAATTCACGTGAAAATATATCTGAACTCATATCACAAACTAATAGCGCATCCGTTTTAGGGAATTCTTTAATTTGAGTTCCAAAAATAGTATTGTTAGATGTGCAATGCACATAATCTATATCACTTGGGATGTTGTAGTTTTTTGGAATGTAGTTGTAACCTTTATCTTTTGAACTAGCGAAAACGTCTACTTCACCTAACGTTTTAGCTTCTTTAATTGCTTTAGAACTCCATGTTCCAGTGTCAAAATAACCTGCTTTACCATTAACTTTTAATAAATTGTATGGGGTCATTAAAAATTCAAGGCTTGCACCTCCTTGTAAAAAAAGTACCGAATATCCTTCAGGTAGGTTTAATAATTCTTTAACTAAGCTACGTGCTTTTTCCATCACTTCAACGAATTCTTTGCTTCTGTGTGAAATTTCAATTAAAGATAAATCTATACCATTAAAGTTGGTAACAGCATTGGCTGCTTTTTTTAATACTTCTTGTGGTAAAATACATGGTCCTGCACTAAAATTATGTTTTTTCATTTGTATAGAATATGAATTTATTTCTCTTACAAATTTCGGAAAAAAAAGCTAAATAAGTATATTTTATTTCATAAAAAACTACTTAAATATTTAATAAAAATTCAACTGTGTCTATGTTATCTGCATAATTCCATAATTTTGGACGTTGAGTTTGTCCAAATTTTACGAAATCTACAACGTTTTCGTTACAGGCAATACACTGTATTTCATCTTTATCGGTTTTTAATTTAAGTAACAGATTGTCAAACGAATCGTAATATTCATAAAAAATAGTAGCTATAGGAGAGGCATAGTTAGTATCTTCTTTTAGCATCACAAATCCATTTTCAAGAATCTTAAACAAGCTCATTAAGTAAACAGCTTTGTTATAATCGTAATTATTTTCGTACTTTTTATAATTAATAATGTCATTAAACTTGAATAACGCATTAAATAACAACTCAAAGTTATAGTTTTTAGGAACAAATATTTTAGAAACACTTCTACAACCTAAACCAAAATATTGAAAAATGTCTTCACCTAAAAGTTCTAATTCTTCTTTACTTTCTTTACCTGTAATTATTGCCACAGAGTTTCTGTTTTTTCTAATAATGTTTGGGTATTTTCCAAAATAATGTTCAAAATAGCGAGCTGTATTGTTGCTACCAGTTGCAATAACAGCATCAATAGCTGTTAATTTGTCTTCTGTAAAAGTTATTTTATTTTTAAAATAGGGATTGTAATATTCCAAAAATTTAGCAATAAGTGGTAAAAAGTGCTTATCATTAGATGATTGTTTTACCATAGCATTATGACCTGTTAGTAGTACACATAAAAAATCATGAAATCCAACTAAGGGAATATTTCCTGCCATGATTATGGCTACTTTTTTAGGTGTTTTAATAGCTTCAATTTTATAAGTGGTAAGCCATTTGGTTAAATTTTCTTCAGTAAGTGCTTCACCCCAACTTTCAAAAGCTTTAAGAACATTATTTTTTGTAAACCAACCATTAAACTCTTGGGCTCTATTAATTTGCATTAAAAAAGCATCAAAAAACAAGGTGTTTAATTCAGATTCATTATTTTTTTCAATTTTCGAATTGTTAAATTGTTTAAAAAATGTACCTAGTTCTACAAATGCTTGTTTTCTCTGTGCTAAATTCATGGAATTTTTACCTTAAAATTTAATTTTATATTTGCAAAAATAATCTAAATAATAGTATGGCAATAAAAATAACAGATGAATGTATAAATTGTGGGGCTTGCGAACCCGAATGTCCTAACAATGCAATTTATGAAGCTGGTGAAGAATGGAGATATTCGGATGGGACTTCATTAACAGGAAATGTAGTTTTACCAAATGGCAACAAGGTTGTAGCCGATGAGCAGCATGAGCCAAAAGATGATGAAGTATATTTTATTGTAACCGATAAATGTACCGAATGTAAAGGTTTTCATGACGAACCACAATGTGCCGCAGTTTGTCCGGTAGATTGTTGTGTGCCAGATGAAGACAATGAAGAAACTGATGAGCAATTGTTTGCCAAACAACAGTTTTTACATAAAGAGTAGTTTATAGTGATTCTTAAAAATGAATTTTGAAATCTGTACAGATTGTGTTGAAGGAGCAATGGCTGCTGAAAAATATGGAGCCAAACGTATAGAGTTATGTTCAGCATTATCTGTTGGTGGATTGACCCCAAGTTTTGGTTTAATTTTACAATGTGTTGAAAATTCATCAGTTGAAGTTCATGTAATGATACGACATAAAGAAGGAGGTTTTGTTTGTAGTGAATTAGATATAAACTTAATGAAAGTTGATATTTCTATGGCTAAACAAGCTGGAGCAACAGGAGTTGTTTTTGGGATTTTAACAGCTGAAAATACCGTATCAAACAAAAATAAAGAACTGCTAAACTTTGCGAAGCAATTAAATTTAGAAGTCACGTTTCATAGAGCTTTTGACTTTCTTATAGATTATAAGAAAGGAATTGAGTGTTTGATAAATTTTGGTTTTGATCGTCTACTAACATCTGGTTTAAAAAAAACTGCAGAAGAAGGTTTAGATGTAATTTCATTTTTACAGCAGCACTATGGAGATCAACTACAAATTATGGCTGGGAGTGGTATTAATTCTTCAAACGCCTCAAAATTTGCTACTATTGGAGTAAACAACCTTCATTTTACAGCAAGAAAACCTATAAGTTTTGGCAATTCATTTTCAATGGGAGATGTTATGGTAGTTGATGAAGAGAAAATTAGAACTATTACTAATTTATTTTAGGAAGTATTTATATTTTGAAATAGAAAGCGGAATTTTAAAATTCCGCTTTTTATGAATTCTAGTTACTTTTCAGTAAATGAAGCTATAAATGAATTACTTTTTCTAGCAAAAAAGAAAATGTAAAAATAGCAAAGCACCATTAAAAATAAGGCAGGTTTAAAATCGAATTGATCGGTTAATAAGCCATATAAAGGAGGGATAATTGCTCCTCCTACAATAGCAGTACATAAAATTCCAGATGCTTGAGGTTTGTATTCGCCTAAGCCACTTAATGATAAGGTGAAAATAGTTGGGAACATGATTGAATTAAATAACCCAATTAATAAAATAGACCACATGGCTACAAATCCATTAGTTAACATTGAAATTGCAAGTAATGAAATAGCCATGGTTGCAAAAATGGCTAATACTTTAGCAGGCGCTACAATTCTTGTTAAATAAGCTCCAATAAATCTTCCAACCATTGCTCCAGACCAGTAAAATAATACAAAGGCACCAACAATAGCTTTGTTATCAACATTAGCCAAATCTTGTTGAACTACCATTTCAGAAACTTTAGACATCCATTCACTGTTTCTAATCAATTCAGGCATATTCATACTTAAAAAGTAATTGACTAAATAACTTCCAATAGCAACTTCAGCACCCACATATAAAAAGATACCTATAGCTCCCATTTTTAGTACTTTATGTTTTAATGCTTCACCATATCCAAAACCTTCTTTCTTTTTTAAGATATTAGGAAGTTTTATTAAAGAAACAATAAATGCTAATAGTAATAATGAGGCGGCTAGTATTAAAAATGGATTTTGAACTGCCGAAGCTTCATTAATTAAATAGGCTTCTTTTTCAGCGGGTAATAGATTGTTGATGCTTTCACTTGATTTAATTGAATCACTTAATAAAAACATGGCTCCAACTGCTGGTGCAATTGCTGTACCTAAACTATTAAATGCTTGAGATAAATTTAATCTACTAGAAGCAGTTTCTTCTGTTCCTAATACTGCAACATAAGGGTTTGCAGCTACTTGTAAAACAGTCATACCTCCAGCTAAAACAAAATAACCTAATAAAAATACAGGGAAAGTTCTGTAAGCTGCGGCTGGATAAAACAATAAACAACCAGCTCCCATAATACTTAACCCAAGTAAAATACCTTTTTTATATCCAATTTTGGATAAGATAAACCCAGAGGGGATTGATAATAATCCGTAAGCCATAAAAAATGCAAATTGTACTAAACCAGCTTGGAAAAAGCTAAGTTCAAAAACCTCTTTTAATCTTGGAATTAATGAATCTACTAAAACAGTAATAAATCCCCACATAAAAAAAAGTGAGGTAAGCACATAAAATGCTTTGCTATAATTTTTGGTTGTATTCAAACTATTAATTTTTTAATGTTATTTAATTTTCAAGGAATAAATATATAATTATTCTTATAACTTGCTTTATTTTTTATACCAATAACTTAACAAATTCGACAAAGAGTATTTTTTAAATATTTAGGTTTTGTATTAGCTGACTTTAAAAAATGAATCAACGACATTATAAAATAAATAATTTCTTTCAAACTTAAATCTTAATAGTATATTTGCACCGCAAAAAAATAAAATTATGAAGGCAGGAATTGTAGGTTTACCAAATGTAGGAAAATCAACTTTATTTAATTGTTTATCAAATGCTAAAGCGCAAAGTGCTAACTTTCCTTTTTGCACCATTGAACCTAATATTGGTGTTGTAAATGTTCCAGACAATAGATTGACTAAATTAGAAGAATTAGTAAATCCAGAACGTGTTTTACCAGCAACTGTTGATATTGTTGATATTGCAGGTTTAGTAAGAGGAGCAAGTAAAGGAGAAGGACTTGGAAATCAGTTTTTAGCAAATATTAGAGAAACCGATGCTATTATTCATGTGTTGCGTTGTTTTGATAATGATAATATAGTACATGTAGATACCACAGTAAATCCTGTAAGAGATAAAGAAACAATTGATATTGAGCTACAATTAAAAGATTTTGAAACTTTAGAGAAAAGATTAGAACGCGTAAAAAAAACAGCACGTACTGGTAATAAAGAAGCTCAAAAAGAATTAGAAGTTTTAGAAAAAGTAAAAGCTGGTTTAGAAGCTGCAGTATCTGTTAGAGCTATTGATTTAACGGAAAAAGAACGTGAAGAATACATCAAACCACTTCAATTTATAACTGACAAACCAGTGTTATATGTTTGTAATGTTGATGAAAGTTCTGCTGTTACAGGCAATGCTTATGTTGAGGCTGTTAAAGAAGCAGTTAAAAATGAAAATGCTGAAGTAATTGTTTTAGCGGTTGGTACAGAAGCCGATATTACAGAGCTGGAAACTTTTGAAGAAAGACAATTGTTTTTAGAAGATTTGGGCTTGGAAGAACCAGGGTCTTCTGTATTAATTAGAGCTGCCTATAAATTACTTAACCTTCAAACCTACTTTACGGCTGGTGTAAAAGAAGTAAGAGCTTGGACAATCCATATTGGAGATACTGCACCACAAGCTGCAGGAGTAATTCATACCGATTTTGAAAAAGGATTTATTAGAGCAGAGGTAATTGCATACGAAGATTTTGTAAATTATGGTAGCGAGGCTAAAGTAAAAGAAGCAGGAAAAATGAGAGTAGAAGGAAAAGAATACATTGTAAAAGATGGCGATGTAATGCATTTCAGATTTAACGTTTAGCTATAAAAAAAATAAAAATATTTTTTAAAAACTCTGTTAATAATTATTTTAACAGAGTTTTTTTTATTTCTACTTTCAAAATAGTACTTTAGCAAATCTTCAAGAATATCACTTTAATAAATGACAGAACAAACATCGTATACAGAGGATAATATTCGTTCACTAGATTGGAAAGAACATATTAGAATGCGCCCCGGTATGTACATTGGTAAACTAGGTGATGGTTCTTCACCTGACGATGGTATTTATATTTTAATCAAAGAAGTTCTAGACAACTCTATTGATGAATATGTAATGGGAGCAGGAAAAACTATAGAAGTTTCTGTAAAAGAGGAAACGGTTACTATTAGAGATTATGGTCGTGGAATTCCTTTAGGAAAAGTAGTGGATGTTGTTTCTAAAATGAATACTGGTGGAAAATACGATTCAAGAGCATTTAAGAAGTCGGTTGGGCTTAATGGAGTTGGTACTAAAGCGGTAAATGCGTTGTCTTCTTATTTTAAAGTGCAATCTTATAGAGATGGACAAACCGTTTTTGCTGAATTTGAACAAGGAAATATTACACTCGAAGAGAAGCCTCAAAATACTACCAGTAGAAAAGGTACCAAAGTAACTTTTGTACCTGACAAATCCATTTTTACTAAGTTCAAATTTAGAAATGAATACATTGTAAAAATGATTAAAAACTATGTATATCTAAATACAGGGTTGACAATTATTTTTAATGGAGAAAAGTATTTTTCTGAAAAAGGATTAAAGGATTTATTAGAAGAAAATATTGCGGATGAATTTATGTTATTTCCTATCATTCATTTAAAAGATGAAGATATAGAAGTCGCTTTAACCTATAGCAAAGCACAATATAGCGAAGAATACCATTCATTTGTTAATGGTCAACATACAACACAGGGAGGAACGCATCAAAATGCATTTAGAGAGGCTATAGTTAAAACCGTTAGGGAGTTTTTTGGTAAAAATTATGATGCGTCCGATATTCGGAAATCTATTGTTTCAGCAATTAGCGTAAAAGTAATGGAACCTGTTTTTGAAAGTCAAACAAAAACTAAATTAGGTTCTACAGAAATGGGAGGAGGGCTTCCTACAGTTAGAACATTTATTACAGACTTTGTTAAAACAAACCTAGATAATTATCTACATAAAAACCCTGATACTGCTGAAAAAATTCAGAAAAAGATTTTACAAGCTGAAAAAGAAAGAAAAGACCTCTCCGGTATTCGGAAATTAGCTCGTGAACGTGCCAAAAAAGCGAGTTTACATAATAAAAAATTACGCGATTGTAGAATTCATTTAAATGACTTAAAAAAAGACAATCGCTTAGAAAGTACTTTATTTATTACAGAGGGAGATTCGGCGAGTGGCTCCATAACAAAATCAAGAAATGTCAACACACAAGCTGTATTTAGCTTACGTGGAAAACCCTTAAATTCATACAATATGAGTAAAAAAATAGTGTATGAAAATGAAGAATTTAATTTATTACAAGCAGCTTTAGATATTGAGGATGGTTTAGAAAATTTAAGGTACAATAATATTGTAATTGCTACCGATGCAGATGTTGATGGAATGCATATAAGACTGTTATTAATTACGTTTTTTTTACAATTTTTTCCTGAGTTAATTAAAGAAGGTCATTTATATATTTTAGATACACCTTTATTTAGAGTTCGTGATAAAAAACAAACGTTTTATTGCTACTCAGAAGAAGAACGAAAGAATGCAATTAATAGTTTAAAGGGAAAACCAGAAATAACAAGGTTTAAAGGTTTGGGGGAAATTTCTCCTGATGAATTTGTACATTTTATTGGGGATGATATTCGTTTAGACCCCGTAATGTTAGATAAAGAAACATCAATAGATAAGCTATTGGAATTTTATATGGGAAAAAATACTCCTGATAGACAAAAATTCATTATAAATAATTTAAAAGTTGAACTTGATATTGTAGAAGAATTGTAATATGCTAGAAGAAAATAATGAGTCAATAAACGAAGAATTCGGTAATCAAGAAACCATTACCAAAGTTACAGGAATGTACAAGGACTGGTTTTTAGATTATGCTTCATATGTAATTTTAGAAAGAGCAGTTCCAGCAATTAAAGACGGTTTTAAACCTGTGCAGCGTAGAATTATGCACTCAATGAAAGACCTAGATGATGGACGTTACAATAAAGTAGCAAACATTGTAGGGCACACGATGCAATATCATCCCCATGGAGATGCATCCATAGCAGATGCTATGGTGCAGATTGGTCAAAAAGAGTTGCTCATTGATATGCAAGGAAACTGGGGAAATATTCTTACAGGTGACCGAGCAGCCGCTTCACGTTATATCGAGGCTCGTTTATCAAAATTTGCTTTAGATGTTGTTTTTAACCCTAAAACTACAGAATGGCAAGCCTCTTATGATGGTAGAAAAAAAGAACCTATAGATTTACCAGTTAAATTTCCAATGCTTTTAGCACAAGGAGCTGAAGGGATAGCAGTAGGACTTTCAACAAAAATTTTGCCTCATAATTTTAATGAATTAATTGATGCTTCAATCAAGCATCTTAAAGGTAAAAGTTTTAAGCTTGTTCCTGATTTTTTAACAGGAGGTATAGCAGATGTTTCTAATTATAATGATGGCAAAAGAGGAGGGAAAGTTAGAGTAAGAGCAAAAATTTCTCAATTAGATAAAAAAACACTTATTATTAATGAAATTCCTTTTGGAACAACAACTTCTTCATTAATTGATTCTATTTTAAAAGCCAATGATAAAGGGACAATTAAAATAAAACAAATTGAAGATAATACAGCTGCTAATGTTGAAATATTAGTGCATTTGCCTAACGGAATTTCACCAGATAAAACGATTGATGCACTTTACGCATTTACTAACTGTGAAAATTCAATTTCACCATTATGTTGTGTAATTGATGAAAATAAACCTGTTTTTATAGGAGTTTCTGAAGTCTTAAGAAGATCCACAGATCATACAGTTGAATTGTTAAAATTAGAACTTGAAATTCAGTTAAATGAATTAGAAGAGCAATGGCATTTTGCATCATTAGAACGCATATTTATAGAAAATAGAATCTATAGAGATATTGAAGAGGAAGAAACTTGGGAAGGCGTTATTAAGGCAATAGACAAAGGCTTAAAGCCTTATATAAAACATTTAAAAAGGGCTGTAACTGAAGAAGATATTATTCGTTTAACAGAAATTAGAATTAAAAAAATATCAAAATTTGATATAGACAAAGCCAAGCAATTTATTGAAAGTTTAGAAGATAAAATTGCTACAGTAAAACATCATTTAGCCCACCTTACCGATTTTGCAATAGATTATTTTAAAAATTTAAAAATCAAATACGGAAAAGGAAAAGAGCGTAAAACAGAACTTAGATTATTTGATGATATAGTTGCTACCAAAGTGGTAATGCGCAATACAAAACTATATGTTAATAGAGAAGAAGGTTTTGTTGGAACTTCATTAAAACGTGATGAGTATGTTGATGATTGTGCAGATATAGACGATGTTATTATTTTTAGAAAAGATGGTGTTATGATGGTCACAAAAGTAGATGCTAAAACTTTTGTTGGTAAAGATATTATTCATGTAGCTGTATTTAAAAAGAATGATAAACGAACGGTTTATAACATGATTTATCGCGATGGTAGAAGTGGACCAAGCTATATGAAACGTTTTAATGTTACAGGAGTAACTCGTGATAAAGAATATAATTTAACAGCAGGAAGTAAAGCTTCAATTGTTCAATACTTTACTGCAAATCCTAATGGTGAAGCCGAAATAATAACTATAAATTTAAGAGCTGTCGGCAGTATTAAAAAATTAAAATGGGATATAGATTTTTCTGAATTAGCCATAAAAGGAAGAAGTGTAAAAGGAAATACTGTAACCAAATATGCAATTAAAAAAATAGAACTTAAATCTGAAGGAGTTTCAACTTTAAAGCCTAGAAAAATTTGGTTTGACGATGTTGTTCAACGCTTAAATGTTGATGAAAGAGGCGAACTTTTAGGCGAGTTTAAGGCCGAAGATAGACTGTTAATTATCAATCAAAAAGGTGTTGTTAAAACCATCAAGCCTGAATTAACTACTCACTTTGATAATGATATGATTGTACTAGAAAAATGGATACCTCAAAAACCAATTTCTGCAATTTACTTTGATGGTGAAAAAGAACGCTACTTTGTAAAACGTTTTATGATTGACAACCCTAATAAAGAGGAAATTTTTATATCAGAGCATCCTAAATCTCAATTAGAAATTGTAGCTACGGATTACAGACCTATGGTTGAGATAGCATTTTCTAAGCGAAGTTTAGAAAATATGGAGGTTAATTTAGAAGAGTTTATAGCTGTAAAAGGAATTAAAGCTCTTGGAAATCAATTAACTATAGAAAAAATTAAACAAGTAAATTTACTAGAACCATTACCTTATGAAGCACCAGAGGTTGATGATGTTGAAGTAACAGATGAAGAAATAGTAAACTCAAATGAAAATCAGTCAGATTCTAAAAAAGAAGATGAAGGACAAACCAAGTTATTCTAAAACCATGTTCTATTAGTAGCTTTTGCTTTTAAAAGGTATTTCTTTAAATCCAGTTTCTTGATTGATTAAAATTGTTGCGACAAAAAAATAATTACACAACACATTGGCAAATTTGGGTAATATATGAGGAACTTCCTTTGCTTCCTCATTGTTAATTTTAACCATTAAACGTATGGCTTTTTTGGATAATGAGGAACATTGATTTAAAATTCCAACGGGTGAACAACCTCCTGGTAAAACAAAACTTGAAATAGATTCTTTAGTAACCGTTTTAATTCTAGTATAAATTTTAAGTAATTGTTGATGGTCACTTTCTTCAATAGCTAGTTTTCCTCTTATAGATCCGTTAAGATGGTAGCATAGAGGTAATATCCAATTTAATTCAGTTTCTAAAGTTTTTAATTCATAACTTTTGTCGTATCGAAGTCTTAAATTACCTAATTCGTCTATTGCCCAACCCACCATACGAGTTAATTCATCGGTTAAAATTTCATAGTCACATTTATAAGAATCTTCATAAATAAAAGGATAACAAAGTTCATCTAAAGTTGATTTAGGATGTAATTTTTTCATAGTGTTGGAATGTTGTTATTTAATTTAATTTTTCAAAAAAAGTAAGCTCATAATCAGTTAATAACTCAGGGTGTGTAATTTTAATAATATCTTTTAAAACAAGATCAGGCCTAGTTGGTGAAAGTTCAAAATACATGATACCTCCTGTTTCACCAATGTTATTTGAGTAAGAATAAATTTGCTGATTTTGATATGCTTTAAAGCTAGAATAGATGCTATTTCCTTCTTCAAGTTCTTTTATGTTTTTATAAAATCCAGGAGAAAGCCAAATATCAGCATCTTTTCCTTTTTCAAAAACACTTTCAATATTTAACGCTAAACTTCCTTTTCCTTTAGAGTTTTGCCATAAATAGTTGGTGTTTGCATCTTTTAAAAAGGAGGCTTCAAAACTTTCTCCTGCAGGTAAATACCAAACATCTTTATACAAACCACCGGAAAGTACTATGGGTTTATTTTTAGATTTTAAAGCTATGCTTTTTGCTGTTAAATAATTTTTTTCAATTTGATTAAAAATACTGTCGGCTTGTTTACTTTTATCGAATAAAAGTCCAAAAAATTTAATCCATTCAGCTCTGCCTAAAGGGGTTTCTTCAAGCCAATCTCCATTAAAAATAACAGGAATTCCCATTCTTTCAATATTGGCATACATTTTATTATTACTATTTAATGTAAAACCTACAACAACTTCAGGTTTGATATCTATAAGTAATTCAGTATTGATGTTTTCAGAATTACCTAATTCAACAATTTGCCCATTATTAATTAATCTCCTTGTTTTTTCTGAAGAAACAAAATCTGTATTAGGGAAACCAATCAACTTATTTTCAGCATTTAATAATTCAAGCATTGGAATATGGGTTGTACTTGTTACCACAATTTTTTTTAGGGGTATTTGCAACTCATTATCATTTTTAGGTTGTTTGGTTAAAATAAATTCAAAAGTGTCATTTGAGTTTTGATATGGAGTTTTTATAATAAGTTTTGAATAGGATTCAAAATGTTGAATGTCAAATCCTTTTGCATATTTAATGGTAGATGTTTGTAGTTTTTTTTGAGACTTTTCATTTTTGGAATTACAAGCAGCTAGAAGAAGGCTTATGATTGCCATGGAAGCTATTTTTAAGATAAATTTCATAAGTTAGTTTTAAAGTACTTTAAAAGTATTGTTTTGTTTTTTAAATTTAAATAGTTGTTTAATTTTAAGACTATTGACGAAGGATATTTGCTATTTTTCTGATGAACTTAATAAAATAAAGGGTTTGTTTCTAAAATTTATTTTATGAGTTATTTCTTTTCTATTTTTTTGATGACTGGATAATGTTAAATAATTTTCTAAGTATCATTACGATCAAATTGATGTCTCTCAACTTTTTTAAAACCTTCATCCCAAATTTTGGAATTTCGAAAATTTAAACGTGTAATTACTTTTCCTTGAGTGCCCACCACCAGTGATATAATAAATCACTGCGTAAAAAATTTTGACAAATGTAATATTTTAAGAATTTAAATGATACTAATTAATCTTATTTAATTACATTTGCACCAGATTATGGTTCTTAATTATACAACGGTATAATTAAAGTTAAAATGGGAATTCGGTTAAAATCCGAAGCTGTACCCGCAACTGTAAG
The DNA here is from genome assembly GCF_947493565.1 of uncultured Lutibacter sp. Lineage (GTDB taxonomy): Bacteria > Bacteroidota > Bacteroidia > Flavobacteriales > Flavobacteriaceae > Lutibacter > Lutibacter aestuarii. The sequence goes on along the minus strand of NZ_CANLRG010000003.1, from coordinate 49,954 downwards.
CTTAGTCAAATTAAATTTGATGATTGTTATTAAACTTTTACCACTGTTCTAAATTTTGAATGGGAAGGTGAATAACAATACGCAAGCCAGGAGACCTGCCAAATCTAAATTAATTAATGCTTTCGGGACAAAAGTAAATTAACAATGAAACTATATAACAAAGTATTATTTTTTGGATTTTTTTTAAGTAGTTTATGTGTATATTCACAAAAAGATACTATTGTAACTCTGAAGGTGGTGAATTTACAAAGTGTAAAACTTTACAAACACTCAAAGGGACTTAAAGTTCTTGATTTAACAGATTCTATAATTGCAAAAAATGCAACTTCATTTACATCTTTATTGCGATTTAACACACCAATTTATATTAAAGAATATGGAGCTGGCGGAACAAGTTCTGCAAGTTTTAGAGGAACTAGTGCATCCAATACAGCTGTGATTTGGAATGGAATTAATATCAATTCAATTAATAATGGACAAACAGAATTTAACTCGTTGAATATTAGTTTATTTGATAATATAAATGTAAGAAGTGGTGGTGGTAGTATTGAGTTTGGGTCTGGTGCTGTTGGTGGAACAATTCATTTAAATAATGAACTTGGTTTTGGAGCTTATAGTAAACATCAAGTAATTTCAACGGTAGGTAGTTATCAAACATTTCATAATTTATATAAATACTCTTTTGGTAGTGAAACAACTGCTATTAAATTAGGTGCAGCGTATAATACCTCAAAAAATAATTACAAATGGTTAGATTATAATTTAGAAAATGAAAATGGTGCTTATCAACAAAGAGATTTTAATTTTAGCATAGCTCAAAAAATTAATGATTTTACAAAAATTAGTTTTTTTAGTTCCAAGTATAACGGGGTTCGACATTTTTCAGGGCAATTACCAAACCCATCTGCTGCTAAAGAAAAATATAAAGACTTTAGTTTTAGAAATTTAGTAAATTTTAATTATCATAAAAAAACAGCTACACACAACTTAAAGTTAGCTTACTTAACTCAAGAATATCGTTATTTTGCTGACAAAAATAAAGAGGATTATAATTTTGGAAAATCTAAAAGATACTTAATTAATTATGATTTTAGTTATAAAATTTCATCAAATTCAAGCATTGAATCATTTTCCGAATTTGAATCTGTTGATGGTAAAACAGATCAAATAGCTACTAAAAACCGAGCTCAATTTTCTCAATCACTTATTTACAATCAACGGTATAAAAATTTAGCTTCCTTAAATGCTAAAGTTAGAAAAGACTTCAATTCAGAATACAATGTTCCTTTTGTTTTTGCTTTAGGTATTGAAATAAAACCTTTAAGAAATACATTTGTAAGAACAAATGGTTCAAAAAATTACAGAGTACCAAGTTATAACGATTTGTATTGGCCAGCACTGGGAAACAAAAACTTAATTCCCGAATCTTCTTTACAAGGTGAAATAGGTGTAGGGTATAAAAATAATCAGTTTAAAATTGATTTAGGTGCATTTTATATTGATGCTAAAGATAAAATTGTATGGACTCCTGGTGGTGACCCTGATAGGCCAGGGGTATGGACTCCAATAAATATTGATAAAGTTGTAAATAAAGGATTAGAAATCAGTACAACTTATTCCATAAATTTTGTGAAACACTATATTGATTTGAATACAAATTATAGCTATACAATTGCTAAGGATAAAAAAACGAATGATTTTATACCTTATGTGCCTAAACATTTGTTGAACAGTAGTATTAGTTATTCATTTAAAAGAATAAATTTTTACTACCAGCATTTATTCAATGGTAAAGTATATACTACTAAGGACATTATAGATTCTTACGCTATGCCTTCATTTAATATTGGAAATTTTGGAGGTAGTTATAACTTAATTAAAAACCTAAAAAAAGAATTACAATTTGGGTTTAAAATAAACAATGTATTTAATAAAACTTACCAAGTTTTGCCAGGTAGACCTATGCCAAACAGAAATATAAACTTTAATATAAACTATAAATTTTAAAAGAATGAAAATCAGTAATTTTTTGCTTAGTATATTTTTATTAAGCGTCATCTTTGTATCGTGTACTAATGATGATGACGATGTTCAAGAACCTAAAGGAGCTTATGAAAATGGGATACTTATATCAGGTGAAGGTGGACCTTCAGGATCCATTTACTATGTGTCTAATGATTTTTCTACAACCGAAAGTCTAATCTATAAAAAAGTAAATAATAATGATTTAGGAGTTTATTTACAATCTATGGCTTTTGATAATGAAAATGCTTACATAGTTGTAGATAACCAAAATACAATAACTGTAGTTAACAGATATACTTTTGAAAAAGTTGGAGAAATTACAACGGATTTAAAAAAACCTAGATATATGGCTATAGCTGGTGATAAAGGTTATGTAACAAATTGGGCTGAAGGTGCTTATGGAGCAGATGTTGATGATGATTATATTGCTGTTGTAGATTTAAATACTTTTGAAGTAACAAAAACTATCTCGGTTGGAAATGGTCCAGAACGTATAGTTGCAAATAATGGTAAGCTTTATGTTTCTCATAAAGGAGCTTATACAACTAATAATATAATTACTGTTATTGATATTGCATCTGAAACAACTACTGAAATTACAGTAAAAGATAACCCTGATGAATTATTTTTTGACAATGCAGGTAATTTAGTAGTCCTTTGTGAAGGTCTTACGTTATCTTACAATCCAGACTGGACTGCAAATGAAAAAACGCCAGTTTCTATAACTAAAATTAGTACCGTTTCTAATAATATTATTTCTGAATTAATATTTGAAAATGGACAATTTCCAAGTTTATTAACATTTGATGGAAGTTATTTCTATTATAATTTAGGAAGCAAGATATATAAAGTTGCATCTGACGCATCTACATTACCTACAACAGAATTTTTAGATGCAGCAGCTACAAATTTATATGGGATTGAGGTGAATGATAGTTATTTGTTTTTATTAGATGCAAGTTTTACTGCTCAAAGTAAGCTAGACGTTTACAGTTCAAATACAAAGGAAAAAATAAATTCTTTTGCGGCACCAATAGGAGCTTCTAAAGTTTATTTTAATTAATATTATTAATTAGTATATCAACTAAAAAAAGGAGGTAAACCCTCCTTTTTTTAGTTGATATACTTCCTAACTTCATCTTTAATAAATGCCAAAGCAGTTGTAGATGGAGGAGGAGTTTCTAACATCCTTTTTAAAATGGCTTCTCTTAATTCTTGAGCATTGCTAACAGTATTTAACTCAGCTGTTTTTTTAAAGATATGTACGGTTGCATTTTTTGAAGTAATAATAACACTCCAACACTTCTCTGAAATATAAATTTGTTGTGCTAAATTATGTTCAAATTCAAGTTCAATGGTATTTATTAAACTTTGTAAATAGGCTTCTTTATCATTATTTACAGAATTAATTCTTAAAATTAATTTTGAAGGATTAATTCGTTCCAAGTACAACGTCATTCTTTCATAGGCTTGAAGTTTTATAGGTAACGCTTGTTTTTGATTTGCTTTTAAAATGGAGAGCTGTATTTTATTTTCTTCTGTTTTTGTGTAAGTTTTAAAAAAATAATAGGCTACAAAACCAGTTACAATTGTTGGTATTGTATAGCTTAATAATTCTATAAATTTAGTCATTTCCATAAATTGTATATATAAATATCAAAAGTATTATTTGTATTTAAATAATCACAATTTTTAGATTATTTATATTCTTAAAAAGCATATTTTGTTATTTTTTTGCTTTGTAACAGTTGTTACAAAGCAAATGGTATTTAATGATAATTGTCAGTATCTAAAAAAGGCAAACCCTGTAGCTTTGATGTATTAAAATAAGCAAAGGACAATAATTGACTTTACAAATATTGTTTCAAAAAATGAAAACGTCATTAATAAACATCACAATTATGAAAAAATTATTAAAATTAGCAGTAGTACTTTTTACCACAGCTTCTTTTGCACAAGCAGGTCACATTATGCAAGGTGTTGGAGCTGTAAATATGTCTATGGGTGGAGCTTCTACAGCGCAGCCATTAGACATTAGTGGGGCATTACAATGGAATCCCGCTACAATTTCAGTATTCGATAATAAAATCTTAAATTTTGATATTGGAGCTTTCTTTTCATCTCCTGAATTAAGTTCTAGTCTTCCTGCAAATATGATGTGGCAAGGATCACCAGCAGTTTCAGGTGTAACAAAAGACGATAGAGGAGTATCACCTATGCCAGCATTAGCAATGGTTTGGGGTAAAGAAGATAGTAAACATACTTTTGGAGTTTCAGCATTTGGTATTAGTGGTTTTGGTGTTACTTTTCCGCAAGAAACTAGTTTGCCAGCTGACATAAATGGAAATCCAAATCCGAGTTGGAATCCTAATGATTCAAACCCAATAAACTTTCCTCAAAATATGAACGGTTTTGGACATGTAGAATCTGATTATATGTTATTACAAGTGGGCTTAGCTTGGGCTTACGAAATTTCTGATAATTTTTCAATTGGTATTCAGCCAACTATTAATTATGCAGCATTGGAATTAGCTCCGAACCCAATTTCTTCTCCTAGTCCAACAAAAGGTTATCCAGTAAGTGATAAAGCGAGTGCAATAGGTTATGGTGCACAATTTGGAATGTTTTATAATTCAGCTAGTGGATTTAAATTAGGAGCTTCGTATAAAACAGCTCAAACTTTTGATGATTTTGAGTTTAAAAACACCTATTTAGATGGTTCTTCAGCACCAGATGCGATTTTCCAAATGGATTATCCTGCAATACTTTCTTTTGGTGCAGGTTATTCTAATGAAACCATTGATTTTGCTATAGATTATAGAATGGTAGATTATGAAAATACGGAAGGTTTTGAAGCTAAAGGCTGGACTCAAACAGGTTCTGTACAAGGTTTTGGTTGGAAAAATATTGATATTGTCTCTGTTGGTTTTCAATACAAAGGGATTGAAAAACTACCTTTAAGAATTGGTTATACTTATAGTAGTAATCCAATTGATGAAGAATTAGCATTTTATTCTATTCCAGCAACAGCAGTTATAGCTAATGCATTTCAATTAGGTTTTGGTTATCACTTTAATGATAATTTTACCTTGAATGGAGTTTACCACCATGGTGCTAGTGATGGTAAAACCGAAGGACAGTTGATGAATCCAATGATGGCTTCTGCTTCTAATCCTTATGGAGCAATACCAGGAACTAAAGTTGGTTATGAAATGACAACTGATATGATTATGCTAGGATTAACCTATACATTTAGCAAATAAATATCAAATAAACTTTAAAGCGGCTTTTAAAAAGCCGCTTTTTTTTGCTTTAAATTTAAAGGATAATTAAAAATCTTGTTTATTTGTAAAAAAAAGATTTTATAAATGATTCTTAAACTAAATTCTAAATTTATTTTTTTATATGCATTTGCATTATTCATAATTGCTGCAGTATATGGGTTTTTAATTCGATGGAATTTTACATTTCCAGTAGGTTCATTTCCATACAAAAACATATTGCAAAGTCATTCACATGTTGCTTTTTTAGGTTGGGGTTATTTAGCGGTAATTGGTGTAATTTTAAAATTATTTACTTCTGTTAAGCTTCAAAAGCATCAATTGTATAAAATTTGTTTTCTAATAATTTTCACTACTGCTACAGGAATGTTAATTAGTTTTCCTATAGGAGGTTATAAGGTTTTTTCTATAGTATTACTTTCAGTTTTTGGAATAGCAACTTATGTGGTGTCATTTAAAATATTAAAAGATATTAAAGAACAATCAGTAGCAACTAAATTAGTAAAATTTGGAATTTATTATTACTTGCTTTCTAGTTTGGCTACATGGTTTATTGCTGTAGTAATGGTTGCTCAAGGTAAAACCGATTTGTATTACAATACCATTTATTTTTATTTACATTTTTTATACAACGGCTTTTTTGTTTTTGCCTTGTTTGGAATATTATTTAAATTGATTGAAAATGAGGGTATTCAAATATCAAAAAAAACACAAAATGCTTTTTTTGTTTACTTAAATAGTGCTTGCATACCAGCTTATGCTTTATCTATTTTATGGAGTGATGTGCATGTGATTTTTTATGTTATTGGTTTTGCAGCTTCAATACTACAATTAATTTCTTTACTTTATTTGTTAAACATACTTAAACTAATATTTAAAAATAATAGATGGAATTTTATTTTAAGAATACTATTAAAATTTAGCGTAATTGCTTATGCATTAAAAATAATTATTCAAGTTTTTTCCTCATTTCCATATTTTGTTGAAAAGTCATTAGCTTTAAAGCCTTACTTTATCATAGGATACCTTCATTTATTTACTTTAGCATTTATGAGTGCTTTATTGTTTTTTATATTAAATCAATTAAAAATTTTCAATTTTTATAAATTCTCAAAAGTTGGTATTTACGTTTTTTTATGCACTGTGTTTTGTACGGAACTCTTGTTTTTTATACAGGGTTTTTTACTTCTTTTAAAATTAAATCCTTTACCTCATTATAATTTATGGGTGTTATTTTTTAGTGGTTTATTGGTAATGAGTTTAGTTGTTATTTTTATTCAACAATTTAAAAGAAGTAAACTAGAAAATTAATATTGTCAATAACTTTTATTGTCTAACTTAATTTGGAATAGTACTTTTGAATTTTTAAAGAATTCCTGTGTCTACTTACTTAAAAAACTTAAATGAATCTCAAAAAGCGGCTGTTTTACACAAAAACGGACCAATGATAATTATAGCTGGAGCTGGCTCCGGAAAAACCCGTGTGCTTACGTATAGAATAGCACATTTGATGAATCAAAAAATAGATCCATTTAATATTTTAGCATTAACTTTTACAAATAAAGCAGCTCGTGAAATGAAAAATCGAATTGCAGAAGTGGTTGGTTCATCTGAAGCTAAAAATTTATGGATGGGTACGTTTCACTCGGTATTTGCTAGAATATTACGATCTGAAGGTCATCATTTAGGATATCCTTCAAATTTTACCATATACGACACACAAGATGCTGTTAGATTGCTTTCTTCTATTATTAAAGAAATGCAATTGGATAAAGATAAGTACAAACCAAAACAAGTGTTAAGTAGAATTTCATCTTTTAAAAATAGCTTGATTACGGTAAAAGCTTATTTTAATGATCCTGAATTGATTGAAGCTGATAAAATGGCTCACCGACCAAAAATGGGTGAAATTTATCATCAATATGTTGAACGGTGTTTTAAAGCTGGAGCGATGGATTTTGATGACTTATTATTAAGAACTAATGAATTACTTACCCGTTTTCCTGCAGTTTTAGCAAAATATCAAGACCGTTTTAAGTATATTTTAGTAGATGAGTACCAAGATACCAATCATTCTCAATATTTAATTGTAAGAGCACTTGCCGACAGATTCCAAAATATTTGTGTTGTGGGAGATGATTCGCAGAGTATTTATGCATTTAGAGGAGCCAATATTCAAAATATTTTAAATTTTCAAAGAGATTATGAAAATGTAGATATTTTTAAATTAGAACAAAACTATCGATCTACCAATAATATTGTTCAAGCAGCAAATAGTGTTATTGAAAAAAATAAAACCAAGTTAGATAAAGAAGTTTGGACAGAAAATAGTGCAGGTCCAAAAGTAAAGGTGATGAGAACCTATACAGAAGCGGAAGAAGGCAGATTTGTAGCAAGTTCTATTTTTGAAAACAAAATGAATTTACAACTTAAAAATTCAGACTTTGCTATTTTATATAGAACCAATGCTCAATCTAGAGCAATTGAAGATGCACTTCGAAAAAAAGATATCAAATATAAAATATACGGTGGGTTATCCTTTTACCAACGTAAAGAAATTAAAGATACCCTTGCATATTTGCGTTTGCTAATAAATCCAAATGATGAAGAAGCTTTAAAGCGTGTTATTAATTACCCAGCAAGAGGTATTGGAACTACTACCATAGATAAACTCTCCGTAGCTGCAAACCATTATAAAAAGTCGATTTTTGAATTGTTAACCAATTTAAATAATTACGATATTAATATCAACGGAGGAACCAAAACTAAGCTGAATAATTTTGTAACTATGATTCAGCATTTTCAAATTGAAGCTCAATCTAAAAATGCATTTGAAGTTGCAGATTTAGTGGTAAAACAAACTCGACTCATTCGTGATTTAGAAAGTGATGGAACTCCAGAAGGAGTGAGTAAAGTGGAGAATGTTCAGGAATTGTTAAATGGAATTAAAGACTTTATTGAAGAACAGAAACAAAAAGAAGAAGATGATTCTTTGACGTTTTTCTTAGAAGATGTTGCTCTAGCAACCGACTTTGATAGTGAAAAGAAAGACGATACACCAAGAATTTCATTAATGACGATTCATTTAGCAAAAGGGCTAGAGTTTCCTTATGTTTATATTGTTGGTTTAGAAGAAAATTTATTTCCTTCAGCAATGAGTATGAATACGAGAAGTGAACTAGAAGAAGAACGCCGCTTGTTTTATGTAGCCCTTACAAGAGCCGAACAACAAGCTTATTTAAGCTATGCACAAACACGTTATCGTTGGGGAAAATTGGTGGATTGTGAGCCAAGTAGGTTTTTGGAAGAAATAGATGATAAATATTTAGAGTATTTAACTGAAAAAAGGCAAGAACCTGTTCAAAATAAATACATAAATGAAGATATTTTTGGAAGTGTTCCTCAAAATAAAATTCGTTTTAAAAAACCAATCCAACGAACACCAATAAAAAAAGCTGCTACAGCAAAAGTCGAATTTAGGCCTCCTAAAAAATTAAAAAAAATTACCAAAACAAAAGTTTCAAATTCAAATTTATTTGACAACAATATAACTGTAGGTAATATCGTTGAACATACAAAGTTTGGCAAAGGCGAGGTTTTAAGTATAGAAGGTACTGGAGCCAATCAAAAAGCAGAAATAAGATTTGCATCTGTAGGTGTTAAAAAGTTGCTATTGCAATTCGCAAAACTCACAATTATAAGCTAAAATAACATTGTAAAACCAATATTTATATTGTAATTTGCATAAATAAAATAGAAGAATAGATACATGGAATTTGATTTAGAATACAATGGGGAAAGACCACATTTAATTATCCCAGAATATGGTCGTCATATCCAAAAATTAGTGGATCACTGCGTAGCATTAGAAGAAGTTGAAGAACGCAACAAAATGGCAAAAGCTATTGTTGATGTGATGGGGAATTTACAACCTCATTTAAGAGATGTACCAGACTTTAAGCACAAACTTTGGGATCAATTATTCATCATGTCAGATTTTAAGCTAGAAGTAGAATCTCCATATGAAAAACCTTCAAAAGAAGAGTTGCAAGCAAAGCCTGAACCTTTGGCTTATCCAAAAGCAGCTTCCAAATATCGGTTTTATGGAAAAAATATTCAAACTATGATTGATACGGCTTTAACTTGGGAAGAAGGTGAAGCTCGTGAAGCCCTATATTTTGCCATTGCTAATCATATGAAAAAGTGTTATTTAAATTGGAATAAAGATACTGTAGAGGATAAAGTTATTTTCAAGCATCTAAAGGAGTTATCCAATAATAAAATTGATTTGTTTGATAGTAATGAAGCATTATCAGAAGTGAAAGATTTAATGCGAAAAAGAAAATCAGCTGCTGGAAAATCAAGACAGAAGAAAAAAAATTAATCTAAAAATATTATCAAAATGTCAACATTTGTTATTGAAGGAGGTCATAAATTAAGTGGAGAAATCACTCCACAAGGAGCAAAAAATGAAGCGCTTCAAGTAATTTGTGCTGTTTTATTAACTGCTGAAAAAGTTATAATTAGCAATGTTCCAGATATAAGAGATGTAAATAAATTAATTTTTATTTTAAGTGAACTTGGAGTAAAAGTTGAAAAAATTAATCAAGATACTTATTCATTTCAAGCGGATGAATTAGATTTAGATTATTTAGAATCTGAAAAATTTAAAAAAGACGGAAGTTCATTACGTGGATCTATTATGATAGTTGGGCCATTATTAGCTCGTTTTGGTAAAGGATATATTCCACGCCCAGGAGGAGATAAAATTGGACGCAGAAGATTAGATACCCATTTTGAAGGATTCATTAAACTTGGAGCCACTTTTAGATATAATAAAGACGAAAAATTTTATGGTGTTGAAGCTACTCAACTCATAGGAACAAATATGTTGTTAGATGAAGCTTCAGTTACTGGTACTGCAAATATTGTAATGGCAGCTGTAATGGCAAAAGGAATAACAACCATTTATAATGCTGCTTGTGAGCCTTATTTGCAGCAACTATGTAAAATGCTCAATAGTATGGGAGCCAAAATAAGAGGAGTTGGCTCAAACTTATTGATTATTGAAGGTGTAGAAAAATTAGATGGATGTACGCATGTTATTTTACCTGATATGATAGAAATTGGTAGTTGGATTGGGATGGCAGCAATGACCAAATCTTCATTAACCATTAAAAATGTAAGTTGGGATGATTTAGGAGTAATTCCGCGTGTATTTAAAAAAATGGGGATTAACTTAGAATTAAGAGGAGATGATATTTTTATTCCGGAACAAGAAAGTTATGAAATTCAAAACTTTATTGATGGGTCAATTTTAACAATTTCTGATGCTCCTTGGCCTGGTTTTACTCCAGATTTGTTAAGTATTATTTTAGTAGTGGCCACACAAGCTAAAGGAAGCGTATTAATTCATCAAAAAATGTTTGAAAGTCGTTTGTTTTTTGTAGATAAACTAATTGATATGGGAGCAAAAGTTATACTTTGCGATCCACATAGAGCTACAGTTATAGGAATGAATCATGAATCTAGCTTAAAAGCAACTACAATGACCTCACCTGATATCAGAGCAGGAATTTCCTTGTTAATTGCAGCTCTTTCTGCTAAAGGAACGAGTACAATTCATAATATTGAACAAATAGATCGTGGTTACCAAAATATTGATAAACGTTTACAAGCCATTGGAGCAAAAATTACTAGAGTAGATTAAATATTCAATAGTAATAACGTTACTCAATTCAAAATATATTGAAGTATTTACACCTTCAAAAAATCAATAAATTTTAATAACATTTAAGTTTAAAATAATTTTAAATGTCATATTGGCATAAATTAAAAAATGGCAATACTTTTGCTGCTTATAAAGTTGAAATTTTTTTAAAAGAAAATTATGAATAAAAAGAAAGACACCTCCGAAGAAAAGGATGTAAAGAATAAAAATCTTAAACAAGAAGAAACACAGGAAATTAGTGTTGAAGAGCAATTAAAAAATGAAGTTTCCCAAGAAAAAGAAAAATTTTTACGTTTGTTCGCAGAATTTGAAAATTACAAAAAACGCACTTCTAGAGAACGTATAGAATTATTTAAAACTGCCAACGAGGAACTTATGACAGTTTTATTGCCAATTTTAGATGATTTTGATAGAGGTTTAGCCGAAATTAAGAAAGCAAAAGATAAAGAGTTATTAAAAGGGATGGAACTGATTAATAACAAACTTAAAAATTCTTTAACTCAGAAGGGATTAAATGCTATTAAAGTGGAACAAGGAGAAGCTTTTGATGTTGAATTGCATGAGGCAATAACTCAAATACCAGCTCCTTCCGATGATTTAAAAGGAAAAATTATTGATGTAATTGAACAAGGCTATAAATTAGGTGATAAAGTTATAAGATACCCTAAAGTGGTTGTTGGACAATAATAAGACAAAGAATGAAGCAAGATTATTACGAAATATTAGGAATTTCTAAAAATGCTACACCTGCTGAGATTAAAAAGGCTTATCGCAAGATGGCTATTAAATATCATCCAGATAAAAATCCTGGAGATAAAGCAGCTGAAGAAAATTTTAAAAAAGCAGCTGAAGCTTATGAAGTTTTAAGTGATGAAAATAAAAAAGCGAGATATGATCAATATGGTCATGCAGCTTTTGAAGGAGGTCACGGAGCTGGTGGATTCGGTGGAGGTGGTATGAATATGGAAGATATATTTAGCCAATTCGGAGATATTTTTGGAGGAGCATTTGGTGGTGGAGGCTTTGGAGGCTTTGGAGGAGGTTCTAGAGGAAGAGCACGAGTAAAGGGTAGTAATTTGCGAATTAGGGTAAAACTAAATTTAGAAGAAATAGCCAAAGGAGTTGAGAAAAAAGTAAAGGTTAGGAGAAAGGTTAAGGCCGCTGGTGCTACTTTTAAAACATGTACTACCTGTAATGGAACTGGTCAGGTTATGCGTGTTACCAATACAATTTTGGGACGTATGCAGTCAGCTTCAACTTGTCCATCTTGTCACGGAGCAGGAGAAATGCTAGATAAACAGCCTAAAGGGGCAGATTCTAGTGGGTTAGAATTTAAAGAAGAAACAGTTTCTATAAAAATTCCAGCTGGTGTAACCGAAGGAGTTCAATTAAAAGTTAATGGAAAGGGGAATGCTGCGCCAGGAAATAACTCTGTTGATGGAGATTTAATTGTTGTTATTGAAGAAACTGCTCATGAAACTTTAAAACGTGAAGGAACTAACCTTCATTATGATTTATATATTAATTTTTCTGAAGCAGTTTTAGGTGTTAGTAAAAATATAGATACCGTTTCAGGGAAGGTGAAAATTAAAATTGAACCAGGAACTCAATCTGGAAAAATTTTAAGGTTAAGAGGTAAAGGATTACCAAGTATAGATCATTATGGAAATGGAGATTTATTAGTCCATGTAAATGTTTGGACTCCGCAGAGTCTTTCAAAAGATCAAAAAAAGTTTTTTGAAAGCTCAATAGATGACGATCATTTTAAACCAAACCCTTCAAAATTTGATAAATCATTTTTTGAAAAAGTGAAGGATATGTTTTCATAAAAAAATGAAAAAAAAATATTTTTTTTATAAAAAATAATATATCTTTGAAACGTTGTTAGTGAAATATCTAACAACACTTTTTCTTTTTCATAGCAATTTTCCCACTCAAATTTTGAGTGGGTTTTTTTATCGCAATATTTAACGTAATTTTGCAAAATTAAGTAGGTCGTCTTATCGCTTCGTGTATTCGAAGAGGAAAGTCCGGACAACACAGAGTAGCATAGCGGATAACATCCGTCCAGCGTAAGTTGAGGACAAGTGCAACAGAAAGCAAGTACAGTTTGGCTGTAGTGAAACCAGGTAAACTCTATGCGGTGAAATGCCATGTATATTGAAATTTTAGAGTTACTCGCTCTATTTCAAGGGGTAGGCAGATAGAACTATAGAGTAATTTATAGTCTAGATAAATGATAAGAACTTTTTAAAGTACAAAATCCGGCTTATAGACCTACTTAATTTTTATCATATTCTTAATATTTATAACGTTTTCGTAAGTCTTTTTTATAGTTTTCAAAAAAAAAGATATTTTAAGTATTTATATCTTTAAAAATTGGTTTGATGTACTGAATTTTTTAATTCAAAGCTGCATTTTTTGTAACTTCGCGAGCATAAATAACTAAATAAAATTAAATAGATATGGCTTTTGATATTGAAATGATTAAAGGTGTTTACAATAGAATGACTGAGAGAGTTGATGCTGCTAGAAATATAGTAGGAAAACCGTTAACGTTGGCTGAAAAAATATTATACAATCATTTATGGGATGGAAAGGCAACATCTTCTTTTGTTAGAGGAAAAGATTATGTAGATTTTGCTCCAGACAGAATTGCTTGCCAAGATGCTACTGCTCAAATGGCATTACTCCAATTTATGCAAGCTGGAAAAAGTAAAGTAGCCGTTCCAACTACAGTACATTGTGATCATTTAATTCAAGCTAAAATTGGAGCCGATAAAGATTTGCAAAATGCTTTAAACAATAGTAGTGAAGTTTTTAATTTTTTAGCATCAGTATCAAATAAATATGGAATTGGTTTTTGGAAACCTGGAGCAGGTATTATTCATCAAGTCGTTTTGGAAAACTATGCATTTCCAGGTGGAATGATGATTGGAACAGATTCTCATACAGTAAATGCTGGTGGATTAGGAATGGTTGCTATTGGTGTTGGTGGCGCTGATGCTGTAGATGTGATGGCTGGGATGCCTTGGGAGTTGAAATTCCCCAAATTAATTGGAGTTAAATTAACTGGAAAGCTTTCAGGATGGACTGCTCCGAAAGATGTTATTTTAAAAGTGGCAGGTATTTTAACGGTAAAAGGAGGTACAGGATGTATTGTAGAGTATTTTGGAGAAGGAGCAAAATCAATGTCAGCTACTGGTAAAGGTACCATCTGTAATATGGGTGCTGAAATTGGTGCTACAACTTCCACATTTGGTTATGATGACTCAATGGAAAGATACTTAAGAGCAACTGGACGTGATGAGGTTGCTGATGAAGCAAATAAAATAGCATCGTATTTAACTGGTGATGATGAAGTTTATGCTAATCCAGAACAATATTTTGATGAGGTTATTGAAATTAACTTATCCGAATTAAAACCACATTTAAATGGTCCTTTTACACCAGATTTGGCTACTCCTGTTGGTGAAATGACTGAAAAAGCAATAAAAAATGATTGGCCTTTAAAAGTGGATTGGGGATTGATAGGTTCTTGTACTAATTCTTCTTACGAAGATTTATCTAGAGCAGCTTCTGTAGCCAAGCAAGCCGTTGATAAAGGAATTGTAGCAAAGGCTGAATTTGGAATTAACCCAGGTTCTGAGCAAGTTAGATTTACAGCAGAAAGAGATGGCTTATTAGATATTTTTGAAGATTTAAATGCAAAAATATTTACCAATGCTTGCGGACCTTGTATTGGGCAATGGTCTAGAGAAGGTGCAGAGAAGCAAGAGAAAAACACCATTATTCACTCTTTTAATAGAAACTTCTCTAAAAGAGCAGATGGAAATCCAAATACACATGCTTTTGTAGCTTCGCCAGAAATGGTTGCAGCCATAGCAATTTCTGGAAAATTAGATTTCAACCCTGTTACGGATACTTTAATCAATAAAAATGGAGAAGAAGTTAAATTTGAGGAGCCAACAGGTTTTGAATTACCACCAAAAGGTTTTGATGTTGAAGATGCAGGTTTTGTAGCACCAATGGCTGATGGTTCTGGAATTGAAGTTAAAGTAAGTCCTACGTCTGAAAGACTTCAATTACTAACTCCTTTTAAACCTATTGGAAATGAGGTTAAAGATGCAAAATTATTAATTAAAGCTCATGGTAAATGTACAACTGATCATATTTCTATGGCAGGACCTTGGTTAAGATTTAGAGGTCATTTAGACAATATTTCTAATAACTGTCTAATTGGAGCTGTAAATGCCTTTAACATGAAAACCAACAAAGTTAAAAACCAGTTGACAGATGAGTTTGGAGCTGTTCCAGACACGGCTAGAGCCTACAAAGCAGCTGGAGTTTATTCTGTAGTTGTGGGTGATCATAATTATGGAGAGGGATCTTCAAGAGAGCATGCCGCAATGGAACCGCGTCATTTAGGAGTTGCCGCAGTCATTGTAAAATCTTTTGCTCGTATACATGAAACAAACCTTAAAAAGCAAGGAATGTTAGGTTTAACTTTTGCAAATGAAACGGATTATGATTTAATTCAAGAAGACGATACTTTCAATTTTTTAGATTTAAATGAATTTGCTCCTGGAAAACAATTGACTTTAGAATTAGTACATTCTGATGGTTCAAAAGATGTTATTTATTTAAATCATACCTATAATCAAGGTCAAATAGATTGGTTTAAAGAAGGATCAGCTTTAAATTTAATAAAAAAAGAAAATGCAAATTAATAATGATTTTAGGTTCTAAATAAATTTAAAAAGAGAAGGTTTAACCTTCTCTTTTTTTTTACAGAATTTAAGAAGTATTATTTTAAAGTTAAATTTGAATTGTAGCGCTAACGTTTTCGTAAAAAAAGAAATATTTTTGAGTTAAATTTTGTAACTTTTTAGACTAAAATTTTAGCTAGTGAAAATACTTCATATCAGTGCCGAATCTTATCCTGTGGCCAAAGTAGGAGGCTTAGCAGATGTAGTTGGAGCCTTACCAAAATATCAAAATTCATCAAAAATTGTAGCTCAGGTTGTAATGCCTTTCTACAATAATAATTTTACTAAAAACAATGAGTTTTCATCTGTTTTTGATGCTGAAATGCTTTTTGATGATGTCATTTATACCTATAAAATTTTAAAACTTAAAAATAATAAATTGGGATTCGAATTATTTTTTGTTGATATTCCAAAGTTATTATTTACAGACTATGTGTATTCGAATGATGACACCAATCGATTTTTAGCATTTCAAATAGCTACTTTAAATTGGGTGTTAACTTTAAAACAAAAACCTACAATTGTACATTGTCACGATCACCATACAGGATTAGTTCCTTTTATGATGTCGCAATCTTATGTATATCATAAGCTTTCTATGATTCCTACGGTTTTCACCATTCATAATGCGCAATACCAAGGATGGTTTTCTCATGATAAAGTTGGGTTAGTACCTGCTTTTAATTTTAATAATGTTGGTTTGTTAGATTGGGGAGGTTCTATAAATCCACTTGCTGCAGCCATAAAATGTGCTTGGAGAGTTACTACTGTTTCGCCAAGTTATATGGAAGAATTAAAAATTTCAGCAAATGGTTTGGAAAGTTTATTAAGTCATGAAAGTGCTAAATGTATTGGTATTTTAAATGGAATTGATTGGGAGGTTTGGAATCCTGAAACCGATGCCTATTTAATTAAAAATTATAAAAAAACTACAGTACAATCTGGTAGAAAAGAGAATAAAAAGTGGTTATGTAATCAATTTAACTTAGATATTGAAAAACCTTTATTTGCATTTATAGGTAGATTAGTGGGAGAAAAAGGAGCAGATTTATTTCCTGACGTTTTTAAAAAATCACTTCAAAAAACAACTAAAACAATATTATTATTAGGGTCGGGGATGCAATCTGTAGAATATCAATTAAATGAATTAAAAAAAGATTATATTGGTAGTTACAATGCATTTATTGGTTACGATGAAAAATTATCACATATAATTTATGCCGGAGCAGATTTTTTATTAATGCCTTCAAGAGTTGAACCTTGTGGATTAAATCAATTATATGCTTTAAGGTATGGAACCATTCCAATTGTTAGAAGTATAGGTGGTTTAAAAGATACAGTTATCGATATTTCTAAAGAAAATGGGTTTGGTATTTGTCATAATGAAGTTACTGTAGAAGAAATAACAAATGCAGTTGATAGAGGAGTAGAACTATACAAAGACCAAACAAAATTTAAACAACTAAGAAAACAAATGATGGAAATAGACCATTCTTGGAATGCGTCAGCAACATCATATATAAAATTATATAGAACATTAAATTTATAAATTATGTCATTAAGTAGCAAAGTATTAGCAATTATATTAGGTGGAGGGCAAGGTTCAAGATTACACCCTTTAACTCAAGCACGTTCAAAACCTGCCGTACCTATAGCTGGGAAGTACAGATTGGTAGATATTCCAATTTCAAATTGTATAAATTCTGAAATAAAAAGAATGTTTGTACTTACCCAATTTAATTCAGCATCGTTAAATCGACATATAAAAAACACGTATCATTTTAGTTTTTTTAGTTCTGCTTTTGTAGATGTATTAGCAGCCGAACAAACTCCACATAATAAAGGATGGTTTCAAGGAACCGCTGATGCTGTACGTCAAAGTATGCATCATTTTAAAAAATTAGAATACGATTATATGTTAATCTTATCAGGAGATCAATTGTATCAAATGGATTTCAATGATATGATAAAAAAACATGTTAAAAATAAAGCTCAAATTTCGATTGCTACCATACCTGTAAATGCTAAAGATGCTACTTCTTTTGGGATTTTAAAAACAAATGAAAAAGATGAAATTACCTCCTTTATAGAAAAACCAGATGCTTCTTTATTACCAGATTGGACTTCACCTGTGAGTGAAGAAATGAAAAACGAAGGTAGAAATTACTTAGCTTCAATGGGAATTTATGTATTTAATAGAAAGCTAATTGAAACATTAATGGATGATGAAACTACCATAGATTTTGGAAAAGAAATTATTCCTCAAAATATCGACAAACATAAAGTAATAAGTCATCAGTACGAAGGATATTGGACAGATATTGGGAATATTGATTCATTTTTTGAAGCAAATTTAGGTTTGACAGATGATTTTCCAAAGTTTAACTTATATAGCAGAGAAAAACGAATTTATACAAGAGCACGTATGTTGCCTACAACTAAAGTTTCAGGTACTAATTTAGATAAAACAGTAATTGCTGAAGGTTGTATTATAAATGCTGGTAAAATTGAACATTCAGTAATAGGAATTAGGTCTAGAATTGATAAAGAATCTACAGTAATTAATACCTATATGATGGGTAGTGATTTTTATCAACCGCTAGAAGATATTATTGATAGCTCAAAGCCATCTATGGGAATTGGAGCACGTTGTTTTATAAAAAATGCGATTTTAGATAAAAACTGTTGTATTGGTGATGATGTTCGTATTAAAGGAGGCAGACATTTAGATGATGTTGAAACAGATAGCTATGCTGTAAGAGATGGTATTGTAGTTGTAAAAAAAGGAGCCATTATACCTAACGGATTTACCATATAATATATGACAAACGTAACAGTATGCAGTCTATTTACAGATTTTGATATTAGTTTATTTAAAGCAGGAAAGCATTATAGATTGTATGAAAAATTTGGATCCCATTTAACAACGGTTAATGGAATTGAAGGAGTTTATTTTGCTGTTTGGGCACCAAGCGCTAAACAAGTTTCTGTAATTGGAGATTTTAATCATTGGCAAGATGGTGAGCATCCATTAAATGTTCGGTGGGATTCTTCGGGCATTTGGGAAGGATTTATTCCTTTTGTTGAAAAAGGAATGGCTTATAAATATAAAATTCACTCCAACAATAATGGATATATTTCAGAAAAAGCTGATCCTTATGCACGCAGGTTCGAGCATCCACCAAAAACGGCATCTATAGTTTGGGAAGATAATTATCAATGGAAAGATAAAAGCTGGATGAAAACCAGAAAAAAACACAATGCACTAAATGCGCCTTACTCTGTTTATGAAGTTCATTTAGGATCTTGGAAAAGACATTTAGAAGAAGATCGTTTTTTATCTTATTTTGAGTTGGCAGATGAGTTGGTAAACTACGTGAAAGAGATGAATTTTACCCACGTTGAGTTGATGCCAATTATGGAATATCCTTATGAGCCCTCTTGGGGATATCAATTAACAGGTTATTTTGCTCCAACATCTCGTTTTGGTTATCCTGATGAATTTAAATATTTGGTTGATAAACTACATGAAAACGGCATTGGAATTATCTTAGATTGGGTGCCTTCACATTTTCCTGAAGATGCTCACGGATTAGGCTTTTTTGACGGCTCTCATTTATATGAACATCCCGATAAAAGAAAAGGATATCATCAAGATTGGAAAAGTTTAATTTTTAATTATGAACGAAACGAAGTTCGTTCGTTTTTAATAAGCAATGCAATTTTTTGGTTAGATCAATATCATGCAGATGGATTGCGTGTTGATGCAGTTGCATCAATGCTATTTTTAGATTATTCTAGAGAAGAGGGTGAGTGGGAACCTAACGAGTATGGAACCAATGAAAATTTAGCTGCAATTTCATTTTTAAAAGAATTAAACGAAGAGGTTTATAAATCTTTCCCAGATGTTCAAACCATTGCTGAAGAATCAACAGCATTTCCAATGGTTTCTAAGCCTACTTTTATGGGAGGTTTAGGATTTGGAATGAAATGGATGATGGGCTGGATGCATGATACCCTTCAATATTTTTCTAAAGATCCAATTTATAGAAAATACCATCAAAATGAGATTACTTTTAGTTTGGCTTATGCTTTTACAGAAAATTTTATGTTACCATTATCTCATGATGAAGTAGTGTATGGCAAAAAATCAATTTTAAGTAGGTTACCTGGCGATGAGTGGCAACGTTTTGCAAATTTAAGGTTACTTTATGGATATATGTTTACACATCCAGGAACAAAATTGTTGTTTATGGGTGGTGAATTTGGGCAATATGAAGAATGGAATTTTCAACAAAGTTTAGATTGGAACTTATTAGGATTTGAGCCTCATAAAAAATTACAGAACTATTTTAAAGAATTAAATAAGTTTTACAAAACAACACCTGAATTATTTGAAAAATCTTTTGATAATGATGGGTTTGAATGGATTAGTTTTGATGATACTGAGAATGCCGTAATTTCTTATATAAGAAAAGGTCAAAATATTGAAAATGAGATTATTGTTGTTTGTAATTTTACCCCCATATTACATCAAAAATATAAAATTGGAGTACCAAAAAAAGGAAAATTAAAAGAAATATTTAATAGTGATGCTAAAAAATTTGGAGGTAGTGGTGTTATTAATTCTAAGCAAATTACTATAAAAAAAGAAGTTTGGAATGGAAAAAAATATGCTGCTGAAATAACGCTTCCTCCTTTAGGAATTGCCATTTTCAAAATTAAATAATAACAATTTTAATTTATAAAATATAACACCTATAATTTTAACAATTCATTAAAATTATAGGTGTATTTTTAATAAAAAGAGTTCAAATAAAGTGCTAAATTTTAGTAGGTTTGCACTTTGATTTAATTATATAATCTATGATTTTAAATACAGAATTAGAATACAAAGGAAATTTATTTCCATCAAAAATAATAGCCTATAAAAAAGATGTTGATACACTTTATTTCACTAGTGAAAATAATGTTGTTTTACAATTAACAATTGAAAGAGATAGTGTACTGCGATTTAGATATACTACAACCAGTATTTTTGAAAATGATTTTTCATACGCCATCACTAAATATGCAAGTAAAGGATTTAATCATCTAGAAATTGAGGAAGATGATAAAAATTATATTATTACAACTTCCAAATTAATTTGTCATATTTCTAAGTTAGATATGAGAACTTCCATTTTTGATGTTAAAGATAAAAGTCTTATTTGTGAAGATGAGTTAGGTTTTCATTGGGAAGAGAGTTATGAATATGGAGGAGATATCGTAAAAATGTCAAAAGTAGCTCAAGATGGAGAAAGTTATTTTGGATTAGGTGATAAACCTGTGCAAAATAATTTAAAAGGTAAGCGTTTTGAAAATTGGGTAACAGATTCTTACGCATTTGGTAGAACAACAGATCCTATTTATAAAACCATACCTTTTTATACAGGTTTGCATCATAAGAAAGCTTATGGGATATTTTTTGACAATACGTTTCGTTCCTTTTTTGATTTTTGTCAAGAGCGAAGAAATATTACAAGTTTTTGGGCTCAAGGAGGTGAAATGAATTACTACTTTATTTATGGGCCAGATATGGCTGATGTAGTATCTAATTATACCGATTTAACAGGAAAGCCACATGAACTTCCCCCATTATGGGCGCTAGGATATCATCAATGTAAGTGGAGTTATTATCCTGAAGCTAAAGTAAAAGAAATTACAAGCACATTTAGAAAGCTTAAAATTCCTTGTGATGCTATTTATTTAGATATTGATTATATGGATGGTTTTAGATGCTTTACGTGGAATAAAGACTACTTTCCTGATCCAAAACGAATGGTAAAAGAGTTAGCTGATGATGGATTTAAAACCATTGCAATTATAGATCCTGGAATTAAAATAGATAATGAATATAGTGTTTTTAAAGAAGGTTTAGCAAACGATTACTTTTGTAAAAGGGCAGATGGCCCCTATATGAAAGGAAAAGTATGGCCAGGCGAGTGTTATTTTCCAGATTTTACAAACCCTGAAGTAAGAGAATGGTGGTCAAACTTATTTAAAGAATTAATTGAGGACATTGGTGTAAAAGGTGTTTGGAATGATATGAATGAACCAGCAGTGATGGATGTGCCTGGAAAAACATTTCCAGACGATGTACGTCATAATTATGATGGAAACCATTGTAGTCATAGAAAAGCTCACAATGTATATGGAATGCAAATGGCAAGAGCTACGTACCATGGCCTAAAAAAATTCTCTTATCCAAAAAGACCTTTTGCAATTACCAGAGCTGCATATTCAGGAACTCAGCGGTATTGTTCAACTTGGACAGGTGATAATGTGGCTTCTTGGGATCATTTGTCTATAGCCAATGCTCAAGCACAACGTATGTGTATGTCTGGTTTTTCATTTGTAGGTTCAGATATTGGTGGCTTTGCAGAACAACCAAATGGAGAATTATACACTCGATGGATTCAATTAGGTATTTTTCACCCATTTTGTAGAACTCATTCTTCTGGTGATCACGGTGATCAAGAGCCTTATGCTTTTGATAATAATGTAACAAATATTGTTAGAAAATTTATTGAGCTACGTTACCAATTACTGCCGTATTTATATACAGCTTTTTGGAGGTATGCAAATGAAGGAATTCCTATTTTAAAATCATTGGTCTTATTCGATCAAGAAGATCCACATACACATTATAGAAATGATGAATTTATTTTTGGAGAAAAAATACTAGTTTGTCCAATTTTAGAACCAAATGCAAGAGGAAGAAGAATGTATTTTCCAAAAGGTGATTGGTATAATCATTGGAATAATGAACAGGTAAAAGGAGGAAAAGAAAATTGGGTGGATGCTGATATTGATAGCATGCCTATTTTTATAAAAGCAGGTGCGGTTATACCAAAATATCCAGTTCAACAATATGTGGGTGAAATTGAAATTAAAGAGCTAAAGTTAGATGTTTACTTTAAATTAGGGAAAGAAAAATCTCAAGTTTATGAAGATGCTCACGATGGATATGATTATAAAAAAGGAAGATTTAGCTTAAGAAACTTTACGCTAGTTGGTAAAAAAGATTCTTTAACAATTCAACAATTTAAGTCTGGAAAATTTACAACCTCGTACGAGACTTTTGAACTAAATTTACATGGACTACCTTTTAATATTTCAAAAGTTGTTGTGGATAATGAAGAAATTGATTTTTCCAAAATAATAACCAATACTAATAGTTTAATTATTTCAAAAGAGTTTACAGACTTATATATTTTAGGAGAATAGTAAGTAGTTTTATACAAATGTGTATATTTGATTTTTAAAATGAATAAAATAAAAAAATGAAACTTTTAGAAAATAAAACCGCGTTAATTACTGGTGCAACTAGAGGAATAGGTAAAGGTATTGCAGAAATATTTGCCAAACAAGGAGCTAATGTTGCATTTACATTTAACTCATCAGTAGAAGCTGCACAACAATTAGAAAAAGAATTAGAAAGTTATGGTGTAAAAGCAAAAGGATACCAGTCTA
Organism: uncultured Lutibacter sp.; assembly: GCF_947493565.1. GTDB lineage: Bacteria > Bacteroidota > Bacteroidia > Flavobacteriales > Flavobacteriaceae > Lutibacter > Lutibacter aestuarii. The sequence continues at coordinate 26,633 of NZ_CANLRG010000003.1, read as the reverse complement.
ATGCTGCAAATTTCGATGCAGCACAAGAACTAGCTGCAGAAGTGTTAAAGGAATTTGGAACTATTGATGTTTTAATTAATAATGCAGGAATTACAAAAGATAATTTATTAATGCGTATTTCTGAAGAGGACTTTGATAAAGTAATTGAAGTAAATCTAAAATCTGTATTTAATTTAACTAAAGCTGTTATTAGACCAATGATGAAACAACGAGCGGGGTCAATAATTAATATGAGTTCAGTAGTTGGATTAAAAGGGAACGCTGGTCAAACTAACTATGCTGCCTCAAAAGCGGGTATTTTAGGGTTTTCTAAATCTGTAGCTTTAGAATTGGGTTCAAGAAATATAAGATGCAACGTAATTGCACCTGGATTTATTGAAACTGAAATGACGGCTAGTTTACCTGAAGACACTGTAAAAGAATGGAGAAATTCAATCCCACTAAAAAGAGGTGGAACTCCAGAAGATATTGCAAATGCCTGTGTGTTTTTAGCATCAGATATGAGTTCTTACATTACAGGTCAAACATTAAGTGTTGATGGTGGAATGTTAACCTAATAAATTAAATTTTGGAAACAGCAACCTTGTTATACTTGCTTTTAGCAATACTCATTGCTTTTTTGTTAGCTGTTTTTCAATATTTGTATAAAAATTCAGAAAAGAGCCAATTAAAATATTGGCTTTTTTGTTTGAGGTTTTTAAGTGTTTTTTTAATTCTTCTTCTTTTTATCAATCCATCAACTAAAAAACAAATCATTAACATTGTTAAGCCAAATTTAATTGTTGCTGTAGATAATTCATCTTCAATTAAATATGCATTACAAAATAATTATGTAAAAAAAACAGTAGAAAAGTTTAAAGAACACCCTGTGTTAAATAAAAAATTTAATTTAAATTATTATTCGTTGGGTACTAGTTTAAAACCTTTGGATTCACTTAATTTTAATGAAAAACAAACAAATCTTTCTCAACCATTAAATGAATTTTCTGAACTCTATAAAAATGAATTTTCACCTGTTGTTTTAATTACAGATGGAAATCAAACGATTGGAAATAATTTAGAATACATACACTATAAAAAGCCTGTATTTCCATTAATTGTTGGCGATACCACTGAGGTTGAAGATATTTTTATTGATAAAATAAATATTAATAAAAGTACTTATATTCACAATAAATTACCCGTTGAAATTTTTGTAAATTACAAGGGCAGTAATACAATAGCTAAAAATTTAAACATCTATTATAAAAGAAAAAAAGTATTTAGTAAAAAGTTAGAATTTTCAGAAAATCAAACAGTACAAATAGCTTCGTTCTATTTAACAGCTGAAGAAAAAGGAAATCAATATTATACTGCTAAAATTGAAGAATTAAAAGATGAATTAAACACAATTAATAACTCTAAAAGTTTTAGTATAAATGTAATTGAAGAAACTTCAAAAATAGCAATTGTAAGTTCAATTTTACATCCTGATTTAGGGATGTTTAAAAAAGCTATAGAAAGTAATAAGCAACGAGAGGTTTCTATTTTTAATAGTAAAAATTTCAAAGAAAATACTTCTAATTATCAACTGATTATACTGTATCAGCCTACAGCAGATTTTAAATCTATTTTTGATGATATTAATAAAAATAAATTAAGTTATTTCATCATATCTGGAATAAGTACAGATTGGAATTTTTTAAATACAGTACAAACAAACGTTTCTAAAAATGTGGTGTTGCAAACAGAAGATTACAGTCCAATATTTAATCATAGCTATGAAAGTTTTTTATTCCAAGATATTGGTTTTTCAAATTTACCACCTTTAGAAGATTTGTTTGGAAATGTTTCATTCAAAGTACCATATCACACCTTATTTTATAAGCAAATAGGAGCTATTGAAACAAAAGAACCTTTGCTAGCAACATTTGAAAATAGCCAACAAAAGATTGGACTTTTATTAGGAGAAAATTCTTGGAAATGGAGAATGAGCAGCTATTCAAACCATCAAACTTTTGAATTGTTTGATGGGTTTATTGCTCATTTAATCCAATATTTATCTTCAAATAATTCAGCTAACAGATTACAAGTTGACATCAATCCAATTTATTATACAAGTGAAACTATACAAGTTACTGCCAACTATTTGGATCAAAATTTAAATGCAGACACTAGAGCCAAACTTTGGATGACAATTATGAATAAAGCGTCTAAAGTTATAAATAAAATACCTTTTTCTAAAGCAAAATCTAATTTTTATCTAGAAATTTCTAATATACCTGCAGGTGAATATTCATACAATATTTCAATTGAAAATCAAGATGTAACAGCATCAGGAAATTTTAGTATTGTACCTTTTGAAGTAGAGCAACAATTTTCAAACTCAAATGATGTTTCGTTAAATTTTTTAGCAACTAAAACTAAGGGCTCAATTTATTTTGAAAATCAAGAAGATTTTTTAATTGAAACGTTGCTAAATGACAAGCGATTTAAAAACGTTCAAAAATCATCAGTAGTTAAAAGTTCTTTAATAAATTGGAAGTGGATTTTAGGAATTATCATACTTTTATTAAGTTTAGAATGGTTTACTAGAAAATATTATGGAAAAATATAATTAAGTTAAAAATATATAAATCAGTTGTTTATGTGTTGCTTATAAATTTTATTTATATAGTTATTATTAAATAATTTGGTATTTAAAGTTTATTTAACATTTCCTTTTTTTAAAAATTTGTATAATTGCATCGATGAATAAAATTGCAGCAGTTATATTATCTTTAACTATTTTATTTCAAAGTTTTAGCTTTGATTTAGATGATTTAAGTAAGGTTTCAACCCTTATTAATCATATTTATTGTCATATAGATAATGGAGACAGTTTTACCGATTTTATTGAAATGCATTATGGAAGTAAGTTAACTCAACATGAAAATGAACACAGAGGTCATCAAGAATTACCTTTCAAACATCAACATGTAGACACTCATTTTAATATAGTTTATATCATTTGTAATAATAATTTATCTATTCAAAATAAGGAGTTTATATTCAGCTCTAAAAATTTTGCATATAAAGAGCCTATAACAAACTTAATAGCAACTTCTATTTTTCAACCACCTAAAGTAGCCTAATTAATTTCGTTTTTTAATAACTGATAATTTATACCATAATTATCAGCAATATAAATTACTAACTAATTAATTATGTTACAAAAAATTATAAAACTAAGTATTAGCAATAAACTTATTATTTTATTGATAACTGCCGCAATTTTTGGATTTGGGTTGTTTTCTTTAACTCAAATTCCAATAGGAGCAGTACCTGATATAACAAACAATCAAGTACAGGTTATCACCACTTCAAGAAATTTATCAACTCAAGATGTTGAGCAATTCATAACTTATCCTGTTGAATTAGAAATGGCTAATTTACCAGGCGTAATTGAAATAAGATCAGTTTCAAAATTTGGATTATCAGTAGTAACCATCGTTTTTGATGATGCTATGGGAACTTATTTACCTAGACAATTAATAGCCGAAAAAATAAAGTCTGCTTCTGAAAAAATTCCTAAAGGATTTGGAAGTCCAGAAATGGGACCAATTACCACTGGATTAGGTGAAATTTATCAATACACACTTGATACCAAACCAGGATATAAAGATAAATATTCTGCAATGGAATTGCGTACTATTCAAGATTGGGTGGTAAAACGTCAATTATCAGGAATTCCAGGTGTAGTAGAAGTAAATACTTGGGGTGGATTTTTAAAGCAGTATGAGGTTGCTTTAAATCCTGAAAAATTAAAATCAATGAATATAACCCATTCTCAAGTACTAGATGCAATAGAAAAAAACAATAGCGTTGCTGGAGGAGGATATATTGAAAAAACCAATGAAAGTTATTTTGTTCGTGGAGAAGGAATGATTAAATCTCTCGATGATATAAAAAATATTGTGGTTAAAAATGTTGATGGAGTTCCAATTTTAATTAAAAATATTGCCGATGTAAACTTTGGGTTTGCCAACAGGTTTGGTGCTATTACAGGTAATGGTGAAGGGGAGAAAGTTTTAGGTCAGGTAATGATGTTAAAAGATGGAGATTCTAATAAAGTAATACAAGCAGTAAAAGAACGTGTTGCTGAGATTCAAAAAACATTACCAGAAGGGGTTTTTATTAATGGTTTTCTAGAGCGTAGTGAACTGATTGGGAAAACTACTTTTACAATAGCTGAGAATTTAATTATAGGAATTATCATAGTCATTTTTGTAGTTATTTTATTACTAGGAAGTTTACGTTCTGGTTTAGTAGTTGCTTCGGTAATACCTTTATCATTACTTTTTACATTATCAATGATGTACATTTTTGGTGTAGATGCTAATTTAATGAGTTTAGGAGCTATAGATTTTGGGATTATTATTGATGGGGCTGTTATTATAGTTGAATTCATTGCTTTTAAAATTACAAGTAGTAGAAAAGAACTGATGCTACTCAATAAAAATGAACGTCAAGAAAGTATTGACAATATTACTTATGAAAGCAGTTCTAAAATGATGACCTCAGCAGTTTTTGGTCAATTAATAATTTTAATTGTATTTATTCCAATCTTATCTTTAAGTGGGGTGGAAGGTAAAATGTTTAAACCAATGGCAATGGCTTTTAGTTTTGCATTAATTGGAGCAATGTTTTTATGTTTTACTTATGTACCTGTTATTTCATCCATCTTTTTAAAGCCTGAAAAAGTTACTAAAAACAATATTTCAAAAAGATTAATGACATTTTTTTATAAAATGTATGAGCCAGTTATAAAATGGTCGTTGTTAAATAAAAAAATTGTAATTACGTTATCTTCAATTTTATTGATTGTAACTGGAGTATTATTCAATAGAATGGGAGGAGAATTTATTCCAACTTTAGATGAAGGAGATTTTGTAATACAACCAGTATTAAAAACAGGTACAACACTAACCAAAACGGTTGAAATAACCACTCAAATTGAACAAATTTTATTAGAGAATTTCCCAGAAGTAGCTCAAGTAGTTTCACGTATTGGTGCAGCCGAAGTTCCAACAGACCCAATGTCTATGGAAGAAAGTGATGTAATAATTAAATTAAAACCAAAAAGAGAATGGGTTTCTGCAGATTCAAAAGATGAATTAGCAGATATGTTTAAAGAAAAATTAGCCATAATACCAGGAATCGATTTTGAATTTACTCAACCTATAGAAATGCGTTTTAACGAGTTAATTACTGGGGTTAGAGCTGATGTAGCTGTAAAAATATTTGGAGATGATTTAACTATTTTGGCTTCAAAAGCTGATGAGATAAAAAATAAAATAGCCAATGTAGAAGGTGCTTCAGATATTATTGTTGAAAAAATTGATGGACTTCCACAAATGACCGTGACTTATAATAGAAAAAAAGTAGCTCGTTATGGACTAAATATTCAAGTTTTAAATGAAATTGTTTCTATGGCATTTGCAGGAAACTCACTGGGAAGTGTTTTTGAAGGTGAACGCAAATTTGATTTAGTGGTTCGTTTACATCCCGATTATAGAAAAAATATTGAAAATCTTAAAAATTTATATGTAGATACACCTACAGGTATCAAGGTTCCACTGCATGAGGTGGCTACTATAGAATATACCAAAGGACCAGCAAAAATTTCTAGAGACGACACTAAAAGACGTATAGTTATAGGAATTAATGTTAGAAATAGAGATATGGAGTCTGTAGTGCAAGATGTAAGAAATATTATTGAAAGTCAAGTAGAATTGCCTGTTGGATATACGGTTTCATATGGTGGGCAATTTGAAAATTTAAACAGTGCAAAAGCTCGTCTAAAATTGGCAGTCCCAATAGCATTATTTTTAATTTTTATTTTTTTGCACTTTGCTTTTAATTCTATTAAAGAAGCCTTAATGATTTTTTCTGCAATTCCATTATCTGCAGTTGGAGGCGTTCTTTTCCTATGGTTAAGAGGGCTGCCTTTTAGTATATCAGCAGGTGTAGGATTTATTGCGTTATTTGGTATTGCAGTTTTAAATGGTATTGTACTTGTAGAACACTTAAAATCTTTAAAAGAACAAGGGTTTGATGATGTACATGAAAGAATTTTAAAAGGAACAAAGGAACGTTTAAGACCTGTGATTTTAACAGCAGCAGCAGCAGCATTAGGATTTTTACCAATGGCGATTTCAACCAATGCTGGAGCTGAAGTTCAAAGACCGTTAGCTACAGTTGTTATTGGTGGTTTAGTTACAGCAACAATTTTAACTATGCTGGTATTACCAGTATTGTATTCAATTTTTGACACTAAAAGTTTTAAAATGAAAAAAAGAAAAAAAGTACCTAAAACATTGTTATTGCTTTTATTACTGGTTCCTGTAGTTAGTTTTTCTCAAAAAAAATCAATTTCATTAGAGGAAGCAATACAAATAGCTATTAAAAATAATAAAGAATTAGCCATAAAATCTTTAGAAGTCACTAAAAATAATAAATTAGTTTCTTCTGCTTTTGAAATGGATAAAACTAAATTTTATTACACAAAAGATAAAACTAATTTGGGTATAGATGGAACTCCTTTTGAAACGTATGGAATTGACCAAACTATGGAATTTCCAACGGTATATTTTGCAAGAAAAAAAGCAAATAAAATTACTTCAAACTTGGCAAGTTTATCTTATGAAATGGCTAAAATTAACTTAATTAAAGATGTTTCAAAATCCTATTATAAAATTTTGTATTTAAATGAGAAATTAAGTTATGTTACTCAAATGGATAGTTTATATTTTAATTTTTCAAACGCAGCAAAACGTAAATTTGAATTAGGTGAATCTAATTATTTAGAAATGATTACAGCAAAATCTAAATATAAACAGTATGCAACAGAAGTTGACCAAGTTAAAAATGAAGTTACCATAGCATATACCTTATTAAAAGGATTGTTACAAAGTGAGGATGAAATCAAGATTTCGGTAGAACCTTTAGCAAAAATTGAAATTTCTGACCTTAACTTAGAGCATCACTTACTTCAACAGTATTATACTGAAAACAGTAAGTTTTATAGCGCTAAAAAAGAAATAGAAACTCAACAATTATTGCCTGATTTACAGTTTAATTATTTTAATAGTAAAGATGTAAAAGCTAGTACTTCTGTTAATAGTTTTCAAGCAGGAATTTCAATTCCTCTATTTTTCTTTGGAAAATCAAGTAAAATAGCAGCTTCAAAAATTGAAGAAGATATTGCTTCCGAAAAGGCTTTTGATTCCAAATTTAAATTAAATTCTAAATACATTATTTTGTTAGAAGAGCTTCAAAAAAGAGAATCTCAGTTAACTTATTTTAATGAGAGTGGGAATGTAGTAGCTAATGAAATATTAAAAACAGCTACCTCAAGTTATAAAAATGGTGAAATTGATTTTTTCCAATACATTCAAAGTATAGAAACTTCAAATCAAATAACCATCAATTATTTAACCAATTTAAATGAGTACAATCAAATTGCTTTGGAAATAAATTATTTAAACTTATAAAAAAATGAAAACATTAAAACAATATATATTATTAATTATTGTAACAGTGATTGCAATGAGTTCTTGTAATTCATCACAAAAAGATGAAAAAGTTACAGTGAATGAACAAATTAAAGAACCTGAATTTATAACTATTTCAGAAGCACAATTTGAATCTTCAAATATGGAGATGGGTAATCTTTCAAAACAAAATTTTTCGGAAGGTATAATTACCAATGGTTTTATTGATGTACCACCTGCTAGTAAAGCTAAAGTGAGTGCAATAATGGAAGGCTTTATTAAAAAATCTCCACTTTTAATAGGTGATAAAGTAAAAAAAGGACAATTATTATTGACTTTAGAGAATCCGGATTTTATTGAAATTCAACAAAATTATTTAGAAGTATTTGAAAAGCTGAAGTATTTAAAAAATGAATATGAGCGTCAAAAAACTTTATATGAAGAAAAAATATCTTCACAAAAAAATTACTTAAAAGCCGAGAGCGATTATAAAAGTTCAGTAGCCCATTTAAATTCTTTAGAACAAAAATTGAGAATGATGAATATTAATATTACCAATGTTAAGGCTGGAAATTTCACCTCAGAAATTTCAATTTTTGCACCTATATCAGGAAGCATTACAAAGGTGAATGCTAGTGTTGGTAAATTTATGAATGCTTCAGATGTAATTTTAGAAGTGGTAAATATAGAACATAAACATGTAGAACTAATTGTTTTTGAAAAAGACGTGTTAAAAGTTAAAGAAGGACAGCAAATTAAGTTTAAAACTCCTGAAAATTCTGAAAAAATATATAATGCTGAAGTTCATTTAATAGGCACTGCTATTGATGAAATGAAACGAACTACTAAAGTTCATGGGCATTTGGAAGATGAATCTGAACCATTTTTAGTTGGGATGTTTGTTGAAGCAGAAATAGTTACAGATTCTAAAGAAAAATTAGCATTGCCAACTAGTTCATTATTGGAAGAAGATGGTAATCATTATGTTTTAGCTCTAAATTCTCAAGATAATGGAAACTATAATTTTGAAAAGGTGAAAGTGAAAATTGGTGCTAAAAATGAAGATTGGTTTGAGATTATTGATGATGAAAAATTGATGGTTAATAAACAAATTTTGATTAAAGGAGCTTTTATTCCCTTAGAAGAAGGTGGCGGAGGGCACAGTCATTAAATAATGTTGCAAAACTAAGTTTTATGGATTCTGTTTTGTATTTTTGACAAAATAAATTAAAACAATTAAAAATGAGCAACGGACAATTACAATTACCAAAAACATTAATGCCTTTAATACTTATAGGTATTGTGGCAATCATATTTTTATCAAAATCTACAGTTACCATTGAGGCGGGAGAAGCAGGTGTTTTATGGAAACGATTTGGAGGAGGTGTAGTAACTGATGAACCACCTTTAGGAGAAGGATTTCACATTGTAGCACCTTGGAATAACGTTATCGTTTATGAAGTACGTCAGCAAGAGCTTTATGAGAAAATGAAAGTATTATCATCTAATGGTTTAGATATTTTGCTAGAAACATCAACTTGGTATTTGCCTAAAGCTAATGAGTTAGGAAAATTGCATCAAGAAATTGGAGAAAGTTATTTAGAGCGTATTATTAAGCCAGCTTTACGTTCTGCAGCTAGAAGTGTAGTTGGACGTTATACTCCAGAACAACTTTATTCAAGTAAAAGAGATGTCATTCAAAATGAAATATTTGAAGAAACTAAGAAAATTTTAGAAGATCAGTACATTCAATTAAATGAAGTTTTAGTACGTGATGTAACATTACCACCAACAATTAAAGACGCTATTGAGCGTAAATTAAAACAAGAACAAGAATCTTTAGAATATGAATTTAGATTAGTTACTGCAGAAAAAGAAGCTGAAAAACAACGTATTGAGGCGCAAGGTAAGGCAGATGCTAACCGTATTTTAAGTGCATCTTTAACTGATAAAATTTTACAAGATAAAGGTATTGAAGCTACACTTCAATTATCAAATTCTTCTAATAGTAAAGTTATTGTTATTGGAAGTGGAAAAGATGGTTTACCAATTATTTTAGGAAATCAATAAAAAAAACTAAATAAAAAAGGCAACCAATTGGTTGCCTTTTTTATTTAGTTTTTTTCTCTAATAGTGCTTCCTTTTTTAATTGCTTTGTAATTTTCGTAACATAGCAAGACGGCTTCAATTAATTGTAAATCACTAGCTGTTCTAATAAAGTTGTCAGAATAATTACATTCATTTAATAAATCGTTTAATTCTTGAGCATCCATATTTAAATACTCCATCATTAACTCTCTATTAAATTTATCCTCTAGCATAGTACGCAACTTATCATCATCTCTTAATTTTCTTAATTTTTTCAGTTGTTTTGGCTGTTTTCCAAACATATTATATACAAAATCAATAGGTCTAAATACAGCATCTAAAGGTGAATTAAATTCTCTTCGTTGTTTTACACCAACTTCATATGTTTGGGGTAAACCGTTGATGTGAATTCGAGCATACTTATCTTTAGGAACATTTTTAGCATCAATTTCAAGAACTCCAATAAGTTTATGTGATTTTACAACAACTTCATTAATTTCTTCAGTTTTTTCGTATAATTCAATTACCAATTCATTTCCTTTTAATAAATCGTTAGTAATTTTCAATTTAATTGATTGAAACCCTAGATATGAAATATAAATGGTATCTTGAACATTAGTAGCAATTTCAAATTTACCTTGATCATTTGTTGCAGTACCTACAACTGAATTTAAATTAAAAACATGTGCTCCTGATAAAGGAGATTTATCTGAATTATTAATCACTTGTCCTCTTAAAAAAACAAGTAAGCCTTCATTATTTTTAATTGTATCATTAGATTTTGTTTCCTGAGTAAATCCTAACACAGAAAACAAAAATATAGTGAGGTATAATATTCTTTTTATCATATGCAATTATACTAATTTATATTGATACTTAAAGTTAATAAAATACAAAAGAATATGTTTATTTGGCTAATTTTATTTATAATAATTAAATTTTAAAGTTTATGTTTTAGTATAGCCTAAAAATGCATTTACATTTTGATGCATTGGGTTTCCTGAAGCTCTTCTAAATGCTACAACTTGTCCAATATGGTATCCAGTATCTGTTATTGGACCTACTAAAACATTCCAAAAAGGAAACTTTGTAAGGTTGTTATTAGTTTCTAAAATTAATTCCACATTAGTTAATTCTACATTATTTTTGGTTTTAAATATATTGCTTGAAGTTTCAATATTGTACAAAGTTTTTTCTCTTACTTGATCAAAAGTTAGTTTTTTAAAGTTAAATGGAGGGTTTATTATTTCTTGTTTTGCTACTTTAAGAATGCCTTCAGTTAAATCACATATATGAATTAAAACCTCAAATGTGCTTCTTGCTCCTTCCGATGTCTTATAATCCAAATCAATATCTTTTATTCCATCTGTAGCCCAATAATATCTATAGCCTAATCCATCTAGTAGTTTTGAAATTACATTTCCTGCACTATAGTTTTTTGGAGAATTTGGAATTTTAAAATAGGGTAGTTTATTCATAATTAATAAAAGTTTTGTGATGAATTTTATTGTAAAAATTTTTCATATTTTTCATATACAAAAAACTTGTTTAGTTCTTCTTTATTCATATTTAAGGATTGTTTTAAGAAATTGTTTAAATTTTAGTTTAGCTTTTGTGGGTTAATTTCAAATTTAAGTCTTGGTTCGGGATTAATTATATATTGAGAATTAATAATTAATGAATTTGTGATGTTATGATTTATATTACTAAGATATTTAGGAATTGTTAAGCCACTTTCATTAAACGATATTTTTTTATTATTGAATATTGATATTTCAGTGATTAATACTACTTGATTAAATTTTTTTAAGGTATTTTTTTTTAGTATGGTTTGTATTTGAGGAAAGGTAAGTTTATTAATTGAATTATTTGAATTCCATTTTTTAAAGCTCAGCGTATTTTTACTAAGTTCAAATACTTTATGTTGTTTATGAAAATGTTTATATTGAAGTTTTTCAGCTGGAATTTTAGATTCTTTCAATCCAATGAATAATTCTATTTTTTCGGGTATAAAAATTGTATCTAATTTTGCTTGACTCATTAAATTATAAAAAATTACAACCTGTTGTTCTTTATCTAAACCATTTTGCATTGTTTCACTCACAATTATATCTGGAATACTAGTATCAACCTTATATTTCGTTGCATCTTCATTTACTAGTTGAATATTATAAGTTTCTAATCCCAATTTTTGTATTATACTACTTAATATTTTAAAACTTAAAGGGTTTATTTCTAATAAAGTGTATTTTATGTTATGACTAGAGTATCTAAGAATTATTGGAAGCATTAAACTAGCAAATGGACCTGTGCCAGCATATAGAATATGTAAACTCTTGTTTTTTTTTATTTTTTCTTGAATTGCTTCATCTATTCCTTTAATAAATTTTTTAGTTCTTACCATATCATCAATACATGAAGCTGCCCAAAATGTACCAAGTGCCTTACCGTTTTCAAGCTCTATATCTTGTCGCCCAATTTCATTGTCAATTTCAATATTACTAAGATCGTTTAATAACTTCTTGTATTTTTTTGATGCTTCAGTGAGTTTCTCAAAATTAATGGTAGCTTCAAAATACTCAGCTGTAATATTTATTAACTCTTTTTTTAGATTCATATATTATTTATTTCTTATAAATTTAATTTTTTTAAAAAGGAGCACTTTCTTTTACCTGTTTTAGTATTGCTACAATCGTAATTTTTTATTCTACTTTTTTTGAGAGACTCTACATTTGTTTTTATAGTAGGCAGATTCAGCTAAAATTTTCAATTTACTCATAACGTCTTTTATTTATAACGAAGCAAGATGTTTTTAAATGCTTAGTATAGTAGCGTTTTTTAAGCAACTAATTTATCAAATACAAAAATAAAATAGAAAATCTGTGAGAATTTTCAGAAGTAAGCGAGAATAAGTAATTATTTATAGCTATTTTTCGTGTTAGTTTTTATTTTAGTTCTATTGGAGTAATGTTATATCCAAGCTTCTTTAATTGGTTTATCAGTCCGCATTCATACATTAAATGGCTCAACCCAACAGCTATAAAACAATTCTTCTTTTCAAGTAATTCTTTAATTGGTTTAATCCACTTATTGTTCCTGTCAGTTAGCATAAGCGTATTACTACAAGGTACATTCAGTTGATAGCTAACTTCCATATTAGAATACCAATCAATTTCTTCGCAGTAATCAGAATCTTCGTTACTAATCTTTCGAATAATATTAGTAAGCCTTTTTTTATGTTTTTTTCGAGGCATTCCTTCAACATCTTTATTTATTAGGTCTATTTGTTCTTCAGTTGTTTCAAGTCCATAAAGTTCTATATTTTGTTCAATTGCTCTAGAGCCTATATAGTCATCTAAAGAAAGTGATGTATCGTTAGCACTTTTATTTAAACATATTTGTTGTTTGAAATATCTGTTTAGAAAAACATACATTTCAGTTGGAGTCATTTTGTTATAATCAGTAGGACTTTTATCAAAAAGGGTTTTAACGAATATCAAGTCAATTTTATTCAAATATTTATTCCACTTGGTTTTGTTTGTTCTTTGGTTAATAATATCCTCAGCCATTCTTCCTGGAATATTTAAATTTTCTTTTATCAATAAATCACAGGACTCCAATGCTTGATTAGCCCTTGTCAAAGAGTCAAAAAATGATTTTCCAAAAGCGTGATGGGTTCCGAAAAGATATGATATGTTTTTTGAATTTTGATTAGTTATTTTGAAAAGAACTGTTTTATGTTTTAGTGAATCATTACTGTTTTGGCCTATCAAATATGTTGTAGTAAATATTAAGAATAATATTGTAGTAATTTTTTTCATTGTAATTTCTTTAATGTCTATTTCTGAAATATGTCAACGGTTAAAGCTATGACTTTCAGATTGTGGAAAAAATCAGAGACTTTTCTACTGTATAAATCAAGCGGGTTAAATATAAAACAAACATTTTACAAAGTGAAATGTCATGCATAATTAGTAGGGATTAGTTTTTTATAATAAGGCCTTTTTAATTTGATATTTTATTCTTTTTCCTTGTAAATTAACCAGTTCTAGGATGATATCATCGTTTAATTTGATGTCTATATAATCACAGAAATCATTTCCGTTTTCAAAATCTAGATTATCAATTTTGATTACTTTCATATTTGGTCTAATCCCTTTAGAGTAAGCATCTGAATTTTTTATAACGGATTGAATATAAATACCTTTTTCTACTGTGTAGCTTATTGTAAACCCAGTTTTATTATTCTTATCTATTATTTTATCCGATTTTACAAGGTAAAGTTTTTTGTTATTCCAATCTATAGAAACCTTAAATCTTGATAGAAAATCATTACCAAGTGAAACTGTTTTTCCAGTTTGAATCATAACATTTTTGATATTTAAGTTATTTATTCTTAAAGAATCTGAATATGTTATCTCTCTATTAAGCTTAACAGGTTTACCTATAATTCCACTTTGACTAGTCCCTTTTTCCATAAATGTTTCACTAATTATATTCTTCTCTTTAAGTACATTAAATATTTCATCGCTCAAAGCAAAAGCTCCGTTAGAACCATAATCAACTAAAATATTTTTAATATTAGTCTGTCCAAGATTAACATCTATAAAAATATTGTACTGGTAATCAGTTTTAAAAGGTAAAACAATACTCTCTTTAAGAGTATCTGTTTCCATTTTTCTAGATAAGGACAAAGAATATTTTTCTTGGTCAATTGTCCAATTACATTGTCTAATTAAATTTGAGCCAATAATGCCATCTATTCCCAAACATTTCATTATTGGATTTGCATTAAAGTCTCCAATAAATGCAGTTTGGTTCTGAAACAACACATTGCCAATGTTTATTGAATCAACTTGTACCCATTTGACTTTTTTTCTATTGTAATCACTATCTACAATATTACTTTTACTAACTACCTTGAAATTATTCTTCTTCTGAATTTCTTCTGATATACTGAAGGGAGCACCTGTATCAAATAAAAAATTGTATTTTTTTCCTTTTATAGTGATGGGTACAATGATTAGTTTTTTTCGAATTTCAATATCTACAACTTCTGTAGTATTTTTATTATTGATAACACTTCCGTATTTTATTGATTCAGTCCATTTAACAGAGCATCCTTGAGTTAATAGAACCGTAAGGCAAATAAATATTAATATGTTATAGTTATTTTTCATTATGCAATTGTTAAATATAGTTTACCTTATGTTGAGAATTTTGTTTCTAAATTAGTCTAAAAATGCTTGTTTTTTAGCTTAGTTCTTTGTTAGGCGCTGTGTTTTTTCTATAATTTTTCTTTAATCGCTTTTCTCCAAAAGTAAATTCCAAAGAAACAAGTAACGATGGCAAACATAATCCCATTTTCACCAAGCCAATATTCAGTTCCTTCAGTTTTCATTGTTAGAGGTGGTAATATTTTTTGAATATACACATTGCTTACTGCGTGAAAAACTACTGCTGGCCATATACTTTTAGATTTAAAAGTATAGTAGGTTATAATAAATGACATAGAAATAATTACTATAAAAAATGTAGTAAATTCCAATAGCACATTATTGCTGTAATAAACAAGCAATGGCCAATGCCAAGAAGCCCAAATAAATCCGCTAAAAATTGATGTACTTGTAAATGAAAGTACCTTTCTCAATTCATAGATAAAAAAACCTCTCCACCCAATTTCTTCTCCTAAAGTTGTTGCAGAGGCTCTTAATATTTCCACAGTACCTAATAAGATAATGGCTATTATTGTTATTTCCATTGGATTTAATGTGCCTATTCCAAACAAACCAAGTTCTTTTCCCCAGTCTGTTATTACGTCTCCATTTGCTAAATTTCCAAATCCGAATATCCAAATTAATACATAAGTGATTACACTATATAAGGCAGGAATAAAATAAGATAATCGGATATATTTCCAATTTCCCCAATTCCAATTTAGAGATGAAATTTTTCGCCCTTTTATCTTTAAGGTAATAAATGCTGCAATTGCAGGACACCACATTATAGCTCCAACATAAATCCGTGAAGGATATAAATTTACTATAGCATAATGGAAAGGGGAAGTGAGAACAATAACGATTATAAGAAATAGAAAAATTGTATTCCAAGTCTTTCTACGCTCCGACAAATTTTCTAGCATAAGGCTTTAATTATTGGTTTGTTTATGAAAGACGATGAAGTTTAAGGTTTTGTTGCATTGCGCCTAACAACTATTAAAAATAAGATATACAGAGAGAAAGCACTAGGAATCCCTTCAAAAGCTGTTTTTTGTTCCTTAAAAGTTCTCAATATATGGGAGTTACAACAGCTTTAATGCTCGTTGTAACGTCTGGTTTATACATAATATTTTAAATTATGTAGCCTTTATTCATGACGGATCAAACTTGTGGCCAAATCCTTGTTAGCGGCTGGTATTCTTTATTGTCCAAATAGCACCGTTTTTAGTCATCAGCTTTTCTAAATGTTCCTTTGTTACAAGATCATTTAATTGTTTTTCGCTTTCTGATTTTGGTGTTCCTGAAAGTTCAGAAAATTCTTTTGCCGTCAAAGAATGATACTTTGAGAATAGCGTTTCCCAATTTTTGCTGTATTCACTTTTGGTTGCTTCCGGGTAAAGTTTCAAAACAGATGTTTCATAAAAAGGATAAGGCTTTGAACCATATACAATTTCTTTATTGCCAAAATTATCTAAAAAGAAAATAGTCGGAAAACCTCTTACTCCATACGATTTTGCCAACTTCAAATCTTCTTCAAAAAGTGTTTTTGCTTTGCCGTCAAAATCAGTTTTTAATTGCTTTACATTTAAACCGACTTTTTTAGCAGCTGTTTCTAAATATTCCCACTTTGTAATGTTCTTTTTTTTAAGAAAAACCATTTCACGGATTTCTCTTAAAAACGAAATGGCTTTTTCTTCGCTCTGTATTTGTGCGGCTTTGAAAGCTATTGAAGGCGGATAAGATGACGATAAAGGGTCTTCTAACCAAACGTCCCCATCAATAGGCATATCGTAATAAACGCTTACTTCGTCCCAATGGTGTGCCACATCAGACGGTTTGCTTATGCCACCGCTGTTATAACTCCAATCGGGCAACAAGCCACCCATACGGTACTCTATTTCTATGCTGTTGCCGTATTCTAATTTCAGTTTTCTTAATTGCGGTTCAATACCCCAACATGAAGAACAAATCGGATCTGTGAAATAAACAACTTTAACAGATTTTTTTATGTTTTGAACAGCGATTTCTGTTTTTGTTGTGTTATCTAATATTTCGCAAATTCCATCAACAGGGTTACACATTAGGGGATTGTTTTTTGATGTTTCGTTAGCCATTATTTTTAGTATTATTTGTTTGTCCTTGACAACTGATTAATGTGGTTATTAAAAGAAGCGTTATCACTGTTTTGTGTTTCGTCATTGTTTAACATTATTGTTATATCTTTGTGGTGCAAAGTTAAATTGTTTAAAAAATTCTTGCAATAAGTCAGAATTATATGACTACTAAAAATTTGAGAGATGGTAAGGAAACCTGTCCTGCACAAGGGCTTTTAAAGTTACTTTCAGGTAAATGGAAACCTGAAATTTTCCGATTGGCCGTTGAAGCACCTTTGCGGTTTAGTAGCCTGTTACGTCAAATTCATGGCTCAAACAAACAAACATTGTCCGTTGCTTTACGTGAATTAGAAGATGTTGGCTTGTTGGAAAAAGTTGTCATAAAGCAAAAACCTTTACACATAGAATACAATCTTACCGAAAAGGGGAAGTCGTTAATTCCTGTCTTAAAACAGTTGGAAGGGTTATCGTAGGATGTTGTTATACTTGCGGCTAATGGTCTCATATAACTGTCAGTTACGAGTTAATATGCGTTAATTTTCGGTTAAGCACAGGTGTTAGCAATTCCGAGTAGATTCGGAAGAAATCGAATCCGTCGTAATTGAGGTTGTACATCTTAAGTTAGCAATTTATTAAATTTAATTATTAATCAGGAAAAATAAGAGAGAAGAAGAATTAGGATTAGTAAAATTGGGAATAAAAAAACTATTATTTTTATGCAGTTTTATTGTTAGTAAATACTACAAAGGTTGTAAAGAACTTTATAAAAGAATTGTAGCTAAAGGAAAGCGGTTTGTAATAAACTACTAAAACAAGCTTTTACAATTGTTAAATCTGGTTTACCTTATGATGAAAATTTTGTTTCTAAATTAGTCTAAAAATGCTTGTTTTTTAGCTCAGTTCTTTGTTGGCATTAGTTTTTATTACTAGTGTGTCTGATAGTCGATCATGAAGTCCTTTTTTTGAAAATAAATAATAAAAAATATCTATTGGGATTAATCTTGATATTGTTCTTTTAAAAATTCTTAAGAAAGTTATCTCACCTCCATTTACGTTAGCAACTTGAGTTCTCGTTAAAAATTTTCCTAACGTTCTATGAAAATAAAATTCCAATACAGAATAGTAGGTCAAATAAAGGATTAATCCTAAAGAAATACTGTATATATAATTGATCAAATATGAACTAAATCTGACAAAATAAAGGTCTAAAATATAAGCGACCAAAAAGTAAAGAGTTAACCAAACAACTGTATCAATAATAAAATTAATTAGACGAAGAATTGAATGTACTGAATAACTAGAAAAATCTTTATTATTCAATGCTTTATTTTTGTGTTTCTTCATTTTTACAGTAATTGTTTTTTTTGGACTTTATCCTAAAAGTCTACTTTGTTAAGTCAGAACGATTATATATTTATAATACTAGTTTCATCTTAATGTCTCGTCCTGAAATATGGCTACAGGTTAAAATTGATTTTACGCTGTTAATTTGTATACCTATACGTTGTTTTATAGTTTAAAGATACGTGTAATCTTATTTGGTTGTATAAATTAATTACACTTTTTGTAGCTTTTTTAGCGTGAGCCACAGTATCAAAGGTTTGATCAAGATAAAACTCGTCTTTCAAGATTCTGTTTACACGCTCTGCAATGGCATTTTCGTAACAATGATTTTCTTCTGTAATACTAATTTTGATGTTGTTTCTCTTTAAAAAACGTTTTCAATTTATCAAAAGGAATAACAGCAATTTTGTCGTACAAGTCCGTATGTACGCCATTTGGAGTAATCATAATCATCAGTGCTTTTGGCTCGGAAACATTTTTATAGGCATCTTCACTGAAATAACGTGAATGTGTATTTTTCATTGACCAAGATTGCCAGTGCGAAAACATTGGTTCTTTGCATATAAATTGTTACGAGAAACTGTTAGGCACTATCCCAATCTGATTGTGCATTGGCAAGATGAATTTAAATCTTAGACTTGTCAAGGTGAGCTGTATGATGTGAGAGCATCAAGCACGGTTAATTGAATAGGTTAGGGGGAAACTCCCCCTTTACCTACTTGACATTTTTCTGTTTTTTATACAGATTCGATTTTTACAGAAGTCATTGTTAGCGAGCCTCCGACTGCTTTGTCGTTGAATAGTGTTATTTTCTCATTTTCTTCTTTCAATGCCAAGGTATAAAGTAAAGGCAAATAATGTTCAGGAGTCGGAATGGCCAAATCAAAGGCTTTTCCTTGTGATTTAAAGTCGATTAAAGGTTGAAAATCCCCACTTAAGATATAGTTTTTCATTTTTTCGTTTGCTTCTGTAGCCCAATCGAAAGCAAATTCTTCGTTTAGCTTGTTCCAGGCAACCCTACGAAGGTTATGTACCATATTACCACTTCCAATAATTAAAACACCTTTATGGCGAAGGCTGTTTAGCTCTTGAGCCAATTCGTAATGATACCTTGCCGGTTTTGAATAATCAATGCTCATTTGTATGACCGGAATATCGGCATTTGGATATAAATGTTTGATTACGCTCCAAGCTCCGTGGTCAAATCCCCACTTATCGTCCAATCCTACCTCTGTCTTGGTAATAATACTTTTGGTTTCTTCCGCCAATTCTGGGCTTCCCGGTGCAGGGTACTGAACATCGAATAAGGCTTGCGGAAAGCCCCCAAAATCGTGAATTGTTGGTGGATTTTGCATTGCTGTAACAAAGGTACCTTTAGTTTCCCAATGTGCCGAAATACAAAGAATCACATTTGGTCTTATAATTTCTTGACCTAATTTTCTGAATGCCGAAACAAATTCGTTTTCTTCAATGGCATTCATAGGGCTGCCGTGACCTAAGAATAGCACAGGCATTTTGCCTGTGTTACTCATTGTTGAAGTCATTTTGTTTAAATCTTTTAAAGTCATACTGTAAGGTATTAAAGGCAATAAAGCCATTGATTTTAAAAATTGTTTTCTATTCATTTTATGTAACATTATATAACACAAAGTTGTTTAAGCTATCTTTTTACTCAACCAATTATCAATTGAGTATTTTCCTGCTCCAACAATTGTAAGCACTACATAAATTAAAAGATAAAGTAATGCCATTTCTTTAGCTGCAAAATCATCATTTGAGTGAACAATAAATGCAGCAATAAACATTGTTATACTTAAAGATATGGCTGAAAACCGTGTTGCTACTCCAAAAATCAAAAAGATTGAACAGATTACTTCGGCAAAAACTGCAAGAGCCAAAGATGCAGTTAATCCAATTCCTAAAGGGTCTAAAAATTGAATTGGGTCATTGCCAAAAAGCATTGTTAGTTTACCTAATCCGTGAGTCAACATCATTCCTCCAATTACAACTCGTAGTATCAATAATGCAATGGATATGTTATTCTGTGTTGTATTAGAACTAAAACTTTTTTTAATTAACTGTTTCATTTTTTTATTGTTTTACAAATTGAACTTCTGCATTAATTTTTATTTCATTTCCGACCATTACTCCACCTGCTTCCAAGGCGGCATTCCAATTGAGTCCATAGTCTTTTCGGTTCAGTTTACCATTTATGGAAAAACCTGCTTTCTCGTTTCCGTAAGGGTCTTTCATATAACCTCCAAACTCGGTATCTAATGTGATTTCTTTTGTAGTCCCTTTAATTGTAAGGTCGCCTACTAATTTGAATTCATCATCATCTACTTTTTTAATGGATTTGCTCACAAATGTAATTTCCGGATAACTTTCTATTTCAAAGAAGTCAGCGCTTTTTAGGTGTGTGTCTCGATCATCATTATTCGTTGATATAGAGCTTGCATCTATGCTTGCCGATATTTTTGATTTTGTAAAATCTTCGCCATCTATGGTTCCTTCAAAGGTTTTAAATTCTCCTTTTACATTAGAAATCATCAGGTGTTTTACTTTAAATGTAATTTCGCTGTGTGTTGGGTCTATTGCCCATTTTGTTGTTTTCATTTTCTTATATTTTTTTAACGTTATTGGATAATTTTTAAACGTATTACTGCTTGGCAAACTGTAAGTGCACTACTATGTTTACATCTTTGCCAATACCTGCTGCGGTAGGATCGTAATTAATATTGTAGTCAAATCTGTTAATGGTGGTTTTGGCTTTCAATCCCAATTTTTCGCCCTGGTCACTTTTGGCAGTTCCGCCATAGTACACATCAAAAATTACGGGTTTGGTTACATCTTTTATGGTTAGGTCGCCATATAATAGATATTGCTCAGGTTTTCCAGTAGCTAAGATTTTCGTGCTTTTAAAAGTCATTTCCGGATATTTTTCAACTTCAAAAAAATCAGCACTTCTCAAGTGGTTGTCCCTGTTTTCTACATTTGTATTGATACTTGTTACTTTAACAGTAAAATCAACATTTGCCTCTTCCAAAGCTTCCCCATTTGTAGTAAGGTTTCCGGTATATTCCATAAATTTCCCATTCACGATACTAATTCCGGAATGTGAAATATTGAAATTTAAGGACGAATGGTAAGGGTCTACCTTCCAGTTTGCTTGCGCGAATACGTTTACATTCAAAAATGTAATTGCTAATAAAATCAGTACTTTTTTCATAATCATATAAAATTTAATTGTTAATAATATTTGATTACAAAGATAGTAGCATTTACGATGAAGCGAATTACACTTTTCGGTAAGAGGAGTGTAGATTTAGGAAATCAACCTATTTTTCATCTCTTCACGGAACTTACCTGGCGATTGCCCTGCCTTTTTTTTAAAGACGTTAGAAAAATAAGAATTCTCATTGTAGCCCAGTTCATAAGCTATTTCAGATATGGTTTTTTCTGTAGAGATTAATAGGTTTTTAGCTTCAATTAATTTTCGGGTTTCGATTATTTCTGAAACACTCTGTGCTAAAATATTTTGGCAGATGATGTTCAAATTCCTTGACGACATAAAAAGTTTTTCTGCATAGAATTCCACGCCAAGTGGTCTTCGGTAATTTTCTTCAAGAATCGTCAGGAAGTTTCCGAAGGATATATGTTGCGTTTTTTGAATAGGCTCGTCTTGTGGTTCTAACTTTTTTCGTTCGGCTTCTATCATCGTGAACAGGACACCCAATAGTTGCCTTATTATGGAAAGGTCTGTTGTATCTTGTTGTGTTTCGGCATACATCATTTCACAAAGGGTAACCAGTCTCTGAAAACAATGTCCTTTTTCAAGTTCTAAATTTGCTTGAGTATGATAAAACGAATAGAGTTGAAATGTTGTTTCTGGAATAAATTCGCTTTTAAAACGAATTGCCCAAATATCACATTTGCCATTATGTAGCTTCGGAACTACTCTGTGTAATTTTCCTTTGGTTACGAAACTCACAAAAGGAGATTGGATTTTGGTAGTGTTAAAATCAATGAAATGCTCCAATTCACCTTCAATGCCAATTAATAACTCTTCAAACTCGTGGTTGTGGGGTTCGTCAGGTTGGGAAGAAATTTTTTTGGCTTCTTCTTCGTCAACTTTGAATATATGGAAGAGTTTGTTCATTTGGTATGCTATACGTTGTTTTTAAGGTTCTCACTAGAGAGTTGGCTATGGTCCCGATTACGTTAAAATTTGCTCACCCCGAAGTTTCAGGATTTCCAAAATAAGGATAAAATAGCAAATTGTAAGGAATTCTCTGCAGAAAATTCCTTACAATGAACATAAAAATAAGGTACACGCTGTCTTTTTTTTTCGATAGTCCGTCAGCGTTTGGGTTAGCGTAAGCTATATCCTTTTTCTTATTTCAAGTTTTCCTTAAAATATTTTTCTAATTTGTCAAATGGAATTATATCTATTTTATCGTACAAATCTGTGTGTACACCATTTGGAATAATCATCAATTCCTTGGGTTCGGAAGCATTTTTATAGGCATCTTCACTGAAATATTTAGAGTGGGCATTCTCACCTACGATTATTAACATTGGTCTTGGTGAAATTTCTTTAATGTAGGTCAAAATCAGCATATTCATAAACGAAATGGAATTCGTGGTTGTCCAACCGTTGTTTGAGTTTAAAGAGCGTTCGTGATACCCTCGTTCGGTTTTGTAATAATCATAATACTCTTGTACAAATTGAGGTTCATCTCCTGTTAGTTTTTCAGGAAGGTGTTCTGTAGGGTAAGCAGGAGTTCCGTTTTTGGCATCTTCCCAACGTTGCAAACTCATTTGTTCTAACATTTGGGTACGTTGTTCTGGTGTGGTAGAACCAAAATAGCCTTCTGCATTTACTCTGGACATATCGTACATACTGGTTGTGGCAACGGCTTTTACGCGTTTATCAACGGCTGTGGCATTCAAGGCAAAACCGCCAAAACCGCATATTCCGATAATACCTAATTTGTTTCTGTCGATATTATCCTGCAAACCAAGAAAGTCAATAGCTGCACTAAAATCTTCGGTGTTGATGTCTGGCGAAGCCACGTTGCGGGGTTCGCCACTGCTTTCGCCTGTGTAGGACGGGTCGAATGCCAACGTTACAAATCCGCGTTCTGCCATTTGGTTGGCATAAAGCCCGGAAGATTGCTCTTTTACTGCTCCGAAAGGTCCGCTGATTGCCAATGCAGGCAAATTGTTTCCGCCATTATTCGGAATATACAAATCGCCCGTAAGTTCAATACCGTAGCGATTTTTAAACGTTACTTTCTGGCGTGTTACTTTATTGCTTAATTCAAAAGTATAATGTTCTACTGTATTGCTCATGGTTTCTGTTTTTTGTGTTTGTTCTTCTTGTTTAACTTCTGATTTTTGTTGACAAGCTCCCAATAGTAACAGGGAAAAAGTCATTGTTGCTATTAATCTCGTTTTCATTTTTCTCTTTTTCATTTTATTCTTTTTTATACTGTTCATTCGTTACGGCTTCTTGCCAATCTACGATGCCTTTTTCGGTGTTGGGTACGATATACAGCTGTTGTAAACCCACATCAGGACTTGCTCCGTGCCAATGTCTTACATTTGGCGGACATTTTACCACATCTCCCTTTTTGATAACTTCAATGGGCTGTCCTTCAATTTGGTGGTAGCCAACACCATCTGTAATAATCAGAATTTGACCCGCTGGATGCGTATGCCAATTGCTTCTTGCTCTGGGTTCAAAATACACGTTCCCTACTGCCGTAGTAAATGTAGAATCTGGTGCTACTAATCCAATATTGTAAGCGTTTCCGGTAAAAAGATCTGCTGAACCTTTTTCGCCTTTTGGGAAAATAGCGTCCAACTTATTTTTGTCTGTTTTCATATTTTCTTGATTTTTTTCGGTATTTGAATTACAAGCGGTTATCAGAAACAAACTTCCTGTGAGTATTGCAATCGTTTTGATGTACTTGTTCATATCTTTTAATTTTTGTGTTATTGTTCCAATTCAATCGTTACGGTAATTTTTCCTTTCGCTTTGAAATATTCTATTCCGTTTGTGATTTTCCCCAAGGGAATCAAGCTGTTGGAATAACTGAAATCCTTATAAAACAGAGCGATATTTCCCCAAGGGGCATACAGCGTAATATCGCCTTCGGACGGTTTAAAGTCTTTGAGGGCGTCTTTGGTAGAAAGTTTTCGGGACGGATAAAATATCTTTTCCGTATTGGCATAATCGTCCATTGCTACGGTAAGCGGAAGCATTGTAACAAAATCCCTGCTTGTGGGATTGTCGTACAAAATAGCCGTAGCCGTATTTTCTCCTATGGTTATTTTTAGTTTCATAGTTTCCTGATTTGTTGTGTTCAATTCCTTGTCTTTATTACAAGCGTGCAGTTGCGTACAGCCCAATAAAAGAATAATTGTATAAAACAGCTTTTTCATACTTGTTCAATGTTTTTAATGATTTTCGCAGGGATACCGCCTACAATTGTATTGTCGGGAACGTTTTTTGAAACGACTGCACCCGAAGCAACAATAGCATTTTCGCCAATGGTTACACCTTGTAAAATCGTGGCATTTGCACCAATCCAAGCGTTCTTTTTTATGTGGATAGGTTTTGGAACAAGCGAATGTCTTTCTTCGGGCGAAATGGGGTGTCCTTCGGACAGCAAACTGACTTTTGGTGCTATCAGTACATTATCTTCAATGGTAATGCCACCTAAATCCAAAAACACACAATCAAAGTTGATGAATACGTTTTTGCCGATTTTGGTATGCTTTCCGTAATTGATGTAAAGCGGTGTGAATACGGCTGTACTTTTGTCAATTTCCAAATCTGTGATTTGGCTTAACAATTTTCTGATTTCATTTGGGTCAGTTGAATTGTTCATTTGCACGAGCAGTTTTTTCGTGTTGTATGAAGCATTTCTTAATTCTTTTCTTTGGCTGTCGCTGGAAGGAATAATTTCTCCGTTTCTCAATCGCTCAAAAATATCTAACTTTCCCATCTTTGTATTTTTTATAATACGAAGGTCGGGCGATTTTAATAGGTGCTGTTAAAGATATTCAAATCAATGATTATGAAATTCAAACTTTTTCCAACCGAACGGAAGATGGACTTACTCCTGCTTGTTTTTTAAAGAAATTATTAAAGTAAGTTGGGTACTCAAATCCCAAAGCGTATGCGATTTCCGAAACATTCCAATTAGTGTGTTGCAAAATGGCTTTAGCTTCATTTGTAATACGTTCCGAAATGTGGGTTGTGGTGGTTTTTCCCGTAACTTCCTTTACGGCACGGTTTAGGTAATTAACGTGTACCGAAAGGTCTTTTGCATAATCTTTAGCGGTTCTTAATAGAAGCGGTCTGTCGGGACTTTCCACGGGAAATTGCCTTTCCAAGAGCTCCATAAAAACATTGGTCAATCGTTCTGCTCCGTTTTTGTCCTGATTGTAATTTTCAGACGGTTTTAATTTTAGGGATTCGTGCAATATCAAGTCAATATAATTGCGAATAAGGTCATCTTTATGCTCATAGTCAGATTGTTGTTCTTCAATCATTTTTTGGAAAATACTGTTTAAAAACTGTCTCTGATGTTCCGAAATATCCAAAATCGGTGTGCCGCCCATTTTAAACAAAGGCGATTTTTGCAAGGTTTCCGAATGTTTTCCCGAAGTGTAAAAGTCTTCCGAAAATAGAATGGTGTAGCCCACATACTGGGTAGAAAGTGTTTCCCAAGAGTAGGGAATGTTTGGGTTTCCGAAGAACAAAATAGTTCCTTCGGCATCAAAACTCCTATCGGCATAATGGATACGGCTTTTGCCCGTGGTCAGGCAGATTTTATAAAAATCCTTTCGGCTGTACGCTTTGGTGGCATTGCCGTCTTTCTCAATCTGAAAGACATTGAAGCCTTTTAGTTTTAACTCGCTGTTGTATGTTGATAAGATTCTTGACATAGTGCAAAGTTAAGAAATTCAAACAAATCTTTGTTCTGTTTAAGTGATTATTCTCTTTCGTGCGTTGGCAAGAAACAGCTCTTTTGGTTTTTTACTCACACATATTCATTTTTATATAGGTGTTCGTGATTCGCTTCGCTTAATTGTGCGGTGGGCTTGTATTATACTGATATAGGTTGACCATTTTTTTGTTAATTATTTTTTTCTTAAATAGTCAGATACTGTAAATTTTGTTTATTTCTTCGATAACATTTATAGTTTGTATTTTGATTTAAATGCACTTGATTTGGAGTCAATAAATCTAAACTTAAATGCGGTCTAAGATTGTTATAAATATTCACAGCACGTTTTACAATCTTTTTAGCTAAGTTAGTATTTTTTATTTGTTGTTT
>NZ_CANLRG010000002.1 GCF_947493565.1 uncultured Lutibacter sp. | reverse complement strand
CCTGCTTCATCAACATAAGTTCCTATAGGTGTATTTGGACATTGATCAATCTCATTACTCACACCATCATTATCATCGTCATTTATAAGAATTGGAACGCCACAAATTTCAAGACTCCAATTTTCAATTTGACCAATATCTGCATCTCCAGCATCAACGACTTTTAACAACCATTGCCCTTTAGATTCTTCATTATAAAAATCTGATAAATTACCTTGTGGAATAAATTCACCTGTGTAAGGCGGTGTTTCTAAACTTATTTCAGAAACTGCTTCATCATCAAAAGTAGTGTTAACATATCCACTTCCATCATTTCCTATATTTGAAGATAACAACACTGATTTTCCTGATGGACTAATTAATGTTAATGTTAAATCTCCAATATACGAATGTGTTATCGTTAAGTTTACATTCACATCTCTTATCACTTTGTTTTCAACAATTGTAATACTTGAATTAACACCTAAAACTGAGTTATCTGGGATGCTTTTAGGCACATCAGTTGATGTATGTGTGTTACATACTTCATCCTCTGTTGTGAAGCTATTAACTTCAGAAAAAACACTTTCACCGCAATCATTTTGAGCCTTAACTCTCCAAAAATAAGTAGAGTTTGTTTGTAAATTTTGAGGAGAGAAATTTGTTTCACTCACTATTGAAGACTCTAAAATTGTTGAAAATGTATTGTCTGTTGCAATTTCAACAATATAAAAAGCAGCATTTATATTTTCATTCCAACTTAAAGTATATGGTTTTAACACACTTTGGTTATTGTTGGTTGGAAATAATAAAGTTGGCTCAGCTAAATTTGAAGAAAAAACATTTAAAGCTACGCTTGTAGTTTTGTTTACAGATGTTGATGTTCCTTTTACAGAAATTGTATGAACTCCTAAATGAGTTTCATCAATATTTGATACAATCATTTCTACACTGGTATTATTCTCAGTAGCAGAAGAAGGATTAAACTCTACTATAGTTCCCACTGGATTTCCTGTTGCCGAAAATGTTGTTGTTTCATTAAAACCTAAATAAGTATTGTATGTAAAATTATAAGTAACACTTGTTGGTACACAGGTACTTTTTTCAAAATTTTCAAAATTCATGATAAATTCTGAAGATTGTATACTTAAATTTGCTTTATTGATTGCATAAAAAACATTTCCTACACTTTCAACCTTGACCCTTACCTTATTTGAAGATATGTTAGGAACTATTATTTCATGTAGCCCATTGTTTGATACATTGGAAGCAAGAATTGTTGGATAAGTCATTCCACCATCAACAGATAGTAAAATATTTACATTTGAACAATTTATTGGAGCTAAATTTGTATTTGC
Source organism: uncultured Lutibacter sp. (assembly GCF_947493565.1). Lineage (GTDB taxonomy): Bacteria > Bacteroidota > Bacteroidia > Flavobacteriales > Flavobacteriaceae > Lutibacter > Lutibacter aestuarii. Next base: position 407,522 of record NZ_CANLRG010000002.1, on the reverse strand, counting down.
TACATCCCAAGTAATTGTTTGAGAAGTCCCTGCATCCCAAGTTGAGCTTTCTATTTGAGATGTTACTTTAAATGGTCCTGAACCTTCAACCACAGTTAAAACCGTTTCATCACTGACTGTTTGCCCTCCATTAATTGAATTATCTCTAACATTGACACCAAAACGCATGGCTCTTCCTACTGAAGGCAATACTTCCCAAAAATTAGCTAAATCGCCTGAATTCACCGTTAGCTGATTTGGAAAATACCTCATAGATTCTGAAGTTGGAGGAACTGATCTAAAAACTGGACCACCGGTAAAAGTTGAAACTAAAGGATATCCATTAATTTCCGTATCTAATTGCTCCCAAGTATATGTTAAGTTATCTCCATCAGAATCAGAAGCTTGAACATCTAATACAAAAGGTGTAGAAACTGGAATTGCATAATTAGATAAGGGTTCTATTATTGGTGACGAATTATTTGTTGCTGTTAGTTCAGCACAAGCACTATTTCCAACACTTATATTTGCCCACATTTCTCTAATACTCACTAAATGAAAATAATCATCACTGTTTTGTTGTACATTTTGAGGCGAACAAATACCCGCATAAGCCATTATTGTTGACCCACTACCTGGTTCAACAGCAGTACCATCATTCCTGTTTGGTGGTGCACAATTACCAGCATCTCCATTGAAGGTATGGTGAGCTCCAAATTGGTGCCCCATTTCATGAGCAACATAATCTATATCATAAGCATCACCTATCGGATTGTTTGAACCAGTAATTCCTCTTGCCTTGTTTGTTGTACAAGGTGAATTCACCTGTGCTAAACCACCTCCTCCGGTACTAAATGTATGCCCAATATCATAATTTTGAAAACCTATATTTGCATCAATAATAGATTGACTTTCATTTATTAATACTTCCCCGTCATCATTTGTAAAACCATCAGTTACCGCATCTAAAAAAATTATAGATGAATTATTATCAACAAGTTTCATAGTTAAAGCTACATCTCTTTCAAAAATAGCATTAACTCGAGTCATTGTAACAACAATAGCTGATAATACAACTGCTTTTTTTTCTTCATCAGTTGCTCCAGTACTTACATTTTGATTTGTTAAATGAAATTGGGAATACTCACCAGTAGTGGCTACAGCCAATCTAAATGTTCTTAAATTACCATCATTAGCGTTTTCAGGAACTAGATTTATATTTGAAACTTCCGCTTTAGGATTAATTTCATCAAATTTACATTGAAAAGGTTCTATGGAAGGTAAATTCTTTTTAGAATAAACAATATAAGAATCATCCTCTTTTGTATATGGATCTATAAAATTCGCATTGCCATTTTTTTCTAAAATCATTCCATGAAACCCTAATGAAGTTAGACTTAGCCTTATGATTGAACCTGGATTGTCAATTCCTTTTCCGATATACGACTTTATGCTTGGGTGCTTTTTTTGAAGATTTTCATCCATAATTGAAGCTTCAAACACCTCATATCTTTCTAATTCTCCGTCTGAATTTGGAAAATCTATAATTGTATTTGATTTTTTCAACACCCCTTTACGTTTTGGAGTACTCCTCAATTTAGTTTTGAGCATTTCAGAATTTAACTCAAAAACTTCAAACTTTTTAGGCAAAGTTTTTCTTTTCACCTTAGCTGCTCCATTTCTTTCAAGTTTAACTGTCTTTTTCCATAGCTTTTTACCGTTTTGTGCTGAAACTTGAATAACTAATGAAAACAAAAAAACAAGTAGAAAGTAAAATTTATTCCTAAATTGTTTCATATATAAGGCTTATTAATTTTAAAATTACCTAAAAAACACAAATATAAATTATAATATTATGAATGCAATTTTAATGACAATATAAAATTATTATCTGTATAAAATTTAATTAAATAAAGTATTTTTACACCCTTATTAAAGTAATATCGTTTTTCAATTTTGAAAATTTATACCAATTTACATAACTATACATCAAAAAATAAAACTTTTGTTACCATTGGAACTTTTGATGGAGTCCATATTGGTCACAAAAAGGTTATAAAGGACTTGATTAATAGTGCTAAAAAAAATGGAGCAACCTCAGTGCTACTAACATTTTTTCCACATCCTAGAATGGTGCTTCAAAAAGAAACAAACATTAAATTAATTAACACTATTGAAGAACGAATACAACTTTTAGAAAAATTAGGTTTAGATATTTTAGTTATTCACGAATTTAATGAAAAATTTGCAAAACAATCTGCCTTAGACTTTGTTAAAAATGTATTGGTAAACAAGTTAAACATAGGTAAATTGGTTATTGGTTACGACCATCATTTTGGAAATAATAGAGAAGGTAATTTTAAGCAATTAGTTGAGTACGGAAAAATCTATAATTTTGATGTAAAAGCAATTCCGAGACAAGATATTAGTAATATCGCCATCAGTTCAACAAAAATTAGAAAAGCAATAGAGCGGGGTCAAATAATTGAAGCCAATCAAAATTTAGGCTATCCTTTTATGATTTCTGGAAACATTGTAAAAGGAAAAAATTTAGGAGAAAAAATAGGGTTTCCTACAGCTAATTTACATGTCAATGAAATGTATAAACTACTTCCAAAAACTGGGGCTTATATTGTTACGTCTGAAATTAAAAACAAACAGATTTTTGGTATGATGAACATAGGTTTTAGACCAACTGTTAGTGGAAAAAACCAAACCATTGAAATCCATTTTTTTGATTTTAATCAAAACCTATATAATGAAACCATTCAAGTAGATGTATTAAAATTCTTAAGAGAAGAACAAAAATTTGAATCTATCGAAGATCTAAAAAATCAACTAAAAAAGGATAAGGAAAACTCCATTAAGTTTATACAAAATCATTTATAAATTCAACATATTAATAGCTCTTTGAGTAAATTCAAAAATAAATGAGCTTATTTCTTTAAAATGAAGCAAAAGTATTTCACTTCCTTTCGTAGCAATTTCTTAAATTTGCGTTTCAATTTAAAGAGCAATAACTATGTTACAAGTAGCGTACATTAGAGAAAATAAGGAAACTGTTTTAAAAGGTTTAGCAAAAAGAAATTTAAAAAATGCTGATGAATTAGTTGAAAAAACTATTACAGCAGATGAAGAAAGAAGATCCATTCAAACACAATTGGATAGTATTTTAGCTGAATCGAATAAAATATCGAAAGATATTGGACAGTTATTTAAATCTGGTGAACGCCAAAAAGCTGAGATTTTAAAACAAAAAACAGTTCAGCTAAAAGAACAGTCAAAAATTCTTACTGAAAACCTTCAAAATAAAGCAAACGAACTACAGGAGTTGCTATATCTAATACCTAACATACCTAATGAAATTGTTCCTGCTGGCTCTTCAGAAGAAGATAATTTAACCGTTTTTGAAGAAGGCAAAGTTCCTGTTTTATACCAAGGTGCTTTACCACATTGGGAGCTAGCCAAAAAATATGATATTATTGATTTTGAATTAGGAAATAAAATTACAGGTGCCGGATTTCCAGTTTACAAAGGAAAAGGTGCAAAATTACAACGTGCATTAATCAATTATTTTTTAGACAAAAATTCAGAAGCAGGCTACAATGAGGTTCAAGTTCCTCATTTGGTAAATGAGGCTTCTGGAATTGGAACAGGACAACTGCCCGATAAAGAAGGGCAAATGTACCACGACGCACAAGATAATTTATATTTAATTCCAACAGCTGAAGTACCAGTAACTAATATATTTAGAGATGTTATTTTAAAAGAAGATGAGTTTCCTATTTTAAAAACTGCTTATACGCCTTGTTTTAGACGTGAAGCTGGTTCATACGGAGCGCATGTTAGAGGTTTAAATAGATTGCATCAATTTGATAAAGTTGAAATTGTTAGAGTTGAACATCCTACAAAATCATATGAAGCTTTAGATAGTATGGTAAACCACGTTAAAGAAATTTTACGTGAATTGAATTTACCTTATAGAATTTTACGTTTATGTGGTGGTGATATTGGATTTACCTCTGCACTGACTTATGATTTTGAAGTATTTTCAACAGCACAAGATCGTTGGTTAGAAATTAGCTCCGTTTCAAACTTTGAAACCTTTCAAGCAAATAGACTAAAACTTAGATTTAAAAACAGTGATGGTAAAACAGAGTTAGCACATACACTTAACGGAAGCTCTTTAGCCTTACCTCGAGTAATGGCTGGTTTATTAGAAAACTGCCAAACACCAGAAGGTATAAAAATTCCTGAGGTTTTAGTAAAGTACTGTGGGTTTGAAATAATTAATTAGCAATAACTGCTTTCATTAATTTTTTGTAATGATTCATTTCAATTAAAGCATCAACATAAGCATTTAATTGTCCTTTTCTCATATACTTATTAGCATTCTTTTTTGCTATTTCGTAGTGTTGTAATAAATCATTCATGATATAAAGTTTAATGGTTATTTTTCTTTAAAGACAATTTTCGTGCCAAAATGTTACACCAAGTAGGTCAAAATAACTGGTATTTATAAAAACTTTAACACTTGTTTGGTTATCTTTGAAAGTACATAATACTGTAAATGCGTAAACTAATTTTCATATTATTAATAGGTTTTTCTTTGCAAATAAATGCACAAGAACAACAATTAGCATATCAATATTTTAGAAATGGTAATTACGAAAAAGCAGTTGTTATGTACAAGGATTTATATAAAAAGCATCCTTACAATAGTACTTATTTTAATTTTTTAATAGATTGTCATCAACAGTTAGAAAATTTCGAAGAAGTTGAAACGCTTATTAAATTTCAATTAAAAAACTTTCCAAACCAAGATTATTTATGGATAAAATTAGGTTATAATTTTCAGTTGCAACATTTACAAGAAAAAGCTACCATTTATTACGAAAAAGCATTAAGCTCAATTGAAAAAGAGCCCAAATTAGGCTATATGATTGGAAAAACTTTTCAAGACAATCATTTGCTAGATTATGCTTTATTAGCGTATAAAAAAATAATGGAAATAAATCCAAGTGCCAATTATAATTTTCAAATAGCTACAATTTATGGCGAAAAAGCTGAAATTGAAAATATGTTTAGCACCTATTTAAATTTAATTGAAACCAATAATAATTATTTATCAAGTGTTAAAAATTATATAGGCAAATTTATTACAGATGACTCTGAAAACAAACACAATATTACCTTAAAAAAACTATTGATAAAGCGCTTGCAAAACAATCCTCAAAACAGTTGGAATAATTTGCTAAGCTGGTTATTTATTCAACAAAAAGAATACAATAAAGCATTAATTCAAGAAAAAGCATTACATAAAAGAAATTTGGTAGATTTAAATCCAATTATTGAATTAGGAAAAATTGCTTTTAATTATCAAGATTTTGAAGCTTCAAAAAATGCATTTCATTATGTTTTAGAAAATTCAGATAAATTGAGAAATGAGCTAATTTCTAAATTGTATTTATTAGAAATTAATATGAAAACAAACGTTTCAACAAATCAAATTGAAACACAATTTCAAGAACTTTTTTCTGATTATGGGAAAAATAGCAATACCATTAACATACAAGCTACTTATGCAGAATTTTTAGCATTTAGAAAAAAAGAAACTAAAAAAGCCATAACCGTTTTAAAAGATGCTCTCAAATTACCTATCAATCAATTTCAAAAAGGAACTTTAAAAACAAAATTAGCTGATATCTTAGTTTATGACAATAAATTTAGCACAGCATTAATTTATTATACTCAAGTTCAAAACGATTTAAAAAACCATACTATTGGACAAACAGCACGTTTTAAAATTGCACAAACTTCCTATTTTAAAGGAGATTTTGAATGGGCACAAACACAATTAAAAGTCTTAAAAAAATCAACCTCACAATTAATTGCAAATGACGCTTTAGATTTAAATTTATTAATTGCTGATAATGCCGTAAAAGACAGTTTAAAAATAGCACTTAAAAAATATGCTATTGCAGACTTGCTTTCTTTTCAAAATAAAAACAAGCAGGCAATAGACACCCTTAATTTGGTGTTAAAAAACTTTAAAGGGCATCCTATTGAAGATGAAGCTTTGTTTAAACAAGCACAACTATTTGAAAAAACTAATAATTTAAAAAAAGCTGAACATAATTATTTGCAAATAATATTATTAAACAATAAAGATATTTTGGCTGATGATGCTCATTATTTTTTAGCAGAATTATATTTAAATAAATTAAACAACATTGAAAAAGCAAAAGAATATTATCAAAAAATTATATTTGAATATCCTTCAAGTATTTACTTAGTAAATGCAAGAAAAAAATATCGTAAATTAAGAGGAGACTCTATTAATTAAGAACAAAATCATTCATAAAAAATGTACATCTATAACGTAACCACAAATGTAGCTGAATCCATTCATGACGAATGGCTACATTGGATGAAAGAAAAACACCTCCCTGCCATGCTTGCCACTGGTAAATTTATTAGTGCTAAAATGAGTCAGGTTTTAATTACCGAAGAAATGGGAGGAATCACTTATTCGGTTCAATATACAACAGATAGCTTAGAAACTTTAGAACAATATTATAAAAACGAAGCACCTAAATTAAGAAATGAAGCTATGCAACTTTTTAAAGATCAAATAGTAGCTTTTAGAACCGAATTAAAAGTGATTACAGAACAATTTAGTATGAGTTCAAAAAATTAAAGTATGAGTGTAAAAGCAAAAAAACACCTAGGTCAACACTTTTTAAAAGATGAACTAATTGCACAACAAATAGCAAACAGTTTAACAGAAAATGGTTATCAAAAAATTTTAGAAATTGGACCTGGAATGGGTGTTTTAACTAAATATTTGCTTAAAAAACCACTTACCACTTATGTTGTAGAAATTGACACAGAATCTGTTGAATATTTACAAACTCACTACTTAAATTTAACTGATAGAATTATCTCCAAAGACTTTCTAAAAATTAATTTAGAAGATTTTTTTGGGGATGAACAGCTAGCAATTATTGGAAATTTTCCATATAATATTTCAACTCAAATCGTTTTTAAAACGCTTGAAAACAGACATCAAATACCTGAATTTTCAGGAATGTTTCAAAAAGAAGTAGCACAACGTATTGCAGAAAAAGAAGGGAGTAAAACCTACGGAATACTATCGGTTTTAACACAAGCTTTTTATGATGTTGAATATTTATTCACAGTACCCCCGACCGTTTTTAATCCTCCTCCAAAAGTTGATTCAGGAGTTATCAGATTCATTAGAAAAAAAGACTTTACCTTGCCTGTTGATGAAAAACTTTTCTTTAAAGTGGTAAAAACTGCTTTTCAACAAAGAAGAAAAACACTTCGCAATAGTTTAAAAACATTGAATTTATCGGATAGTTTAAGAGAAGATAGTATCTTTGCTAAACGCCCAGAACAATTATCGGTAAACGAGTTCATTAATCTTACTTCTAAAATAGAAAAAGATGCCATTTGAAATTACACAACAATATATAGAAGATATTCAACAATTAATTGCTAACAATAACAACGATGGACTTCATACCTTGTTAGAAGAAGTCCATTATGCCGATGTTGCAGAAATAATTGAAGAATTATATATTGAAGAAGCAATATATTTAATTAAATTATTAGATAGTGATATTACCTCCGATGTAATTACAGAATTAGATGAAGACACTCGTGAAAAGGTTTTAAAAGGACTATCATCCAAAGAAATTGCTGAAGAAATTGATGAATTAGACACCGACGATGCAGCCGATATTATTGCCGAACTTCCAGAAGATCAAAAGGAAGAAGTAATTTCACATATCGAAGATTTAGAACATGCCAAAGAAATTGTTGAACTTCTAAAATACGATGAAAATACTGCCGGTGGGTTAATGGCAAAAGAACTAGTGAAAGTTAATGAAAACTGGAATGTATTAACTTGTGTAAAAGAAATGAGAGCACAAGCTGAAGAAGTTACTAGAGTTCATTCAATTTATGTAGTTGATGAACATGACAAACTAAAAGGAAGACTGTCTTTAAAAGATTTACTCACCACTTCAACTAAAACTGCCATAAAAGATGTTTTTATTAAAAAAGTAGATTCTGTAAATGTAAATGACAAAGGCGAAGAGGTTGCCAGAATTATGCAGAAATATGATTTGGAAGCCATTCCAGTTGTTGATGAAATTGGTCGTTTAGTTGGTAGAATTACCATCGATGATATTGTTGATGTAATAAAAGAAGAAGCTGAAAAAGATTACCAAATGGCTGCAGGTATCTCTCAAGATGTTGAAGCCGATGATACTATTTGGGAATTAACAAAAGCACGTTTACCTTGGCTAGTTTTAGCATTATTTGGAGGCTTTATTAGTGTGTCTGTCTTAGGGGGGTTTGACGACGCAATGGGTAATTTTCCAGAATTATTTTTCTTTACCCCTTTAATTGCTGCTATGGCTGGAAATGTTGGTGTACAATCTTCTGCAATCATTGTTCAAGGTTTGGCCAATGACAGTTTAAGAGGTTCATTATGGAAAAGACTTTTAAAAGAAGTTTTACTTAGCTTATTTAATGGTTTTGTGTTAGCAATTCTTTTAATGTCGGCTGGAATGTATTTTTTAGGATTTGATTTTAAAGTTGGTTTAACCGTTGCTATTTCGTTAATTTCAGTGATTATCATCGCTTCTTTAATTGGCACTTTTGTTCCTATTATTTTAGATAAAAGAAATATTGACCCCGCTTTGGCAACAGGACCTTTTATTACAACTAGTAATGATATTTTTGGAATTTTAATTTACTTTTTAATTGCAAAAATGATTTTAGGATTTTAAAAATCCAATTCTATTAAATTTATTCGTTATTTCTAATTTACTTACTTTTGAGTAAAAACTATGCTATGCGTTGGAAATTAAAACCAGAAACAAATCCTGAAATTACCTCAAAATTAGCCAAAGAATTAGGTATTGAATATACACTTGCTAAATTATTAGTTCAACGTGATATTGAAACATTTGACGATGCTAAAAATTTTTTTAGACCTAATTTAATCAACCTACACAATCCATATTTAATGAAAGATATGGATAAAGCAGTGTACCGAATTGAACAAGCCATAAATAACAATGAAAACATTTTAGTTTATGGAGATTATGATGTTGATGGAACTACTGCCGTTTCATTAATGGCATCCTACTTAAAAAAAATTCACCCTAATATTGCAACCTACATTCCAGACAGATATGATGAAGGATATGGTGTTTCTTATAAAGGAATTGATTTTGCTGAGGATAATAATTTCTCACTAATTATCGCTTTAGATTGTGGCATAAAAGCCATTGATAAAGTAGCTTACGCTAATAAAAAAGGCATTGATTTTATCATTTGCGACCACCACAGACCAGGAGACAAAATTCCAGAGGCCGTTGCTATTTTAAATCCCAAACAAATAGATTGTGAATATCCTTATAAAGAACTTTGTGGTTGTGGAGTAGGTTTTAAACTCGTACAAGCATTAGCAACCAATAGAAATGAAACCATTAATGATTTAGTTGAATACTTAGATTTAGTCGCTACAGCTATTGCCGCTGATATAGTTCCAATAACTGGTGAAAATAGAATTTTAGCTTATTTTGGGTTGCAAGTTATTAATGAAAATCCTAGAATTGGAATCAAAGCAATGATTCATCAAATAAAAAAGGATAGATTGACAATAACTGATGTTGTTTTTATACTTGCCCCTAGAATTAATGCTGCTGGACGAATTAAACACGGTAATTATGCTGTTGAATTATTAACTGAAGTAGATTTTGATACTGCTATAAAACTTGCTTCAGAAATTGAAAACAATAATAATGATCGTAAAGATTTAGACAAAAATATTACTGCAGAAGCTTTGCAACAAATTTTAGAAAATAAGGAACATGAAAATTATTCAACTGTAGTGTATCAAAAAAGCTGGCACAAAGGTGTTATTGGTATTGTTGCTTCTCGGTTAATTGAAACCTATTATAAACCAACCTTAGTTTTTACCAAAAGTGGAAATAAACTAGCCGCTTCTGCACGTTCAATAAAAGGATTTGACATTTATGAAGCCTTGGTAAAATGCTCAGAGTTTATTGAGCAATTTGGTGGACATAAATATGCCGCTGGATTGACTTTAAAAGAAGAAAATTATCAAAATTTTAAAAACAAATTTGAAGAGGTTGTAAAAAACAGTTTGCCAGAAGAATTAAGAACTCCCGAAATTACAATTGATGCAGAAATAAACCTATCTGAAATAACTCCAAAATTTTACAGAATAATAAATCAATTAGCGCCTTTTGGACCTCAAAACATGAAACCCGTTTTTATGTCTTCAGGCTTAAGAGACAATGGTTATGGCAAAAAAGTTGGAATTGATGAAAACCATTTGAAATTAAGTATTTTTGAAGGTACCAACCAAACCACCTATAATGCTATTGGCTTTAATATGGGCAAAAAACACGCTTTAATACAACAAGGAAATTCTTTTAAAGCCACATATTGTATTGAAGAAAACCACTGGAATGGTTATACTTCACTTCAATTATTATTGAAAGACTTAAAAAAAGAAGAAAATTAATCTTCTTTTATCAAATACATATACACAGGGTAGTGATCGCTATAACCTCCTGTAAAAGAACTATAACTCCAACTTCTGTATGGATAACCTTTGTATTTCCCTTTTTGAGTAGTTAAATATTGAGGTCTAAAAACTGCCGTTTTATACATTTTATAACTAGAATAATCTTTTTTAGTTGTTAAAAGTGGAGACGTAAACATAATTTGATCAAATAAATTTATTTGATCTCTATAAACTAGTGTGTTTTGACCTCTTCTAAACATATCTTCCATCGGGTTGTATATATCTCCTTGCTTTACCTCTTTTTTCTTTGACTTAGTTTTAAGTACTTTTTTTAGGCTCGCATTGTTTGGATCATCATTCAAATCGCCCATAATAATAACTTTAGGATTTGGATCGGTAAGTTTAATTTTTTCAATTATTTGAGTGTTTAAATACGCAGCTTTTTCTCTTTTAATGCTACTTTTTTCTTCACCACCTCTTCTTGAAGGCCAATGATTTACAATAATATGAATCAATTCATCATCTAAATAACCCGATACTAATAATTGATCTCTAGTGTAAATTCTAACACCATTTTCATCCCACAAACGCAATTCAAACACCTCATGATGAGTAGGTCTAAAAAAATTAGATTGGTACAATAAGGCTACATCAATCCCTCTCAAATCTGGAGAATCATAATGAATAATCCCGTAATTTTTATCCTTTAATGGCTCTGTATTTATTAAATCTTCTAAAACTTTACGGTTTTCAATTTCTGCTACTCCCAAAATTACAGGACTATTTTTGGCTTCTTTAACGCCTAGCTCAGCAATAACATTTGCCATATTATTTAATTTCTTCCTATAAATCTCACTTCTATTCTCTTTAATTTCCATAATTGGACTTGCTTCATCATTTTTATTTGGATCATTAATGGTATCAAACAAGTTTTCAAGATTATAAAAAGCAACTGTTTTAATTTGATATTTTTTTTGACTAAAAACTGTAGTAGAAATTAGTAATAGAAGTAAAAGTAAAGTTCTCAACATATCATTTTTTTATAAAATCAAATCTACAAACAAATACTTAATTACTACTATTCAGTTTGAAAATTCTACTAACCGTTTTCAGCTATTTTATAGATTATGAGAAACTTAACTTTAAAAATAATTTTAAATTATCAATATTTTTTATAGATTTAGAAAAAATTGAAAATGAAAAAGCTATATATTTTAGGTTTTTTGTGTCTTCTTGGTATCTCTAATATTCGTTCGCAAAACACCTCTTCTTTAAAAGGAATTGTTCTTGATTATTTTTCAAAGAAACCTTTGAGTAATGTATCTATTTCAATTGAAAAAACTTTGTTCTCTACAACAACTAACGGTGATGGTGAATTTAAAATTGAAAATATTCTTCTAGGAAATTATCAACTAAATATTTCACTCAATCAATTCGACTCTCAATTAATTCCTATCAAAATATCCAATAATTATGAATTAAACCTTGGAACTATTTTTTTACAAAAATCATTCACCCAAATTCAAGAAACAAACGCAATTACTTTAACAAATGATGATTTATTAGATGATGGAGAGCGAAGTTCTGAATATACTGCAGGGTTATTTCAATCTTCCAAAGATGCTTTTTTAAAAGCTGCAGCATTTAATTTTAGTCAAACTTGGTTTAAAGTAAGAGGTTACGACAGTAGCTATGGAATAATTTCAATAAATGGAATTGAAATGAATAAACTATTTGATGGAAGACCACAATGGAGCAATTGGGGAGGATTAAACGATGCTTTTAGAAATCAAGAATTTTCAAACGGTATTGCGGCTTCTAATTATTCATTTGGTAATATTTTAGGCTCTACAAATTTTAGCACTAGAGCATCTGATTATCAACCTGTTTCAAAAATATCATTCTCATCTACCAATAAAAGCTATATTGGACGTGTTATGGCTACTTATGCCTCAGGGCTAACAAAAAATAATTGGGCTTTTGTAGCTGCTGGTTCAAGAAGGTATGCGCAAGAAGGTTATTTTGAAGGAACTACTTACAATGCTTGGTCTGCATTTTTGGCTGTAGAAAAAAAGTTGGATAACAACCATAGTTTAAACTTTACTGCTTTTGCGTCTCCTAACAGAAGAGGTAAATCATCACCAAACACACAAGAAGTTTACAATTTAAAAGGTCTTACATATAATTCTTATTGGGGAAAACAAGAGGGTGATAATAGAAATTCAAGAGTTAAAGAAATTGTAGAACCTGTAAGCATGTTAAGTCATTTTTATCAAAAAAATAATACAGAGTTAGCAACAACAATTGCCTATCAATTTGGTCATATTGGAAACAGTAGGCTTGCTTATTTCAATGCTCCAAACCCAGACCCAGCATATTGGAAATATTTGCCAAGTAGTTCTTTAAGATTTGAAGATTATGAAAATGCTTATTTAACTGAACAAGAATTTATTACTAATGGACAACTAAACTGGAATGATTTATATGAAGTAAACTTAAACAATGAAAGTTCATTATATTATTTATACGAAGATAGAGTTGATGATTCTCAGTTCACTTTTAATACTACAATGAGTACCAATATTAAAGAAAATATGATCTTTAATGCTGGTGCTTCCTTTCAAAACTTGACATCAAACAACTATGCAAACATGCTTGATTTATTAGGAGGTAATGATTTTATAGATTTAGACCAATACGCTGAAGGTAATGCGCAACAAAATGATTTAAACAATCCTAATAGACTAATTAAAGAAGGAGATAAATTTCAATATAATTATACCATCAAAGCAAAAGTTACCAATACTTTTGTTCAATTTCAATCTACACAAAATAAACTGGATTATTTTGTTGGATTCAACTTTAAAAATACCAATTATCTACGTAATGGACATTACAAAAATGGAACTTATGCTAACTCTTCATTTGGGAAAAGCGAAAAACAATCATTTTCAAATTTTAATGCAAAAGGAGGGTTTACTTATAAGTTTACTGGCAGGCATTTAGCTACTTTTAATGCTGCATATATTACTAAAGCTCCTAGTATTAGAAACACCTTTTCAAATTCAAGAGTAAACAATAACATTTCCCCTAATTTAACAAGTGAAAAAATTATCACAGGAGATGTAAATTATATTTTTAGAGGTATCAAATTACTATCAAGAGTTACCGCCTTCTATACTAAATTTAACGATGCTATTGAAACTTCGTTCTTTTTTGCTGAGGGTTTACTTGGAGATCAAGCCGACTTTGTAAATGAAATTATTACGGGAGTAGATAAACAAAATTTAGGGATTGAGTTTAGTGCTGAATACCAAGTTTTACCAACTCTTAAAATTATAGCCGCAGGTTCGGTAGGTCAGTTTATATATAACAATAACCCCCAATTATATCTAGAATCTGAAAGCTTTACTAATGAAAATAGCAATTTTGGAAAATCGTTTTTAAAAAATTATCGAATTTCAGGAACTCCTCAAAGAGCTTACTCTTTAGGTTTTGAATATAGAGATCCAAAATATTGGTGGCTTCAAATAAACTCAAATTTATTAAGCAATAATTATTTAGATATCTCTCCATTATTACGAACCGATAATTTTTATTTAGATGCTGATGGAATTCCTTTTTTAGATCCAGAAACAGGATTAGAAGTTACACAACAACAAGTAAATTCATTACTAAAACAAGAAAAGTTTGAAGATGCTTTTTTAGTAAACATCGTTGGAGGAAAATCTTGGAGAATTAATAATTACTACTTTGGTTTTTTTGCTAGCATTAACAACGTTTTAGGTAACATATTTAAATCGGGTGGTTTTGAACAATCTAGAAATGCAAATTACCTTGAACTTAAACAAGACAAACAACTAAACAAACCCATTTTTGGACCAAAGTATTGGTATGGAAACCAAACAAGCTACTACTTAAACCTATATATAAGATTTTAAAACTCGTTGCCATGAAAAGTTATAAAAAATTAAATCACCTTATAATTATTCTTTTAATTCAATATTTTTTTGGAGCATGTGTAAAAGACAGTGATTTTTCAACTCCTAATGTTGAATGTACAGAACCTCTTATCACTGTTACCAATACCATCGCTCAAGTAAAAGAGATGTATACATTTGGAGGAGCAACCTTAATCAATACAGATGTTGTTATAGAAGGTTATGTAGTTTCAAGTGATAAGTCTGGTAATATTTATAAAAGTTTATCTATTCAAGACAAGCCCAAAAACCCAACTTCTGCTATAAAAATAGCCATCGATCAAACTGATATTTATACAAAATTTGATGTTGGAAGAAAAGTATATGTTCAATTAAAAGGTTTGACGATTGGGTATAGTTATGGAAGCATTCAAATTGGAAAAGCTAAAGCTACCGAACTAGGAAGCATTCCTGCATTAGAAGTTTCAAAGCACATCATACGATCTTGTGAAACTGCTGAAATAACACCTAAAAAAGTTGCTATTTCTGACTTAAACAAAGAACTATTAGAAATGTTAATTGAAATTGAAAATGTTCAATTTAAACCTTCTGATTTAGGCAAATCATTTGGAAATATTGATAATACCTCAACCGTAAATAGAATACTCGAAGGTTTTGATAGCAACTGTCAATTTAATGGACAAATTACTTTAAGAAATAGCGGCTACGCCAATTTTAAAAATGAATTGTTGCCAAATGGAAAAGGGTCTCTCATCGGAATTTTCAGCAATTATTATGATGATTTTCAATTTTATTTAAGAAATACTGACGACCTTCAACTTACCAACGAACGCTGTGATTATTCCACTGCTTTTAATCCAACCATTACACTCTCTGAAATTAAACAAATGTATACCAATACTATGGTTGAATTTGGCACTGAAAATAATTATATTGTTGAAGCTTATGTAATTTCAAGTGATGAAAATGGCAACTTTGAAAATAGCTTATACATACAAGATGCTATTGAAAATCCAACAACAGGAATTCAACTATTATTAGACCAAGAAGCCATATTTGATAACTTTAATGTTGGAGATAAAATATATATAAAATTAGATAAATTGTATATGAATAACCTTGATGGCGTTTTAACAATTGGCTATCCTAAAGGTAATAAAATAACTAAAATTACAGCTGAAGACATTCATCAATTCATTTTCAATAGTGGTGTAAACAAAACGTTAGTTCCTACAGAAATTACAATTTCAGAAATAAATAACCCAACCTATAATAGTACTTTGGTAAAAGTTAACAATGTCCAACTAATTGAAAACGAACTTGGAAAAGCATATACCTATTTTACTGGTGAAAATGATGCTTTTAGAACTTTAGAAACTTGTAGTGAATTAGAGAAACTATTAGTTTTCACCAATGGAAACGCAACGTTTGCTAACGAACAATTTCCAAAAGGAAACGGAAGTATCATTGGAATTTTAAACACAAGTTTACAAATAAGAAATACAACAGATGTTGAGTTTTTAGAAAATTTTGAAACTTGTCCAATTATTATTCCTAAAATTATGATAACTGAAGTAGCTGACCCTAAAAACGAAGTTTCAGCTCGTTTTATAGAGCTTTATAATGCTGGTAAAACTGAAATTAACTTATCTGGCTGGAAATTAAATAAATACATTAATGGATCAACTACCGTTTCAAGTGGTGCTATAGATTTAACGGGTATTACAATTTTGCCAGGAGATTTTGCCATTATAGCAAATACTGGTTATGCTACAATATTTTCTGACATACCAAATATAGAAAGTAGCTATATTTCAGGAAATGGAGACGATGTTTACGAACTAGTTGATAACTTAGGAAATACAATGGATATTTTTGGAATTATTGGTGAAGATGGAAATGCTACAAACTGGGAATATTTAGATGGTAGAGCTATTCGAAATTTGGAAATAAATGAACCTAACCCAATCTTTACCATTAGTGAATGGACCATTTTTTCCAATGCAGCAAATGACTTAATTTCATATCCAAATTCGCCGAAAAATGCTCCAAATGACTATACTCCAAATTTAAGATAATGCAATAAAAATACCTATTTTAACTTTTATTTTATACATATAATAATTTTTTAACTTTATATGTAGTATATTAATAATATTATAAAATTTCCTTATTGTTGTGGTAATTTTTTAAAACATTGATTTTCAATACATTTATTTGGTAAATTTGAATAGTAAATAACTACTATAAATTTGATTTTAATAATTATGAATAAATTTAAATTATTGGCTATTGCCTTAGTAATGGGAGCAACAAGTTTAGTTGCAAATAACATTGAAAACCCAAACACTTCTAAAGATGAAATAAGAAAACAAATTATCGAATTACTAGAAGATTCAAGTACAAAAATCTCTGCCGATACATATATTAACATTACATTTACTTTCAATACAGAAGGTGAGATTGTAGTTTTAAAAGTTGAATCAATTGATAAAGAAGTTTTATCATTTATTAGAGAAAATATTAATGGTAAAAAAATTGAAAAACCTGGAAAAGTTAATAAACAATATGTAATGCCTATTAATGTGATAAAAAAATAATACTCACAATTTAACTAACTCAAAAGCTCAAATCATTTGGTTTGAGCTTTTTTATTTTTACATTTTAACATAATTTAAGTTAAAAAACAGATTTCATTTACTAAAAACATTATAAATCTTTTCTCATAAATCAACAACCTAAGCTCAAACACTCCTAATAATTAACTATTTAAACACCGTTAAATACGTGTTAATTAGGTTAAAGAAAGTCCATTAAATCCAATTTCAATTTAAATTTGAGTAAAACAAAGTTAAACTAAAACCTATCTATTATGAAAAAATTTAAATTATTGGCTTTAGCCATAGTAATTAGTACAGCTGGTTTATTTGCAGCAAACACTGAAAATCCTGAAAACTTAAACAAAGAATTAAGAAACCAAATTGTAAAGTTATTACAAACACCTGATTTTGTAATTGAAAAAGATATTACCGTAACTTTAAAATTTACATTCAGTTCAGAAGGGGAAATTGTAGTTTTATGCCCTGGGTGTGAAAACAAAGACATTGTAGCTTATATTAGAAAAAACTTAAACTATAAAAAATTTGACACTCCTGGTGAAAAAGATAAAATATATACAATGCCTTTAAAATTAAAAGCATCATGAAAAATAAAACCTATTTTTAAAAAAACTCAAGCTGTTAAGTTTGAGTTTTTTTATGCGTCTATCAATTTTTTTTCAAATAAACATATACAGGAAAATGATCACTTAAACCACCTAAATACCATTTACCAACATAAGTTCTAAAGGGGTTTCCTTTAAATTTTCCTTTCCATTCTCTCAAAAAATGTTTATCAAAAACTTCAGCATATTTAAAAGAATGTCTTCCCTCTTCAACATTTAAAAAGTTTTTCGAAAAAATAATTTGATCGAATAAATGCCACTGATGCTTATGATTCAATGTTCCATTACCAGTACAAATCAAACGTTCCATTGGATTATAAAATCTATGATTGACTAGGTATTCTTTTATACTCTTATTTATTGGATCGTCATTAAAATCACCCATAATAATAATTTTAGGATCTTCTATCTCCTTATCAATTTTATCAACTATATGACCAACTAATTGAGCTGCTTTAATTCTTTTCTCTTCAGATTCATCCTCACCGCTTCTTCTAGAAGGCCAATGGTTAACAATCACAAAAATCAATTCTCCATTCAATTTCCCTTTGACCAATAAAATATCTCGGGTATAATCTCTTTCCCTATTTTCATTAGTTATTATCAGCGGAAAAGTTTCAGAATGTAACAGTTCAAACAATTCTTTTTTATACAACATTGCAACATCAATACCTCTTTCATCTGGAGAATCATAATGCACAATCCCATAATTGTGTTTTTTTAGCTGATCTGTTTGTATCAAATCAGTTAAAACTTCCCTGTTTTCCATCTCTACCAACCCTATAATAACCGGAGAATGATACGATTTTTCAGCACCAAGCTGAGCTATAACATTAGCTATTTTTTTTACTTTTCTTTTATAACGTTTATAATTCCAATTCTTTTTCCCTTCAGGTGTAAAATCATCATCTAAAGTATTCGGGTCATTTTTGGTATCGAATAAATTTTCAAGATTGTAAAAAGCAATGGTATAAGCTTTGTTATTTTTTCCTTTTGATTTGAAATATGAGAACATAAAAATTTTTTAAAATCCACAAAATACAAAATTACATGTAAACATTGTATTGTATCTTTGTCAAAAAATAATCGTCAAAAGTATTTTTTGACCATTAAAATTTTTAAAATGACTTTAGCAAATTAGCTATTTATTATATGATTGAAGAAAAAAAAGTAACATCTGAAGAAGCTGTTTTAATTGGTATAATTACCCAACATCAAAACGAAGATCAATCCAACGAATATTTAGATGAATTAGAATTTTTAACACTAACAGCTGGTGGCGTTGCCGTAAAAAGGTTTATTCAAAAATTAGAGACCCCTAACCCTAAAACTTTTATTGGAGCAGGAAAATTAGAAGAAGTTAAAAACTATATGGAACTTCACCATATTGAAACCGCAATTTTTGATGATGAACTTTCCGCAGCACAGTTACGTAATATTGAAAAAGTTTTAAACTGTAAAGTTTTAGATAGAACAAACTTAATACTTGATATTTTTGCTTCGCGTGCACAAACTAGTTACGCACGTACGCAAGTTGAATTAGCTCAATGCCAATATCTATTGCCACGATTAACAAGATTATGGACTCACCTTGAACGCCAAAAAGGAGGAATAGGAATGCGTGGGCCAGGTGAAACAGAAATTGAAACCGACCGAAGAATTATTAGAGATAAAATAACCCTACTTAAAAGCAAACTAAAGGTTATAGATAAACAAATGGCTGTTCAAAGAAAAAACCGAGGGAAATTGGTGCGAGTTGCATTAGTAGGGTATACCAACGTTGGAAAATCTACTCTTATGAACGTCGTTAGTAAAAGTAATGTATTTGCAGAAAATAAATTATTTGCCACGCTTGACACTACTGTTAGAAAAGTTGTCATAAAAAATATTCCTTTTCTATTAACAGACACCGTTGGTTTTATTCGAAAATTACCTACGCAGTTAGTGGAATCTTTTAAATCTACCTTAGATGAAGTTAGAGAAGCCGATTTATTGTTACATGTGGTAGATATTTCTCATCCAAATTTTGAAGATCACATAGCTTCAGTTAATAAAATATTAGATGAAATAAAAAGCGCTAATAAACCTACTATTATGGTTTTTAATAAAATTGATGCTTACAAATATGAAACCATTGATGAAGATGATTTAGTAACTGAAAAAACTAAAGAACATTATACTTTAGAAGATTGGAAAAAAACCTGGATGAACAAACTAGATGAAAATAATTGTTTATTCATTTCGGCTTTAAACAAAGAAAACTTAGAAGAGTTTAGGAAAAAAGTTTTTGAAGAAGTTAAAAAAATACACATTACTAGGTTTCCTTATAACGACTTTTTATATGAAGAATATGAAGAAGAAAATTAGTCGTTTTCTTCTTCATTTTTCTTTTCATAAATAAGCCCTATTTTTTTGGCTCTAGTTTCCCAATTTTTACGAGCTAAATATTGCAAATCAGCAATTGCATCACTTTCATCCATAATTTCTAAACCTAACAAGGTTTCAATAACATCTTCCATAGTTACCAAACCACTTGTAGCTCCATATTCATCTACCACCAAAGCAACATGCTCTCTTTCAGAAATAAACCGTTCAAATAAATCTGGAATAGGTAAATTACGGTTAGTTACTAAAATTTCTCTTTTTAATTTTGAAAGTTTTTCTTTTCCATTACCATTAATAATTTCTTCTAAAACTTCTCCTTTTAAAACAAAACCTGTAATATTATCCGCATTTTTATCATAAATTGGAATTCTAGAAAACCTTAACTTAGGATATTTTTCAAAAAAAGATTGAATAGTATCGTTTTCAGAAGCTGTAATCATTACAGTTCTTGGTGTCATAATATCTTTTGCTAATACTTCTTTAAACGTAAGTAAATTTTTTATAATTGCACTTTCACTTTCTTCAAAAACACCTTCTTTATGAGCAATATCTGTCATTGCATGAAAATCTTCTCTACTTAAAATAGAGCCATGAACTCCTTTACCACCAATAAGTTTTGTAGTAAGTTGCAACAACCATAAAATTCCAGTCCATTTTAACGGAAAAATTAAAGCTACCAATGCCTTTGAAGTAAAATTAGCCAACTGTTTCCAATAAGTTGCTCCAATTGTTTTTGGAATAATTTCAGAAACTACTAATATTAAAAAAGTCATAATTGCAGAAATAATTCCCACGGTATTTACTCCTAAAATATTAATCTCAAAAGGTAATTTATCTGCCTCTACGCCCACTAAAATAGCTCCAACTGTATGCGCTATGGTGTTTAATGTTAATATTGCAATTAAAGGTTTATCAACATCTTTTTTTAATGCTTCTAAGGTATAAGCAAAATTTTTTCTTTCTTGTTTTTTTATATTTATAAAGGTTGGGGTAATACTTAGAAGCACCGCTTCAAGTATTGAGCATAGAAAAGAAAAAAAAATGGATACAATAGCGTAAAATAAAAGTAACGACATTTTTAATAATGTTTAGTTGCTAAAATAACTAAATAATTTTCAATTTTGAAATAAAAAAAGACACCTAAAAAGTGTCTTTAAAATTTTGTTTTGGTTTTATGCTTAAAACGTATAATTTACACCTATTCCAAAAACTTCTCTCACTTGAAAACCTTCAAAGGCATTATCATCGTATATAGTTTGAAAAGTTAAATTGGCTGATAAGAATTTATTAATTGACATTACTAAATTCATCGTATAATCTAAATCTATATTTTGTGGGTCTTCTAAATAATCAGCATATAAATTTAAAATATTCTCCATAGTAACATTTTCCATTAAAGTAACTTTTGCATATGCTGAAGCATTGAACCCTAACTCAAATCTAGAGCTTTTACCCTCTTCAACTCCAAAATAAGCATCATTAGGTAAAGTAAAGCTTTTATCTACAAAAACTAATTTTACTGTTGCTGGAGCTAAATTAAATTTTAGATTATCGCTTTTTTTCCATAACATCCCTGGTCCAAATGATAAATTAGCAGGCGACATAAAATTGGTGTATTCAGCTCTTGTTTCTTTTCCATTTGAATCTTTTCCATAAACGTATCCTTTTGTAAACTGAGTTTTAAAATTTAAAAACCCTGAATAATACCAATAACCAGAAGCTTTTTTACCCAATAAAGAATTAAATTCAAACCTATCGTCTGTTTTCTTTTCAAACTCACTGTTTTTACTCTTAGTTAATCCATAAGCAGCTATAATTTTATTATCCCACGTAAAATTATTTTTCACGTAATTAAAATCGTAATTAATTCCTAAATTTCCAGCTATATTATTTTCTCCTCCAGCTACCCAATCTGAAAATGCTGACTGATTAAACAATAAAGTGATTGTTCCTTTTTTAGACCATCCTTCCTTAACTTGATCTTTATCTTGTGCAAAAGAAGCTGTTAGCATTAGTGCAAAAACAAATAGTAGAATTATTTTTTTCATAATAGTTTTTTTAGTCACAAATATTTTCTTTTTTAAAATTATTAAAAATATTTATATAAAATTGAATTAAAAGTCATATTTAAATCCAAAGCCAAAAACTTCACGAAGCTGAAACCCTTCGTAGGCATTGTCATCATATATGGTTTGGAAAATTAAATTTGTAGTAAAATACTTATTAATTTTCATGAAAATATTTAAGGTATAATCTAAATCAAAATTTTTAGTATCTTCTAAATAGTTAGAATAGATCGCTACCGTATTTTCTACAGTTATATTCTCCATTAAATCAAATTTTAAATATCCCGTAGCACTAAAACCAAGCTCTAAACGAGTATTTTCTCCTTCTTCAACACCAAAATAGGCGCTTTTTGGTAATGTGAATTCTTTATCTACAATTACCAATTTTGTAGTAGCGGGTGCTATGTTAAATTTAAAATTCTCATTTTTTTCCCACAACATACCAGGTCCTAATAAAAATGTAGCAGGTGAAAAGAAATTAGTATATTCTGTTCTAATCTCTTTACCATTTTCATCTTTACCATATTTATATCCTTTTGCAAACTGAGTTTTAAAATTAAAAAGAATCGAATAATACCAATAATTATCTGCATTGATACCCAAAAGCGAGTTAAATTCTAAACGATCATCGGTCTTTTTTTCAAACTCCGTATTTTTAC
Source organism: uncultured Lutibacter sp. (assembly GCF_947493565.1). Lineage (GTDB taxonomy): Bacteria > Bacteroidota > Bacteroidia > Flavobacteriales > Flavobacteriaceae > Lutibacter > Lutibacter aestuarii. Next base: position 384,675 of record NZ_CANLRG010000002.1, on the reverse strand, counting down.
TTTTTGTTATTCCATAAGAGCTAATGATATTATTTTTCCAGGTTGTATTTCCTTTTGCATAATTAAATTTATAATTAACACTCACATTTCCTGCCAATGTATTTTCTCCTCCAGCAATCCAATTTGAAAAAGCAGATTGATTAAACAACAGTGTAAACCTTCCTTTTCTTTCCCAATTTTTTTTGGGGGTTGTGTCTTTGTTTTCTTGTGAGTGTGAGAGTGTAATGTTTAAAATAAGTAATACTATTAATGAAGCTTTCCTCATGATATTTAAATTGATATCTTTTTAACTATAATTTAAACTCACAAAATTAAAAAATATGTTACTACTGCTTAAAAAAAGTTAAGAAAACGTTTTAGTTGCGTTTAAATAAAGGAACAGTTGAGCAAGCTTCTCCAAACATTATTGATTTTACAATTGGTTGCAGTTTCGTAATCAACTGTAAATAAGCAGTTTCAGGAATAGGTTTATTTGCACAACCTTTTATAATCACTGGTCTTCCTCTATATTCTTCAAGGTTTATATTTTGAACAATTTGTTGAAATATTGAAGTTTCAAGAACAGACAAGTCTCCTATAACAATGTTTTTAGCATACGGTGAAAGGTACGTTGTAATTAACATGTATGCCCAAGAAGGTATAATTGCATCCGTTGAACAAGTTAAAGCTACAAAGTGATTATTATACTTAGTCCAATCGTAATTTTTAAGATGCTCTCTAAATTCAGTTTCTCTTAAAATAAGTTCTTGAAACAACCATTTTTTAATATCAATAATCGTTCTTTTACCTTGAGGGTAAAAATCTTCAAGATCAATTGTTTTAAGTTTACTATTTGCTACTCTATTTACAATTTTGTTTGCCATTTATAAAAACCCAAGTTCTAATTTTGCCTCTTCACTCATCATATCTTGAGTCCACATTGGATCAAATGTAATTTCAACTTCTGTATTTTTAACTTCATCAATTGAATTGACTTTTTCTTCAATTTCAACGGGTAAAGTTTCGGCCACAGGACAATTAGGCGATGTAAGCGTCATTAGTATTTTAACGTCATTGTTTTCACTAACAAAAACATCGTAAATTAAACCTAATTCAAAAATATCTACTGGAATTTCAGGATCATAAATAGTTTTTAACATGGTAACTATTTTATCTCCTAATTCTTCTACACGTTCACTATTCATTATAAAAACCTTTCTTTATATTCATTCTAAATAAGTACAAATATACATTATTTAACTTAATTTTGATTGAAAAGCTAAGGCATATAATTTAATTTGTTTAATCATCGAAACTAACCCATTAGCTCGTGTTGGAGAAAGGTGTTCTTTTAAGCCAATTTCATCAATAAAATATAAATCAGCATCTAAAATATCCACAGGTTTTTGATGGTCAAAAACACGTAATAATAAGGCAACAATTCCTTTGGTTAAAATTGCATCACTATCTGCTGTAAAATGAAGATCATCACCTTCAATTTCAGCTTGCAACCATACTTTTGATTGACACCCTACAATTAAATTTTCATCAACTTTATAGCTTTCTTCAATTAATGGAAGTGATTTTCCTAACTCAATAATGTATTCATATCGTTGCATCCAATCATCAAACATGGAAAACTCATCTATAATTTCTTCTTGTATTTCTTTGATAGTCATTTTTTAAACTTATTTTTGCAAAAATAAACACATAGGCTGTTAAAAAAAAATATTAAGTCAATTATAAAGCTTTAAATGTGTGTATTAGATATTTGATATTATGAGTAAATTATTAATAGTAGGTACAGTTGCTTTCGATGCAATTGAAACTCCTTTTGGAAAAACAGACAAAATTTTAGGTGGTGCGGCTACTTACATTTCATTGTCTGCTTCTCAATTTGGCATTAATTCTGGAATTGTTTCTGTAGTAGGGGGAGATTTTCCAAAAAAATATTTAAAAAAATTAAATAAGCGGTTTATAAATACAGATGGTGTTGAAATTGTTGAAAATGGCAAAACATTTTTTTGGAAAGGAAAATACCATAACGATTTAAATTCGAGAGATACTTTAATTACAGATTTAAATGTATTGGCAGATTTTAAACCAATAGTTCCTGAAAATTTTAAGGATACTGATTTTTTAATGTTAGGTAATTTACATCCTACGGTACAGATGGAAGTTATAAAACAAATACCTAACAGACCCAAATTGGTTGTTTTAGATACCATGAATTTTTGGATGGATAATACATTACCCGAACTAATGGAAGTAATTGCAAAAATTGATGTAATTACCATAAACGACGAAGAAGCTCGCCAGTTATCTGGGGAATATTCTTTAGTTAAAGCTGCTCAAAAAATTCACAATATGGGGCCAAAATATGTGGTAATAAAAAAAGGAGAACACGGCGCATTATTATTTAACAATGGAAATGTATTTTATGCTCCTGCACTACCTTTAGAAGAAGTTTTTGACCCAACTGGAGCTGGAGACACTTTTGCTGGTGGCTTTATTGGGCATATGGCAAAATCAGGTGACATTTCATTTGAAAACATGAAAAGAGCTGTAATTTCAGGTTCTAATTTAGCTTCTTTTTGTGTAGAAAAATTTGGAACTGAACGCATGGAGAATTTATCACAAGAAGAAATTCAAAAAAGATTATTACAATTTAAACTATTAACTCAATTTGAAATAGAATTAAGTTAAATGAAATTCCGCGCAAATGCGGAATTTTTTTATTAACTTAGAAATACTACTAATATTAAATAAATGAGCGACGCTATTAAACATGAATGTGGAATTGCAATGGTTAGGTTGCTAAAACCACTACAATATTATAAGGACAAATACGGAACAGCTTTTTACGGGTTAAACAAAATGTATTTGTTAATGGAAAAACAGCATAATCGTGGTCAAGACGGAGCTGGCTTGGCAAGCATTAAGTTTAATGTTAATCCCGGAACACGCTATATTAGCCGTGTTCGATCTAATGCAGACCAACCAATACAAGATGTTTTTGCTCAAATTAACAGTCGTTTAAACACTTTAAACGAACAATTTCCTGAAAAAATAAATGATGTAGATTGGCAAGTTAATAACGCCCCTTACATTGGAAATTTATTTTTAGGACATGTACGTTATGGAACATTTGGTCAAAATAGTATTGAAAGTGTTCATCCTTTTTTACGCCAAAGCAATTGGATGCACAAGAGCTTAATTGTTGCAGGTAACTTTAACATGACCAATTCTAAAAGGCTGTTTAGTGATTTAGTTGAAATTGGTCAGCATCCAAAAGAAATGACTGATACAGTAACTGTAATGGAAAAAATAGGTCATTTTATAGATGATGAAGTTGCAAAACTGTATCAAAAATTAAAAAAAGAAGGGGTTAATAAAAAAGAAGCTTCTCCTTTAATTGAAAAAAGAATTAATGTCAAAAAAATATTAAAGCGTTCAGCTAAAAATTGGGATGGAGGTTATGCTATGGCTGGTCTATTAGGACATGGAGATTCTTTTGTATTGAGAGATCCTGCTGGAATTAGACCTGCATTTTATTACAAAGATGATGAAGTTATTGTAGTTGCTTCAGAACGACCAGTAATTCAAACGGTGTTTAATGTTGATATTAATGATGTCAAAGAATTAGATCCTGGACATGCACTAATTATCAAAAGAAGCGGTAAAACTACTATTGATGAAATTAGAAAACCGTTGCCAAAAAAATCTTGTTCATTTGAACGTATTTATTTTTCAAGAGGTAGTGATGCAGATATATACACCGAAAGAAAAAGTTTAGGAAAATTAGTATTTCCAAAAATTTTGGAAAAAATTAATAATGATTTAAAAAACACCGTGTTCTCCTACATTCCAAACACAGCAGAAACTTCATTTTATGGAATGCGAGAAGCCGCAGAAGAATTTTTAAATCAACAAAAAACCGCTGCTATATTAAATGGTCAGCGAAATTTATCCGCTGAAAAAGTAACAGAAATTTTATCAGAAAGTCCTCGAATTGAAAAATTGGCTATAAAAGATGCTAAATTAAGAACTTTTATTGCGGATGATAATAGTAGAGATGATTTAGTTGCCCATGTGTACGATGTAACTTATGGAATTGTAAAACCTAACGATAATTTAGTAATTATTGACGACAGTATTGTTAGAGGAACTACATTAAAGAAAAGTATCATTAAAATTTTAGATAGGTTAAAACCTAAAAAAATAATTATAGTTTCTTCAGCTCCACAAATTCGTTACCCTGATTGTTATGGAATTGATATGGCAAAAATGGGAGACTTTATTGCCTTTAGAGCTGCTTTAGAATTGCTTAAAGAAACCAATCAATACCATATTGTTGACGAAGTTTATGCTACTTGTAAACAACAACAACATTTAGAAGATTCACAAATTAAAAATTCCGTTAAGGACATATATACGCCTTTTTCCGATGAGCAAATTTCAAACAAAATTGCTCAAATGTTGAAAACTGAAGAAATAAATGCTGAGGTTGAAATTATTTATCAATCTGTAGATAATTTACACAAAGCTTGCCCAAATCATTTAGGTGATTGGTATTTTACAGGAGATTATCCAACACCTGGTGGAAACAGAGTAGTAAACGATTCATTCATTAATTTCTACGAAGGTTCAGATAAAAGAGCCTATTAATAAATAACATTACAATAAAAAAGCTCACCAATTGGTGAGCTTTTCATTTTTTAGTTAGTAGTAGTACTTTTATTTTGCCGCAGCATAACGTTTTTCAACTTCATTCCAGTTAATCACATTAAAAAATGCGTTAATATAATCTGGTCTTCTATTTTGGTAATGTAAATAATAAGCATGTTCCCAAACGTCTAAAGCCAATATAGGTGTTCCTCCACAAGCAACTCCAGGCATTAAAGGATTATCTTGGTTTGGTGTAGAACAAACTTCTACTTTACCTCCTTTATGAACACACAACCAAGCCCATCCAGATCCAAATCTAGTTGCAGCTGCTTTAGCAAATACATCTTTAAATGCATCTACTGATCCATATTCAGCAATAATTGCATCTTTTAATTCTCCAGATAAGTACCCTTTATTTTCAGGGTTCATTACTTCCCAAAACATACAGTGATTGTAATAACCTCCTCCGTTATTTCTAACTGCAGCGTTATTCATGTCTAATCCTGTGATAATATCTTCAATAGATTTTCCTTCTAAATCTGTTCCAGCAATTGCATTGTTTAAATTGTTGGTATATCCAGCATGATGTTTAGTATGGTGTATTTCCATTGTTCTTGCATCAATATGTGGTTCTAACGCATCATAAGCGTACGGTAATTTTGGTAATTCAAAAGCCATAATTGTAATTTTTTAGTTAAAATTAAAAAGTATTCAAAGGTAACGAACGATTTTGACACTTAAAAATCGAATGTATTTATAGTGATATTGTTTAACTTTATAAGATTAAAACTAATTTGACTGCTAATTTTAAAGCCTCAATAAGGTCATGTACAAGCTATCCTTTATTCTTTTTCACGTTATTGTTTCGTGCTCTGGGCAGTCCACTCGAATTTCAGATTCGGCAAGTTTTGTATTTAGTAAGTTGCAATAATGTAATCCTTTTTCAGTTTTGTAATATGAACAATTAAAACACATTCTTTGAATGGTAATTATTCCTGACTTGTTCAAGTCATAAATCAATTTCAGCAATCCGTTAAGCATTATTATTTTTTGTTCTTCGGTCAATTTTTCAATTGGTTGTTCTATCGACGAAGCAAAAAATGATGCTTTTTTTGCTATTTTTTTCCCTTCATCAGTAAGCGAAAGGGTGTAACTTCTTGTGTCAATTGGGTCTATCTCTTTAGTAACTAATTCTTTAGAAAGCAAAACTTTAACGCTATCACTAATAGTGGCTTTGGTCATGTTGAACTCATTTGCCAAATATCCTACTTTACATTTTTCAACGGAATGGAAAGAGATGAATATCAAAATCTGAATTTGAATAGGACTTAGTGAATTTTGTTTGCTTTCATTCCACAGCAACACTCTAAATGCTTCTGAAATTCGTTCTAAAGCCACCACAATACGGCTTTCTATTTTTTGGTTTTGCTCGGTTAAGTGAAAAGATGATTTATTCATATGGTTTGAATTTTATACAACATCAATCAGGCAATATTGGTTGCTCTTGTTTTTGCTTCTTCGGCTTTTTTCGTCTTTAAATAACTCATCAGTTGTTTGGATAAAAAGTGACAGCCAATCCGAAAGTTCAACTTCACTCATTGTCGTCTGCTTCCTCAACGCAATATGCTTCTGCATTGGATTGCTCAAAAAACTGTGTTCTCTTGATAAGATACTTGCACAAAAAGAATACCTTATTGAAAGGTGAGTTCCCCAATTTATTTTGACTATATCGTTAAAAACATAACTCAAAACAGAGTTGTTTCTTAATCTACCATAAAAAGTATTCTCTATAAGTTCTATATCCTTTCGATTTGTAATATCTAACTTTATTTGCAATTTTCCATTTCAATAATGAAGTAACCTTTTTGATTTATTTCTGCTTGCCATTGTGGTTTGACGGTTTCAATGTGGCAAAACCTGCATTCCTTTGATGTTAAAGGTTGTCCACCTTGTCCTTTTACTTTTAAGTAATCTCTACCATAATTGTAAATTACGGCAGTGTCTTTAATTTCCTGTGGAGCAATGATGTCGAAGTGCATGATGCTTCCATCTTTTTTTGTTACATAAGTATCCCAAACTGCTACTTTCATTTTATTTAATTTATGTTTGTTGTTAGCTATAATCCTATTAAAAGATTAAAAGCAAAACAATGTTTAATACTAACTTTATATTGTTTTAAATAAAAAGCCCTGTAAAGTTAGCAATCCTAACAATGCAGGGCAAATTTTTTAGCCTTTTACCTCAGCCATAGAAGCACCAAAATTGATATGTAGTACATTTCCATTAGGTGTTATCAAAGCTGGAACAGATTTCACACCTGCTTTTTCTGCTTCTTCAATACGATTACGGTATTCTCCAATGTGAACAAGTTCTACATTGTCAGCACCAATTAAATTAACGATGTCGTGTTCTGCACTAATGCATACCGGACATCCTGCGTGATAAAAAATTGATTTTGCCATTTTACTAATGTTTTAAGTTATGTTTTGGTAGTATTACCATGACAAATATAGTAAGGATTCCTAACTTTAAAAAATATTTTTTGAGAATTTATTTTTAAAATTCCAAAAAATTATTGGCAATCAGTTGTAAAAAAAATTGAAGAAGAATTTAGTTCGATTGTCTTTCAAGATTGTAAAATAGGTGTGTAATCATTTTTTAGGCTGTTTACAACTTCAATCTAACTTTTTAAAATTAGGTTTCTCCTTATAATTAATAATCGGCATCCTTTGGGTATTTACTCATAAACTCTTCCGCCTTTTCAACCATATTTTTACTTCCGCAAAAAAAAGGAACACGTTGGTGAAGTTCTGTTGGCTTAATATCTAAAATGCGTTTATACCCATCACTGGCTTTTCCATTGGCTTGTTCTGCTAAAAATGCCATGGGGTTACATTCATACAATAAACGCAATTTTCCTTTGGGTCCTATTGAACTTGTTGGGTAAATATAAATTCCTCCCTTAATCATATTTCTATGAAAATCTGAAACTAATGAACCTATATAACGTGAAGTATATGGTCTGTCTTCTTTTTCTTCCTGACAGTATTTTAAATAATCTTTTACTCCTTGAGGAAAATGCACATAATTTCCTTCGTTTATAGAATAAATTTTTCCTTTTTCAGGAAATCTCATATTTGGATGTGATAAATAAAAAGATCCAATTGCTGGATTTAATGTAAACCCATTTACCCCATGTCCAGATGTGTACACTAACATGGTAGAAGTTCCATAAACCACATAACCAGCAGCAACTTGTTGATTGCCGCGTTGTAAAAAGTCAACTTTTTCAACAGGAGTACCTATTGGAGTAACTCTTCTATAAATTGAAAAAATAGTTCCTACTGAAACATTTACATCTATATTAGAAGAGCCATCTAAGGGATCAATTAAAACCACATATTTATTCTCATTGGTTTCATGTTTTCCTTTAATAGTAACGTAATCATCTTCTTCTTCACTGGCAATACCACAAACAATTTCTCTATTTATAAGTGTTTGCATAAACACATTATTTGCATAGACATCTAATTTTTGTTGATCTTCTCCTTGAACATTGGTATCTCCAGCATCTCCTAAAATATCTACCAATCCGGCTTTGTTAACTTTGTAATTAACAACTTTAGCCGCTAATTTAATAGAGCTTAATAAACGGTTAAATTCTCCAGAAGTAGATTTGTAATGTTTTTGATTTTCAATAATAAATTCACCTAAAGTGAGATTACTTTTTTCCATTGTAGCAGATAGTTGTGTGATTATGCAAATATCGAGAAAATTATTTTTAAAAAGACATTTGTTTGTAAGATACTTTGAGTAAAGATTTTTTACTTTAGCCAACACAATTAAATTTAAGTTTTAAAAAATGAGTTTTATAATTAGAGAAGGTAAAAGCAAAGATATGCCTGCTGTTCTAAAATTAATAAAGGAATTAGCGCATTTTGAAAAAGAAGCTGATGCTGTAGAAGTTACCATTGAAAAGCTAACAAATGATGGGTTTGGAGAATTTCCATTATTTAAAACTTTTGTTGCCGAAATGGACAATGAAATAGTTGGAATGGCACTATTTTACCCAAGATATTCTACGTGGAAAGGACCAACAATTCACCTTGAAGATTTAATTGTTACGGAAGAAAAAAGAGGCTATAAAATTGGAAGTGCTCTATATACTAAAGTTATTGAATATGGATATAAAAAAGGGGTGAAACGAATTGAATGGGTAGTGTTGGATTGGAACACTCCAGCAATTGATTTTTATAAAAAAACTGGAGCCACTATTTTAAGAGATTGGGATACAGTTCAACTTGAAGAACAAGCTATTAAAAATTACATAGAAAACTTATAATTTATGAAGGTTTTTAAATTTGGTGGTGCGTCTGTAAAAGATGCAATTGGGGTAAAAAACATACTAAAAGTATTGAAAAAAGAAGGCTTTGAAAACACCTTAATTGTAATTTCTGCCATGGGTAAAATGACCAATGCTTTTGAAAAAATTGTAACTGCCTATTACCAAAAATCAAAAGATTTAAATCAGCATATAAATTATACGAAAAACTATCACTTAACAATTACTACTGAGTTATTTAACTCAAAAAAACATCTTATTGACACAGAGATAGAAACTTTATTTGGACATTTAAGTGGATTTTTAATCACCAATAAATCGACAGATTATAATTATATTTATGATCAAATAGTTGGTTTTGGCGAACTACTTTCTACCAAAATAATTAGCTTTTATCTTAATGAAAATAACATCCCCAATAATTGGATTGATGTAAGAGATTTTATAAAAACCGATGCCAATTATAGAGATGCAAAAGTAGATTGGGAAAAAACTATTACAACTATCCAACGTTTAGATAAAAATAAGCTATTTATAACACAAGGTTTTTTAGGACAAAGCTCAAACAAAAACACAACAACTTTAGGTCGTGAAGGATCTGATTATAGTGCTGCAATTTTTGCCTATTGTTTAAACGCTCAAAGCCTAACTATTTGGAAAGATGTTGAAGGGGTTCTTAATGCAGATCCTCGCTATTTTGAAAACACACAACTTTTAGAACAAATTTCATATAACGAAGCAATTGAAATGGCGTTTTATGGAGCTTCAGTCATACATCCAAAAACATTAAAACCCCTTGAAAATAAAAACATCCCTTTGTATGTTCGTTCATTTGATAACTTAAAAAATGTAGGAACCACCGTTAGCAAAGGTCATTATTTAGTTCCTGAGGTATCTTGTTTCATCTTAAAACAACAACAAATTTTAGTTTCAATTTCTGCTAAAGATTTTTCATTTATGGTTGAATCTAATTTAAGTGATATTTTTAAAGTATTGCATACCTTTAAATTAAAAGTAAATTTAATTCAAAACTCTGCTTTAAGTTTCTCTGTTTGTATTGAAGATAAGTTCAATAATTTCACTCAATTTTTAAATGAAATTAGTTTAAATTATACTATTACGTATTTTGAAAATGTAGTACTTTACACCATAAGACATGCTACAGAAAATGCTATCAAAAAAATTGAACAAAAAGGAGAAACTCTTTTAAAACAATCTACACAAGGAACTGTTCAATTAGTTATAAAATAAAAGTGTATTTTTGTATTTCCCTTAATTTACAATAAATGAGTTTAGTCACTGCTAAAGAAGTTGCAAAAGTAATAAACCTAGATAAATATGGCTTTGTAGGCACATTTTTTGGCTGGTCACTAATGAAAATTCTTCGTATCTCTGCTATCAATAGAATTTATAATAAAAATAAACATTTAAAAGATTTAGAATTTTTTTCAGCTTTGTTAAGCGATTTACAAATTAAATTTGAAATTCCTGAAGAAGATTTAAGAAGAATTCCAAAAACAGGGGCCTTTATTACCGTTTCAAACCATCCGTTAGGAGGTATTGATGGTATTTTATTATTAAAATTATTAATTGAAAAAAGACCAGATTATAAAATAATAGGAAATTTTTTGCTGCATAGAATTGAACCTATGCGACAATTTATAATGCCTGTGAATCCTTTTGAAGATAGGAAAGATGCTCAATCTAGTATAGGTGGAATCAAAAATGCTTTAAATCACCTTAACCAAGGGTTTCCTTTAGGCGTATTTCCTGCAGGAGAGGTTTCTACCTATAAAGACGGAAAGTTGATTGTAGATCGCCCTTGGGAAGAAGGTGCTATCAAATTAATCCAAAAGGCAAAAGTTCCAGTTATTCCTATCTATTTTCACGCAAAAAATAGTCGATTATTTTATTTTTTATCTAAGTTAAACCCCAAATTACGTACCGCTAAACTTCCATCAGAACTTTTGTCACAAAAAGAACGTGTAATTAAAGTTCGAATTGGAAGAGCCATACAAGTAGCTGACCAGGAAGAATACAAATGCACACAAGATTTTTGCGACTTTATTCGTAGAAAAACATATATGTTAGCTAACCCATTTGAAAAAAAGTCCAAAACATTAAGTACGTCTTCATTAAAAATACCGAAACCTCCTAAACAAATTGTCGGCCAAAAAAATGTTGAAAAAATGATTCAAGAAGTGAATCAGCTCAGAGAAAACAATGGTCGCTTGCTAAAAAGTAAAAATTATGAGGTGTTTTTTGCCCCAAGCAAATCCATACCAAACATTATGTTTGAAATTGGCAGACTTCGTGAAATTACCTTTAGAGAAGTTGGTGAAGGAACTAATGAATCTATAGATTTAGATGAATTTGACAAATACTACCATCATTTATTTTTATGGGATGATTATAAAAAATGTTTAGTGGGTGCTTATCGTATGGGACTTGGAAAAAATATTTACAAAAAATATGGCGTTCAAGGATTTTACATACATACACTGTTTAAGTTTGAGCCTGAACTCTATACTATGATGGAAAACTCTATTGAAATGGGACGTGCATTTATTATTAAAGAATACCAACAAAAACCAATGCCTTTATTTTTACTTTGGAAAGGTATTGTTCATATTACATTAAGACATCCTGAATATAAGTACTTGATAGGTGGAGTTAGTATTAGTAACCAGTTTTCAAATTTTTCAAAATCCTTAATGATTGAGTTTATGAAATCTCATTATTACGACCCTTATATTGCTCAATATATCCATCCTAAAAAAGAATACAAGGTTAAATTAAAAGATGCAGACAAAGATTTTGTTTTTGATGAAGCAAAAGCAGATTTAAATAAATTTGACAAAGTAATTGATGAGATAGAACCAGGAGCTTTACGTATCCCTGTGCTAATCAAAAAGTATGTAAAACAAAATGCTCGATTAGTGGCTTTTAATGTTGATCCTAAATTTAACAATGCTGTAGATGGACTTATGTATATAAGAGTTGCTGACATCCCTGAAAGCACTGTAAAACCTGTAATGGAAGAGTTTCAAGCTGAATTAGAAAGCAACGCAGATTGCGAAAATAATGAAGGTGAAGTTAGTAAATCCTCACCTTTTTTATAATTGGGTTTAAAACCATTCTTTTTTGTTGGTTTGATACATATATACAAACTCTTCATCAGATTTTGTTAAATAAATAATCCCTTCTACTAAACCTATAATACTTGTAATAGCCGCTCCAACGCCACAAGTTACAATTGTAATGGCCAACATGATTATTCCTTGAGTTGTGTAACCCAACACAAATTTATGAACTCCAAAAGAACCTAAAAGTATGGCTAAAATACCTGCAATAATTCTTTTGCTTTCTTCACTGCTTTTTGGAATTACGTTTCCATTTTCATCAATTACATCCATTGTTTATTATTTGTTTTTAATTATTAGTTTATTTTATAAAAAAGCACTATCAATAGGCTCCCATAATTCAATTTTATTACCTTCAGGATCCAAAATCCAAGCAAATTTACCATAGTCGTATTCTTCTAACTCACCAACTACAGTAACTTTTTCTTCTTTTAATTTTTTTAAAAGTTCCTTTAAATTATGAACTCTATAATTAAACATAAAGTCTTTTTTCGAAGGTTTAAAATACGTTGTTTCTTTCTTAAATGGACTCCATTGTGTACTAGCACTTTTATTTTCCAAATCTTTCCACCAAAAAGTACAACCCCAATCATCAGTATTAAACCCTAAATGAATTTGATACCACATTTTTAACTTTTCAGGATTTTCACATTTAAAAAACAAACCTCCAACACCAGTTACTCGTTTAATTTTTAATGGTTCTTGTTTTTTATTTTCAGAAAAAAAGATGCTCTCAACTTTATCAACAATTGTTTGTGCTAATTTTTTTTTAGACTCAACTGTCCATCCTGCTATATGAGGTGATAATAGCACATTATCAGCCTTGATTAAATAATCAAAAGCTTTTGGAAGCTGTTCATTTTCAAATAAATTTTCAAATGATAATTTTTCGTATTCTAAAACATCTAAACAAGCACCCAATACCTTTTTATTTATTAGTGCATCAACTAAATGATTTGTTACAACTGCAGAACCTCTTGCAGTATTTATTAGGTAAAAAGGGTTTTTAAATGAGCTTATAAAATTAGAATTCACCATGTTATGAGAACATTTGTTAAATGGCGTATGCAAACTTAAAACTTCGGTTTTTTCTTGAAGCTCCTTTAGGGAAACTTGCCTACAGTTTTCATCACCAACACCTTCTTTAATATCATAACAAATTACTTCACAATCAAAGCCTTTTAATTTTTTCGCAAATGCTTTTCCCATATTGCCATAACCAATAATTCCAACGGTTTTGCCTTCAAGTTCTAAACCTCTATTTGTTTCACGTAACCAATTCCCAGCTCTTATTTCTAAATCGGCTTTTTTTAAGTTATTAAATAAAGAAAGTATCATTCCTAAAGCATGTTCAGCCACGGCATTTCTATTTCCTTCAGGAGCTGAAATTAGATGTATTCCTTTTTTATGAGCGTAATCAACAGCTATACTTTCTAAACCTGCACCTACCCTAGCAATAAATTTTAAATTTGTAGCTTTATCTAAAAATTGTTGATCTATATTAAAACGACTTCTAATAACAATTCCTTGATAATTTCTTATTTTTTCTTCAATTTGCTCTTTTGTTGAAGTATAGTCTTCATCACAAATACATCCTAAATTTTCAAGTCCTTTTTGAAGAATGTCATGGTTGGTATCTATTAGAAGTACTTTCATTTAATATTGTTCATTATCGCTAGGAAAATCAAGGCTTTTAACGTCTTTAATATAATTCTCAAAAGCTTGAGTCATTTCAGTATATAAATCAAGATATCTTCGTAAAAAACGAGGATGGAATTCGTGGGTCATTCCAAGCATATCGTGCATGACTAAAACTTGTCCATCAACACCATTACCAGCTCCAATTCCAATAACAGGAATTGACAAACTTACTGCGACTTCTTTTGCTAATTTTGCTGGTACTTTTTCCAATACCAATGCAAAGCACCCTAATTCTTCAAGTAATAAAGCGTCTTCTTTTAATTTTTGTGCTTCTTCATCTTCTTTTGCTCTTACTGAATATGTTCCAAATTTATAAATAGATTGTGGAGTTAAGCCTAAATGCCCCATTACAGGAATTCCAGCTGTTAAAATTCTGGAAATAGATTCTCTAATTTCACTCCCTCCTTCTAATTTTACTGCATGTCCACCAGATTCTTTCATAATTCTTATAGCAGAATCTAAAGCACTTCTAGAATTTCCTTGATAACTTCCAAAAGGCAAATCTACAACTACTAAACTTCTGTCAATTGCTCTTACCACAGAACTTGCATGATAAATCATTTGATCTAATGTAATTGGTAATGTAGTTTCATGACCTGCCATTACATTTGATGCAGAGTCTCCTACCAAAATAATATCAATACCGGCATTATCTAATATTTTTGCCATTGTATAATCATAGGCTGTTAGCATGGCTATTTTTTCGCCATGATTTTTCATTTCTATCAAGCTTTTGGTAGTTATTCTTTTATAATCTTTTTTTGCAGAAGACATATTTTGTTTTTTAATTAATCAAAAAGTAAAAGTAATCAAAAAAAGAGATTTGTATAAATGTACATCCATTTAAATATGGTATAAAATGAACTTGAAAAAATTTGAAAAGTGTTAGAATAAATTTACTTTTACTTAAAAATCATTCAACTTTGAATAAAAAAGAGAAAACATCTAAAAATAAAATTGAAGAATTAGAAGAAAAAATTATTGATTTAAGTTTAAAATTAAGAACTAAAAATATAGAATTAGAGGAAGTCCAAAAAAGAAATAAAACAATTTTAAGCAAATTAATTCATAACATAAAAAACCCTGTAGGTGTTATTTTTTCTTTTTCAGAAATTATGTTAGAAAGTGCTGAAGATTATACTTCAGATAAGTTAAAAAAACACGCACAAATAATAAACAATTCTGCTGATTTTTCTATTCAATTTTTAAATAGTTTGGCCAACTACACACGAATACATTCTCAAAATTTTAACTTAAATAAATCTTCAAATAACTATATAGAAACTGTTCAAAGTGCCATAGCCTTTTATAAAGAAACAGCAGCAGCAAAAAATATTGAACTTTCTAAAAACTTTAATGAAAAACCTATTTTTTTAAATATAGACCACTCAGAAATTTTAAAAGTACTTAAAGCAATTATTCACAATGCTATAAGATATTCTAAATCAAATACTACTATAAAAATCTCCATTTCACAAGATAAAAAAAATATAACCACCACAATAACCGATCAAGGAATTGGTATTTCAGAAGTAGATTTACCAAATTTATGTAATGAATTTTTTGTGGTTAATACCTATTCAGAAGATAAACAAAAATGTATTGGTTTAAGTTTAAATTTGGCAAATAAAATTTTAAAACTTCACAACGGATATATCAAAATCAACTCTATAATTGAACAAGGAACCTCAGTTAGCATTATTCTTCCAATAAAATAGTATTTATCTTAAAAAATACTTATTTTAAAGGTTTATTTAAAGTCATTTTTTTATAAAAAAATGTATATTTGGGTATATCAAAACCCCAAAAACTTGATAATGAATAAAAAAACTAACATTAACTTTGTTAATTTAGATTCAAACTTAAGTATGAAAAACCCTAATTCTTCATCTTATCATCATCTATTCAATGAGCAAAAATATTTTAATTTTTTTGATTATGCTCCTGTTTCATTATGGATTGAAGATTTTTCTAAAACCCAGAATTACGTTCAAGAATTAGCTTCCAAAAATAATACAGATGTAAAAACTTATATTCATAAAAATCCTGATATCTTACCAAAGTTAGCAGCATTAGTAACCGTTAAAGAAGTAAATACTACCGCTGTTAAAATGTATAAAGCTAAAAATAAAAAGGATTTATTAGAAAATTTAACCAAGGTTTTTACACCAGATTCCAACAAAGGTTTTTCCAAACTAGTAACAGATTTATTAATAGGTAACACTGAAACTGAAGTTGAAACAGTTAACAAAACTTTTACTGGAGAAACCATTAATACTTTAGTGAAATTTAAAGTTGTTGAAGGTTTTGAAAAATCGTTAGAAAATGTCATCGTTTCTGTAGAAGATATTACAGAAAGTGTTAAAATGAAAAACACCTTATTAGATAACGAAAATAGACATATAGAATCTGAAATACATGCCAAAACAGGTAGCTGGTTTTATTGCTACCAGGCACAAAAGTTATATTGGTCCAAAGGAGCCTTTAAAATATTTGAATTACAATCTGAAACCTCAAATGAAAGTTTAGACTTAAACTCCTACCTTTCTTATGTCCATAAAGATGATAAGGATAAGGTTAAAAATTTCTCTATAGATTATTTAAAAAAGAATAAAAATCAAGAAATCAAGTACAGAATTCAAGCAAAAAATGGAGTCTTAAAATATATTCTTGAAAAAAGAACGGTAGTAGTTGAAAATAATAGAATAGTTAAAGTTTTAGGTATCTTACAAGACATTAGTAAAAGTGTAGTTGCTGAAAAACGCCTCAATGTAACAAAAAACATTTTATCCAATACCCTGTCAAGTATTAAAGATGGCTTTGTAATTTTAGACAGCAATTCAAATTACGTTTTCATAAATAATGAAGCTGCCAATTTATTAGGAAGAAGCTCAAACTCTTTAATTGGAAAAAATATTTGGAAAGAATTTCCAGAAAAAAAAGGAGATGTATTTTACGACAATTATCAAAAGGCAATAAAAACTAATACCCCTGTTAGTTTTGAAAATTACTTTGCTCCTTGGAATCGATGGTTTGAAAATAGAATAATACCTTCTAATGAAGGCATTATTATGTTTTTCAATGAAATTACCGATCAAAAGAATACTCAAAATAAAATTAAAGCAGCCTATAATATTATTAATAAAAGCTCGTCTGTGGCAATTTTATGTAAAAATGAAAGAGATTTCCCTGTTATTTTTGCTTCTGAAAATTGTGACAAACTATTTGGATATTCTTACCTAGATTTTTTACAGAATAAATTAAACATTTATGATGTAGTTTACGATCAAGACCTTGAATATATTAGAACTATTATTTTTAATTTAAGTAAAAGTAATAACTCTAAAAGTTTTAAACCTAAACCTTTTAGAATAATAACTAAAAATAAAAAAATTAAATGGGTAGAAACAAACCTTGATACTATAAAAAACAATCATGGAGAAATAACACATATACAAGGTATTGTTGAAGATATTACTGAGCGAAAAAGAACAGAAGATCTTCTTTTTGAAAGTAATCAACGATTAAAAGATCAATTCAATAATACTCCTTTAGCTTCAATTATGTGGGATTTAGATTATAGGATTATTGAATGGAATAATTCTGCTGAAAGAATTTTTGGCTACACCGCCGAAGAAGTAAAAGGAAAAGTGAGTATTGATTTATTAACTCCTCCTCATTTAATCTCTAAGATGGAAAAACTTAGAGAACAATTATTTAATAAACATGATAGCTTAAAAAACACCAATGAAAACATCACCAAAAATGGTGATATCATAGTTTGTGATTGGTACACTGTTGTGCTTAGAGATGCTCAAAATAAAATTATTGGAAGAGCCTGCTTGGTTGATGATATCACCGAAAATATAAATTCCAAAAAGCTATTAGAAAAATCAGAAAAAAAATACCGTGCAATTTTTGAAAAATCAGTAGATGCAGTACTTATTTTAAAAAATGGTGTTTTTGTAGATTGCAACCAAGCTACCTTAACTACTTTTGGTTTTAAAAATAAAAAGAAACTATTAAAAGCTAATCCAACAGATATTTCTCCTAAAAAACAACCTGATGGGAGTATTTCAAATATCAAATCACAAGAAATGATTGCAATTGCTTTAGAAAAAGGAAGTCATCGTTTTATTTGGTATCATATGGACAATAATGGTAGGGTATTTCCAACTGAAGTTACTTTAACAAAAATTGAAGAAAGCAATAAAGACAATACGGTTCATGCAGTAGTAAGAGACATTACTGACAAGATTAAACAGGAAGAAATTGAAAAAGTAATTTATACGATATCTAACGCCTCACAAAAAATAAATAATTTTAAAGAATTTAGCTCATTAGTAAAAGATGAATTACATAAAATTATTGACACAACTAATTTTTATATTGCGCTTTACAATAAAGAAACAGATATGATTAATACTCCATTTTCTTCTGATGAAATGGAGGATTTTAATGAATTTCCAGCTAAAAACTCACTTACAGGGCATGTTATTAAAACAAAAAAACCTTTGTTTATAACAAATAAAGAACATCATAAAATGATTGAAAATGGTGATGTTGATTTGATAGGTGTTGAATCTAAAGTATGGCTAGGTGTTCCTTTAAAAATAAAAGATGATGTTATTGGAGCTATTGTAGTCCAAAGTTATGTTAATGAAAATGCTTTTAAACAAAATGATGTTCAACTTCTAGAATTTGTTTCCGAACAAATAAGTACTTCAATTGAAAGAATAAAATTTGAAAACGAATTAAAAGAAGCATTAGCAAAAGCCCAAGAATCAGATAAATTAAAATCTGCATTTTTAGCAAATATGAGCCATGAAATAAGAACACCAATGAACGGAATTATTGGGTTTTCTGAATTATTCTTAGAACCTAATTTACAAGAATCTGAAAGAAAGAAGTATGCTAAAATTGTAATCAATAGTAGTCAACAATTATTATCCATTGTTAATGATATATTAGATATCTCAAAAATTGAAGCAGGAGCTGTAAAATTAAACTATGAAAACGTTCATCTTAATAAGCTTATTGATAATTTAAATACCTTTTATAAACCTACTTCAAAAGAAAATAATATCGATTTAATATCTTCAAAAGGTTTAGATAACTTTAATTGCATCATAAAAATTGATAAAACTAAACTAAATCAAATTTTAACTAATTTACTTTCAAATGCATTTAAATTTACTGATAAAGGAACCATTGAATTTGGTTATAAATTAATAAATGATACACTTCAATTTTTTGTTAAAGATTCAGGAATTGGTATTGAAGAAAAGTTACTTGATCAAATATTTGATCGTTTTATCCAAGCTAACGTGGTTCTTAATAAAAAACACAAAGGAACTGGCTTGGGCTTAGCTATTTCAAAAAAACTGGTTGAAATGTTTCATGGTAAAATTTGGATAGAATCAAACCAAAAAGGTACCAGTGTATTTTTTACCATACCGTATAAAAAATCTTCTCAAAATTTAATAACAACAGTTATAGAACAAAAAAAACCTATGGTTAAAATTAACAATGAAGAATTTGTAATTTTAGTTGCTGAAGATGAAGAGTATAACATGATGTATATTAATGAATTATTCTCAAAAACTTCATATAAAATTATAGAAGCTAATAATGGGCAAGAAGCAGTTGATTTAGCAACAAAACATCCTGAAATTAATTTAATTTTAATGGATATTAAAATGCCAATTAAAAATGGTCAAGAAGCCATGAAAGAAATAAAAAAGCTGCGACCTCAACTTCCAATTGTAGCTTTATCAGCCTTTGCTATGGAGTCTGATATTGAAAATGCCAAAAAAAATGGTTTCGATTCTTATTTAACAAAACCCATTAATAAAAAATTACTTTTTGAAGTAGTTAATAAATATTCATAATGTTGCTGTGAAAAAGACATTTTTTACCATATTATTTATAGCTTCAATTCACCATTCATTTAGTCAGAATGATGAAGTTAAAACTGTTATAAATACTTTTTTTGAAGGTTTACATACAGCTGATACCACATTAATTAATAGTGTAATTTCAAAAAATATATTAATGCAAACTACTTTCATCAATAGTAAAGGAGAAAGTATCTTGAGAAGCTCAACTAAAAAAGATTTTTTTACAACACTTTTATCCAAAAAGGAAGAAGATGTTTGGTTTGAAAAACTATTGTCAGTTGAAATAAAAATTGACGGCAATATAGCAAGCGTTTGGATACCTTATGAATTTTACTTGAATGATATATTTAGTCATTGCGGTGCAAACTCTTTTCAATTATATTACAACAATAACAATCATTGGGAGATAATTTATATTATTGATACACGAAGAAAAAAAGACTGTAAATCAAAATTATAATAATTTTAAATAAATAATTACTTTAACCCATTGTTGGAATTAACACCATGTTAACAAAGAAAAATATTTTAAATCCAAAAAATTGGATTAGTTCCCATGCTGATTACCTCTACAATTATACAATTACTAGAGTAAACAATCATGATTTAGCCAAAGATTTAGTTCAGGAAACTTTTTTAGCTGGTTTAAAAGCCATGGAAAATTTTCAAGGAAAATCGAGTGAACGCACATGGTTAATTTCAATTTTAAAACGAAAAATTATCGATTACTACCGTAAAATAAATTCTGCCAAAGGAAAAGCTGAGGTTAGGATGAATTTTTATACTGATGGTGAAAATGAAGGGGATTGGATTGAAGAAAGAGCTCCCTCAGATTGGAGTTCTGAAATTGATAAAAGTATTGAAAACGATGAGCTTAGCATAGTTTTAGATAAATGCATAGATCATTTACCTGAAAAATATGCAATGGTATTCAGAATGAAAACCATTCAACAATTTGAAACTGAAGACATTTGTAAGGAATTAGAAATTACATCGTCAAATTTGTGGGTTATCATTCATAGAGCTAGAACTCAATTAAGAAAGTGTATGGAAGAAAATTGGTTTAAAAAATAAAAAGCATATACATGAAATTAACTTGTGACGAGGCAACTACAATTTGTGATAAAAGCCAATATAATGAAGCCTCATTTTTAGAAAAAATTAAATTACAATTACATATCTTGTTGTGTAAAAAATGTGGTAACTATTCTAAGCAAAACGGCATTATGTCTAAATGTTACGAAAAGAAAAGAGCATATGATTCTGATAAAAAGAAGTGCTTATGTAAAGAAGATAAAAAAGCCATGGAAAATAACTTAAAAGAAAATTATAATACTACTAAATAATTTAAAATAATATACAGAACTTAAAATTAAGTTCCGTTTTTTTGTATTTTTAATTCAAAAACAATGAGCTTTTTACCCGAAAAAATTGATGAATATGTTATAAGTCATTCACAAAATGAGCCAGAACTTTTACAACAATTAAATAAAGAAACTTGGCAAAAAGTACTAAATCCAAGAATGCTAAGTGGCGCTTATCAAGGTAGATTATTAGCGATGATTTCCAAGTTAATAAAACCAACATCCATACTTGAAATTGGCACATATACAGGCTATTCTGCACTTTGTTTAGCAGAAGGTTTAACTGCTAATGGAAAACTAATTACTATTGATAAAAATGAAGAGTTAGAAAGTTTTGCAAATAAATATTTTGAAAAATCTACATTTAAAAATCAAATAGAACAACACATTGGAAATGCCTTAGATATTATTCCAAAGTTAACCACCAAATTTGATTTAATTTTTATTGACGCCGATAAATCAAACTACACAAACTATTTCAATTTAATCATTAACAAAATGAATTCTGGAGGTGTTATTTTATCCGATAACGTTTTGTGGAGCGGAAAAGTTATTGAACATATTAAACCTAATGATAAAGATACTAAAACACTTATTGAATACAATAAACTACTTAATACAGACGATAGATTAGAAACTATTTTACTTCCAATTAGGGATGGTTTAACAATAACAAGAGTAAAATAATATTAGGGTTTTAGTATATAAATACTCATAATTTTATAAGTAACTAAAGAAATTAAAAAGCCTAAAAACATCCCAACTAAAATATCTAATGGGTAATGTACTGCTAAATAAATTCTACTATAGGCAAATAATATTGGGAATAAGAAAAATAAATAGGTAAACTTATAATACCTTTTCAATATCCAAAATGACAAAAAAGCAATCGTAAATGACACTGTTGAATGTCCAGAAACAAAACTAAAATCATTTTGTTCAATTAAAACCCTTACCGAATTATTGATAGAAGTATCATTTATTGGTCTTAACCGCTGTACATAATTTTTAATTATAGTAACTAACCATAAAGCAAACAAGCTACTTAAGGTTAAGCAAGTTGAAACTATAAGTGCTTTTTTTAAGCCTAAAACTTTGTTACCTAGAAAAAAAATAACTAAAAATAACCAAATCCAATTAATTGGATTGGTAATAAATAACCAAAAGTTATCCCAATTTATTGAACCTTTAGAGTGTAAAAATAAAAGTAATTGTTTGTCGTATTCAATAAGTGAATTTAGTAATTCCAAAATTACTTATCCCTTTTAATTGGTCCTGTAATTTCGTCAACAACATCATTTTTAATTTTTTTTACAGGGTTGGTATAGTCTTCAATATTGTCTGTTACCTTACTAATCTCATCTCTAACTTTAGAAGCCACATCAATGTCAATATCATGTTTTTCAGCACTATTTTTAATTTCTCGTTTAATATCATTGGTAGCATCTTTAATTTGACGCATCCCTTTTCCTAATCCACGTGCTATTTCTGGAAGCTTATCTGCTCCAAAAACCATTACAACAATAAGGAGAATTACAAAAATTTCGGCTCCGCTAATAAATAAAAACATCATATTTTAAATTATATAACAAAGATACTATAATTACCATTAATTTAATACAATAATAAAAATGTTAACAACTTTTTAATTGTCGATCATACATTACAATACTACCCGCAACAGAAACATTTAAGCTTAAAATCGTTTTAAATTTAACTAAAAAATGTGATTTGTCTATTGCTGTTTTAGACAATCCGTGATCTTCAGCTCCTAATAAATAAACGCATCGCCTAGGATGTTTAAAAGTTTCTAAAGGCTCAGCCTTTTCATCTAACTCTACCCCTACTAGTTGAGCTCCTTTCGGTAAGTTGCTATAAAATTCTTCAAAAGTGTTATAATGAAAATAAGGCATCGCACCTGTTGCCTTATGAGTATCACAAGCTTGTTTTGCGTACCTATTTCCAATAGTAAAAATAAAACTTGCACCCATATTTTGAGCTGAACGCCATAAAACTCCTAAATTTTCAGGTGTTTTTCCATTTTGAATACCAATTCCAAAAAAACCTTGTTGTAAATTATTTACCATTTTTTTTAGTCAACATTCTTTTAATTTCATTCAACTTCATAAGTGCTTCTATTGGTGTAAGCGTATCTATGTTGGTAGATAAAATTTCTTCTTTTATATCTTCTAACAGCGGGTCATCTAATTTAAAAAAACTCAATTGCATTTCTTCTTCAGAAGCATTTTTTAATGTCTTTTTTACTTCTGTACTGGTGTGGTTTTGCTCTAACTGCTTCAGCATTTTAGTTGCTCTATGTACTACGGAAGTTGGCATTCCTGCCAATTTAGCCACATAAATACCAAAACTATGTTCGCTACCTCCTGGCACAAGTTTGCGTAAGAAAATAACTTTGTCTTTTAATTCTTTTACAGAAACATTAAAGTTTTTAACACGCTCAAAAGTATTGGTCATATCATTTAATTCATGATAGTGTGTGGCAAATAATGTTTTAGCTTTTGAAGGATGTTCATGCAAATATTCGGCTATAGCCCAAGCAATTGAAATTCCATCATAAGTACTTGTTCCTCTTCCTATTTCATCTAATAATACTAGGCTACGTTTAGAAATGTTATTCAAAATATTGGCGGTTTCATTCATTTCTACCATAAAAGTAGATTCACCCATTGAAATATTATCACTTGCTCCTACACGTGTAAATATTTTATCAACCACCCCAATTTTAGCATATTGTGCAGGTACATAGCTTCCCATCTGCGCTAAGAGAACAATTAATGCCGTTTGACGTAAAATTGCTGATTTACCACTCATATTAGGACCCGTTATCATAATAATTTGCTGCTGATTTCTATTTAAAACCACATCATTAGCAATATATTCTTCTCCTATTGGCAATTGCTTTTCAATAACAGGATGACGTCCATTTTTTATTTCCAAATCTGTAGATTCATCAATTTGAGGTCGCACATAATTATGGCATTTTGCTATTTCTGCAAAAGAAAGTAAACAATCAATTTGAGCTATTAAATTGGCATTTAACTGAATTGGTTGAATATAATCTAGCAAAAAACTAATTAATTCAGCAAAAAGTTCATGTTCTAACTTGCCAATTTTTTCTTCAGCTCCTAAAATTTTAGTTTCATATTCCTTTAATTCTTCAGTGATATAACGCTCTGCATTTACTAATGTTTGTTTTCTAATCCAGTCTTCTGGAACCTTATTTTTATGTGTATTTCTAACTTCAATATAGTAGCCAAAAACATTATTAAATGCTATTTTTAGTGAAGGGATTTGAGTGTGCTCTGTTTCTCGAGCCAACATATTATCTAAATATTCTTTTCCCGAATTTGAAATATTTCTTAATTCATCTAATTCTTCTGAAACCCCTTGAGCTATAACATTTCCTTTATTAATATTTACAGGAGCGTCTTCATTTAGTGTATATGCTATTTTTTCTCTTAGTGTTGTACAGCTTTGTAATTGTTCTCCAATAATTTTTAAAGATTCATTATCACTATTTTCAGCAGCTTCTTTTATAGGAATAATCGCATTTAGTGAATTTTTTAACAATACAACTTCTCTTGGATTTACTTTTCCTGTTGCAACTTTTGATACCAAACGTTCAATATCACTTATTTGTTTAATTTGATACGTTACCAATTCAAAAAAGGCATCATTATCCATTAAATATTTTACAATATCATGGCGCTTTTTAATACGATTTATATCTTTTAACGGCAATGCCAACCAACGCTTTAATAAACGTCCACCCATTGGTGAAATAGTTTGATCAATAACATCAAGTAGCGTTACTGCATTTACTGAAGTTGACTGATACAATTCTAAATTTCGAATGGTAAAACGATCCATCCAAACATAATTATCTTCTGAAATTCTATTAATTACAGAAATATGCTCTAATTTATTATGCTGTGTTTCAGATAAATAACACAAAACAGCGCCTGATGAAATAATTCCTTCGTGTAAATCATCAACTCCAAAACCTTTGAGCGTTTTTACTTTAAAATGATTGGTTAGAGTTTCTAAAGCATATTCGGACTGAAAAATCCAATCTTCTAAATAAAATGTATAAAAACGGTCTCCAAATAATTCAAAAAACTTGTTTTTATATTGCTTTTGAACTAGTACCTCACTTGGATTAAAATTTTGAAGCAATTTATCTATATATTCTGAATTTCCTTGTGCAGTTAAAAATTCTCCTGTTGAAACATCTAAAAATGAAATTCCTAATTGCTTTTTTCCAAAATGAACTGACGCTAAAAAATTATTGGTTTTAGATTGTAAAACCTCATCATTTAATGCAACTCCTGGAGTAACCAACTCTGTAACACCACGTTTAACAATAGTTTTGGTCATTTTAGGATCTTCCAATTGATCACAAATTGCCACACGCATACCCGCTTTTACCAATTTTGGTAAATACGTATTTAATGAATGATGTGGAAACCCTGCTAAGGCTGTTTCGGTTTCGCTACCAGCACCTCGTTTGGTTAATATTATTCCTAAAACTTTAGCTGCTTTTACAGCATCTTCTCCAAAAGTTTCATAGAAATCTCCTACTCTAAAAAGCAACATTGCATCAGGATATTTTGCCTTAATTGCATTGTATTGTTTCATTAAAGGGGTGACTTTCTTACTTTTTGCTGCCAATTTTTTAGGAAATTAAGTTAGTTTTGCGAAGTTACATTTTATATTGAAAGATTGAAATAATTTAATGATTGAAAGATTAACAATTACATTTAACAATGAAAAAATTAAAAAATAGCGAATTAGGAAGATTAAATGTTGAAGATTTTAAAAAAACAGCAAAAATTCCTTTAATAGTTATCTTAGATAATATTAGGAGTTTAAATAATATAGGCGCTGTTTTTAGAACTAGCGATGCTTTTTTAATTGAAAAAATTTACCTCTGTGGAATTACAGCGCAACCTCCACATAAAGAAATTCATAAAACAGCTTTAGGCGCTACAGAATCTGTGAATTGGGAATACGTTGAAAATACTTTAGAACTTGTAAAAAAATTACAGCAAGAAAATATAATTGTTGCTGCAATAGAACAAGCCGATAATAGTACTATGCTACAAGATTTTAATATTGAACCCAATCAAAAATATGCTATTGTTATGGGGAATGAAGTGAAAGGAGTACAACAAAAAGTAGTTTCAGCTACAAATTATTGTATTGAAATTCCTCAATTTGGCACCAAACATTCTCTAAATATCTCTGTAAGTTGTGGAGTTGTACTTTGGGATTTATTTAAAAAATTTCAGTTTAAGAACTAGATAAAAGCCTATTTGAAAATTCAAATAGGCTTGCTTACTCTATTTATTTTTCAAAGTATTGAATTTCTGTTGTGACTTCTGAAAATTTTCGGAACATTTCCATAACACCACAATAACGTTCTACCGATAGATTAACAGATTTTTCAATTTTTTCTTTTTTAAACTCACTTCCAAAAAATTTGTATATTACGTGTACTTTATCGTAATATTTTGGATGTTCTTCAGTTAAATTTGCAGAAACCTCAATTTTAAAATCATCAACCTCAGCACGCATTTTTTTAAGTAAAGAAGCAACATCCATTGCAGTACAACCAGCCAACGATGTTAACATCATAGCTTTTGGTCTTAATCCTTTACCTTGTCCACCCACTGCTTTGTCAGCATCAATCATTACGCTTCCTTCGGGTGCTACAGATTCAAAAAGCATTTGCCCTTTCCAACTAACTTCAATTGTATTTGTCATAATATATCTCTAAATTTTAAAATGCTAATTTAAAGGAATTTTAGTCTTAAATTGGTAACAAACTTTACAAAATAGTTTTAAAATTATCATTCATCTGTAACTTTTTATTCCAATTTACCACTAATAAAATATATAATGAGTTTTGGAGCTGGTCACATACAAGATATGTTAAATAAATAAAGCAAAATAATGCTTTAAGAAATTCAAAACGCAAAAAATTTAAAGGAGGAATTAATTATTTTAACAGTTCAAAAACTAAAACAAGCTACAACTTTCCTAAACTTTCTAAAGCTGAATTGGAAAAATTTAAATTAAAAGTTCAACTAGAAGTTAAACAAGAAAAGAAAAAGCAAGTACTCTTTTTAATTTTAGTTTCAATAGCTGCCTTTCTTCTATTTTTAATTTTCAATTTTTATTAACTTAACTTCATCTTTTACTAATTAAAAAATACACTAACTTTAAGCTAACATAGAGTTACTTATTAGGTTGTTTAAAACTCTAAATATCTTTTTGAGTAATTTTAATTTAATGTAGTAAATTAATAAGCTGATTTTTTATTAATAATGAAGAATATAGAAAACATAGAGTTAACTTTCTTAAGCATTGATGATTATCAAGAGCTAAAAAAAGCAATGATTGAATCTTACACAACAATGCCAAATTCTTACTGGAAAGAGCATCAAATTGAATCTTTAATTGATCGTTTTCCTGAAGGGCAAGTTGTAATTAAAGTGAACCATGAAATTGCTGGTTGTGCTTTGTCTATTATTGTAGATTATAGCAAAGTAGATCAACATCATACCTATCAAGAAATAACAGGAGATTACACATTTAACACACATACTCCCGATGGAGATATGTTGTACGGAATTGATGTATTTATAAAACCTGAATTTAGAGGCTTACGTCTTGGCAGAAGATTATATGATTACAGAAAAGAATTATGCGAACGTCTTAATTTAAAAGGTGTTGCCTTTGGAGGAAGAATTCCAAACTACCATAAATATTCAAATAAATTATCACCAAAAGAATATATTAAAAAGGTAAGAAAAAAAGAAATTCACGACCCTGTTTTTAACTTTCAAATTTCTAATGATTTTCATCCTGCTAGAATTTTAAAAAGTTATTTAGAAGGTGATGATGCTTCAAATGATTATGCTGTGCTTTTAGAGTGGGATAATATTTATTATGAAAAAGTTCAAAAAACGCCTACCACACAAAAAAAAATAGTTCGTTTAGGACTTATTCAGTGGCAAATGCGCTCTTATAATAATTTAGAAGAATTATTACAACAAGCTGAGTTTTTTGTTGATTCAGTTTCAGGCTACCGGTCAGATTTCGCACTATTCCCTGAATTTTTCAATGCGCCTTTAATGGCTGAAAACAATCATTTAACTGAACCCGAAGCCATTAGAGAATTAGCCAAACATACTTCAGCCATTATTCAAAAATTTTCAGAATTTGCCATCTCCTATAATATCAATATCATCTCCGGAAGCATGCCTGAAATTATTAATAATAAACTGTACAATGTGGGGTATTTATGCAAACGCGACGGAAGTATTGAACGTTATGAAAAACTACACATAACACCCAATGAAGCCAAAGTTTGGGGTATGGAAGGGGGTAGTGAAATAAAAACTTTTGATACTGATTGTGGTAAAATTGGAATTTTAATTTGTTATGATGTTGAATTTCCTGAATTAGGCAGGTTATTAGCTGATGATGGTATGGATATTTTATTTGTGCCATTTTTAACCGATACCCAAAATGGCTATTCTAGAGTTAGAAACTGTGCACAAGCTAGAGCCATAGAAAATGAATGCTACGTAGCAATTTCTGGAAGCGTTGGAAATTTGCCAAAGGTTCATAACATGGATATTCAATTTGCACAATCAATGGTATTTACTCCTTGTGATTTTGCGTTTCCTACCAATGGAATTAAGGCAGAAGCAACGCCAAATTCTGAAATGATTCTAATTGCCGATGTAGATATTGATTTATTAAGAGAGTTAAATCAATTAGGAAGTGTACGAAATTTAAAAGATAGAAGAAAAGATATTTATCAACTTAAAAAGCGTTAACTATTTATTAAAAAAACCTCACTTAAAAATGATGCTCATCAGTTCTATTTCTCAATTAATTGATGAGCATCATTGACTAAAAACTAAAGACTTAATAATTTTAATATGCTATAAGTTACGTCCATTTATAAGTATTAATTAAAAGAATTAAGTCATGAAAAAATTAATTTTTGGTTTATTTATTTTTGGATTAACCATCCAAGCATTTGCACAGGTAACTAAAGTTGAAAAGCTATCTGAGGTAGTCATTGTTGCAACTAATTATAAGTATTTAAATGAAGTTGATGCCAAAGAAGCTGCCATACCTGTTGAAGTTCTTCAAAGAAAAGTAGCTGCTTTTGATTTAAAAAATTCAGACTTTTATGAAGATGAATACGATTCTTACTTTGTATCATTTTACATTCCTGAAGGAAAAATTTTAGCAGCCTATAATAAAGACGGAAAAATTATTAGAACTGTAGAAAAATTTAAAAATATTAAACTTCCAGTAGAGGTAGTTCAATCAGTAACCAAAAGATTTCCTGGATGGACTATTAATGAAGATGTTTATTTGGTTAAATATCATCATGAAGAAGGTGTCACTAAAAAGTATAAATTACGATTAAAAAACGGTGATAAAATAATTAAAGTAAAAACCGATGAAGAGGGAGTTTTTCTTTAATTTATAAAGTAAAATCATAAAAAAAGCCACTTATAAAGGTGGCTTTTTTTATGAGTACTATTAAATGTTTTCTAAATTAGATAACTACTAAACAAAAGTTTGTATTTTTAATTAAATTAACACAGCAATTAATGGCAAGGTTTTTAAAAACAAAAAAAGAAGAAGTAGGCCTATCTCCTGAAGCATTTAAACTTAGGGGTGAAAAAAAAAGCGATGCAGTTTTACTTAGAATAATTGATTTTGACCCTCAAAAATTAGAAGAATATATTGTTGAAGAAATTAACAATATTGAAAATTGCAACAAAACTAATTCTGTAACGTGGTTTAACATTGATGGCATACATGATGAAAAAATAATGACTGAAATTTCATCAACTTTTGAGTTAGAACCTATGATTCTTTCAGATGTTATGAATCCTCATGCTAGACCCAAAATACATGAATACGACAATTGTATTTACCTTTCTTTAAAAATGTTACAATATGATGAAGTGATGAATTATATTTCTTCAGAAAACTTGGTAATTATTATAAAAGAAAATGTATTAATCTCTTTTCAAGAACGAAAAGGCGATGTTTTTGAACCAGTAAGGGAACGTATTAGAAAAAATAAAAAAACCATTAGAACATCTCGTGTAGATTATTTAGCTTTTTCATTAATTGATGTTGTATTAGACAATTACAAATACATTATTAGTGAAATAGGGACAAAAATTGAGTCGTTAGAAGTTGATTTACTCCAAAATCCTGAAGTATCGGTATTAGAACAAATTAATAGTTACAAAAAAGAAATTATTTATTTAAGCAAGTCTATAAAACCTTCCAAAGAAATTATTTCAGAATTATTAAAAATGGAATCGGAGTATTTAAGCGACTCTATTTATATTCATTTACAAGAACTTCAAAATAACATTCATCAATCTATAGAATCAATCGAAAGTTATAGAGAAATACTTTCAGACCAATTACACATTTACCATACTACAATTAGCAGTAAGTTAAACGACACTATGAAATTTTTAACTGTTTTTTCTGTTGTTTTTATTCCTTTAACTTTTATTGCAGGTATTTATGGTACAAATTTCGATTTTATACCTGAACTACATTACAAATACAGCTATTTTATTATGCTAGGAATTATGCTGCTGATAGCTATTTTAATGATTTCTTATTTTAAAAAGAAGAAATGGTTTTAGTAAAAATGAATAAAAAAAATTTGTATTATTGTTTTTTAAAAATTTTATATGAAAAAAAAATCTATTCTTATACTAATTACTATTTACTTATTTAACAGCAGTTTAAAAGCACAAAATAATAACTCCATTCAAAATAAAGAAGTATTCCCTTTTGGTGTTATTGAAAAAATTAACTCTAAAGAACTTTCAGAAGAACGAGTTTTAAACATCTACCTTCCTCAAGGATATAATGCAGATTCACTTGCAACTTACCCTACCATTTATGTTTTAGATGGTTCCGCTCATGAAGATTTTCCTCATATTGCAGGGTTGGTTCAATTTATGAACATGTATAATTTAATGCCTAAATCTATTGTTGTTGGAATTGCAAATATTGATAGATATCGAGATTTTACTTATCCAAGCACCGACCCTAGAGATAAAAAAGATTTGCCAACTGGAGGAGGTTCTGAAAAATTTATAAAATTTATTGAAAATGAATTACAGCCTTACATTCAAAAAAATTATAAAACAACTGCTAGAAAAACAATTATTGGTCAATCTATGGGTGGTTTATTAGCGACTGAAATTTTAACAACCAAAGCGCATTTATTTACCGATTATATTATTGTAAGTCCTTCCCTTTGGTGGGATCATCAAAAGCTTGTAAATAAGGCTCATTTATTTTTTAATAAACATAAAGATTTGAATAAAAAAGTTTTTATTTCCTTAGGTAAAGAACATCCTGTAATGCATCAAGTGGCAGATAAGTTGGTTCAAGCAATAAAAGAAGCTAACAATCGTAAAATTACTCTTTTTTACGAACCTATTTTAGATGAAGATCATGCAACAATTTTACACAAAGCGGTATACAATGCTTTTAAAGCATTAAATAAAAATTGATGCTAATGCTTTAGCAACACCATCATTTTTATTGGTATCTGTAATTTTATTTGCAATAGCTAACACCTTATTATTGGCATTTTTTACTGCGATACCTAACCCAACTGCTTTTAACATTTCAATATCGTTATAATTATCTCCAAAAGCCACAATATCACACATTGCAATTTCCAAATAATAGGTATTTATTAAAAATTCAATAGCTGTTTTTTTAGAAATTGATTTATGAGATATTTCAATATAAGTAGGTTTTGAACGGTATAATATAATCTCGTCAGCGCAATGTTGTTCCAAAGTTTTATATAACGCATCTATTTCTAACTCTTCTCCCATGCACATAATTTTATGAGCTCCCTTTCCTTCATTTTTCCATTGTGATAATACTTCAATATTCGACTTAATAGTTGGAGTTACTTTGGTATTATTGGCTTCTCTTTTTGCCCAATAATCATTTGCTGGCACATACCATTCATCTTTATAATACAAACTTAAATGAATGTTTGTTTTAGCACATTTATTTATAATGAATTCAAGTGTTGAATTATTAATAAATGTAGAATGCAAAACCGTTTCATTTGCAATAATTAAAGCTCCATTATAAGCAATTAACGGAGTGTTTTTATTTTCTAACTCTTCTTGCAAATGTCTCATTGCATTTGGCATTCGTGAAGAAATTAATACAAAAGGAATAGGTGAAATACGTTTAACTTGTTGAATTGTAGCTGTAGATAATTCTCTGTCTTTATTTAATAGTGTACCGTCTATATCGGTACAAATTAATTTATAATTCATTCTTCATTTTTTAGTCTTCTGCAAAAATAAACAATCTTAACTTCTTAAAATTTATAAAATTCATCGATTTCTTCTTCAGATTAACATTTTTAAGCTTTTTCATTTAAAAATGGCTTATTAAAACAATTGGGTTACCTTTGCCTACTTATTTACGTTATATGACATTTACAGATTTAGGGATTATTGAACCAATTTTGAAAGCACTTAAAATTGAAGGCTATACACATCCAACTCCTATTCAAGAACAATCAATTCCTATTTTACTAGACAAAAAAGATTTACTTGGTTGCGCACAAACGGGTACTGGAAAAACAGCTGCCTTTAGTATTCCTATACTACAACAGCTATATTTAACTAACCCTAATCAAAAAGAGTTTAGAAAAACTAAAGCATTAATTGTAACTCCAACTAGAGAGTTAGCCATACAAATTGCTGAAAGTATTACTACATATGGAAAATATACTGGCTTAAAAAATGTGGTTGTTTTTGGAGGAGTCAAACAACTTTCACAAACCAACGCTTTAAAAGGAGGAACTGATGTTTTAGTAGCCACACCTGGACGTTTGTTGGATTTAATTTCACAAGGGCACATTACTTTGAAAAATATTAACTATTTTGTTTTAGATGAAGCGGATCAAATGTTAGATATGGGCTTTATTCACGATATAAAAAAAATAATTGCTAAACTTCCTGTTAAAAGACAATCGCTTTTCTTTTCAGCTACCATGCCTCCTGCTATTGTAGAATTATCTAAAAATATTTTAGGAAATCCTACAAAAGTTACTGTAAAACCACAACAAGCTACTGCTGAAAAAGTAGAACAAGCTGTTTATTTTGTTAGTAAAAAAAGTAAACCAAAATTATTGGTACATTTATTAGAAAACAACCCAAATTCATCGGTATTAGTATTTTCAAGAACCAAACATGGAGCCGATAAAATTGTACGTTTTTTAGCCAAAGCCAATATTAAATCAGCAGCTATTCATGGCAATAAATCACAAGGGGCAAGACAAAGAGCTTTAGGAAACTTTAAAAAAGGAGAATTAAATGTATTAATTGCTACGGATATTGCTGCTCGGGGAATTGATGTTGAAGAATTATCATTAGTTATTAATTTTGATTTGCCTAATATTCCTGAAACTTATGTACATAGAATAGGTAGAACAGGTAGAGCAAAAGCTAGTGGAATTGCACTTTCCTTTTGTACTATTGAAGAAAAAGCTTATTTAAAGGATATCCAAAAATTAATCAATCAGCAAATACCAATCATTAAAAAACATCCGTTTCAAGATGATGAAATTGAAGAAACTCCTCCTACAAAAAAACCCACAAAAAATCAACGAAAAAAAATTCAACGAAGAGCAGAGCATCGTGTAAAAGAAAGTGAAACTAACAACCCTAAACGTTATAAATTTTACCCTAAAAAGAAAAAGTAAATTACTATTTACACGCTTAGAAAACTGACACCTATCACCTCAAAATAACTTTTTCTAAATAATTTTGATACTTAAAAAAACACAAACTAATAAAAATCAATATGTTAAATGATTTTTATCATAGTATTGTTA
Organism: uncultured Lutibacter sp.; assembly: GCF_947493565.1. GTDB lineage: Bacteria > Bacteroidota > Bacteroidia > Flavobacteriales > Flavobacteriaceae > Lutibacter > Lutibacter aestuarii. The sequence goes on along the minus strand of NZ_CANLRG010000002.1, from coordinate 350,608 downwards.
GGTCACTTTATAATACTTTTGAATCAAAGTAATACATTTTATTTTTTACCCTTAACATCTATTACCCCATTTTTATTAATTGAAATCTAACTGTTAAAAATAAAAATTATGAAAAAAAATGTTTTAAGCAAAGTAGTTATGTTAGTTGTAGGGTCGTTCCTTTTTATGGCTTTTGAATGCCAACCTGAAGCAAAAAAATGTGTAATCTTGCATAATGGACATGAAATTACAATTTCAGTAAACGCATTAGATGCACACATGGATCATCATGATGATTGTTTTATCCGCTATGTATATGAATAAAATAATTGTTTATTATTCAAATCTTAATACCCCTCTTTTAAAAGAGGGGTATTAAGATAATTATACTATTTCTTCTTATTTCTAACATATATTAATTTAAAACGTCCACCAGAGCGATCTCTTTCTTCAATTTCAAATTGATTTAAAGATTTAAATAAAGGTGTTAACTTTTGGAAACCAAAGTTACGTGCATCAAAGTTTGGCTGTTTTTTTAGTATTAAAGTACCAACATCACCCATAAATGCCCACCCATCATCATCAGCAACATCATCAACCGTATGCTTTAAAAACCTAATAACTTTCGGTGTAATTTTATCAATTGACGCTTTTTTCTCTTTTTGTTTTCCATTAGATGAATCTTCTTCTAATTCTAAAATTTCTAAATATATAAACTTATCACAAGCTACAATAAAAGGGTCTGGTGTTTTCTTTTCGCCAATTCCATAAACCACCAATCCAGCTTCTCTCAATCTGGTAGCTAATTTCGTAAAATCACTATCAGAAGAGACCAAGCAAAAGCCGTTTACTTTTTCTGAATATAAAATATCCATCGCATCAATAATCATTGCTGAATCTGTAGCATTTTTACCTGTTGTATAGCCGTATTGCTGTATTGGAGTTATGGCATTTTCAAGTAAAATATTTTTCCATTTTGATAAATGAGGTTTGGTCCAATCACCATAAATACGTTTTATGGTTGGAGTTCCATATTTTGTAATTTCCTCCATCATTTCTTTAATATACTTTGAAGGAATGTTATCGCCATCTATTAGTACGGCAAGTTTTGTGTCTTTTTCCATAATTGCTAAAGGTACACAAAATATTGAAGCTCATTTTTAAGTATATTATTGAAATTTAAAATATTAATTTACTTTTGCAGAGAACATGAGTATACATAATTTACAGCCTAACAATCCATTACACGGAGTAAAATTATCAGAAATTTTACAATATTTAGTAGCTATTTATGGCTGGGAAGAATTAGGGTCTCGCATTAAAATTAACTGCTTTAATAGCAATCCGAGCATAAAGTCAAGTCTTAAATTTTTAAGACGTACACCTTGGGCAAGAGATAAGGTTGAACATTTATACTTAAATTCGATTCAAAAAAATGATTGAATTACTTAGAACAACAACAGAAAATAAAGATTTCTTAAATTTAATACCATTACTTGATGCGGAATTAAAAATTAGCGATGGAGATAATCATTCATTTTATGATCAATTTAATAAATTAGACACCATTAAAAATGTGGTAGTAGCTTATGAAAATAAAAAGCCTATTGGGTGTGGTGCATTTAAATTTCATAAAAATAAAACTGTTGAAATTAAGCGAATGTTTGTTTCTCCTTTAGGGAGAAGAAAAGGAATTGCTTCTAAAGTTTTAAACGAATTAGAATTGTGGGCTAAAGAGCTTGGTTATACTAAATGCATATTAGAAACTGGAAAACAACAGCCAGAAGCTATTGAACTCTACAAAAAAAGTGGCTATGCTATTACCCCTAATTTTGGATTTTATGAAAACGTTGAAAATAGCGTTTGTTTTGAAAAAAATTTAAGAACTTCTTAATAATATCTTTCTATATTTACACTTCAAAATTTAAAAAATGAAAAATATTCTAATTGTAGCCATTTTATTTTTAACTCAATTAACTCACTCACAAGAAGATTCTACAAGAGGATATAAAGTTAAAGTTGGTGACCAATCTCCAAAATTAAATTTTTCTTTAATGGATGGAACATCAATCACCAATGAAAATTTAAAAGGGAAAGTTGTTGTTTTACAATTTACAGCTTCTTGGTGTAGCGTATGTAGAAAAGAAATGCCTCATTTAGAAAAAGAAGTATGGCAACAATTTAAAAATGATGATTTTATTTTAATTGGAATTGATTTAAAAGAAACTCCAGGAAAAGTAAAGCATTTTATTGAACAAATGAAAGTAACCTATCCTTTTGCCATAGACTCTGATGGTACATTGTTTGAAAGTTTTACATTACCCAATGCAGGTGTTACCAGAAATATTGTATTGAACAAACAAGGAGAAATCATTTTTTTATCACGACTTTACGAAGAGAAAGAATTTGCCGAAATGATATCAATTATAGATGCAACTTTAAAGAAACCATAATCTATTTGATAATACTGTATCTTTGCAAAAATGTTGTTTTAAACAAAACCTATGCAATTTAAAGACCTACAGTTAAACAAACCTATTTTAAAAGCAATCGCAGCCAAAGGTTACGAAACTCCAACTCCTGTTCAGGAAAAAACCATTCCTTTGGTTTTAGAAAAAAAAGATATTATTGCATCTGCTCAAACTGGTACAGGTAAAACAGCCGCATTTGCGTTACCTATTTTACAATTATTATTTGATAAACAAGATGCTGGTAAAAGAGCTAAAAAAATACGCGCATTAGTTGTAAGTCCAACTAGGGAATTGGCTTTACAAATTGAAGAAAGTTTTAAAAGCTATGGCAAATTTTCAAATTTAAGAACTACCGTTATTTATGGTGGAACCTCTATTGAACCTCAAAAAGACATCCTTAAAAAAGGTGTTGATATTTTAGTGGCTACTCCTGGTAGGCTTTTAGATTTGCATAAACAAGATTGCATACATTTAAACCTTATTGAAGTGTTGGTTTTGGATGAAGCAGATTTAATGTTAGACATGGGTTTTATTGATGATGTAAAAAAAATTGAACGCCTATGCCCAAAAGCAAAACAAACTCTTTTATTTTCAGCAACCATGCCTCCAAAAATTGCTGAATTAGCAAACTCAATTTTAAAAAATCCTGAAACTGTTGATACCACACCATCAACTTCTGCTGCAAAAACTATAGTTCAAAAACTTTATTATGTTCCAAAGCAAAAAAAAATGGAACTATGCTTATACCTTCTTAGAAACACTTTAAAAGGAAATATTCTAATTTTTAGACGTACTAAATTTGGTATCGCAAAATTGGAAAAAACTCTGAAAAAAAATAATTATAATGTAGCAAGTATCCACGGAGATAAAACTCAAAAAGACAGAGAAGCATCTTTAAACAAATTTAAAGATGGTACTGTAAATATTTTAATTGCTACTGACGTTGCTGCAAGAGGAATTGATATTAATAATTTAGATGCCGTTATTAATTTTGATATTCCAAATGTTTCAGAAACCTATGTACATAGAATTGGAAGAACTGGTAGAGCAGGAAATACTGGAAATGCTTTTTCTTTTTGTTCCGCTGATGAGAAAAATTACATTACTAATATTCAAAAACTAATAAATACTATAATTCCTGTTGAAGAAAATCATCCTTACCCATTAGATCCTAAAGCAAAACCTCAAATTCATAAAACTCCTGGAAAGAGTAAACATAAAAAAGGACGTAAATCTGAAGCGTCTAAAAAGAAGAAAAAAAGATGGTATTAATCGCTACTACAAGACAGAAGTATGAAAAATTTTTAAATTAAAACACAAAAACACTTCGAATTTCTTATAGCAGCGATTCAAAACAAACATTCGTTAATACTATTTAATTTAATTCACTTATTTTTTGAATAGAATGAAATTTTCCTTTTAACAATAAGTTCATTGGAGTTCTATTACTTAAATTGTCAGAAACCGGACATCTATCTTCTATTCTTTCTAACCATTCCTCTAATACTTCAATTGGAGCATCACAATCTGGTTCAATTGAAAGTTCAATTTGTTTATACCCTGCTCGTTCAGTAAATGAAGTTCCAAACAATCGTTCAGGATTTAAGCTTCCACACATTTTAATTTTCATTCCTCTTAGCTCAAAATTCATTTCTTTAGCAATTACATGTCCCATAACATTTATACATCCACAAAAGGCTGCAAGTATGTATTCCACAGGGTTTGCTCCCTCATTAGTACCACCTAAACTTGCAGGTTCATCAAGTATTATTTCAAAACCTCTTGCTTTTACTACTGTTTTAGTTGAGTTTTCACTATGTGCTTGTACTCTAAATTTTAAATCTTCCATTCCAATTTTAGGGTTTAACATGAATAAATTATTTCTTATTAAAATTACAATTTCTCCAAAAAATGAATGAAGTTTATTAAATGAATTTACTTATGATTTACAATGCAAAATTGCATTATTAACACGTATTAAAATGAGCCTATTTTTATTGAAAATTTATTATTTTTAGTATTTTAATTATCACCGTATAAAACAATGAAAAATAAACTCCTTTTAATTTTTAGCATTTGTTCTGTTCTTATAAGTTTCAGTCAAAATGGAAAAGTGTACGATAATTTAACGATGAAAAGCTCAATTTTAAAAGGAGAGCGTAAATTTGCTGTTTACCTACCTCCTGATTATGAAACTTCACAACGTAGTTATCCAGTTCTTTACCTATTACATGGTTCTGGTGATGATCAAACAGGTTGGGTGCAATTTGGTGAAATACTTCATATTGCTGATAAATCCATAAAAGAAGGTACTTCAACTTCAATGATTGTTGTTATGCCCGATGCTAATACTGGCAAAAAAGGTTATTTTAATTCTATTGAAGAACATTGGTTGTATGAAGATTTCTTTTTTAAAGAATTTATGCCATATGTTGAAAAAACATACAGAATTAAAAGCGATAAAAGGTTTAGAGCCATTGCCGGACTCTCAATGGGTGGTGGAGGTGCATTTGTATACGCGCTACATCATCCAGAGTTATTCTCCTCTGCATGTCCATTAAGTGCTTCTTTAGGGCCTCTTTCTTTAGAAAGTTTTAAAAATCGTCTTAAAAACAACAATAGTAGTATTACAGATGAAACAAAAATACAAACCTATTTTGAACAACATTATGTAATTTCATTAATAGAAAATAAAACTCTGGATGATTTAAAATCGGTTAGATGGTTTATTGATTGTGGAGATGACGATTTTTTATATGAAGGCAATAGCTTGGCTCATATTGCCTTAAGAAAAAAAAACGTACCACATGAGTATAGAGTTAGAGATGGAGCACATACTTGGACTTATTGGAGAGAATCTTTACCTGCTGTGTTATCATTTGTTTCTGACGCTTTTCATCAACATTAGTGTTAACTAGTTTCCCATTTTAATTGCTCTTCCTTAGTTAAAAAGGTCCAAGCTATAATTCGTGTCACTTTATTCCCTTGATACATAGGAATTATTTTTATTTCTGTAGCTCCTAATTTTTTTAAGGAAGGAAACATACTTTCTGCATTTTCTTTTTTAGAAACTAATGTAGTATACCAAAAACATTGAGTTTTAAATAATGAGCTTTCGTATAAATATGTGTGAATAAAAGCTTTTTCTCCTCCTTTATACCATAATTCCTGTGCTTTTCCACTAAAGTTTCTCCCCTCATTCATTTTTCCTAACCCTTTTAACTTTTTCAAATTAGCTTCCTTTGCATCTTCTTGTGATTTATAAAATGGTGGGTTGCACATACTTGCAGAAAATTTATCATTATCAGTTAAAATATCTTTTAAGATTTGAGCACTATTTTGTTGATATTTTAATTTTATTTGATTGGATAATTTATTTGTTTTAACAATATTATTTACAATTGCTAAAGAATTTTTATCAATGTCAGTACCTACAAAACTCCAACCATATTCTGCATTTCCTAATAATGGATAAATACAAGTTGCTCCAGTACCGATATCTAAAATTTTAACATTATTTATAAGTCTTGTTTCATTTAATAAATCTGCTAAATAATGTATGTAATCTACTCTTCCTGGTATTGGAGGGCATAAATTTTCATTGGGGAACTCCCAATAATTTATCTGATAATGTTTAACTAATAATGCAGTATTTAATAGTTTAACAGCTGCTGCATTTGCAAAATCTATAGTAGTAGTTCCAAAATTATTTGTAAAAACAACTTGCTTTAAATTTGGATATATCTCAACTAATTCTGTAAAATTATACCCTTGCTGGTGTTTATTTCTGGGGTGAAGTAAATTTTGCTTTTTCTTAATTTTTGCCATAATATTTTAAAAAACAAAAGTACTATATTTTAAATTTAACATAATTTTAAATTCACAAAATGAATGAATATTCGTTTTGTAGGTTTTTTTATGTATATTTGCAGCATCAAAATACTAAATTGAGTTTTATGGCAATTCGACAAAAATGTGATAAAAAAAGGATAGCGTTATTAAAAGCCACACTTCACTTAGTGAATAATAATGGATTTCATGACGCTCCTATGTCCAAAATTGCAAAAATGGCTGAAATGTCTCCTGCAACTATTTATATTTATTTTGAAAACAAACAAGATTTAATCAATCAGCTGTATTTAGAAATGAAGGCTGTTTTTAGTGCTCAAGCATTTAAAAATTATAATGAAGAACAATGCGTTAAAGAGAGCTTTAAACAAATATGGTATAACATTGCTAAGTTTAAATTAAACCAAACAGAGGAATCTAATTTTTTATCTCAATGTGACAACACCCCTATTATTGATGAAAATATTAAACGTGAAGGGTTAAAACATTTACAACCTTTAGTTAACTTATGGGAAAGAGGCGTTTCAGAAAAAATTATTAAGCCTGTTTCACCATATTTAATGTATGCGTTTACAATTTATCCTCTAGCATTTTTAACCAATACTCAACATAAAGAACATTGCCCATTGAATAATGAAAAGCTAAAAGAAGCTTTTAACATTGCTTGGGATAGTATAAAATTATAACATCAAATTATATCAAAAAAATAACTAAAAAAGTAAATTCACAATAAAAATTATGGAATTATTAGATAAATTAAAATGGAGGTACGCAGCCAAAGCTATGAATGGTGAAAAAGTATCTCAAAAAAAAATAGATAATATTATTGAAGCTGCTCGCTTGGCGCCAACTTCAAGCGGTTTACAACCTTTTGAAATTTTGGTCATCACAAATCAAGAAATCAAAGAGCAAATTAAATCTGTTTCTTGGAATCAATCTATGATTACAGATTGTTCTCATTTGTTAGTTTTTGCTGCTTGGGATACCTATACTGAAGAAAGAATTAATAAAATGTTTGATTTAGTAAATGAAGTTCGTGGTTTTAAAAACGAAGGCTGGGAAGCATATCGTCAAAAACTATTAAGTTTTTACCCACAACAAGATCCTGAAATTAACTTTAACCACGCAGCAAAACAAGCATACATTGCTTTTTCAGCTGCTATCATTGCCGCAGCATATGAGGGCGTTGATTCTACCCCAATTGAAGGCTTTGAACCTGAAGCTGTGGATAAAATTCTAAAGTTACGTGAAAAAGGGCTTCGTAGTTGTGTACTATTACCTATTGGTTACAGAGATGCTGAAAACGACTGGTTAGTAAATCTTCCTAAAGTTAGAAAAAGCACCGAAGATTTAGTGACCGAAATTGCCTAAATACTAAATATAAAAAGCTTTAATTATGAATAATTTTCAATATAAAAATCCGACAAAAATTTTATTCGGTAAAGGTCAAATTGAAAACCTTTCAACTGAAATTCCAAAAAATTCTAAAGTATTATTACTTTATGGAGGTGGAAGTATTAAAAAAAACGGAGTTTATGAACAAGTAACATCTGCACTTTCAAATTTTGAAGTGATTGAATTTGGTGGAATTCCAGCAAATCCAGAATACGCTGTTTTAATGGAAGCTCTAAAAGTAATTAAAGAAAAAAATATTACTTTTTTATTAGCCGTTGGTGGAGGTTCAGTTATTGATGGAACAAAATTTTTATCAGCAGCTGCCTTATTTGAAGGAGATACCCCTTGGGATATTTTAACAAAAAATATTAGATCTTTAAATGGGATGCCTTTTGGCGCTGTACTTACCTTGCCAGCCACTGGTTCTGAAATGAATTCTGGTGCTGTAATTACAAGAGCTGAAACTCAAGAAAAATTAGCAATGGGTGGTCCAGGCTTGTTCCCTGTATTTTCAGTTTTAGATCCTGAAGTAGTAAAATCAATTCCACAACGTCAAATTGCAAATGGATTGGCAGACGCTTTTATTCATGTTTTAGAACAATATATGACTTATCCAGTAGATGCAAAAATACAAGATCGTTTTGCTGAAAGTATTTTACAAACCTTGGTTGAAGTTGCTCCTACCATATTAAATGACACTTCTGATTATGAAGCTGCGTCAAACTTTATGTGGAGTTGCACTATGGCTTTAAACGGATTGATTCAACAAGGAGTTCCGTCAGATTGGGCTATTCACATGATGGGACATGAATTAACCGCCTTATTTGGAATTGATCACGCTAGAACATTAGCTATTATTGCTGAAAGTCATTACACCTATAATTTAGAAGACAAAAAGGATAAATTAGCACAATATGCTGAACGTGTTTGGAATGTTACCGAAGGAACACCAGAAGAAAAAGCAGTAGCAGGAATTAAAAAAACAACCGAATTTTTCCAATCATTAGGGATAAAAACTAAATTATCGGAATATACTGAGGATTACCAAGGAACTGCTCAACAAATTTCAAAACGCTTTGAAGAACGTGGCTGGAAAGGTTTGGGTGAACACGGAAAAGTTAGTCCAAGTGATGTTGAAAAAATAGTTGAAATGAGCTATTGATTCATCTTTTTTAATAAAAAAATAATTTACATAAAAAGCCAAAAAGTTTATGAAACTTTTTGGCTTTTTAATTTCTATCGGTAATTATTTTTTACCTCCAACCACAATTACAAATTCTCCTTTTGGAGGTTTATTTGTAAAATGTTCTATCAACTCAGCAACTGTTCCTCTTACCGTTTCCTCGTATAATTTGGTCAATTCTCTTGATACTGAAATCGGACGATTTTCTCCAAAATATTCTGCAAAATTTGTGAGTGTTTTTAATAGTTTATGAGGTGATTCGTAAAAAATCATAGTTCTGGTTTCTTCAGCTAAAAAAGTCAACCGTGTTTGTCGACCTTTTTTTACGGGTAAAAATCCTTCAAATACAAATTTATCATTTGGCAATCCACTATTTACCAAGGCTGGCACAAAAGCTGTGGCTCCAGGCAAGCATTCTATTTCAATATTATTTTCAATACAACTTCTTGTTAATAAAAATCCAGGATCGGAAATGGCAGGAGTTCCTGCATCAGATATTAATGCTACCGATTCTCCATTTTGTATTCGTTTAACAATGTTGTCAACCGTTTTATGTTCGTTATGCATATGGTGGCTATGCATATGCGTAGTTATTTCGAAATGCTTCAATAATTTTCCGCTAGTACGAGTATCTTCAGCTAAAATTAAATCAACTTCTTTTAAAACTTTTACCGCTCTAAAAGTCATATCTTCCAAATTACCAATTGGTGTTGGGACTAAATATAATTTTGATTTCAAAATTTAAGTTGTTTTATAAATCAACAAAGTTACTGCTGTTTTTAAATATAACAATTTATTTGCTTTATAAAAAAGAGGTGTTTAAAAATTAAAACACCTCTTTTCAAACATCAATTTAAAAAAACCAAATTTAATTCCATTTAAAGTCTCCTTTTTCAATAGACCAATCGTTTCCAAAAAAACCTGCACATTTTACTGCTTTATCTCCATTATTAATTACTGTATCATCAAACAATAATACGTCTGGAAAAGTGGTTCCATTTACCAAATAATGATTTGCATAAGCAGCTTTCATTCCTTTTTCTCCTGTTGCAGTAACCACTCCAATACTAGCAAAATCGCTATCATTTCTTGGAACTGTAAAATACATACCCCATTGATTTCCAGTTAATTTTTTAGTTCCAAAATTTACTATGTTGTTATCAACTTGTATTGGACTATCTTTTAATAATTTATTCCAAGCTGCATTGTTACTTTTGTTTCCGTAAATAATTACGTTTCTATCAGCATATTTTTTAGCATTGAAATCTGTATCTTTTATCACTTCAATAGTTCCATTTGCTCTATACCAAAAAGTTTCTGCATCAAATTTCGCTTTATTATAGTACCATTCATTTTCTTTTGCCGAGCCTTTGGTTGCATATACAAAAACTACATGATGTCTAAATGCATCTTTAAAACCACCGTTTCTATGAGGTCCTTTTTCTTTTAATGATGGAGCTTTGGTAATTGTCCAGTCTCCGTTTACTGCTTTCAAAAATATTTTTGAATTAGTGTTTACAGCAACCTCTTTTTCATTCATAAAAATTGTGGTAATTGTGTCGCTTAGTTTTGTTAAATCAACTTCCATTAAACTAACATTATTTGTAGCTATTTTAAATGAATTTTCTTTAGAAAAGTTAAACGAACTTACTTCAAAAGGCTTATTTTGTTGATGAATAGTGATAAAATTAGATGTTGCTGAAACTCCTGGAGATCCCGTATAAAATTCTAATTTTTTAATATCGTTAGGGTTTCTAAGTGTACGTTCTTTAAAGAAATTAAAAATTTTGTACCAATCTAAACTATGATTTCCGTACCAATGTGTTCCGTCTGGATATTCATAATAGGTAAAATCGTTATGGAATTTACCCAAACGCTCTCGCATATCCCTTGCTATAAATGTTGGTACTACATTGTCTTTTTCACCATGTAAAACATATACTCCAAAGTGTAAATAGTTTCGTATTAATTTTAAAGTTCTACTTGGAGTACCCGCTCTTTTCATTAATTTTTCAACTTCAGTTGGAACGTAAGGTGTTTTTAAACGTTGAACAACTTCTGGCGTCATTCCTCTAGCTGTTAGCTCTTCTTGTGGAAGTTCTAAAGTTCTATTCAAAAAACTATCACGGTATAATAACAAGTCTGGATAACCTGCACAAGGTGCAATAGAAGCAAATTTATCTGGATACGTAGCTCCTAAATACCAAGTTCCATGACCTCCCATAGAATGACCTGTTAAATAAATTTTTGTAGGATTTGGTTGATATATTGACTTGGCATCTGCTAAAACTTCTAAAGCATCTAAACGTCCCCAGTCTTCCCATGCAAAACCAAAAGGTCTACGGTTAGTTGGTGCCACCACATTTCCCCAATCTTTTTTCTCATAAGCATTTGCTTGGTTCACTGCTTCAACCGATGCTCCATGTACTGAAAGAAATAATGCTTGTTTTTCTGAATTTTTATCTGTGGAAGGAGCAACACTATAATATTGAACACTCCCATCAACACTGCTAACAAAAGTTTTTTTATGATGCTGATGTTTTGTTTTAACTTCTAACTTAACTTGTTGTTTTGAAACAACTTGTTTTTTATTATTTTTTAACTCCAAATTTAAATCTACTTTTCCAAAAGTTGTTTCTTTTGCTACTGAAGCTATTGAAAAAGGGACTTTAAGTACACTCATTGGTGGAATAGCAATAACTTTTGAGTCTTTACTATTTCCCAATAACTCTGAACTTATGGTATAATTTTTCACCCAATTAGTAGATGCGTTTATAACTCTAATAGCTCCTTTATATTCTTTAGTTTCTTCAACCAATAAATCGGGCATAGTAAGATCTCTAGAGGTAAATTGAACTAGTTTTTGAGGTTCAATTAAACGTGCTCTAATTCTTGGAAATCTTCCAACTTTTAACACAAAAACATTGGTTCCTTTTTTTAATTTTAACGGAATTAAGTTCCATCCAAAATCATAATGATCTCCTTCATGTGGTAATCCATTTATCAACAACATTGTGTGCCCTGAAGCTTCAAAAAGTACTGTTTTTTCAGAGTTAGATTTATAGGTTAAATACACATAACTCGATCTTAAATCTTCATTATTAAATGTATTGCTTTTATCAGTTGAAATAGCTTTCCATTTTAATTCATTTCCTAAATAATCAATATCAAAAACCTCATCTTTTGATACTTTTAAATTAGGATTCATTAAAAATTTATCAAAAACTGGTTCTTTAGGAAATGAAGATGAGTTAAACGAGTAGTCTTGAATTTTTAATGCCAGTCCTGTTTTAAAAACATGAAGTAATTTTCCTTCACTAATTTCATCTACTTTTTCTTTACCAAAATATTCTACAATATTTCCAGTTCTTTGTTGTGCAAATTGTACGGTGGTGATTAAAAGAATCAAAATTAAACTTGAAACCTTTTTATAACTATATTGAATCATTATTACGTTTTATGATTTATTAAAATATAAATATCCAATAAATATAAAAAGCACTAAAAAATATTAGACAAATAACACATTATTTTAGTTAAAAGAATTTTTTTCTGTAAGTAACCCTTACAATTTTAAAAATTACAAATTAATCTGAGTACATTTTTTCAATAAGTTCTTTATACTTTTTTTGAATTACTTTTCGTTTTAATTTTAACGTTGCGGTTATTTCCCCTGTTTCAATACTAAATTCTTTAGGTAATAAGGTAATTTTTTTTATTTTTTCAAATCTTGAAAATTCTTTTTGAAGTTCTTCAATACGCTTTTCAAACATATCTTTTATTTGATTGTTTGCAATTAAATCTTCAATATCTTTAAACGTAATTTTGTGTTCTAAAGCATATTTTTTTAAATTTTCAAAACTAGGTACAGCTAATGCCGTAACATATTTTTGTTGATCTCCAATTACAGCAATTTGTTCAATAAACGAATCGTTAATTAATGCGGTTTCTAACTTTTGAGGAGCTATATATTTACCTCCCGAAGTTTTCATTAAGTCTTTAATTCTATCTGTAATCATTAAATTCCCCTTTTCATCAATAATCCCAGCATCACCTGTACAAAACCAACCATCTTTAAAAACTTTAGCTGTTTCTTCTGGTTTTTTATAATACCCTTTCATTACACCTGGCCCTTTAACTAAAATCTCATTATTATCGCCAATTTTTATTTGTGAGCCATGAATTGTTTTTCCGGCTGAATTAAATTCAAAATGCGTATCTCCAAATAATGAAACTGTAGCAGTAGTTTCGGTTAATCCATATCCACATTTTATATTCAATCCAAAAGAATGAAAAAACGAAACCATATCAGCTGCTAATGGAGCTCCTCCACAAGGCATAAATTTTATACGACCTCCAAAAACTTCACGCAATTTACTCAACACCAATTTATCGGCTATTTTGTATTTTAATTTTAACGGCAATGGTATCTTTTTAGCAAATCGTTTATGCTTATTGTAATAGTTATTTCCAATACCTAAGGCCCAGCTTGCTAATTTCATTTTAGTAGGTGAAGCTTCTTTTCTTTTGTCTTGAATTGCTGCAAAAATTTTCTCAAAAATTCTTGGCACTGTACACATAATTGTAGGTTTTACCTCTTTTAAAACCGTTGCAATTTGTTTAGGATCTTGATTAAAATAAACCTCAATTCCTCTGTGTAAGCAAAAGAATACCCAACTACGTTCGTAAATATGACTTAATGGTAAAAAACTTAATGAAACATCTTTTTCTGAAACATTTAATTCATAATCATGGGCTTTTAATGATTCTAAAAAATTGGTATGATCTAACATAACTCCTTTCGGTTCGCCAGTTGTTCCAGAGGTATATATAATACTGGCTAAATCATCTGAAGCCGCATTAAAATATCTTTTTTGAAGCTCAACTTCAAGTTGTTCTTTTGGCTTAAATGTTACAAAATCTTCTAAATAAATTGACTGATTAGAAGGTTGGAGTACTATATTTGGAGTTAATGCAACTATTAGCTTTAGATATTTAGAAGTTTCCAAAAGTTCAAAGGCTTTATCGTATTCATTTTGATCTCCTACAAACAATAAACTTACCTCTGCATCATTAATAATATACTTAACATCGTTTTTTGAATTTGTTGCATAAATAGGAATGGTAACAGCCCTAATACTCATAATTGAAATATCAGCAATAATCCAATTAGGCATATTTTCAGCAAAAATTGCAATATTGTGTTTTGCTTCTATTCCAAAATTTATAAGCGCTTTAGAAAGTTCTTCCACTCTTTTTCCTAAGCTGTTCCAAGTTATTCCTTCCCAAGTTTTTGATACATTATTTTTATAATAAATGGCTTTTTTATGTTGGTACTTCGCCACCTTTTCTCTAATCTCTTCGCCAATATGTAATACACTCATTTATATAGTTTCAAATGTTTTAACGGTTAAATTACTTGTAATATTCCCTGTAAGTTTAATTTCTAAGGGTTCAAAAAGTAGTACATGAACTTCTTCTTCAGCAATTGGTTTATGGGCTATTCCTTTTGGTATAATGTACATTTCCCCCTCATTAAGTTCAATGGTTGTATCTTTAAATACAATTTTCAACTTTCCTTTAATAATTAAAAAAAGTTCATCTTCATGCTCATGAGTATGCCAAATAAACTCTCCTTTTAATTTAGCTAATAGTACTTGTTGCCCATTGAGTTCTCCAATTTTTTTTGGTGTCCAGTGTTCACTAAAAAGTTGAAATTTTTCTAATAAATTAATTGCTTTCATACGTTGCAAATTTACAAAGATTTTTATTGCCTAAGTATTAACATCAACTCAAATTCTAGAAAGATGTTATTTACTTGCCAAATTAAAAATGTAACCATTAACTATTTTCTCTATAGAAGTTCCAAAAAATAAAGTGATATGTGTATAATCTATGTGTGAAATCATTAAATTTGCACTTTCTAATAAAATTTTAACAATGTATAGAACACATTCTAACGGAGAATTACGATTAAAACATGTTGGTGAAGAAGTTACCTTAGCTGGATGGGTGCAAAAAACACGTGACAAAGGATTTATGATTTGGGTAGATTTACGTGACCGCTATGGTATTACACAATTAATTTTTGATGAAGAACGTACTCCAAAAGAAATGGTAGAAAGAGCTAAAACTTTAGGACGTGAGTTTGTAATTCAAATTAAAGGAGAAGTTATTGAACGTGTTTCTAAAAACAAAAATATACCGACTGGTGAAGTCGAAATTTTAGTAAAAGAATTAACCATTTTAAACAAATCGGTGATCCCTCCTTTTACAATTGAAGATGAAACTGATGGTGGTGATGAACTTCGAATGAAATATCGCTATTTAGACATTAGAAGAAATCCTGTAAAAAATAATTTGATTTTCCGTCACAAAGTGGCGATGGAAACAAGAAAATATTTATCTGATAGTGGTTTTATTGAAGTTGAAACCCCGTACTTAATTAAATCTACACCTGAAGGAGCACGAGATTTTGTAGTACCTAGTAGAATGAATGAAGGACAATTTTATGCATTGCCTCAATCTCCTCAAACTTTTAAACAACTATTAATGGTTGGCGGAATAGATAAGTATTTTCAAATTGTAAAATGCTTTAGAGATGAAGATTTACGCGCAGACAGACAACCAGAGTTTACACAAATAGACTGTGAAATGGCTTTTGTGGAACAAGAAGATATTTTAAACACATTTGAAGGGTTAACACGTCATTTGTTAAAAGAAATTAATGGTGTTGAAGTAACTAAATTTCCTCGTATGTCTTATGACGAGGCTATAAAAAAATACGGAAACGACAAACCAGATATTAGATTTGGGATGGAGTTTGGTGAATTAAATGAAGTTGCACAGCATAAAGATTTTGGTGTTTTTAACAATGCAGAATTAATTGTTGGTATTGCAGTACCTGGTGGAAATGCTTATACTAGAAAAGAAATTGATAAATTAATTGAATGGGTAAAACGCCCTCAAGTTGGAGCTTTAGGTATGGTCTATGCTCGTTGTAATGATGATGGTACTTATAAATCTTCAGTTGATAAATTTTACACTCAAGACGACTTAGTAAAATGGGCACAAGTAACTGGAGCAAAATCTGGCGATTTAATTTGTGTACTATCTGGTAATGCTGATAAAGTTAGAACTCAATTAAGTGCTTTACGTATGGAGTTAGCTGAACGTTTAGGTTTACGTAAATCTAATGAATTTGCACCTTTATGGGTTGTAGATTTTCCTTTATTAGAATGGGATGAAGAAACCGAACGCTACCATGCAATGCATCATCCATTTACTTCACCTAAACCAGAGGATATGACACTATTAGACACTGATCCTGGAAAAGTAAGAGCAAATGCTTACGATTTGGTTTTAAATGGAAATGAAATTGGTGGAGGATCTATAAGAATTCACGATAAAGCTACACAAGCTTTAATGTTAGGTCATTTAGGATTTACTCCTGAACAAGCAAAAGAACAATTTGGATTTTTAATGAATGCCTTTGAATATGGAGCGCCTCCACACGGTGGAATAGCTTTTGGATTGGATAGATTAGTTGCCATTCTTGGAGGACAAGAAACCATTAGAGATTTTATAGCTTTCCCTAAAAATAATAGTGGGCGAGACATAATGATTGATGCTCCTTCAAAAATTGATGACCAACAATTAGATGAATTAAATTTAAAATTAGATTTAAAAAAAACTTAAATAAAAAACCTCGATAAATTAATCGAGGTTTTTTTTTCTTAATATTATAGTTAAAAATTTTGAGTAATGGAAGTTAAAAAAATTCATAAAAAGTTAAATGAATTAGCTGCAACAGCCATTTGTGGTAACGACATAAGTTCTTCAGTTTTATATGTTTCTGCCTTAGCAATTGCTTTTGCAGGTCAATACGCTTGGATAACCTTACTTATTGTTTCAGTTGTTTTATTTCTTTTTAGGAAAATTTATGGCGAAGTTGTAGGAGCATTACCATTAAACGGTGGGGCATACAATGCATTACTAAATACTACTAGTAAAAGAATGGCTTCTTTTGCTGCAACATTAACATTGCTTTCATATATGGCCACAGCTGTAATTTCTGCAAATGAAGGAATTCATTATTTACACCATTTAATTCCTTCTTTACCTATTATTATAGCTACAATTGTATTGTTGGCATTATTTGCAATTTTAACCATTGGAGGAATAACTGAATCTGCTAGAGTAGCTATAGGTATTTTCCTTTTCCATTTAACTTCATTATTGATATTAAGTACATTTATTATATACTTTTTAATAACCAACAACGGAATTGAATTGTTTATTAAAAACTGGCATTTTTCAGAAAATAATGGAAGTATTTCTAATGCTATCTTTTTTGGGTTTGCAGCTTCAATGTTAGGAGTTTCTGGGTTTGAAAGTTCTGCTAATTTTGTTGAAGAACAAAAAAAAGGTGTTTTCCCAAAAACATTAAAAAACATGTGGATTATTGTAAGTATTATCAACCCTTTAATGGCAATACTAGCATTAGCTTTATTTACAGTTCCAGTATTACAAAGCTCCGAATTTCAAAATACGTTATTGGTTGAAATGGGGAAACATGTTGGTGGAAAATGGGTAGCTACACTAATATCTGTAGATGCTTTTTTAGTTCTAAGCGGAGCAGTGCTTACAAGTTTTGTAGGAGTTTCCGGGCTATTAGAGCGTATGACTTTAGATAGAATTTTACCTCCATTTTTCTTGAAAAAAAACAAACAAGGCAGCTCATATAGAATTATTTTAATGTTCTTCTTTTTGTCAGTTTCTGTATTGTTAATTACCAATGGAAATGTAAAACTGTTAGCTGGTGTTTATACTATTTCATTTTTATCTGTAATGGTTTTATTTGGTATTGGTAATATTTTATTAAAAGTTAAAAGGAATAAATTACCTCGACCAGAAAAAGCATCTTGGCTGTCAGTTTTATTAGCCATTATTGCTGTTACCATAGCGCTTATTGGAAATATAACTATGAAACCTAAAGGTGATTTACCAAGTAACTTAACCATTTTTCTTGATTACTTTATTCCATCCATTATTTTTATAATGATTATGTTGAATAGAACAATCCTTCTAAAGTTATTGTTAAATACTATACATACAATTTTTGATCCTGTTAGAAATTTTGTATTTAAAATTGATAAAAAAATACTTTTTACAATAAATAAAATTAATTCTCAAGAATTTGTATTTTTTACAAAAGGAGATAATATAGCTTCATTAAATAAAGTAATGCTTTATATTATAAAAAATGAACATACTAAAAAAATTAAAATTGTTTTAGCCTTAGAAAATGATCAGAAAGTTCCAGATAATTTGCCTTTGGAAATAGACTTTTTAGGAAGAGAATATCCAGAAATTAAAATTGAATTTGTGCTTATAGATGGTAAATTTAGTCCTCAACTAATTAAAGAGCTTTCTAAAAAATGGAATATCCCAATTAATTTTATGTTTATTGGCTCTCCAAGTGATAAGTTTCCTTATAAAATTGAAGAATTAGGCGGAGTTCGATTAATTATATAAAAAAAATATTTTTTTAGACTGATTGTCAAAGTATTTGTATTTTTGTTTAAAATCATTCTAAATAAAAAATCACAGTGCAAAAACCTTTAGACATTTTTAATTATAATTTTGAATGGGAACAGCATTCAAATAAAAAAAACAAAGGTAAAATTAAAGATGAATGTTGTAAAAAATATCAAAAAAAAGGTGAAAAGAAGTGCAAAAGTTGTCCTAAGCGCTAACCATAATCACTTAAATTTGGTACTTTTGCATTTACTTATTTCAAAAAAAAATGTCGTTACAGTCAAAAAATTTAATCCGTAAATTTTTAAAGTGGAGATATCAACATATCTCAAATAAACAATTTATAGGCATTGCTAGTGCCATTATTGGATTATTAGCTGGTCTTGGAGCTGTAACATTAAAAAATCTTACACACTTTATACAACACCTACTCGAAGGCGAATTAATAAAAGAAATTCATGTAGCATTTTATTTTATATTTCCAATCATTGGATTGTTAATAGTATTGCTAATTATTAAATATTTTATTAAGAAAAAAGTAGGTCATGGCATTCCCTCAACGCTTTATGCAATTTCTAAACAAAAAGGAATTATGCCTCGTTTTCAAATGTGGTCATCTATAATAACTGCGCCATTAACCGTTGGTTTTGGTGGGTCTGTGGGATTAGAAGGCCCAACAGTAGCTACTGGCGCAGCGTTAGGTTCAAATTTTTCGCGTTTATTTCATTTAAATCAAACTACTAGAACATTATTAATTGGTGCAGCTGCAGCCGGAGCTATGTCTTCAATATTTAAAGCCCCTATTGCTGCCATTGTATTTGCTGTTGAAATATTTAGTTTAGAACTAACTTTAGCTTCAATGATTCCTTTAATATTGGCTTCTATAACAGCTGTTTTAACTTCGTATTTCTTTTTTGGTGATGATGTATTGCTTCATTTTAACATTCAAGATAAATTTCATTTAAACGATGTGTTATTTTACGTTTTACTAGGTGTATGCTCCTCAATGGCTTCAATATATTTTAGCAAAGTTTATTTTTCAATAGGAAGCTTTTTTAAAAAATATAAAAACCCGTATAAAAGACTTCTAATTGGAGGTGTTTTACTAGGTTTACTTGTTTATTTTATTCCACCTCTTTTTGGGGAAGGTTATGAAACCATTAATAATATTTTAAAAGGAAATATTACAAGTGTTTTACAAAATAATATATTTCATATTGTTATTGATAATATTTGGCTTATTACTGGATTTTTAGTTGGCTTAATACTGTTTAAAATTGTGGCAACCTCATTGACTTTTGGTGCTGGAGGTATTGGAGGAGTTTTTGCTCCAACATTATTTACTGGAAGTATTACAGGCTATGTATTTGCAATGGTTATGAATTATAGTAACTTATTTAACCACCAATTATCATCAACAAATTTTGCAATGGTTGGTATGGCAGGTTTAATGGCAGGCGTTTTACAAGCTCCTTTAACCGCTATTTTTTTAATTGCAGAAATTACTGGAGGTTATGAGTTATTTGTGCCTTTAATGATTGTTTCCTCTATCTCTTTTATTATTACTAAAAAATACATTCCTCATAATATTTATGCTTCAGAATTAGCAAAAAAAGGAGAGCTTTTAACTCATGATAAAGACAAAAATGTATTGATGTTACTAGATATTGATAAAGTTATTGAAACTAATTTTGTATTGCTTTATCCAGAAATGACTTTAGGTGAAATTGTTAATAATGCCGTAGCAAAATCATCCCGTAATCATTTTCCTGTAATTAATGAAGAAAACGAATTTTTAGGAATATTAACACTTAATGATATTAGATCAATTATGTTTAATAAAGAACTTTACGATACCGTTAAGGTTAGCTCTTTAATGCATGCTGCTTCTGATATAATTTATTATAAAAAAGATTCTGCAGAAGAAATTTTAAATAAATTTAAAATGAGTGGCGCATGGAATTTAGTTGTTATTAAAGATGGAAAATATTTTGGTTTCATTTCTAAATCAAGATTATTAACTGCTTACCGAAGAAAATTAATTGATGTTACTTCCTAATTTAAATGAGTTTTAAAAGTATTACATTTTGTAACTTTACAAACTATTAAATTGTTTCTGATTATGAAATTAGTGTTAAATATATTGCTTGTATTGGTGCTTGGAGGTTTAGTCTATGGGTTTTATTTACAAAACTTGGGAGATTCTAATGGTCAAATAATAATTGGAATTAGTGTTCTTGTTATTGCTTTTGTATTTATGCCTTTATTTATATTTCATCGCTATAAAAATAAAAATTTGAAAGATTTTACTTTTGACAACTACAGAAAAGAGTTAGAAGAACATCGTAAAAAAGAAGACAACAATTAATTTAAGTTCCTTTTTTCTATAAAAAAACGAGTTAAAAGTTTAGCAGATTCCTCTTTTAAAACCCCTCCAATTACTTTTGTTTTAGGATGCAACGTCGTTTTCATTGCTAAAAAACCTCTTTTTTCTTCAGAAGCTCCATAAACAATTCTGCCAATTTGTGTCCAATAACTTGCTCCAGCACACATTTGACAAGGTTCTAAAGTAACGTACAATGTACATTCCTTTAAATATTTTCCACCCAAAAAATCTGCAGCAGCAGTAAAAGCTTGCATTTCGGCATGAGCGGTAACATCATTTAAAGTTTCCGTTAAATTATGAGCTCGAGCAATTATTTGATTATTCATAACAATAACTGCTCCTATTGGAACTTCATTTTTGTCATACGCCATTTGTGCTTCTTGTAAAGCACGTTTCATAAAATAAGTATCATCAAAAGGGTGTATCATATTTCAAAAGTAATTATTTTATCACATTGAACAATTTAAATATTGTAGTTTTGTACTTGTGAAAACAACTTTTTTAAACCATATTAACACTCCTAAAGATTTGCGAAATCTTGCAAAAGAACAACTTCCTTTAGTTGCTAAAGAATTACGCGAATTTATTATTGATATTGTGGCAACTAAAGAAGGCCATTTAGGAGCTAGTTTAGGAGTTGTTGAACTTACCATTGCATTACATTATGTTTTTGATACACCTAATGACTTGTTAATTTGGGATGTTGGTCACCAAGCCTATGGGCATAAAATTTTGACAGAAAGGAGGACAAACTTTTATACTAACAGACAATTAGGAGGCATCTCTGGCTTTCCTAAAAGAAAAGAAAGTGTCTATGACCCTTTTGGAACTGGTCATTCTTCAACATCTATATCAGCAGCCTTAGGAATGGCAATTGCTTCAAAAATAAAAGGTAATTTCAACAAACATCATATTGCCGTAATTGGTGATGCTTCAATTGCTAGTGGTATGGCTTTTGAAGGGCTTAACCATGCTGGTGTTACAGATGTTAATTTGTTAATTATTTTAAACGATAACGCTATGGGTATTGACCCTAGTGTTGGAGCGTTAAAAAACTATTTTACCAATGTTAAGGCAGGTAAAAAAGTTAGAAAGAATAATATTATTGAAGCCTTAAATTTTAACTATTCAGGACCAATTGATGGGCATAATATTGAAGCCGTTATTTTAGAATTAGAACGCTTAAAATCAATAAAAGGACCAAAGTTTTTACATATCATTACCACCAAAGGAAAAGGTTTAGATAAAGCTGAACAAGATCAAGTTAAATACCATGCGCCTGGTAAATTTGATAAAAATACAGGCGAATTAATTGCTAAAAGTAATGAAATACTACCTCCAAAATTTCAAGATGTTTTTGGTGAAACCATTATTGAGTTAGCCAAAAAAAACACTAAAATAGTAGGAATTACACCTGCTATGCCAACAGGGTCTTCATTAAAATTAATGATCGAAGAATTTCCCGACAGAGCTTTCGATGTTGGTATTGCCGAACAACATGCTGTAACTTTAGCTGCTGGAATGGCAACTCAAGGTTTAATTCCTTTTTGTAATATTTATTCTACTTTTTTACAACGCGCCTACGATCAAATAATACATGATGTTGCCTTGCAAAATTTACCTGTCGTTTTTTGTATAGATAGGGCTGGCATTGTTGGTGAAGATGGAGCAACTCATCATGGAGCTTTTGATATTGCATATTTAAGATGCATCCCTAATTTAGTCATATTTGCCCCTTTAAATGAATTAGAATTGCGCAACATAATGTACACTGCACAACTAGGCATTACTTTCCCATTAACCGTAAGATATCCAAGAGGAAGAGGCGTTTTAATTGATTGGAAACAACCCTTCTCAACTATTGAAATAGGCAAAGGAACTTGTATAACTGAAGGAAATGAAATTGCCATTTTAAGTATAGGAACCATTGGAAATAAAATAATTGAAATTCAAAATTCCTTACCTAAAAATAAATTTGCGCATTACAATATGAGATTTGTAAAACCATTAGATCAAACATTATTAAATCAAATTTTTCAAAAATTTAAGACAATCGTAACCATTGAAGATGGAACTATTGTTGGTGGTTTTGGAAGTGCAATTTTAGAATTTGCTTCAGAAAATAATTACTCCACAAATTCTATAAAACAATTAGGAATTCCAGATAATTTTATTGAACATGGAAAAGTTGATGAGTTATTTCAAAGCATTCATTTGTCAAATGAAGCATTATTAAAATTTTTACTTGATTTATAAAAAAAGCTCCTTTAAAGGAGCCTTTTCAAAATTATATTAAATCGCCACTTTATAAATCAAATTTTATACCTTGTGCTAAAGGCAACTCTGTAGTATAATTAATGGTATTTGTTTGACGTCTCATATATATTTTCCAAGCATCAGAACCAGATTCTCTTCCGCCTCCAGTTTCTTTTTCTCCTCCAAAAGCACCTCCAATTTCAGCGCCAGAAGTTCCAATATTTACATTGGCAATTCCACAATCTGAGCCTGCCTGAGATAAAAACTGTTCTGCTTCACGCAAATTATTAGTCATAATTGCTGATGATAGTCCTTGAACAACTCCATTTTGAATTTCAATAGCGTTGGTTACATCTCCAGAGTATTTTAATAAATATAATACCGGTGCAAATGTTTCATGTTGAACAATTTCAAAATGATTTTCAGCTTCTGCAATTGCAGGTTTTACATAACATCCACTTTCAAAACCTTCTCCACTTAATACACCGCCTTCTACTAAAATTTTACCACCTTCTTCAACAACTTTTATCAAGGCGTTTTCATACATTTTAACAGCTTCTTTATCAATTAATGGTCCAACATGATTGTTTTCATCAAGTGGGTTTCCTATTCTAAGTTGTTTATATGCAGCCACTAAAGCATCTTTTACTTTATCGTATATAGATTCGTGAATGATTAATCTACGAGTAGATGTACAACGTTGTCCAGCTGTTCCAACAGCTCCAAAAACAGCACCAATTACTGTCATTTTAATATCTGCATCAGGCGTTACAATAATTGCATTGTTTCCTCCTAATTCTAGTAAAGATTTTCCTAAGCGTTCTGCTACAGTTTTAGCAACAATTTTCCCCATTCTAATAGAACCTGTTGCCGAAATTAATGGAATTCTTTTATCAGTAGTTAAAAATTCACCAACTTTATAATCTCCATTAACAATACAAGAAATACCTTCTGGCAAATTATTTTCTTTTAAAACATTAGCTATTATATTTTGACAAGCAATACTACATAATGGAGCTTTTTCAGAAGCTTTCCAAATACATACATCTCCAGAAATCCAAGCTAACGCAGTGTTCCAGCTCCATACAGCTACTGGAAAATTAAACGCGGAAATAATGCCTACTATTCCTAATGGATGGTATTGTTCGTACATTCTATGCCCTGGGCGTTCAGAGTGCATGGTTAACCCATGTAATTGACGAGACAAACCAACTGCAAAATCACATATATCAATCATCTCTTGGACTTCGCCTAAGCCCTCTTGTAATGACTTTCCCATCTCATAAGAAACCAACTCACCTAAAGGTTGTTTCAACTCGCGAAGCTTATTTCCAAATTGACGAACTATTTCTCCTCGTTGAGGAGCTGGTACTAACCTCCAACTTTTAAATGCACTTTGAGCACTTTCCATCACATTTTCATAATCTTCTTTGGTGGTGGTGATAACTTTACCTATTAGCTTTCCATCAACTGGTGAATAAGACTCAATAATTTGCCCATTACCAAAGAAATTATTTCCTGTTGAAGTTCCTTGATTAACTTCTTTTACTCCCAATTTTTCAAGAGCGTTTTCTATTGTTTTATGTATTGTTAAAATTTCCATAAATTGGATTAAATTTAAATAATTGATTTATTACAAATCTACAAATAAAAAGTGTTTATAAAAGTAAAGCCATTTCAAAATTGAAATGGCTCTCTTCATTCAATATTTGGTAACCAACCAAATAATAAACCAACTAAAACTTATAATTTAATCCTGTATATACCCCTAAGTAGTAAGGTTGAATACTACCAGGGTTTTTAGAAAAGGTATTTGTTTGTACTTTAAACATAGGAGAAATGTTGATGTATAAATTTTTCTTAATAGAATAATCTACATCTAAGCCTATATTTCCACTGAAATTAACTGAACGTAAATTATTAGAGGATCCTAGGCTTTGAGAAAAGCTATTGGTTTCAACAAAAACTTCATCTCTATTTAAAAGTAATGTACTAAATCCTCCAACTAAGTTTACCCCGAATTTTCCATCAGTGATATTGTATTTTATTTCAACTGGAATTTCTATATATCCAAAAACTTGATTTAAGCTTCCTTTATTTGGATCTTCTAAATCTACGTTACTTTCTTTTGAAGTAGCTACATTTGCAGATCTACTTAAAACTGGATTTGATGACAAATGTGAAAAACCAACAACAGACACTCCAGGTGTAATGTATATATTACTTGTTTTATACCCAAGGTTAATCATATTAACCCCTGATTGTAAGCTAAATTTATCTGTTAATTGATATGCAAATTTAACACCATATGAGTATGAAGAGCTCCCAGATGTAGGGTTTTCACTAAATTGAGCATCTACTCCAGAGCCATCTCCAAATGAATTTATATAAATTGGTGCATAAATAGTTGCTACCGAAAATCTACTATCTATAACTTCCTTTTTTAGATTATTGTTTTTAGTTGAAGTTGTACTTTTATCCGAAATATTGTCTAAATCAGCTAATAAAGACTTTGTTGAAGAGTTTTTTTCTTTTAATGAATTTTCAGCTTTACTAGATGTATGACTATCAATATTATTAGATAAGGTAGTTTCTTGTAATACTTCTTGTTTTTCTGAAAGAGAATTTCTAAGCGGTATAACTTTAGTTTCTTTTTTCTCAGTTACTAATACCTCTTTTTTAGTAGTATTACTTTCTAAAGAATCATTTGGATTATTTTTATTTTGAAGAATCCTATTGGTAAGTGTATTTTTAGGAATAAAGTAAATGGTTCCAATACTAAAAAACAATATTAATAACGCTGCTACGCTTGAAATTTTAACCCAAAAAGGTACTTTGCGTCTTTTAGGTATAGGTACTAATTTTTTTTCAATAGCATCCCAAGCTTTATTTGGTGGAAACACCTCAAAGTCCTTTAAATTCTCTTGGAATAACCTATCAATATTTTTATAATCTCTCACTACTATCTTTTATTAAATAGACTGTTGTCCATTTTGATAAATTTCAATTTTTTGTTTTAAAATGGCTCTTGCTCTGGCTAAATTAGATTTTGATGTACCTTCAGCAATTTGCAACATTTCTGCAATCTCTTTATGTGAAAATCCGTCTAATACATAAAGGTTAAAAACCATTCTGTATCTATCGGGTAATTCTTTTATGAGATTCAATAAAAAATCTAAAGAAATTTCATCATCATCAATGTCAACAATCACCTCATCAGGAACCTCTTCAGTAACAATATTTAATACAGTTTTTTTACGATACTTTAATAAAACTGTATTTACCATAACGCGCTTTAACCAACCTTCAAATGAACCTTCAAAATTAAACTGCCCAATTTTATTGAAAATGGTAACAAAACCATCTTGAAAATTGTCTTGAGCTTCTTGTTTGTTTTTTGAATATTTAAGGCATATTGAGAATAACTTACCCGCAAAAAGCTGATAAATCTCTTTTTGTGCCTTTCTATCATTATTTGCACATTGTTTTATGAGTTTATTCAACCCCAAAAGCTAGCGTTTTAATTGTTAATTAGATGCCTAAAAAGATAATAGGTTGCGTAAATTTACATTACTTTTGTGTTGTTTCCCAATTTTTATGAAAAGAAATACGCTATTTAAGTTACATACTGCTACCGAATTTAATGAGATTGCTCTTGAAATTTTTAAATTTCAAGCTAGTTATAATACCGTATATAAAAACTTTATTAACCTTTTAAATATAAATGTAAATTCCATTCAAAAAATTGAACAAATACCTTTTTTACCCATTCAGTTTTTTAAAACTCATCAAGTAGTTTCTTCTTCTAAAAAAGAACAACAAGTTTTTTTAAGTAGTGGAACCACAGGTAATAATCAAAGTAAGCATTTTGTTACTGACTTGGCTGTTTATGAAAAAAGTTTTAGAAAAGGTTTTGAATATTTTTATGGAAAAATAGAAGCGTATACTGTTTTAGCATTATTGCCTTCTTATTTAGAGCGTAAAGGGTCATCATTAATTTATATGGTTAATGATTTTATCCAAAAATCAAACAATCCAAAAAGTGGTTTCTTTTTAAATAATTTAGATGAATTGAGTGAAAATCTTAAAAAATTAGACCAAAATAATGATAAAGTTTTACTTATAGGAGTGTCTTTTGCTTTGTTAGATTTAATTGAAAAATACCAATTTAACCTAAAAAATACCGTTGTAATGGAAACAGGTGGAATGAAAGGTAAACGAAAAGAACTCATTAGAGAAGAGCTTCATTACATTTTACAAAAAGGATTTGGTGTAGAAAAAATTCATTCTGAATATGGAATGACAGAATTATTAAGCCAAGCTTATTCTAAAGGAAATGGAATTTTTGAATGTCCACCTTGGATGAAAGTTTTAACACGTGACACAGAAGACCCTCTTACAATTTTACCCAAAGGCAAATCTGGTGGGCTAAATATCATTGATCTGGCAAATATCAACTCTTGTTCTTTTATTGCCACACAAGATTTAGGCAAAGTTTATCCTAATAATACCTTTGAAGTATTGGGTCGTTTCGACCATTCAGATATTAGAGGATGTAATTTATTAGTGTTATAAAAAAAGGTCGCATTAAATGCGACCTTTTTTTATGATTTTAGTCAAAATTAAACTACTCTTAATAAAAAATAGCTTTTTTTACCACGTTGTAACAACACAAACTTATCAGCAATTAAATCTGATGGTGTAATTACAAAATCTTCAATTACTTTTTCTTTATTTACTGAAATTGAATTTTCCTTTAAAGCTCTTCTAACCTCTCCATTAGATTTTAAAAATCCATTTTCAGCAAAAGCTGGAACAATTTCTAAACCATTGTCAATTACAGAACGTTTAACTTCTGCTTGTGGCACCCCATCAAAAACATCTAAAAAGGTTTGTTCATCTAAACTTTTTAAATCTTCAGCAGTTGATTTTCCAAATAAAATATTTGAAGCTTTAATTGCGTTCTCATAAGCTTCTTCACCATGGGTCATAATGGTAACCTCTTTACCTATTGTTTTTTGTAAAATACGTAAATGTGGTGCTTGTTTGTGTTCTTCAATTAATTTTTCAATAGTTTCTTTATCTAAAAACGTAAATATTTTTATATAGTTTTCCGCATCTTCATCAGATGAATTTAACCAGTATTGGTAATATTTATAAGGCGAAGTTCTATTGGCGTCTAGCCAAACATTTCCACCCGCAGTTTTACCAAATTTGGTACCATCAGCTTTAGTTATTAATTTACAAGTAAGGGCGTATGCTTTACCTTGAGCTTTTCTTCTAATCAATTCCGTTCCAGTAGTAATATTTCCCCATTGGTCTGAACCTCCCATTTGAAGCATACAATTTTTTTCTTTGTACAAATGATAAAAATCGTATCCTTGAAATAGTTGATAGGTAAATTCTGTAAAACTCATTCCTGTTTCAGAATCAGGGGCAAAACGTTTTTTTACTGAATCTTTAGCCATCATATAGTTTACAGTAATGTGCTTACCAACATCACGTACAAAATCTATTAGAGAAATTTCTTTCATCCAATCGTAATTATTTACCAGTTCTGCTCCGTTTTCTGAAGCACTGTTAAAATCTAAAAAACGTGCTAGTTGACTTTTTACGCCAGCTACATTTTTGTTTAGGGTTTCTTCATCTAATAAATTACGTTCATCAGACTTCCCTGAAGGATCTCCAACCATTCCCGTAGCACCACCAACTAAAGCAATTGGATAATGACCCGCTTTTTGAAAATGCATTAAAATAATAATTGGCACTAAACTTCCAATATGCAATGAGTCTGCAGTTGGATCAAAACCAATATAACCTCTTGTTTTATTTTTTAATAAATACTCTTCCGTATCAGGCATAATGTCATGCAACATACCTCTCCAACGTAGTTCTTCAACAAAATTCATTTTAAAAATTTTAAATTTCAGCAAAGATAAAATTTTACTTTGTAGAAATTACTTTAAACCATCATTTTTATTACTTTCGTTTTATGATTTTAGTTACCGGAGGAACAGGTTTAGTAGGCTCGCATTTATTGTATCATCTTTCTTTAAAACATGATTCAATTAAAGCTATTTATAGAAATACCAGCAATTTGAATGCTGTAAAGAACGTTTTTAGTTATTACTCTAAAGATTTTGAGCCTCTTTTTAATAAAATTGAATGGGTTGAAGCCGATATTACTGATGTTTACTCGTTAGAATTAGCTTTTAATAATGTTAAAAAAGTATATCATGCCGCTGCAATGATATCATTTAATCCAAAAGACTATCGTACAATGCGTAAAATTAATATTGAAGGTACATCTAATATTGTTAATTTATGCATTGCAAATAAAATTGATAAATTGTGTTTTGTAAGTTCAATTGCTACTCTTGAAAAAAATTTAAACTTTAAACCTATTGATGAAACTTGCGAATGGAATATTGAAAAAAATAATTACGGATATGCCATTACCAAATATGGTGCTGAAATGGAAATTTGGAGAGCTTCTCAGGAGGGAATTGATATGGTAATTGTGAATCCTGGAGTTATTTTAGGCGCTGGTTTTTGGCATCAAGGATCTGGACAAATGTTTACTAAAATTTACAAAGGGCTTCCTTTTTATTCAACAGGGGTTACTGGTTATGTTTCAGTAAAAGATGTTGTTGAAATTATGATTCAATTAATGGAGAGTACTATAAAAAATGAGCGTTTTATTGTAGTTTCTGAAAACAGAAGTTTTAAAGATGTATTTTTAGAAATTTCTAAAAACTTTCAAAAAAAGCCTCCAACAATTAAAGTTAGCAAATTTATGAGTGAAATTGGTTGGAGAGTCGGCCGTTTTATTTCTTTTTTTTCGGGAAAAGCACCAATACTAACAAAAAACTCTGCAAAATCAATTCATAATAAACATTATTATTCTTCAGAAAAAATAATACAACAGTTAAATTATAGTTTTACACCTATAGAACAAACAATTAAAACTATTTGTATGCTTTATAAAAAATAACTAATCAATTTCTCTTCTATTATTTTTTATTTCATCTTCGATTAAAATTCCTTTGTAGTTGGTAATAGAATCTTGTTTTTCTCGTTCTTTATCAAACTCCGACTTTAGTTTTTTGAGCCTTCTTTCTACCTCTTTTAACATGATATCATAATCATCAATTTTAGAGGTATAATAAAAATTACTTTCTTTAAACTGTGTACTATCAATATTATATTTTTCAAAAACTAAGGGAAAGTAATTTACTTTACGTTCTTCATTAATATTTTTAATATTTCTAGCTCCAGTAGCCAATAATAAATCGGTCATTAAGTCAACCATTTTATCTTTTGGAATTAAATTATCAGGCTTCTCTATAATGGTATTACTTGTGCAAGCTACAAGTAGAAAGCTTAAAATTATTATGTATAGTAGTTTATTCATGAGTTCTATTAAATAATAACCTCTTACCTTTTAAATTATTGTGAAAAACTCCATTTTCATAAACTAAAGAACCATTTACAAAAGTGTGTGTTATTTTTGAATAAAATGTAGTTCCTTCAAAAGGAGACCAGCCGCACTTGTATAAAATATTTTGTTTAGTAACTGTCCAAGGCGAAGCTGGATCCACTAAAACCAAATCAGCATAATACCCTTTTTTTATGAAACCTCTTTTTTCAATTTTGAAAATTTTAGCTGGATTATGGCAAAATTTTTCGACTATTTTTTCAACTGATATTTTTCCTTGTCTAAACGCAGTAAACAACGCAGGTAACGCATGTTGCACTAGTGGGCCGCCGCTTGGAGCTTTGGTATAAACTTGTAATTTTTCTTCTTTAGTGTGCGGCGCATGGTCGGTAGCAAGCACGTCAATTCTATCATCCAATAATGCTTTCCATAGTCCTTCTTTATCTTTTTCTGTTTTGACTGCAGGATTCCATTTAATATGAGTCCCTTTGGTTTTATAATCGGCTTCATCAAACCATAAATGATGCACACAAACTTCAGCAGTAATTTGTTTTTTTTCTAATGGAATTTTATTAGTGAACAACTCTGTTTCTTTGGCAGTTGACACATGAAAAATATGTAAACGCGCTCCTGTTTTTTTAGCTAATTTAATTGCTTTTGATGATGATAAATAACACGCTTCTTCACTTCTGATTTTAGGGTGCAACTCAACTGGAATATCATCTCCGTATTCTTTTAAATAGGCTTCTAAATTATGTTGTATTGTAGCTTCATCTTCACAATGAACAGCAATTAACATTTTAGTTGAAGAAAATATTTTTTCTAAAACTTCTTCATTGTCAACTAACATATTTCCTGTTGATGAACCTAAAAATAATTTGATTCCAGCTACATTTGAAGGATTAGTTTTTAATAATTCTTCCAAATTATCATTTGTTCCTCCAAACATAAAGGAATAGTTTGCATAAGATGAATTGGCAGCAATTTTAAATTTATCTTCTAATAATTTTTGTGTTGTTGCTTGTGGAACTGTATTTGGCATTTCAATAAACGATGTAATACCTCCTGCAACAGCAGCTTTACTTTCGGTTTCTATTGTTGCTTTATGTGTAAGCCCAGGTTCTCTAAAATGGACTTGATCATCAATTGCTCCAGGAATTAAATACTTTCCTTCCGCATCAATAACAATTGTATCAGAAGATTTTGAACTTATAGAAGTATCAATATCTACAATATACTCTCCATCAATTAGTACATCTCCTTCTATTACCTCACCTTCATTTACTATTTGGGCATTTTTTATTAGTATTAAACTCATTTTCCTTTTCTTTTTATTTTGGTAATCCTTGCAATCTCATTTTAACAACTCCAAAAACAGCTTCTGAAATTATTGATCCGCTCATTTTAGATGTTCCTTTTTTTCGGTCGGTAAAAATAATAGAAACTTCTTTATGTTTATAATTTCTTTTCCAGGCTTTAAATTTCATTTCTATTTGAAAGGCATAACCTACAAACTTAATTTTATCTAATTCTATGTTTTTCAATACCTTATTAGTATAACATACAAAACCTGCTGTAGTATCAAATATTGGAATCTGAGTAATTATTCGTACGTATTTTGAAGCAAAGTATGATAAAAACAACCTTTTAAAGTCCCAATTAACCACATTTATTTTGTTATTTAAATATCTAGATCCTACAGAAAAATCTGCTCCATCAATAGCACAAGCATTGTATAATTTAATTAAGTCGTTTGGATTGTGTGAAAAATCTGCATCCATTTCAATTATATAATCATACTCTTTTTTTAAAGCCCATTTAAAACCATGAATATATGCAGTTCCTAATCCAGTTTTTTCTTTTCTAATTTCTAAAAATAGGTTAGCAAATTCTTGTTGTAAATTTTTAACAATATTTGAGGTTCCATCTGGAGAACTATCATCCACAACTAAAATATCAAATTGCTTTTCTTGTGAAAATACAGCCCTAATGATGGCTTCAATATTTTCTTTTTCATTATAAGTAGGAATTATAACAAGCGTATTTGACATATAACAAATTTATGCGACAAAGATAAAACAAATAATTACTAATTTTGCGTTAAAATAAGAAGTTACTTAATGTTTGAAGCAAAAGAAATAATTTATCAAAATAAAGACTGGGTGACACTTATTTTCTTTGCTATTTTATTGATTTTAACGTTCCTTAAAATTTTATTTAAAGAAAGATTGTCACAAATTTTAACCTTATTTTTATCCAAAAAATATTTATTAATTCATTTCAATAAAGATAGAAGTACTATTTTAAGCGTATTTCAAATTTCTCTTTTTGTAGTTCAATCGCTTATACTATCATTAATCATATATTTTTCTTTTGCTTATTTTGGGTCTTCATTAAACGAGTCAAATTTTACTCAATTTTTATCTATTTTACTAGGTGTTTCTCTTTACTTTGGAATACGCTATTTGGTAGGTTTATTTTTAACATTTCTTTTTAATTTAAAGTTAGAGCACTCTAAAATTATTTATGATAAGGTAAATTATTTTAATAATTTGATTTTATGGATAATTCCATTTCTAATAATAAGCATATATGCTCAGAATTTCCATATTATTTTCTTTAAAATTACATGTGTAATATTTCTTATTTTATTGGCTATCAGATACATTTTGGTGCTTTCCAACAATAAAAAGCTCATTTTTAACAACTTGTTTTATTTTATTTTGTACCTTTGCGCTCTTGAAATAGCACCCTTACTAATTATAATAAAATTAACTATTTAAAAGACAAAATTGAAATTTTATGAAAGTGAAAACAATTTTGGTTTCTCAGCCAGCTCCCAAAACAGAACATTCTCCCTATTCAGAATTATCGGAAAAACAAAAAGTAAAAATTGATTTTGTTCCATTTATTCATGTTGAAGGGGTTTCTGCAAAAGAAGTTAGAACTCAAAAAATTGATTTAAGAAATTATACTGCTATTATTTTAACTAGTAGAAATGCTGTAGATCATTTTTTTAGAATTGCCGAAGAAATGCGCTTTACTGTGCCTGACACTATGAAATATTTTTGTGAATCGGAAGCTATTGCTTACTATCTTCAAAAATATGTAGTGTATCGTAAACGTAAAATTTATGTTGGAGAACGTACTTTTCCTGAACTAGCAAAAATTATTAAAAAGTATAAAGATGAGAAGTTTTTATTGCCATCTTCTGATAAATTAAAAGACATTGTTCCTCAAACTTTAAATGAACTTAACGTAAATTGGAATCGAGGAATTTTTTACAAAACCGTGGTTAGTGATTTATCTAATTTAGAAAATGTTTTTTACGATATTTTAGTATTCTTTAGCCCTTCAGGAATTGATTCATTATTTAAAAACTTCCCAAACTTTAAACAAAACAATACTAGAATAGCAGTTTTTGGAAATTCAACGATAAAAGCAGCAACCCAAGCTGGATTAAAATGCAACATTCAAGCACCCACACCAGAAACACCTTCTATGACAATGGCTTTAGAAAAGTATATCGTTGAGGTAAATAAAAAATAAAAAATACATTAAAATATTACTAAAACCGAGTTTAATTACTCGGTTTTTTTATGAAAAAAGATTGGCAAAAACGTCTTCTACTTTAGTAACTTTCACCACTTTTATAGCAAAACTAGCATTGCTTATTTTATTAAATTTAGAAATGAAAATTTTATGAAATCCTAATTTTTCAGCTTCTAAAATTCTTTGTTCAACACGATTTACTGGCCTAACTTCACCTGCTAAACCAATTTCAGCTGCAAAACAATAATCTTGCGGAATTGCCTCATCTTCATTAGATGATAAAATAGCACTTATTACTGCCAAATCAATAGCTGGGTCATCAACTTTAATACCACCTGCAATATTTAAAAACACATCTTTAGCGCCTAATCTAAATCCTGCACGTTTTTCTAAAACTGCCAATAACATATTTAATCGTTTAGTATCATAACACGTTGCAGAACGCTGAGGAGTTCCATAAACTGCTGTGCTAACCAAGGCTTGAACTTCAATCATTAAAGGTCTCATTCCTTCTAATGTTGCTGCAATTGCGGTACCACTTAAAGCTTCTTCTTTTTGAGAAATTAATATTTCAGAAGGATTATTAACTTCTCGTAAACCTATATTTTGCATTTCATAAATACCCAATTCGGCAGTAGAACCAAAACGATTTTTATTTGCTCTTAATATTCTATAGGTATGATTTCTATCTCCTTCAAACTGTAAAACAACATCTACCATATGTTCTAAAATTTTAGGACCAGCTATATTTCCATCTTTAGTTATGTGTCCAATTAACAGTACTGGTGTAGCAGTTTCTTTAGCAAACTTTATAAGCTCGGCTGTAGTTTCACGTATTTGTGAAATTGAACCTGGTGAAGCTTCAATAAAATCGGTATGTAAGGTTTGAATAGAATCTATAACTACTACTTCAGGTTGCACCTCTTCAATAGCTCTAAAAATATGTTGCGTGTTTGTTTCGGTTAAAATTAAGCTGTTGGTGTTTTTAATTTGTAGGCGTTCAGCCCTCATTTTAATTTGTGACTGACTTTCTTCTCCAGAAACATACAATACTCTTTTTGGAATTGTTAATGCTATTTGCAAAAGTAATGTTGATTTTCCAATACCTGGTTCACCTCCCAATAACAACATTGAACCTTTTACTAAACCACCGCCTAAAACTCTATTTAATTCGTTGTTTTTTGTTGAAATTCTATCTTCTTCGTTTAAAGAAATTTCATTTATTTTAAGGGCTTTGTTGGCTTTTTTGGGAGACGATGTTTGCTTCCAATTTCTTTTTTCTTCTTTTCGAATAACTTCTTCAACTATGGTATTCCATTCATTACAAGAATTACATTGTCCTAACCATTTTGCATATTGCGCACCACAATTTTGACAAAAAAAAGAAGTTTTTGTTTTAGCCATTTTTAAAATTTAAGAAGTAAATATATAAAGAAATACCTATATTTTTTGGTATTTATTATAAATAGGGATGAAAATAAAAGAAAGACTTCCAAACACAATAACCATTAATGTTTGAGCTGTCCACATAATCCATCCAAAAGCCTTTGCAGGATTATCTTGTACGTGATATAATATCAATGCACTAGCCACAAATACAGGATAAGTACCTAATCCTCCATTTGTTAAAGCCATACTTAAGCCCCCAACAACAAAACCTACAATAATAGCTTCAAATGGCAAGTTAGTTGTTTCAGGTAAAGCAAAGGTTACTACATAAAACATAAGCACATACATTACCCAAATAAATATGGTATGAAAAATAAATTTCCATTTCTTTTTCATAGTAACAATACTCTTAGCACCGTCCATTAATCCATTAATAAATGAAATAACTTTAACAATAAAAGGATTTCTAGACTTTTTTAAAGATTTATAGATGAAAAATCCAACGATTGGCATCACTACAAAAAAGAATATTTTAGTATAAATACTGCTTTCTTCTTTATTATTAAAAAGATAACCTCCTATTAAATCCGTTTGAAGAAAAAAAGCAATTCCCATAATAAATAATAACATTATAACATCTGCTACACGCTCAGCTACAATGGTTCCCATTGCCTTTTCAAAAGGAATTTTTTCATATTTTTTTATACTTGCTGCTCTTGCAAATTCACCTGATCTAGGAATAAATAAATTTAATAAATAGGCTATTAACACAGCCATTACACTATTGACAAAACGAGGTTTATACCCCAAAGGCTCTAATAAAAATTGCCATCGATAAGCTCTTGACAAATGGCTTAAAATTCCAAAAACTATTGATAATAAAACCCACCAATAATTGGCGGTTTTGAATGATGTTTTTATGGATTGAATATCGCTAGGCGATAGTTGAGATATGGAGTACCAAATTAAAAAAACTCCCAATACAATTGGGAGTATAAGAAAAGCTGTTTTTTTAATTTTTTTTCTCAAACTTATGTTAACGAATTATCGCTTTCATTTGGAAAAACTAGTGTTGGTTTAAACGATTTTGCTTCTTCAAAATCCATAATTCCATAAGAAATAATGATAATGATATCTCCTTTAGCTACTTTTCTAGCTGCTGGACCGTTTAAAGTAATTTCACCACTTTTTCGAGGACCTGGAATTGCATACGTCTCAAGACGTTCGCCATTGTTAATATTTACAATTTGAACTTTTTCTCCTTGAATAATATTGGATGCATCCATTAAATCTTCATCAATAGTTACACTGCCAATGTATTGTAAATCAGCTCCCGTAACTTTTACTCTGTGAATTTTAGATTTTACTACTTCTATCTGCATGCTGCAAAATTAATAATTTTGTGTTAATCTGTTAATATTTATAAACTTATATTATCAATAAGTCTTATTTTTCCTGCAAAAACTGCTATAAAAGCTCTATACTTTTGGTTCAAACTTTTAGTTTCTATTGTTTTTAAGGTTTCTTCGTTAGCTATTTCAAAATATTCCAATTCTAATAGAGGTTGATTTTTAAATTCATTTTCAACCCACTTTACTATATTTAAAGCATTTTCTGTGCCAAATTTAATTTTTGCCTTTTTTAGAGTTTTATAAATAAATGGAGCTGCTTTTCTATGCTCGAGTGTCAATCTGGCATTTCTAGAACTCATGGCTAAGCCATCATCTTCTCTATAAATATCACAGGCAATAATTTTTACTGGTATCTGGTGTTTTTCCACCATCTTTTTAATTATTTGGAGTTGCTGAAAATCTTTTTCTCCAAAATAAGCCTTGTTAGGTCTTACAATTTCAAACAAACGCTTTACGATAGTTCCAACACCGTCAAAATGACCAGTTCTAAATTTTCCTTCCATTTGATGCTCTAACCCATCAAAATTAAAAGATTGTGATTTAACATTATCTGCATAAATCTCTTGAGAAGAAGGAGCAAAAACAATATCGCAAAACACCGATTTTAATAACAATAAATCTTGATCTATTGTTTTAGGGTAATTTATTAAATCTTCTTGTTTGTCAAATTGAGTTGGATTTACAAATATACTAACAACAACAATGTCGTTTTCTTTTCTTGCTTGCTCAATAAGAGATAAATGTCCTTTGTGAAGTGCTCCCATAGTGGGAACAAAGCCTATCGTAGTTCCTTTTTTAAAAGAACTTAACTTTTGTTGTACTGATTTTATTTTAGCAAAAACTAACATAACGTATTTGTTAATAAACGTTAAAAGCGTGCAAACTTACATTTTTAAAGCTAAAAACTGTATAAATTTTCGTAATTTTGCATATTCTTTAAAATAAAGAGTTGATATATGAAAGACAAGAGAGTATTGGTAGTATCTTCTGAAGTTGTTCCTTATTTACCTGAAAACGAACTATCTACAACCTCATTTGAAACTGCAAAAATGATTCATGGCAAGGGCGGTCAAACCAGAATTTTTATGCCACGTTATGGTTTAATTAATGAAAGAAGACATCAATTACACGAAGTTATTCGCTTATCTGGTATGAATTTGGTAATTAACGACATGGATATGCCTTTAATTATTAAAGTAGCCTCAATTCCAAAAGAAAGAATGCAGGTATATTTTATTGATAACGACGAATATTTTAAAAGAAAAGCACTATTCACTGATGAAGATAATAACATGTTTGAAGATAATGATGAACGTGCCATATTTTTTGCAAAAGGAGTTGTTGAAACTGTAAAAAAATTAAATTGGGCACCAGATATTATTCACGTACATGGATGGATGGCTTCTTTACTCCCTTTATATATTAAAGAATATTACAAAGACGATCCTTTATTTTCTGACAGTAAAATTGTGGTTTCATTATACAATAATGGTTTTGAAGGAACGTTAAATACTGAACTCATCAATAAAGTAAAATTTGATGGTATTAGTGAAACAAAAATTGAACCTTATTCTAACCCAAACTATACAAATATTTTAATCAATGCTATTGAAAACTCTGATGCTGTTATTAAGGCAAGCGACGCAATTCCTAGTGAGTTGGAAGAGTTTTTAAAAGCCGTTAATAAACCAATTTTAGAATATTTTTCTGTAGAACAATTTGAAGATCCATATACAGAATTTTATACGAACAAGGTTTTATAGTTTAATAAAAAAAATCAGAATTTATAAATGATTACTAAAGTTATAAACACTTTTAAATACGCTGGATTGTTTTCTTTCGTATTTTTTTCAATAATTTCATGTGAAAAAGAAATAGAAAGTATAGGGGTTAACCTAGTTGATAATGATAAATTTAGCACCGATAAATTTACTTCAAATGTAATAACTGAAAATAAAAATATTGAAAATGTTCCTGCAAATGGAATAGAACAATATTTATTAGGTGTTTATTCTGATAAAGAATTTGGTTCTTTAAAGGCTTCTATAGTAAGCCAATTAATACTTCCATCAACAGGTGATAATTACAATTTTGGAACAAACCCAGCTATTGATTCTGTATTAATTAATATCCCCTATCAATTTACAAAAGAAGATGATGAAAGTGATGGTAAACCTAAATTCTCTATAGATTCTGTCATTGGAAATAAAGATGAAGAATTTTTAATTAATGTATATGAATTAAAAACTTTTTTAAACACTCTCGATCCAAATGACCCTTCAAAAAAAGCGATTTACTATTCCGATAAAGAGTTCCAAAAAGGCGATACTCCACTGTATTCAGGTGCTTTTAAAATAAATCCGAGTGATACGGTTGCTTATATCAAACGCTATAAAGCTGATGCAATTACGGTTTATGATACCGACACCATTAAAGAAACCGATGTAAGTCCATCAATAAAAATTCCTTTAAATGAAACTATGATACAACAACTTTTTGTTGATAACGCATCAGGTTCAGAATTTTCAAGTTTAGATGATTTTAACCATTATTTTAGAGGTTTATATATTGAAGCAACTGAGTTAAACAGCTTAGAGTCGCACTTAATTTCATTAAGCATGACCAATGCAAAAATGACCATCTACTACTCTAAAGACGAAGATGAAGATGCTGATGAAGATTTAGATGGAAATGGAACAACAGGAGAAACAGGTGTACGTACAAAACATGATTTCAAATTTCTATTTAGTAATTTGAAATCAAACGTATTGACAAGAGATTATACCCAGTCTAAAGAAAGTGGAGATAATAGATTGTACGTTCAAGGTGCTGCTGGATCAGAAGCCACCGTTGAGTTATTACAAAGTGAAAATTTAGAAAATCTAAAAAGTAAAAATTGGTTAATTAATGAAGCTAACTTAACTTTTTATGTAGATCAAAACGCTTCAAGCAATATTGTACCTGAACAATTATTTTTATATAATTATGAAGACAACCTTCAAATTAGGGATATAATTACAGAAGGGATAGCTGCTGTTGGTGGTACTCTTGAAAGAGATGAAGATGGAAATCCATTCCTTTATAAATTTAAAATTACAGACTATATTTCAAGTCTATTATCTTCTGAAGATGAAACTGAATTAGTTAAGCTAGGTTTAAAAGTATACAACAGCTCTACCGATATTCCAACCTCTATAACCGATGTTAAAATTGAAAATAAAAGTTGGAATCCTAAAGGAGTTGTGTTATATGATGGTTCTGAAATTTCGGGTGATAAAAAAGTAAAACTTGAAATATTTTATACTGAAATTAATAACTAAAATACAAACTTACTGTGTGTGGAATTGTTGGATATTTAGGAAATAGAGAAGCCTACCCAATTGTAATAAGCGGTTTACAACGCTTAGAATATAGGGGTTATGATAGTGCTGGAATTGTTTTAAATAATGACAATGAAACTAACCTTTATAAAGCTAAAGGAAAAGTAGCAACTTTAAAAAAAATTGCTGAAAATAAAAACACCAAAGGCAAGTTAGGTTTAGGGCATACGCGTTGGGCCACCCATGGAATTCCAAATGACATAAATTCTCATCCTCACTTTTCCAATTCTGGAAACCTAGTGATTGTTCATAATGGTATTATTGAAAATTACAATACCATCAAAAAAGAACTTTCAGCAAGAGGATATACTTTTAATAGTGATACAGACACAGAAGTTTTAATTAATTTAATTGAAGAAGTAAAACTTAAAAACAACTGTAAACTAGGTAAAGCTGTTCAGTTAGCTCTAACAAATGTAGTTGGTGCCTATGCAATTGCTGTTTTTGACATTCAAAAACCCGATGAAATAATTGTAGCGCGTTTGGGAAGTCCTATTGCAATAGGAATTGGAGAAGATAATAAAGAATTTTTTGTAGCATCTGATGCTTCACCTTTTATTGAATATACCAAAGATGCTGTATATTTAGATGACGAGGAGTTAGCGATTATTAAATTAGGTAAAAATATAAGAATTAGAAAAATTCAAGATGATTCTTTTGTAGAACCAAACATTCAGGAATTAAAGCTTAATTTAGAGCAAATTGAAAAAGGTGGTTTTGACCACTTTATGCTTAAAGAAATTCATGAACAACCAAACGCAATATTAGATACTTATAGAGGACGATTATTAGCCGATAAAGGCATTATAAAAATGGGTAGTGTAGATAACCACATTGCTAAATTTTTAAATGCAAAAAGAATTGTAATTGTTGCTTGTGGTACTTCTTGGCATGCTGGTTTGGTTGCAGAATATTTATTTGAAGATTTAGCAAGAATTCCCGTTGAAGTAGAGTATGCTTCAGAATTTAGATATCGAAACCCAATTATAAATAAAGATGATATTGTAATTGCTATATCACAATCTGGCGAAACTGCTGATACATTAGCAGCTATCAAATTAGCAAAATCTAAAGGCGCTTTTGTTTTTGGAGTTTGTAATGTGGTTGGTTCATCAATAGCCAGAGAAACAGATACCGGTGCTTATACGCACGCAGGTCCTGAAATTGGAGTAGCTTCTACTAAGGCATTTACCACTCAAATAACCGTTTTAGCTTTAATGGCATTAAAACTAGGTAATTTAAAAGGGGAACTTTCAAATTCTGAGCATTATAACTTCATACAAGAAATGAGCTTAATTCCTTCAAAAGTAGAGGATTTATTAAAAATTAATACAGAAATTGAAAAAATTGCTGCCATTTATAAAGATGCTCCTAATTGTTTATATTTAGGAAGAGGTTATAATTTCCCAGTAGCATTGGAAGGCGCTTTAAAACTTAAAGAAATTTCATACATCCACGCTGAAGGATACCCTGCCGCAGAAATGAAACATGGCCCAATTGCCTTAATTGATGA
Source organism: uncultured Lutibacter sp. (assembly GCF_947493565.1). GTDB lineage: Bacteria > Bacteroidota > Bacteroidia > Flavobacteriales > Flavobacteriaceae > Lutibacter > Lutibacter aestuarii. Next base: position 308,865 of record NZ_CANLRG010000002.1, on the reverse strand, counting down.
ATCTATGCCTGTAGTTGTTATAGCAACTAAAAAAGGACATTATGAAAAAGTGGTAAGCAATATTCAAGAAATAAAATCTCGTAATGGTAAAATAATAGCGATTGTTACTAAAGGAGATACCGTTGTAAAAGAAATTGCAGACCATGTAATTGAAATCCCTGAAACCGAAGAAGCATTTACCCCTCTTTTAACAACAATTCCATTGCAATTACTTTCTTATCATATAGCAGTTATGAGAGGCTGTAATGTGGATCAACCTCGAAACCTTGCAAAATCGGTAACTGTAGAATAATTTAATTCTTTATAAATGTTTAAAAGAAAGCAACCTTTTAGTTTATTTATACAGCTAATAAGTGTTTTTATACTATTTATTGGATGCCATAAAAATACGCACGATTCAAATTCAATAAACCAAAATGCCAGTAAAATTTATCCTGTTTCTCTCAATTCCAATGAACCCATCACAGGAGCATTAATTATAAAAGATTCTTTAGGGAACATTAAAGTTGATGGTAATTTAAATGAGGGGAAAATTGATGGCAAATGGATTGAATATTTTCAAAATGGTGAAATTAAACATGAAAGAAACTATTCTGATGAAAAATACCACGGAATAAATAAGGAATATTACCAAAATGGTCAATTAAAATGGATTGGAAGGTTCGAGTATGGTAAAAAAATTGGACAACACAAAGAATGGTATAAAAATGGAAAAATAAAGTCTGAAATTTATTATGTAGATGATAAAATTGAAGGATTATGGAAACAATGGGATGAAAACGGAGTTTTAATTTCTGGAGTAAATACAGAAGAAAAGAAAGGTTTTTTTAAACGATTGTTTGGGTTTATCAATCCTTAATTAACACTATCATGAATCATGGTTTGGTTTCCATCATTCCAAGCAGTCAAAATATCGGTAGCCACTTGAGCTCCACTGCCTGCTGCAATGGAAAACTGACTTCTCCAGCCAGCTAAAACTCCTGCAACATAAATACCATTTATTACCAAATGATTGTTGTTTTTTAACATAATTCGTTCCTTTTTTGGCGGCAAACTTGGATGTAATGTTACAAATTGTTCTAAGCCCTTGATATTAAATAAATTTGAAGGCCCTACTGCTACCACAATTAATTTTGCTTTATAAACTTCTTTATTGGTATAAATTGTAAAGTTAGGCGCATTCCCTTCAATTTTATTCACTTTTTCTTTTTCAATTTGAGTTATATGAGGATATAGATTGGACAATTGATTTAATCCTTCATTAAGTATTGTAACTCCCTTGGTTCCTTTTTTAAACCCTAACACATTATTTAATTCTGCATTTTGAAGTGCTGAAGATTTTTGGTGTGTTAAAATTCCTATTTTTTTATCAACAGTAAAAGGCTTGTTATTAGCCGATCCTAAAATTAATGCACAAGATAAACCTGCCGCACCAGCACCAATAATTAAAACATCAAAATCTTTCATTATGCTAAAATTTATGAAATTAAACCTTGAATATTAGACGCAAATAATTTAACCGCTATTGCCAAAAGAATCACACCAAATATTTTTCTAATAATTAAAATACCATTGTCTCCAATTAACCTTCCTAATTTATTAGAGGTTTTGAGAACTATATACATAAATATAATATTAATTATTATAGCTATTATAATATTAACAGTCTCAAACTCTGCTCTTAAAGATAAAATAGATGTTAAACTTCCAGGGCCTGCAATTAATGGAAATGCTAAGGGAAATACTGACGCTGTTTTAGCATTGGTTTCGTCTTCTTTATAAAGCGAAACCCCTAAAATCATTTCTAAAGCAATAAAAAACAATATAAAAGCACCTGCTACAGCAAATGAATTCACATCAATTCCTATCAAATTTAAAATACTTTTTCCTAAAAATAAAAATGCAATCATAATAATCGCTGCAACAATTGATGCTCTTTCAGATTGAATATGTCCAAACTTTGCTCTTAAATCAATTATAATAGGAATATTTCCAACAACATCAATAACAGCAAACAATACCATAGTTGCTGTAAAAATTTCTTTAAAATCTACTACCATAACATTTTATCTTATTTAAATGGCAAAATTATACATTCACAATTTAAATTATAACAAAAATAATGTAAAAAATAGTTTATTTTTGCCACATGTTTCAATTAGGAAAAACAATCGTTTCAGAAGATATTATAGAAAAAGACTTTGTCTGTAATTTAAATGCTTGCAAAGGTAAATGTTGTATTGATGGCGAAGCTGGAGCTCCGTTAGAAGAAAATGAACTTCAAATACTTTTGGATATTTATCCAAAAGTTAAACCTTTTTTAAGAAAAGAAGGGATTGCAGCTATAGAAGATCAAGGTTTATTTATTACCAATGAAGGAGAATATGAAACTCCATTAATTGATGATAAAGATTGTGCTTTTGTTATTTTTGATAAAAATAATATTGCTAAATGTGGTATTGAAGAAGCCTATAATCAAGGTAAAATTAAATGGAAAAAGCCTATTTCTTGCCACTTATATCCTGTTAGGTTAATGGAATATAGTGAATTTACAGCCGTAAACTACCACAAATGGCCTATTTGTGATGATGCTTGTGTTTTAGGACAAGAATTACAAGTTCCCGTATATAAATTTGTAAAAGATGCTTTAATAAGAAAGTTTGGAAAAGATTGGTATAGTGAATTAGAAAAAGTAGCTGAAAATTATAAAAAATAACCACATCAAAATAATCTAAAATTTAAAATTATTTTTAAGTTTTAGGATCTTTTATTTAAACCCAACAAAATCAATTAGGGAGCTTGTTTTTAAAAAAATATCTAACTGTTTTTCAGCATTTTACCTAAAATGAAAAAAGATTAAAAAAAGTAAAAATGTTAAAAACTTATAAGCAAATGTGAATAAGTAAACCTTTTTTGGTGTCTTATTTTTTTCAATATTTGTTTTTCTCGTACTTTACGAAAACTAACCTAAATTTAAAAATCAAAAAAGAAAGATAAATGTCGTTTATTGAACCTATTTTACAAGAAAATAAAGATCGATTTGTAATTTTTCCTATTCAACACCATGATATATGGGAGTGGTACAAAAAACAAGAAGCAAGTATTTGGACTGCTGAGGAAATTGATTTACACCAAGATGTTATAGATTGGGAAAAGAAATTAACTGATGATGAACGATATTTTATTAAACATATTTTAGCCTTTTTTGCTGCATCAGATGGCATTGTTAATGAAAACTTAGCAGAAAATTTTGTAAGTGAAGTTCAATATTCTGAAGCTAAATTCTTTTATGGATTTCAAATAATGATGGAAAATATTCATTCAGAAGTATATTCATTATTAATTGACACTTATGTTAAAAATGAAGAAGAAAAAAACGAACTATTTAAAGCTATTGAGGTTTTTCCTGCCATTAAATTAAAAGCTGAATGGGCTTTAAAATGGATAGAAAGTCCAAGTTTTGCAGAACGTTTAATTGCTTTTGCAGCAGTTGAAGGTATTTTCTTTTCAGGAAGTTTTTGTTCAATATTTTGGTTAAAGAAAAGAGGATTATTACCTGGATTAACTTTCTCTAATGAGCTTATTTCTAGAGATGAAGGTTTACATTGTGATTTTGCAGTACACCTACACAACAACCACATTGTAAATAAAGTTTCCAAAGAACGAATTACGGAAATAATTGTTGATGCGTTAGATATTGAGCGTAAATTTATTACTGAATCTTTACCTGTAAGTTTAATAGGAATGAATGCTAAATTAATGACTCAATATTTAGAGTTTGTTACCGATCGTTTGTTAACTGAATTTGGCTGTGAAAAAGTATATAATGCTTCAAATCCTTTTGATTTTATGGAAATGATTTCATTAGAAGGTAAAACTAATTTCTTTGAAAAAAGAGTGTCAGAATACCAAAAAGCTGGTGTTAAAAGTGGAGGAACAGGAAGCATAAGTTTTGATGCAGATTTCTAAAAAACAATAAAAATTTAAATCAAATTACAGATAAACCCCTATTGAATTTGAAAACTTCAAAATCAATGGCATACTTGTATATTACAATAAAAACTAACTAAAAATTAATAAAGTGTAACCTATGTTTGTATTAAAAAGAGATGGAAGAAAAGAACCTGTGATGTTCGATAAAATCACAGCTAGAGTTAGAAAAATGTGTTACGGATTAAACAGTTTAGTGGATCCTGTTAAAGTAGCCATGAGAGTTATTGAAGGTCTTTACGATGGTGTAACAACTTCAGAATTAGATAACTTAGCTGCAGAAACAGCTGCTACTATGACAGTTCAACATCCAGATTACGCTAAACTTGCCGCACGTATTGCTGTTTCAAACCTACATAAAAACACTAAAAAAACATTTTCTGAAGTAATGACGGATTTATACAATTATGTAAATCCTCGTACTGGAAAAAAAGCCCCATTATTATCTGATGAAACCTATAAGGTAATTATGGACAACGCAGCTAAATTAGATTCAACCATCATATACAATAGAGATTTTGGATACGATTACTTTGGATTCAAAACTTTAGAACGATCTTATTTATTAAAATTAAATGGAGAAATAGCCGAACGTCCTCAACATATGTTAATGCGTGTAGCAATTGGTATTCATCAAGAAGATATTGATGAAGCGATTGAAACTTACGAGTTAATGTCGAAGAAAATTTTTACACACGCCACTCCAACTCTATTTAATTCAGGAACACCAAAACCACAAATGTCTTCATGTTTTTTACTACAAATACAAGAAGACAGTATTGATGGTATATACGATACCTTGAAACAAACTGCTAAAATATCACAATCTGCCGGAGGAATTGGGTTATCTATTCACAATGTTAGAGCTACAGGAAGTTATATTCGTGGAACTAATGGAACTTCAAATGGAATTGTACCAATGCTAAAAGTGTATAATGATACCGCTCGTTATGTAGATCAAGGTGGAGGTAAACGTAAAGGATCCTTTGCTATTTATATGGAACCTTGGCACGCTGATGTTTTTGATTTTCTTGATTTAAGAAAAAACACCGGAAAAGAAGAAATGCGTGCTCGTGATTTATTCTACGCAATGTGGATTCCAGATTTATTTATGAAACGTGTAGAAGAAAATGGAGATTGGACACTAATGTGTCCGAATGAGTGCCCTCATTTATTTGACACTTATGGAGATGAATTTGAAAAGCTATATACTGGTTACGAAAAGGTTGGCAAAGGACGTAAAACTATCAAAGCTCGTGAGCTTTGGGAAAAAATATTAGAAGCGCAAATTGAAACAGGCAATCCTTATATGTTATATAAAGATGCTGCCAACCGCAAATCTAATCAAAAGAATTTAGGGACTATTCGCTCCTCAAATTTATGTACCGAAATTATGGAATATACTGCAAAAGATGAAGTTGCTGTTTGTAACTTAGCCTCAATTGCAATACCCATGTTTATAGAAGAAAATGAAAAAGGAGAGAAGTTTTTCAACCACCAAAGACTATTTGAAGTAACCAAAAAAATTACGCGCAACTTAGATACGGTTATTGACCGTAATTATTACCCTGTAAAAGAAGCAGAAAACTCTAACTTCCGTCACAGACCAATTGGACTTGGAATTCAAGGTTTAGCCGATGCTTTTATTATGTTGCGTATGCCATTTACAAGCGATGAAGCTAAAAAATTAAACGAAGAAATATTTGAAACTATTTATTTCGCTGCTGTTACCTCTTCAATGGAAATAGCAAAAGCAAAAGAACCATACTCAACTTATGAAGGTTCCCCAATTTCACAAGGAGAATTCCAATTTAATATGTGGGGAATTTCCGAAGATGATTTAAGTGGTCGATGGGATTGGAAAGCTCTTAGAAAAAATGTAAAAGAAAATGGGGTAAGAAACTCACTTTTAGTAGCTCCAATGCCAACAGCCTCTACTTCCCAAATTTTAGGAAACAACGAAGCTTTTGAGCCTTATACTTCTAATATTTATACTCGAAGAGTTTTAAGTGGAGAATTTATTGTTGTAAACAAACATTTATTAGAAGACCTAGTAGAATTAGGATTGTGGAATAACGAAATGAAAGAAAGTATTATGAGAGCCAATGGTTCTATTCAACATATTGAAGCAATTCCTCAAGAATTAAAAGACTTGTATAAAACTGTTTGGGAAATGAGTATGAAAGACATTATTGATATGTCTCGCCAAAGAGGATATTTCATTGATCAATCTCAATCACTTAACCTATTTATGCAAGATGCTAATTACTCAAAATTAACATCTATGCATTTCTACGCTTGGAAAAGTGGTTTAAAAACAGGAATGTATTATTTAAGAACAAAAAGTGCTGTAAACGCTATCCAATTTACACTTTCTAATAAAAAGAAAGTAGAAGATGCGCCTTTAACACCTGAAGAATTAAAAGCCATGTTAATTGCATCTCAAAATAATCCTGATGATTGTGAAATGTGTGGATCATAAACAATACTAAAATCACCCCTTTTATTTAATGAATCCCCAACTTTTATTTTAAAAGTTGGGGATCTTTTTTAAAAAAATAATTGAATTAATTAGTATCTTTAAATATCAACTAACAATCATAAAAATATGATTACGTAACATTAATTTAACATTAATTTAAAGTTGGTAACATTAAATTAATATACACTAACATATTTGAAAGTAATTTTGCAAAATTAAAAAAATAAAAAATGGGAGATATTTACATTTTAATGCTTGTTGCACTTACAGTATTAGCAATAATTGATTTGGTAGTAGGAGTTAGCAACGATGCCGTTAACTTTTTAAACTCTGCAATTGGCTCAAAAGCCGTTTCAATAAAAGCTATTTTAATAATTGCCAGTATAGGTGTGGCACTTGGAGCTATTACTTCAAGTGGTATGATGGAAGTTGCAAGAAAAGGGATTTTCAATCCTTCAGAATTCTATTTTAATGAAATTATGTTCATTTTTATGGCAGTTATGATAACAGACATTTTGCTATTAGATGTGTTTAATTCCTTAGGAATGCCAACATCAACTACAGTATCTATAGTTTTTGAATTATTAGGAGCAGCTGTGGCTATGGCATTAATAAAAATTTCTAATAATGATGCAGAAACATTAGTAAATGTAGGTAAATACATCAATTCTGAAAAAGCATTGCTTATTATCTCTGGAATTTTACTTTCTGTTTTTATAGCCTTTACAGTTGGTGCTATTGTACAGTTCTTGTCGCGTTTATTATATTCATTCCAATTTGATAAAAGACAAAGTTATGTAAATGCTCTATTTGGAGGTTTTGCTATCACTGCCATTACCTATTTTATTTTTGTAAAAGGATTAAAAGGAACTCCTTTTTACGATGATGTTAAACACTTAATTGAAGGTAGAACCTATCAAATTATTATTTATGGATTTATTTTTTGGACCATTTTATCACAGCTATTAATTTCTCTATTTAAAGTAAATATTCTAAAATTTATTGTAATAATTGGTACATTTTCATTGGCCATGGCCTTTGCCGGAAACGATTTAGTAAACTTTATTGGTGTTCCTATTGCTGCTTGGAATTCATATCAAGAATGGGATGCATCTGGTATCGCCGCTAATGAATTTTCTATGGGTGTACTTGCTAAAAAAGTACCTTCAAACCCAACATTACTTTTTCTAGCTGGAATGATTATGGTGATTACCCTTTGGTTTTCAAAAAAAGCAAAATCAGTTATTGAAACAGGCATCAACTTATCTAGACAAGGTGATGGGCACGAAAAGTTTCAAGCAAATGTAGTTTCAAGAACAGTTGTAAGAGGAGCTATTTTATTTAGTCAAGGAATCAATAAAATTTTTCCTCAAAAAACTTTAGATTGGGTAGATTCAAAATTTCAAAAACCAGTAATTGAACTCCCAAAAGATAAATCATATGAGTTGCCTGCTTTTGATATGGTTAGAGCTTCAGTAAATTTATTTGTTGCAGGTATTTTAATCTCTATCGGTACTTCCTTAAAATTACCTTTATCTACTACCTATGTTACATTTATGGTAGCTATGGGTACTTCTTTAGCAGACAGAGCTTGGGGAAGAGAAAGCGCAGTTTACAGAGTTGCTGGTGTATTTAATGTGATTGGAGGTTGGTTTTTAACTGCATTATCAGCTTTTACCGTTGCTGCAGTTTTTGCATATATTATCTATCTTGGAGAAATAGTATCAGTATCAATTTTATTAATAATTGTATTGTTCTTAATTGGACGCAGTTCAATTAGACACACTAGAAAAGCTAAGGAAAAGAAAGCTAAAAGATATATGGAGCGTGCAGAGTTGATTACAATTAATGAAGTTATAAATGAAAGTACAGATCATATTTCAGAAGTAGTTAGAAGAGTAAATAAACTGTTTACTAATGTTGTCAACGATTTATCAACTCACGATTTAAACAAGCTTTCTAAAACTGAAAAACACGTAAAAAAACTAAATAAAGAAGTTAATGAGTTAAAAGAAGATGTTTTCTACTTTATTAAATCACTTGATGATACATCGGTTAAAGCAAGTAGGTTCTATTTGTTAGTTTTAGGGTATTTACAAGATATTACACAATCTATCGAATACATATCCACTACAAGTTATAAACACGTTAATAACCAACACAAACATTTAAAGAAACCTCAAATAAATGATTTAAAAGCTATTAACGAAGAATTGAAAGTTTTATTCAATCAAATTGAAAAAGATTTTAGTGAAAATACATTCCACAATTTGGCACAAATTATAGATGCAAAACAAGATATTTTCAATCATGTATCTGAATCTATTGACAAACAAATTTCAAGAATTAGAACCGATGAAACAAGTCCTAAAAACAGTACTTTATATTTTGGTATTCTTCTTGAAACTAAAGATTTAATATCAGCTTTAATGAGCTTATTACAACTATATCAAGAATTTCATATTATGGAAGAAAGAAACAAGTAATACTAGTTAAACATACTTTAAAGGGTCTTCAAATTTAATTGAAGGCCTTTTTTATTTTAGCTATATTTACTTTTTAATTTTTGTATTTACTTATGTTTAGGAGGCTTCTATTTATTGTTTTTTTAGTTGTTTTAGCTGTGGTATTAGTACTTAATCCAAATTTTAAAACTATTTCTGCAGGTATTGCCATACTCCTTTTTGGTATGATAATGTTAGAAGAAGGTTTTAGAGTTTTCACTAAAGGACCACTTCAAAATCTATTAAAAAAAGCAACAAATAAACTTTACAAAAGTATTTCTGTTGGTGCTTTGGTTACAGCATTATTACAATCTAGCTCTTTAGTTTCCGTAATTACCATTTCATTCATTAGTGCAGGACTCATTAGTTTAACAGGTGGTTTAGGTCTAATATTTGGAGCAAATATTGGTAGTACTGCAACCGCATGGTTAGTTGCTGGTTTTGGTTTAAAAATAAAAATATCAGCTTTAGCAATGCCAATGTTAGTATTTGGAATTATATTTTCTATTCAAAAAAATGAAGTATTTAAAGGTATTGGTAATGTATTAGCAGGTTTAGGATTCTTTTTCTTAGGTATCTATTTTATGAAAGAAGGATTTGAAGTATTTAGCAAATACATAGATTTAACTCAATATGCCGTTTCAGGATATTTAGGAGTTTTATTATATACAGCAATCGGTATTATTATAACGGTTTTACTACAATCAAGTGCTGCCTCCTTGGTGTTGGTATTAACAGCTTTAGCTGCTGGACAAATAACCTATGAAAATGCATTAGCCATAACTATTGGCGCTAATATAGGCACCACAGTAACAGCTATTTTAGGAGCCATAAGCTCTAATGTTTCTGGTAAAAGATTGGCAGGTGCTCACTTAATTTTTAACATTGTAACAGGTATAATTGCTCTTATATTTATTTTTCCACTAGCAAGTTTAGTTAATTATTTAGCTGAAATTTTTGGAATAAAATATAGTGATTATACCTTAAAACTGGCTTTATTTCATACTATATTTAATATTTTAGGTGTTATTTTAATGATTCCTTTTATTAAATCTATTGAAACTCTTTTATTACGAATTTTTAAAGAAAAAATTAAAGGTACAGATGAACCTAAATACTTAAATGAAGCCGTTTTAAAATTTCCAGGAACAGTCATATCCTCACTAATAAATGAAACCAAACATTTGTATAAAAATGCCATTTTTGAAATTGTAGCTCATGCATTAAACATTCATAGAGAAGATATCATTTCTGATAAAAAAATTAAAAGTATTGTTAAAAAATCTACAACTGATATGCAAATTGATGTTGAAGAATTGTACTATAAAAAAGTAAAAAGTATTTATGGAGAAATTATAAGATATGCTTCAACTGCACAAAACACACTTCATTTAAATAAAAAACAAAATTCTACAATTACCAACATAAAAATTGCTAACCGAAAAATGGTTGAAATTATTAAAGAAGTTAGAGAGTTAAATAAAAACGTCACCAAATCATTAAATTTAGACAATAAGTACTTATTAAAAGAATATGATGGTTTTAGAAAAAAAGTAATTAAAGTTTTACGAATTATTTATTTGTTTAGAACTGAAGATAAAACCTTGAAATACGCAGAAAAATTAATTGAATTAAAAAAACAAGCCAAAGAAAATATAAAACAAAATAATAAATCCATTGATAGGTTAATTAGAAAAAATTTAATTACGTCTGAAATGGCATCTTCACTTTTTAACGACTATGCCAATGTTAACGAAATGATTAAAAAGCTTATTGAAGTTGCTGAATTATTGTATAATGAAAAACATTCAATTTTTGAAAACAATGGTAATGAGGCACAAAAAAAGAGTGCTTAAAGCACTCTTTTTTGCGTATAAAATAACATTCTTATTACTTTTTCTTTTTGTGTTTTAACACTTCAGCATCAATATAAAAAATAATTTCTTCAGCAATATTTTTTATTAAACCACCAACACGTTCTAATTTTTTTACAACAACAAATAATAATAATGCTTGTTTAATAATTTCATTATCCTTTTTAATTTCTGCCTCTAAAATATCAAATGCTTTGGCATTTATTTTATTTAATGCTTTTCCTTTTTTAAAAACTTTTCTTGAAATTTTAACATCGTTTTCTTCATATGCAACAGTAATATCTTCAAGCATTGAAGTTAAGGTTTCGTACATTTTATCAAAACTTAACGCCTTAAACAAACTTGCAGGTATTTTTTTATCTTCATCAACCACATAATTAGAAATCTCATAAGCTATATCTCCCATTCTTTCTAGGTCTAGGTTAATTTTTCTAATAGCCATGATAAAACGCAAATCTATTGCAACAGGATTGTAAAGTGCTAAAAATTTTTCACAATCACGTTCAATTTTTAAATCAAGTGCATTTACACGAGTTTCGCCATTCATAACTTCTTCGGCTAAATCACTGTCGTGATTCTTTAAAGCTTCTGTGGCTTTTTCCAATTGTGAAGTACACAAATTAAGCATTTCAAGCCCTGTTTGATTTAAAGAGGCTCTTTGTTGTTCAGCATTTATAACCATAATGTATATTTTTTATCCAAAACGTCCAGTAATATAATTCTCTGTTTGTTTTTTTTCTGGATTTGTAAAAATTGTTTTTGTTTTATTGTATTCAATTAATTCTCCAAGGTAGAAAAAAGCCGTATAATCACTTATTCTACTAGCTTGTTGCATGTTATGAGTTACAATAATAATTGTATATTTTTCTTTTAGCTCAAAGATAAGATCTTCAATTTTAGCTGTTGATATGGGGTCTAGGGCTGAAGTTGGTTCATCCATTAAAATTATAGATGGCTCTACTGCTAAGGTTCTAGCAATACATAAACGCTGTTGTTGACCTCCTGATAAAGCTAAGGCAGATTTTTTTAAGTTATCTTTTACTTCGTCCCATAAATCTGCTTGCTTTAAAGCCTTTTCAACTCTTGCTTCTATGAATTTTTTATCTTTTATTCCTTGGATTTTTAAACCATAGGCTACATTTTCGAAAATAGATTTAGGAAATGGGTTTGGTTTTTGAAACACCATTCCAATTTCTTTACGAAGTTCTTCAACATTCACCTTCTTCTTGTATATATTTTTACCATCTATTTTAATTTTACCTTCCATTTTAAAGCCATCAACATAATCATTCATTCTATTAAACAATCGCAAAAACGTAGATTTTCCACAACCTGAAGGACCAATAAAAGCCGTTACACTGTTTGGTTTTATGTTCATATCAATACCTTTAATGGCATTAAAATCATCGTACCAAACTTTTACATTTTTTATATCAATTTTTTGTAAAGATTTAGATTGATTATTATCAACTATATTCTTCACTTCTTTTTTCTCTTTAATTTTTTCCATTATTTCCATTTCTTTTGCCATCTATTTCTAAAATAAACAGCGATACCATTCATTACAAATGTAATAAGTAATAATATAATAATTGCTGCTGCTGCATTTTCAATAAATCCATGTTGTGGTCTTGAAATCCAATTAAATATTTGGATAGGCAATACCGAAAATTCATCCATTGGTGTAGAAGGTGCAAAAGGCACATAAGCCAAAGCTCCAATAACTATTAATGGTGCTGTTTCACCAACTGCTCTTGAAAGTGCTAAAATAACACCTGTTAAAATACCTCCTCCAGAAGCAGGTAATATTTGATGCCAAATAGTTTGCCATTTGGAAGCTCCTAAAGCAAATGAAGCGTCTCTAATAGAGTTTGGAACTGATTTTATAGCTTCTCTAGTTGCTACAATTATAATTGGCAAAATTAATAAAGACAGTGTTAAACTTCCTGTTAAAACACTGGCTCCTAAATTCATAATTCTAGCAAATAATTCGAGTCCTAATAATCCATAAATAATGGATGGTACACCTGCTAAATTTGAAATATTAATTTCTAACAAAGCTGAAAGCCTATTCTTTTTACTATATTCTTCTAAATAAACACCTGCTGCAACTCCAATTGGAAAAGAAATGATTGTTGTTAAAATTAAAATCCAAATGCTTCCCATTAGGGCTGTATATATACCAGATTTTTCAGCTTTTCTAGATGGCAAGTCAGTTATAAACTCCCAATCAATTCTACTTATCCCATCAATAAAAATATCTCCAATAAAAATAATCAATAACACCAATCCTATAAGTGTACAAACTATTCCCCAGATTTTGAACAGTTGATCTTTCAATCTATTTTTTTGAATACTATTCATACTTTTCTTGGTATTTTTTTCTGATTCTGTAACTCAACGTGTTTAACAAAAACGTAAACACAAACAAGGTAATACCTGCAGCAAATATGGTCCTATACTCTATGGAACCATGTTCAACATCACCTAAACTAACCTGAACAATATAAGCGGTTATAGTTTCAACTGGAACAGTAGGATCTAATGTTAAACGAGGTTGCTGACCTGCGGCTACCGCAACAATCATGGTTTCTCCTATGGCTCTAGAAATAGCTAAAATTATAGAAACTATAATTCCTGATGAAGCAGCTGGAACCACTACTTTAAAAGCTGTTTGCAATTTAGTTGCCCCCATTCCATAAGAAGCTTCTCTTAATGCTCTTGGAACTGCATGTAAAGCATCTTCACTAATGGAAGATACAAATGGAATTATCATAATTCCCATAACAACACCTGCAGAAAGTGAGTTAAACCCAGATAGGTTTGGAATAAATTGTTGTAAAAATGGAGTTACTACTATTAAAGCAAAAAAACCATAAACAACTGTTGGAATAGCTGCTAAAAGCTCTAATAAAGGTTTGATTGTTTTTCTGAAACTTTTAGGAGCATATTCACTTAAATAAATACTTATTGATAACCCAATAGGTAACGCAACAGAAATAGCAATTAAAGATGTTAAAAATGTTCCTGAAAGTAATGGTAAAATTCCGTAATGTTTATCTGTAAATAAAGGAGTCCATTGGGTATCCGTAAAAAAATCAAATAAAGAGACTTCTTTAAAAAAACGAACTGCTTCAATTGCAAGAACTGAAATGATACCTACAGTAACTGCAATAGTAATTAAAGCACTTCCTAAAAGTGATTTTTCTATTACTAGTTCTCTAATTTTTCGCATTAAAAAGATAATTTAAAGAATGTGAATCAGGCATTATGGTAATGCCTGATTTATAAATAAAACCAAAAATTTATTGGTTGTTTTCAACAAAATTTTTAAAATTTTCTTTTTGTTGTACGTATAGTTCAGAAGGTAAAGGAATGTATCCTACATCTTTAGATAATTCACCTGAGTTATCAATGTAAAAATTAACAAACTCTACTACCTCTTTCGATTTTACAGAAGTACTATTTACATATACAAATAAAGGTCTAGATAGTGGTTTATAAGTTCCGTTACTTACGGTTTCTAATGTTGGTTTAATCACTTCTTCTCCATTATGAACACCTATCAATGTTAATTTATCTTTGTTCTCAGTGTAATATGCCAATCCAAAAAATCCTAAGGCAAATTTATCTCCTGCAATACCTTGAACCAATACATGATCATCTTCACTAGCTGTAAAGTCACCTCTACTTGAACCACTTTTACCAACAATAGCTTCCGTAAAATAATCGTAGGTACCAGAAGCAACTCCAGGACCAAATAAATGAATTTCTTCATTAGGCCATTCTGGTCTAATTTGATTCCATTTCATAATTACACCCTGAGCGGCAGGTTCCCATATTTTCTTTAGTTCTTCAATAGTAAAACTATCTACCCAATCATTTTCTGGGTTTACTAATACTGCTAAGCCATCATAAGCAACTTCTAATTCTAAGTAATTGATGTTATTTTCTTTACAGGCAGCAATTTCTTTTTCTTTAATTGGGCGAGAAGCATTTGATAGGTTAGTTTCCCCTCTTGAGAATTTTTTAAAACCTCCCCCTGTTCCTGAAACACCTACCGTTACTTTAACATCTGGTTGAACTGCTCTAAATTCTTCGGCTACAGCTTCAGTAATAGGAAACACAGTACTTGAACCATCAACTTTAATAGTTCCTGAAAGTTTTCCTGTAGTTTCTTCTTTGTTTTCTTTTTGTGATTTTTTGTCTCCACAAGCACCTACTATAAATGCTAGTGATAAAATAAATACTAATTTTTTCATTTTTGTCTTTTATTATTTGCTTGCAAATAAATGCACTGAACGTTAATTTTTAGTTAATTTAAAATGATTAAAACAACAATATTTTTTAATTTTAATTATTTGATAATTAGATTTTTAAATATATTTTACTTTAAAAATCTATTTGAAAACGCATTTGAAAAGCGTTAAATTGTCCATCTCCATGGTATTGAGTATTATTTTCTATATTAGAAATCACATAATTGGCCATAATTCGTGTTGCAGGATTTAAATGCCAATTTAAACCAGCAGTAATATTGCCCATCTTATCATTATTCATCCCATCAATTCCAGAATATCGTAATGCAACTTCTAAAGCACCTATTCCATTTTCTCCAAAATTTGATGCAGGTTTTACACGGTCAAATCCATCCATAGAATTTTTATACACTCTTTTTTCTCCTGTTAAAAAATAACTAGCTTGTAGATAATAACTGGTAAAGTTTTCATCGTTTAAAGATGAATTTACATTGGCTGCTGAGTATTCTCCTTGTAATGAAAATGAATTAGCCACCCAAGCTGTTTCAAAATTGAAAAGATGTACATTATCAACACCACTTACATTTGTTTGGATATATTTATTTGAGATGTGAACTTCTGGTCTTACTGAATAACCAAAAGAATGGTTTTCTTGTGGTTTTCTATAACTGTATGAAAGACCTAAATGAAGTAATGAATTTTCTTTATTCAACACGGCACCTGCTATTCTAGATGTTATGGCATAATCACCATTTGCTTCAGGACTGTCTGAAGTTGCTTTATCAGCACCTCTAAACAAGCCTATTTGCCAGGACATTCTTTTATTAGCACTTTCATTAAAAAGCATAAATCCAGAATTTCTTTCAGGAATCATTGAAATTGGTAACGCTCTTTCCATAAATGTAATGTACTTACTACTAGTAAGCGCTTCTAATCTATAAGGTTCTTTAAAATGCCCAACTCGTAAGTTTCCAACAGCAGGCAATTTTTTTAAGGTTATATAGGCATCTTTTAAAGTAACTTCACCACCTGTAAAATCTACTTGAAGTTTAAAGTCAATATTTTTATAAATCGTTCCTGAAGTAAATAAACGTGCTCTACGAAATTCATTTCCGTTTTCAGAAGCTAGTGTGTACCCATTGGTCTCAGCCTTATTATTTAATGAGAAAAAACCAAAATCGTACATTAAACGACCTCCAAATTTCATTTTAATGCTTTTATCAGCATTCTCGATTTTAAATCCATTATCCCATTTAGTAGAGAAAGGATTCTCTTGAGAATTCATAAAAAAGTAGCTAAAAAATAATGCTACCAAAAGAACATTCTTTAATTTCATAATTATTAGTTTTTGTCACTGCAAAGAACCAATACATTTGTTAAATTAACGTTATCAAGTTGTTATTTTTACACTACTTTTTGGTAACCAAAAAAGGCCACTTTTTAAAAGCAGCCTATACATTTCAATAATTGAGTCGACAAAAACTAACAAATTAATATGAAATGATTTTTATTTCTTATTTAAATAACACTCACAAAAATCATTAAATAAACTCTAATTTATGTAACCAAAACATTATTTAAACATTAATATTTTTTAAAAAGTTAAAGGTCATTTATTAGTCATCATCCTATTTACAAAGTATCATTTCATTAATATGCAAATTTTTAAGTCGTAATTAACAATTCGTCAAATTACTGTTTTTCAAGTGATTATGTTTCATTTGAAAAAATTTAATGTAAACTTAATGTTAACTAAACGTAAATTATGTGTAAATTTTTTATTTTTAGTGTAGAATTAAATTTTACATTAACTGAAAATTAAAATAGATTATGAAAACATTTATATACACATTGGTATTATTAGTTGGGTTTACTGCTTTTTCTCAAGAACAAAAAGTTGAATATAAAAAAGTAGCTAACAATTTAGTAAAAGCTACCTATTACTTTTCTGAAAACAATAATTTGGTAGAACGAGAAGGTTATTTTAATGCTGCTGAAAAATTACATGGAACATGGATTAGCTACGATTTGCAAGGAAATAAAAAGGTTATTGCAAATTACAATAATGGAGTTAAAGAAGGTGTTTGGACCTACTTTAAAGAAGATAAAATAAGTGTTGTAACTTACAACCACAATAAAATAACTAATGTTGAAGAAAAAGCACTCGTTATTAATTAGTCCTAAAATTAAATTTCTTTAAAAGAAAAAAGGAGCTGTTTTTAAAATAGCTCCTTTTTTTATACGTAAAAGATTACTTTCTTAATTAAATCTTGCCCATCCTGTAGCCCAGTCTGGAGCCGCTGCTCCATTACCAGCACCAGTTGCAGTACCTTCTGTGTAAAAAGTTTGATTTGCACCTGTATGATCTGTTGCTACAAAGTCTGTAGCTGGACTATCAAATTGTATATTTGTAATTGTTAAATCACCTGCTTCAATCCTAGATACTGCAGGAGCATCACTACTCTTAACTTTAATACCTAAATCAATACCTGTTGTATAAAAATTATCAATTGTAAATTTTCCACCACCTTCTTTATAGTAAAGTGCTCCTTCAGTTACTGGACCAACCACTGTAACATTACTAATTGTAGTAGTTGTTATAGGGTTAACAGATGCTGTTTCATCTTTAAGGTTTGATCCTTCTAAACCTGCTTTGGCTGAACCTGAAACATACCAATATTCACCATTTCCATTCCATCCATCTGCAAAATCAATACCATCATCACCTGCATTTGTAGAAATTAAATATCTACCGTTTACTGTACCTCCAAAAAATTCGATACCATCGTCTTTTCCATTATAAGATTGTACATATTCAACGGTCGTTCCTGAACCAACTCCAAATAAAGACAATCCATTAAATTGTTTATCTGCAGAAAACTCAGCTCCTGTATATTCTAATCTTAAATATTTGATTGACCCTGAGTTATCATCAATAACTGTACCTCCATAAGTTAGGCCTGCTACTTCTGAAGTTACAGAAGCTCCTTTATTAGTAGGTGCTTTTCCACAAACAACCAATCCTCCCCAATCAGCAGGTGCAGGAGAAGTTTCTCCTGAAGTCATAATAACAGGATTGTCAGAAGTTCCTTCTACAAAAATTTGACCACCTTGAGCAACAGCAATATAAGCAGCAGTACCACCTGTAGCTTTAATTACAGTTCCCGCTGGGATTGTTAATTTTCCACCATTTTCAATTTCCAACGAACTAGTTAATAAATAAGTTACCTCTGATTTTAACGATACTTCATTTGAAATTTTACCTTGAAGATTTTCAGTAGTTGCCGCACTATTAGTAAGACCTTTTGTCCAACCTGCAGCCCAATCTGGAGCCGCTGCTCCATTACCAGCACCAGTAGCAATTCCTTCTGTGTAAAAAGTTTGATTTGCACCTGTATAATCTGTTTTAACTAACCCAGAAACAGCTTCAGCAAATTGCATATTTGTTATTGTTAAATCGCCTGCTTCAATTCTTGTTACAGCAGGAATATCAGTACTTTTAACTTTAATCCCTAAATCAACAGCTGAAGTATAAAAATTATCAATTGTAAATTTTCCACCACCTTCTTTATAGTAAAGTGCTCCTTCAGTTACTGGACCAACCACTGTAACGTTACTAATTGTAGTAGTTGTTATAGGGTTAACGGATGCTGTTTCATCTTTAAGGTTTGATCCTTCTAAACCTGCTTTGGCTGAACCTGAAACATACCAATATTCACCATTTCCATTCCATCCATCTGCAAAGTCAATACCATCATCACCTGCATTTGTAGAAATTAAATATCTACCGTTTACTGTACCTCCAAAAAATTCGATACCATCGTCTTTTCCATTGTAAGATTGTACATATTCAACGGTCGTTCCTGAACCAACTCCAAATAAAGACAATCCATTAAATTGTTTATCTGCAGAAAACTCAGCTCCTGTGTATTCAATTCTTAAGTATCTGATTGACCCTGAGTTATCATTATTTTCTGTTCCTCCATAAGTTAGGCCTGCTACTTCTGAAGTTACAGAAGCTCCTTTATTAGTAGGTGCTTTTCCACAAACAACCAATCCTCCCCAATCAGCAGGTGCAGGAGAAGCCTCACCTGAAGTCATAATAACAGGATTGTCAGAAGTTCCTTGAATATTAATTTTACCTCCTTGAGCAACAGCAATATAAGCTGCAGTACCACCTGTAGCTTTAATTACAGTTCCTGCAGGGATGTTAAGTGTAGCACCATCAAGAACAACATAGGCCGCTGTAAGTTGATATTCTAAATTTGGATCTAAATTAACAGTTCCTGTAATTTCACCTTCTAAAGTCGTGTTTACCTCACAAGGTTGACAAGAAGATCCACCACAGTCAATTCCTGTTTCATCTCCATTTTGAATTCCATCTGAACAAGTTGCTAATGTACTTTCATCATCATCATTGCCACAAGAAATTACAACAGCCATTGCGGCTATCATTATCATTAAAGTTAAAAGTTGTTTTTTCATTTTGTTTTATTTATTTATTTTACAAATTAATTGCACTCGTATAATTTAGGTATTGTTTAAAATTTATTTTTGGATTAATTTAATGTAAATTAAAAGTTATAGGATATTGATAATTTAGTACTTATCCCTGCTTTATAAGATGAAACTGTTACATCTTGTGTTTCTTGAAACCTTTTAATTGTTGGGTTTAAAATATTTTTAGCCGTAATACCAATTGTTAAATTTTTATTCATTTGGTATTTTGTAATAAAATCTAAAGAACCAACTCCTTTCTCAACTAAATTTCCTTTTCCTTGAGTACCCAAAGCATAAACTCTGTCTGAAAAATAATTGAATGTAAGTGTTGATAATAAATTTTTATCTGCAGCGTATTCTTTAAAAAAACTAATATCTGCATTTAGTAAAAGATCTGATGCGCCTGTTAATTTATCTTCATCATTTGTAAAAAAAGTACTTAAAGGAAATCCTGCTTCGGTAGTTTCTTTTAAAACTTTTTCATCATCAAGTTTTTGATTGGTATTCATATAGGAAGCATTAAAACCAATAGATAACGTGCTTTTTAAAAAATCATCTCCTTTTTCAATTTCACTTTCAAAAACACCTTTTCGATACTCTAGTTCCGCTCCATAAGCAACTGCATAATCTCCTGAATTAACATAACTTACATCATTAGATGCTGAATTTACAGTAAACTCATTGATAGGATCTTGTATGTATTTTCCAAAAGCACCTAAAGAAATAATTTCATTAGATTTTGGAAACAGCTCCCACTTAAAATCTGCATTATAATCTTTAGAAGCATATAGCGTTGGATTTCCAAATGATGTTTGTGTTATTTCATCGTATAAAAAGGGTGCTCTTTCTTTAAATTGAGGTAGCGTATATGTTTTACTTGCTGCAAATTTTAAATTCTGTTTATCATTTAATTTATATTTTAACGATAACATTGGAAGAATTTCTGTAGTATTAAATTCACTTTCCCCACCTTCAGGGTCTAGCGCTGTACTCCATTTAATAAATTGTGTTATTTCCTCTGCTCTTACACCAGCAACTACAATTAATTTTGGAGAAAATGAATATTCAAAAGAAACAAAAGCTGCGTGGATGTCTTGGTTTCCTTCATAGGTTTGAGGATCTAAAGCAATTGGAACATTTGCACCTCCTCTAAAAGTATTTATTTTAAATAATCCTGCATTAAAATTTTCTTGATTAAAATAGGCATCAAGATTATATACATCTTCTATAGTTGGTTGGTTAATTGGAGTGCCATTGTTATTAATTAAAATATCAAAGTTGAATTGTATAGCTTCAAAATTTATGTTTTTAATTTTTCCACTATAACCAACAGTTACTTTTCCATTAAATTCTTCTTCTTCGTTTTCATCAAACTTATATGTTCCTGAAATATTTGCTGCAAGTTCATCTTCAGTCAATTCATGATAAAACCTATGATTATCTGAGGTACTTAATACGTTTTTAAAAGATTTTGGACCTTCTGGTTCATTTGGGTTATCTGGTGATAGTGTTGTTTGCCTTCTATTTGGAACATCATTTTTAACGGTATTGTAAGAAATTCCCCAATCAGCTTCAAATCGTTCTTTTATTTTATGATTTCCTAAAAGCTGATTTACAAAAAGTGCTGTTTTTTCAAAAGTACTTCGTTGAATCAATCCACCTCCATTAGAAGCATAATCAAACACATCAATTATCCCATCATACTCTTGTTGCTTTTGACTTGAAGTATTGATAAACAAAGTGTTATATTTTAAAGTGGTTCCTTGATTGCTGAATGCAATGTTACCCATTACAGTAGAGTTGGTATTGTACTCATAACTAGTAAAATCAAACTCTTTGGCTGTAAGTCCATAAGGCGATGTGCTTCCTTTTGAAATTCCTTCTCTAAACTTGTAGCCATTGTCAAAACTAGCTACTGTAAAAAAACTTATTTTACTGTCCTCTCCAAATGTATAAGAATCTCCTCCCTTTAAGGATGCACTTATATTAATTGGGCTGTTTACTTTTTCTCGATTCCAACTTGTTGTAAAATTGTAATTACTTAGAGGAAATTTAGGATGGTTTTTGTTATAAAATCCTGAAAAATTTGGACCATCATTTAAATAAAAATTGTTTTGAGAAATTACTTCTATATTTGCTCCTGTACCTATCCCTATTTCTAAAAACCCATTTCCTTTATAATTTTTAGTTGCAATATTTACATTTGCGCCTGCAAAATCTCCATAATTTTTAGTATTGTACGTTTTATCAATGCTTATATATTCTACAATATCTGTTGAAAAAATATCCAGATCAATATTTTTCTTTGAAGGTTTATTTGATGGTAATGGTAATCCATTTAATGTAGTTACATTATAACGATCACCTAAACCTCTTACAAATACACCTCCAGATCCTTCTTGTTTTGAAATCCCTGTAGTTTTGATTAAAGCTGTTGCAACATCACTAACCCCTTTTCTCGATAATTCTTGAGCTCCAATTTTTTGTTCAATTGCTACGGCTTTTTTCTGCTCAGTTAATAAAGCACTTTCCGATTCTTTATTGGCCGTTGCTGTAATTTGAATTTCGCTTAAAGAAACTCCTTCACTTGCACTTAGTATTTGATTAATAATAACTGTTTCTCCAGATTTAACAATTACATTTGATACTTCAACTGTTTTATAACCAATAAAACTAAAAACCAAGGTATAAGTTCCTGGTTCCGCTTGAAAGGTATATGTTCCTTCAAATTCGGTAGTTGTTCCTATTGAAGTTCCTTTAATAAACACATTCGCAAAAGGTAAGGGTTCATTATTAACTTCTTTATCATATACAGTACCTGAAATTGTACCTTTTGTTTGACCTATAATAGTGATAGTTAGTAGTAAAAATATAACGGTAAGTATTTTCTTCATTTTAAGTATTAATTTCTTCTTGCAAAGGAATTGCAACTACGTAAATGAAAAGTTAAACTGTTGTTATATAAAGTTAATAAAAGAGTTAATTTAATGTTAGCAAATTAAGATTAATTTAACCTTTAAAACTATTATTAATTGATGAAATATCGGCTTCTATTTTTAAAGCTTCTAAAACCTGATTGCATTTTACCACTCCACTAGCGGTTACTTTTACATTATCAACTTCAACCGTTTTATACCCTAAAAAACTAAAAATTAAGGTATAATTTCCTGGTTTTAAATTTATTGAAAAAGAGCCATCAAAATCAGTTTCAACTTCAATAGTTGTATTTTTAATTGACACATTTGCAAAAGCTAGTTCGGAAGTTAAATTAGTGTCATATACAACTCCTTCAATAACTCCTTCATTATTAACATCTGATACTAAAGAACTTACATTAAAAGATTGACTGAATAACGAAGTGCTAAAAAATAATACTATATAAATTAAAAATGATTTCATCTCTAGGTTTTTATTTGCTACAAAGCAACAAAACCAATGTTAACTTACAGTTAAATGTAACTTACCCTTTTGTATATTCAATGTTAAATTTATTAAAGAGATCCATTTTAAAAAAGAATAAATTATTAACTATATTGCAACAAAATTTTCAAAAAAATTCAAAATGAATTGGATCCAATTATTATCTCTTAAACGTTTTGGAGATAAACATAAAAGATTGCGTTGCGAACAAGATGAACACAGGCTTGGTTTTGAAGTAGATTATGACCGAATTATTTTTTCGGATTCATTTAGAAGTTTGCAAGACAAAACACAAGTTATTCCGCATTCTAAAACAGATTTTGTTCATACTAGGTTAACACATAGTTTAGAAGTTAGTGTAGTAGCTCGGTCATTAGGAAGAATTGTTGGTGAGCAACTTTTAAAAAAGCACCCAAAACTTGTTAAAGAAGGTTATAAAATGAACGACTTTGGTGCTATTGTTGCAACTGCAGCTTTGGCTCATGATATTGGAAACCCTCCTTTTGGACATAGTGGCGAAAAAGCTATTGGTGAATATTTTAAAAATGGAAAGGGTAAAAAATTTAAAGAATCCCTTACAGACAAACAATGGCAAGATTTAATTGACTTTGAAGGAAATGCTAACGGCTTTAGAATTTTAAATAAAAGTCAAAAAGGAAGTGAAGGAGGACTCCGTTTATCTTATGCTACTTTAGGAGCTTTTACCAAATATCCTAAAGAATCGTTACCAAAAAAACCTTCCAATCATATTGCCGATAAAAAATATGGTGTTTTTCAATCTGAAGTTTCTTTTTTTAATGAAGTTGCACAAGAATTGGGTTTAATTTCTTCTGGTAAAGAAGGAAATATGGCCTATAAAAGACACCCTTTATCGTACTTAGTTGAAGCAGCGGACGATATTTGTTATACTATTATAGATTTTGAGGATGGTATAAATTTAGGTTTAATTGAAGAAGAATTTGCACTTGAATACTTAATTAAATTAGTAAAAGATACTATTGATTCTAATAAATATTACCAATTAGAACATAAAAAAGATAGACTGAGTTATTTACGTGCTTTAGCAATTGGCACCCTCATTAATGAAGCTTCTAAAGTATTTTTAGAAAATGAAGAAGCTATTTTAAAAGGAGAATATCCTTACTCATTACTTGATAAATGTAACTATGAAGCACAAATAAACGATATTATTAAAATTAGTGTTGAAAAAATTTATAAAAGTAGAGAAGTTATTGAAAAAGAGCTAGCAGGCTACAATGTAATTGCAAATTTATTAGATGTTTTTATAACAGCTACAAATAATAATTATGAAAATAATTTAACAAATTATGACAAATTAATCATTGCAATTTTACCTGAAAGTTTACAACAACCTAAAGATACTTTATATTTAAGATTATTAGCAATAAGTGGCTATGTAGCTAGTTTAACCGATGGTTTTGCACTACAGTTGTATCAAAAGTTAAATGGAAAATAACAGTTATTTTTGATAGGTAACTTTTCGTAATACTCGTAAAGCTTCCTTATACTTTATATAACTTGTTTTATCATCTAATTCTTTTAAATATTTTTTAGCTTCTTTTAATTTTAACAATGCATTTGGTATTTTATTTAAAACACAAATTAAATAGTTGGTTGGTAGCTCCTCTAAATCAATTAATTCCGTTTCTGTAAGTGGTAAGTTTTTTTTCAGCTTTAATAAAATGGCATTGCAATTGTTAAATACATGGTACAATTCAGTTTTATTAAATTGAGGAGGTTTAAATAAAAGCTCGGTAACAATGTCGTGTTTTCCATTTTCTTTAAAATGTATCACCGTTTTTTCAAAAGGATAAAAATCAAATTCATCTTGCATTCTTAAAAAAATATACTCGGTAATGATAAATGATTTATGATTGAATTCAATTTTTACTTCGTCTAAAGCCGAATAAAATAAACGAACTTGCTCATTAATTAGCTCAATATCAACTCGTGAGTAAAAAATTTTATCATCTACCTTTTTCTTTTTCCCAGCCCAACACAACACAAATTGTTCATTAAAAACTTTATAGGTTGGATGATATTCTTCTTTATGCCTTTTAAAAAAATCAAAAACACCATCTAAAGTAAGTTGAATATTGTTACTTGCATTAATTTCTATAGCTTCAACTATTTCTTTATTGGTACTTTTTAATTCAAATTTCCCTAATGTTGACATTGAGTTACTTCCTCTTCTAAAAAAAACGGTTCCTCTAACATATTTCCAAATTGGTTTTTTTAATGATGTTATTTTATCATTTGGTTGAATCGTGACCAAGCCCACCACTTTGTACCTTGGAAGTGTTGGAAATGCTATATTTTCATATTGAATTTTGGGAGGATTTTCTAAATACGAATTTATTAAATTTTGAATTTTACTATCATCAAAAAAATCTACACCTTCAATTTTATTGAGTTGATCTTCCACTCCAATTACAATATAAGAATTATTCTCAGGGTTTGAGTTTGATAATGCGCAAACGTGTTTTAAAAACTTTGCTTTTCCTTCTTTGGAGTCTAACGATATTTTTTGCTTTTTATCGTAAAAGCTATTCTCATCGTTATGAGCTAATAAGTTTTTTATTAAAAGACGTTTGTTAATCATATTAAACTATTCTTTATGTAAAATAGTTGCGCTTGCTTGTGCAGTAGGATACACTATTAAATCTTCAATATTTACATGAGCTGGTCTAGTAACAACAAAATAAATAATCTCTGCTATATCTTCAGGTTGCAATGCTTTATATCCTGCATAAACATTTTTTGCTCTTTCAGCATCCCCTTTAAAACGTACCTCAGAAAACTCGGTTTCTACAGCTCCTGGATGTATGGCTGCAACTCTAATGTTATGTTTGTTTAAATCTAATCGCATAGCCTTATTTAAAGCGTTTACAGCGTACTTTGATGCACAATAGACATTTCCATTAGGATACACCTCTTTTCCAGCAATAGAGCCAATATTTATTACAAACCCTTGATTTCTTTCAACCATTTGAGGTAAGATGGCTTTAGATACGTATAACAAACCTTTTACATTGATATCTATCATAGCATCCCAATCATCCATATTTCCATCTTGTAGGGTACTTAAACCATGGGCATTCCCTGCATTATTAATTAAAATATCAATTGTTTTAAATTCTGTAGGTAAAGAGTTAATTGCTTTAAAAATTGCTTCTTTGTCTCTTACATCAAATTGCAAAGTTATAACTTTGGTTAATTTACCTAATTGCTCTTTTAATTCATTAAGTCGATCTTGTCTTCTTCCACATAGAATTAAATTCATATTATTTTTTGCAAAAATTTCTGCAGTTGCTTTTCCAATACCAGAAGTTGCTCCTGTTATAAATGCTGTTTTTGAATTCATTTTTTAATTTTTTTTATGGATATAAAGATACAAAAAAACCGCTCCGGGGAGGAGCGGTCTCATCAATTGGTTATTAAAAATAACCAACCAAAAATCAACTAACCAAACTTTATTTTAAATTTCTTCTAATTTTCGTTTCTCTATATACTTTAGTTCGTTTTCTTTCATCATTCCTTACAGTACCTTTTGACGAACTATTTTTTAAGTATTGAATATAACCTCTTCCTGTAAACTCATAGGTTGTTCCAGAGTCTATGTGGTACAAACTAATCTTTCCATCATTTATAACGCTCAATTCAAACTCTTCATTGCCATAAGAATCATAATCTAATGTTAAAATTTTTAGATTGTCATATCCTTGAACATTTGCAACAGTGTAGCTACCTACATAGTCCCAATAAATATTAGCAACATTCGTGCCAATTTGATCTTGAGATGAATAAAAAGTAGTTATATTTTCTGGTGTAAAACTTAAAAAGTTTTCATTATCAAATTCGTTTAATTCACCTGTATCGCTTACAAATGTTTTTTCCCAAGCATCATACTCTTGTAAAAAGTATTCAATATTATCATAAAATATTTGATCGTAATCAAAATTATATTTTTGATACCCTTCTAAATAATACGTTACGTTGTTGTAATTGTCCACTAATTTTATTCTGTCTCTCGTTATTTGAACCACATCAAAATCGTAATAACCATCTAAATTGTGATCCACTTCTAAATAGCCATTATAGGTGTCGTAGTATCCTATTTGAATACCATAACCATTTCCTGTAGAGCCTATACCTACTAAATTATTATTTGCATATAATTTTCCATTAATAAATGATATGGTAAAAGCTTTCGATAAAAATGGCACATCACCGTTTCCTGTTGTTTTGTTATAATCAATATACCATAAATCAAAATCTGTAACAATTTCTTCTAAAGAAACATAATAATCATCATCGTCATTAATTCTAATACTACAAGAAGTAAAAGTTATACCTAAAACCAGTGTTGCAAAAAGTAATTTTAAAGTCTTCATATTCATTTATTTTTAGGTTATGTTCAAGGAATTTCAAATTCTATGCCAAAAAAATTATATTTACTAATTAATACTAAAAAGCTGCTTTTATATGAATAAAATTAAATGGGGAATTATTGGCTTAGGAAAAATTGCACATAAATTTGCGAATGATTTACTGTTACTTGAAGACATTGAATTAGAAGCTGTTGCTTCAAGAGATATTTCAAAAGCAGCCTCTTTTTCTAAAAAATATTATGCAAATAAACATTATGGATCGTATCTAGAGTTAATCCAAGATAAAAACGTGGAAATTATTTATATTGCCACTCCAAATAACTTACACCAATCCATTACTGTTTTAGCTTTACAACATAAAAAGGCAGTTTTATGTGAAAAACCTTTTGCTATTAATAAAACTCAAGTTCTAAGCATGATTGATGCTTCAAAAGAAAATAACACCTTTTTAATGGAAGCTTTATGGACTCGATTTATGCCTGCAATGGTAGAAATAAAAAAAAGAATTGATACTGGAGAAATTGGTGAGTTAAAATACATTAATGCTGATTTTGCCTTTAAAGCGCCTTTAACCATCCAACGTGTACATGACAAAAGTTTAGGTGGCGGCTCTCTATTAGATATTGGAATTTATCCTATTTTTTTAAGTTATTTTTTATTAGGAAATCCTATTAAAATTATGGCGAGTGCAACGTATTTTGACTCTGGAGTAGATTCACAATTAGCAATGATATTTAATTATAAAAATGCTCAAGCACTACTTTTTAGTAGTTTTAATTCAAGCTCAAAAAGGGTTGCTAAAATTAGTGGTACTTTGGGTGAAATTATTATAAATAATCCTTGGAACGAAACAGTTTGTTTTACTTTAACTAAAGATGAAAAAAAACAAAAATTTGAATATCCAAAATTAGGAAAAGGATATACTCATGAGATTATAGAATGCAATAAATGCTTAAATAATGGTAAAATTGAAAGTAACCTTTGGTCTCATAACCATAGTATTGAATTGATTTCTTTATTAGATTTAGTTAGAAAAGAAATCAATTTAACCTATTTTGAAGACTAATTTTTTGAATACATATAAACCGTTGCTGTTTTTTGTAACGAAGTAATTTTAAAGTAATTGATTTTACCATTTAATGTATAACTAACAACTGCTTCATTTTCGTTTAATTCAAAAGGGATTTTTGACGTTGCTTCAGGTGGCTTATTTCCAAATTCTTTTTTCTCATCTATATCTAAATTATAATCATGTGGTTTTGGCTGTGTTAAAAGACTTGTAAAAACCAATTTTGATTTAAATTCTTCAACTTTAAATTCTGATTTTAATCCTCTAAAAAAAACAGAATCCAAGGTGATTTCTGGATTATCTATGGAAACAGAAATTGTATATCCTTTAGAATTAGGTTTTCCACCAACCCAAGAATTATACGTTGCTGATATAACTTTAAAAGGTGGTTCTTTTTGTAATTTAAGACCTTTAGATGATCCACAAAAAGTAAATAGGAATGATGCTCCTAAAAACATTATAAAGTGTATTATTTTTTTCATAATTATTTACTTATACTACAGTTATATCAAATCATATACCAAACTACAAAAAAAGAGTTTATCAAAAAATGATAAACTCTTTAAATATGCTTTGTTATAATTATCTTTATTTCTAAATATTAAAAGCTTATATACTGTTAAAAATTTGGCTCATAAATAATCCGCCTAATTGTTAAGGGCTTCCGCTCCACCAACAATTTCTAAAATTTCATTGGTAATTGCTGCCTGACGTGCTTTGTTGTACGTTAGTAGTAAATCATCACGCAATTCAGTAGCATTATCCGTTGCTTTGTGCATTGCTGTCATTCGAGCACCATGTTCAGAAGCAAAAGAATCTCTAATTGCTTTATACAATTGTGTTTTTAAAGACTTTGGAATTAATTCTAAAACAATTTCAGCTTTTCCTGGCTCAAAAATATAATCTGTGTTTACATTTACGTTTCCTTTAATAGGCTCAATTGGTAAAAACTGTTCAATTGTTTCTATTTGAGTTGCGGCATTTTTAAATTGGTTATAAACCAATTCAACTTTATCATATTTCCCTTCGGCAAATAAAGTCATAATAGTTTCCGCTATAGCAGCAACGTTATCAAAGGTCAAATCGTCAAAAATTTCATTGTGATTTTCAACAACTGAAAAATCTTTAGATAACAAATCGTTTCCTTTTTTACCTATTGTTAAAAGCTCAACTTGTTTTCCTTTATAATTGTCCTCTACATTTTTCACAGCTGCTTTAATTACCGATGAATTAAAACCACCACACAAACCTCTATTTGATGTAATTACAACCAAAAGTACTTTTGAAACTTCTCTTTGTTCAGAATATACACCTCCAACGTCGCCTTCTAAAGTAGCACTTAAACTTTGTAAAAGTTCAGTTAACTTATTAGCATACGGACGCATTTGGGTAATTGCATCTTGCGCTTTTTTCAACTTTGCAGCCGATACCATTTTCATGGCACTGGTAATTTGCATTGTTGATCCAATGGATGTAATTCTGTTACGTATTTCTTTTAAGTTTGCCATTCTAATTTAATTTGTCATTCCGCATTTGATACGGAATCTTTTTATATGAGCTTCTAATCATGAGATTCCCGTTTTACTCATTGAATCACATTTTAAATTAATGAATTCATAATCTTCGATTTTACGGGAATGACAATAGTTTTAAGCGTATTTTGCTGAAACTTCTTTAGCCGCGCTAGTTAAAGTATCAATAACTTCATCTGTTAATTTACCTGCTTTTAGCGTATCTAATGTTCCTCTATGTTTAGCATTTAAATATTGAATGTAATCAGTTTCAAATTCTTTTACTTTTTCAACAGGTACACTTCTTAACAAGTTTTTTGAACCTGCATAAATAATTGCAATTTGATCTTCAACAGTAAATGGATCTGATTGATTTTGCTTCAAAATTTCCACATTACGTTTTCCTTTTTCAATAACATTCATAGTTGCAGCATCTAAATCGGAACCAAACTTAGCAAACGCTTCTAACTCACGATATTGCGCTTGGTCTAATTTTAATGTTCCTGCTACTTTTTTCATGGATTTGATTTGTGCATTACCACCAACACGAGATACAGAAATACCTACGTTAATAGCAGGACGCACCCCAGAGTTAAATAAATCAGATTCTAAGAAAATTTGTCCGTCAGTAATTGAAATTACGTTGGTTGGAATATATGCAGAAACGTCACCAGCTTGTGTTTCAATAATTGGTAAAGCTGTTAGAGAACCTCCTCCTTTTACTTTGCCTTCTAACGAATTTGGTACATCATTCATTTGAGCAGCAATAGTATCATCATTAATTACTTTTGCAGCACGCTCTAACAATCTTGAATGTAAGTAGAAAACATCTCCTGGATACGCCTCACGTCCTGGTGGACGACGTAATAATAATGAAATTTCACGGTATGCAACTGCTTGTTTAGATAAATCATCATAAACAATTAAAGCTGGACGACCCGTATCTCTAAAATATTCACCAATTGCAGCACCAGCCATTGGAGCATATACTTGCATTGCAGCAGGATCTGATGCATTAGCAGCAACAATTGTTGTATAAGCTAAAGCTCCTTTTTCTTCTAGTAAATTTGCAATACCTGCAACTGTAGAAGCTTTTTGTCCGATTGCTACATAAATACAATAAACTGGTTCACCTGCATCGTAAAATTCTTTTTGGTTGATAATAGTATCAATGGCAACAGTAGATTTACCTGTTTGACGGTCACCAATAATAAGCTCACGTTGTCCTCTACCTACAGGAATCATAGCATCAACTGCCTTTACTCCTGTTTGTAATGGCTCTGTTACAGGTTCACGATAAATTACCCCTGGAGCTTTACGCTCAAGTGGCATTTCAAAAGTTTCACCTTGAATAGCACCTTTACCATCAATAGGAAATCCTAATGTATTTACAACACGTCCAACAATTCCTTCACCAACTTTTAATGAAGCAATTCTTTCAGTACGTTTTACTGTAGCTCCTTCTTTGATTGAAATAGAATGACCTAATAAAACAACTCCTACATTGTCTTCTTCCAAGTTAAGTACAATTCCTTCTAATCCATCTTCAAACTCAACTAACTCACCGTATTGTACGTTTGATAAACCATATACACGTGCAATACCGTCACCTACTTGTAATACTGTTCCTACTTCGTCTAATGAAGCTGATGCTTCAAACCCTGCTAATTGTTGTTTTAAAATCGCTGATACTTCAGCTGGTTTTATTGATGCCATTTTTTATATTTTTTAAAACTAAAATCTATTTAATTTACATTTTGAAAATTGGTTAATTAACCTTTTCAAATTGTCTTTTTAATACTTGTAATTTATTTGTAATACTTGCATCGTATTGAACATCTCCAATACGTAGTATAAATCCGCCAATAATATCTGGATTTACAATATTTTCAATGGTTGCTTCTTTACCAGTAATTTCTTTTACTTTGTCAAGCACCTTATTGTTCAACTCTTCTGTTAAAGGAACTGCTGTTGTAACTTTTGCTACTTCAATACCTTTTAACTCGTCATAAATAACTGTGTACTTTTTTGCTACATCAGTTAAAATAGACAATCTTTTATTTTCAACTAAAAGATCTATTAAGCCAATAGTTAAACCAGATACTTTTGAAGAAAAAACTTCTTTTAAGGTTGATTTTTTTTCTTCCGATTTTAACACTGGACTGCTTAAAATCAGTTGTAAATCTTTACTTTCTTCAATTGTATTTGCCATTAACAACATGTCGTTATTCACTTCAACCTCTTTTGATTGTTCAAGTGCAAAACTTAATATTGCTTTTGCATATCTTACTGCTGCTCTAGATCCGCTCATTATGAATTAATTAACTAATAGTTACTTCTTTTAATAGCTCTTCAACAAGTTTAGTTTGCTTGTTTTTATCTGCTAATTCACCTCTCACTACTTTTTCTGCAATACCTACTGATAATTCAGCAACTTGATTTTTTAAATCTGTAATTGCAGCTTGTTTTTCAGCCTCTATAGTTGCTTGCGCTTGTTCAACAATTTTAGCAGCTTGTACTTGAGCTTCATTTTTTGCTTCAGAAATAATACCCTCTTTCATTTCACGTGCTTCTTTTAAAAGCGTATCACGTTGTGCACGTGCTTCTTTTAAAATGCGCTCGTTATCAGCATTTAGGTTTTGCATTTCTTTACGTGCATTTTCAGCTTCATCTAATGCATTTTTTATACCTTTTTCTCTTTCATTTACAGAATTTAAAATAGGTTTCCAAGCAAATTTTTGTAATAAAAGTACTAAGGCAATAAATAAAATTAATTGCCAAAAAAATAAACCTAAAGAAAATTGTTCTATTAACTTCTCCATTTTTTTGTTTTGTTATTCTTTAATTAATAGTTTAAACAATAGCTACAACCAACCGTTGTAGCTATTTGCTTGTTTTTCTTAAGCTGCAAATAACGCAGCAAATCCAATACCTTCAATAAGTGCTGCTGCAATAAGCATCGCTGTTTGGATTTTTCCAGAAGCTTCTGGTTGACGTGCAATAGCGTCCATTGCTGAACCACCAATTCTACCGATACCTAAACCAGCACCGATTACAATTAAACCTGCTCCTACGAAATTTAAACCTGTCATAATATATATATTAATTAATTAAACATTCAATTTTTAGTGATCGTCATGTTCTTCAACTGCCATACCAAAGTATAATGCCGATAACATGGTGAAAATATATGCTTGTAGCGCTGCTACTAATAATTCTAATAAAGCTAGTGCAAATGCTAACCCAAACGATAATGGACTACCAATCCAACTTTTAAACACAAACATTAAACCTATAATACTCATTAATACAATATGACCTGCTGTAATATTTGCATACAAACGAATCATTAAAGCAAAAGGTTTAATAAAAGTTCCTAATAACTCTATTGGAGCTAATATAATTTTCATTAATACTGGAACATCTGGCATCCAAAAAATATGTTTCCAATAATTTTTATTAGCGGTAAATGTTGTTAGGAAATAAGTGATTAAAGCCAACGCTAATGTAACTGCAATATTGTTAGTAACATTTACACCAAGTGGCGTTAAACCCAATAGGTTGATAATCCATACAAAGAAAAATACCGTTAATAAGTAACCCATATATTTTTTATATTTTTTTTCACCAATATTAGGAATCGCAATATCATCTCTTATGTATAAAATTATTGGCTCTAACATACGACCCATACCTTTTGGCATCAGGTTTCCTTTGTATGATTTTGCCATACGGGTAAACATAAAAAACATTAAAACCGCTACTATAATAATAAAAACAACGTTTTTGGTGATAGAAAAATCTAGAGGTTTTGCATTGGTTGGGTGATGCTCTTCATCATAAGAAATGGTTCCTTCAGCATCTGTTTTATATATTTTATTATGGTATAACTTGTAGTAGTTACCATCAACTTCGGCTACTGTTTCTCCGTGGTGAAACTTAGAAGAAGAAAATATTTTTAAACCACCATCGTAAATAATTACTGGTAATGGTGCACTAAAATATTTATGTTCACCTGCGTCTGTAGTCCAAGAAAACAATGTAAAATCGTAAGAATCTAGCAAGTGATGTGCTATATATTCTTTAATTTCAGTTTTAAGATCTTTCTCTTGAGGAGTTGTTTCTTCATGAGCTTTTGTTGAAGCATCATGTTGAGCATTTACTGAAATTGTTACAGTTAATAGTAGTAACGAAAGTATTTTTACCAAGTTAATTCTATGCATATCACTTTATTAATAGTGTTCTCTAAAAATATTTTGCAAATGTACGGTTTTATATTAGAAACCAAAAAATATTTTTTCTATGTTTTTTTATCTTATTTTTTTTGGTTTTAATTGACTTATAGCTTGTTATTTAACAGCCTTGAAACGTAGAAGGTTTCAAGAATTAAACAAGTAATGTAAGGCAGTAAAAATGAAACCGATTCCAACGTATTTATTTCACCATTTTGTTTAAAAACTGGAAAGAAAAAAATAAAGAACACGCCAAATTTTAAAAAACTTCCTCCCATAAAAATAAAGCCTAGTAAATCTAAATACTTTTTTCGTAAAAAATAAAGAGCTATAAAAATTATAAATGCCAATAAATAATTTACGATATAAGAAGCAATGATCATATTTTCAAAAAGAGGATAATTAAAATATGATAAAATAGCTAAATGAATTCCAAACACTATGCTTAAAACAATTAATAATAGTATTGAAAATTGTAGAATTGGCTTAATCGTATTTATCATTGATTCTTTTTAACTGAGCTAAAACACTCCAAATTGCAGCAAACAAAGAGAGTAATGTTAAAATTATGGTGTAAATTTTATTAGAAGTTTCAAAATAACTATCTAACCATTTTCCAAAATAGACTCCCAAATAAATAGTAATGCCCATTTGAAAAGCTACTCCAGTTAGTTGTAGATACTTATTAAGCTGTTTTTTCTTTTTTGGATTGCTCATTTTTTAATTCCTTAACTGAACCTTTCATTGCACAAGTTGCATTGAATTCAGCTCCTGGCTCAACAGATAATTTACTTATAATTACATCTCCTGAAATTACGGCTGTTGCTTTTAATGTTAATAAACTACTTACTTGTAATTCTCCTGAAAATTTTCCTTCTACATCCGCATTTTCACAAAATACTTTACCTTTTACAGTTCCATCTTTTCCAATAACTACACGACCTGATGTTTTAATAGTTCCTTCAACACTTCCATCAATTCTAAAATCGCCTTCTGAGATAACATCTCCAACAATTGAA
Organism: uncultured Lutibacter sp.; assembly: GCF_947493565.1. Taxonomy (GTDB): domain Bacteria; phylum Bacteroidota; class Bacteroidia; order Flavobacteriales; family Flavobacteriaceae; genus Lutibacter; species Lutibacter aestuarii. Next base: position 273,593 of record NZ_CANLRG010000002.1, on the reverse strand, counting down.
GTGTTTTTTCCTATAATATTTCGTTCTAAAACTTGTGGTTGCTTTTCTTTTTTTTCTGAAAACATGATGTTTGTGCTTATTAGGGTTATTGAATTTTTGTTTTTATGGTGTTTATTACTTCCAATGCTTTTTTTCCTTCTTCGGTATTTGGGTAATTCATAGCAACAAAATCTAATGCTTCTTTAAAAGCAACTATCCCTTCTTTTTTACCTATAGCATACGCTTTTAAAAGTTCAAATTTAGGAATTATTTCGTGTCCTTCAAATCTGCTAATTGCATTGGTAGATTTTTTTATAACACTGTCGTACATTTCATCTTTATATTCATAAAAAACTTCGGCATAAATATTTTCGGGTAAGTTTTCATTTTCTTGAATTAATGATGCATTAGGGTTTAAAATTATTTTAGCATATTTTGATGTTGGGTAATTTGAAACAATATCATTTTTCAATATTGTTGCTTTTGCATTACCCTGATTGTTATAAATTTTATATAAATGATATTTTGCTGGAATTAAAAGAGTTGTTTTTGGATTAAATGTGAGTAGTTTTTCTAATTTGCTAAGCGCTAAGTTTTCTTCTTTAAATTGTTCTTTATAAATAACACCTAATTTAAAATAAGCGTTGTTTCTTTCGTTATATAAACTATCTATTTCAATGGTATTGGTTGGAATATTTTTTAAATAATACTCCACATTGTATTTTTCGTTTTCTACTACATTTAAATTCTCTTCATCAGCTTTCAATTTAGTATCGATTAATTTAAATTGTGTTTTATCACTTAACCGCCAATTATCTTCTAAAGGTCTATTTCCCCAAATTTGTTGAAATTCTTGTTCTCCAAAACCAACAGTTTGTATATTATAAAAGTACCAAGTACTTGATACTTTTTTATTATTATCTTTTGAAAAAATAAACCCTTTTCCAGTATTTTTGATGGGTGTTGCTTTTTCTTCTTTTGATTTTAAATTTTCTATATACTTGTTAAAATAAGCTGTTTGATCCTCTTTACTCATTTGAACCAATTTAAGGATACTATCGCTTGTTTTAGCTATGTTTTCATATAAAATAACTTCGTTTAAATTATTTCTTCTTCTAGCCAATCGTCTTATTCTTTTTGAATTTTCACTTTCTGTAGCTCTTAATACACTATCATAATAAGAACCTGCTTTTAAAAACTGGGCTTTTTCAAAAAATAAATCTCCAGCTGCTTCGTAGGATAATTCTTTTTGAAATTTAGAAATTTGCTTGGCTGCAATTGATTTTTTAAAACTTTCAATAGCTACTTCAAAATTTTGATTTTTTTGAAGGCTTCCAAGGTGATAATATAGTTCTCCTAAATATGGACGATTATCTCTGTTTTTTATTAATTTTTTTAATAACTCTATAGTCGCTAATTCATCTTCAGAAGTGGTAACGTTTTTTGCTTTTTCAATTTGAGCTTGTATTTTATATTTATACGGTGCCTTTTTAAATTCAATTAGGCTTTGAAATGCTGTGTTTGAAGAATCTATTGCATTTTTTTCTCTATACAATTGACCTAAAATGAATAAATTTCTAGCAGTTTGCTCGTTATTTTTTGTGCTTATTATTTTTTCACTGCTAACCTTTTTATTTTTGGTAATCATTGCAGGTATAAAAAGGTTTTTTTTGGTTTTAAAAACTGCTTTATTTAAATGATTAATTACTTCTTGATTTTCACCAATTTGTGCATAAGCCATTGCAATGGCTGTTTGAGCTGATTCACTTATTTCTTCAGGTAGATCTTGTTTTTTTAATAGTTTTTTTAAATCTTCAATAGCCTGTTCTTCATTTTGTAAACGAATTTGAGTTTTGGCTTGCCAAATTTTAGTTTCATTAATTAAACTAGCCTTTGGATAATTGATTACAATATAATTAAAGGCTTCTAATGCGGGTACAAATCTTTTAGAGTAATAACGTGATTTACCTAATAACAAATAAGCATCATCAATTTGTTTATTGCGTTCTTGTCTTGCAATTAACATAGAATGCATTTGTATGGCTTTTACGGCTTTTTCTTCTGCCTTTTCAAATTCTTGAGGAGAGCTGTCTTCATCAACATTCATTCCAGGCAAAGCCAATACATCAATTTTTAAAGGTTCAATTGGTAAAACTTCCCAAAAATTGTCTTCGTAATTTGAATTTAGTTGCTCTAATCCAATGCGCAAAGCTTCATTACCATTATAAAGCACATTATATTTTGTAGTAACTGAATGATAACTTCTATTTATAAATGCGTCTTTTTTTGTTGAACAACTTAATACCAAAAAAAAAGCTAAAAAAGGAGTTGCTATTTTAAAAATATTTTTCAATAGAATCTGTTTTTACTTCCCTCTTAACTAATTAGGTTATCAAATTATTGTAAGCGGGATGTAAAAATACAAAAAACTATGTATTTAATTGACTTACACTGAAAAATAGGTTTCTAACTCTTTTAAGGTTTCTTGTGAGGTTTGAATATCTTTTACAACATTTCCTTTATCCAATACAACAATTCGTTCACACACTTCGGTTACATGACCTAAATCATGGCTAGAAATTAATACTGTTGCTTGACTATTTGTTGTTAAATCTTTCAGCATTTTTTTTAGTCTAATTTGAGTTGTTGGGTCTAAATTTGCAAAGGGTTCGTCTAACACAATAACTTCAGGATTTCCAATTAAAGCTGCAACTATGCCTGCTTTTTTCTGATTTCCTTTGGATAAATCTCTTAAATATTTTTTCCCTCCTAAAATTTCACCATTAAAAATTTCTTCAAATTGTATTAAAAACGTATCAATATCTGCTTTGTTTAAGCCTCTTAATTCTCCAATAAAATAAAAATATTCTTCCGGTGTTAGGTAACCAATTAAAAAGCTTTCATCAATAAAAGCTGCTGTAAATGGTTTCCAGTCTTCACTTTTATTCACTTGAATTTCATGAGTAATTATTTGTCCGGTAGTTGGGTTTATTAAATCCAACAATAAATTAAAAAAGGTAGTTTTTCCAGCTCCATTGTTTCCAACCAAACCAAAAGTTTGTCCTTTTGGGATTTCTAATTCATCAATATTTAAAACTATATTTCCGCTATATTTTTTTGAAAGTTCAGTTACTTTTATCATTCGTAAAATTTTTAAAGTTGTTTGAAAGATTTAATTACTTTGGTCAAAAGCGCTAATCATTTTATATTTTGAATTCAGGTATTTTTTTGTAATAAAATTCATTATTTTTTGATGAAATACAATGCCGATAATTCCTAAAATTATTAAGGTAGCAATTCCTGCTTCAAACCCTAAAAACTTATAGGGAACATAAAACAGTAAAATTGGAATTAAAAGCAAAGGAAAACCTATTAACCATTGAACAGCTCCAGTCCCTTGGTAATTAAATGCTGCACGCTGTGTTAAGTCTATCTTTTTTCTATTAAAAGAACCTCCTAAGAGTAAAACATGAGAATTTATTCCAATATTATAAATCATAGCTGCAAAATGGATGGTTAATATTTTCCAGCCAAAGTAAACATAAGGAATACTTAGCACAAACATAATAATGGCGCTAATTAACATTAATGAGAATTTTGAATTTAAGTATTCTTTATACTTAATATTCTGGCTCATTAATAGCTTATAATACCCACTGTCCCATGCTGGGATAAATTGTCCGAAATTGATCATAAAAATTCCAGTAACAAAAATACCAACAAAAACAAACATAGGAATCCAGTCTTTATACATTGGGTTTGGGTAAAAGAACAACCCATACAACAGTCCAATTACTAAAATAAATATTGAAGATCTTGGACGCTTGTTTCTCCACAGTAATTTTAAATCAAGCTGTAAAAAAGGAGCTATATCACCAAATCTTCTGGTCCACGCTAAATCAGTAGTTGTTGCAACATCGGCCTTCGCTTTTAAAGAACCATCTACATATAATTTAGTTTTTAGCATCGTGTAATTAAAATAGTATACTAACGCTAAAATTGCTATTGGAATACTTAAATAAATTGGATTTTCAACTATAACATTGATAGCGTTTCCTAGTAAGGTTGTAAATTCAATTAATTCAAAATAGTTTACTGCAAATAATAATGAAGCTATTAGTATTAATGGTAAAAAAGATAATTCTGTTTCGGCTGATTTTGCTTCAATAATAAAGTTTAAAAAATTAATTATTAAAGTGAACACATACATTAAAACCATCCAAACTATGGTTGTTGTAGTATTATAATCTTCAAAAATTAATATAACTCCAAAAGGAATAATTGCAAAAAGTGGTAAAAAATTAAAAAATGAAAGGGCAGACCTACCCAATACATAGTTTAAAATTTTATTTCGCTTTAATGGTAAAATTAGTAAAGGTTTAATATTCATAACTGGCAATTTTTGCAAGAAAAATCGCATTAATAAATCGCCTAAAAACCAATAAAATAAAAAGCTATTTACCATTAATAGCGGATCAGATTCTGGAAATTGCTTTTTCAATAAAGGGTAAATACTAATTCCTAAAGCCAAAAAAACTAACATAAAATAAACAGCTAAAAAAGCCATTAAAATATTTAGTGCTATACTTTTTTGCCAATAGGATGAACGAAAAAATTGTTTCCATTCAAAATTTATAAAATGCTTAATCATTAGTTTTGGTTTTATGACTTTGGGTTATACGTAGCTATTTATAACTATTTGTTACACTAATTTATATTCTGGATAATTTTCAACCAATAAATTTTCGGCTTTTTGTGGCAAAACAACTGCACTCATATAAACGTAAACTACCATTATTGTAAATATAGCTGCATAAAAAATTGCCCAATATGTGTTATAAACTTTTGGACTTGATATATTAATAATATTAAACAAATTAATGCCTATCATTCCTCCTCCTAAGAACAGGCCTTTAAAAATTATATCTTCTAACAGCCATTTTTTGCCATTCAATTTTTGTCTTTTTTTAACTTTTTGTAATAACAGAATATGTTTTACTAAACCAAATAAAATTAAAACCACTAAAACTGAAAGTGCAAATGTATCTCCAAACTGAATTAATCCTTTGTAGAAAAAATAAAAGAATGTAAAAGTTGCTATAATTTTTGGCAATTTAAACCAATCTTTAGCGTGCTGCCATAATATTTTTATATACTTTTTTTGCAATGTACCTTGTCTAGCTCCATACACATCCATAAAACCAAAAACACCAAATTTTTTAAAACTGATATCTCTTGCGTGTTCAAAAGAAAGATTTGGTTTTTCTTTCCAAATTTGTTCTATATCGTTGGCTAAATGGTCAACCAACTCAGTTTGCACATCAAAATGTTCTACATAATGTTGACGTGTAAACTTATATAGTTGTTGAATTTGTTCTTTAGTTAGTTTCATTCTAAGCAATTTTATTCTAAACTAAACTTTGGATTTACAATTTGTTGCATGGTTTTTAAAAACTCTTCCATCTCAGCCAATCGATTCACGGTTTCTTTAGTCCCATTTTTAGTAAGTTTGTAATACTTTCTTAAACGATTATCAACTTTAGCTACTTCAACATCTAAAAACCCTTCGGCTTCCAATTTGTGCAATGCAGGATATAAAGCGCCTTCGGTTATTGAGAGCTCGCCTTTGGTTAATTCTTTAACTTTTTGAGTAATTTCATAACCATACATTTTCTCATTTTTTGCTAATAACTTTAAAATAATGGTTTGTAAAGAGCCTTTGTATAGTTTTTGATTTCCCATGTGATGTTTATTACTAATTCAAATATATACATAATTTTCTTATGTATAACTTTCTTAGGTATATTTTTAACAAAATGTTTTTATTTAGTTTAACTACTTTTGTACCCTTAATAAAATTACCATGTCAAAATTTTACACACTAACTATAAAAGAACTTAAAAAAGAAACCCCAAATGCTGTTTCTTTAGTATTTGATATTCCTTTGGAATTAAAAAATGAATTTCAATTTAAAGCTGGACAATATTTAAATATTAAAAAAACAATTGCTGGAGAAGAATTAAGAAGAGCTTATTCAATTTGTTCATCGCCAAATAGCGGAGAGCTTAGAATAGCTATTAAAGCAGTTGATAATGGAACTTTTTCCGTCTTTGCAAATACCATTTTAAAAGAAGGAGATACTTTAGATGTGCAAAAGCCTGAAGGAAAATTTATTTTAGAAACCTCAACATCACATTCAAAAAATTATTTAGCAATTGCTGCTGGAAGTGGAATTACACCTATAATGGCAATGGTGAAAGATGTTTTAGCTAAAGAGCCTAACAGTACTTTTACACTTATTTATGGAAATAAAACTACTAGTGAAACTATTTTTAAATCTGAAATAGATGAGTTGGCTTCCAATTTTCAAAATCAATTTAATGTTCAATATGTTTACAGTCGTGAACAACAAGAAAATGCACTTTTTGGAAGAGTTGATACTGGAAACATCAACTATATTGTAAAAAATAAATTTAAAAATTTAACTTTTGACAGCGCTTTTTTATGTGGTCCAGAGCAAATGATTGAAACCGCTAAAGAAACTTTACTTGAAAATGGTTTTAATAAAAACACCATTTTGTTTGAATTGTTTTCAACCCCAACTTCATCTAATGAACCCGCTCAAACATTCGAAGGTTCATGCCAAATTACTGTACTAGTTGATGATGAAGAAACTTCATTTAACATGGAAACTAAAACTTCTATTTTAACCGCAGCATTAAAAGAAGGTATCGACGCACCTTATTCTTGCCAAGGTGGAATTTGTAGCAGCTGTTTAGCAAAAGTAACTGAAGGAAAAGCAGTCATGGATAAAAATACTATTTTAACCGAAGAAGAAATTAAAGATGGATTTATTTTAACCTGTCAGGCGCACCCAATAACTGAAAAAATAACAGTTGACTATGATGATGTTTAATATTTATAGTATTTTCACATTTTAGTAAACAAAAAATGGCTTTTAACGAACTTAAAGAGGCAGTAGTAATCGGATTTTTCCTAGCATTTATGATAGGTCCTGTTTTTTTTATGCTAATACAAACAAGCATAATTAAAGGAGCTAGAGCAGCTATTGTGTTTGATTTAGGTGTTATGTTAGGAGATGTTGTTTTTATCTTAATTGCCTATTTTGGAAGCAAAAGTTTATTGGAAAAAATTAAAGATGATCCTCGTTTATTTTTAATAGGAGGTCTCATTTTATTAGTGTATGGTATCATTACTTTTTTAGATAAAAGTCAAAAAAGAGCCATTCAAGATGAAAGTTTGGTATTGCCTGAAAAAACAAATTATACAAAATTGTTTTTAAAAGGATTTTTGCTCAATTTTATTAATGTAGGCGTTTTAGCATTTTGGTTAGGAATGATTTTAGTGGTAGGTCCAAACTTTGAAATGGATTCCAATAAAATATTCAACTATTTTGCACTTATTTTAATAAGTTATTTAGTAACTGATGTTGGAAAAATAGTATTAGCCAAGCAATTAAAGAAAAAATTAACTCCAAAAGTTACCTATAAAATAAAACGTATTATGGGAGTTTTATTAATGATATTTGGAATTGCTTTAATGGTTAAAGGTTTTCTTCCCAAAGAAAAATTAAACCTAAAAAAGGTAATTGAAAAAGTTGAATAAATGACAAAAAATACCTCAAGAAAAAAACAAGCAAAAATTTTAAGAATTTTCAGAAAAATACACCGAATAACTGGTGCATTACTTTTTATATTCTTTTTTATAATTGCTATAACAGGCATCCTATTAGGATGGAAAAGCCATAGTAATGATATAATGATACCGCAATCTTATAAAGGTTCTTCAACTAACTTACAAAAATGGCTTCCGTTAGATAGTTTGCACAAAAATGCAATCACAATTTTAAGAGACTCTATTTCTACAGATTTGTCATCAGAGCTTGACCGTATAGATGTTAGAAAAAATAAAGGAATAGTGAAGTTTATTTTTGAAAATCATTACTGGGAAATTCAATTAGATGGTGCTACTGGAAATGTATTAAATATTGGAAAAAGGTATTCAGATTTATTTGAAGACATTCATGATGGATCGATTTTAGATGATACTTTTTCAACTTCGAATAAACAATTTGAATTGGTTTATACAACTCTTATGGGATTGGCTCTACTACTTTTTACCATTACTGGTTTTTGGTTATGGTATGGACCAAAAAAATTAAAAAATAGTAGAAATTAATTAGCTACCTTTATTCTTTAATTAAAAAATAGAAAAAGATGAATTTTTTAGGAATAATTGGCCCTTGGCAATTAATTTTAATACTTTGCGCGTTTTTAATACCCATAATTGCATTGATTGATATTTTAAGAAGCGACTTTAAAGGAAACGAAAAGCTTATTTGGGTTTTAGTGGTATTGTTTACCAGTTTTATTGGTACAATCTTATATTTTTTAATTGGTAGAAATCAAAGAATAAAAAAAGATTAATTTATAAAATGATACTTATTGATAAACCCTATGCTTCAGATTTTTTGATACAAACTATCAAAGAAAATAATTTTGAAATTATAGCCACAGAGGCTGCAAAATTAATGATTGCAGATCCCTCACTAAATTGGATTTCAGAACAAAAAGCAATCCAAAAAATTAAAGATAATCCAACAATTCCAATCTATTCAAATTCTGAAAATTCAATAGGTTGGGTTGAAGAACATCTACATTTTACAAAATTGCCTCAACAAATTTCATTGTTTAAAAACAAATTAAAATTTAGAGCGTTAATAGCAGATATTTTTCCTGAGTATTTTTTTAAAGGTATCAAATTTACAGACTTAAAAAATATAAACGTTCACCATTTAAAATTTCCTTTTATTATAAAACCAACCGTTGGATTTTTTAGTATTGCAGTGCATAAAGTTGATAGTGCTAAGGAATGGGAAAGCGTTTTAAATGCTATTGAAAATGAAGTTTCCAACTTTAAAAGTCATTATCCAAAACAAGTTATTGACATCACCGATTTTATAATTGAAGAATATATTGACGGAGAAGAATATGCGGTAGATTGTTATTTTAATAATAAAGGTGAACCTGTTATATTAAATGTTTTACATCATATTTTTTCATCTGCTAATGATGTAAGCGACCGTGTTTACTCTACTTCAAAAACAATTATTGAAACTTATTTTACACAAATTCAGTCATTTTTACAATTAATAGGTAAAAAAGCCAACTTAAAAAACTTTCCAATTCATATTGAAATTAGAGTAAATCCTGAAGGAAAAGTATATCCAATTGAAGTTAATCCATTACGTTTTGGTGGTTGGTGTACAACAGGAGATTTGGCTTGGTATGCTTATGGAATTAATTCTTATGAGTATTTTTTAAAAGGAAAAAAACCTGATTGGAACGAGATTTTTAAAACTAGAGAATCTCAAAAATACAGCATTGTTTTACTGGATAATGGTTTGGGAATTCCTGAAAATACAATTTCACATTTTGATTTTGAAAAGTTACTCAAAGATTTTAAAAAACCTCTGACTCTTAGAAAAACAGATTTTAAAAAATATCCTATTTTCGGATTTGTTTTTGTAGAAACTACTGCCGAAAATGAACACGAACTTTCAACAATTTTAACTTCTGATCTTCAAAAATACATCATCTTAAAAAGCCGTGTAAATAATGAATCAAATTAGTTTAACACCACAATTAAAATTTTCTAAAATAGTTCATGGGTATTGGAGGTTAGCAGAATGGAATTTATCCAATCAAGAGCTTTTAAAATTAATTCAACAAACACAAGAATTAGGAATAACAACCTTTGACCACGCAGATATTTATGGAAATTATTCCTGTGAAAAATTATTTGGTGATGCTTTGGCTTTAAAGCCTTCACTTCGTCAAAATATTCAAATTGTTACCAAATGTGGAATTAAACTAGCAACAGATAAATTTCCTACAAGAAGTATTAACTCATACGATTATAGCTATCATCATATTATTTCAACTGTAGAAAGCTCTTTAAATAACTTTAAAACAGATTATATAGATGTTTTATTACTACATCGCCCATCTCCATTTTTTAACCCAGAAGAAGTTGCAAAAGCTTTTAATGAATTAAAACAACATGGTAAGGTATTAAATTTTGGAGTTTCTAATTTTACACCTCAACAATTTGAAATGTTATCTTCATATGTTGAAATGCCTTTAGTTACAAATCAAGTAGAAATTTCACCTTATTGCTTAGAACATTTTGACAATGGTAATATCGATTACTTTTTAAATAAAAGAATTAAACCTATGGCTTGGTCTCCTTTAGCAGGTGGAAAATTAATTAAACCAACTACTGAAAAAGAACATAGAATTGTAAAAACTTTAAAAGAAATTGCCACAGAATTAGAAGTTGAGAATATAGATACTGTTATTTATGCTTGGCTTTTAGCACATCCTAGCCAAATTATTCCAGTAGTAGGAAGTCGACATATTGAAAGAATAAAAAATGCAATGAGTGCTTTAAAAATAACTATGAGTACGGAACAATGGTTAAAAATTTACATTGCCTCTGTAGGTAAAAACCTACCTTAAAATACAGTTTAAAGAAATGGAAATTAAAAAGATAGATGGAAAAACTAGAAAAAATATTAGAATAGGAGCTCAAGTAGAAATTGTTCAAAAACATCATCAACGTAGTGGCGAATTAACCAAAGGTATTGTAAAACGATTGTTAACAAGCTCTGCATCACACCCACATGGTATAAAAGTTCAGCTAGAAACAGGAGAAATTGGTAGAGTGAAATGGATTTTAATTTAAATTAAAGCCCTTAAATTAGGAAGTCTATTGGTAATTTTTATTTTATAGTTTCTTAAATTTAAAAACCTTCTAAACGATAATGGATGAAAAATTATTTCAAGAACTAATTCCACTAAGGCACAAGTTACATGCAAATCCTGAGTTGTCTGGAAAAGAAACTAATACCTCAAAAGTTATTTATACATTCCTAAAAACTTGCACCCCAACTACACTATTAACCAACATTGGTGGATATGGTATATTGGCAATTTTTGATAGTAAAAAAAAGGGGGAAACCATTCTTTTTAGGGCAGATATGGATGCATTACCTATAACGGAAACCAATACGTTTAAACACCAATCTTTAACTAAAGGTATTTCCCACAAATGCGGTCATGATGGACATACAACCACCTTGCTAGGTTTTGCAAAATTATTATCTAAAAACCCACCAAAAAAAGGGAAAATAATATTGTTATTTCAACCTGCGGAAGAAACTGGAGAAGGTGCCAATAGAGTTATAAATGATCCTAAATTTAAAAATTTAAATCCTAGCTATATCTTTGCTTTTCACAACATTCCAGGAGAAACTTTACATCAGGTAATTATTAAAAAGGATTCCTTTACAGCTGCTGTAAAAAGTATTATCATAAAAATTTATGGTAAAAATGCCCATGCTGCTGAACCAGAAAAAGGAATAAATCCAGCTTTATCAATTTCCAAAATTATTCAAACGTTTGAAACACTTTCCAATAATCATCCTAAAAGTGAAAATTTTTCAATAATAACTCCTATTCATATAACTATGGGAGAAATTGCCTATGGTACTGCTGCTGGATATGGCGAATTAAGGTTTACTTTAAGAACTTGGACTCAAGAAAAAATGAATATATTATCTTCAACAATTATAACTATTTTACAGAAAATTTCAATTAAACACAACGTTAAAATTGAAACTGAATGGACTGAAGAATTTAAGGCTACAAAAAATAACAATGACGCTATTAATATTATTTTGTTAGCAGCCAAACATCAAAAGTTAGAGGTACAATTAAAAAAAGAACCTTTTAAATTTGGTGAAGATTTTGGGTTGTTTACACAACAATTTAAAGGAGCTATGTTTGGTATTGGTGCTGGAAAACATTGTGCTCCCTTACATAATCCAGAGTATGATTTCCCAGATAAAATTTTACCAACTACTATTCAATTATTTCATCAAATAAGTTTACAACTTTTAAATTAACCTATGTTTTATACCTCCTACTTAGAAATTAGTAAATCAGCTTTAATTCATAATTTAAGTTTTTTAAAAAATCATATTCGTAAAAACGTACAAATATCCTCTGTAGTAAAAGGAAATGCGTATGGGCACGGAATTGAAGTTTACATTCCTTTAGCTGAATCATGTGGTATCAATCATTTTTCAGTTTTTAGCGCAGATGAAGCATTTAGAGTTCAAAAATCTTCAACAAATAACAATACCATTATGATTATGGGTTTGGTTGAAGATGAACAATTAGCTTGGGCCATTGAAAATGAGATTGAATTTTATGTTTTTGAATTTGATAGGTTAGAAAAAGCGGTTGAACTAGCAAAAAAATTACATAAAAAAGCGTGTATTCATATTGAAATTGAAACTGGCATGAATAGAACTGGTTTTAGTCAAAAAAATATTGGTAAAATTTGCCAATTTATCACTCAAAATAGCGCTCATATTACTTTTAAAGGTTTATGCACTCACTATGCTGGAGCTGAAAGCATTACAAATTATTACAGGATAAAAAAACAGCAAAAAAGCTTCCAAAAATCAGTACAAAAATTTACTGATAAAAAGGTAATTCCACTTCAATTACATACTGCTTGTTCTGCAGCCGCATTACGGTATCCAAAAAGCCAAATGGATATGGTAAGACTAGGGATTGTTCAATATGGTTTTTTCCCAAATAAAGAAATATATATAGAGTACTTAACCAAAAAGAAAATAACCGAACATCCTTTAAAAAGACTTATTTCATGGAAAAGTAAAGTTATGGATATTAAAACTGTTAAGGCAGGAGAATTTGTTGGCTATGGAACTTCATATCTAGCCAATTCAAATTTAAAAATAGCAACAATTCCTGTGGGTTATAGCCACGGATTTAGTAGAGATTTAAGTAATCAAGGTCGTGTGTTAATTCACAGTCAAAGGGTAAGTATTATTGGTGTTGTAAATATGAATATGATTACAGTAGATGTTACTAAAATTGAACAAGTACAAAAAGGTGATGAAGTAGTTTTAATTGGAAAACAAGGTGATTTAGAAATTAGTGTTTCCTCATTTAGTGAATTTAGCGATCAAGTAAATTATGAGTTATTAACCAGGTTGCCTCAAAGCCTACCAAGGTTTGTAGTGGATTAAAAAACATAGAAAAAACCCTTTTTTAATTCTTAAAAAAGGGTTTTTAAAATTTTAAAGTATTCAACTTTAATTTACTATAAATATATTATTAGATCTTTCTATATCAGCCATCAATCCAGAATCATCTATTTCAACTTTTTTAATTTCTTTTGATGTTGAGAAGGTGTATAGCGGGTTGGCCCAAGCCCAATCTTTTAGTTTAGTAGCTTTTGTTGGTTTTTCACCACGCATCATTTTTAATGAAATATTAAACTTTTCAATAGTTTCATCTGTATAAGTTACTGTTACATCAATTGGCATAGGCATTTGACCTACTCTTGCTAGAGTAATAGTACTTCCTTCAACATCAGCAACTGCATAATCTATAGTATGTGCAGTTTCTATCCATTCATTTAAATACCAATCTAATTGAATTCCAGATTCTTTTTCAGCAACACGTTTAAAATCATTAGGGGTTGGATGCTTAAATTTAAATTCTTGAAAATACTTTTTTAGGATCTTTTTTACATTTTCTTTACCAACAATGTAGTTTAATTGTGTTAAAAACATACTTCCCTTAGTATAACTTCCAGTACTAAAAGCAAAATTTGTATGGAATCTATCTGCATGAGTGGTTAAAGGTTCTTCAATTTCAGCATTTACTAAATAAAAATAACTTCTATAACTGCTTGATGATGGTTCATCTCCTTTATTTTTTAATATTTTACTTGATGCTAATGTTGAAATATAGGACGTAAATCCTTCATCCATCCAAGAGTGTTTGCTTTCATTTGTGGCAAGTGCATGTTGAAACCACGCATGTGCTAACTCATGAAAAACAGTACCAACAATACTTCTTAAAGTTTCTCCACCTGCAATTAATGTACACATTGCGTATTCCATTCCACCATCACCTCCTTGTATAACAGAGTATTGTTTCCAAGGATATTGACCAATGTTTTCATTAAAATAATCTAAAGCTTTTTCTGTTAAAGGTTGAACTTCTTTCCAGGCTTCTAAATATTTTTTATTGTTTTTATATAAAAAATGAAGTGTTGTCCCACTCTTTGTTTTTAAAACATCATGCTTAAAATTAGGATCTCCTGCCCACGTAAAATCATGAACATTGGGAGCTATAAAATGCCAAGATAACTTTTTCCCTTTTTTTATTGTTAAAGGTTTTGTTTTGTCTTCATATCCATGACCAATTTCTTGAGGGTTTTGAAGATAACCTGTACCTCCAACTACATAATTTTTATCGATATGAAGTGTTACATCAAAATTACCCCAAACACCATGGAATTCACGAGCAATATAAGCATCGGCATGCCATCCTTCAAAATCATATTCTGCCATTTTTGGATACCATTGTGCCATAGAGAGTGCCACATTATCTTCACTATTTCTACCTGCTCTTCTAATCATCACAGGAACTTGTCCTTCAAAACTCATATTAAAAGTTACTTTCTCACCTGGTTGAATTGCTTTATTTAATTTAACTTCTAAAACTGTTCCTTCTGTTTCAAAACTAACATCAATACCATTTTGCTGAAGTGATAAAACTTTAAGATATCCTATTTCATTAGGTTTTAACTTTGCTATTCTACTTTCATAAATAGGATTATCTCTCGAACCTATATTAGTAACCATTCTTTTATCTGGATCTATAATACTTTGCAAACGTAAATCCATTTCACTTCCAGGTTGGAATGCATTGTAGTATAAGTGATAAAACACTTTATTTAAAACATCTGGAGAATTATTGGTATAAACTAACTGTTGAGTTCCTTTATATTGATAATTTTTAGCATCTACATCTACATCCATAGTATAATCTACATGTTGTTGCCAATAGGTTGTATTATTTTGAGCAGCTAAAAAAGGGGTTGTAATTATTAAAATTACAAGAAATAATTTTTTCATTGAGTAGTAGTTTGCGGCGAATATAACCATTAAGCTATAAAAACAAAAAAGCACATTCAAATGAATGTGCTTTTTTAACAGAAAATTATAAGTTTACTTTCCGTTTACCATTTTATCAGCTAAAACCAATGCATTGTATGCATTTGCTATTTTTCCTGAAATTGATAGTTCCGAAAAAGGTGCTTTTTTCCCTTTTTCTCCTGGTACCAATACTTCCATATCAATTTTAGTTCCTGAATTCATAATAATATATTTTACCTGACTTGCAGATAATTGAGGGTAGTAAGATCTAACCAAAGCTGCAATACCAGCTACCTCAGGAGAAGCCATTGATGTACCGCTAATTTTTTGATATTCGTTTTTTGGGAATGTAGAGTAAATTTGAACCCCAGGAGCAAATACATCTACATTTGTTTTACCATAATTAGAAAATACCGCAGGTAAATTTTCATTGTAATTAACACTCATTGCTCCAACTGTTAAAACATTATCAGCATATTCTGTAATTTTATCTTCAGAATCATTTGGCCAATTTGGTTTAACATCAATATCTTTACTATCATTACCAGCAGCATGTACTAATAAAACGTCGTGTTTTTCAGCATATTTTATAGCATCAAAAACCCACTCTTTGTTAGGAGAATAGTTTTTACCAAAACTCATATTTATAACTTTTGCTCCATTATCTACTGCATATCTAATTGCTAAAGCAACATCTTTATCTCTCTCATCTCCATCTGGTACAGCTCTTATAGACATTAATTTTGCATTTGTTGCAACTCCATTCATTCCAACACCATTATTACGAGTTGCTAAAATAATACCTGCAACATGCGTTCCGTGGATTTCATCATCTTTAGAACCTATTACATTACCATTTCCATAATTAGTATCTGTGATATCTTCAGGGTTATCACCTACAATTGCTCTACCGTCAAAATCAAAATCGTAGTTTTTATTTTTCTTTTGAGCCTCGTAATACTCATAAAACTGCTCTTCATCAACACCTCTTCCAAACAACCCAATTAAGCCTTGCACTTGTCCTTTTAAAGTTTCATCTTCAGTTTCAACAGCTTTTAGGTCTTCCATAGTAAGGCTGCTTTTTCCAGTAAACTTTTTAACTGCATTTAATGTTTCTTCTATTTGAACTAGACGGTCTAACGTTTGGAAATGTCTAGAACCAGAAGCTTCATATGCCTTAACATATTTTTGGTATTGTTCAAAATCAGCTTTATCTTCTGCACTAATATCATTGATAGTTTTTCCTTTAAATTTAGGATTTAGTTTAGCTACAATTCGAGTAATTTCTAATTGTTCAGGAGCTGCTACACCATTCCCTCCTAAGAAATTCCATCCATAAATATCATCTACATATCCATTTTTATCGTCATCAATTCCGTTTCCAGCAATTTCTTTTGGGTTCGTCCAAACAACATCTTTTAAGTCTTCATGTTCTACATCAATTCCTGAATCTATAACACCAACAATAACTGTTGTACCTTTTTTCCCTTCTAAAAATTTATAGGCCTTTTCAACACTTATACCAGGAATTGTATCAGTCATTAAATCGGCATGTGCCCAATGATTAAATTGTTCTTCACTTACAGTTCCTTTTTTTGCTACAGTTAAGGAAACAGATGTGTCCATAGTTGGTACTGCCATATTTTTTACAGAACCGCAACTAGCTAGAGTTATAGTAGCGAGTGCCGCTACATACATAGGTTTAAATATTCTCATATTACTTATTTTAATTAAATACTTCGTTAAATTTATAGGTTTGATCTAATCGAACTCCTTTTTCAGTATGCTTTACAGTACAAAGTTCATTACTTGCGTCATGTTCTAAAAACAACAGATAGTTTTTGTCTGCAGCATTGTTAAGAAATTTTGCTTTTTCATCCATGGTAAGTAATGGTCGTGTATCATACCCCATTACATAAGGTAACGGAATATGTCCTACTGTAGGTAACAAATCTGCCATAAATACAAGGGTTTTTCCTTTATATTCTATGTGAGGTATCATTTGTTTTTCTGTATGACCATCTGCAAATAAAATATCAAAACCAAGCTCTGTATTAATCCCAAAGTCAACTTCTGGTAGATTTACAAATTTTAATTGTCCACTTGCTTCAATAGGGTTGATATTTTCTTTTAAAAATGATGCTTTTTCTCTTACATTTGGTTCTGTAGCCCATTTCCAATGCTTTTTATTACTCCAAAATTTAGCATTTTTAAATGCTGGCTCGTAACCTGTTCTATCTTTATTCCATTGAATACTTCCTCCACAATGGTCAAAATGAAGATGAGTTAAAAAAACATCCGTAATATCATCTCTGTGGAAACCGTATTTAGCTAATGAAGTGTCTAAAGAAAATCCTCCAAAAAAGTAATAATATCCAAAAAACTTATCAGATTGTTTATTACCAGTACCATTGTCTATTAATATAAGCCGATTGCCGTCTTCAATAAGCATGCATCGCATACTCATGTCTATTAAATTATTACTGTCTGCAGGGTTTGTACGTTGCCAAATAGTTTTAGGAACTACACCAAACATTGCGCCACCATCTAACTTGAAGTTTCCTGTTTCAATAGGGTAAATTTTCATACATTCATGTTATAACTACAAAGATACATGATTTTATAAGTAAGAATGTGTTAAAGAAATCAAAAAAACCAAAGCAATTGCTTTGGTTTTGTAGAGGCGTCGAGCGGATTCGAACCGCTGTAGGAGCTTTTGCAGAGCCCAGCCTAGCCACTCGGCCACGACGCCATAAATTGGATTGCAAATTTAACTATTTTTAATAAGCTGACAAGATTTTTTGTAAATATTGTTTATTTGTTAAATTGATTTATTTCTAAATTGTAAATCTACTTTCTTTTTTTACTCATTTCAATGGTAACCATTGCTACATTTCCACCAATAGGCGGATTGAGTTTAGAAACTGCCACATCTGCTTTATCAACTAATGGAATTTCATCTAAAATTCTATTAAGTATTCGCTTTGCAACTTCTTCTAATAATTTTGACCGTATGGCCATTTCTTGCTTCACAATTTTGTTTAAATGCACATAATCTACAGTATCTGATAAATTATCGGTTTGTGCCGATTTTGATAAATTTGCCTTTACAGTAACATCTACCCTATAATCTGAGCCTATTTTTCCTTCTTCAATTAAACAACCATGATAAGCGTATACACGTATATTTTTTACTTTAATTACTCCCATTTAGTACTAAAATTTTGACAAAGATACTTAGAATTAGGTATAAAAAATGGTTATTTTAACTGATTGAATTATTTTATAGTTGTATTGGTAAAAAAATCAATAATTTTGTGGCTTATTTAGTTTACAATTATGAGTGAAGAAAAAAAGTCGCTAAATTTTATAGAACAAATTATTGAAGATGATTTAGCTAATGGTTTACCTAAAGAGAAATTGCGTTTTCGTTTTCCTCCTGAACCTAATGGATATTTGCATATTGGTCATGCAGCCTCCATTTGTTTGAATTTTGGATTAGGATTACGTTACAATGCTCCTGTAAATTTACGTTTTGATGATACCAACCCAGCAAAAGAAGAGCAGGAATATGTTGATGCAATTAAATATGATGTCCAATGGTTAGGGTTTAAATGGGATAAAATACTTTTTTCTTCTGATTATTTTCAACAATTGTACAATTGGACCATTGAGCTTATTAAAGAAGGAAAAGCCTATGTAGACAATCAATCTTCTGAAGAGATGGCAAAACAAAAAGGAACGCCTACTCAGCCCGGAATCAATAGTCCTAATAGAAATAGAAGCGTTGAGGAAAATTTGGAGCTGTTTTTAAAAATGAAAAACGGTGAGTTTGAAGAGGGTTCCCACGTACTACGTGCAAAAATTGATATGGAACATGTAAATATGCATATGCGTGATCCAATTATGTATCGTATTTTAAAAAGAGCACACCATAGAACTGGTAATAATTGGTGTATTTATCCAATGTATGATTGGACGCATGGTGAAAGCGATTATTTAGAACAAATTTCACATTCTATCTGTACGTTAGAATTTAAAAGTCATAGAGATTTATATGATTGGTATGTTGACCAAGTTTTTAATGAAACAAAACTAGCATTACGTCCAAAACAAAGAGAATTTGCACGTAGAAATTTAAGTTATACCGTTATGAGTAAACGTAAATTACTACAATTAGTAGAAGAAAATATTGTAAATGGTTGGGATGATCCTCGTATGCCTACTATTTCAGGTTTAAGAAGAAGAGGATATACCCCGTCATCAATCAGAACATTTAGTGATACTGCTGGAATTTCTAAAAGAGATAATGTGACCGATGTAGCCTTATTAGAACACTGCATTAAAGATGATTTAAACAAAACGGCACCACGTGTAATGGCTGTTTTAAACCCTATCAAATTAGTGATTACCAATTACCCTGAAGGGAAAGAAGAATGGCTAACTGCTGAGAACAACCAAGAAGATGAAAATGCTGGATACAGAGAAGTTCCATTTAGTAGAGAATTATTTATTGAAAAAGAAGATTTTAAAGAAGAAGCAAATAAAAAATTCTTTAGGCTAACTTTAGGTAAAGAAGTTCGCTTAAAAAATGCCTACATTATTAAAGGAGAATCAGTTGTTAAAGATGCCAATGGAGAAATAACTGAAATACATTGTACTTATGATGAGGATAGTAGAAGTGGAAGTGGAACAGAAGCAAGTAAACGCAGAGTAAAAGGAACACTGCATTGGGTTTCAATAAAACATGCAGTAAAAGCTGAAGTTAGATTGTATGACCGTTTATTTACTGATGAAGCACCTGATGGACATAAAGACAAAGATTTTAAAGAATTTCTAAACCCAAACTCTTTAAAAATAATCACAGCTTATGTTGAACCTAGTTTAAAAACTGCTAAAATATTAGATCGTTTTCAATTTCAACGCTTAGGGTATTTTTGTGTAGATAAAGAGACTAATGAATCTAATTTAGTTTTTAATAGAACCGTGCCCTTAAGAGATAGTTGGGCAAAAAAAGGAGTTTAAAATACTTCATATAAACAACACTTAAAAGTCGGGTTTTAGTTAAAATCCGCCTTTTAAATATTCATTAAAGAAACTACTTTAACAATAAAGGTTTAGTTTCAATAATTTGTATAAGTGTGTACACTTGTATTAGCAACTGGTAAATAATTAACACCAAACCAACAGACTAATAAAACTACAAAAGCAAGTGCCAAAATAGTTAATGCTTGTTTGGATTTATGCATATGAAAATAGCGATAATGAATATAAATTAAATAGCCCATCCAAGTTAAAAATGCCCAAACCTCTTTAGGATCCCAAGTCCAGTAATGCCCCCAAGCTTCTTTAGCCCATAACGCTCCAAAAAGTAATCCTAAAGTTAAAAATGCGAAACCTATATATACTAAATTATCTGCTAATTTTAAAGTTTCAATATTGAAATTTCCTTTATAATTATCATACCACCCTTTAATTGCTACAATACTTGAAGCTGCTAAAACTGCATAAGAAAATAAATAAACAAGCACATGAGGAATAAACCAAGGACTTTGTAAAGCTGGCATTAATGTTTTTGAATAGGTTTCTGGATTTAAATAATTTATTGCTAAAAACATTCCTGCCATTGCTATACTATAAGCTAAAAACCATTTATATTTCCAATGGAAATAAGTTAGAAATCCTATTAGAGGCAAAAAAGTAGCATACCATAAACGGGTTTCTCCCAAAGTTCTCATTGGAGGTCTATCCAACTCTAGCCATAATTTTACTACAAAAACAATTAAAACAAACCATCCAGAGAGAAATAACAAGTTTGCAAATTTTATCACTGTTTGTTTTTTATAGGAAAATAGTAAAAAAATTAGGCCTAAAACCCAAAGAATGCCAATAATAGTACTATATAAGGGAAAATCTATCCAAGTCATTTTTTAATTTTTTGTTATTTTATTTCCAACCCAAAACATATATATAGCTCCTGCAATCATCATAAAAATACCAATATATATTACCGGTAGCCAAGGGTCTTTTACCAACTCTAAAACACTTAAATTGCTCCATTTCCCCATCTTTTCATCGTAACTTAATTGGTAAATTTTATATCCTTTAAATTTAAAAGGTTTATTAACTTCTAAAACAGTACTAATACGCTCACCTTCTTTGGTTAAAATATCAATGTTGGAACTAAACTTTTTCACTTCAGGAATGGTCATTACAACAGAATATTCCTCACTTATTTTTAAAGATTCGTAAGGGTATCTAAAACTCCCACTACTTATCCAAGCGTTTTGAATAGAGTCATTTTTCGTGTTTTTTACTGTTATTGATGCTGCTGGAGGAGAACCTAATTCATTTACAGGAAAATATTGATCTCCAATTCTTCCAGCTGAAGTTAAAAATTTATTTATAGTTACTTCAAAGTTTTGAAAATAATAGGTTTCCCCTTCATTTACCAAATACAAATTTTTACCATTGTTATGTGCTATGCTACCTGTTTTATTATCAACCAAAGCCAATTTTGGGTGGTATTCTTCAATTACAAAATCATTTAAATAAAATGCAAAAGGTAATTCAACTTTATTTTTTTTGGCATCGGTAGCAATCCAACTTGGTTCTCCTTCATAAACATTTATTGATAAACGTTGCAAATCTCCAGTGCCTAACATTCCTGAAACAAGTGCTAAAAATAAACCTACATGATTCAAAATAAACCCAAAATTAGACCATTTAAATTGTAAGATTCTTTTAATAGAAATTAGACCCAAACAGGTTAAAAACTGAAATACAATTAATAAAAAAGCCCAATTACTTGTGATATGATTTAATCCAAGGTTATTGATAAAATTACTTTCAGAAGGGATTTGAGGTATAATACCCATTATCATCACCAATAAAGTAACTAATACTATACTTGAAATAGATGCAGGTACTTTAGTTAACCATCGTATTAATTGAGTTGTAGAAAACCATTTATATAAAATAAATAAAATAATAATATACCCAACTAAAAAAACAATATTATAGGGGTATGAAATTGTAAACGGTGTATCTGAAGCGACAAACATTTCTAAAAAAAAGCCTGTTACCAATAAACCAAATCCTATAAAAAAAGATTCAACGTAACCCCAAGGATTTTCCCAAAGATTACGTTGAACTTTGTAATTATTTTCACTCATATGAGTTCAAATATATAAAAAAGTATTAATAATTTGCTTCTCTCTTTTTAGCAGCTTCTATCCACTTTGGCTGTAATTCTTTTAAGAATTTTTCTTTTTCAGCTTCTAACTTGTCCATTGGTAACCCAATAAATTTTTGAGCAGCCTCTTTTGTTTCAATTGGCGGATAAGGAACTTCTCCTTTAAATCCAAGCTCCATCAATAACTTAGCTAACTTAATTCTTGTTTCTTGAGTAATATCAATTCCTTTACCAATAACTCTACCTATTTCAACTGGAGCATGGAATGATCCTCCGTGAGATGCCGCAGCAAAATCCCAACGCCATTGTCCTAATCTAATTCCTTTTAAAATATCTTTCATTTGATCTTCAGTTGCTCCTAATTCCCAGCATTTTCCAGCTTCTACATGAGCACGAACTAATAAACGCTCTAATTGATCACGATTTTCAATAATACGATCTTGGTTATCAAAAACATTGGCAATTAATTCATCTTTTTCTTCACGGTGACAAACCTGACAAGAATTGGCAACATTATTTAAAGGAGATTGAATGTGGTGATCTGTAAATTTTTGTCCACCCTCTGTTTTATAAGGCATATGGCAATCTGCACATGAAACTCCTCTTTTACCATGTATTCCTAATTTATAAACTTCGTATCCTGGATGTTGAGCTTTCAACATTGGAGCCTTGCTAATTTTATGTGTCCAATCTACGTGACCAACTTTATCATAATATTCTTCCATACCTTCTAAAGTCATTCCATCATCCCAAGGGAAAACTAAGTAAGGAATACCTTTACTATCTGGTAAATTTTTATTGAAATAATATTCAACATGGCATTGTGCACAAACTAAAGAACGCATTTCATTATGAGAAGATTTAGTAATATCCTTTCCTTGACGTGCAAAAGCTTCAATTAAAGCAGGTTGAGTAATGGTTAAATTCATAGATTTTTCATCATGACAGTTAGCACAACCTATTGGGTTTACAATTTGTTCTCCTTTACTTGCCCATTTTCCACTATAATATTCGTTAACTCCAATTTCATTAATTAAACGTGGAACATCTGGAGATTTACAAGTCCAACAAGTTGAAGGCATTGGTCCATCTTCAGGTCCTGTTGGGCCACCTGTACGTAAGGTATTTGTTACATCTTCAACAGCATACACATGTCCACGACCTTGATTGTAATCTTTTGCAAAACCATAGCCAGCCCAAAGTACTACTAATCTTGGATCTACATCTAACATGTCAATCATAGCTCCACCATTGTATTTAGATTTAAATGTGGTATCAGCTGTTTTATAATAAGATTGAAATTCGCGAGGAAAATTTTCACCCCAAACTTCATTTCTTGGTTCTAATTTTTTTATTTCTGTCATTGGAGTATATGCAAATTTAGCCTCCATTTTACGCTCTGTAATTGAAGAAACTAAAAGTCCTAACAAAAACACTACTACTAAAGATGCAAAAAACAGCATCCAGTTCATCCAAGGTTTTCTTTTATTATTCATTTTATTTGTCGTTTTTATTATCTGATTTATTTAAATATTTGTTTAACCATTCTGGCACAGTTTCTTGATGTTCTTTAGGTACTTTTCCATAGTACTTTATAGAAGATAAGCTATGCACACTTCCATGCGGAACTTCTTGATGACATTCCCAACATTTTCGGGTAGTTCTACTTTCAAAATGATTGGTAACTGAAGCACTTAACCTACCATCAGTAACTTGATCTTGATGACATCGAATACAATTATTTTGAACAACTTCAACACCTGCTTCTTTCATTCTAATTACTTCAGGTTCACCACGAGTAGTAAACACTGAGGCATGATACATCCCATCTTTAGCTTTAAAAAGGTATTTTTTAAATACATTGTCTTGTGGAACATGACAATCATTACAAGAGGCCCACTCTCTATGAGAACTGTTTTGCCAAGTTGTGTACTGTGGTGTCATTACATGGCAATTTGCACAAGTTTTTGGGTCATCTGATAAATACGAAACAGCTTTGGATTCGATAAGTGCATACAATGAAAGACCAGACATAGCCCCCAATAATATGATTACTGGTAAACGCCATTGTTTTGGTGGAATTAAAAATCGAAATAGTCTTTTCATATAGTTTCTATTAAATTCAGAAAAAGAGTTTAAGACAATATTATCTTTTATGCTTTTTCGATATGCAAAATTTGTTAAAATTTAATGTATAAACTATGATTTATGTCATTATTGTTACAAATTTATGCAAGTAACTATAAACTATTTGAAATGAATTTTATGGAGCAGGATTTGGTTGCAATTCTTGTATTTGATCTATTTTGTTTAATATTTCTGAAGATAATTTTACCTCAATGCTTGAAATATTTTCTTTTAATTGGTTGAGTGTAGTTGCTCCAATAATATTTGCAGTTACAAACTCTTGTTGATTAACAAAAGCCAAAGCCAATTGCACTAAACTTAAATTTAATTCTTTTGCCAACTCCATATACTTTTCAGTTAAAAAATAAGATTGTTTACTGCTGTATCTGCTATATTGAGGGAATAATTTTAAACGGGAATTTTCGGGTAAATTTCCATGTAAATATTTTCCAGATAAAACTCCAAAAGCTAAAGGAGAGTAAGCTAATAAACCAACCTTTTCACGTATGGAAACTTCTGCTAAATTAATTTCAAATAAACGGTTTATTAGTGAATAAGCATTTTGAATAGTTTTACAACGTGTTAAATTGTGCGTTGTGCTTTCTGATAAATGGCGCATAACACCCCAGGAGGTTTCATTGGAAACCCCATAATGACGAATTTTACCTTCTTTTACAAAACTATCTAGTGTTTCAATTACTTCTTTAAAATTATCTTCCCACTTTTCATTGGCATCATGTACATAATTCCTTTTCCCAAAAAAGTTGGTATTTCTTTCTGGCCAATGTAATTGATAAATATCTACATAATTAGTTTGTAAACGACTTAAGCTGTTATTTAATGCTTCGGTAAGTACCTTTTTAGAAAAACCCAAATCTTCTCTAATAAATTTAAAATACTCATTAGGCCCGGTTATTTTGGTTGCAATTACTAAATCATCTCTTTGTTGATCCTTTAACCAAGATCCTATATAGCGCTCTGTACTACCTTGAGTTTCTTTTCTTCCTGGTATGGAATACATTTCAGCAGTATCAATAAAGTTTACTCCTTTTTCCTTTGCAAAATTTAACTGTTCATGCGCTTCTTCTTCTGTATTTTGTTGACCAAAAGTCATAGTTCCTAAACAAATTTTACTAACTTTTATATCGGTATTTGGAATGTAGGTGTATTTCATAATTTTTATAGTAGTAATTCTTTTTTTAACTTTCCAAAAGTAAAGAAATAATTTAGTAAACAACGTTAGAAATGTGACAATAAAAAAACACGTTCTAAAATAGAACGCGTTTTTAAATTTTATAAAATACGGTTGTATTTATTTTAAAATAGCTTCAATACCTGGTAATGTTTTTCCTTCCAAACTTTCTAACATTGCTCCTCCACCTGTTGAAACATAACTTACTTTGTCTTGAAAACCAAACTGTTTTACTGCTGCTACAGAATCTCCTCCTCCAACTAAAGAGAATGTTCCATTTTTAGTAGCATTTGCAATTGAATTACCTAAAGCAATTGTTCCTTGAGCAAAACTTTCCATTTCAAAAACACCTAACGGTCCGTTCCAAAGAATTGTTTTAGATTCGTTTACAATTTTATCAAATATTTCGCGTGATTTTGGACCTGCATCTACTCCTTCCCAGCCATCAGGAATGTTATAAATGTCACAAATTTGTGTATTTGCATCGTTACTAAAATCATCAGCAGCTACTACATCAACAGGAATATGAACTTGAACACCTTTTTCTTTTGCTTGTTTTAAAATATCCAATGCCAATGCTTGTTTATCATCTTCACAAATAGACTTTCCAATTTTTCCTCCTTTTGCTTTAACAAATGTAAAACTCATTCCTCCACCAATAATTAAATGATCTACTTTATCTAAAATATTTTCAATAATGGTAATTTTAGAAGATACTTTAGCTCCACCTAAAATTGCTAAAACAGGTTTTTCACTATCTTCTAACACTTTTTTAATACTAATTATTTCTTGTGCTAATAAGTTTCCAAAACATTTATTATTAGGAAAAAATTGAGCCACAATGGTAGTTGAGGCATGTGCCCTGTGCGCAGTTCCAAAAGCATCATTTACATATACATCTCCCAATTTTGAAAGCTGTTTAGCAAATTCAATATCCCCCTTAGTTTCCTCGGTATGAAAACGTAGATTTTCTAACAATAGAACTTCTCCCATTTTTAAATTAAAAGCAGCGCTTTCTGCAACTTCACCTACACAGTTAGAAGCAAATTTTACTTGAACACCTAGAATTTCAGAAACTTTTTCAACAATATGTTGTAATGAAAATTTAACTTCAGCACCTTTTGGTCTTCCTAAGTGAGACATTAAAACTACTGCACCACCATCTTCTAATATTTTAATAATTGTTGGTTTAGCTGCTTCAATTCTTGTAGCGTCTGTAACTTTAAAATTTTCATCTAAAGGCACATTAAAATCTACTCTAATCAAAGCTTTTTTACCTTCAAAATTTATATCTTGTATTGTTTTCATTTTTGTAAATATTTGTTGTACAAATATAACTTAAATTAAGCTAAGGGTTTAAGATATTTACGAAAGCGATTTCACTCCAAAGAATTAGAAACGAAACAATTTAAAAATTAAAAAAAAGTTTTACTTTCGCTTTAATGAATTTTTCTGAAATTTTAGGGCAAGAGCATTTAAAAAATCATTTGGTAAAATCTACCGATAATGGTAGAATTTCTCATGCACAGTTGTTTGTTGGAAAAGAAGGGTCTGGGGTATTGCCAACAGCCATTGCTTATGCACAATATATTTTATGTAGTACCTCTTCTAATAAAGAAGCTTGTGCTTTAAAATGTAAAAAATTACAACACCCCGATTTACATTTTGCATTCCCAGTTTCAACAAATGAAACCGTTAAATCTAAACCCGTAAGTAATTTATTTTTAGATGAATGGAGAAAATTTGTAACTACAAACCCCTATGGAAACTTATTTGAATGGTTGCAAACTTTAGGTATTGAAAACAAACAAGGACAAATTGGCGTTGATGAAGCCGACGAAATTGTAAAATCTTTAAAGTTAAAAAGTTACGAAGGGGGCTATAAAGTAATGATTATTTGGATGGCTGAAAAAATGAATGCTGCAACGGCTAATAAATTACTTAAGCTTTTAGAAGAACCCCCTAAAAAAACTGTTTTTTTATTAATTGCTGAAAATGAAGAACAAATTATAACAACCATTAAATCACGTTGTCAAATATTACAGTTCCCATTACTTTCTGAAACAGATATTATCAAAGGACTTGTTGAACGCGAAGGAACTGATCCTCCAATTGCTCAGAATATTGCTCAACAAGCAGATGGAAACTTTAACAAAGCGCTCCATTTATTGCATAATGATAATACCGATGAACAATTTGAACAGTGGTTTATAACTTGGATACGTGCTGCTTTTAAAGCAAAAGGAAATGCAGCTGTCATTAAAAATTTAATTGAATGGAGTGAAACTATCGCTAAAACAGGTAGAGAAACTCAAAAACGTTTTTTAAACTATTGTTTGCAATTTTTTAGACAAGCAATGTTATTAAACTATGGAACTGAAGAATTGGTTTTTTTACAACCAAAATCCCCTAATTTTAAACTTGAAAATTTTGCACCTTTCGTTCATAGTGGAAATATTATTGAAATTACTAAAGAATTAAATGATGCTTTATATCATATAGAAAGAAATGGAAATCCTAAAATTATTTTATTAGATTTATCCATCAAACTCACTAGGCTTTTACATCAAAAAGAAACTTCTTAAAAATTTATGTTTAATAATAATGCAGCACAAATATTAATTGTAGTTTTTTTCATAATTACTTATTTCATATCTGTACTTGAAAAAATTACAGCTTGGAAAAATACAACAAACTATTATTCAAATCATTTTAAAAAAACAATACTACATAAACTAGTTCCAATATTATTAATACATATTGTGATATTAGAAATTATAGCATTTGTTGTGCTAGCCCTAGGATTATATTATTTAATAACAGAAGCTTCTTTTCTAACAGCAAAAATTGGATTAGAAATTTCTGCAATTATTTTAATTCAATTTTTAGCTGGTCAAAGGTTAGCTAAGGATTATCCTGGTGCTATGAACATTACAATTTACTTTATTTTAAATATAATAGGCATATACATATTAACTTAAAACATTGATTATGAAATTATTAGGTATAGGTTCACGCATTAAACATTTAGAATTTGGACTTGGCGTTGTAACCAACGTAACCTCCAAACATTATTGGGTAACATTTATTGAAAACGGATTAGAAACAATTGACATAAATAGCGAGTTTGAAGTTATTGAAAGTGTTGAAGATGAAGTGGATACTATTAGTTTTTATGAAGTTGAAACCACCCTTAAAAACATGTTAAAACAATGGTCAGACATTTCTGAAATTATTCCCATTGGAGATCGATGGAAAGGCGGCAAATTAATTTTAGAACCCAAGGATACTAGCTTGGCAAGTAAAGAAATTCCTATCGACACTTTTTTTCATAAAATAGTAATGGTTAGAGACCGTATTAGAGTTATGGAGCAAAAAATAAATTCGAGTAGTAATTTAGATGACCAAGAAAAAGTTGATTTACAACAATACATTACTAGAATTTATGGTAGTTTAACTACATTTAATATTCTTTTTAAAATAAAAGAGCAACAGTTTTCTGGAGTAAAAAAATAATCAAAAAAAGCCTTTAGCAAAAGTTAAAGGCTTTTTTTTGATTTGATATTTTAGGCTACTTTTTAGTAAAATCTTCATTTAAAATAACTAAAATTTCGTTAGTTATATTTAAAGTTTCATCACCATACATTACGGTTCCATTTCCAGAAGTACCCAACACTAAATTAAACCCTTTTAATTTAGCATATTCAGTTACAAAACTGTCTACTTTTTTAGTAATTGCCTCACTTAATTCCTGATTTTCTTGTTGTAAAGTTTGAGATGCTTGTTGTTGCTTAAGCTGTAACATTTGCTGTTCTTGCTGTAAACCTTGTTCTGTTTGAGCTCTTTTTTGTGCAGACATTTTTTGAGCGTTTTGATAATATTCCTGAACCTTGGTTTGGAAAGGTGCCGATAAACTATCTAACTCTTTAGCCATAGCATCTTGTTTTGCTTTTAAAGTTTCTTCTAAAGCTTTGGTACCTTCATAATCCTTCATTAAATCTTCAACATTGATGTAGGCAATTTTGGTTTGGTTGCATGACGCTAACACTATTGCAAAAGCAACTAATAATAGTTTTTTCATTTTTAAATATTTTAGTTTTGGTTTCTTCTATTAAAATTGCTGCGAATATAAAAACAATTTAGGATAGGTTTACCAATAATTTCAAAGAATTGAATTTATTTATTTATTAAACACATTTAATAGCTTTTTATTATTAAAAACAACTTTAATAACTCTCATATAAAAGAGTTTTATTGATTTTTCTACACATACTAAGCCTATAGCTAATAAAGTTTGTAAAATCGCTTTAAAATAAGTTTTAACTGTTTTTAATGATGTAAATTAAAGATGAATACTCTTTAGACTCACTTGCTTTAATATTTGAAAGCAATCCAATCCAAAATGCTTTTAAAAAATTAGATTTTTGATGTTTATATTTTTCACTTAATAAAGCCACATAAAATGAATCAAATTTCATTGGAAGTATTTGATCAACTTTCATGTTTTCATTTTCAAATAAAAGTTGAATTGATTTTTTTGAAAAATGCCATAAATGTCTAGGCACATCATAAGCTGCCCAAAACTTTTTATAATATTGAGCATCATAACTCTTAAAATTAGGAACAGCCACAACTAAAATTCCATTTGGTTTTAATAAACTTTTTAAATGTGAAATGTATTTTTCTAAATTTGGAACATGTTCTAATACATGCCACAAAGTAATTACATCCAATTTTATATCTTCTAACTCCTCAAGTTTTGAAAAAATAGGATTTGAATTAGAACTAGCTAATTTAATTTCAGCTAAACTTTTAGCATTTATATTTGGTTCTACCCCCACAACAGACCAACCATTATTTTTACATGTAAACAAAAAATCACCTGTACCACATCCAACATCGAGTATTTTTTTTTCTGGGCTTTTAAATGAATTAACAAGTTTTAATTTATTTTTTAATGTGTACTTTTTAACTAGTTGATATATTTTATCAATAAACGTTTTTTTAGAATCGGTATGAGAAATGTATGTTGAACTTTCATAATAAGATGCTAATTTATCTAATTTAGGTTGAGGATAAGTCTCTAACATTTCAAATTTAGAGTTATATATTAACTCAAATTTTTCATTTGAAACCGTATAATCTTTACAAGTTAAATAAATCATTTTCTTACTATTCATTATAATAACAACTGTTTATTTGTATTTAAACTAGGTTATGTTCCACGTGGAACACAACAATTAACGTCCCATATAAACTAATAACACAGAAATATCGCTCGGAGAAACTCCACTAATTCTACTCGCTTGAGAAATGGTTATGGGTTGAATTTTTGTTAGCTTTTGACGAGCTTCAATAGATAAAGATTTAACCTTAGAATAATCAAAATTAGCAGGAATAGAAACATTCTCTAATCTAGTTAACTTGTCAGCTTGATTCTTTTCTTTCTCTATATAACCTGCATATTTTACATGGATTTCTGTTTGTTCAATAATCTCAAAATCTATCTCATTAATTTCTATAAAAGATTCAACACTTTCAAGTTTTCTAATATCAGAAAAATCTAATTGGGGTCTTGCAGCTATCTTAAACAACTTCATAGATTGCAAAATTGGCGCCGTATTTTTAGCCTCTAAAATTGGATTTATTTCTTCAGGTTTAACACTCGTTTCTGTTAAAAACTTCACAAATAAATCTGTTTTTTCCTGTTTTTCTATAACTCTATTTAAACGCTCTTTTGATGCCAATCCTAACTCAAAAGCCAAAGGAGTTAAACGCAAATCAGCATTATCTTGACGTAACAAAGTCCTATACTCTGCACGAGAAGTAAACATCCTGTATGGTTCTTCTGTTCCCTTAGTAATTAAGTCATCTATTAAAACTCCAATATAAGCTTCATTTCTCTTCAAAATAAAAGGCTTTTTACCTTTAATATTTAAAACAGCATTTACACCTGCCATCAACCCTTGTGCAGCAGCCTCTTCGTAACCAGTGGTTCCATTAATTTGCCCAGCAAAATATAAATTTTTTATACGTTTAGTTTCTAAAGTGTGCTTTAATTGTGTTGGAGGAAAAAAATCGTATTCAATAGCATAACCATATCTAAAGAATTTTACCTGCTCAAATCCAGGTACTTTTCTTAATGCTTTATCCTGAACATCTTCGGGTAAAGAAGTAGAAAATCCATTTACATAAATTTCCACCGTGTCCCAACCTTCTGGTTCCACAAAAATTTGGTGTCGTTCTTTGGCAGCAAAACGATCAATTTTATCTTCTATAGAAGGGCAATATCTAGGTCCTATACTTTTAATTCTACCATTAAACATAGGCGATCTATCAAAACCTGTTCTTAACAACTCATGAACTTCCTTGGAAGTATAACTCATATAACAAGAACGTTGTTTGATCAAAGGTTTAGTTGAAGGCAAATAACTGAATTTTTCAGGATTTTCATCACCAGGTTGTTCAATCATTTTAGAGAAATCTAAAGATCTACCATCCACTCTAGGAGGAGTTCCTGTTTTCATTCTACCTGCTTCAAATCCTTTTTTTACCAAATCTTCTGTTATTCCAGTAGAAGCACGTTCTCCTGCTCTACCACCACCAAAAGTTTTATCTCCTATATGAATCAAGCCATTTAAAAAAGTTCCAGCAGTAATAATTACAGTTTTAGCTTTTATTTCAATTCCTAAAGAAGTTCTAACACCAATAATTGTATCTTGATCAAATAATAAACCATTGACCATATCTTGATAAAAGTCCAATTTATCAGTTTGCTCTAACATAGTTCGCCAACATTCTGCAAAACGCATTCGATCACTTTGAGCTCTCGGACTCCACATTGCAGGCCCTTTAGATTTATTCAACATTTTAAACTGAATAGCTGTTTTATCTGTTACAATACCACTATAACCACCTAAAGCATCAATCTCTCGTACAATCTGACCTTTCGCAATTCCACCCATAGCAGGGTTACAACTCATTTGAGCAATATTTTGCAAACTCATAGTAATTAACAATGTATGAGCGCCCATATTTGCAGCTGCAGCAGCTGCTTCACCACCAGCATGACCTCCTCCAACAACTATAACATCATATTCTGTATTAAACATAATCAACTAAATTTTGTTCCACGTGGAACATTTAAGATTCTAATAATTTTAAACAAGCATCTTCTTCGGCTCTCATCAATAATTTTTCGCCTTCGGTTTTATCCTTATATCCTATATAGTGCAAAACACCATGTATAATAACCCTATTTAATTCATTATCAAGTGTTTGACTAAATATTTTTGCATTTTCTTTAACTCGTTCTATGGATATAAAAATATCGCCACTTATAAGCTTACCAAGCGTGTAATCAAAACTTATAATGTCAGTTAAAGTATCGTGTTCTAAAAACTCAACATTTAATTTTAATAAATAAGCATCGTCACAAAAAATATAATTAAGTTCACCTTCAGTAAATCCATAATGAAGAATGCATGAAGAAATCCAATTCTTAATTTTTTCTTCATCTTTTAATTTAAATGCAGTTTCATAATTAAACTCAATCATACTAATCATTGATTTTAAAATACTCTTGTACTTTATTTTTATAAATTGAGCGCAAAGGTAATGATTGTCTATTTAATATTTCATTATAATTCTTATACTCATGTTGAAGCTTTAATTGATCAATTACTCGTTGCTTATAATTCATGTAATTTGATACCGATTCACGCTCTTTATCCTCTCCTTGCTCCTCCTTAGCCTCATCAAGTTTTAATAATTCGTAATTGATTTGTTGCATCTTTTTTAAAACTTCATCAGAAAATCCATTTTCAAGCATTTCAGCTTCTAACTCTTCCATAGATTTAAGAACTTCTTTTGCTTTATTGGATCCTTTAGAAGTTCCTTTTTCTAGAATTTGTTGTAGTGCGTTACGTAATTGAGATTGTTGTTTATAAATTTGGTATAATTCTTCATTTAATTGTTCTGTTTGTGATTCAGATTCAGAATCAATTTTATCTGAACCTTTCTTTTTAGAAGAGCCATTTTTCACCTTTTCTGAAAGCTCACCTTGCTTTTGTATAATATCAGGTAAAGCAAAATCCTTTGAATTTCCATTTCCTTTGCCCATACTAGATGAAGCGTTCATTAAACTTTCCAATAAATCACTCAATACATCTGCTAAATTATTAGCAGAAGTAATAACAAATTGTTGATTGGAAACTCCTATATTAAACTTATTATCGGTAAAATTAGTTAAAGATTCATTCATATAATAATGAACATCGGAAACTTCTTTTTGAATAACGGAACTCATTTTAAACAGTCGCAATGAAAGCAAGTACAAACTATCATCTATATGTTCAAAATATTCTTTAAGAACAAATTGTTTTTTTAAGTTATTTGGATAGTCTGCTTGACGAAAATCAGTAGCTGTAAATTTATCCATTAATGCTTCTTGTTGAAAAGAAAATTCAATTAAGTTTTCAACTATAATTCTCAAATCATCAATATTTTCATCAATCTGTTCTCCTTGCATAGCACTCATAGAAGCTCCTAATTTTTTACTTAGAGCTTTCATGTTTTTTGCTGCTCTTTTTTGATTTTTTTGTGCGTTTGTTGGATTGTTCTTCTCTAAATTATCCAAAGCTTTTTCTAAATCTGTATTTATTTCCTGAATTTCATCTGTACTATTTGGAATTTTCATTGGGCGAATTAAATTAGAATTCTGTTGGAGTAGTTCTTTAAATTCAGATTTAATTTTTTTGAAATCATCATTAATCTCTTGTTGCTTCGTTGGGGTATTACCTTCATTTTGTTGACTGGATAATTCTTTTTCTTTAGTTGAAAGTTCCTCTAGATTTTGACTAATTTGAGAAGCTTTTTGTTCCACATAAAAACGCTTCATAAGCTCTAGAATACGCTCTAAACTTTTTTCTTTTTGTTGATTCTTTTTGGCTATATCTTTTAATTTATCAACTAAATTTTCTTTAGTTAACTTTTTAGTTAAATTATCAAGTTCCTCTAATAATTTCTCCTTTTTTACCAATTCTTTAGCCTCTTGAATTCTGTTCTTTAAATCTTCTCGCTGTTCTTTTAACCTTTCGTTTTCTAGTTGTTCGTTTAAATTTTTTTCTAAATCAGTTGTTTGCTTTTCAAACATTTCTTGATACTGATTTTGTCTTTTTAAAAACTCTTTAAGCTTTTTTGTATCATTCCAATTAGCTTCACTTTTCTTCTGAAGTTCATCTTTAAATTCTTTGGCCTCTTTGTTATTTTCTTTTGCACTTTTTAAAGTATTTGCAATTTTATTAATGGTTACTTTTTGATTATTTAATAAAGATTCTTTGAGCTCATTTTGAGTTTTATTATAATAACTAAAAACACGACTTTTGGTTTTTTTGGAACCATGAATGGCATCGTTATCAAAAACCTCAAAATAAAACTCGTAGGTTACACCTTCCTCAATTTCGATACCGTCAGGAAAAATATAATAAAAGTCTGTAAACAAAGATTTTGAAATTGAAATAGGATGTGTTTTACGTGAATTTATATTGTTTTTGTCATAATATATTAACTGAAGCTTTTGAATGCCGTAATCATCGGTTAATTGACCATAAAACTGTACAGGACCAATCGTAATTGAATCAATATTAGAAGTCACCTCTATTTTTGGATATTGGTCAGTTATTACCTGAATATTAAAATTCAAGGATTCATAATCACTTAACTTTAAATTTGAAGTTGTTATTTGGTAATTTAAAGGATTTAAGATTTGTTTTGAAAAACTAAAATAATTTTCAGTAGGTTGTTCAAAATTTACCGTATCCATTTCACTACGTATAAACTTTACTAGACTAGTTTTTTGAGTTTCTATCTGCCAGCTAATATTTGTTCCCTGTGGAACAATGGTATTTCCAGTATTTTGTAATATTTCATTTTTTTTTCGTGTATAAGCTGGATAGTTTAAAACCAATTTTAAATTATTAATAATAGGTGTTTCAATACTGGTAATCGTATATTTTTTGGAAACAACTCCATTTGCCTCTAAATAAAAATTAAGTGATTCTTTAATATTCGAAAATGTATATTCAAATTTACCAAAACCTTTATTTTCAAGATAATAATTTTCATTATTAAAGTTAATAATAACATCTTCTGGCAGCGTATTCCCAATAATTTCTACTTGTAAGGTAAAAGGTTGATTTTCTATAACTCTTAAAGATGTATTTGCTATATTGAATAAAAAAGGTGCAGGAGGTTCATAAGGTGTGTTGTGATGTACTACACGTGAAAAGCTAGAATTTAAAATAGCAATATTACCCGTAATTAACGTGAGTAGCCATATTAAAATTGGGAGTAACGCATATTTAATATATTTTTTGTTTTTATTAAAATTGATCGCTTTTTTAAAAGGTATAGGTTGAAGTTGCTTCGCTTTTTGTTCTATACTAGCTTCAATCAACTCTGAACCATCATGGATTTGTTTTAACTGTATAATATTAAGTAACTTATCACTAATTTCAGGAAAATGATTGCCAATAATTTTTGCAGCTTGGGTATCGGTAATTCCTTTTTTTAATCCACTTAATTTTACCAATGGAATGCTTATATAGGTAATAATTAAAACCAGCTCAACGATTATAAATAACCAAAATAAAATAGTACGGGCTAAAGGTTTTAACCAAAAGAAGTGTTCAATAAATAAAGTGAAAATAAGATATAAACATCCAATAGAAAAAAACAATAACAAGCCTTTAATAAGTTCATTTAAATAGAACCTTTTATAAAATTGTTGAAGTTTTGTTTGTATGTTTATAAATTGACTCAATTCTTTAATTTTAATTGTTATAACGGATAAAATTAAAGAAAATTAAACTTAAAGTATCACAATTTTTTCTTTTATAGCATACAACACCATTCCAATTCTAGTTTTTACTTCTAATTTTTCAAACAATGCTTCTCTATAATTTTCGATAGTTTTGGGGCTTAAACACATCTCTTCTGCGATCTGCTTGTAGGTCATTTCAGAACAACTTAATTTTAAAAACTCTAATTCTCTTTCCTTTAATTTTACATTATTAATAATGGGTTTATTTTCAATAGAATTTAAAAGTGTATTAGCAACATTTTCAGTATAATAAAAACCATTTTTATGAACTTCAATTAAGGCATGATGTAAAATTGTAGGGTGAATATCTTTTAATAAATATCCTTTTGCACCAGCTCTTAACATTTTTAAAATAGTTGTTTCATCACATTCCATAGACAGTGCTAAAACTTTAATGTTAGGATACTGTTCTTTTAACCAATGGGTGGCTTCAATACCATTCATAATTGGCATTTGTATATCCATTAAAACAATTTCAGGAAGTGCTTTTGTATCGCTATTAGAAAAATAATCAACCAGTTCACTTCCATCTTTTAAAACAGCAACTACATTAAATTCTTTATAATTCGATATTAACCCCTTTAATGCGTTCGAAAACAATAAATGGTCGTCTACAATAATGATATTTATTGGGTTCATAGTAAGCTTATTTTGGGCAACTAATATATAACTTTGTTCCATTCTTTTTAGAAGATTCAAGTACTAATTTTGCTCCAATTAATTTGGCTCTACTTTTCATATTTAGCAAGCCAATTCCAGTTTGCAAACTTGAATCATTTACATCAAACCCAATACCATTGTCTTCTGCAATAATTTCTAAATCTTTTTCATTGAAATTTAAGTGAATGTCTAGATTTTTGGCTTTAGAATATTTTAAAGTATTATTACAAAACTCTTGTATAATTCTAAATAAAATGATTTCTTTTTCATTGCTTAAAATAAAAGGTTCTTTCTGAATTTTTAATTCGGCTTTAATTACATTTAATCTATTATATCTACCTATCTCTAAAGCAATTGATTCTTCCAATCCAATATTTTTTATAGTATCTGGGTTTAATGATTTTGCTAAACCTCTTAACTCTTGTAAGCTTTTACCAACAATATCTCCTGTTTCTTGTATTTTAATTTGTTGTTCATTAGGCAAAGAAAATTGAACCATATTTAATTGCATTTTAGCAACAGAAAGCAATTGGCCTACATTGTCATGAATTTCCCAACTAATATTTTGAAGTGCCTGTTCTTGAATTTCCATTTTTGATTTGGTAATTTCTTCTTCAAATCTTTTTTTGGTTTCACGTTGTTCAATTAAATAAGCAGTTTTTTTCTTTTGAAAGTAAGAAAAAAATAGAATAACTGCTAAGGATAAAACCAGTATAACAATAGTTACTACTAATACCAATACTTGAATTTCTTTTTGATCCATAAGCTAATAATTATATTTCATAACCTTAAAATTTTACTCACCTAAAGATGTTAATGTTAACTTATTATACTCTTTTTTACTTAATACAAAACCTAAGATAAAACAACTATCCGTTATAAAATTTAATACATAAATTGTATATCTAAAAACACCCGAATAATTAATATACTCAGCTATCACTATAATAGGTAAAAATCCAATATTATAAAGCAAAACACCTATAGCAATCCAAAAATAAATAGTATGCTTAATATTTAAAATAGCGCTGCTTTGTAATAGCTCAGAAAAATAAATTAAAATACTAATTACTATAAAAATATTTGCTATAATTGTATTGTTATTTAAACCTTTATAAATAAAATCTGCAAAAAAAAGGATATCAATAATTGAAAATATAGAATAAATCAAAATTAATAATTTTAAAAAGTTTCTTTTAAAATTATTACCAACCAAATTTAAAAAAAAGTATAAATAGAAATAAGTGCTAACAATAGTCCAAGTATTAAAAATATAAAAAGTATTAATACCTTTATAAATACCTATATAAAAAGCAGTTATTTCAGTTAAAAATGAATAAACTAAAAAAAATAAAAAGAGTTTTAAGAAAAAAACATCTTTAATTTTGTTATAATTTACAATTCCAAAAATTATAACAATTAGATATAACGTTGGAAAAAAAAGTGCGTATAAATTCAAAACTATTGAGGATAAGTAGCTGAAGGTGGTTCACCCATAGTTCCATGATTTAATCCATCAATATCACCAATATCGCTATTATCTCCATCTCCACCATTTCCTGAGCCTAAATTTGCCTGAGTAGGTACAAAAAATACGGTTGACATGTTCTTTTTTGGTATCTCAATATCAGTATCAGCATAGGCTCCAAAATATACACGCAATCCGTTTACTGTAACTCCTTTTTGTTTGCCTTCTTTTTCAACAAAAGCAATGTATTCTTTTAATTCATCTATAGAAAACCAAGCTGAGATAGCGTCTTTTTTTCCAATAGCTATATCTATTGCTTTTCCACGAGTTTTTACAAAATTTTGGTTTAGTTCTTTGGCTCTAGTTGGGGTAATTTTATTCATAGTAATATTTCGTTTGGTTAAAAAGTTAAAGTTACGCTTTTAATTTAAAATGAAAAACTTTAATAAGGGGATATTTCCCCTATTAAAACAGGGATATCTACTGCTAAAATTTAGTTCAAGCACACATACATTTGTAGTATATAATTACTAAGTTAAAATGTTTACTAATAAAAATTTTACACGTATGAGTATTAAAAGATTTGCTATTGGATTGTTCATTTTAATTGCAGTTTGTTTAAATTTTTATTTGTTAAATAAAGTAATTAATTATTCTGAAACTCCAATTGTTAAACAAATAAACAAATAGTAGTTTTTAGTAAGATGAAAAAATTGTCTTTTAATATATCCCTACGTTAACGTATTCTTTGATTTTTATCAAAGGGTTCTTAAAATCATTTATTGGGCTGATTTTAGAGGTTGCTTTCGAGCAACCTTTTTTTTGTAATATAAATGCTAATTTTTATATCTATAAATTATCTTTGCACTTTAAAACAAATTAAAATGAACAACGTTAGAGTACGATTTGCACCTAGTCCAACAGGACCTTTACATATTGGAGGAGTTAGAACAGCTCTTTTTAACTACTTATTTGCTAAAAAACACAACGGAACTTTTATTTTAAGAATTGAAGACACAGATCAAACTCGTTATGTAAAAAATGCCGAACAGTATATTATTGACGCCTTAAATTGGTGTAATATTCCATTTGATGAAGGACCTAATAAAAATGAAAAATTTGGACCCTATCGCCAATCTGAACGTAAAGAAATCTATAAAAAATATGCCGAAGAATTAATTACAAAAGGAAAAGCATATTATGCATTTGACACTGCTGAGGAACTAGATTTTCATAGAAAAAACCATGAAGAAAAAGGAAAAACCTTTATTTACAATTGGCACAATAGAGAAAAACTCACCAATTCATTAACTCTTTCAAAAGAAGAAGTTGAAAAACGTATTTCAAATGGTGAAAAATATGTAGTTCGTTTTAAAATGTACAACCAAAAAAAAGATGTTGAAACTATTAATGCAATAGATATTATACGTGGAAATGTTTCCTTTAAAAAGGAAATTTTAGACGATAAAATTTTATTTAAAAGTGATGGAATGCCAACCTATCATTTGGCAAATATTGTAGATGATCATTTAATGGAAATCAGTCATGTAATTCGAGGTGAAGAATGGTTACCATCATTACCACTCCATATTGCGTTGTATGAAGCTTTTGAATGGGAAATTCCTAAATTTGCACATTTACCTTTAATTTTAAAACCAGTAGGAAAAGGAAAATTAAGCAAACGTGATGGTGATAAATTAGGATTTCCTGTATTTCCTTTAGAATATAAAAATGAAGCAACAAAAGAAATTTCTCGCGGTTATAAAGAAGATGGATATTTTACCGAAGCATTTATTAATATGCTTGCCTTATTAGGTTGGAATCCAGGTACTGAACAAGAATTATTCACTTTAGAAGAGCTCTCTCAAACATTTTCTTTAGAACGTGTTAGTAAAAGTGGCGCCAAATTTAGTCCCGATAAAACCAAGTGGTTTAATCAACAATATATGATGTTAAAATCTAATGAAGAATTAGCTAAATCATATAAAGTTATTTTATCAGAAAAAGGAATATCAAAAGACTTTAATTATATTACCAAAGTAGTTTCTTTAATTAAAGAACGCGCTACATTTGTAACTGATTTTTGGGAATTAAGTGATTATTTCTTTCAAACCCCTGTTAATTATGATGTTAAAGCTTCAAAGAAAAACTGGAAAGAAGACACTTCATCCTTAATGAATGAATTAATTCCTGTTTTAGAAAAAATTGAAGATTTTAATTCGCAAAATATAGAAACTATTGTTAAAGATTGGATTACATCAAAAGAAATAGGTTTTGGAAAAATAATGCAACCTTTTAGGTTAAGCTTAGTTGGTGCTATGAAAGGGCCTCACCTATTTGATATTGCTGAAATGCTTGGTAAACAAGCAACCATTAATAGAATAAATAAAGCCATAGAAACCTTAACTTAATTTAATATCTTACGCTGCTTTTTTAAAGACTGTAACATTTTTATTATTCAAGCTACAAATAAATACATTATGTTTTGAATTCAATTTTAAAACATAGTATCTTTAAATTTGTTATTAATCTTTAAAAAAATTAAAATGATAGAAACCTATGTAATTATTTTTATTGTTGCTGTACTTATTTTATCTGGTTTATTTGTAGTAAAGCAACAAACCATTGCTGTTATTGAACGTTTTGGAAAATATGTAAGAACCAATTCTCCAGGATTAAACCTTAAAGTACCTTTAATTGAAAAAGTTGCAGGACGTGTTAGTTTACGTATTCAACAGTTAGATGTAATTGTAGAAACAAAAACAAAAGATGATGTTTTTGTACAATTAAAAATTTCTGTTCAATTTCAAATCTTAAAAGAAAAAGTATACGACGCTTT
The DNA here is from genome assembly GCF_947493565.1 of uncultured Lutibacter sp. Classification (GTDB taxonomy): domain Bacteria; phylum Bacteroidota; class Bacteroidia; order Flavobacteriales; family Flavobacteriaceae; genus Lutibacter; species Lutibacter aestuarii. The sequence continues at coordinate 232,184 of NZ_CANLRG010000002.1, read as the reverse complement.
TTACAAACTTCAAAACCCTCACGACCAAATAACTGCCTATATTTTTGATGTGGTAAGAGCTGAAGTTCCTAAAATGATTTTAGATGATGTTTTTGAGAAAAAAGACGACATTGCTATTGCAATTCAAAGAGAATTAAAAGAAGCTATGCTCGATTACGGTTACGATATAGTAAAAGCATTAGTTACAGATATTGATCCAGATTCTCAAGTAAAACAAGCAATGAATAGAATTAATGCTGCAGAGCGTGAAAAAGTAGCAGCGCAATTTGAAGGTGATGCTCAACGCATTTTAATTGTTGAAAAAGCAAAAGCAGAAGCAGAAAGTAAACGTTTACAAGGACAAGGTATTGCAGATCAACGTAGAGAAATTGCACGTGGTTTAGAAGAATCGGTTGATGTTTTAAATAATGTGGGTATCAATTCTCAAGAAGCATCTGCTTTAATTGTAGTAACCCAACATTATGATACTTTACAAAGTATTGGTGAACACGTAAATTCTAATTTAATATTATTACCGAATTCGCCACAAGCCGGAAGTGATATGTTAAATAATATGGTGGCTTCGTTTACAGCTTCAAACCAAATTGGTGAAGCAATGAAAAAAGCAAATGATAAAAAAGATTCTAAAAACTAAATTATGATATTATCAACTACTAATACCTTAGAAACCAACAATATTAAAGAATATATTGGAATTGTTACTGGTGAAACCATTATTGGAGCTAATATATTTAAAGACTTTTTTGCTGGAATTAGAGATATTGTGGGTGGAAGATCAGGCTCTTATGAAAGAGTTTTAAGAGAAGCTAAAGAAACCGCATTAAAAGAAATGGAAGAACAAGCTCAAAGACTAGGAGCAACTGCTGTAATTGGTGTGGATTTAGATTATGAAACTGTTGGCCCTAATGGAGGAATGCTAATGGTTACAGCTTCTGGAACTGCTGTAAAATTCTAAATATTGAACATAAAAAAACCTGAGCAAAATTTGCTCAGGTTTTTTTATGTAATAACATGTTATGAATTACTTTTTATCTTCAATCTTTTCATCTTCACCATCGTCTTCTTTTGTAGCTTTTTTAAATTCTTTAATTCCGCCACCTAAGCCTTTCATTAATTCTGGTAATTTTTTTCCTCCAAACAATAATAAAATTGCCAATCCAATTATAATCCATTGCCAAGGTCCAACCATTCCTAAAAATATATAAAGTGCATTCATTTGTTTAAATTTTAAGTTACAAAGATAGTAATTAATTCAAAACCAATACTAACTTTTATAAAACTCAATTTTTTTTGGTTAAAAAACTTTATTATTAGTTTTTATCTACAATTTTACCGCCTATTACTTTTTTTGTTTTAAGCACTTCAGGCGTACCTTTGTAGTAAATATTCCCTCCAAAACGAACTTTAGCATCTAAAATTTCACTTGTACTAACTTCAACGTTAGCACCAGATGCAGCGGTAACAATTGCCTGCTTACTTTGCATTTCAAATGCTTCATATATTCCTCCTGTAGTTGCTTCAACTGTTTGATTTTCTGTTACACCTGTTAATTCTATAATACCTCCTGAAACACTTTTAACTGTTAAATGTTTGGTATTAACCGCTAAATTAATTTTTGCCCCTTCTTGTGTTCTTACTTCTAAATGTTGTTGTTTTAATGTTTCATCAGAAAAAATTTTACCACCTTCATTAGCATCTAATGCATCTATATCTTTCGAATAAAATAATACAATTTTTACATCTTCTGCAGTAAAACTATCTGGAAAATGTAATCTAATTTTTAAAACACCATCCGCATTTTTAATTGATACATCTTCAGATTGTGATCCTGAAATTACAACTTTTGAAGTTGCTGCTTTTTGTAATTCAACTGTTAAACCATTAAAAACTTTTAAGGTATGAAAATCTCCTAATTTTGTGGTAATGGTTTCTTGACTCATTCCTAAGGTTGAAATAAGTATCAGTAATAAAGTTATTTTTTTCATTGTAATAAATATTTATTTCTATAACTATTTTATAAAACAATAATTATACCTTTTTAGTTAATTATTTATCAATTTTTTCTAATAAATTAAAATCTAGATGCTTACGTTCTAAATCTGTATGTTTTACTTTTATGATAACGCGATCTCCGAGTTGATATAAATTATTTGTTGATTGACCCACTAAAGCATATTGTTTTTCGTCGTATAAATAATAATCATCTTTAATTTCACGAATACGAACCATTCCTTCACATTTATTTTCAATGATTTCAACATAAATTCCCCATTCGGTAACACCCGAAATAACCCCTTCAAATTGTTGATCTTTATGATCTTCCATATATTTTACTTGCATGTATTTTATGGAATCTCGTTCGGCTTTAGAAGCTAGTTGCTCCATATCGGATGAATGTTTGCACTTTTCTTCATAAGCTTCAGCTTTAGGAGATTTACCACCATCCAAGTAATGCTGTAATAATCTATGCGTCATAACATCTGGATAACGACGAATTGGTGATGTAAAATGACTGTAATAATCAAAAGCCAATCCGTAATGACCAATATTTTCTGTTGTATATTCAGCTTTACTCATAGATCGTACCGCTAGTGTTTCAATCATATTTGCTTCACCAGTTCCATGTACATCTTTTAACAATTTATTTAAAGATTCTGAAGTCGTTTTTTTATTTTTAGTATCAATTTTATTGGTATAACCAAACTTACTAACAATGGTTTGAAGCGAAGCTAATTTTTCAATATCAGGCTCGTCATGAACTCTATAAATAAATGTTTTTTTACTTGGTACACCTTTGTTATTTCCAATAAATTCTGCAACTTTTTTATTAGCAAGCAACATAAACTCTTCAATTAGTTTATTAGCATCTTTAGATTCTTTAAAAAACACACCTATTGGCTCCGCATTTTCATTTAAATTAAATTTTACCTCTACTCTATCAAAAGTTATTGCACCTTGCTGTAATCGCTTTTTACGAAGTTTTTTAGCTAAAGTATCTAATGTTAATATAGCTGTTACAATTTCAGGTGTTACTGTATATGCTTCACCTGTTATAGAAATTTCTTTTGAAATTATAGGTTGTTTAGTTTCTATAATCTCTTGTGCTTCTTCGTAAGCAAATCTTATATCTGAATAGGTTACAGTTCTTCCAAACCATTCATGTATAATTTGAGCTTTTTCATTGATTTCAAAAACTGCAGAAAAGGTTAATTTTTCCTCTTGAGGGCGTAAAGAGCAAACACCGTTAGATAATACTTCTGGTAACATAGGTACTACCCTATCAACTAAATATACCGAAGTAGCTCTTTCATAAGCTTCATTTTCTAAAATAGTGTTTTCTTGAACATAATATGAAACATCTGCTATATGGATTCCTATTTCATAATTACCATTTTCTAATACTTTGAAAGATAAGGCATCATCAAAATCTTTGGCATCTTTTGGATCTATGGTAAAGGTTAAATCTTTACGCATATCTCTTCTTTTAGAAATTTCATCATCTGTTATTTCAAAAGAAATGTTAGCAGCTTCTGCTTCTACTTTTTCTGGAAATTTATAAGGTAAACCGTATTCTAACAGTATGGAATGAATCTCTGTTTCGTGATCACCAGGCTTTCCTAAAACTTCAATTACTTCACCAAAAGGATTTTTAGAATTGTTTGGCCAATCTAACATTTTAACCAATACTTTTACACCGTGTTCTGCATTTTTTAATTTATTTTTTGGTATAAAAATATCTGCATACATTTTAGAATCATCAGGAACTAAAAAACCAAAGTTTTTACTTAGTTGAAGTACCCCAACAAATTCTGTTTTAGCGCGTTTTATAATTTCTACTACATCGCCTTCTTCTTTTTTACTATTTCTTCTATTGTATAAATATATTTTAACCGTGTCTTTATCTAAGGCTTTATTTAAATTACGAGCTGGTATGTAAATATCATGCTCTAATTCATCACAAATAAAATAAGCATTTCCATTTGCAGTAGCATCTATAGTTCCAATGAAGTATTTATCAAATGGAATTATTTTAAATTTTCCACGCTCTATTTCTTCTACCTTTTGTTGTGATTTTAATGCTTCTAATTTTTGAATAATTTGATTTCTACCATTAGCATCTGTAATATCTAATTTTGCAGAAATTTGTCGATAATTAAAACTATTACCTGGTGATTGATTTAAAATTTGTAAGATTTTTCTAGTTAAATCTTTAATAATATTTCCTTTTTTTTTATAAATTTTTTTTCTTTTTGACATGTGTTTTATTTAATAATCAAAAGTACAATTATTTGTACTTCTATTAAGTTAATTATAAGTTATTTAAATTAAAATTTGTAGATTGTTTAAATTAAATAGTAAAGTATATTAAATATTGTAAGATAATTTTATTTACTATTAAGAGTTTAAAATTTTATGCAGATGGTACTGTAAAATAAAAAGTAGATCCTATTCCAACTATACTTTCAACCCAAATTTTACCATTGTTTTTAGAAATAAATTCGTTACATAAAATAAGACCTAATCCAGTACCAGATTCATTATTTGTACCATGAGTTGAAACCTTTTCACCAATTTTAAATATTTTTGATTGTATTTCTTCACTCATACCTACTCCATTATCTTTTACAGAAATAGTTACTATATTTTCATTTTTAATAGCTTCAATTTCAATTATACCATTATAGTTAGTAAATTTTATGGCATTGTTTACTAAATTTCTAATAACTGTTGAAACCATATATTGATCTATATAAACATCTTTGTTTAGTTGTATTTTATTTAGTAATTGAATATTTTTTTCTTTAGCTATATTTATAAGTGGTTTTATACTAGTATCAGTTAATTCTTTTAAATTATAGTTTTTAGGCGAAATTTTAATCATTTTTTGTTGACTTCTAGCCCAAACTAAAAGGTTAGATAATAAATCAAACGCACTTGTTGCAGAATCATTAAGCTTTAAAATTAATTCATCTCTCGTTTCAGCATCTACAGTTTCTATATTTTCAGATAAGAAATCTGTCATACCAATTAAATAATTAAATGGGTTTGCTAAATCATGAGCTATGATAGAAAAAAATTTATCTTTAGTAGCATTAATTTCTTGCAGTTCAAGTGTTCTTTCATGTACTTTAGTTTCAAGACTTTCATTAATTTTTACTAATTTTAATCTGTGTTTTTTAGCTAGTTTTATGATTAAATATGATAATAATAATACTAAAATTATTGTTACTATTAACATAAATAAAACAATATTTCTAGATTTATAAAATGGATTTAACGCTTCTGAAACATTAATTTCTGTAATAAAACCTAATTGAAGAATTTCATCCCAAGTCCAAAATCCAATTACTTCAGTTCCTAAATAATTAAAATAACCTTCGGTATTTATGTTAGTTTCTTTATTTAATACATTTTTAGCAGCTAGCGTTAATGGTAAATACTGATTTTTAATTTTAATACTATTTTCTTTAAATTTATTACTACTAGGATTAGTAACTTTAAATGTTTCAGAATTTGAGATATGTACTTGAAGTGAATCTTGTTTTAACTTTTTTAAAAATCTACTTTGAGTTACTATAAAACCATTTTTATCAATTACATAAGTTTCCCCACTATTACCAATAGTTCCAAATTTAGCGATATTACTAAAATCTTTTAAAGGGTTAATTCTAAAAGTTAATATAGCAATTATTTTGCCTTTTTTATTTTTAATAGGTGAACCAATAAACATAGTTAATTCCTTTTCAAAATTATTTTTATTGTTTAAAGGTACATCTGAAGCAATTGGAGGTACAACAAAAAATTCTCCTTTTTTTGCTTTATCAAATAAATCTGGATAATCTTTACTTATTAAATTTTTTGTTCCAATATTAGAATTCCTCATAGATCCATAACTAACATAGTTTTCTGTTGATATTATAAAAAAGCCTATATAGTCATGTATTTTTAAAAATGGATTTAAATATTTTCTTAATTCTGTCTGTGTATTATTATTAATTAATATTGATGAATCTAGAGGGTATGTTAATAGTTTTTCAGTAAAATTAATTACTACTGGATCATTTGCAACAAGTTCAATATCTACTTTTAAATTTTCTAACCATAAATGATAAGCTGATTGAACGCTACTAGATGCTGTATTTAATGTTTTTTCAATTTCTTTATTATAATTATTTTTTAAATGTTTAATTGAAAATAAAGCAATAATTACAAGTAATAAAAGAACTATATTTATTAATATAAATTGAAGTTTTATATTTTTTCTAAACATATATTGGGCTAAAATTTCATCAAAAATACAAATAATTATACGTGTAATAAATAATAACAACTATATAAATAACAATTTGTATTTTGGTGCTCTTTTTAATTTATACCAAATGAGTACAAAATGGTTTGTTGTAGTAAATCCAACTTCAGGAAATGGGATTTCTAAAAAAAAATGGCCTAAAATTTATAAAGAATTAAATCATCAAAATATAGAATTTGAATTTGCTTTTACAGCATATGAAAAACATTCCATTATACTAATTCATCAAGCAATAAATAAAGGTTATAAAAAGCTTATTTGTGTAGGTGGTGATGGTACAATACATAATTTTGTGAATGCTGTTTTAAGTTTAAATAGTAAAAATACTTCCAATATAAAAATTGGAATTATACCTATTGGTACTGGAAATGATTGGGTAAAAACTTATTATATTTCAAAAAATTATAAAGAAGCTATAAAAGTTATTAAAGCTGAAAAAATTATTCAACAAGATATAGGTAAACTAAATATTAAAGAAACTGGTAAAGAAATTTACTTTAATAATTTAGCTGGTATTGGATTTGATGGTTATGTAGTTAATAAAGTTCATAAGTATAAACATTTAGGTTTTTTAGCGTATTTAACAGGTGCTTTAGTGAGTTTAACAACTTATAAAAAAAGTAATTTAGAAATAAAATTTAATAAAACAGTGTTAAAAGGTAAAGCACTTGCTTTATTAATAGGTATTTGTAAATATTCAGGTGGAGGTATGCAATTAACTCAAAATGCCAATTCAACAGATGGTTTATTTGATATAACTTATGTTAAAAATATTTCACTTTTAACACTTTTAAAAAATATTAAAGGTTTATTTAATGGAAAAATAACTCATTTAAAAATAATAAAAAATTACAAATCTTCTGAGTTAAAAATTACTGTTTTAGACACACAAGACACTTATATTCAAGCAGATGGAGAAATAATTGGTTCGGGTAGTTTTAGTGTCTCTATTGTACCAAAATCAATTAATTTTATAGTACCATAAAAAATAAAAGTTAAAATTTTCTTAATAAAACTGTAACAAATGTTAAAATTGTTCGTCTATTAAAAACAGAACAGCTTAACAATGAAACGGTTATTTAAAATTATTATCTTTTTTATTTGTATCTTTTTTATAGGAATTTATATTTCTATAAAGAGCATCAATACTTTTTTTTCAAATGAAGATGAATCAATTGAAACCGTTACTTCTTCTCCTACAATTTTAAAAAAGGCAGCTCAGGTTAAAATTTTCAACTTTATTAACAATTAGAATTATTATAAAAAGAAGTTTTTAAAATTTTAAAAAATATTTTTTGTTATTATAGGTTGTTAATAGCTACAATAACTTTTTGTTTTAATATTTTGAAATATCGTTTTTAAAATTCTATTAACATTTACTTAAATTTTAAAATGTTTAAAATCAATAGAAATGTAGTAGTTATTAACAAGCTGTTAATAGTGTTAATTCACCATTTTTTTGTATAATATTTTTTAATTTGAGTGTTAATAACAGCTTTAAAATATGTTTAAAACTTGATTTAAAAATTCAATAAAAAAATTTGCGAGTTAAAATCTAATTTTAGTATTAATAAAAACTTTTTATAATTCAAAAAATAGTTTTCTTTTTTAACTCTAAACTTATTCACAATCTTAAATTTATGTAAACTAATTGTTAATCAACTATATAAAAAATACTATTAACATTTGTTTTTATTGCTGTTAATAACGGTGAATTTGTATTTTTGTAGCCTAACTTATTAACAAAACTACAACTATGGTAATTGCAATTGGTAATGATCACGCCGGTACTGAGTATAAATTTGAAATTATTAAACAATTAGAACGTAAAGGTATTAAAGTTTTAAATTTTGGAACTGATACTTCAGATAGTATGGATTATCCAGATGCGATTCATCCTGTAGCTGATGCTGTTGAAAACAATAAAGCAGCTTTTGGAATTATAATTTGTGGAAGTGGAAATGGCGCACAAATGACTGCTAATAAACATCAAGGAATTCGTGCAGCACTTTGTTGGAATAATGAATTAGTTGAATTAGCTCGTTTACATAACAATGCAAATGTTTTATCAATTCCTGCTCGCTTTGTTTCATTACAACAAGCTTTAAGTTTTGTAGATATTTTTTTAAATACTGAATTTGAAGGTGGAAGACATCAAAATCGTGTAGATAAAATACCTACAAAATGTTGTTAATATGATTTATCATAATGAAATAACTAAGCTCTTAAATACAAAAAAAATTAAAAAAACTGCAATGCGTATTTTAGTATTGCAGTTTTTTTTAGAACAAAATTCTGCCATTAGTTCACCTCAACTAGAACATAAATTTTATTATTCCGAAAGAACAACACTTTATAGAACATTAAAAACTTTTGAAACTAAAGCTTTAGTTCATAAAATTAATGATGGAACAGGAGTTACTAAATATGCATTATGTGAAAGTAATTGTAAAATTGAAAAGCATACTGATATTCATCCACATTTTTATTGCGAAAAATGTAAAATTACCACTTGTATAAATTATGTGTCACTACCAAAAATTCAGTTAAAAAATTTTAAAGTTTTTACTACCGAAATAATAATTAAAGGAATTTGTGAAGTTTACAACAAAGTTGCATAAATTTAAACTCTAATTTTGTGTTATAAAATTAAAAAAATGAGTCACAATCATTCACATAGTCATACTACTTTATCTGGAACAAATTTATTGCTTTCAATTGTTTTAAATATACTTATTACAACAGCTCAAGTTATTGGAGGTTTTATTTCAGGAAGTTTAGCATTAATTTCTGATGCTGTTCATAATTTTTCAGATGTTATATCCTTAATAATTAGTTATATAGCTAATATTCTTACCCGTAAAAAAAAGCAAACCAAACAATATACTTTTGGGTATAAACGTGCCGAAATTATTGCTGCATTTATAAATGCAGCTACTCTAATAGTAGTAGCAATTTTCTTAGGTATTGAAGCAGTTAAACGTTTTTCAGCTCCAATTGAAATAGAAAGTAATTTAGTTATTTGGTTAGCAATTTTAGGAATTGCCGCTAATGGATTTAGTGTTTTATTATTAAAAAAAGATGCACAAAGTAATTTAAATATGCGTTCTGCATACATTCATTTGTTATCAGATATGTTAACCTCTGTAGCGGTTTTAATAGGTGGTTTATTAATGAAATATTATCAAATTTATTGGGTAGATGGTTTATTAACTCTTATAATTTCAGTTTATTTAATATACCTTAGTTGGGACATTTTAATTTCATCCGTAAAAATTTTAATGCTTTTTGCACCCAAACATATTATGATTGATAATGTTGCTACTGAAGTTTTAAAAATAAATGAAGTTAAAAATATACATCACGTTCATATTTGGCAATTGAACGATCACGATATTCATATTGAAGCTCATATTGAATTTATGAATGATATTAAACTTTCTGAATTTGATATTATTTGCGAAACTATTGAAACTATGCTTTTGGAAAAATTTCATATTAATCATTGTAATTTTCAACCAGAATTTAAGAGAGATGATTTAAAAGAATTGATAAAACAAGATTAATATGTTAGAAGTTGTAGTAAAATCATTCTCAGAATTAACAACAAATGAATTGTATGCAATTCTCCAACTTCGAAGTGAGGTTTTTGTTGTTGAACAAAACTGTGTATATCAAGATATTGATTACAAAGATCAAAAAGCAATGCATATTTTAGGGTTTAAAAATGATAAAATTGTTGCTTATACACGTATTTTTAAACCTAATGATTATTTTTTAAATGCAAGTATTGGAAGAGTGGTGGTTGCGGTTAATGAGAGAAAATATGGCTATGGACATATTATATTAAAACATTCTATAAAAGCAATTGAACATTATTTTAACGAAATTACAATAAAAATTTCAGCTCAAACATATTTAAAATTTTTTTATGAGTCACATGGTTTTAAACAAATAGGTGATGAGTATTTAGAAGATAATATTCCACATATAGCAATGATAAAAAATTAACTTAAAACTTATATTTAAATGAAAAAGTTAACCATTTTAGTATTTTTAAGCTTAAGTACATTTTATTCTTTTTCACAAGATAATGGCTTACATAAATTACAATTTTTAATAGGAGATTGGAAAGGAACTGGAAGTGGTTTTGGAAACTCTACCTCAGAAATTACAGCTTCATATAATTTTATAATGAATAATAAATATATTGAAGTTACCCATGAATCTAATTTTAAACCAACAGAACAAAACCCAAAAGGAGAGCACCATAAAGATAAAGGATTTATAAGTTTTGATACTTCTAGAAATAAATTAGTTTACAGACAATTTAACAATGAGGGTTATGTAAATCAGTATATTTTGAATGAAGAATTATCAACAGATGATATTTTTATTTTTGAAACTGAACTTATTGAAAATTTTGTTCCAGGAGGAAAAGCACGTTTAACCATAGAAAAAATTAGTGTTTCTGAAATTAAAACCATTTTTGATGTGTCTTTTCCAAACAAAGAATATAGCTGTTTTGGTACCAATTCTTTAATTAAACAATAATTCATAATTTTTAATGAAAAATTCTAAAGTTAAAATTAATAATATAAAAAACTTAGCCAACGATTGGTATAAATTAGATAAAGTAAATTTTGACTACAAAACCAAAAAAGGAGAATGGCAAACACAAAATAGAGAATGCTATGATAGAGGAGATGGAGCTGCAATTTTATTATATAATTCTACAAAAAACACGGTAATTTTAACCAAACAGTTTAGAATGCCCACGTATTTAAATGAAAATTCAGATGGTATGATGATTGAAGTTTGTGCAGGTTTGTTAGATGAAGATGATCCATTAACGTGTATTAAAAAAGAAGCTGAAGAAGAAACCGGTTACCAAATAAACAATCCAACAAAATTATTTGAAATTTATTCTACACCAGGAGCAGTTACAGAAAAAATTCATTATTTTATTGCAGAGTATTCTGATGAAATGAAACTTGGTAATGGAGGTGGCTTAGCTTCTGAACACGAAGAAATTGAAGTGTTAGAGCTTAATTTTAACAAAGCTATACACATGATTTCATCAGGAGAAATTAAAGACGCTAAAACGGTTATACTATTACAATATGCACAACTAAATAAATTGTGTAAGTAAATAAACTAATTACCATCCGCTATATTTTGGAGGCGTAATATTATTTAAATTTAAATAGACAATTAATTGCCCACGATGGTGTGTAACGTGATCTTGTAATAAATTTAAAATTTGTAATTTGCTTTTAGAGCCCGCGAAAAAATCAACTTTTGTAGTTAAATCATCTAAAGAAGTTTGATTAATAATTTTTGAAACTTTATTAAAAGTTATAGTTAATTCCTCAATAATTTCTTTTTTTGTAGTAGGATTAATTTTGCCCGTTTTTGTAAAGTTTTCATTCATAAAATAAGTTTCACTTAACCACACCATATTAGTTCTTATATGGAGTAGCTGCTCTTTAAAACTCATTTGTCTTTCAATAGGTTTAAAATTATAAGATTCCTCAGGCATAGCATCTGCAATTTCTATTAAATAATTTTTAGAATTTTCCCATTTCAATAAAAAAGCAGAAATAGCATCATTTTGAGCTATTAAGTTATTGGAAATTAGTACAATAAATGCAATTAATAAATTTTTTATTTTCATGTTAATAATAGTTAATAGAATTCTAAACAAAGGCTAAATATACTCAATACTTTTTTATATTTTAGCAACATTCATTTTAAACATATTTTTTAATATTATGGCAGAAGACAAAGAAAAAGTAGCAAAATTAAAAGCATTACAGCTTACTTTAGATAAATTAGATAAAGCTTATGGGAAAGGAACTGTAATGAAAATGGGAGATGTAGCAATAGATGATATAGATGCTATTTCTTCAGGATCATTAGGGTTAGATTTAGCTTTAGGAGTTGGAGGTTACCCAAGAGGAAGAATTATTGAAATTTATGGTCCAGAGTCATCAGGTAAAACAACATTAACCTTACACGCAATTGCAGAAGCTCAAAAAGCAGGAGGTATTGCAGCTTTTATTGATGCTGAACACGCTTTTGATCGTTTTTATGCTCAAAATTTAGGAATAGATATTGATAATTTAATTATTTCTCAACCTGACCATGGGGAACAAGCTTTAGAAATTGCTGATAATTTAATTTCTTCTGGAGCTATTGATATTGTAGTTGTAGACTCGGTTGCTGCTTTAACGCCTAAAAGTGAAATTGAAGGAGAAATGGGTGATTCTAAAATGGGGTTACATGCTCGTTTAATGTCTCAAGCTTTGCGTAAATTAACAGGAACTATTCATAAAACCAATTGTACTGTTATTTTTATCAATCAATTACGTGAAAAAATTGGAGTGATGTTTGGTAATCCTGAAACAACCACTGGGGGAAATGCTTTAAAATTTTATGCTTCAGTTAGATTAGATATTCGAAGAAGAACCCAAATAAAAGATGGTGACAAAGTAATAGGTAATAGTACTAAAGTAAAAGTTGTAAAAAATAAAGTAGCACCTCCATTTCAAACAGCTGAATTTGATATCATGTATGGTGTAGGAATTTCTAAAACAGGAGAAATTTTAGATTTAGGTGTAGAATTTGGAATTGTTAAAAAAAGTGGTTCTTGGTTTAGTTATGGAGATACTAAATTAGGTCAAGGTCGCGATGCAGTTAAAGGATTAATTAAAGACAATCCTGAATTAGCAGAAGAATTAGAAACTAAAATTAAAGAAGCTATCAATTCTCAAGAATAAACGAATTTAATATATTAAACTAAAAGGATTGTTTTAAATTTTAAAACAATCCTTTTTTTGCTAACTATTTATCAATAAAATATTTATTTTATTCAAAACCTTTTCTATATTTAATAAAAGTTTACTTTTGGCACTCAAAAATCATAAAAAATAAATTTTAAATTTTTATACTTTCTTTATCTCTTTTGAAAAATAATACTGAAAAATTAATTATAGGCAGAACTGATATTGCAGATTTTCCAAAACTAGAATTATTTGATATTGATATTAAAATTGACACTGGAGCATTTACATCAAGTTTTCATTGTCACCACATAGAAATTGAAAATCATCAATTAAAATGTCAGTTTTTAGATCCTAAGCATGAAAAATATCATGAAAAATATTTTTTATTTGAAAATTTTACTCAAAAAAAAGTAAAAAGTTCCAATGGAATGGTAGAAGATAGATATCTAATTTTAACAGAAATTATTCTTTTCAGTCAAAAATATCCAATTGAGCTTACACTAACAGAAAGAGGATCTATGAAATATCCAGTATTGTTGGGAAGAAAATTTCTATCCAAAAAATTTATTGTTGATACAGCTAAAAAAAATGTATCATTTAAAAAAACTAATTCATAAAACAAACTCACATGAAAATTGTTGTTTTATCAAGAAATCCAAATTTATATTCTACAAAAAGACTTGTTGAAGCAGGTAAAAATAGAAATCACGAAATGTTAATAATTGACCATACCAAATGTGATATTATTATTGAAAAGAAAAAGCCAGCAATTAGATATAAACATGAACTTATTACAAATGTAGATGCTGTAATCCCTAGGATTGGAGCTTCGGTTACTTTTTTTGGAACAGCTGTAGTGCGTCAGTTTGAAATGATGAAAGTTTTTACAGCTGTTGAATCTCAAGCACTAATGCGCTCTAGAGATAAGCTTAGAAGTTTACAAGTATTATCCAGAGCAGGTTTAGGTTTACCAAAAACGGTGTTTACCAATTATTCTAAAAACGTAGAAGATGTAATCCATGACGTTGGGGGCACTCCTTTAGTTATAAAATTATTGGAAGGAACTCAAGGTTTAGGGGTGGTTTTAGCTGAAAATGACAATGCAGCAACATCTGTTTTAGAAGCATTTAATGGGTTACAAGCAAGAGTAATTGTTCAAGAATTTGTAAAAGAAGCAAAGGGAGCTGATATTAGAGTTTTTATTGTTGATGGTGTAGTTGTTGGCGCCATGAAAAGACAAGGAAAAGAAGGCGAATTTCGTTCAAACTTACACCGTGGAGGTACTGCTGAAATTATAAAATTATCTATAGATGAAGAAAACGCTGCATTAAAAGCAGCAAGAGTTATGGGGTTAGGTGTTGCAGGTGTAGATTTATTACAATCAGATAGAGGTCCTTTAATTTTAGAAGTGAATTCTTCTCCTGGTTTAGAAGGAATTGAAGCTGCTACAGGAGTTGATATTGCTGGAAAAATAATTCATTATATTGAGCGTCATGCCGAATGAGTTTAAAATTCTAAATCAAAAAATAAGTTTAGGGCAAACCATACAATTAAAAATGGATATTGCTCAGCTTAGTATTGGAACTAAAATTGAAGTCCCCATCATTGTTTCTAGAGGTAAAAAAGAAGGACCTTGTTTATTATTAATAGGGGGCATTCATGGAGATGAAACTAACGGAGTTGAAATTGTAAGGCAATTAATAGCTTCAGAATTGCATAGGCCTAATTGTGGTACTGTAATTTGTATTCCTTTATTAAACGTTTTTGGATTTTTAAATCAAACAAGAGAGTTTCCAGATGGTAGAGATTTAAATAGAGCTTTTCCAGGATCTATTAAAGGATCGTTAGCAAGTAGATTTGCGTATCATTTAATGACGAAAGTTATTCCAAAAGTAAATTATTGTATCGATTATCATACTGGAGGGGCTCAACGTTTTAATTATTCTCAAGTTAGAATTGATGGTACAGATGACGAAACTTTAGAATTGGCTAAAATTTTTGGATCTCCATTTATTGTTTATAGCAAGAATAAAGAAAAGACTTTTAGAAAATCTATGGTAGATTTAGGTAAGAAAGTTCTTCTCTTTGAAGGAGGAAAATCATTAAATCTTGATAAAATAGTGACAAAAGTTGGTATTCAAGGTGCAATTAATGTAATGCATCACTTAGGAATGAGAGATTTTTCTTCTAAAATATCAAAACATTCTAAAGAAAACCCACCCATTATAATTAAAAGTTCTAAATGGATAAGAGCCAAACAATCAGGAATGTATAGATCTTATATAAACGTTGGACAAAAGGTTGAAAAAGGCATTAAATTAGGAAGTATCTCTGACCCTTTTGGTACTAATGAAACCATTTTTAAAAACCCGCAAGAAGGTTATATATTAAATGCTAACCATTCTCCCGTGGTAAATCAAGGAGATGCATTACTTCATATAGGTTTTGAATAAAATAAATTATGTTAAAAGTAGATAAGGTTTCATTTGGGTACACTTTAAACGAAGTCATAAAAAATATTAGTTTTAAAGCTAATAAAGGAGATTATATTGCCATTGTAGGTGAAAGTGGTTGTGGAAAAAGCACATTATTAGAAATTATTTATGGGCTGTTACATATAGATAAAGGAGCTGTTTATTGGAATGAAAATAAATTGCTTGGACCAAATTTTTATTTGATTCCAGGTGAAGAATTTATGAAATATTTACCGCAAGATTTTGATTTGATGCCTTATATAACAGTTGAAGAAAATGTAGGTAAAAACATATCAAGTTTAGATCCTAATAAACAAAATAGGATTCTAGAATTATTAAAAGTTGTGGATATGACTGATTTTTTAAAAACCAAAGTTAAAAACCTTAGTGGCGGTCAAAAACAGCGTATTGCAATTGCAAAAGTATTGGCTAAAGAACCAGAGGTTTTATTATTGGATGAACCTTTTAGCCATATAGATAATTTTAGAAAAAATAAGCTTCGGAGAAGTTTGTTTAAGTACTTAAAATCTAAAAATATTTTGTGTATTGTTGCAACACATGATACTACTGATGCACTTTCTTTTGCCGATGAAATTTTAGTAATTAGAAATGGAAAAGTTGTTGCCCAAGGAACGCCAGAACAGTTATATAACCAACCAAAATCTGCGTATGTTGCGTCATTTTTTAATGAAATAAATGAACTTCCATTAAAGTTAATTGATTCTAAGAAAACTTTAAACAAAACTGTATTATTATATCCAAATGAGATTACCTTAACTTCAAATTCTAAGTTAAAAGCTAAAGTGGTAAGTTCTTATTTTAAAGGAAACTCTTATTTAATTGAAGCTAAATTTAAAGATAAAACTATTTTTTTTGAACACTCAACAAAGGTAAATAGTAATCAAGAGGTGTTTATAAAAATTAATTGTAACTAAATTCAACGGTTATCGAGAAAATAAAGAGTGTTTTTACATCAATACCTTAATGTCTATCATCACTTTTTAAAAGTATTATATTAAGAATTATTAAAATTAAACACCTGTAGATCCAAAACCTCCAGTTCCACGTTTGGTTTCACTTAATACATCAACAACTTCCCAATCTGCACGTTCGTGTTTTGCAATTACTAATTGTGCAATACGTTCGCCATCTTTTATTACAAAATTATCATTGGAAAGGTTAACTAAAATAACACCAATCTCACCTCGGTAATCAGCATCTATTGTTCCAGGGGCATTTAAAACGGTAATGCCTTTTTTAGCAGCCAAACCACTTCTCGGTCTTACTTGTGCTTCACTACCAACAGGTAAAGCAATAAATAAGCCTGTTTTAATTATAGTTCGTTCCAATGGTTTTAACGTAATTGGTTCAGAAATATTAGCTCTTAAATCCATTCCTGCAGAAGCAATGGTTTCATAATTTGGTAATTCGTGTTTTGATTTATTAATGATTTGTATTTGCATTTTTTTGTTTATTATAGGTGTTTAATTTTAAGAATTTTCTAAATAATTTTTAAGATTTTGTTTTATAAAATAATTCCATCCTCCTCTACAGCTTTCGGTTTTAAATTCTGGAATATCATCTGAAAAACTTTCAGTAATTTTACAAGTAAGCTTTATTTTAGTGGTGTTGTTAATGTTTTCAAAAAGTTCAAAATAAACCAATGAATTGCCTGAATACTCAGCATACTTCCAATTATAAACAATTTTTTTAGAAGGAACAACTTCGATAATTTCCCATAAATGTAAAAAGTTTCTTTCCTCTGATTTTACATTGAATTGAGTTTTAAATCCAACTTCAGATTTAAAAGATGGAATATTATTAAAAAACCATTTTTTCATGCTATTTAAATTGGTAATTGCATCCCAAACAACACTTATTGGAGCGCTTAATTGTTCCTCTACTATAATAGTTTCGTTTGCTTTCATACTTTCAATTGTTAGGGTTATTTTAGGTTAAATAGCCATTTTACTACAGTTGAAAATTCACTTTTCCAAAAGGTTTCATTATGAGCACCATCAGGATTAATTTTAACTTTTATATTTTTAGTATTAAAACCAGATTCAATTAATAGTTTTTTCATTTTTTGAGTGTCTTCAATCATATTTTTACCTTCTTTTTCACCTATTAAAAGATATAATTTTGAAGTGTTGTTTTTGCCATAGAGCTTTGTAAAATGTGCTACTTTATTAGAAAACCAAAAGGAGGTTGACAAGGCTCCAATCTTTCCAAATGTTTTAGGATATTTTAATCCGCCGTAATAGGATATCAATCCGCCTAAAGAACTTCCAATCAGTGCAGTGTGTTTTGGTTGAGGTTTTGTTTTATAAGTTTTATCAATATATGGTTTTAAGGTATTTTTAATAAAATTGATATAAATTTCACCTTTCCCTCCACCATATTTTTGATGCTCCCAAGGGGTATATTCATTAATTCTTTCAGTTCCACCATTTTCTATAGCAACTACTATAAACCCTTTTTTAGTTGTGTTATACAACTTATTTAAAGTTTCATCAACTTCCCATTCACCAGCATAAGACGTATAGGTATCAAATAAGTTTTGAGCATCATGCATATAAATAACAGGATATTTTTTTGAACTACTATTATAATTTGGTGGTAAATACACCCAAATTTTACGACTACTATTATTTAAATTTGGAATAACAAACTCTTTTTTTAAAATAAAAACATTGTTAGCTGCTGTTGATTTTTTTTCACTTAAGCTTTGTCCAAACAATAATGAAGAATATACTAATAAACTAAAATATAAGAGAATATTTTTCATGAATTTACTTTTTAATAAGGGCTAAAATTTCCTTTTTTTCGTTGAAATAAATTAAAAAAGCAAAAGCAAGGACCAGCCCAACGGAGATTACATAATTTTCTCTAAAGTAATTAAAAGAAATAAATGCAATAATAATTGAAGCAGCTAAATAGCTCCCAGATTTTTTTAGGTTATAAGGAACAGGATAGTATTTTTTTCCTATAAAATATGAGACAAGCATCATAGTAGCATAAGCAATTAAAGTAGCCCAAGCAGATGCTATAAATCCAAAAATAGGAATAAAAATTATATTAACAAGAATAGTAATTATAGCTCCTAAAATAGAAAAATACATTGCAAACCTAGTTTTATCGGTTAATTTATACCAAATGGCCAAATTGTGGTAAATCCCTAAAAATAAATTTGCTAACAGCACAATTGGAACAATTATTATTGCGTCCCAATAAGCTTCATTTATAAAAGGACGCTTTAAAAGGTCTATAAAAATTACAATTCCTACAAAAACTAAAGCACCAACAATAATAAAATAATTTAAAATTTTAGCATAAGTAGCTTTTGCAGTTTTTTCTCCTGAATGATTAAAAAAGAAAGGTTCAGCACCTAACCTAAATGCCATAATGTATAAATTCATAAAAATGGCCAATTTATAACAGGCAGAATAAATTCCCATGGCGTTTTTATCAATCATTTTACCAATCAAAATTTTATCTAAGTTTTCGTTTATTACATAGGCAATTCCAGCAATAGCAATTGGCCAAGAATAAGCAACCATTTTTTTAAATAATACGTTGTTAAAACTCCATTTGAACTTTAAAACATACGGAAGTAATAAAACTAAAGAAATGGCACTCCCTACACTATTAGCAATAAAAATAAAATTAACTAATGGAGTACTATTATAAGTTTCATTTAAAATTTTAGGCAAATTTTTTCCTTGTTCAACAAATGAAGGTATAAATTTTAAAAATAATAAATTGATAAGTACAATTACACCAACATTTATCAGTTTAATTGCAGTATATTTAAGAGGTCTGTTAGAAGCTCTTAAATACGCAAATGGAATTACCGCTATGGTATCAATGGCTAAAATTCCTACAAATAATTTGAACTGAAGTGGATTCGTTGTAAAATCAAATAGTTTGATAAAAAAATCAGAAAAAATAAATGCAATTATTAAAAAAATGATTGCAGAAGTTAATACGCTAATAAATGCAGTTGATACTATTGAATCTTTCTTTTTTTCGGCATTATAAAACCTAAAAAAAGCAGTTTCCATTCCAAAAGTTAATAAAACAGCAAATAATGCAATCCAAATGTAAAAGTTAGTATTTTCCGCATAATTATTTGTTGGCAACGCATCTGTATGAACTTTTACTAACAAAAAGTTAATTACACGAGGTAAAACTGCTGCAATTCCGTATATAATAGTATCCTTAAAAAATCGTTTAAGTGCGCTCAAATTGGGTTTTTAAAGTAAAACTATAAAAGTACAAAAGTATCACTTCATTTCAATAAAATAATTTTTAAGTTTCAATAAGAAGATGTAACTTTAAAATAATGGATTTGAAATTACAGCATTACATAGAAAAACAATTAACTATTAAGTTAAATACTAACCTTACTTTTAAATGGGAAAGTATTAGTGGAGGCTCAATTAATTTAACCTATAAAATTTCAGCAAACAACCATAATTATTTTGTTAAAATAAATGATAAATCGGTTTTCAAAAACGGATTTAAAGAAGAAGTTTTAGGGCTGAAGTTTTTAAAATTAAATGAAGCAATTACGCCTAAAATTATTTTAGAAGGAAGTTTTAACTCTAAAATTTATTTAGTGTTAAGCTGGATTGATAAAGAATTTCAAAACAATAATTTTTGGAAAAATTTTGCACATCAACTCGCTAATTTACATCAACATAAAAGCGATAAATTTGGATTAGAATATTCTAATTATATGGGACAATTAATTCAAAAAAATAGCTTTTTTAATAAGTTTGATAACTTTTTTATTGAAAACAGATTAAAACCTCAGGTAAAAATAGCTTTTGATAAAAAATTACTTACAAAAGGGGATCTTAGAAAATTTGAATACCTATATCAACAATTACCAACAATTTTTCCAAAGGAAAAACCAAGTGCAGTTCATGGCGATTTGTGGAGTGGTAATTATATTAGTACTGCAAATAACAAGGCTGTTTTTATTGATCCAGCAGTATACTATGGACATCGAGAAATTGACCTAGCAATGAGCTTATTATTTGGAGGATTTTCTTTGAATTTTTATAATGCCTATCAAGAAATTTATCCCTTAGAAAAAGGATTCAATACTCGAAAAGATTTGTATAATTTATATCCACTTTTAATTCATTTAAATTTATTTGGAAACCCGTATTTACAAAGTATAAAAACGATTATAACTAAATTTTAAGGATTGGTTTCAGTAAGTTTTTTTACATTTGATACCTAAAATCTTTCAACATGATTAAAAACCCTAAAATAGCCGTTTTTGGCGGTGGAAGTTGGGCAACAGCCATTGTGAAAATGTTGTGTGAAAATTTAAATGAAGTTGGCTGGTATATGCGTAATGAAAACGCAATAGACTATATTAAAATTAATGAACATAACCCTAACTATTTAAGTTCAGCAGAATTTGATGTTTCTAAATTGTTATTATCTAATGATATTAATGAATTAGTTAATTATGCAGATGTTTTAATTTTTGCAATTCCTTCAGCTTTTTTAAAAGGAGAGTTAGATAAAATATCAGAAAATATTTCTGAAAAAATAATTTTTTCAGCCATTAAAGGAATTGTTCCTGAAAGTGGCTTAATTGTAGGAGAGCATTTTCATAAAATGTACCAAGTTCCTATTGAAAATATTGGAGTTATAACTGGCCCTTGTCATGCTGAAGAGGTTGCAATGGAAAGGTTATCTTACTTAACCATAGCATGTCAAGATAGAAAAAAAGCCAGAATGTTAAGTAAATATATTTCGAGCGATTATATAAAAACAAAAACCTCTGATGACATTATAGGAACCGAGTATGCAGCAATGTTAAAAAACATTTATGCAATAGCTGCTGGAATTGCCCATGGGCTAGGATATGGAGATAATTTCCAATCAGTAATAATGTCAAACTCAATTAGAGAGATGAAGCGTTTTATTAAAAAAGTACATAAGATGAAACGAAACATCAATAATTCAGCGTATTTAGGAGATTTATTGGTTACTGGATATTCTGTTTTTAGTAGAAATCGGATGTTTGGAAATATGATTGGGAAAGGATACACTGTTAAAAGTGCTATGATGGAGATGAGTATGGTTGCGGAAGGGTATTATGCAGCAAAAAGTGCCTATTTATTAAACGAAAAAAACGGAGCAAAAACACCAATAATCGATGCGGTTTATGCGGTGTTATATCAGCATAAAAACCCAAAACAAATATTTAAAAAATTAACAGAAGAATTAGATTAACATCTTCCATTCAATCTTTTTTATATCATTTTTAGGTGTGATATTTGTCAGCATAAACAAATTGCAGGTTTTGTAAATTTGAGCATATAATTAAAAAGATTTTTTGATGAACGAAAGAATTGGAATTATTTATGCTACTGTGGATGGTCATACATTAAAAATTTGCAATGAACTTGTAAAAACTATAGAAGAAAAAGGTAAAAAGGTAGATTTATTTACCATTGATACTTTTAATAAAAACATTTCAGACTTTGACAAGTTAATTATTGGATCAAGTATTAGGTATGGAGTTCATCATGAAAAAATTATTGAGTTTATTAATAAAAACAAACCACAATTAGATACCATAAAAACAGCCTTTTTTTCTGTAAACTTAGTAGCACGTAAACCAGAAAAAAATACAGCAGAAACCAATCCGTATGTTATTAAGTTTTTTAAAAATATTACTTGGAAACCTACAATTGTAGAAGTTTTTGCAGGAATGTTAGATTATAAAAAATACAAGACTTTTGATAGAATTATGATTCAATTTATTATGTGGATGACCAAAGGACCTACAGATAAAAACACAAAAATTGAATATACTAATTGGAAGAAAGTAAAACAATTTGGAGAAAGGTTAGCCACATTTTAAACTTAGTTTTAAGTTAAAAAACTTAAATTGCATTGATGAAGTTTAAACTAAACCTTGTTATTATATGTTTATTGTGCTTAAATTATCTAAAAGCACAATCATCACTCATCGTTGAAACAGATAGTATAAGAATATTTGACACCTATATTTCAGAAAATTCAAAAGAAAATATTTTTCCAACAATTTATAAAAATGGGCTATTATATATTTCCTTAGGAAAATACAAAATTTATAAATTATATTATTCCGATTTAAAATCTACATCGAAAAAAATAAAGGTTAGCAATAAGTTTTATTCTGGATCAACTACTGTTTTTAATAATGAAATTTATTTTACAGGAAAGGATTTTGTTTCTAGTAATAATCAAGAAAATTTAGTGATATACAAAGGTTATTTAGAGGGGTATAAAATTAAGAAAATAAAAAAATTACCAATATGTGTAAATCAATTTAGTTATGCGCACCCATCAATTTCAAAAGATGGGCAAAGTATGGTTATTGTGTCAAATGAAAATGGAAAAAATCATTTGTTAGAATTAAAGAGAACAAAAGATAATAAATGGGAAAAAGGAAAACCTATTTTTATTACACAATCAAATTTTGATATTATCAACCCAACATTTTTTAATAATAATACTATTTATTTTTCAACAAATAGTTCTAAAGGAGACGTTAAAGAAGTAACATATAAAAGAATGAATGATAAATTAGTGGTTGATGAAATTAATGTTGAAAAAGGAGATTTCAATATTTTTAAAATCACTAAGATAAATGGAATATGGCAACTACCACAAAAAGCAACAGTATTTAATTCGGAGTTTGATGATTTGGGAGTTGTGTTTATTTCTAAAAACAAAGGATATTTAAATACTTTTAGATACGACAATGCTGATAATATTTTCTTTTTTGAACTAAAATAACAAACAATTGTAAGAGCATTAACAATTATTTTTTTAAACAAAACAACTATAAATCTGGCTATATTTGTATTGACCATTGTCAGTAAGTATATAACATAATATGCTTATCTTTGCTGCTTTAACCCCTAACCCTAGAAAATGCCTATACAGCAAAAATACATTAATGACACGTTAGAGTTTATCTATAAGAATGGATATAACTCTTCAATTAATGAATTTTTAAATCAAACAGTAAAGTTTCTTTCAAAATTATTAAATATTGAATATGTATTAATAAGCACTTATTCCAGTATAGAGGAAAATACTGTTGAAACACGAGCCTTTTATGGAAACCAAAAATTTTTACCAAACATAACTTATAAATTAAAAGATACTCCTTGTGATGTTGTAATTGATAAAGATTTTTGTTGTTACTCCTCAAAAGTTCAACAATTATTTCCATTGGATAAATCTTTAGTTGAAATGAAGGTTGAGAGTTATGTTGGCATTCCTCTTTTGAGTTCTAATAAAAAACCTATTGGCTTAATAACCTTTATGGATATTAAACCTATAGAAAACTCACAAACTTTAGAAACCATATTAAAAATAGTAGCCATAAAAGTTGAAAAAATACTTGAAAAAGCTATTTATAAAGAATTATTTAGTGAAAATGAGTTAAAGCATAAAAAGCTTAGAAATATTTTACTTGAAGGAATTTTAATTCATAATAAAGGTGAAGTTTTTGAAATAAATGAAACCTTTGAAAAAATGTTTGGTTACTCGAGTGAAGAACTTATAGGTAATGACATTTTAGAAAAATTGTTTCCAAAAAAATATCATTCTTTTATTAAAAGTAATATTGTTAATAAAATGGATATACCTTTTGAAATGGAAGGTATTAAAAAGAATGGAGAGGTATTTCCTATTGAAATTGAATCTAGAAATGTAAAATCTAAAAATAACCACACACTAAAAGTTTGTGTTATCAAAGATTTGACAAAATCAAAAAAATCAGAAATTGAAAATGTTAAATTATCAAAAGCTGTTGAACAAAGTGCAAATGTTATTGTTATTACTGATATACATGGAAATATAGAATATGTAAACCCAAAATTTACAGAACTTACAGGTTATAATTTAAAAGAAGCGCAAGGAAAAAATACAAGTATTTTAAACTCAGGAAAACATTCTAAAGATTTTTATAAAAAAATGTGGGATGTTATTTTAAGTGGAAAAAATTGGAAAGGAGAAATACAAAATAAAAGTAAAAACGGAACACTATTTTGGGAACAAGCAACAATAACACCTATTAAAAATAGTAAGAATGAGATTATTAATTTTCTTGCCATAAAAGAAGATATTACACAAAGAAAAAAATCGGAAAAAGAACTAAAAACAGCCTATAATTTATTAAAAGAAAAAGAAGATTACTTATCAAATATTTTAAAAACTGCCAATGAAGGTTTTTGGATTATCGATATAAATTCTAATACGCTTCAGGTTAATGAAAAAATGTGTACAATTTTAGAACGAGATGAATCTGAAATTATAGGCAAATCAATTTATGACTTTGTAGACGAAGAAAATGCTAAAATTTTTAAATGTGAAATTAAAAAAAGAGCATTTGGACTTTCAACAAGCTATGAAATTGAGCTTTTAAAAAGTAATGGCCAAAATGTAGCTTGTTCATTTAATACCTCACCTATATATAATAAAAATTATGAGCGTATTGGTTCATTTGCCTTAGTAACCAATATTTCTAACTTAAAATTAGCCAACCTAAAATTAGAGGCAACAAATAGTGAATTAAGAAAACTTAGTGAACAGTTATCTGAAAAAAACAGACTTCATATTGAAAGTAAAAACAAATTTAAAAACTTATTTGACAACAGCCCAATATCTTTATGGGAAGAAGATTTTTCAGAGGTAAAAAAATTAATAAAAGATGCAGGAATTGAAGCGTCAAATTTAAATAAATACTTAATTAAAAATAAAGATTTTTTAATTGAGTGCATTTCAAAAATTAAAATTTTAAGAGTTAATAAAAGCACGTTTAATTTATTAGGAGCTAAATCCATTGAAGAATTAAGAGTTCTTTTACAAAAAACTAATACCAAAGAATCTTTTAAAAGCTTGGCAAATGAAATTACCGCTGTTGCACTTAATAAAAAAGAGTTTTATGGTGAAACAGAATTTTTAAGAATGGATGGGAAAGTTATTTCAGCAATTATAAAGTCTGAAATAGATTCTGAAGGAAAATCCATTGTGTCGGTAGTGGATATTTCAGCTATAAAAGAAGCTGAAAAACAATTAAACATTGCTAAATTAAAAGCTGAGAAAAGCGACGAACGTTATAGACTTGCCGTAGCTGCATCTGGTTTGGGAATTTGGGATATGAATGTAAAAACAAGTAAAACTCATTTTTCAAATTATTACAAAAAACAAATAGGATATGATAAGGATGAACTTGAAAATGAATTTTCTACTTGGGTAGATCATTTACATCCTGATGAACGAGATGTGAAATTACATGAGTTTAAAGAGTATTTAAAAAACCCACAAAAACAATATGTTACTGAGTTCAGATTCCGTCATAAAAATGGTTCTTATATTTGGATACTTTCAACAGCTGAAGTCATAAAAAATAAAAAAGGTGAAGTAGAGAGAATATTAGGTTCTCATAGAGATATTACCATTAGAAAAAAAGCACTGTCAAAAATTGAAGAACAAACAATTGAGCTGATAAAAGCAAAAGAAAAAGCCGAAGAAAGCAATAGGCTTAAAACAGAGTTTTTAAATAATATGTCGCATGAAATTAGAACACCAATGAATGGTATTTTAGGCTTTTCTCAATTTTTAAGTGACCCATCAATTACTGAAGATAAACGAAATTATTTTATCAATATCATACAAAATAGCGGTAACCAATTACTCCGTGTAATTGATGATATTCTTGAAATTTCAAGATTAGAAACCAAACAAGTAATGGTCATTGAAAAACCAGTTTGTTTAAACGATTTGCTATTAGAACTATTCTCAATTTTTGATTTAAAAGCAAAAGAAAACCAAATACCATTATACATTAAAAATGGACTTTCTGATGTTGAGAGCACAATATTTACAGATAAATCTAAACTAAATAAAATACTCAGCAACCTATTAGAAAACGCTTTAAAATATACCAATGAAGGAAGTATAAGTTTTGGCTATCAATTGGTTGGTGCAAACTTAGAAATTTTTGTAAAAGATACAGGTATTGGAATTAATAAAGACAAACAAGAAACCATATTCGAGAGGTTTTCTCAAGAAGAAAAAGAACTATCTCAAAATGCAGGTGGATTAGGCTTAGGGCTTTCCATTGCTAAAGAAAATACGGAGCTTTTAGGAGGTATAATCTCAGTTGATTCGGTAAAAGGAAAAGGATCTACTTTTAAAGTTTCAATTCCTTATAAACCAATTAATAATATAATAGATAATAATTCTCAAAAAGATAAATCAACAAAAGAAAATAAAAAACATACTATTTTAATAGTTGAAGACGAAGAAGTAAATTATTTATTTATTGAAATTATAATTACAGAAAAGATAAACGTAGACTGTAATATATTACATGCAAAAGATGGTAAGGAAGCACTTGAAATGTGTCAGCAAAATAGTGAAATTGATTTTGTTTTAATGGATATTAATATGCCAGTAATGAATGGATTTGAAGCTACCAAAAAAATTAGAGAGTTTAATACTGAAATTCCAATAATTATGCAAACAGCATATTCAACTACAGAAGACAAAGAAAAAGCGTTTGATGCAGGGTGTAATGATTTTATTACAAAACCAATAAATAAAAATGATTTAAAAATTATTATGGAAAGTTACTTGTTAAACAAAAATCAAGAAATAATTGGTTAAATAATTGACTTAATGTACAATAATTCCTTTTTTATTTAATAAAGGAATGTGTCTTAAAGCACTTTCTTTTATAGCTCCTTTTTTAAACACATATTTTTTATCGAACATTGTTGTTCCTTCAAAAAAAGAAACATTAAAAAAATTAGTAAGTTTTAATACATCTTCTTGAAGTAACTCTACTTTTGCGTAAGATTTTGAAGGAAGTTTTTCAATTTTATGTCTCAATACCGCTGTTTCTATCATTTGGTCCTCATCATATCCTTTAGACACAATTAATACCATTTCAATAAGTTCAGCTTTATTGTTAACAATATAAGCATTCCAATCGTTACATTTAAATTCATCATTATATTCTTTTACAACAGCCATAAAAACATCTTTTACCACTGGTATTTCAATATCTTTTTTCATAAGAAAAATAGTATTTTAAATAAAGAAAATTACAAGATTGATTTAAATTGTTCTAAAAAGCGAACATCATTTTCATAAAACATTCTAATATCAGGAATTTGATAAAGTAACATTGCAATACGTTCTATCCCCATTCCAAAAGCATAACCTGAATAAACTTCTGGGTCAATATTTGCGTTCTTTAAAACATTAGGATCTACCATACCACAACCCATAATTTCTAACCAACCTGTTCCTTTGGTTATTTTATAATCGGTTTCAGTTTCTAATCCCCAATAAATATCTACCTCAGCACTTGGTTCGGTAAATGGGAAATACGACGGACGTAATCGAATCTTAGATTTCCCAAACATTTCTTTGGTAAAATATAATAATGTTTGTTTTAAATCAGCAAATGAAACATCGGTATCAATATATAAACCTTCTACTTGGTGAAAAATACAGTGTGCTCTTGCCGAAATGTCTTCATTTCTAAAAACACGACCTGGAGAAATTGTTCTAATTGGCGGCTTATGATTTTCCATATAACGCACTTGTACTGACGACGTATGGGTACGGAGTAATACATCAGGGTTTTTTTCAATAAAAAAAGTATCCTGCATATCACGTGCTGGATGATATTCGGGTAAGTTAAGTGCTGTAAAATTATGCCAGTCATCTTCAATTTCTGGTCCTTCAGAAACCGTAAAACCAACTCTAGAAAAAACATCAATTATTTGATTTCTAACTAATGAAATTGGATGACGAGAGCCTAATTCAATAGGTTCTTCAGGCCTAGTTAAATCACCATAAACACCTTTTTGTTCAGAAACTTTCTCAAGTGCTTCTTTAAGTTCATTTACTTTATCTTGGGCAGTGTTTTTTAAAGTGTTTATTACCTGACCAAATTCTTTTCTATCTGTAGGGGCAACATTTTTAAATTCAGCAAATAAATCATTAAGTATTCCTTTTTTACCTAAAAATTTAATTCTAAACGTTTCAATTTCATCTTTTGAAGTTGCATTAAATGCTGCTACTTCTTCAATCAATTCCTTTACCTTATCTAACATTTTGTATAAAATTAGAATGCAAATTTAAGCATTTTTATTTTCATAAATAATATGAATAGATGAATGATAAATATCACTTTTTAAATATATAAATAAGGATTTATAATAGGTATAAGTAATTCTTAAAATAACCTTTTACGAAAACGTTTTAGAAAACTAAAATATTTTCGTAAATAAAGTTTATTATTTTAAATATAGCCTTAAAAATTGGCTATATTTGTGTAGCAAATTAAATAAAATTCAAAATAATACATCAAAAATTATGGAATCAAAAACTAAAGAGTTTATGAATTTGGTGAAAGAACGTAACCAATTTGAACCTGAGTTTTTACAAGCTGTAGAAGAAGTAGTCGAAACGGTTATTCCTTATATTGCTAACCATGAAATTTACAACGGCAAAAACATTTTATTAAGAATGGTGGAGCCTGAAAGGGTTTTAATGTTCCGCGTTCCTTGGGTTGATGATAGCGGTGAAATTATTGTAAACAGAGGGTTTAGAATTGAAATGAACTCAGCTATTGGACCTTATAAAGGAGGGTTGCGTTTTCATCCAACAGTAAACCTAAGCATTCTTAAATTTTTGGCATTTGAGCAAGTTTTTAAAAATGCTTTAACTACATTACCAATGGGTGGTGGTAAAGGTGGGTCAGATTTTGATCCTAAAGGAAAATCTGATGGTGAAATTATGCGCTTTTGTCAAAGCTTTATGAGTGAGTTATTCCGTCATATTGGACCAAATACAGATGTTCCAGCAGGAGATATTGGTGTAGGTGGAAGAGAAATAGGTTTCTTATTTGGAATGTATAAAAAATTACGTAACGAGTTTACGGGTGTATTAACTGGTAAAGGAATGTCTTGGGGTGGCTCTTTAATTAGACCTGAAGCAACAGGTTATGGAACGGTATATTTTGCTCAAAGTATGCTAGAAACTAAAGAAGATACTATAAAAGGGAAAACAGTAACTATATCAGGTTCAGGAAATGTAGCTCAATATGCTTGTGAAAAAGCAACTCAATTAGGAGCTAAAGTAGTTACTTTGTCTGACTCTTCAGGTTATATTTATGATGAAGATGGTATAGATGCCGATAAACTTGCTTTTGTAATGGATCTTAAAAATAACAAAAGAGGTAGAATTAGTGCTTATATAAATAAATATCCAAATGCTAAATTTTTTAAAGGGGAAAGACCATGGTCTGTAAAATGTGAAGTTGCCTTACCGTGTGCAACTCAGAATGAAGTAAATGAAAGCGAAGCAAAAACATTATTAAAAAATGGGTGCTATGTAGTAAGTGAAGGTGCTAATATGCCATCTACACCAGAAGCGATTACCGCTTACCAAGAAGCTAAAATACTTTATGCTCCTGGAAAAGCATCTAATGCTGGAGGTGTAGCAACTTCTGGTTTAGAAATGTCTCAAAATTCGTTACGTATTAATTGGACACGTGAAGAGGTTGATGTGAGACTTCAAAAAATTATGGCTGATATTCACGATTCTTGTATTAAATTTGGGAAACAAGATGATGGATATATTGATTATGTTAAAGGAGCAAACATCTCTGGTTTTGTTAAAGTTGCTGATGCAATGTTAGCGCAAGGTATTGTTTAATCCTTAAATTTATATTTACGCAAAAAAGACTGCCTTTTAAGGCGGTCTTTTTTTAAGTGTTATAATTATAAAACTATTAACGAAAATTTTAACTTAGCAAAAGTTAAACTAAAGATAATTATGAAAAACAAACAGCTTCCAGATTTAAAAACGTATGAATTTGAAGAATTTGAGTTTAATCAATTAATGCAAAATAGGATTCATAAAGTATTAATTGTATGTTCAAATTATGATTATTATATGTTGGAAGAAGATGGAAGAATTGATGAACGTATTTTTAATGAATATACCGCTTTACACCTAAGATATCCTCCAAGTTTTATGCATGCTAATTCTGCTAAAAGAGCAATTAGAATGCTTCAATCTAATAAAATAGACTTAGTTATAACGTGGTTAGATATCGGTAATTACAAAGCTTTTGAAACTTCTAAACAAATTAAAGAAGCTTGCCCAAATGTACCTATTGCAGCTTTAAGCCACTATTCATCAGAACTAAGAAGTAAGCTTCAAAAAGAAAATACAGGAATTATAGATTTTGTATTTCATTGGAATGGAAATGTGGAAATATTTTTGGCAATTATAAAATTAACGGAAGATAGAATGAATGCTGAAAATGATATTAGTGATATTGGCGTAAAAGCTATTTTACTAGTTGAAGATTCATTGAAGTTCTATTCAAGATATTTGCCACTTATTTATAAAACTATTTTAAAACAAACCCATGCATTTATGTCTGAAGGGTTAAATGAACACAGACAAATGATGCTAATGCGTGGTAGACCTAAAATATTATTAGCAACTACTTATGAAGAAGGAATAACCCTTTTTGAAAAATACAAAGATAAGCTATTAGGAGTTATTTCAGATGTTAATTATTTTAAGAATGGAGTACGAAATCCTGAAGCAGGTTTTCTTTTTTTAAAATATGTAAGAAGTTATAAAAGGTATTTTCCTTTTTTAATTCAATCATCTGATAAAAATAATGAAAAAAGAACTTTAGAACTAAAAGGAAAATTCTTATATAAACATTCTGAAACACTGGGAGTTGATATAAAATATTACATAACAAAATATTTTTCTTTCGGAAATTTTGAGTTTTGGGATCCAGAACAAATGAAAGTTCTGGCAATAACTAAAGATTTAAGTGAATTTCAAAAAGCATTAACTGCGGTCACAAATGAAGCAATTGTATACCATGCTAAAAGAAGTGAGTATTCTAAATGGTTAGAGTCTAGAGCATTATTTCCATTAGCCGATTTGTTAAGAAATATTGAATTTGAAGATTTTGAAGACGTTAACCAAGTTAGAGAATTTTTAATAAAATCTATAAAAGCCTACCGAGTTTATCGATCTCGTGGAGTAATTGTAAAGTTTGACAAAAATAGGTACGATGAATATGTTGGTTTTTCTAGAATTGGAGAAGGTGCTTTAGGTGGAAAAGGAAGAGGTTTAGCTTTTATTGATTCCTTTTTAAAACGAAATAAGTTATTTAAAAAATACGACAATGTAAATATTTCCATTCCAAGAACCGTAGTAATAAGTACCGATGTTTTTGACCAATTTATTGAAACTCACAAACTAATACGTTTTGCTGCTAAATGTAACAACGATGAAGAAATTTTAAAAATGTTTGTATCAAAAGACCTTCCAAAATGGGCTATGGACGATATTGAGGCCTTTTTAAAAACGTCACAAAACCCAATTGCAGTTAGGTCATCTAGTGTTTTAGAAGATTCTCATTATCAGCCATTTGCAGGAGTTTTTGCTACATATATGATTCCAAATACCAATTTAGATAAAATGTTAGTAATGATTTCTAATGCAGTAAAATCTGTAATTGCATCTGCATTTTATCAAAATAGTAAATCGTATTTAAAAGCAACTTCACATACTATTGAAGAAGATAAAATGGCGGTTATTTTACAAGAAGTAATAGGAAAAAAATACAACGATGTATATTATCCAAACATTTCAGGTGTAGCTCGTTCCATAAATTTTTATCCATTAGGAGAGGAAAAACCAAATGAAGGTATTGCTAATATTGCTTTAGGCTTAGGTGAAATTATTGTTGGCGGTGGAAATACGTTGCGTTTTTCTCCTCATCATCCCAAAAAAATACTGCAATTATCATCACCAGGTACTGCGCAAAGAGAAACTCAAAAATATTTTTATGGATTAGATATGGATCCAAGTAGTTATAAAGCCTCTACAAGCGAAGCCATAAACAAGAAAAAAATTAGTCTAAGAAAAGCAAAAGACCATGGCTCATTAAAGTATGTAGCTTCGACCTACGATTTACAAAATAATATTATCAGACCTGGAGTATTACATGATGGAATTAGAGTAATTACATTTGATAATATTTTAAAATACAATACATTTCCGTTAAGCGAAATATTACAGGATTTATTGAGGGTAGGACAACGAGAAATGAGAAATCCGATAGAAATGGAGTTTGCAATTAAATTAGATGTGCCGGCCGGACAACCTAAAGAATTTAGTTTTTTGCAAATTAGACCGATTGTAGAGAGTATAGAATCAACCAATGAATTACCAACAAAAATCGATTTTTCAGATACTATAATTTATTCTGAATCTGCTTTAGGAAATGGGAAATACGAGAATATTTGCGATATTGTTTATGTAAAACCTGAAACATTTAATTCGGCCAATACAAGACAAATTGCAGTTGCTGTAGAAAAAATTAATAAAAAGTTTGAAGAGTCTGGTAAAAATTATATTCTAGTGGGTCCTGGACGTTGGGGATCAAGCGATCCTTGGTTGGGGATTCCTGTTATTTGGCCGCAAATATCTTCAGCAAAAATAATTATTGAGTCTGGTCTGCATGACTTTAGAATAGATCCTAGCCAAGGAACTCATTTCTTTCAAAATTTAACTTCTTTTAAAGTGGGTTATTTAACCATAAACCCTTTTATAAAAGACGGTTTTTTTGATATAGATTATTTAAATAAACAAAAAGCAACTTATGAAGATGAGTATTTAAGACATATTAACTTTGAAAACTTTTTAACTATTTTGGTGGATGGAAAAAGCAACAAAGCAGTTATTTATAAAGAAGGATTCGTTTTAAAAGAAAATGAAGATATAATTGAAGAATCTATCGATTTATTACCTCCAGATGGGTTTATGTAAATAAAATGTAATTAAAAAGAAAGAACTTCAAATTAGTAATAAATTAAAAGTGAAAAATGTGTTTGAAAAAAGTATAACATAAGCAATATAACTACATCTTTTTTAGGCAAATAAAAGAAAATTCAGTAAATTTGTTATGAAATAAATTTGTAATAAATTAGAAAAAAAATAAATATAATTATACCCAAAAAACATGAATGTAAATGACATAATGAATTCCTTGGAAGCGAAGCATCCAGGAGAAAAAGAGTTTCTTCAAGCAGTGCACGAAGTGCTAGAATCAATTGAAGTTATTTATAATGAAAATCCTCAATATGAAGCTGCAAAAATTATTGAGCGTTTAGTGGAACCAGACCGAATTTTAACTTTTAAAGTTTCTTGGTTAGACGATTCAGGAAATGTTCAAGTAAACCTAGGTTATAGAGTTCAATTTAATAATGCAATTGGTCCTTATAAAGGAGGAATTCGATTACACCCAAGTGTAAACTTAAGTATTCTTAAGTTTTTAGGTTTTGAGCAAATTTTTAAAAATGCCTTAACTACACTACCTATGGGAGGTGGTAAAGGAGGATCTGATTTTAACCCAAAAGGTAAATCTGATACAGAAATTATGCGTTTTTGCCAAGCTTTTATGCTTGAACTATGGAGGTTAATAGGTCCAAATACCGATGTTCCTGCTGGTGATATTGGAACTGGTGGTAGAGAAATTGGTTTTATGTATGGAATGTACAAAAAACTTCAGCAAGAAAATACAGGAGTTTTAACTGGTAAAGGACTTAATTGGGGAGGAAGTTTAGTAAGACCTGAAGCTACTGGTTTTGGAGCAACTTATTTTGCTGATGAAATGTTAAAAGCTAATAATGATACTTTTGAAGGTAAAACTGTAACAGTTTCCGGATTTGGAAACGTTGCTTGGGGTGTAGCTTTAAAAGTTACTGAGCTAGGAGGTAAAGTAATTACTATTTCTGGACCTGATGGTTATATTTATGATGAAAATGGTCTTGATGCTGATAAAATTGAATATCTATTAGAATTAAGAGCTTCAAATAATGATATTGTTTCTACTTTTGCCGAAGAGTTTCCTGAAACTAAATTTTTCCCAGGAAAGAAACCTTGGGAAGTTGCTTGCGATATCGCTATGCCATCAGCAATTCAAAATGAATTAAATGGAGATGATGCCGAAATGTTGGTAAAAAATGGCGTTAAATACGTAATTGAAGTTTCAAATATGGGTTGTACCCCTGAAGCTATTGATGTATTCCATAACAATAAATTACCATTTGCTCCAGGTAAAGCAGCAAACGCAGGAGGTGTTGCAGTTTCTGGATTGGAAATGACTCAAAATGCAATGAAAATTAATTGGTCTAGTGATGAAGTTGATGCTAGATTAAAAACAATTATGAGTTCAATTCATGAAGCTTGTTTGAAATACGGAACAAATGATGATAATTATATTAATTATGTTAAAGGAGCTAATATTGCTGGTTTTATAAAAGTAGCCGATACAATGTTAGATTTAGGTGTTATTTAATAAATTATTTTATTGATGATATTAAAAAGGGTTGCAATATTTGCAACCCTTTTTAATTAAACTATAAGTTATAAAATTGATTCAACGCCTTGGTCATATAAGAGTGATCTTCTACGCCTCCTGTTTCCATAACAGAGTGCATAGCCCACATTGGATTTCCTACGTCAACCGAGCGAATTGCTAATTGACCTGCAGAAACATTTCCTAAAGTACCACCTCCTAGCATATCAGAGCGATTAACAAACTTTTGACAAGGTATTGAAGCTTTGTTACAAATCATTTCAAAAACAGCACTAGAATCGCTGTCAGTAGTATATTTTTGATTTCCTTCAATTTTTATAACAGGTCCACCATTAATAATAGGTCTTGTTACAGGATCGTGTTTGTCTGGATGATTAGGATGTAATGCATGAGCCATATCAGCACTTATCATAAATGAATTGTAAATAGCACGCTGAAACTCTTCTTCATTTTTATTTTGGACAGTAACTATTCTTTTTAAGATATCTTTAAGTATAGGGGAGCCAGCTCCTTGCTTAGATCTACTACCCACTTCTTCATTATCAAAAACAGCTAAAATATTAGTTGAGTTTGATATTGGAGCATCTAAAAAAGCATTTAAACTTGCGTGTACCATTGCTAAATCATCTAATTTACCTGAACAAATAAATTCATTATTTAATCCTATAATACTTCCTTTTTCAAAATTATAAAGGTTTAAATCGACTTCTAAAATATCTTTAACAGGAACATTTATTTCTTCAGAAATTTTGATTGCCAATAAGTTGTCTGTATTTAACTCCTCACTCACAACGGTAGTTACAGGCAACATGTCAATTTGTTTGTTTAAAGCAATGCCATCATTTACTTTTCTATTGAAATGGATTGGTAAATTAGGGATAACAAGAATAGGTTGTTTGATATTTACTAAATGAGATGTTGGTTTTAAAGGGTTGTCGCTTTTTACACTAACCCTACCAGCAATAGATAATGGACGATCAAACCAAGTGCTTAAAATAGGTCCTCCGTAAGTTTCGGTATTAAATTTAATATATTTATTATCTACTGAAATTTCAGGTGAAGGTTTTATTTTAAATGTTGGAGAATCAGAATGTGAGGCTATAATTTTAAAGCCACTCTCTTCTAAGTTTCCAGTTCCTACAGTAAATGCAAAAAGAGAAGTATTGTTTTGGCAAACAAAATATTTTTCACCTTTATAAATGTTCCATTTATCGGTTAATTTTAATTCAGAAAATCCTTTTTCAATCAATCTTTTTTTAGCATTGTTTACTACATGATATGGGCTAGGACTATCGTAAATAAAATTAATTAAATCTTTAGCGTATTTTAGGTTTTTTGCCATAAAAAAGTCTTATAATTTTAGTTTAAAATGTATCTAACAAATATATGAATTTATTAAAGGTTACTATATAAATGAATTTTAAGTTTTGTAGTTTTATAAGGTGAAAGAAAACGTATCATATCGAAAAATAATTCACGTTGATATGGATGCTTTTTATGCATCTGTTGAACAATTAGATAATCCAGATTTAAAAGGAAAACCAATTGTTGTTGGAGGTGAAAGTGAAAGAGGTGTGGTAGCAGCAGCTAGTTATGAA
The DNA here is from genome assembly GCF_947493565.1 of uncultured Lutibacter sp. Lineage (GTDB taxonomy): Bacteria > Bacteroidota > Bacteroidia > Flavobacteriales > Flavobacteriaceae > Lutibacter > Lutibacter aestuarii. The sequence goes on along the minus strand of NZ_CANLRG010000002.1, from coordinate 195,543 downwards.
GCTCGTAAATTTGGAGTGCGTTCAGCAATGAGTGGAGTGGTTGCAAAAAAAAAGTGCCCACATTTAATTTTTGTAAGACCAAGATTTTCAAGATACAAAGAAATTTCACAAAAAATTAGAGCTATTTTTTATGAGTATACCGAATTAGTAGAGCCGCTATCACTAGATGAAGCATATTTAGATGTTACAGAAAATAAAAAAGGAAATCCTTCGGCTAGTTTAATTGCAAAAGAAATAAGACAACGAATTTTTGAAGAGTTGAATTTAAGTGCCTCTGCTGGAATTTCAGTGAATAAATTTATTGCCAAAATAGCTTCAGATATTAATAAACCAAACGGACAAAAAACAATTCCTCCAGAAGAGGTTATTTCATTTTTAGAAACGTTACCTATTGAAAAGTTTTTTGGAATAGGTAAAGTTACTGCTGCTAAAATGTACAACTTGGGTATTTTTAATGGAAAGGATTTGAAAGAAAAAACAGAAGAATTTTTAATTAGAAATTTTAATAAATCGGGTTTACATTATTATCAAATAGTTAGAGGTATTCATCAAAGTAAAGTAAAACCAAACAGAGAACGAAAATCAGTAGCTGCAGAACATACCTTTATAAAGAATTTGACCTCAGAAATTTTTATGATTGAAAAATTGGAAAAAATATCTGAAGAGTTAGAAAACCGATTGATAAAATCTAAAGTGTCGGGAAAAACAATTACCTTAAAAATAAAATATAGCGATTTTAAAACTCAAACTAGGAGCAAAACATTGCCTTATTTTGTAAAAGAAAAAGCAATTTTATTTGAAACCGTTAAAGAATTATTGTTTCAAGAAAAAGTTTTAAATTCTGTGCGTTTACTAGGAATTTCGGTAACCAATTTAAATATTCATTTAAAAAAGAAACCAGAAAAACCCATTAATGTACAGCTAAAATTTGAGTTTTAACAGAATACTAAATGCAGTAACTTATTCAAGTTCCTTACAATAAAACCCTTTTGAATTTAATAAAAAAACGATTTCAGAACTGATATCTTTTGAAGCTTCAACTCTTAATACTTTATCACGGTCTTCAAAATCAAAATCAATTCTTGAAATATTTCTAAAAGTTGATAGCAGGTCTCTAACATGGATTTCTAATTGATGAAAAATGTTTGTTTTAAATACTAAAACCATAATCTTATTATTTTTTGTTAAGCCACCACGAACTATTTGGAAAATTGTCGTGATTTAATAAAATTGATTCTCCAATTTTAGGTGTTGTAAATTTGATATTTAGCTCTTTTGCTTTAGTGGTTGCTCTTATAATTGGTTCATTCCAACTGTGTAAAGCTAATTTAAAAGCACCCCAATGAATTGGCATTGTAAGTTTGCTTTGAACATCAATACTTGCTTTTATTGTTTCTTCAGGAGTCATATGAATTTGTGCCCATTGATCGTTATATTGTCCGCATTCTATCATTGAAAAATCAAATGGTCCATATTTTTCTCCAATTTCTTTAAAATGTTTTCCATACCCACTATCTCCACTAAAAAAGATACTTGAACTTTTAGATTTTAAAACCCAAGAACACCATAATGTACTATTTCTATTGGTAATTCCTCTTCCTGAAAAATGACGAGCAGGTGTAGAAACAAACTCAATTTCTTTAAATTGAATGCTCTCCCACCAATCAAATTCTTTGATTTTAGTTTCATCAATTCCCCATGATGTTAAATGAGCTTTAATTCCTAATGGAACGTAAAATTGAGTTACTTTATTTTTTAGCTTTAAAATAGACCCATAGTCTAAATGATCATAATGGTCATGAGAAATTAAAATCACATCTATTTTTGGTAAAGAGTCAATAGAAATTGGCAACTCTTTTTGAAACCTTTTTGAACCTAGTATTGGACTTGGAGCGGGAACATCTCCTAACATAGGATCAATAAAAATATTTAGTCCTTCCAACTCTACAAAAGCAGCAGAATGCCCAAACCAAGTTATTCTGGGCTGTTGAGGTTGATTTTTAAAATGAGAACTTGCTAGTTTTATTAAAGGTAATTCACTAGAAGGAACTTTATTATTTCCATTTGTAAAAAACTGAGGAATAGTACTCCATTTAAAACCAGTATTTTGAACTGTTTTTTCTATATTTTTAAAAGCTCCATTCAAAAAGTTGGGTGAGTTTCTAATGCGTTCTAAACTTCCATTTTTAGAAGTAGCTCCAAACTGTGGGCTCACATTTATAAAAGTAATACCAACTAAAGAGATTATTCCAATAACAGATAAAATACCAATCATAATTTTTTTTAATACTTTTTTAATGGTTTTGTCTTTTTTCAATTTTGTTTATATTTTAACAATTATTTTTATCCTAATTTTATAGTTTAAACTGACTATTTACTCAATATTAAAAAGAAATTTTTTTAAGGTTTTAAACTATTATAATACATTTCCCAAGCTTGTTCAATAAATACTTGATTGTGGCGTAACTCTGGAAACATGGTTAAATGATTAACCAGTGAAGCTATTAGATAAAACATAGAACTCATTAAAAATTGAATATCAATATTTTTTATAATTTTTTTATCAATTGATTCTTCAATGAAAGCTCTAAAATGTTGTTGTTTTTCCATTATTTCAGGGTGTTGTTTAACTTTCTCTGAACAATTAGTGTGATCTATTTGTTGTAAAAACTTAAATTTCAGCTTATTATCTAGTCCCCAATTCCATAAATTGGACCATATTAAACGTAATTTTCCAATGTCAGAATTAATTTTGTTAATGTCATTTAATATGGAAGAGTTTAATTCTTTTTTTATGGATAGGTATAATTCATCAATTAAATCATCTTTTGTTTTAAAATAATGAAAAAGAATACCTGCACTAACCCCTGCTTCTTTAGAAATAGCAGATGTTGGTGTTGCATGTAAACCTCTTGCAACAAAAAGTTTGGTAGCGGCTTCTAGTAATAATTCTTTTTTATCCATTTAAAATTGACTAATCAGTCAACAAAAATAATTTATTTTTTGATATTACCAAAAAAGTAATAAATTAATTTTCTTTTTTTATGTAGTGTATATTTCTTTCTTCTAAATAATTTAAAATGTAATTGAAACAAATTTCATGTTTACCAATCAATTCTGGAGGAAAAATACCTTTTTCAACAAATAATCCATCTAAAAATAAATTAGCTACCGCAGTGGCTGTATAACCAGTTGTTCTAGCCATTGATGTAGTTTGTGTTTTTTCACAATATTCATCATGTAGATTGTAAACTATTGTTTTTAATTGACCTTTAGAGTTGGATCCTTTTAATGTAATTCTCATTACGGTAAGCTCTTCTTCAGTTTCACCTAGTTTCCACTCATTAAACAATATTTTTGAAGTGAAATCTAATGGAGAAATAGAAGTTCCGTTAATAGTTATTTTTTCTTTATTAAAAAAACCACTTTCCTTTAACACTTTTACATATTCTACATGACCGGGGTAACGCAGCGTTTTTTCTTTCATGTTTTTTATATGTGGCATAGTAAAAATAATAGATCGTAATCCATCAGAATTAAACGATTCTAAAGTGCCAATGCCTTTAAAATCAACGTACTCACAATCTGATAGAGCTTCTTTAGTTATTACTGTACCATTTTCAATATAGCGTGCTGGTCTCGTGTATTCTTCTATAACATCAACAGGGGAGAATGGGGCTTTATAACAGAAAGGCCATTTTTTAACCTTAGGTAAACCTCCTACCAAACACTCAAAATCAGTTAGTTTTAGCTTTTCGTTGTAATAGCCAAGAATGATGTTTCCCATTCCAGGAGCTACACCACAATCAACAATAGCTGTGACATTTTTTTCTTTTGCAAGTTGATCTAATTCTAAAGAGTTTTCAGGAAAAAAAGAAATATCTACAACATTTTTTTGTGCTTCTATAACAGCTTTTAACGTTTGAAAACCCAAATATCCAGGAACGGCACAAATTACTAAATCAAAAGGTTTTAGTGCTTGTTGAAGTTCTTTTTTATTAGTTACATCTAATTGAAGTGTTGTTAAAGTTGTACCTTTTTTTGCAACTTTTTTTAATACATTGTTATTTAAATCTGAAATTGTTACTCGGTGTTTTGTTGCTAAATCAATTGCCATAGTACTTCCAACCATACCAGCGCCTAATACAATAATTGAAATCATAAGAAAAATTTAAAATGAGTAGATAAATTGAATTTTAAAGAATTTGTTTTCAATTTATAAACCAGGAATAAATATCCAAGGCATTTCTGAAAGGTGTTTAATCTTGTGAAGTTTCATTTGTTAAACATACAACATATTAATTGCTAAATATAGTTAATTTTAAAAAGGTGATAACACCTGTAATTAATATTAAGATTAATACGATAGATTTAAATCTATTTTCTGAAATATAATTAAGTAATTTTTTACCAATAAAAGTTCCTAAAATACTAGCAATTAATAAAAAAGGAATTAAATATAAATCGTGTTTATGAACAAATCCGTTGTTGTAATATACAATGCTTCTACTTAAATCAACGCCTAAATCTATAAAAGCTGAGGTAGCTATAAAAGTTTCTATAGTTAATCCAAATGAGGTCAAAGTAATTCCTCTTATCGCTCCACCAGTGCCAATTAAGCCTGCAATTAGTCCTGAAAAGATTCCTCCTAAAACAGAATTTTTTATAGTTGGTTTGAGTATTATTTGTTTAAAGAATAAAAATGTAAGGCTTGTAATTATTAAAAAACAAGCAAGTATAATTTCTAATATTTTGGAGTTAAATAAATTACTAAAATAAGCCCCAATTATTACAAACAAAATTGCTGGAGTGCCTACCCAAATCATTAAATTTTTATCAAGACCTTTTCTAAAAAAAGCAATTTTAGTTAGGTTACTTGAAACATGAAAAATTGCTGTAATTCCTAAAACAGAATGAAAATCTAAGAAGAAACTAGCGATAGGTACAAAAAATAATGAAGAACCAAATCCGCCAACGGTTCCAAGAATTTCTGCAGCTAATGCTAGTATGATAAAGAGTAAAAAATAATCCAAACTAAAAATTTTTGAAAGTTCACTTTTCCAAAACTCTGTTTAATTAAAAGTACACTATTATTTAATAAGTTCAAGTGTATAATTTTTACCTTGCCAAGTGTCTTTTTCTTTTAATTTTTTATCAATTTTAGCTACAATTTCAAAGTTTTTTAATTTACCCCATTTTGGTGCAATTAATAAATCGTGAGGTGCTTCACTCACAAAGCGTTCTATTACAATATTAGGGTTTAAATAACTTATAAATTCGGTAACAAAATCTATATATTTTTTAGAGGTAAATAAGTTAAAATTTTCAGGATTTCTTTTGTATTGAATAGCCATTACAGAATTTTTTACAATTTGTAAATGATGTATTTTTAAAGTATCAATAGGTAATTTTGAAACTTCAACTGCGTGGTTTAATAAATCTTTTTTATTTTCTCCTGGAAGTCCTAATATAATATGAGCTCCTAGATGAAAGCTCTTATTTTTACATTTTTCAAAAGTTGCTTTTGTATCTTCAAATGTGTGGCATCGATTTACATTTAGTAATGTATTTTCATTGGTACTTTCCACTCCAAACTCTAAAGAAATAAAGTATTTTTTTGAAAGCTGATTTAAATAATTAATAATTTCATTTGAAATACAATCTGGGCGAGTTCCAATAACTAACCCAACAACTTTAGGAACTTTTAAAGCTTCATTATACATAGCTTTTAGCGACTCAAAATCTGAATAGGTATTGGTGTAAGCTTGAAAATAAGCTAGAAATTTATTGTTTTTACCTTTTTTAGAGAAAAACTCAATGCCTTGTTCAAGTTGATCTTTGATGCTTTTTTGTGGTTCGCAATAATCAGGATTAAACGTATTATTATTACAATAGGTGCAACCTCCATAACCTTTAGAACCATCTCTATTTGGGCAAGAAAAGCCTATATCAAGAGATATTTTCTGAACTCGTTCACCAAAATGTAGTTTGATAAATGAGCCATAATCATTATATCGTTTTCCTGTAATTTCCACAACTTTGTCTAAATTCCAAAAATAATAGGATCTGTTTAGAATACCTAAAACCTAAGGGTTATATTTTTTTATTATCTTCATAAAGACTAAACTAACTAAATCTATGAAAAAATTTCCGAATGCCTTGGTGATTATGATTGGCTTTATTTTGCTCTCTGCAATTTTAACTTATCTTATTCCTAAAGGTGAATATCAAAGAGTTACTAACCCAAATACAAATCAAGTTACTGTTATTCCAAATTCTTACAAACTTATTGATGCTGAACCAGTATCTGTTTTCAAAACCATTTTAGCTATTCCAGAAGGCATAGTTAGCAGAGCTGATTTAATAGCATTGATTCTTTTAATAGGAGGCTGTTTTTATATTATTGAAAAAACAGGAGCACTCAAAGAAGGGATTACTTATTTAACAATAAAATTAAAAGGTAAAGAAGAAGTGGTTTTAATATTAGTTTCAATAATTTTTTTAATTGCTGGAGCTTTAAGTGGATTGCAAGAAGAAGTTATTGCTATGATGCCTGTTTTACTTTATTTAACTTCACGATTAGGGTATAATGCTTTTGTTGCTATAGCAATTAGTTATGGTTCGGCAATTTTAGGAGCTTCATTTAGTCCAATTAACCCATTTGCAGTGGTAATTGCTCAAAAAGAAACCGGATTAGAATTTTTATCAGGAAGTGTATATAGATTATTAATCATGCTTTTTGCTTTTATTATATGGATGTTTATGATTATTAGATATGCTAACAAAAATAAAGTTAGCAAGCTAATTGAACCAAACGAATTAATCCAAAAAATAAGTTTAAGAAGTATTATAATTTTAGCATTAGTAGGGTTAGCATTTGTTGTGCTAATCATTGGAATGATGAAATATAATTGGGGGTTTAATGAAATGTCGGCTGAGTTTTTTACTTTGGGAATTATTGTAGGCTTAATAGGTAAATTAGGAATGAATGGCACTATTGAAACTTATATTGAGGGTTTTAAAGAATTGGTTTTTGCCGCCATGATTGTTGGTTTTGCTAGTAGCATTTCAATCATCCTTCAACAAGGTAAAATTATAGATTCAATCATTTATGGTCTTTTTACACCTATGCAATATTTACCAAAAAGTTTGGCTGCTATTTCAATGATGATTTCTCAATCTTTATTACACTTTCCTGTTTCAAGTTATTCGGGTCAAGCAATTTTAACAATGCCTGTTTTGGCACCTTTATCAGACTTAATAGGAATTTCTCGTCAAGTTTGTGTATTAGCCTATCAATATGGAGCTGTAATGATGGATTTAGTTTTTCCAACTCAAGGAGCATTAATGGCTGTCATAGCTATTGCAGGAATTCCTTTTAATAAATGGTTAAAGTTTATTTTTAGGTTTGTAATAGCCATATTATTTGTTGGTGCAATAGCGATTGTAATTGCTATTTATATAGGTTTTTAAGTTTTTAATGAGATTATAAATTATTTTTACCAACTAATTATGAAAGATTCATTAAAAATAAAACAACAATTATTTGAAGCTTGTTTACAATTTGTAAATAACAGATCGCTTACCATTAAACAAATGATGAACTCGAATCAAAAAGCACTGCTATCTGAAACTAAGAGTTCTGCAGGAGATAAGCATGAAACGGGAAGAGCTATGTTACAATTAGAAATGGAAAAAGCTAGTCAACAATTAGCTTCAGTACAACAAATGAAAGAAGTTTTGAATAAAATATCTATTGGAAAAACATCTAAAGTAAGTTGCTTAGGAAGTGTTGTGATTACCAACAAAGCTACTTATTATTTAGCAATAAGCGCAGGTAAAATTCTTATTAAAAATATAGACTATTTTGCCGTTTCAATTAATTCACCAATAGGTAAACAATTATTGGGAAGTAGTGTTGGAGATGTAATTGCTTTTAATGATACAAAAATTATAGAAATATATTGATTGATAAAAAAACCGTTCAATTGAACGGTTTTTCTATTAAAGTATTTATAAAATTAACCTTTAACATTTGTTTTACTAGGTAATTCTTTATATCCCATATTGTATAAAGTAAATCCAAAAATATCAGCGTATTGTTCAATAGTTTTTGATACAGGTGTTCCTGCACCATGACCTGCGTTGGTTTCAATACGAATTAAGGTAGCATTACTTCCACTTTGTTTGGCTTGTAATTCAGCGGCAAACTTAAATGAATGTGCAGGTACAACTCTATCATCATGGTCTCCTGTTGTAACCATAGTTGCCGGGTATTCAACACCTTCTTTTACATTATGCACAGGAGAATATCCTTTTAGGTATTCAAACATTTCTTTTGACTCTTCAGAAGTTCCATAATCATAAGCCCATCCTGCTCCAGCAGTAAAAGTATGGTAACGCAACATATCCATAACTCCAACAGCAGGTAACGCCACTTTCATTAAGCTAGGTCTTTGAGTCATTGTTGCACCAACTAACAAACCTCCATTAGAACCTCCTCTAATAGCTAAGTAACCTGAAGAGGTATAGTTGTTTTCAATTAAATATTCTGCAGCGGCTATAAAATCATCAAATACATTTTGTTTTTGTTGTTTTGTTCCAGCATCATGCCAAGCTTTTCCGTACTCACCACCACCTCTTAAATTAGGAACTGCATAAATACCGCCTTGTTCCATCCAAACAGCATTAGCAATGCTAAAACTTGGAGTTAAACTAATATTAAAACCGCCATAACCATATAAAATAGTTGGATTTTTACCATTTAATTCAGTTCCTTTTTTATATGAAATAATCATAGGAATTTTAGTTCCATCTTTTGAAGTGTAAAATACTTGAGTTGATTCAAAATTATCAGAGTTAAAATCTATAGCAGGTTTTACATATAATTTAGATTCGCCATTTGCAGGTTTAAATGAATAAATTGAACCGGGAGTTGTATAGTTTGTAAATGAATAATAAATTAGTTCATCTGTGCTTTTCCCATTAAAGCCTCCAACGGTTCCTATTCCAGGTAATTTAATTTCTCTAATTAATGTTCCGTTGTAATCGTATTGTTGTACTTGAGAAACAGCATCAACCATATAATTTGCAAAAATACTTTTGCTTGCTGTAGTAACATTTAATACATTATTAGTTTCTGAAATTACATCAATCCAATTTTCAGGTGTTGGATTTTTTGCATTCACTTTTACAACTCGTTTGTTTGGAGCATCTAAATTTGTGAGTAATAAAAGAGTATCTTCATCATTATCAATAACAGAAGTATCGTAGTCAAAATTAGTGATTATAGGAATAATTGCACTATTAGGGTTGGATAAATCTTTTATATATAATTCATTTCCAGAAGTTGATACCGAGGCGCTAATTATTAAGTATTTGCCATCTTCAGTAACACCACCACCTACATATCTTCTTTTTTGTTTATCCCCAAAAATTATAATATCTTCTTTTTGTGAAGTGCCTAATTTATGATAAAATAAACGATGTTGATCCGTTTTTGCTGAAAGTTCACTTCCTTTTGGTTTTTCATAACTAGAATAGTAAATTCCTTCATTACCTTTCCATGAAAGACCACTAAATTTAACATCGAGTAGGGTATCTTCTTTAATTTCTTTAGAAACAGCATCCATTATAATAATTTTTCTCCAATCAGAACCACCTTCAGAAATAGCATAGGCAATGGTATTTCCATCTTTTGAAAAAGATAATCCGCCTAGCGATGTTGTACCATCTTCAGAAAATGTATTTGGATCTAAAAAAACTTCTGGTTCTTCGTTTCCTTTAAACCGGTACAAAACATGCTGGTTTTGAAGTCCATTATTTTTATAAAAATAAGTGTATTCACCTTCTTTAAAAGGAGAACCAATTTTTTCGTAATTCCATAATTTTTCTAAACGATTTTTCAACTCTTCCCGATAAGGAATTTTTGTTAAGTAGTTAAAAGTCACTTCATTTTGCGCACTTACCCAATCTGCAGTTTCTTTAGATCTATCATCTTCTAGCCATCTATAAGGATCTTTAACTTCTGTTCCAAAATAATTGGTAATAGTATCAACTTTTTTAGTTGTAGGGTACTTCAAATTTAAACTGGTTTTTTCAGATTCAGAATTTTTACAAGATATCATAAAAACTCCAATCATTGTTACTATTAAAATTTTTTTCATTGTAGTTGTTTTTAGTTGCTAACAAATTTAATTAAAAAAAGTGCCTTTGAAATTAGTATAAATTTTATTTAGGAAATTTTTAAGAATTAAGCACTTAGTTAATAAATAGCTGTAACTATTGTTACGTTAAATATGTAAGTTTTTATGTCACTTTGTCGTCTAAACAAAACGGAATAAAAATTGCTATATAATTATAAAATATATTAAAATGACTGAATTATTAACAAAAGAAACTTTTTTAGAAAAGGTTTTTAATTTCGAAAAAAATAAAGAGTGGAAATTTGAAGGAGAACTGCCTTGCATTATTGATTTTTATGCAGATTGGTGTGGTCCTTGTAAAATGATAGCTCCAGTTTTAGAAGAATTAAGTAATGATTACGAAGGAAAAGTAAATATTTATAAAGTAGATACTGAAGCAGAACAAGAATTAGCTGCGGCTTTTGGTATTAGAAGTATTCCTTCTATGTTATTTGTTCCTAAAGATGCAGATCCGCAAATGGCTCAAGGTGCGTTGCCTAAACATCAACTAGAGCAAATAATAAACGATGTATTATCGGTTTCAAAATAAACCTCAAGAAACCCCAAAATCAAAGCCGCACATTGTGCGGCTTTTTAGTTTTAATTAAACCAAATTATTTTCTACTAAATATTCGGCAATTTGAATGGTATTGGTTGCAGCTCCTTTACGTAAGTTGTCTGCTACAATCCACATATTTAATGTATTAGATTGCGATTCGTCTCTCCTTATTCTACCTACAAATACTTCATCTTTATTGTTGGCATATATTGGCATTGGATATGTATTTGTATCTAAATTATCTTGTACAATTACTCCAGAGGTTTCACTTAATAATTTGCGAACATCAGCCAAATCAAAATCTTTTTCAAACTGAACATTTACAGCTTCAGAATGCCCACCAGCAGTAGGGATACGAACTGCAGTTGCAGTTACAGAAAAAGAATCATCACCTAAAATTTTCTTAGGTTCTTTAACCAATTTCATTTCTTCTTTCGTATAACCATTTTCTAAAAAAACATCACAATGTGGAATTGCATTTCTATTAATTGGATAATGATAAGCCATTTCTCCTTTTACACCTTTTGTTTCATTTTCTAATTGTTGAACGGCTTTTACTCCTGTTCCTGAAACGGATTGGTAGGTTGAAATTACTACACGTTTCATGCGATATTTTTTGTGTAACGGTGCCAATGCCATTACTAACTGAATTGTTGAACAATTTGGGTTGGCAATAATTTTATCTTCTTTAGTTAATACATTTCCGTTAATTTCTGGCACCACTAATTTTTTAGTTGAATCCATTCTCCAAGCAGAAGAGTTGTCTACAACGGTACAACCAACTTCAGCAAATTTTGGAGCCCATTGTTCTGAAGTTGTTCCACCAGCAGAAAATAAAGCAATATCAGGTTTGGCATTAACTGCATCTTGCAATCCAATAACAGTATATGTTTTATCTTTATATGATACTTGTTTCCCTACAGATCTTTCTGAAGCTACTAGTAATAGTTCAGTAATTGGAAAATTTCTTTCTGCCAGAACTTGTAACATTACGTTTCCTACCATTCCGGTAGCACCTACAACAGCTACTTTCATTTAATTTTGTTTTAGATTTAAAATAATGCTACAAATTTTATAAAAAAATGTAACAATAAAGTGTAAATATTTGAAAATTAACAAATAAATAATTTTTTGTTAAATAAGTATATTGTATTTACTACCAAGTTTCTGTTTGTTAATTATTTAGTTAGGTATGATTTTTGATACCCATGGTAAATATATTTATGAAGATAACAACAATTATATATTTTTTATTAAGCTCTTTTTGGTCTTATTCTCAATACATTGAAGGTACAGTTTTAGATACGCAAACCAATAAACCAATAGAAGGGGTTCATGTATTTATGAAAGGTATAAATAGAGGCACTTTAACTAATCATAAAGGAAATTATCACTTAAAATTTCCATATAAAATTGTTAAATCAGATACTATTAGATTCTCACATGTTGCATATGGTATTTTAGAAATCCCTTTTATAGCTAGTAAAAATAATTATTCTATCTACCTTTTAAAAGATGTTAATACACTTAAAGAAATAAAGGTTTCAAATAAAATAAATTTAAAACCTTCAATAAAATTCAATGTCTTAGCTGAAATGAAAAAAGGGGTTTATTCATTTGGATCAATTTTAAAAGATGAGCATATTTATGTTTTTGGAGGAGATGTTTCTTATGAAGAGGATAGATTTAAAAAACTTATTGAGTTTAATCCAGAAATTTCTTTTAAAGATTTTTTACGGAAAGGTGTAAATTTTTCAAAGGAGAGTTATAGTGGAGCTATACAACGTTATGATATAAATAATAATAGATGGGAAAAATTGAACATCAAGTTTAGGGAAAGAGCCTATCATAATGCGCATTTAATTGATAATAAATTTTATATTCTAGGAGGTAAACGTTCATCAATAAGTAAAAAAAGAGAATATTTAGATGATAAAATTGAAGTTCTAAATCTAGAAACAAATAAAATTAAAATTGATGATACAAATCCTCATCAAGCAGTTGACTTTGCTTCTTGTGTTTATAAAGGAAATATTATTGTAATGGGAGGTTCAATTAGTAAAAATAAACTTGGAGTAAAACAATATTCAAATACAGTACATTTATATGAAGTTAACTCTGGATTTTGGTATCATTTAGGAAACATGCCAGTATCAAAAGAAGCTCAAGGTGTATTGGTAAATGATAAATTTTATTTAATAGGAGGCTATAATAAAGTACCATTGAGTTCAATTGAATCGTATAATTTAATTACTGGAAAATGGAAAAAAGAAGGAGAATTGTTTGAGGGAGTTAGTAAACCGGCTTTGGCAAATTATGAACACATGATTTATATTTTTGATGCAGATAAAATAGTAACATTCAATATTTTAACAAATGTATTAAATCAATACTCAATAGATTTAAATTTGAAAGAAGCCAAACTTTATTATTTCAATCATAAATTATATATTCTTGGAGGTTTTAATAAAACCAATTATTCCTTTTATCCTTCAAGAGCGCTTTATAGTATAGATATTGATGAATTTAATAAGACTAAAATTGAAAAATCAAAAAAAATTCATTAAAAAGCTAGGTGTTATTAATCAATAAAAATAATTACTTGGATTTCTAAATCGATTATTGCTTTGGAATTCTATTACTTACCATAAAAAATGTAATTTTGCAAAAAATCAAAAAAGAATGACTACTACTGGAAAAATAGAATTAATGGCTCCAGCCGGAAATTTTGAATCATTACAAGCTGCTTTAGACAATGGAGCAGATTCAATTTATTTTGGTGTTGAGCAATTAAACATGAGAGCAAGAGCATCAATTAACTTTACGTTAGATGATTTAAAAGAAATTTCTGATAGATGTAAGGCTAAAAATGTAAGAACCTATCTTACTTTAAATACTATTATTTACGACCACGATTTATCAATAGTAAAAACCTTAATTCAAAAAGCAAAAGACGCAAATATTACAGCAGTTATTGCGATGGATCAAGCAGTAATAGCTACGGCAAGAGAAATTGGAATGGAAATTCATATTTCAACACAAATAAATATTACCAATATTGAAACTGTAAAGTTTTATGCCATGTTTGCAGATACCATGGTGTTGAGCAGAGAGTTGAGTTTGCGCCAGGTAAAGAAAATTACTGAACAAATTGTAAAAGATGATGTTAGGGGACCAGCAGGAAACTTAGTTGAAATTGAAATTTTTGGACATGGGGCTTTATGTATGGCTGTTTCAGGTAAATGTTATATGAGTTTGCATAATCATAATTCCTCTGCAAATAGAGGAGCTTGCAAACAAAATTGCAGAAAAAAATATACCGTTATAGATCAAGAAACCGGCGTTGAAATGGAGTTGGATAATGAGTATATTATGTCGCCAAAAGATTTATGTACCATCGATTTTTTAAATGAAATTGTAGATGCAGGTGTAAAAGTGTTAAAAATTGAAGGAAGAGGTAGAGCTCCTGAATATGTAGCTAAAGTAATTAAATGTTACCGAGATGCTATTGATAGTATTGAAGAAGGAACTTACAGCAAAGAAAAAGTGATTACTTGGATGCAAGAGTTGGAAAAAGTATATAATAGAGGATTTTGGAGTGGATATTATTTAGGGCAACAATTAGGAGAGTGGAGCAAGGGCTCTGGAAGTCATGCCTCTCAAAAGAAAGTATATCTAGGAAAAGGAATGCATTATTTCCCAAAGTCTAATATTGGAGAGTTTAAAATTGAAGCCTACGATATTACTATTGGAGATACCATTTTAATAACAGGACCAACCACTGGTGCTAAAGAAATGAAAGTAAAAGAAATGTATGTAAATGATGTTGAAGGTACAAAAGCTCAAAAAGGAGATTCGTGCACCATTCCATTAGATTTTAGAATCCGTCCATCAGATAAATTATATAAAATTGTTGAAAATAAAGTAGAGGCTTAATATGGTAATTATAACCTTGCAAAGAGCTAAATGTATTGGCTGTAATTATTGTGTTGAATTAGCTCCTGCTCAATTTCAAATGTCCAAAAAAGACGGAAAATCAGTATTACTACATTCTAAAGAAAAAAAAGGATTTTTCACAATTAAATCATCAGACGAAACTATTTTTGATGCAAGTTTAAAAGCAAAGGAAGCTTGTCCGGTAAAAATTATTGATGTAAAACAAACCTAAAATCCAATTTTAAACGTTTTACTTTAGTAATATTAATTATATCTTTACAAATTAGTGAAGATTGTAAAATTGCAGGTTCAATTTTACTTAACTTAAATAAAATAGATTTAATATATGAGCTGTAATAGTTGCTCTTCAGATATAAATACAATTCCAAAAGGTTGTAAAAGTAACGGAAATTGTGGTACAGGAGACTGTGATAAACTTTCGGTCTTTGATTGGTTGTCTAATATGGCTTTACCTACAGGGCAAGAACCAATGAGAATTGTAGAGGTTCGTTTTAAAAATGGAAGAAAACATTTTTATAAAAATGTAGATAATTTACAACTTTCTATGGGTGATGTAGTTGCTGTAGAAGGAAATCCAGGTCACGATGTTGGTACAGTTTCGCTTACAGGAGAATTGGTAAAAATTCAAATGAAGAAAAAAGGAATTGATGCTGATAGTGAAGACGTAAAAAAAATATACCGCAAAGCAACTCAAAAAGACATAGATATTTGGCAAGCTGCACGTGATAAAGAATACGATACACAATATAGAGGAAGAGAAATTTTAAGTCGTTTAGGATTAAAAATGAAACTTTCAGATGTTGAGTATCAAGGCGATGGAAATAAGGCTACGTTCTATTATACAGCTGATGAACGAGTTGATTTTAGACAGTTAATTAGAGATTTAGCGAGTGCTTTTAGCATTCGTGTTGAAATGAAACAAGTGGGTTTGCGTCAAGAAGCTGCTAGATTAGGAGGCGTTGGTTCTTGTGGACGTGAGTTATGTTGTTCAACTTGGTTAACCGATTTAAGAAAAGTAAATACTACAGCTGCTCGTTATCAACAATTATCTTTAAACCCTCAAAAATTAGCAGGGCAATGTGGTAAATTAAAATGCTGTTTAAATTATGAGCTAGATACTTATTTAGACGCTTTAACTGATTTTCCTAAACAAGATGTTGTTTTAAAAACCGAGAAAGGAGATGCCGTTTTTATTAAAATGGATATTTTCAAAAACCTATTATGGTATACTTATAAAGAAAATAGAAGTAAATGGTATAAACTTACCCTAGATCAGGTTCAAGAAATTATTACTTTAAATAATAATAAAGAAAAAATTTCTTCATTAGAAGATTATGAAGTTGATTTAATTGAAGATCCAAAAACAGATTTTGAAAATGTTGTTGGCCAAGATAGCTTAACTCGTTTTGATATTCCAAAAAGAAAGAAGAAGAGAAAAAACAAAAATAAAAATAGAATTAATAAGCCTAAAAATCAACAAAATACCAATCTTCCTAAAAATCAGCCTAAAAAAAATATTATAAAAGCAAAAGAGGCTGTAGATGGAAATCAACCAAAGACTAAAGTAAATAGAAATAAAAAACGAAGACCTCCTAAAAAAAGTGCAAACAATACTAAAAATTCGTAAACAATTAAGTAGTATTATAATTGCCTTACTGCTTATTTCTTGTAATTCAAACATGGTATTTGACCAATATCAATCTATTGATAATCATGAATGGCCTTCAGGTGCTAAACTAGATTTTATTGTGCCAAACCTAGATACTATTTCATCTAAAAATGTGTTTATAAATATTAGAAATAATAAAGATTATGAGTTTAGCTCATTGTTTTTAATAACTAAAATTGAATTTCCAAGTGGTTTTCAAGTAGTTGATACTTTGGAATATGAAATGACGGATGCTTCAGGAAAATGGTTGGGTTCTGGTTTTACAGATATTAAAGAAAACAAACTTTTTTATAAAGAAAATGTAGTATTTTCTGAAAAAGGAGATTACAAATTTATGATTCAACAAGCTACAAGAAGTATTCAAGATATTGAAGGAAAAGAACCTTTAAAAGGTATTACAAATGTAGGTTTAAGTATAGAAAAAGTTAAAAAATGACAAAAAAAGAAACTACAAGCACTCAATTTAACAAATATGTAAAATGGTTTTGGATGGTTGTTTTAGGAGGAACAGCTTCGTTAATTTTAATATTTTTATTAGCGTCTTGGGGTGTTTTTGGAAAACTACCCACATTTGAAGAGTTAGAAAATCCCGAAAAAAACTTAGCTTCAGAAGTCATTTCTATTGATGGTAAAACCCTAGGAAAATATGCATTTGAAAACCGTACTCCTGTAAAATACTCTGACTTGCCTCAAAACCTAGTGGAGGCTCTTATTGCAACTGAAGACGAGCGTTTTTACGAGCATTCTGGAATAGATTTTAAAGCTACAATGCGTGCTGTTGCAAAAATGGGTAAAGGAGGAGGAGGTAGTACCATTACACAACAATTAGCCAAATTATTATTTCACGGAGAAGGATCTAAAAATTTGCCTGAAAGGATACTTCAAAAATTCAAAGAATATGTAATTGCGGTTCGTCTAGAGCGTCAGTACACGAAACATGAAATTTTAACGATGTATTTGAATAAGTACGACTTTTTAAATCTAGCTGTAGGTATTCGTTCAGCTTCACGTATTTATTTTGGGAAGGAACCAATAGATTTAAGCGTTTCCGAATCTGCAATGTTAGTTGGGATGCTTAAAAATGCTTCATATTTTAATCCGTTAAGAAGAGAAGAGTTGGTTAGAGATCGAAGAAATGTAGTATTGAGTCAAATGCATAGAAATAATTTTATTACTGAAAAATTAAAAGATTCTTTGCAGCAAAAAGGATTAGACCTGAATATAAATAGAGAGGGACATAGTGATGGATATGCTACTTATTTTAGAGAGTATTTGCGTGATTTTATGAAAGATTGGATTAAAAAAAATCCAAAACCTGATGGCTCAGAATACAACATTCACAGAGATGGTCTTAAAATATATGTTACTATAGATTCTCGAATGCAACAATATGCCGAAGAAGCGATGCAAGAGCATATGGCAAATTTACAACGCGTATTTTTTAAAGAACAAAAACGTAACAGAACAGCTCCTTTTTATGAGCTTGATAAACATCAGATAGCCTCAACAATTGAACAAGCAATGAAACGTTCAAACCGTTGGAGAAGAATGAAAGCAAATGGAGCTTCTGAAAAAGAGATCAGGGCTTCTTTTGACGAAAAAACAAACATGAAAATATTTTCGTGGAAAGGAGATATCGATACCATACTATCTCCAAAAGATTCTATAAGATACTACAAGCATATATTAAGAGCAGGGTTAATGTCTATCGAACCTCAAACAGGACATATAAAAACTTGGGTAGGAGGTATCAATTACAAACATTTTCAGTTTGATGCTGTAAAACAACAAAAAAGACAAGTTGGCTCTACATTTAAACCATTTGTATATGCTTCGGCAATCAATCAATTAAAATTATCACCCTGTTATAAGTTACCAAACGCGCCTTACACTATTCCAAAAGAAAAGTACGGAATGCCAGAAGATTGGACTCCAAAAAACGCCACTGACGATTATGGAGGAGAATTAACCTTAAAAGAAGCTCTAGCGGGTTCTGTTAACGTAGTAACAGCACAATTAATTGACATGGTTCATCCACAAACTGTTGTGGCTTTAGCTAAAAGTGCTGGGATTAAAAGTGAAATTCCTGAGGTACCAGCAATTGCTTTAGGGTCGGTAGATTTATCCTTATATGAAATGGTAAACGCTTATGCAACATTTGCCAATAAAGGGTTGCAAGTTGAACCAATGATGTTGTTAAAAATTGAAGATAAAAATGGCACAGTTTTAGAACAATTTGCACCTAACTCTAAAGAGGTATTAAGTGAAGAGTCTGCTTATGTAGTTATAAATTTATTAGAAGGAGTTACAGAATCTGGATCAGGGATTCGTTTGCGTAGTAAATGGGGGAATTACCCAGATAATGTAGTAACGGGCTATCCTTACCAATTTACCAATCCTATTGCAGGTAAAACAGGAACAACACAAAATCAATCCGATGGTTGGTTTATGGGAATTGTACCTAATTTAGCTACAGGTGTTTGGGTAGGTGGAGAAGATAGAGCCACACATTTTGCAGGAATAACTAAAGGGCAAGGAGCTACTATGGCATTGCCAATTTGGGCATTATTTTATCAAAAATTGTATGCAGATCCAAGCTTAAATGTGAGTAAAGATGAATTTGAAAAACCTGAAGAGTTAAACATTGAGATAGACTGTAATAAAACAAAAGAAGGTGCTGTTGAAGAAATTATTGAAAAGGAAATAGAATTTTAAGATAAAATGAAGTATAAACCTTTTTGGAAGCCATCAAAAAAAGTAATTGAACACAGCAACATTTTTAAAATGATGCAACAACATGGTTTTAATAATTATCAAGATTTTTGGAAATGGTCTGTAACACAAAAAGATAGTTTTTGGGAAGAAACACTTCAAAATTTAGCAATTAAATTGCAACAAAAATATACTTCAATTGTTGATGTTTCTAATGGAGTAGAAAACCCACAGTGGTTAAAAAATGCCAAACTTAATATTGTAGATTCTTGCTTTCAAAATGATGATGATAGTATTGCTATAATTTTTCAGAAAGAAGGAGGGCAACTTCAAAAAGTAAGTCAAAAAGAACTGTTAGAATTAGTTAATAGAATTGCTAATGGACTACTTAAAATTGGACTAAAAAAGGGAGATAGAATTGCTATTGATATGCCTATGACTTTAGAAGCTGTAGCAATTTATTTGGCAGGAATTAAAGCAGGAATGCCAATAGTTACCATAGCAGATAGTTTTACACCAAATGAAATAGCTGTTCGATTAAAAATAACCAAACCTAGCATAATTTTTACTCAAGATGTATTAAAAAGGGCGGGTAAAGAGTTGCCTTTATTTCAAAAAATAGTGGATGCTAATGCTCCAAAAGCAGTTGTTTTAGAAGTTTCAGAAAAAACTATCAACCTCAGAAGTCATGATATGTATTGGACTGATTTTGTAAGTTCTAATACTGAATTTGAAACAGTTATTCAACATCCAGATGATATCATTACTATTTTATTTTCTTCTGGAACTACAGGAGAACCCAAAGCAATCCCTTGGACACATACAACACCTATAAAAGGAGCAAGTGACGGATATTACCATCAAGATATCCATAAAAATGATGTGGTTTGTTGGCCAACTAATTTAGGGTGGATGATGGGGCCTTGGTTGGTTTTTGCAGCGCTTATTAACAAAGCTACTATAGCTTTGTATTACGGAGCACCTATGGGTGAAGAGTTTGGTGAATTTGTTCAATATGCAAAAGTCACTATGTTGGGAGTAATCCCAAGTTTTGTAAAATATTGGCAGCACACAAAGTGTATGGAGAACTTTAATTGGGATACCATAAAATGTTTTAGTTCTACCGGAGAAGTTTCCAATCCAAACGAAATGGAATATTTAATGCAATTAGCAAATAAAAAACCAGTTATAGAATATTGTGGAGGTACTGAAATAGGAGGAGGTTATGTTACAAGTACTGTTGTTCAACCAAATATAGCTAGTACTTTTTCAACTCAAGCTTTAGGAGGAGAATTTGTATTGTTAGATGAAAACAACAATAAAACAACTAAAGGAGAGTTATTTTTACTTCCACCGATAATGGGATTATCAAATACCTTATTAAATCGAAATCATTTTGAAGTATATTATAAAAACACTCCAAAATTTGAAGGAAATTTAACTCGGCGTCATGGAGATCAACTTTTGCAATTAGAAAATGGGTATTATAAAGCTCAAGGAAGGGTTGATGACGCAATGAATTTAGGTGGAATTAAAGTAAGTTCTGTTCAAATAGAGGCGGTTTTAAACAAACTTTCCTTTGTAAAAGAAGCTGCTGCTATTGCAGTTTCACCAAAAGATGGAGGACCAAGTTTATTAGTTGTTTATTATGTAGAGAACCCTACTGAAGTAACTAAAGAAGAACGTTTACAACAAGCAAAAGAGGTTGTTAGAAAACAACTAAACCCACTATTTAAAGTTTCAGATTTGGTAAAAATTGAAAAATTACCTAGAACAGCTTCCAATAAAGTAATGAGAAGAACATTAAGAGATTTATACGAAAACGAATAAAATGAAAATAATATCATACAACGTTAACGGAATTAGAGCAGCATTAAAAAAAGGGTTTTTAGATTGGTTACAATCTGCAAAACCTGATGTAATTTGTATTCAAGAAACAAAAGCACATAAAGATCAGCTAGATTTAAACTTGTTTGAGGAAGCTGGTTATCCATACCATTATTGGTTTTCAGCTCAAAAAAAAGGCTATAGTAGCGTAGCAATTTTATCAAAGCATGAACCAAATTATGTAGCATATGGAACAGGTATTGAATCAATGGATTTTGAAGGACGTAATTTGCGTATTGATTTTGATGAATTTTCAATCATGAGTTTGTACTTGCCTTCTGGAACTAATGATGATAGGTTAGATTTTAAATTGAATTATATGGATGAATTTCAAGAGTATGTAAATGACTTAAAGAAAGAGATTCCCAATTTAATTATTTGTGGAGATTATAATATTTGTCACCAAGAAATTGATATTCATAACCCTAAAATGAAAGGTGTTTCAGGGTTTTTACCCGTTGAAAGAGAATGGATTGGAAATTTTATAGATAGTGGATTTATTGATTCATTTAGGTATTTAAATAAAGAACCTCATCATTACAGTTGGTGGAGTTATAGAGCCAATGCTAGAAATAATAATAAAGGATGGAGAATTGATTATCATATGGTAAGTGAGCCATTAAAAGATAAAATTAAAAGAGCATATATTTTACCTGAAGCAAAACATTCAGATCATTGTCCAATAGTAGTAGAAATAGAAAAATAAAAAACACTAAAAATATGTTTAAAAAAACCTCAATTTTAATTGTTATTGCATTTACCTTAAATGCCTGTGTTTCTAAAAAAGTTTATCAAGAGTTAGAAACAAAATTCAATAAATTAAGAGCTTCAAATACCGCTTTAATTGAAGAAAAGGATCAACTATTAGTTTCTAAAAAGGCATTGGAAGAAGATTTTGAGAAGCTTCAAAATGAATATGCAGTACTAGAAAATCAAAATAAAAGTTTAAATGATGAGTATATAGCACTTCAAAATAAATACAAAAATTTAGATGAATCATATACGGTTTTAGCAACTCAAAGTTCAAAAAAGCTAGCAGAACAATCTAAAAAAAATCAAGAATTATTAGTCCAACTTGAAGAAAAAGAACGAAAACTTGTAATGGAAAGCGAACGTTTAGAAAATCTACAAAAAGAACTGAATAAACGCTCAGAACAAATAGATGAGTTACAAGCTTTAATTGATGCAAAAGAAGCACAAATGCAACATTTAAAAAATGCAATTTCAAGTGCCTTGCACAATTTTGAAGGAAAAGGCTTAACCGTAGTTCATAAAAATGGAAAAATTTATGTGTCTATGGAAAATAAATTATTGTTTAACTCTGGAAGTTGGGCTGTTGGAACTGAAGGTAAAAAAGCGGTAGAGCAGCTGGCAAGTGTTTTATCTGAAAATACCGATATTAATGTTTTAATTGAAGGGCATACAGACAATGTTCCATATAGAGGCTCTACACTAATTGATAATTGGGACTTATCTGTTAAAAGGGCAACAGCAATAGTTAGAATTCTAGAAAACAAGGGAGTTAATCCAACTCAAATTACTGCAGCAGGTAGAAGTGAGTTTGTACCAATTGACTCCAATAAAACTCTTGAAGGGAAAGCTAAAAATAGAAGAATAGAAATTATTTTAGCACCTAATTTAGATGAAATTTCAAAACTATTAAAAGAATAAATTTTAATGAGGAAACTAAGATTTATAGCAATTTTATTGATAAGTGTAACTGGGTTTTCGCAAAAAGAGAAGGATTCTTTGCAACTTCAAAAAATTGAAGATACCAAAGAGTTATTTTCTGAAAATGATACACTATTTATAAAAAAATCAGATTCATTAGTACTTAAATTTCATAAAGAGGCAACATTAATTGATAGTTTATGGCTAAACGAGTTAATTAAATCGCCTTTGTATGATACCATTCAATACGTACTAAAAGAAGATGAAATTTTAGTAACCGATTTAGAAGAACTCCCAACAGATGTATTAAAAGAGCGTTTGCAAATTTTAGACAGTAAAACTCCTTTTCATATTGAATACAATACGCATTTAGAACAAGTTATTAAAACCTATTTAAAAAGAAGAAAATCCGCTTTTTCTGGTTTAATGGAAAAAGCACGTTATTATTTTCCGATTTTTGAAGAGGTATTAGATAAATATGACATTCCTTTAGAAATGAAATATTTAGCCATTGTTGAGTCTGCACTTAAACCTAGAGCGCGCTCAAGAGTTGGAGCCACAGGATTATGGCAATTTATGTATCAAACTGGAAAACAATTTGATTTAAATGTAAGCTCTTATGTTGATGAACGTTCCGACCCTTATAGCGCAACAGAAGCTGCCTGTAAATATTTGGCTAGTTTGTATAAAATTTTTGGAGATTGGGATTTGGCTTTAGCAGCGTATAATTCAGGACCAGGAAATGTAACTAAAGCAATTCGCCGTTCAGGAGGTAGTACTAACTATTGGAATATTAGGCATAACTTACCTAGAGAAACAGCTAATTACGTGCCTGCTTTTTATGCTACACTATATATCTTTGAATATGCAAATGAGCATAATATTAAGGCAAGAGAAAATACACTAACCTATTTTGAAACAGATACGGTTCAAGTAAAAAGACAATTAACTTTTGAACAAATTTATGAAACTTTAAATGTTGATATTGAAGTATTACAATTTTTAAACCCACAGTATAAATTAGATATTGTGCCTTACATAAAAGGTAGAGATTATAAATTAGCCTTACCAGTTAAAGATGTTGGTAATTTTATAAGTAACGAGCAATTAATTTATGCATATGCCGATGCTGAAGATGCTAAAAGAGAAAAACCATTACCAAAATACTTTGAAATGAATGATCGGATTGTTTACAGAGTTAAAAGCGGTGATTTTTTAGGTAAAATAGCTAACAAATATGGCGTATCTGTAAGCAGTTTAAAACGTTGGAATAATATGCGAAGTACCAGATTAAGAATTGGTCAAAGACTTATAGTATATCCTAAAAAATTAAACACATCGGTTGCAGTTGCAACATCTAACAAAACAAAAAAAGCACAACCTGAAGGAAATTTCAGTACACATACAGTTAAATCTGGAGATTCGCTTTGGTCTATAGCTCAAAAATATTCTAATGTTTCTGTTCAAAATATTAAAGATTGGAACAATATTTGGAGTGCTAAAAGTCTAAAACCAGGAATGAAATTAAAAATATTTACAAAATAATTTAGAAAAGCTTAATTTGTTGAGCATTCAATTTAATCAGTGTAAATTAATATCATAACAAATGAAAAAAATAAGTGTTTTATTAATTGTAGTTTCTTTATTCATCTCATGTGGATCTGGAGATAATAAAAAAATATTAAAAGAAGCAAATGGTCGTATTAATAATCTGCTAATTGTAATGAAAAATAGCGAATGGCAAGGAGAGTTAGGAGATGAGCTAAGAAAAATAATCACAGAACCTGTTTTAGGCTTACCACAACCAGAATCGCAGTTTGAAGTAACTCAAGTTCCAATAGAAAGTTTTGGAAGCATGTTTAGAGCTACAAGAAGTGTGTTAAATATTGGAATAACAGATTCAACTACATTTAAAGTTGCTACCAATGTTTATGCTGCACCTCAAAAAATTGTAACAATAACAGCAAAAAATAAAGAAGAGTTGATTTCTGAAATTCAAAAAAATAGTAAAAAAATAGTCACTATTTTTAAAGATGCCGATTTAAAAGCTACTCAGCGAGAAATTTCAAAAAGTTATTGGGATCCAACAACAATTGAGACGTTTAATAAGCAAGGTTTTACTTTAAAATTTCCACGAAAATATAATAAAGTTGAAGATGATGGTGATTTTATATGGTATCGTTACCATATAGGTGGAGGTAATAGCATGGAAGTTATTGCGTATACAGTTCCTATTACTTCTGAAGATGATGAAAATGGAAACAATATTGTTGCTATTAGAGATGCAATAGGTGAAAAATACATTCCAGGTGAAATAGATGGCTCATATATGATTACTGAGGAAGCTTATGCACCACATATTTTTGAAGTAGAAATTGATGGTAAAAAAGCTTTTGAAACTCGGGGTAAGTGGGAAGTTAAAAATGTATATATGGCAGGTCCATTTTTAAGCTATACTATTGTAGATAAGCCAAATAATAGATTGGTAGTAGTAGAAGGCTTTACCTACGCACCTTCAATTAACAAACGTGATTATATGTTTGAAATAGAAGCTATTTTAAAAACGATAAAAATTAAATAACTAAAAAACCAAATAAAAAAAACCGCTAAATATTTAGCGGTTTTTTTTATTTGATTAAACTAATAACCAATTTTTTTTCTAACTCTTTTTAAAACTTTTGCTGCAACTTTTCGTGCTTTTTCAGCTCCAATTGCTAAAGCTTTATCAATTTCTTCTAAGTTGTTCATGTAATAGGTATAACGTTCTCTTTCAGTAGAATATTTATCAATTAATAATTCATAAAAAGCCTGTTTAGCATGCCCATAACCATAATTTCCATTTTCGTAATTTGCTCTCATTTCAACTACTTGTTTTGGAGAAGCAATTAATTTATATAAAGCAAATAAATTACAAGTATCAGGGTTTTTAGGATCTTCTAACGGAGTTGAATCCGTTTGAATTTTCATAATCTGTTTACGTAATTGCTTATCAGGTAAAAATAAATTTATAATATTTCCACTAGACTTACTCATTTTCCCACCATTTGTACCTGGAACATACATAGTACCCTCTTTAATTTTTGCTTCAGGAGGAACAAGAGTATCTCCCATTTGATGATTAAATCGGTTGGCAACATCTCTAGTTATTTCTAAGTGCTGTAATTGATCTTTTCCTACTGGTACAATTTCAGCATCATATAATAAAATGTCTGCAGCCATAAGCATAGGATAATTAAAAAGCCCAGCATTTACATCATCTAAACGATCTGCCTTATCTTTAAAGCTATGAGCTAAAGTCAATCTTTGAAATGGGAAAAAACAACTTAAATACCAAGAAAGTTCAGTAACTTCAGGGATATCACTTTGTCGATAAAAAACACTTTTATTAACATCTAAACCAAAGGCAAGCCAAGTTGCTGCTACGCTGTAAGTATTTTCACGTAGTTCTTTACCATTTTTTATTTGAGTAAGAGAATGCATATCTGCAATAAATAAAAACGAATCTTCTTGAGAGTTGTTTGCCATTTCTATTGCTGGAATAATTGCACCTAATAGGTTTCCTAAATGTGGTGTTCCTGTGCTTTGAACACCTGTTAAAATTCTCGACATTTG
The DNA here is from genome assembly GCF_947493565.1 of uncultured Lutibacter sp. GTDB lineage: Bacteria > Bacteroidota > Bacteroidia > Flavobacteriales > Flavobacteriaceae > Lutibacter > Lutibacter aestuarii. Next base: position 169,292 of record NZ_CANLRG010000002.1, on the reverse strand, counting down.
TATTTAAATTTGAAAGGCAAAAATACATATTTAAAAAAGAAAAAAAGAATAGAATTTAAATATGTATTTTTGATACTTATGAAAATTTTTAAATATCCATTATACATTTTTTGGCGCTGTTGGTTTTATGGCTGGGTGTTTTTTAGTGTGCTTGCTATTTTTCCTATTTTATTAATAGTAACTTCGTCAGAAAAACTGTATCCAGTATTTTTTAAAATTGCCAAAGTTTGGGGGAAAACCATACTTTTTGTAATGGGCTTTAAAATAGCGGTAATTGAAGATGAAGTTTTAGATGATAAAAAAAGCTATATGTTTTGCCCAAACCATACCTCAATGATCGATATTATGGTTATGCTTGCGCTGGCAAAAAATCCATTTGTTTTTGTTGGTAAAAAAGAATTGACCAGAATTCCAATATTTGGATTTTTTTATAAACAGACCTGTATTATTGTTGATAGAAACAATTCGAGAAGTAGAAAAGCAGTTTTTGATGAAGCAAGAAAAAGACTATCAAATGGTTTGGATATCTGTATTTTTCCAGAAGGATTGGTTCCTGATGATGAAAGTATTGTATTAGCCGATTTTAAAAATGGGGCTTTTCGTTTGGCAATTGAGCACCAAATACCTATTGTGCCTATTACAATGTATGATTGTAAAAAAAGATTTTCGTATACTTTTTTTAGTGGAAGTCCAGGAAAACTAAGAGTAAAAATTCATCATTTTATTCAAACTAAAGGAATGATTATTAGAGATAGTGACTCTTTAAAAAAACAAACATTTAATTTAATTTTTAATGAATTAATTTCCGACAGAAATAATTAAAACAATAAATAATTAAATGTTTTTAATTTCGTTTAAAAAAAATGAAAAAAGACTTAGTAACATACTATGATCCTAAAGAAGAGAAATGGAATGTAATTTCACATTTAATAGGGTTGGTTTTAAGTATACCCGCCTTAGTTTTGTTAGTTGTGTTTGCAAGTTTAGAAGGAACGGCATGGCATATAGTGAGTTTTAGTATTTATGGAGCAAGTTTAATAGTTTTATATTCGGCTTCAACCTTATATCATTATGTTCAAAACCCTAAATTACGCCAACGTTTAAATATTTTTGACCATGCTGCTATTTATATTTTAATTGCTGGAACCTATACTCCGTTTACATTAGTTGTTTTAAAGGGCTGGGTAGGTTGGACTATTTTTGGCGTTTCTTGGGGCTTGGCACTTATGGGAGTTATTTTAAAACTCTTTTATACCGGAAAATATGACAAAATTTCAACCATAGCTTATGTGTTAATGGGGTGGCTAATTATTTTTGCTATAAAACCTTTAGTAAATAGTTTAGTTTTAGAAGGACTTTTATGGTTATTAGCTGGAGGAATTTCTTATACCATTGGAGCAGTTTTATACAGTATTAAGCGTATAAAATACAACCATGCCATATTTCATATATTTGTTTTAATAGGTAGTTTTTGTCACTTTATAGCAGTATTTTTTTACGTTTTGCCTGTAAAAAAGTAAATAAAAAATTAACTTTTTGAACATATATTCAAATGTTGTATCTTGCAAATTAATTGAAAAAGGAATAATTAACATCGACCCTCAGATTATGTTACAAATTTTATTAGTTGATGATGAAAATGATGCTTTAGAAGCATTAGAATGGAAATTGAAAAATTATATTGAAAATGTGGAAGTTAGCACTTGTAACTCCCCAATAAAAGCCATTGATATTATTAATGAAGAAAAACCAGATGTTGTTTTTTTGGATATTCAAATGCCAGAAATGGATGGTTTTACAATGATAGAAAAGCTTGATAATAGAGATTTTAATCTAATTTTTACAACAGCGCATGATGAATTTGCACTTAAAGCAATTAAAGTATCAGCGATAGACTATCTTCTTAAACCTGTTGATAAAGATGAGCTATTAGAAGCAATGGATAAAATTCAAAAATCTAAAAAAGGCGATTTATTAGAAAACAAACTTCAATTATTATTAAATAATTTGAATGACAATAATGATAAAATAAATATTTCAGCTGATGGAAAGGTATATTTATTAGAAAAGGATGATGTAGTTATGTTAAAATCTGATAAAAGTTATACAACAATTTTTTTAAAATCTGAACAACAAATTTTGGTTTCCAAAACACTTAAAGAAGTTGAAAAGAAATTCTTATTTCCTGAGTTTTTCAGAGTACATAATTCTTATTTAGTAAATTTAAATCATGTAAAAGAATATTTAAAAGGTTTAGGTGGAGAACTTATTATGACTAATGGTTTAACAGCTAGTATAAGCAGAAATAGAAAAGCTGAATTATTTAAAAGATTATATTTAGATTAAAAAATGTTTTTAGATTACGGTTCTGAAATTTTTTCGTGGATAAGAGGAGGGCTTTTCGTGCTGTTCATTTATCATTTTTTAATTTTCTTTCAAAATAAAAGTAAACTATATTTATACTATAGTTTATATCTACTAGCACTTACAATTTATTTTTTACAACATGTATTAAATGGAGAGTTTCAGGCATTTTACAATTACATTAACTTTTCTATCCAATTTTTGGCATATGCAGCTTACATTGCTTTTGCTAGAGACTTATTAGATACAAGAACTCATTTAATAAAGTGGGACAAGTATTTTGAACTTGGAACCAAAATACTGTTAATATTAGCAGGTATTTTTATTGTAATTCAAGCACTTTTTGGTTATGAATTTCAAGTTAAGGCGTTTACAATAGTAGTTCCTTTTTTAACACTTTTTACCTTACTAACATATTATATTATAGTAACTAAAATAAAAGACAAATTTTCTATTTATTTTGTGGTTGGATCATTTATTTATGTTGCATTAGCTAATATAAGTTTTTTAGAAATATTTTTAGGAACTGAATTTTTTGAATCTAGAGGGCTTCAAGCGATGTTTTTCACCTATTTAGGAGCCATTTTACAAAGCATTATATTTTCAGTTATAATAGGTTTTATAATAAAGAGAATTGAACAAAAAAGTAAAAATGCTGAAGTGAGACTTGCCGTTAAACTGAAAGAAATGGAAGAGTTGAAAATGACAGCTCTTCAAAGTCAAATGAACCCACATTTTTTATTCAATTCATTAAACTCCATTAACAATTTTGTGTTAAAGAATGAAGTAGAAAAAGCATCTGATTATATTACAAAATTTTCACGTTTAATTAGAGTTATTTTAAACAGTTCATCAAGTCCTACATCAACATTATCTGAAGAATTAGGAATACTTTCTCTATATGTTAAACTTGAGCAAATGAGAGTTTCTGGGGGGTTCGATTACATTGTTGAAGTAGATGAAAATTTAAATTTAGATGGCATCAAAGTACCACCTCTATTTTTACAGCCTTTTATTGAAAACTCTATTTGGCATGGAATTATGAAAAAAGAAGGTAGCAAAGAGATTAAACTTATTATAAAAAGAGCAAATGATAATGTTCTTTGTATTATTCAAGATAATGGAATTGGTATTAATAAGGCAAAAGAATTAGAGCATATGTCCAAAAAACGCAAATTTTTTGGAACTGAAGCAACAGAAAATAGAATTAGAATTCTATATAAAAATAAAGATGTAAAAATTGAAACCAAAGACATTTCTTCCGAAGAAAAAACGGGGACTCAAGTTTTAGTAAGTTTTCCAATAAATAATTAAGAAAAACAAACCATTTATAAAATTTAAAATACCATTTATTGATTCATAATAGGTTTTAGCAAATTTTAATAAAATATATATTTTTGGATAACTAAATTTGTAATTAATTTATATTAATCTTTAATGTCAATACTTAAATTTTCAATTCCTTCAGACGATAAAATCATTGAAGATTTTAAAACTAAAAATAATAAAAGTACTATAAAATTTATAGGTACGGGTAGTGTTTGTCAGAATATTAAAGAAACTACTTACGAAAGGTTGGTACAACTTAACAATGAACATACAGTTAAAAAGGTGATTTACAAGAAAAAAGGAATATCTTGGGGTTTTGAAACTGTTGAAGTAGTCAATTTTTAATAAAATAGAAAATTCTAAAAATACCGTTTATTGCTAAAAACTAACCATTTATATATTTTTTAAGCACAAAGGCATATTTCATTTCAAAGTAAGTATAATCAGATGTATATTTGTTTTGTATTAATGTCAAGAGGGGTTTTGGCACTATACATTAAAAACATTAAATAAGTCTTTGGGGTTGATTTATTTATTCCTTGAACATTGTAATTAAAATTTATAATGTTCAAGGTTTTTTTTTGAAACTAACTTCACATTCAGGTTCATTATTTTTTAAATATATTTGAATGTCTTAATTTAATACTGAGTAATACACGATAAGTTTACAATTACAAAATTATCATTCCAATTTAACATAATGATTCAAAGTACAAAAGCAATTGTAATTAATACTATAAAGTATGGAGATACCAGTTTAATTACAACTTGTTATACAGAGGATTATGGTTTAAAATCATATATGTTAAAAGGTGTATTAAAGTCTAAAAAGGCCAAAATTAAGCCAGCCTATTTTCAACCTTTAACTCAGTTAAATTTAACAGCAAATCATAATAATAGAGGGGTATTAAATTCTTTAAGAGATGTAGAAGTTTCACATTTTTATGAATCAATACATACTTCTATAAAAAAACAAACAATATCACTTTTTTTAGCTGAAATATTGTTTAGTTCAATAAAAGAGGAAGATAAAAATAGTACGTTGTATACTTATTTAGAGACTTCATTTTTATGGCTTGATACACATGCAAATATTTCAAATTTTCATTTACTTTTTTTGCTAAACTTAACTAAGTTTTTAGGTTTTTATCCAGAGCTTGAAAATGCTAATAGCAGTTATTTTAATTTGTTAGAAGGAAACTTTACTAGCTATTCAAAACAGCATACGGTAACGGGCTCAAAATTACTTCAATTTAAAAAGCTGTTAGGCATAAATTTTGATGTGTTACACCAAGTGGATTTTAGCGCTTCTAACAGACAAGAGGTACTCTCCATTTTAATTCAATATTTTGAATTACATATTAGTGGTTTTAAGAAACCAAAATCTATAAATGTTTTAAAATCGGTATTTAGTTAATTATGAAATATTTAAAAATTATTTTTTTCATTTTTATAGTAACAAAAATAGAAGCACAACAAGTAAAAGTATTAGAAAGAGGTTCCAATTTTCCAATAGAAAATGTAACTATTTATAATGATATTAATGATACGGTAGTATATACTAATAAAAATGGAATTGCAGATTTATCTGTATTTGGAAACTTTGATGTGTTGTTTTTTAATCATTTGTCGTATATAGAATATGAGATATTGAAAAAAGAATTGGGTGTTTTAGAGTTTGTAGTGTATTTAAGTAAAAAATCTGAACAATTAGATGAAATTGTTTTGTCAGCCTCTAGAGGAGAAGAAAAAAGAAGTAGAATAGCCGAACAAATAGAAATTACATCAAAAGAAGACATCAAAAAAATGGCGCCTCAAACTTCTGCAGATTTATTAGCTAATTTACCAGGGATTAAGGTTCAAAAATCACAATTTGGAGGTGGAAGTCCCGTGTTAAGAGGTATGGAAGCTAATAGAGTTTTATTGGTAATTGATGGAGTAAGAATGAACAATGCTATTTACAGAATGGGACATTTACAAAACTCTATTACAGTGTCGCCTAATATTATTGATAGAACAGAAGTTATATTTGGACCATCATCTGTTGTTTATGGGTCAGATGCTTTAGGAGGAGTAATTCATTACTATACTAAAACACCAAAAGTAAGTACTGATAAAGAAATTAATTCTTCTATTTATTCTCGTTTCAGTACCGTTAATAATGAATTTACTACCGAAGGAAATATGGAGTTTAGTAATAAAAAATGGGCTTCTTATACTAGCATAACCTATAGTAAATTTGGCGATTTAAAAATGGGGAAAAACAGAACCCATGGTTTTGATGATTGGGGAAAGGTTTATGAATATTCGAATAACACAAATAAGTACTATAATTTAAACCCTATAGTAAACAGAGATCATAATGTTCAAAAAAATACAGGCTATAATCAAACCGATATTTTACAAAAAATAGCAATTCCACTTTCTAATAAAACAGATTTAACAATTAATCTTCAATATTCAGAATCTTCTAATATTGATAGGTTTGATAGGCTTACGGAATATTCTGATGGTGAACTGAAATTTTCGGAGTGGTACTATGGTCCTCAAAAAAGGTTACTAGCTGCTACGCAATTAAAAATAAGTCCGAATAAAAGTTGGCTTGAAAAAGGAACTTTAACAGCTGCATTCCAAAACATTAAAGAGTCTAGAGTGCAACGAAAATTTTCAAGTTTAGAACGCTCTTATAGAAATGAAGATGTAGATGTTTTTAGTTTGAATGGTGATTTTTTTGTGCCGTTGACCAAAGGAGATGATAGAATTTTATCATATGGATTTGAAGGTTCATATAATGATGTTAATTCAAAATCTTATGGAAAAACACTTGATGTTTATAACAATACAATAGTAGGTTTTACAGATGATTTTGTAGTTCAATCTCGTTATCCAGATGGAGGAAGCTCTTACACAAGTATTGCAGCTTATGCAAATTACCGTCAAAATATTAGTAAAAAAGCAACTTTAAATACGGGGTTAAGATTGGTAAATACCCATTTAAAGGCAAAATGGATAGATGATACGTTTATTACGTTGCCAGATTTTGACATATCTTCAAATAATTCTGCAGTAACTGCAACTTTGGGTTATATTTTTAAACCTAATGCAAATTGGCAATTAAATAGTGTAATTTCATCTGGATTTAGATCACCGAATATTGATGATGTTGGAAAAATTAGAGAAAAATCAGGAAAAGTAACAGTTCCAAATATAAATTTAAAGCCAGAATATGCCTATAATTTTGAAAGTAGTGTATTAAAATATTTTAATAATAAAAGATTTGAAGCTGGTTTAAATATTTATTACACGCTATTAAATAATTACATAACTCGAGATTATTTTGAAGTAAACAATTTAGGAACTATTATGTATGATGGAGAAGAAGGAATAATCATTGCAAACGTAAACAAAGACAATGCATATATTGTTGGAAGTACTTTTAGTTTTAAAGGAGGTTTAAATGAATTTTGGAAAACAAAAGGTTCATTAACGTATACAAAGGGAGAAGCTTATGATACTAAAGAACCTTTATCATCAATTCCACCTTTATTTGGGATGATAGAAATAGGGTATGAAAAAGAACGATTTCAGGCAAGTTTAAACTGGAAATTTAATTCAAAGAAAAAAATTAATGATTATAATTTAATTGAGGGTATAGACAATGTAGAACAAACACCTTATAATGAAGAGGAGGATGTTTATTATGGAAATCCAAGTTGGAATACGTTTAATTTTAAATCAAATTTTAAAGCGAATAATAGTATTACTTTATTTCTAAATATTGATAATATTTTTGATGTTCATTATAAAGAATTTGCTTCTTCTATTAGTGCTCCAGGACGTAATTTATCAATTTCTGCTTTAATTAATATTTAATTAAAATTTTGTTTTTACTTGTTAATTAGTTAGTGAATACGCATAAATTAGTATATTTAATACTAAATAATCTTAAATATCTTTAAATTTAAGGGTTTTTAAATATTTTATTGCTGCAATTTATTTATTACAAAATACTTTTTATTGTAAATACCTTGTAGTTTGTTTATTTCAAATTATCAGCTACGTAAAAGCTATTTCTATCACTTATTTTTGTTAGGCTCAATATTATAGTTTTTATGTGTTTTAATACCCCAGATTTTAAAAAAATATTTTTTTTTAATATTATATTTCTTTTCAGTTTTTATGGTTTTTCACAAGGTATTCTTCAGGTAAAAGGTAATGGACAAATTATCAATAGAGGAAGTATAAATCCAAAACTTACTAATTATACAGATTTTGGAGAAGTTAATGGAAGTAAAATTTATAGCTTTGAACTTAAAAATATTGCTTCTAAAAAAGGGAATAAAAACCTTAAAAAGATAAATGTAACTATAACTGGCTCATCAGATTTTTCTATAATTCAAAATGCCTCTGGAAATATTAAATCAGGAGGTAAGCAAAACATTAAAATAAAATTTACACCGAGTTCTTCTGGTATTAAAAAAGCAACCATTACTATAACTTATAATAATGGGAAGTATTCAAGCTATTCATTTGATATTCAAGGAATGTCTTCAAATAAAGAACCTGAAATTGATGTAACAGATAATTTTGATAACCAAATTGAAGATAACTCTACAAATTCACCGCTGTTAACCAATAATACTGATTTTGGTAGTATAGATGTTGGAACTTCAGTAACGGTCACTTTTAGAATTTATAATATTGGAACAAATAACTCAAAATTAAATGTATCCAATCCAGTATTAATAGCTAATACAAGTGGATATTTTTCTAGCTCTAGTTTAGCTTCTACAAAAAAGATTAATGAAGCAAAATTTACTACATTTACTATAACATTTTCCCCTACTTCCTTGGGAACCTTTTCGGCAGAGGTTTCAATTTCAAATGATGATGCCGATGAAAACCCTTATACTTTTACTGTTAGAGGAACTAGTGTTGCACCTCTAACTATAGGCCCTGGAGGAGTGGTAACAGATTTAAAATTATGGTTAAAAGCTAATGAAAATGTAAGTACTAACTCTAGTAATGGAGTGACACTTTGGGGAGATAATGCAAGAGGATCAGATGCTACAGTTAACACACCAGGCCAAGAACCAACTTTTAGAGATGATGCAACCTATAATGTAAATTTTAACCCTGTAATTGACTTTGATAATAATTCAACTTCTTCATCTAATAGTTTTGATTACACAAAACTTCCTCAGCAATATTTAGAAGGAGCTTTAGGATACTACTCCAATGAAATATTTGTTGTGGTTATACCCGATGCTATGGTTAATTCAACTTTTGGAGTCATGGATATCTTTTGTTCAGATTCTGATACTGGAAATACGGAAAATGATGCTTCAGGGATAGGTTTTGGTGCATACTCGCAAAGATTTAATAATGAAGTAATATCATATGCATATGGAATTTCAAGTGGATTTAACGATGGTTTTGGAGTAGCGCAAACAGGAACGGCCAACTATACTAACGCAGGAATAATTAATACAAGAAACAATACTTCAACAAATAATCAGGAATTGTTTTACAATGCTGAAAATATTGCAAACACGACTTCTGATATTGTAAGTTTTGGAAATATTTCAAATGGAAAATATTGGATTGGAAGAAGTGAGGGAAGTACAGCTAGTTTAAATGGTAGAATAGCTGAAATTATAACATACTCAGTTCGTAAAAATGATACTAATTTGATTCAAGAACGCAACCGAATACAATCCTATTTAGCTATTAAATATGGAATTACTTTAGGTGATAATGGTGTAAGTCAAGATTATGTCGATTCTAATGGTACAGTAATTTGGGATCAATCTGTTAATACTGGATTTAATTATGATATTGCAGGTATTGGTAGAGATGATGTTTCTAGTTTAAATCAAAAACAATCAAAAAGTATAAACAATAATGGCATTGTAGCTATTGGTTTAGGAGAAGTTGCAACAACAAATAATTTAAATTTGGGAAGCTTTAATACCGATAGAGACTATTTGGTTTGGGGAAATAATAATGGAGGATTTACTACAGCATCTCAATCATCTAGAACAATTAATTTAAGTGGAACAGCTACTACTTTTATTCCAATAGCTAGAAAATGGAAAATTACTGAAAGTCAAAATGATGTTCCCGAAGTTAAAGTTTCCATACCTTCATCTATTCTTACAAATAATGTTAGTCTAAATTCTAATGAAAAATACGTGTTAATAGTTTCAGACAATAACACCTTTAATGCAAATGATATTGTTGATGTAATACCATTAGAATTAAAAGGGTTAAATTTTGAAACTTGGTACGATTTTGACTCGACAAAATATTTCACTTTTGGTAAAGCCACAAAAGTTGAACAAAAAAGTCAAATAGATTTTTCAACACATGAATTTTTATTAGGAGACGAATCTCTAGAATTAGGGGGTAATTTTACAGTTTCTGCTTGGATAAAAAGTAATGGGGCGGCAGGAAGTTTTATATCTAAAGGGGCGAATGGCTATAATTTTAAAGTAAATGCAAATAATTTTATTGAAATTGATTGGAATGGAAGTACACAAATTACTTCAATAAATGCAATTGATAACTTATGGCATTATATAGTACTAACTTTTAATGGAGGTATTGCTAATTTATATATTGATGGTATTTTAGATAAAAGCGTTTCAGGCTTACCTAATCCTTTGGTCACAAACAATAAATATTCTATTGGAGCTTTATATACAGACAAAAATAACATTGATTCATTTAAGGGCTCTATAGATGAAGTTAGAATATGGAGCGAATCTCTTACAGTAGAAGAAATTCGTTATATAATGAATCAGGAAATTGAAGAATTCTCTTCTAAAGTAAATGGAAAAGTATTTCCTCAAAGTATCTCTAAAAATGATATTAAATCTAAAAGTTGGGCTAGTTTACAAGCGTATTTTAATATGAATTCATTTTATGGAACAGTGGTAGAGGATGTTTCAAATAATGACAATTTTATAAGAATTAAATACCTTTCAAAAAATAAACATGTAGTTAAAAATCAATCGGCTCCGTTACCATATGTTTCCGTAAATGCGAATGCTTCAACACCTTTAAATTGGGACGATACTAGTAGTTGGGAAAATGGAAGTAATTTAATGATTCCTAATGTAATTGGTTTAGATGGAGAAACAAAAATTGATTGGAATATTGTAGAAACTAGAGATCATATAAATTCAGGAAATAGATCAATTAAATTATTAGGATTGATAAATTCTGAAGATGAATTATCAATAAACACAGCAAATAAGTTAGAAATTTCACATTATTTGTTAATAAATGGAGTCATAGATTTAGATGGAGAATCTCAATTAATACAAACCACCAATAGTGATTTTGATTTAATTAATAGTACAGGATATTTGGAACGCGATCAACAAGGAGTAGGTAATAAGTTTAGGTACAATGATTGGTCTTCTCCCGTAATCTCTAATGTTCCCCCAAAAAAATATGCTGTTGCAAGTGTTTTAAAAGATGGTACAGATGAGATGAACCCTATAGATATAGATTTTGTTGGAGGTTATAATGGAGATAATACAACTACGCCTATTCAAATAGCTAACTATTGGATTTATGCTTATAAAAATAAAACTCATGATAGTTATAGTAGCTGGGAACAAATTGGAAGTAGTGGGCAACTAAAAGCCGGAGAAGGATTTTTAATGAAAGGAACTGCCAACCCTGGAGTATTAACTGAACAAAATTATGTATTTGTTGGAAAACCAAATAATGGAGACATTAGTTTACATGTAAGTGGAACTAACGATTATTTGATTGGTAATCCTTATCCTTCCGCAATTGATGCATATAAGTTTATTGACGATAATACAGCATCACTAGGGAATAATGGAACTTTATATTTTTGGGAGCATTATGGAGGAGATAGTCATAATTTAAAAGATTATCAAGCCGGTTTTGCTACTTTGACTAAACTTGGAGGAGTTAAAGCTACAGCCCATCCTATAAACAATCAAAGTGTACCTAATGGTTCTAAAGAGCCACAACAATTTATTGCTGTAGGTCAAGGTTTCTTTGTACAAGGAGATTCAGATGGCGGAAACATTGTATTTAAAAATAGTCAAAGAGCCTTTGTAACAGAAGAAAATCCTAAAAATTCAATATTTATGAAAGGGGGAATTTCTTCAAAAGTAAATAAAGAAGAGAACTTAGATAAGCGATTAAAAATAAGATTAGGATTTGAAGCTACTAAAATTCAACACAGGCAGTTATTGTTAACTATTGATGAAAATACTACAAATGAAGTTGATTGGGGGTACGACGCACCAATTTATGAAGAGTTTAATGATGATATGTATTGGTTAATAAATAATAAGAAGTTTGTGATTCAAGGAATCAATACCATTAGCGCAGAAACAGAAATACCATTAGGAATTAAATCTAACGGAGGAATGGTAAAAATAGGTGTAGACGCTTTAGAGAATACCCCTGATGATTTTAAGGTGTATATAAAGGATTTAAATTCAGGAGAAACCTTTAATATTACTCAAAATAATTTTGAAATTGAATTGGCGGAAGGAGTTTATAAAGATAGATTTGTAGTGGCGTTTCAACCAAGATTAAAAACCATTCAAGAAATTAGTGTAAATGAAGGAGTTCTTGTTTTTATGAATAATTCTACTAGTGAATTACAAATCAATAAAATTTTAGATACTGAAATTCAAAGAGTTTCATTATATAACTATTTAGGGCAAATAGTGAATACTTGGAATAAGAATTTTAATGGAAGAAATAACTCATTTCCTGTAAATGTAAGCTCAGGAGCCTATATTGTAAAGGTATATACCTCAAATGGAAACATTGTTAAAAAGATTGTTATACAATAATTTTTAGAATATATATAAATAAAAAAGACTTCCTATAGGAAGTCTTTTTTATGGAGAATTGAATTTCTTTATAAATTTTATTTAAATGCAGGTAAGCCTGTAATGTCCAATCCAGTTATAAGTAAGTGGATGTCATGCGTTCCTTCATAAGTAATAACGCTTTCTAAATTCATCATATGACGCATAATAGAGTATTCTCCAGTAATTCCCATAGCACCTAAAACTTGTCTAGCTTCTCTTGCAATAGTTAAAGCCATTTCCACATTATTTCGTTTGGCCATTGAAATTTGAGCAGAAGTTGCTTTGCCATCATTTCTAAGTGTACCAAGTCGCCAAGTTAATAATTGGGCTTTGGTAATTTCAGTAATCATTTCGGCTAATTTCTTTTGTTGTAATTGGGTGGCAGCAATAGGTTTATCGAATTGAATACGTTCTTTAGCATAACGTAAAGCAGTATCATAGCAGTCCATAGCAGCACCAATTGCTCCCCAAGCAATTCCATAGCGAGCAGAATCTAAACATCCTAAAGGAGCTCCTAAACCATCTTTATTAGGTAAAATATTTTCTTTTGGAATTTTTACATTATCAAAAATCAACTCTCCAGTAGCGGAAGCCCTTAAACTCCATTTATTATGTGTTTCAGGAGTTGTAAACCCTTCCATTCCACGTTCAACAATAAGCCCTTTTATACGGCCTTCTTCGTTTTTAGCCCACACTACAGCAATATCTGCAAAAGGAGCATTTGAAATCCACATTTTAGCACCATTTAATAAATAATGGTCTCCCATATCTTTAATATTGGTAACCATGCCACCAGGATTAGATCCATGATCAGGTTCTGTTAAACCAAAGCAACCTAAATATTCTCCACTAGCTAGTTTTGGTAAATATTTTTGTTTTTGTTCTTCATTTCCATATTTCCAAATAGGATACATTACTAAAGAAGATTGTACAGATGCTGTGGAACGTACCCCACTATCACCTCTTTCAATTTCTTGCATAATTAATCCGTAAGAAATTTGATCTAATCCAGCACCACCATACTCCTCAGGTATATAAGGTCCAAAAGCACCTATTTCAGCCAATCCTGAAATTATTGATGTTGGAAACTTAGCTTGTTGAGCAGCATCTTCAATAATTGGAGAAACCTCTCTTTTTACCCATTCTCTTGCAGCATCTCTAACTAAAATATGTTCTTCAGATAATAATTCATCTAATTGATAATAATCTGGTGCTTGAAATAAATCTTGTGACATTGTTTGTTTTTTTGTTCAATCACAAATTTAGCAATTAAAATCTTTTATTGTTTACATTTGTGATACTTAATTATGTGTGTAAAAACAGAAATTTTTTAAGACATATATCTTGAAAATTTAAACTCTAAATTTATTTGGAGGCTCAACATTCAAAAAAATAGTATGAAATATACTTTAGGAAAAGAAGAAAAATTAAAAAGCAGAAAGTTAATTGAACAACTTTTTGAAGAAGGACAACGAGTAAAGTCTTATCCTATACAAATCAAATATCTTTCATTAAATCATTCAGGTGAGTTTCCGATTAAAGTTGGGTTTTCAGTTCCAAAAAGGTTAATAAAATTAGCAGTAAATAGAAATAGAATAAAAAGATTAATGCGTGAAGTTTACAGAAAAAACAAGTATCTTTTTTCTGCTAATTTAAAAGAACCATATATTTTTATGTTTATTTATATGGCTAAAGAAGAATTAAAATACGAAGATTTAGAAGCTGCTTTAAAAAAAGTTTGTGCTAAATTTTTAACTAAAATTAAAGAAGATGAACAAGTTTAAAAAATGGGTGATAGAAATTTTTTTAACCCTAACCATAGCAATTTCTGCTGGTTTTCAGTCTGATTTTTTTGAGGTTGCCAAACAAATAGATATTTATACTACCTTATTTAAGGAATTAAATATGTATTATATTGATGAAGTAAATCCTGCAAAACTTACTAATAATGCGGTAAATCATATGCTCGAAAATTTGGATCCATATACCCGTTATTATGATGAACAAGGTGTTGAAGCTGCAAGAATTGCTGCAACAGGTGAATATGGAGGTATTGGAGCGACTTCTAAATTTAAAAACAAAACTCTTACTATTAGAGAAGTATTAAAAAATTCCCCTGCCGAAAAGGCTGGATTAAAACCAGGAGATCAAATTCTTAAAATTGAAAATTTAGAAATTAAAGATTTTGACGAAAAAGGAGCTTCAGAATTATTAAATGGACTTCCAAACACTAAGGTGAAGCTTCAAATAGAACGTCAAAATAAAATTTCAGAAATTGAAGTGACCAGAAAAAAGATAGAAGTAAATCCAGTTCCCTATTATACCATGTTAACTTCTGAAGTTGGTTATATTTCATTTATAACCTTTAACGAAAAGGCTTCAGAAGAAGTAAAAAATGCATTTGAAGATTTAAAAGATCAAGGAATGAAAAAACTAATAATTGATGTTAGAAATAACCCTGGAGGACTGCTTAATGAAGCTGTTGAAATTGCTAATTTTTTCATTCCAAAAGATAAAATTGTAGTTACCACCAAAGCAAAAATAGAAAAGTGGAGTGAAACTTTTAAAACTAGGCAAGAACCTATAGATTTAGAAATTCCAATTTCAATTTTAGTAAATAATCGGTCAGCGTCAGCGTCAGAAATTTTGGCTGGTTCTTTACAAGATTATGATAGAGCGGTTGTAATAGGTGAACGTTCTTTTGGAAAAGGTTTGGTGCAACGTTATAGAGAATTATCGTATGGTACACAAATGAAAATTACCATTTCAAAATATTATACACCAAGTGGTAGGTGTATACAGGAGTTGGATTATACCAATAGAAAAGAAGATGGTACTATTCCGAAATTTTCAGATGCTGGAAGAGAAGCTTATAAAACTGAAAAAAGAAGAACTGTTTATGGAGGAGGTGGAATTTTACCTGATGTAAAAATAGAAAAACCTACAACTACAGAAATCACAGAAATTCTATTTAATTCCGATGCATTTTTTAATTATGCAACTCAATATTTTTATAAACATCCAACCATTTTAAATGCGGCTGAATTTCAGTTGAAAGAATCAGATTATAAAGCTTTTAAAGATTATTTAAGCACACATCACCAAGATTTTGAAACGGCTACTGAAATTCAATTAAAAAAAGCTTTAGAAAAAGCAAAAGAAGAAAATTTGGATGCTAATTTAACTAAAACTTACCAAGCTTTGTTAACTAAAATACAAGAAGAAAAAATAATTGAATTAGATAAAAACAAAGAAGAAATACGCTATAAATTAACTGAAGAATTGGTAAAACGTTATTATTATATAAAAGGCGTTTATCAACAAAAAGTAGTTTTTGATAAAACAATTTTAAAAGCAGTTTCAATTTTAACTAATGATCAGCAATACAATTCAATACTTAATTAATTGAAAATCATTGTTTTTAATATAAATAATAAATAATCAGAGATGTTGTATCTTTGCAATCCAAAAACAATATATGTTACAAGCAGAAATTAAAGGAAGAACTAGAGCACAAGAATCATCAAATGCCATAGAGCGTTTGTACATTACTATGCGTCATTTATTTACCCGTGGTTTTTATAAACCAATGGGTATTTCGGGTGATGCTTTGCGTGAATCTTTATTATTGTTACGCCCAGAAATTTATGGGTCTATTGCAGAAGAAAAAGTAGAATTAAATGGGTTAATTTATGTAATTGAACGCCTTCCAATTGGAATTGAAGAATGTCAATTTATTAATTTAACTGCCGATGAAGGATATTCAAATTCTCATTTTGAACCTATAATTCCTCCTAAAAGACGAAGAAATTGTTTTAGAATAGATAAAGATCAAATGAATATTGAGGTTACTAGAGGAAGATCAGAAATCTATGATATTTTAACACATTTAACATTTTTATTTGTAGAATCGCATAAAATAGCATCAAAAGTACTTATTAATGATGATGGAAATACCATAAGAGAATGGAACAAACTTCAGGAAGTTGTACTACATAATAAAAAATTAACCAAAGATGAGCAAGATATTATGCTGGCTCATTTAGCAAGTATTTTAGGACGAACTTTTGAAGAAGTTCAAAATGTTCATAAAATTTTAGCTCAAAAAAATAATGCTGACAGGTTTTTTCAAATTATATATTGGTTAGGGTGTTTAGCAATAAATGAACGAATACACAATTTAAAAAGAGCCATTTCTTTTAGTCCAGTTTTACGTGAACGAATAGGGCATCATATTTATGGTGAAATTTGGGCAAACAATATTAAAAAAGTATTAAATGACCACAATCTTTTAAAACGCCCAATTCATATTATAAGTGCTAATATGCATAGTGTAATGAATTCAATTTATGCTCCAATAGTTTTGCCAAAGCAAGTTAAAGACAATAATCTTATTTCATTATTTGAGTTATTAAGTGATGGTGAAAATGAAGATTTAAGAAATCAAGTTATTGAGTATGCTTCAAAAAATGGATTAACTTATGTTAAAGATACTTCAGGTACCAATATCAATGTTCAAATAATTGATACTGAAAAAATTGATATTTCAAAAACACAATATGTGTACAAAAATTGTTTAGAACATGAAGAAAAGCCTGTAATTATTGTAATGGATTACGCGTTTGGAGAGCAAGCATATGAAACCATGGATGAACTGCTTAAACCATACGAGTGTAAAAAAGGAAAAAAGCAGCATTTAAATGTTGAGTCGGTTTCAATTATGGGGAAAGCGGGTATTTTAGAAGGTGGAAAAGGTGATATAATGATTCCTTCATCACATATTTTTGAAGGAACAGCAGATAATTATCCATTTAAAAATCAATTAAAAAAGAAGCAGTTTGAGGGTTGTGGAGTTGATGTGTATACAGGAGCTATGGTTACGGTTTTAGGAACTTCTCTTCAAAACAAAGATATTTTAAAATTCTTTTTCGAATCTACTTGGAAAGTAACAGGCCTTGAAATGGAAGGAGCACATTATCAAAAAGCAATACAGGCCGCTTCAAAAATTAGAGGAAATATCTCCAGTAAAGTTAAAGTACGTTATGCGTACTATGCTTCAGATAATCCTTTAGAAACAGGTAGTACACTAGCTTCAGGAGGTTTAGGCACTACAGGGGTTTTACCAACTTACGTAATTACTCAAAAAATATTAGAACAAATTTTTTAACAAAATAAAAAACAAAATCAACTTTTTAAAAATTTAAGAATAAGGAACTTTATTTATGAATGTATTAATTTTAGGATCAGGAGGAAGAGAACACGCATTGGCTTGGAAAATTGCACAGAGCAATATATTAAGTAATTTATTTATAGCTCCTGGTAATGCTGGAACACAACAGGTAGGTACAAACATAGCTATAAGCCCTACAGATTTTGAAGCTGTTAAAAAGGAAGTTTTAGAAAACGCTATTCAATTGGTTGTGGTTGGTCCTGAAGACCCTTTAGTAAAAGGAATTCATGATTTCTTTTTAAATGATAATCAACTTAAAGATGTAGCAATAATTGGGCCTCAAAAATACGCCGCCCAATTAGAGGGAAGTAAAGAGTTTGCAAAAGAATTCATGTTCCGTCATAACATTCCAACAGCAGCATATAAAAGTTTTACACAACAAAATTTAGAAGAAGGGTATCAGTTTTTAGAAACATTAAATGCTCCGTATGTGTTAAAAGCTGATGGATTAGCAGCTGGAAAAGGAGTGCTAATTTTAAATGATTTAGAAGAAGCCAAAAATGAATTGAAAGAAATGCTAACCCATCAAAAATTTGGTGCAGCAAGCAATAAAGTTGTTATTGAAGAATTTTTGGACGGAATTGAACTAAGCTGTTTCGTATTAACAGATGGAAAAAGTTATGTGAACTTGCCAAACGCCAAGGATTACAAACGTATTGGTGAAGGGGATGTTGGTTTAAATACAGGTGGAATGGGTGCAGTTTCTCCAGTGCCATTTGCCAACGAAGAGTTTATGGGTAAAATTGAAAACAAAGTTATAAAACCAACAATTGAAGGTTTACAAAAGGATAAGATACCTTATAAAGGATTTATTTTCTTTGGAATTATAAAAGTTGGAAATGAGCCAAAAGTAATTGAGTACAATTGTAGAATGGGTGATCCAGAAACCGAGGTGGTAATTCCACGGGTTAAAAGTGATTTTTTAGAGCTGTTAATTGCTGCTGGGAATAATGAGTTACATACCAAAAAAATTGAATTTAAGGAAGAAAGTGCTTGTACGGTAATGTTAGTTTCTGGTGGATATCCTGAGACTTATGAAAAAGAGAAACAAATTTTTGGTTTAGAAACCATAGAAAATTCTATTGCCTTTCATGCAGGAACTACAACTAAAAATGAAGCGGTAATTACCAACGGAGGTAGAGTAATTGCTATTACTTCTTATGGAAATGATTTTAAAGAAGCGTTAAAAAAATCATATCAAAATATTGATAAAATATGTTTTGATAAAATGAATTTTAGAAAAGATATTGGGTTTGACTTGTAAAAAAAAATTCTTGTCGCTCCACTAAATTGGGGACTTGGCCACGCTACGCGTTGTATTCCTATTATAAAAGCCCTACAAGAAGCCAATTTTGAACCTATTATTGCAAGTGATGGAAATTCATTGATGCTACTTCAAAATGAATTTCCTTTACTTAAAAGTTACAATTTACCATCGTACAATATCAGCTATCCTAAAAATGGAAACTATTTAATAGGTAGCTTATTTTTACAAGTTCCAGCTATTATTTTAACAATATTCAAAGAAAAAAAGGCGCTTGCTAAAATTATAGAAAAAGAGCAGATTGATGGACTTATTTCTGACAATAGATTTGGGATTTATCATGCTAAAATTCCATCGGTTTATATTACACATCAATTAAGAGTTCTTTCAGGGTTTACTACTTTTTTTACTACAAAAATTCATCAAAAAATATATGAAAAATTTAACGAAATTTGGGTGCCTGATATTTATGGAAAATCAAATTTTTCAGGAGAATTAAGTAGTACAAAACTTCCAAAGGAACAATTAAAATTTATAGGTGTTTTAAGTAGATTTAAACTTCAAAAATTACCTTTAAAATATAATATATTAGTAGTGCTTTCAGGGATAGAACCTCAAAGAACCTTGTTAGAAAATAAGCTGTTGAATGAACTGAAACATTTTAATGGAAAAGTATTATTTATTAGAGGTGTTTTTTCTGAAAAAAAAATCACTGCTTCATCCAATATTGTGGTTAAAAATCATTTATTATCTCACGAGTTAGAAAAAGCAATTAATGAAAGTGATTTAGTTATAGCTCGTTCAGGTTATTCAACTATTATGGATATGGCAGTTTTAGGTAAAAAAACTTTTTTTATACCAACTACTGGACAAAAGGAACAAGAATATTTAGCTGAATTAATGGATTTTAAGAAAATTTCACCTTACTCTAAACAGGAAGACTTTAATTTAAATGAATTAAAAAAAGTAAAAAAGCTTCATGGTTTTCAGCCTTTAAAAACTACAATTCATTTAGAATTGTTCCAACTTTTCAGCAGTAAATGAAAACTCTGAACCTCTAAAAGCTTTACTTTTTACGAAAATTTGTTCGTTATGTGCTTCAATTATGTGTTTAACAATAGAAAGTCCTAATCCAGAACCCCCTTGTTCTCTAGATCTACTCTGATCAACTCTATAAAAGCGTTCAAATATTCTTGATAAATGATCTTCTTTAATACCTTCGCCATTATCTTTTACTTTTACAAGTATTTTTTTGCCTTTGTGGGGTTCCATACTTATAATAGTAGTTCCATTAATTTTTCCGTATTTAATTGAGTTTACAATCAAATTTGTAAGTACCTGTTCGTAGCGTTCCACATCACCAATAACCATCATTGGAAACTCGTAGTGTTTATCAAGCAATAATGAGATATTTCTTTTTTTAGCTTTCATTTCTAAAAGCTCAAAAACATCTTTTACAAGTTTCACCATATCAAATGGCTGTTTGTTTAAATTTAAATCGGCAGATTCTAGCTTTGAAATTAGATCTAGGTCTTTAACAATAGAGATCAGTCTATCTACGCCTTTATTTGCTCTATTTAGATATTTTAGACTAATTTTTTCATCTTTAAAAGCACCATCAACTAAGGTTAGTAAATATCCTTGAACGGTAAATAAAGGTGTTTTTAATTCGTGTGAAATATTCCCTAAAAACTCTCTTCGATACCCTTCTCTTAAATTTAAATTTCTGATTTGTTGCTGTTTGGATTCTGCAAATTTTTGAACTTCACGAGATAAAGTATCTATATCTGAAGTTATAGATGTTTTATTTAAATCGGATTTATCTAAAATTGAAACGCTATCGTATATTTTTTTTATACGTTGATAAATAAATTTTTCTAAACGGTATTGGATGATTAAAAAAGTAAATAGAAATACAATACTTATGTAAAGTAATAAATATGTAAAACTAAGCCAAATATCTAATAAAAAATAAGCTGATAAAAAAAGAGCAAAAGCGGTTAAAAGGGTAATGTAAAAAGATGACCAAAAGGCAAAAGAATATGTTTTTTTAATCTTCATCTATTACAAATTTATAGCCTACTCCTTTAACGGTTTTAAAATTTTTATCTCCTATTTTTTCTCTTAATTTTCTTATATGAACATCAATAGTACGCCCCCCTACAACAACTTCATTTCCCCAAACTTTATCTAAAATATCATCTCTTTTAAAAACTTTTCCTGGTTTTGAAGTTAATAACGAAAATAACTCAAATTCTTTTCTTGGCAAGGATAATTTTTCACCATCTTTAATAATTACATACTCGTCTCTATCTATAATAATATCTCCAATGGTAACTTGTTCATTAGATTCAACTTCTACTACATTATTAATTCTACGTAATAAAGCTTTAATTTTACTAACCAATAATTTTGGTTTTATGGGCTTTGTTATATAATCGTCTGCACCAACATTAAACCCAGCAACTTGAGAGTAATCTTCTCCTCTTGCGGTAAAAAATGTGACTAAAACATTTTCTAAACCCTCTGTTGCTCTAATTTTTTCACAAGCTTCAATACCATCCATTTCAGGCATCATGATATCTAAAATTATTAAATGAGGAACTTCCTTTTTTGCTATTTTAATAGCTTCAATTCCATTTTTAGCAGTAAAAATTTTATATCCTTCATTTTTTAAATTGTACCCAACAATTTCTAAAATATCGGGTTCATCATCAACTAACAAAATTTTAATATCAGCGTTTTTCATTATAATCAATTACTAATTAATGTTCAAAAATACATATAAATTGCGAGTACAAAATAAATGAAGAGATTTAAATAAAATTATAACATTAAGCTAACATTAAAATTACATAATATTAATTTTACGAACAAAAGTTGTTAATTTTAGATGTTATTTTAGTATTTTTAGTAAAAAATGTGAAGCTATGAACTTAAAATTAAATTTTGAAAACATTTTGTTTTTAGATATTGAAACAGTTCCTGAAGTAGAAAATTATTCCGATTTATCTGAGGAAAAACAAGAACTATTTGATTTAAAAACACAATACCAACGCAAAGACGAAATAACCCCATCTGAATTTTATGAAAGAGCTGGAATTTGGGCTGAATTTGGTAAAATTGTATGTATTTCAGTTGGCTTTTTTTCTAATTTCAACAGTAACAGTAGAGCTTTTAGGGTTACCTCTTTTTTTGGAGATGAGGTAAATATTTTAAATGATTTTAAGAACCTGCTAGAAAATCATTTTAATAAGCCTCAACACTTGCTATGTGGACATAATGGTAAAGAGTTTGATTTTCCATACATAGCAAGAAGAATGATTATTCATCAAATAGCGTTGCCAGAAAAATTAAATTTATTTGGGAAAAAGCCTTGGGAAATTCCTCATTTAGACACTATGGAGTTATGGAAATTTGGAGATTATAAACATTATACTTCTTTAAAATTATTGACTTCAATTTTAAAGATTCCTTCTCCTAAAGATGATATTAGTGGAAGTGAAGTTGGAGAAGTGTATTACAAAGAAGGGAATATTGACAGGATAGTTAGATATTGTGAGAAAGATGCGGTAGCAGTAGCACAATTATTGCTTCGTTTTAATAATGAGCCACTTATGGAAGAAATGGATATAATATATGTTTAATCTTCAAGTAGGCTTGTGAGTTCAAACCATCGATCTTCCTTTTCTTCAATTTTTTTAGCTATTTCTTGAAGTTTAATCGATAATTCATTTATTTCTTCACCTGATAAAGAAGTGTCTAAAAATTGAGTTTCAATATTCTTTTTTTCGATGTTTAAAGCTTCAATTTCACCTTCAATAGCGTCGTATTCTTTTTTTTCTTTATAGGATAATTTAGCTTTGGTAGTGTTTTTTTCTCGAGTATCTGTATTTTTTACAACGGATGTTGTTTCTGCAGGTTTAGAGTCTTCATAAACTCTAAAATCGGAATAGTTACCAGGGAAATCTTCAACAATACCTTCTCCTCTAAACACAAATAAATGGTCTACAATTTTATCCATAAAATAGCGATCATGAGAAACAACCAACAAACACCCAGGAAAATCTAATAAAAAGTTTTCCAATACATTTAAAGTTATGATATCTAAATCATTAGTAGGTTCATCTAAAATTAGAAAGTTTGGATTTTGAATTAATACCGTGCATAAATACAAGCGTTTACGTTCACCACCACTTAATTTTTCAATAAAATCATATTGTCGTTTTCTATTAAATAAAAAGCGTTCTAATAATTGCGCAGCTGAAATTTTACGACCTTTAGTTAACGGGATATACTCGCCGTATTCTTTAATAATTTCTATTACTTTTTGGTTGGGTTTAGGATTGATTCCATTTTGTGTATAATAGCCAAATTTAATAGTTTCTCCAACAACTACTTTGCCAGAATCAACAGGGATTTTTTGAGTAATCATATTTAAAAAGGACGATTTTCCAGTACCATTTTTACCAATAATACCTATGCGCTCTCCTCTTTTAAAAACATAATCAAATTTGTCTAATATTTTTAAATTATCAAACGATTTTGAAATGTTGTGTAATTCTAGAATTTTAGACCCCATACGTTCCATATTAATTTCTAGTTGAACCGTATGGTCGTTTCTTCGTTTATGGGCTTCTTCTTTTATTTTATAAAAATCATCAATTCTACTTTTGGATTTAGTAGTTCGTGCTTTGGGCTGTCTGCGCATCCACTCCAATTCTTTATTGAAAAGGTTTTTGGCTTTTTCTATACTGGCTTGTTCTTGTTCAACACGTTCTTCTTTTTTTTCTAAATAGTAAGAATAATTTCCTTTATAGGTATAAAAATTACCATTATCTAACTCTACAATTTCATTGCAAACACGTTCTAAAAAAAAGCGATCGTGTGTAACCATAAATAAAGTGATTTTTTCTTTTTCAAAATAACTTTCTAACCACTCAATCATTTCTAGGTCTAAATGATTGGTTGGCTCATCTAAAATCAATAAATCAGGTTTATGAATTAAAATTACAGCTAAAGAGAGTCTTTTACGCTGTCCACCAGACAGTGAACCAACTTTTTGAGTTAAGTCGTCTAATTTTAATTTAAATAATATTTGCTTGTATTGCGTTTCAAAATCCCAAGCATTCAATGTTTCCATTTTTTCAAAAGCAAGTTGATAGGCTTTTTCGTCAGAAGGATTTTTTAAAGCATTTTCATATTCTTCAATAACTTTTAAAGTTTCATTATCTGAATCAAAAATGGTTTGTTCAATTGTAAGATGGTCATTTAAACAATCTTCTTGAGATAAATATTCAATATTTAACCCTTTGCGAGAGATAACTTGTCCAGTATCAGGATTGTCGATACCCGCAATAATATTTAACATCGAAGTTTTACCAGTACCATTTTTAGCAATAAAAGCTATTTTTTGATCTTTATTAATTCCAAAAGAAATGTTGCTAAACAGCTCAACCTCTCCAAATGCTTTTGATATATTTTCAACTGATAAGTAATTCATTCTTTCAAAATTTTCACAAAACTACATAAAATTAAAGTGAAAACTTTAAATAACATCATTATGAGTATTTAACTTTAAAATTTAATATAAACCTTTTAATTTTTGCAATAGTCAATTATATTTAGCTCTAATAAATTGTATATTGCAAACCTGTATGAAAGGAAATAGGTTACATAGCATTTTTATAGTTGGAATGGTGTTTTTTTCAATACTAGTTTCAGCTCAAAAAGCAACGATAAATGAAGATGAACAGTTAATGTTTCAAACTCATTTTTTTGAAGCTTTAAAACAAAAAGCTATTAATAATTATAGCAAAGCCATTGAAAATTTAGAAAAATGTTATGAAATAGATTCTACTAATGTGGCTGTTTTTTTTGAATTTTCTAAAAATTATTTGGCGCTAAAAAAATACTTTGAAGCAGAAATTTTCATTAATAAAGCTTTAATAAAAGAGCCTAATAACAATTACTTATTAAGTCAAAAAGTAGCCATTTTAAAAGCTCAAAGAAATTTTATTGATGCAATAGAAATTCAAAAGAAATTAATGGATGCCAATCCAAAATACTCTGATGGATTGGT
Organism: uncultured Lutibacter sp.; assembly: GCF_947493565.1. Lineage (GTDB taxonomy): Bacteria > Bacteroidota > Bacteroidia > Flavobacteriales > Flavobacteriaceae > Lutibacter > Lutibacter aestuarii. The sequence continues at coordinate 144,147 of NZ_CANLRG010000002.1, read as the reverse complement.
GGTGCTTTACCTTCAAAATTCTGATTTGGAAGCCGCTAAAAAATTAATTTCTGAAATTAAAGAAAGAGGTTTAACAACGTTAAAAACCAAAGCATATCAAAAATATTTGGACACCAGAGCTAAAGTAATTATTCATAAGAAGTTAACTGAGGTGGATGATTATAAAACTACTGATATAGACTCCTTAAAAAAAATTTATGTTGAAAAAAAAGAGTTTAAAATTTTAAAAGAAATTTTATCAAAAGAAGTAACTGAAGAGAAATTTAAACAGGTGTATTTAGATAGTAAAGCTGCGTTAGATTTATTCCCAGCTCAACCTTATTTATATAAAATAAATGGAATGGCATTAAATAAGTTGGGGAAATATAATGAAGCTGTTGACGTTTTAACTATTGGCATTGATTTTGTAATAGATGATATGAAAATGGAAGCTGAGTTTTATATGCAGTTAATTATTAGTTATGAAGGGTTGAATAAACAAAAAGACATTTTGAAATATAAACAGAAGCTTCAAGAATTAAGACAAAGAAATTAAATGAAAAACATTTCAAAAATAGTAGTATTAATTTTATTGATAATTACTTCATGTAAAACCAATAAAAATATTGCAGATAAAAGTGCGGTTCGAGATATTTCAACAAAAAAAATAATTAACAACCACTACCATCAAAATTTTAATAAAAAAACAGTCAATGCTAAAATAAGTGCTCGTTACAAAGACCGTAAAACATCAGCTTCCGTTACGATTAAATTACGAATAGAAAAAGATAAAACAATTTGGATGAGTGCCACCAAACTTGGAATTCCTTTAGCGAAAGTTAAAATAACACCTACTAGGGTTAGTTATTATGAAAAGTTACAGCGCACATATTTTGATGGCGATTTTTCTCTATTAAGTAAGTGGTTGGGGACAGAATTAGATTATGAAAAAGTCCAAAATATTTTACTAGGGCAAGCAGTTTTAGATTTAAAAAAAGGAAAATATAACTCAAAAATAGCGAATAACTTATATCAATTAAGTCCTAAAAAAGACAATGATTTGTTTGGGATTTTATTTTTTATGAATCCAGATAATTTTAAGTTAAATAAACAAGAAATTAGAAACACTGAAAAACAACAATTATTAATTGTATCTTATCCGCATTATAAAGAAATAAAAGGAGAACAGTTTCCTGAAAATATTCGTATTAGGGCTACTGATAATAAAAGTATAACTACAATTAATATTGAATATAGGTCAGTTGAATTTAATCAAAAATTAACATTTCCTTTTTCAATTCCTAATGGTTACAAAGAAATTAGTTTAGAATAATGCAGTTCAAATTAAATTACCTTTTTCTTGCAGTAGCACTTTTGTTAAGTGTAAATATATCAGCTCAAAAAACTAAGCGTCAAAAATTAGAAGCGCGTCGTGTTCAATTACAAAAGGATCAAATATACATTAATGCGTTACTTTCAAATACCAAAAGAAAAGAAAAAAACCTATTGGTTGAGTTGAAAGATTTAGATGGAAAAATTAATGCACGTGAAGAACTAATTTTAATTATTACCAAAGAATCTAATGAATTAGGTAACGAAATTTATTTAAATCAGCTTGAAATTAATAAAAATAAGCGCAATCTTGAAGCTTTAAAAAAAGATTATGGAGACATGATTTTTAAATCTTATAAAAGTAAATCTCAAAATAGTAGAATCATGTTTTTACTATCATCCGACAACTTTTTTCAAGCATATAAAAGATTTCAATATATGAAGCAATATACTTCATTTAGAAAAAGACAAGGGGAAGAGATTATTGAAAAAACTAAAGAATTAGAAATATTAACGGATTCTTTAGAAGTAAAGAAAAAACAAAAGCAAGTGTTGCTTGAAGAAAAAAAGAAAGAACAATTTGTTATAGAAAAAGAAAAAAAGGAGCAAGAAAATTTGTTAACTCAAATTAAGAAAAAAGAAAACAAGTATAAAAGACAAATAAAACAATTTCAAAGAGAGGAGAGTAGAATTGATGCACAAATTGAAAAATTAATTAGAGATGCAATTGTGGCATCTAATAAAGCTTCTGGATCAACAAAAACTACAACTTCAAGTTCTTCTGCTACTTTTGCTTTAACGCCAGAAGCTAAAGAATTAGCCTCTAAATTTGAGTTAAACAAAGGAAAACTAGATTGGCCAGTTGAAAAAGGGTATGTTTCTATGTACTACGGAAATCAGCCTCATCCAATTGTTAAAACAGCAACTATTAAAAGTAATGGAGTTAGAATTACTACAAGTTCAGGAAGTAAAGCTAGAGCGGTTTTTAACGGAACAGTTTTAGCGGTACAAGTAATGAGTGGGAATAAAAAAATGGTATATATTCAACACGGAAATTATATTTCCATTTATAAAAATTTAGCAACCGTATTTGTAAATAAAGGTGATAAAGTAACTACAAAACAAGAAATTGGGACTATTTTTACAGATAAGGTTACGGGTAAAACTATACTTGGGTTTGTATTGTCAAAAAACACTACCACAGAAAACCCAGCCTCTTGGATTTATAGAATGTAGTTGTTTAATTTGTAAAAAGTGCTTTTAATTCAGTAGCTTCATTTGGGTTCATTTTTCCAGAAAGAATTAAACTTAATTCTTTTCTTCTTAATGCACCTTGAAAACGTTTTTTTTCTAACTCTGTTTCTGGTTCAATTTGAGGAACGGTAACTGGAGTTCCTGTGGTGTCAACAGCAACAAAAGTGTAAATTCCTTCGTTTACTTTAGAGCGCTCTTGTGATTCTCTATCTTCTATCCAAACATCTACATATATTTCCATAGATGATTTAAAAGCACGTGAAACTTTAGCTTCAATTGTTACTACACTTCCAACGGGGACAGCTTTATTGAAAGCAACGTGATTTACAGAGGCTGTTACAACAATTCTTCTTGAATGACGACGTGCAGCAATACTGCAAGCTCTATCCATTCTAGCTAGTAATTCCCCTCCAAATAGATTTCCTAATGGATTGGTTTCACCAGGTAAAACAATATCAGTTAAAATAGTTAAAGATTCTTTAGGTGTTTTTACCATGCCTTTTTGATTTTCGGCAAAGATAAGGCTATTTTATGAAAAATAATAAAAGCTATAAAGTCTAAGTTATTAGTACTCTTTTACTAACAACCATGCATCTTTAGAAACACTTTTTTTAATGCTGTTTAAGGTGTTAATTGCTTCATTTTTAGAATTGGTGCTTAAGTAACAAACTTGTGTTAAATTCCATTTGTTGACTCCTAAAATTTTAGCATTGTAACCTTTTTCAAGTAACTCTTTAAGTTTCTTTTCAGCATTTATAGACTCTCTAAAAGCACCAGCAATTACATGATAGTTGTAGGTTTGTTTGGTAACATTTAAAGTAATAGCAGGTAATGGATTGTTGATAACAAAGGTTGCTTCTTGAATAGTTTTTTCTACTTGTTGCTGTTGTTGTTCAGCTTCAGCTACCAAATTGTTGTATGTTATTTTTTGATATTCGTTCCAACCGAGCGTTCCTAAAGCAAAAATAATAGCTGCACTAGCTGCATATTTTATAAAAGCAGGCGTTTTATTTTCATTGGTTGGTAAAACAGGAGCTATAGTTTTAAGTTGTTTAACTTTTTGTTGGTATTCCATACGTTTAATTGCTGGTGAATTAAAAGTACTAAAACCAAAAGATGAAGTTAAATAGTTTACAGAGGTGTTGGGTTCAAAAATATAATTTCCTTCTTTATTTAAACGAAGTGACCCAATATTTTCAATATCTAATTCATTATTTTTTAAAAGAAATTTCCATTGTTCGGTTTCTTTAGAAATAAACTCTAAAGCTTTTGAATATGAAATATTTTGAGACGCTGCTATATAATTTGCCAATAAACCATCATTATTTTGTAAATGTGAATTAAAGGTTAATTGTTTAGAAGGTGCATAAAATGTATGCGTATAGTGATTTACTTTTGCAGAAATTTCATTGGTAACAAATCCGCCAAAATTTGGAATAATTACACATTCATATCGGTATAATAAGTCGCTTATGTATTTTGCTAGTGTCATTAAAACAAATATAGAAAAAAGCGAATGTATTTTTGAAAGTTATCAGCTTTTTTATTAACAATAATTTTATATATTGACATTCAAATTGTTAAAATATGCTAGAAGAAGAATTACTCTATGTTTTGGCACTTCAACGTGCAAAAGGTATTGGAGATATCAATGCTAAAAAGTTAATATCTCACTGTGGAAGCGCCAAAAATGTACTAAAAGAAAAACAACAAACACTTCAAAAAATAAATGGGATAGGAGCTTTTACCATACGCCATTTATTTGATATAAAAAATTTAAAAGATGCAGAAAAGGAATTAAAATACATTCAACAAAAAGCAATTGAAACACTTTATTTTAAAGAAAAAGATTATCCCGAAAAATTAAAACATTGTATAGATGGTCCTATACTATTATTTAAAGATGGAACTATTAATTTATTAAATCATCCAGTAATAAGTATTGTTGGAACAAGAAAAATTACTAGTTACGGAAGGACTTTTTGTGAAAAATTAATTGAAGAACTTAAAAGTTATAACCCAATAATTGTAAGTGGTTTTGCTTATGGAGTAGATATTTGCGCACAAAAAGCAGCTCTAAAAAACAACTTGCAAACCGTTGGAGTATTGGCTCATGGTTTTGAAGAAATTTACCCTAAATCCCATAAAAAATACATGGCTCAAATTAACAATAATGGTGGTTTTTTAACTGATTTTTGGCATAATGACGCTTTAACTCGAGAAAATTTTTTAAAAAGAAACCGTATTGTAGCGGGTATTTCTGAGGCAACTATTATCATTGAATCTGCTGAAAAAGGAGGTTCTTTAGTAACTGCAGATATTGCAAATTCATATAATAGAGATGTTTTTGCAGTTCCTGGTAGAGCATCTGACACTTATAGTAAGGGTTGTAATAATTTAATTAAGCAAAATAAAGCGGCCATTTTAACTTCTTCAAAAGATTTGATAGAAATGTTAAATTGGGAATTGGAAACTACCTTAACAAAAACAATTCAAAAGCAATTATTTGTTGAATTAGACGAAATTGAACAATTAGTGTACGATTTTTTAGTAGATGAAGGTAAAAAAATGTTAGATGTAATTTCTTTGAATTGTAATTTGCCCATCCATAAAACAACTACAGTATTATTTAATTTAGAAATGAAAGGAATAGTAAAACCATTACCTGGAAAACTGTTTGAAGCTATTTAATGGTTTGTTTACGTTGGTTCTTTCAATAATTTCTATTTTTGTCGTTTATAAAAATAATTGTTAGGTAATTTAACAAAAATGAGAAATGCATATTTAGCCATAAGTTATTCTAACCGAAAATTATTCGATAAAGAAGTACAAAGCTTGATTGAAATATGTAAAACGAATGATATTAAATTACTTTCATTTGTTGATAAATATAATTTCAAAGAAAATGAGGAAATTGAAATGATGAAAACAGCGTTTGTTGAGATTGACAACTCTGATTTTCTAATTGCTGAATTGACGACTAAATCAATTGGAGTAGGAATTGAAATTGGATATGCAAAAGCAAAAGGAAAACCGATTATTTATTTACGTAAAAAGGGTTCCGAATATTCAACTACAGCTTCTGGAAGTTCAACTTACAATATAGAGTATGAAAACGGAACTCATTTAAAAGAGTTGATGAAAAAAATATTAAAATTATTAAAAAAACTACCTGTAATACAGTAATATAGTTTATTGCTAATTTAAGCCAACTTACGAAAACTCTAAAGGACTTCCTATTCGTTTTTTTGCTAAATTTGAACTTTAAACACGCAACAAAACCTATTCAAACCCGATATGATTGAAATCCCAAAAAATGTAAAGGGTCTCATTTTTGATTTAGATGGCACCATAGCAGATACGATGCAATATCATTTTGAATCATGGCGAAAAGCCGTTACTCCTTATGGCATTGATTTTAATGCAGAGTTATTTATGAGTTTAACTGGAAAGCCAAGAACTGCAACTATTTTAAAACTAAATGAGTTATTTGGAACTACCATGAATCCTATTGAAGTTGGAGCCATAAAGTCATCTCATTTTAAAACATTAGTAGAGAGTACTAAAGAAATTTCAATAGTAGCAGATGTAATTCGAAAATATCATCAAGTTTTACCAATGTCTATTGGAACTGGGAGTACTAGAAGTGGAGCCCAAAAAACATTAGAAGTTATTAATATGCAACAATATTTTGATATAGTTGTTACTTCTACAGATATTATCAACCCTAAGCCACATCCTGAAACTTTTTTAAAATGTGCTGAATTGATGAAAGTTGCTCCAAAAGATTGCGTGGTTTTTGAAGATGGAATTTTAGGAATGCAAGCTGCAGAAAGTGTGGGAATGCATGTGATAGATGTAACTAATTATTTTACAATGGAATTTACATTTTAGAAATTTTCAAACAATCCAGCCTCCCATTCACCTAAAAATTCTTCAATTTCTTCAATAAACTCAGTTGGTTTTTGAATTCGGTTTATGGTGCAGTGTACTACAATTTTATTTCTTTCAGGTGGAAAGCCTGTGGTTATCGTCCACGATAGTGCATTTGGGCAATCCAGCAAAGTAAATCGTACACCTCCATTAATTTTGTGATAACTAATATTGAATTCACCCCAAAGAGTAACGCCTTTAAAATCAGAATTGAAACTTTCAAGAAAAAGCATAGTCTCAGTAAACCTATCAATAGTAGTTGGCAGTATATTTTTTTGAAGCTGTTCTTCTGTAGTTTGTTTATCAATAATTCTGAAAAATTCCATATTACTTTTTGTTTGTTCGAATACTTTCAATAATTACTGTCGAAATTATTAAAATTCCTCCAATAATAGTTTTTGAGGTTGGTATTTCATTTAAAAATAACAAGCCGAATATAATTCCATAAATAGGTTGTACGCTACTCATAATACTTGCAGTACTTACCGAGAAGTTTTTAAAACTTATTACAAATAACGTATGTCCAATGGCAGTAGTAAATAAAGCTAAAACAATAAGAGCAGACCAATCGTTTATAGTTGGATTTGTCTCAAAAATAAAAAGAACTGGCCATAGAACTAAAGTAATTATAATCATTTGATAAAACATTAGCATAGAGCCATGATAGTTGGCTACTTTTTTCTTCATTAAAATATTTCTAATTGCATAAAAAACTGAAGAAATTAGTCCAAAAATAACTCCTTTGGTATAGTTGTTATGAATATCAAATTCGGGTGTTAAAAAATAAATTCCAACTAAAACTATACCGCCTAAAACTACATGTTTAATATTTAATTTAGTTCTAAAAAATAAGGGTTCAAGTAGCGCTGTTACCACAGGGTAGGTAAATAATGAAAGCATTCCAATTGCCACATTGGAAAGATGCAAGGCGTAGAAATAAGTTACCCAATGTGCTCCAAAAAATAAACCACTGATTCCTATAGTGAACCAGTCTCTTTTTCGAAGTACTTTTAAATCTATTTTTTTATACCAACAAAAGATCCCTAAAATAATTGCAGCAAAAACACATCGCAACCAAATAGTAACAGGTGGTGGCATTTCAATATAACGCCCTAAAACCCCCGACGTACTAACTAAAAGCACAGCTATATTTAGTTCTAAAACATGTTTTAAATGATTATTTTTCAACATTTACAAGGGTATTTAAAGCTTTTTCAACCGAATTTATTTTGATAAAGGTAAGTAATAAACGTAGCCCAGCTTTGGTTTCCTTTTCTTTCATCACACAACTTGTTGGGTTTTTTTGAACATACGACAGCACTTTTGTGAAAATGGGTGTTTGATAATATGAACTTTGTTGATCAGAAACAAAGTAAGCAATCATTCTATTTTTCTTTAAAATTAAACGTTCTATACCTAATTTTTTAGCGATCCATTTTATACGAACGCTGTCTAATAAATCTACTACCTGTGTTGGAAGCTCACCAAATCTATCAATTAATTGTACTTCAAATTGTTGTAATTCTTCTTCGGTTTTTAACTCACTTAAATGGTTGTATAAATTCAATCTTTCAGAAATTACATTGATATAATCATCTGGAAATAATATTTCAAAATCAGTATCAATTTGAATCTCTTTTACATATTTTTTTGGCTCATTTGAATCATCTTTGTACAAGTCTTTAAACTCATTTTCTTTTAATTCGTCAATGGTTTCGGTCAATATTTTCTGATACGTATCAAAACCAATATCATTAATAAAACCGCTTTGTTCACCACCTAATAGATCACCAGCACCACGAATTTCTAGATCTTTCATGGCAATATTAATTCCACTTCCTAAATCGGTAAATAACGAAATGGCTTCAATTCTTTTACGCGCATCATCTGTCATCATATGATAAGGCGGTGTAATAAAATAACAGAACGCTTTTTTGTTTGAACGTCCAACTCTTCCACGCATTTGGTGTAAATCGGATAAGCCAAAATTGTTGGCATTGTTTATAAAAATGGTATTTGCGTTCGGCACGTCTAAACCACTTTCAATAATGGTGGTTGAAACCAACACGTCAAATTCATTATTAATAAAAGAAAGCATTAATTGCTCCAATTTTTTACCATCCATTTGCCCGTGACCAATACCAATTTTAGCATCTGGTATTAGCCGTTGTAACATTCCAGCAACTTCTTTTATGTTTTCAATTCTGTTATGTATAAAAAATACTTGTCCACCTCGTTGAATTTCATATCGAATAGCATCACGTATAATTTCTTCATTAAAACGAATCACATTACTTTCAATAGGAACCCGGTTTGGTGGCGGAGTGCTTATTACTGATAAATCTCGAGCTGCCATTAAACTAAATTGCAATGTTCTTGGAATTGGAGTTGCGGTTAATGTAAGAGTGTCAATATTTTCTTTAATGGTTTTTAACTTGTCTTTAACAGCAACACCAAATTTTTGTTCTTCATCAACAATTAACAATCCTAAATTTTTATACTTTATAGCTGCATTAGTTAATTGATGCGTACCTATAACAATGTCAACAGAACCATTTTCTAAACCAGTTAACACTCCTTTTCGTTGATTTGCTGTTCTAAACCGATTTAAATATTCTACAGTTACGGGAAAATCTTTTAAACGTTCGCTAAATGTTTTAAAATGTTGAAAAGCTAAAATTGTAGTTGGCACTAAAATAGCAACTTGTTTTCCGTTATCGACTGCTTTAAAAGCGGCTCTAACCGCAACTTCAGTTTTTCCAAATCCAACATCTCCACAAACCAACCTATCCATAGGTTGTTCACTTTCCATATCTGTTTTTACATCTTGAGTAGCTGAAGATTGATCTGGAGTATCTTCATATAAAAAACTAGCCTCAAGCTCGTGTTGTAAATAACTATCTGGTTGATATTGAAATCCTTTTTGAAATTTTCGTTTTGCATACAACTCGATTAAGTTATAAGCAATATGACGGATACGAGATTTGGTTTTTTGCTTAAGGTTTTTCCAAACTTTAGAACCTAATTTATGAAGTTTAGGAGCTTTACCATCTTTTCCGTTGTATTTTGAAATTTTATGAAGTGAGTGAATGCTGATGTATAAAATATCGCGTTCTCCATAAATTAATTTAATAGCTTCTTGTTTTTTGTCCTCAACATCTATTTTTTGAAGTCCTCCAAATTTTCCAATACCGTGATCAATATGGGTAACAAAATCTCCAATTTCAAGATTGGTTAATTCTTTTAAGCTAATAGCTTGTTTTTTAGCGTAGCCATTTTTTAAACGGAACTTATGATAACGTTCAAAAATTTGATGATCGGTATAGCAAACTAACTTGTTATCTACATCAATAAAACCTTGGAATAATGGAAAAACAATGGTTTTGTATTCAATTTCTTTGTCAACATCATTAAAAATATCATGAAAACGATCGGCTTGTTTTTGAGAATCACAAAACAAATAATTGGTAAAACCTTTTTCTGAATTTTGATGAAAATTTTCAATTAACAAATCAAATTGTTTATTAAATGCTGGTTGTGGTTTTGTATTAAATATTATGGCATTGTTTTCTCCATTTTGAAGAATTTTTTGTTGTGTTTTAGAAGTAACTCCTGCTTGAAATGTGTTTACAATTTCAACAGTTGTAAAATCTTTTAATTGTTTTTTTATGAGTTGACCATTACAAAAAAGCTCACTTGGTTTGGTGTGGTTTATGGAAGTAGATAATTGTTTAAACACTTCCTCTGCCTTTGAGAATAGTTTATTAAGTCTATCAGCAAATAGGTCTTTATTTTTAGTAAAAACAACAGTTTTAGAGGAAATATATTTTAAAAAACTATCTCGTTTTTCATCCAATGTTTTATTTTCAACATTTGGCATTATGCTAACTTTTGTTAGTTTTTCGATTGAAAGTTGAGTTTCAACATCAAAAGTTCGAATGCTATCTACTTCATCGCCAAAAAATTCAATTCTATAGGGTTCATCATTTGAGAATGAAAATACATCAATAATACCCCCACGAACAGAAAATTCACCTGGTTCGGTAACAAAATCAACACGATTAAAATGGTATTCAAACAAGACTTCGTTTACAAAATCTAAGCTTAAATTATCGTTTACACCAATTTTTAGGGTGTTTCTCTTTAATTCCGCTTTGGTAACAACTTGTTCAAAGAGTGCATCTGGATAGGTTACAATTACCGCTGGTTTTTTTCTAGAGTTCAATCGGTTTAAAACTTCTGAACGTAATAAAACATTGGCATTATCAACTTCTTCAATCTGATAAGGCCTACGGTAAGATCCTGGATAAAAAAGCACATCTTTATCATTTAACAATTGTTCTAAATCGTTTAAATAATAGGCTGCTTCTTCCTTATCGTTAAAGATTAATAGGAAGGGCTTATCTACTTTTTTAAAGCTTTCAGAAATGATAAAAGACAATGAAGATCCAACCAAATTCGAAATTTGAATTTGTTGTTTTTCTTTTAATAAGAGTTGAACAAATTGTTTGTTTTCAACAATTTGTTCGTAGGTTTTAATAATATTTTGCTTACTCAACTGTTGCAAATTTTGCCAAAGGTAGTATTTTATAAAAAAAATGAAAAAAATTAACAATTATTATGTAAATTTAGGTAAGTGAATTAAAAAAGTATCAGTTATTATGTCTATTTCAGATTTATACCCAACAGGGTTGCACGAACAAAATATTGGGCATTTTGCTTCGATAGTTAGATTAGCTTTGCTTGATAATGTGATTAACGCAGATGAACGCAGGCTACTTGAACGATTAGCGATAAGGTTAGATATAACTATAAATGAATTCGAAGCCATATTAAAAAACCCAAACAAGTACCCTATTAATCCGCCTGTAAGTTATGAGGAGCGATTAGAGCATTTATACGACTTAACCAAAATGCTATTCTTAGATAAAAATCCAACAATAGATAAAACCTCTATGATGGATAGAATTGCCGTAGGTTTAGGTTTTCCAGCAGAAAACGCAAGATTAATTGTTAAAGAAGCAATTAAGTTTTTTTTAAAAGAACCTGATATGGACGATTTTAAAAAAGTTATTAAACAAGCAAACCCCATGAAACATTAACTTGAAAAATTAAATTTAAATATTTAGATATTTATTTATATTTGCGGTTAAAATTTATTAAATGGGAATTTCAGATCATAATTTAAGTGGTAAACAAAAAAGAAATATTGCACATTTTGCTAGTGTAGTTAGATTGGCAAAGGCAGATGGTTTTTTGTCTGAAGGAGAAGAAGTATTATTAAAAAGATTGGCTAAAAGATTTCATATTTTAGAAGAAAAATACAAAGAAATTTTAAATAATCCAGAAGATTATCCAATATACACTCCTCATAGTTATGAAGAACGTATAGAACATTTATATGATTTAGCAAAAATGGTTTTTGCTGATAATGAAGCTACAGGAGATGAAGCTAAAGTGTTAAAAAAAATATGTGTTGGACTTGGATTTCCAATTGATAATGTTGAAAAAGTAGCTGATGAAGCCATTCATTTAGTGCTAAATGACAACGATTTAGATGAATTTACAAATGCTATTAAAAAGGTAAATAAAATTTAATAGGTTAAATAAATGTTGAAAAAGCCGAACTTAACGTTCGGCTTTTTGTGTTTAAAGTGGTATTTTGCATCAAAAATAGAACGTGCAAAACCAAACATCATTTCAAGTATATAATGCCTCGGCTGGAAGCGGTAAAACGTTTACTTTGGTAAAGGAGTATTTAAAAATTCTTTTAACCAGTGAGAATCCTTATAAATTTCAACAAATATTAGCAGTTACATTTACCAACAAAGCGGCTGGCGAAATGAAAGAGCGGGTGGTTGAAAATTTAAATGCATTTTCCAAAAAAACTACCAACCAAATGCTTAAGGTTATAGGCGTAGAAACAAACTTGTTAGATGATATAATTTTTAAAAGATCGAAGATAATTTTAAACGCAATACTTCAAAATTATTCAGCTTTTAATATTACAACTATTGATAGTTTTACCCATAAATTAATTAGAACTTTTGCTTTTGATTTGGGAATTCCATTAAATTTTGAGGTAGAAATGGATGCTGAAAGTTTGTTAAATGAAGCGGTAGATTTAGTAATTTCAAAAATAGGAGAAGATCAAGAGCTAACAAACTTATTGGTTAATTATTCACTTCAAAAAGTAGATGAAGATAAAGCTTGGGATGTTTCAAGAGAATTAAAAGAGTTTGCAAAAATTATTTTAAATGAAAATCATGCTTCTCATTTAAAATTATTAACAAATGTTTCTGTTCAAGATTTTAAATTGCTGAAAAATAAACTTCAAAAAGAAAATCAAAAAATTGAACATAATTTTAAGGAAGTTGCCCAAAAAGCAATAACACTTATTAAAAATAATGGCTTAGAGTTTAATGAGTTTAGCTATGCTGGTGAACTTCCTAAACATTTTTTAAAGCTCCAAAACTTAAAGCAACAAAAGCCAGAGGCTGTAAAATTTGATGGAAGGTTAAATAAAACAATCGAAGAAAATAAAAACCTCTATGCAGCCAAATGTAATGCCGTTTCCAAGTCATCTATTGAAGCAATTTCAGATCAATTAAAAGACTACTACTTTATTTCAAAACAAATATTCGAAACTTTTTACAATAGCTATGTTTTAAACAGTTTAATTATTGAAAGTTTAATTCCTTTAGCTGTTTTAAATTATATCAATAATGCGTTACAAGAATTAAAAAGTGAAAATAATATAATGCTTAATGCGGAGTTTAATCAGTTAATTAGCAATACCATTAAAAATGAACCTGCACCATTTATTTACGAACGTATTGGTGAAAAATTTCGATATTATTTTATTGATGAAATGCAGGACACTTCTGAACTACAATGGCAAAATATAATACCATTAATAGATAATGCCCTTTCATCTGAAAATGAATTGGGTGAAAAAGGTAAATTACTACTTGTTGGAGATGCAAAACAGTCTATTTATCGTTGGAGAGGAGGTAAAGCAGAACAGTTTATAAACCTTTCTTCAAAAGAAATAGCTCCAACTAATAATCCTTTTTATGTGCCTAAAAAGCTACAAAATTTAGAAACCAACTACCGAAGCTTTAGCGAAATAATAAATTTTAACAATAAGTTTTTTCAACATATTTCACAATTTTTAAGTAACGCAAATTATAGTAATTTGTATTTTAATGGAAATAATCAAAATACAACTACTAATATAGGAGGTTTTGTACAGTTGTCATTTGTAGAAAAAAGTAATGAGGATGAAGATAAAGAATTAGTGTATCCTAAAAAGGTTTTAAATATTATTCAAAATTTAGATGCTTCATTTCAAAAAAATGAAGTGTGTGTATTGGTTAGAAAAAAAGATCAAGGCATTGCAGTTGCTAATTATTTATCAGAAAACGGAATTGAGATAATTTCATCAGAAACCTTGTTGTTAAAAAACAGTAAAAAAATAAACTTTCTTATTAATTTATTATACGCGTTAGAAAACCCACTAGCTAAAGAATATAAGATTAAGCTGCTTTATTTTTTATATGATTTTTTAAAAATTAAAGAGTCAAAACATAAATTTTTCAGTCATTTTATTGAACTTCCTTTTACTCAGTTTTTTGAAGAACTTGAACAGTATCAGCTTTATTTTAATTATAATGAGTTTGTTCAAAGTCCATTTTATGAAAGTATAGAGTATTGTATTAGAAGTTTTAAATTAGCTATAGAATCCGATTCAAATATTCAATTTTTTTTAGATGTAGTTTTTGAGTTCCAACAAAAAAAGGAAACTTCAATAAATGCTTTTTTAGATTATTGGGAATTAAAAAAAGAGAAGCTTAGCATTGTAGCTCCTGAAGCTAAAAATGCGGTTAGAATTATGACCATTCATAAAGCTAAAGGATTAGAATTTCCAGTAGTTATTTTTCCGTATGATATTGAAATTTATCGACAAATTAACCCAAAAGTTTGGTATAATTTTAATAGCGAAAGTACTATAAACTCGGTATTGGTTAACTATAGTAATAAGTTAAATTATGTTGGAGAGCAAGGAGTACAGTTGTTTGAAAAACAAAGAGAAGAATTAGAATTAGATAATTTTAATTTATTATACGTTGCATTAACTCGTCCTATAGAACAATTATATATTATTTCAGAAAAACAAAATTTAACAAAAGGAGAGGAAAAATTATCAGTAACCTCGGGGTTTTTCATTAATTATTTAAAAAAAATAAATGCCTGGGATGCAGCTATAAATGACTATACTTTTGGAAACCCAAAACGAGTAACTATTGAAGTACAGGAAGAAAATAAATCGAGTTTTCAACAAAGTTTTATTTCAAATTCTTGGAAAAACCATAACATTTCTATTGTAGCTAACTCTTCTTTACTTTGGGATACCGAACAAGGAAAAGCAATTGGTTATGGAAATTTAATTCATGAAATTTTATCAAAAATTAATACCAAAAACGACATTGAAGAGGTTGTAAATACATATATTTTTAATGGTACTATTTCAAAAAATGAAAAAGTAGCCATAAGTTTAATACTCAACAATATTGTAAATCACCCAAAACTTCAAATGTATTTTGAGCAAAATAATGAAGTTTATACCGAACAAGAAATTCTTTCTAAAGATCAACAAATTATCATCCCCGACAGATTAGTAGTCAATAATAATGAAGTAGTAATTATAGATTATAAAACAGGAAATCCTCATAAAAAATATCATCAACAACTAATAAATTATAAAAATATTCTTGAAGATTTAAATTATTCAATTATTAAAAAAATATTGGTATATATTAATGAAGAAATTATTGTTGAAGAAGTTTAAAAACTTATAAATTTGTAAAAAAATAAACAACATGTACGGTAAAATACAACAACATTTACAAAACGAACTGCAAGAGATTAAAGAAGCAGGTTTATACAAATCTGAACGAATTATTACAACTTCTCAAGATGCGGTAATTAAAATTAATACTGGAGAAGAGGTAATTAATTTTTGTGCAAATAACTATTTAGGTTTATCTAATAATAAAGAAATAATTCAAGCAGCAAAAGAAACTCTTGACACGCATGGGTTTGGAATGTCTTCGGTTCGTTTTATATGTGGAACACAAGACATTCATAAACAATTAGAACAAACAATAGCCGATTTTTATCAAACAGAAGATACTATTTTATATGCTGCAGCTTTTGATGCTAATGGTGGTGTTTTTGAGCCATTATTATCACAAGAGGATGCTATAATTTCAGATTCTTTAAATCACGCCTCAATTATTGATGGAGTTCGTTTATGCAAGGCTGCTCGTTATAGATATGAAAATAACGATATGCAAGCTTTAGAAGAACAACTAATTGAAGCAAATAAAAATAACCACCGCTTCAAAATTATTGTAACGGACGGAGTTTTTTCAATGGATGGTGTAGTTGCAAGTTTAGACAAAATTTGTGATTTAGCGGATAAATATGATGCTTTAGTAATGGTAGATGAATGTCATGCAGCAGGTTTTATTGGAAAAACAGGTAGAGGAACTTTGGAGTTAAAAAATGTGATGGGTAGAGTTGATATTGTAACTGGTACCTTAGGAAAAGCTCTTGGAGGAGCTATGGGAGGTTACACAACAGGGAAAAAAGAAATTATAGAGCTACTTCGTCAACGATCACGTCCTTACTTATTTTCAAATTCATTAGCTCCAGCAATTGTAGGGTCTTCACTAAAAGTATTTGAAATGATCTCTAAAGATACTTCTTTAAGGGATAAATTGGAATGGAATACTAATTATTTCAAAGAAGGAATGACCAAAGCTGGTTTTGATATTGTAAAAGGAGATTCTGCCATTGTTCCAGTGATGCTATACGATGCCAAATTATCTCAAGATATGGCTAATATGTTGCTAGAAGAAGGAATTTATGTGATAGGATTCTTTTTCCCAGTTGTGCCAAAAGGAAAAGCTAGAATTAGAGTTCAATTATCAGCAGCTCATAGCCAAAATCATTTAGATAAAGCCATAAAAGCCTTTATAAAAGTGGGTAAAAAGTTGAATATTGTCTAGAATTATCATAATATTGTACTCTATTTAAGAATAATTTGTAAATTTGTTAATTAAGTTATACAGCATAAGGGTTGTTGCTTAAAACATAAAAAAAGAACATTTAATTTAATTTATTGAAAATGAAACATTTAAAAATTGCCGTATTGGCTTTGTTATTAATTGCATCCTATAGCACTGCTAATGCTCAGGACAAAGAAAATCCTTGGATGTTAAACTTTGGAACTAATGCTATTGACGTTAGTACAGCATCAGATGCAAAATCTGGTTATTTTGGGTCTTATGACTTTAATGGAAACGACGTAAATGTTGTGCCTTGGTTGAGCAGAATTTCTGTGAACAGATTTTTAGGAAAAGGATTTAGCCTTGAAGTAGCTGGAGCAGTTAATAAAATTGACAGACCTTGGGGTGCTGGTTCTGATGTTACTTTCGTAGGATTAGATTTGAATGTAAAATATGATTTAAACAATGCATTTGGACAAACAGGATGGTTTGATCCTTTCTTATATGCTGGTATTGGTGAAAACTGGGTAGGTTCAAAAGACGGATTAGGTTTCAATGCTGGTGCAGGTTTTAATGCTTGGATATCAGATAAAGTTGGTATCAACTTTACTACAGGATACAAAAAAGTAAATACACCTATTGATTTTGAAATGTACCAACATTCAGTTGGATTAACTTGGAGATTTGGAAAATCTGATTCTGATGGAGACGGTGTAAGAGATAAAGATGATAAATGTCCAGATGTAGCTGGTTTAGCAGAATTTGATGGTTGCCCTGATACAGATTCTGATAATGATGGTGTTAGTGACTGTTGTGATAAATGTCCAGAAGTTGCTGGTTTAGCAAAATTTGATGGATGTCCTGATACAGATGGTGATGGTGTTATCGATATGAAAGATAAATGTCCTACTGTTCCTGGAGAAATGAAATTACACGGTTGTCCAGATAAAGATAAAGACGGTGTTGCAGATAAAGATGATGCATGTCCTGAAGTACCTGGCCCAAAAACAAATGCGGGTTGTCCATTCAAAGATACTGATGAAGACGGTGTAATTGATTTAATTGACAGATGTGTTGAGGTTCCTGGTCCTGCATCAAATGAAGGATGTCCAGAAATTTTTGTTGATCAAGAAACAGTAAATGAAGCTGCTAAAGGGATTAACTTTGATACAGGAAAATCAACAATTAGACCTGAAGTTGCAACCATTTTAGACCATGTTGCTACTATTTTAAATCAAAACCAAAACTTACAATTTAGATTCTCAATTGATGGTCATACAGATAATACAGGTTCTGATGCTAGAAATTTAGAATTATCTAAAGCTAGAGCTAACTCAGTAAAAACTTACCTTGTAAATAAAGGAGTTGATGCAAATAGATTGGTAACTAAAGGATTTGGTGAAGCATCTCCAATTGATACTAATGCTACTAAAGAAGGAAGATTCAACAATAGAAGAGTTGAAATCAACGAGATAAAATAAATTATAAAAAATTATCAGTAAAAAAGGGGTGATTCATATGAATCACCCCTTTTTTTTGTTAAAATTATTTGGATATTTTATAATGAATAAGTTAAATTTGTTAGTAAACAGATTATTCACAAATTAAATTCTCACCGATGAAATATTTTAAAACTACGTTATTAGTTATACTTCTAATTATGGGAACTGCCAGTTTAGTGGCACAAGACAAAAACAATACTTGGCTTATTGGAATTGGTACAAATGCAATTGATTTTTACCCAACCAATGCAAATTTGAATGGACATGGTAGATGGTTCGATGAATTTGTTAATACAAAAGATCATTATAACATACTGGCTTCAGTTTCTAAATTAACTATTGGAAAGTACTTAACTGATGGATTTAGCATTGAGGGAGCTGCTTCATTAAATAGAATTTCAAAAGTTGGAGATAATTCAGAGAGCAATATGTCATATGTTAGTTTAGATGGTGCTGTTAAATATGACTTAAATGAAGCTTTTGGTGAAACTTCTTGGTTTGATCCATATGCTACCATTGGAGGTGGATATACTTGGATGGATGATTTTGGAATAGGAACCTTTAATGGAGGAGTAGGATTTAACGTGTGGTTTAATGAAAAATTTGGATTAAATATAGAGTCTAAATATAAACACACTTTTGAAAGTAACATTGTACAACATTTTCAACACTCGTTAGGTTTTGTACTTAAGTTTGGAGGAAATGATAGGGATGGAGACACTATTTATGATAAATATGATGCCTGTCCTGATGTATTTGGATTGGTTGAGTATAATGGTTGTCCAGATGCAGATGGAGATGGAGTTATTGATTCAAAAGACGACTGTCCTTCTGTGGCTGGTTTAGAAGAATTAAATGGCTGCCCAGATACAGACGGAGATGGTATAACTGATAAAGATGATGCGTGTCCTAATAACAAAGGAACTAAAGCTAATAATGGTTGTCCAGATACCGATGGAGATGGTGTATTAGATAAAGATGATGCCTGCCCTAATGTATCAGGCCCTTCTTTAAACAAAGGATGTCCTTGGCCAGATACCGATGGAGATGGTGTATTAGATAAAGATGATAAATGTATTAATGAAGTTGGTCCAGCTTCAAATAATGGATGCCCAAAAATTACTGAAACTGAAGTGGCAAAACTTGAAGAATTGTTTAAAACAGTTTATTTTGATACGGGAAAAACAACCTTTAAATCTGAAACTATTTCAAAATTAGATGAAGCAGCTCGTATTATGGTTAAATATTCAACTGAAAAATTTGCCATTTCTGGTCATACAGATAGTGTTGGAAGTAAGTCTCGTAACCAAGAATTATCTGATAGTAGAGCACAAGCTGTTAAAAATTACTTAATTACTAAAGGAGTTTCTTCAGGTAATTTAACTGCTAAAGGCTATGGAGAAGAAATGCCAATAGCTTCTAACAACACCGTTAAAGGAAGAGCACAAAACAGAAGAGTTGATGTGAAGTTAATAGATTAATAATGATCTAACTAAATAACTAAAAATAGTTTTAGAAAAGTCAAAACATTTGTTTTGACTTTTCTATTTTTATGGTGTATATAAATGATATGAATACTTTTATTTCAAATGTTGTAAATGAAGTTATAAAAAATCATGAAAACTATGCTAATTTAGTTTTTGTGCTTCCTAGTCAACGCGCCTGTATTTTTTTAAAAGAAGAACTTATAGCGAAGCTACCAAAATCTTCATTTTTACCAAAAATTATAAGTATAGAAAATTATATTCAGGAACTTGCAGACCTTAACTTAATTGATAATACACAATTACTTTTTGAGTTTTACGATGTATATAAAGAGTTTTTTCCTAAGGAAAATAGAGAGTCTTTTGAAGCTTTTTCTCAATGGGCAACCATAGCACTCCACGATTTTAATGAGATAGATAGCTATTTGGTAAACTCAAATGCTATTTTTTCTAGTTTAAAAGATATTAAACAATTAGATAAATGGTTCCAAAATCAAAAACCTAGTCAATTAGCCATTAACTATCTTAATTTTTTTGGAAGTTTAGATGTATTATACAATGCTCTTTCCGAAAAGTTGAAGAGCAATAAGTATGGATATCAAGGGTTAATCTATAAAGAAGCTACCAATAATTTAGAGTTTTATATTCAAACAAATTTAAACAAACATATTTTTTATGTAGGTTTTAATGCCTTAAATAAAGCGGAAGAGTATATTTTTCAAGAAATGCTTAATAATAATATAGCCACTGTTTATTGGGATGCTAATGAAACTTTTTTCCATAAATCAAATGAAGCGGGTGTGTTTTTAAGAAAATATAAAAATGAATGGAATTATTATAAAAGCAATCCTTTTTTATGGACTCAAACTATTGAAAAAAACAATCAAAAAACGCACATAATTGGCGCTCCAAAAAATATAACACAAATTAAATATGTAGGAGAATTACTTTCTAAATTTGATAATTTTAATAAAACAGCCTTAGTTTTAGCTGATGAAAATTTACTAACTCTAACCCTAAATTCTTTACCAAATAAAGTAAAAAATATTAATATTACTATGGGATATCCTTTAAACGATATTCCTTTAGCTAATTTGTTTGAAAAACTATTTAAATTATATCTTAATCAACAAAAATTTAATAAAGAAAGTGAAGAACAGTTTTATTATAAAGATGTTTTAAACCTTTTAAATGATCCTTTTTTAAATAAATTTGAAGATGAGCTGCTCCAAGTATTAATAGAAAAAATTAAAAATGAAAATTCTATATTTTTAAGTGCTAATGCTTTGAAGAAGTATATTTCAACTGAAGAACAGGACAAACTTCAATTATTGTTTTCATTATTTATAATACCTACAAACGTTAATTTAATAATTGAACAATGCATTTACTTAATAAATAAATTAAAAACTTTTGTTGAAGGTGTAGAAAAAGAGTATTTATATCGTTTTTATGCAGTTTTTCAGCAATTAAAAACGTTAAATTTAAAGTATCAACATATTTCAGACCTAAAAACACTTATTCATTTTTTTAATCAATTGTTGAAAAATGAAAAATTATCATTTCAAGGAGAACCTTTGCAGGGTTTACAGTTAATGGGTATGTTAGAAACTCGGGTTTTAGATTTTGAAACAGTTATTATTACCTCTGTAAACGAAGGAATTTTACCGGCAGGAAAAAATGAATTTTCATTTATGCCTTTTGATGTTAAAAAACATTTTAAATTGCCAACCTATCAAGAAAAAGATGCTATTTTTTCATACCATTTTCAACGTTTATTACAACGCGCTAAAAATGTTTATTTAATTTACAATACAGAAACAGATGGATATGGAGCAGGAGAAAAAAGTCGTTTTTTAACTAAATTGGAGATTCAAAACCCTAATATTATTAAGTCTATTATAAGCCCCAAAATTCAATCTTCAAAAGAAGTGGTTTTTCAAGTTGAAAAAACACCAGAAGTTTTACAAAAGTTAAAAGAAGTTTTTTCAAAAGGAATTTCACCTTCAGCACTAGCAACTTACATTTATAATCCTATTAGTTTTTATGAACAAAAAATTTTAGGAATTAAAGAGCAAGATGAAGTTGAAGAAACAATAGCTATGAATACAATGGGCTCTGTTATACACGATGTGTTAGAAGCCCTGTACAAGCCATATATTAACGTGTTTTTAACTAAGGAGCATATTGTTAATATGGAAAAACAAACAAATGGTTTATTAAGTAAGTTTTTCCAAAAACATTATTTAAACGGAAATATACAAACAGGTAAAAACAAATTAATTTTTGAAGTATGTAAAAACCATATTCAACGCTTTTTAAAGCAAGAATTACAATTGTTAAAAAATCATCAATTAAAAATTAAAGCTTTAGAAGAGTCTTTAACAACAGAATTAATCGTAGAAGGAATTAATTTTCCAATAAAAATAAAAGGAATTGTAGATAGAATTGATGAGTTGGATGGTGTTATTAGAATTATTGATTATAAAACGGGAAAAGTAGAAGCTAAAAATTTAAAATTAACTAATTTTAGTGTCATTGCCGAAGATTATAAATACACTAAAGCGCTACAAGTAATGTTGTATAGTTATATGTATTCTAAAAATCTTACTAATAAAAATATAAATTTACAAAGCGGTATCATTTCTTTCAAAAATTTGAATTCAGGATTTTTAAAAATGAATTTTTCTGAAAATTCTAGAGGAAAAGATTATGAGGTAACTTTAGAGCGAATAAATGAGTTTATGGTTGAAGTGAATCAACTTTTTATTGAAATTTTAAACCCAGAAATTCCTTTTACAGAAAATAAAAATTTACCATTTTAAAAAATTTACTTAATGAAGTCAATAAAAAATACCATTGTAAAAAGTTCAAAGCATAAAAAACCAATAGTAACCGATGTTTTTTTTAATAAAACAAATGAGAAGAAACCAATTGTTATTTTTTGTCATGGGTATAAGGGGTATAAAGATTGGGGTGCATGGAATATAGCCACAAAAGAGTTTGTTAAAAAGAATCTATTTTTTGTAAAGTTCAATTTTTCTCATAATGGAGGAACATTAGAAAATCCAATTGACTTCCCAGATTTAGAAGCTTTTGGTGAAAATAACTTTTCGATAGAGCTTGATGATTTAGAAGATGTTATTAATTGGGTACTTGAAAATGATGACTTTAAAAATGAAATAGATTTTTCAAATATCACTTTAATAGGTCATTCAAGAGGAGGAGGAATAGTAACAATTAAGGCTTCAGAAAATAAAAAAATAACAAAGCTAATTACTTGGGCAGCTGTTTCCGATTTTGGAGCAAGATTCCCTACAGGAGATGCTTTAAAACAGTGGGAAGAAGCAGGGGTTTCATATATTCAAAACTCTAGAACTAAACAAAAGATGCCTCATTTATTTCAATTTTATGAAAATTTTAAAGAGAATGAAGAGCGGTTAACTATAAAAAAATCGGCGTCTAAGTTGAATATTCCTCATTTGATTATTCAAGGAGAAAAAGATGAAGTAGTTGTACCTAACGAAGCTAAAAATTTACATAAATGGAATTCAAATAGTAAACTTGCGATGATTGAAAAAATGGAACACACATTGGGATGTACGCAACCTTGGCTAAATAACGAAATGCCAAATCACTTAAAAAAAGTAGTTGAATTAAGTATTGATTTTATTTTATAAAGCTCCTTTTAAAATTAATAAAGGAACTTTGCTTTCAAAATCCGTTTTTTTAACTGTATTTTGTTCCCAAAGTTTAGAAAAGAACCCTCTTTTTCTTCTAATCACACAAATTAAATCAGGTTTAACATCATGTAAATATTCTAAAACTCCATGATAAATTGTTTCGTTTTCTGTATAAACTAGAGACGATTTTAATTGTAACAATTCTTCATTAATAATTAAATCACTTTCTTTTAGTTTGGGAGTTTTTACCTGTAGTAAATTTAATTGAGCATTAAATGTTGTAATAATATCTTTTAAAGAAGTAAATACATTTTCTTTTTTAATTATTCCCGATTTTATGGCCATTAAAATTTTTTGGTAGGGTTGAAATTTAAAGGATTTAGGGATTAATAATAAAGGACAATCTATGGTTTTAATCATTTTCCCCGTAGTATTTCCTATAAATAAATGAGGACTTTTTTCCGATCTTTTTGGTCTTGAAATAATTAAATCAACATCATTTTCTTGTAAATATTCCGCACAATTTTCCACCAAATTTCCTTTGACTAAACGTATTTCAAAAGAATTATTTTTAGAGGTTATTTCACTTAAAACTTCTTTTAATTCTTTTAAGCAATTTTCTTTTAGAGCTTTATCTATTGCTGGTGTAGGACCTGTAACGGTTGAGATCTCAAATGTTTTTAAAATCACTATTTTTGCTGAAAAGTATGTAGCAAAATCAAAAGCATATTGTAAAATAGTATATCCTTTTTCTAAAGGATTAAGAGGTACTAAAATTGTTTTCAATTTAAAATAGTTTTGTTACACAAATATAAGTATTTAACCCTTAATTTTACAGCACATTTCAGAATAAACATGAAAGTAGAAAAAGCAATTGAGAAAGATTTAGATCAACTGTATCAGGTTATAAGGAGTTGCGCACAACATTTAATTAAAAATGGTGTTTTTCAATGGAATGAAACATATCCTTCAAAAGAGATTTTGCAAAAAGATATTGATTTACAACAAATTTGGAAGCTAGAAGAGAATAACTTGATTGTGGGTTTAATTGTACTAACCGAAATTGAAGATAAAGAATATAAAAATGTGCAGTGGAAAACAAAAAATGGAAATAATTTATATGTTCATCGCTTGGCAGTACACCCTAAATTTCAAGGAAGAGGATTTGCTCAAAAGTTAATGGATTTTGCTGAATCTTATGCCATAAAGAATAAATATAACTCTGTTAGGTTAGATACTTTTAGTCAAAATAATCGAAATTTAAAATTTTATAAAAAACGTAATTACGCTCAGTTAGAAGAAATTTATTTCCCAAATCAAAGTAGTTACCCATTTTATTGTTTCGAACTAATTTTAAATGAATAAAAAAACCACAATATCATTTAAAGCTATAAATAAATTAGCAATACCGGCCATTATTTCAGGTATTGCAGAACCTTTACTTTCTATAACCGATACGGCCATTGTTGGTAATATTCAGCAACATCCAACAGAAGCGCTAGCTGCAGTTGGTATTGCAGGGTCTTTTATTTCAGCATTAGTTTGGATTTTAGCACAAACACGTTCAGCCATTTCGGCAACGGTAGCAAAATATTTGGGAGCTAAAAAACTTCATGAAATTGAAACTTTACCAGCTCAAATAATTGGTATTAATATTATTGTTAGTGTAGTTATTTATTTAGTATCTCTGTTATTTGTAAATCAAATTTTTCAATTATACAATGCAGAAGGTCTTATTTTAAGTTATTCTGTTGAATACTTTAAAATTAGGGCTGTTGGTTTCCCTTTAACGTTATTTATATTTTCAGTATTTGGAGTTTTCAGAGGGTTGCAAAATACTTTTTGGCCAATGGTAATTAGTATCATTGGGGCTGCATTAAATATTGTTTTAGACATTGTATTGGTGTATGGAATTGAAGGTTTTATAAATCCAATGCATATAGCAGGGGCAGCTTGGGCAAGTGTAATTTCGCAAGGAGTAATGGTAATTTTAGCGTTGATTTTATTACTTAAAAAAACGCCATTTAAACTAAAAATTCAATTTCCATTTAATAAAGAAATTAAAAATTTACTTGCTATAAGTTTAAATTTAGCAATAAGAGCTGCTGCATTAAATGTTGCATTGTATTTAGCAAATTCATATGCAACCAAATATGGAGATAATTACATTGCAGCACAGACCATTGCATTTCAAATTTGGTTGTTTTTTGCTTTTTTTATTGATGGGTACGCGAGTGTAGGAAATATAGTTTCAGGGAAATTATTAGGAGAAAAAAATTACAAAAAACTTTGGAGGTTAAGTATTAAATTAAGTAAATATTCCATTACAATAGCTATATCGCTAGCTTTTGTCTGTAGTATTTTATACATTCAAATTGGAGAACTTTTTTCTCAAGAAATGGAAGTATTAACTTCTTTTTATAGTATTTTTTGGATAGTATTAATAATGCAGCCAATAAATGCTGTGGCATTTGTTTTTGATGGTATTTTTAAGGGTTTAGCAGAAGCAACTATTTTAAGAAATTTATTATTAGGAGCAACTTTTTTAGGATTTACGCCTGTTCTTTTAATAGGAGATTATTTCAATTTAAAGCTCTATGCTGTTTGGATCGCATTTACTGTATGGATGTTAATTCGATCAGGTGTGTTGGTAGTAATATTTAGACGAAAATATTTGCATAAAAACACGTAACTTTGAACACTATGAATAACGGAAGTTTATATACGCATATTCAAAATAATATAGCAACGGTTGAGTTTTATCACCCTGCTAGTAATTCTTTTCCAAGTGAATTGTTAAAAAGGTTAGCAACTACATTTAATGAATTAAGTTTAAATGATGATGTTCGAGTAATTGTTTTAAAAAGCGAGAAGGAAAAAACTTTTTGTGCAGGTGCCTCTTTTGATGAACTAATAGCTATTAAAAACAACGAAGAAGGAAAACATTTTTTTATGGGCTTTGCCAATGTAATAAACGCAATGCGTACATGCTCAAAATTAATTATAGGTCGTGTACAAGGAAAAGCTGTAGGTGGAGGTGTTGGTTTAGCTGCTGCTTGTGATTACTGCTTTGCAACAGAACAAGCCTCTATTAAACTATCTGAACTTACCATTGGTATTGGACCATTTGTAATTGCTCCAATAGTAGAACGCAAAATTGGAATAGCTGCTTTAAGTGAGTTAACTTTGGATGCTACAAGTTGGAAAAATGCCTATTGGGCAAAAGAAAAAGGGTTATTTGCAAAAGTTTTTGAATCTATTAATGAATTAGATGCTGAAGTTCAAAATTTATCATTAAAGCTTACTAGTTACAACCCAAAAGCATTGTATGAAATGAAAAAAGTGTTATGGGAAGGAACAGAAAATTGGGGTCATTTACTAGAAGAAAGAGCTAAAACTAGTGGTGCTTTAGTACTATCTGAATTTACTAAAACAGCACTTCAAAAATTTAAAAAACAATGAAATTATCAATGATACTTCTTTTGGTTCAACAAGTTGACATTGAAGAAAAAATGAAAAATGCACCAGATAGTAGCTATGAAATAGGTGTTGTAATAGGAACATATCTACCTTTTGTATTACTTGCAGCTTTAGCATATTTTATATATTATAAAGCTAAAAATAGAAAAGATTTGGATGATTAATAAATGAATTTTTAAAGCTGAAAAGCAATGAATAATAAAATTAGAATAACTAAACAATTTGATTTTGAAACGGGTCATGCACTATACGGATATGATGGTAAATGTAAAAATGTGCACGGACATAGTTATAAATTATCTGTCACGGTAATTGGAATCCCAATTAATGATACATCAAATGTTAAGTACGGAATGGTTATAGATTTTGGAGATTTAAAAAAAATTGTTGCTTCTGAAATTGTCGATAAATTTGATCATGCTACGGTATTTAATAAAAATACTCCTCACATTGAACTAGCCAATGAATTAGAAAAAAGAGGGCATAATGTTATTTTAGTGGATTATCAACCAACGAGCGAAATGATGCTAGTTGATTTTGCCAAAAAAATTAAAAATAGGTTGCCAAATAATATCAAACTTCATTCTTTAAAATTACAAGAAACAGGAAGTTCACATGCTGAGTGGTATGCAAATGATCAAAGTTAAAACTTAATAGCTTAATTATTTTCCATTAAAAGTATTCATTGTATTGTTTAAGCCTGCTGTACCAAAAGATTTGATTAGCTCACAAGACTTTTCTAAACGTTCAGGAAGTTCTTTAACTTCATTTTCATTCCAATTTCCCATAACATAATCAATTTGTCGTCCTTTAGAGAACTCAGCTCCAACACCAAATCTAAATCGAGGATATTGTTGGGTTTGTAATGTGTTTTGAATATCTTTTAAACCATTATGACCTCCATCGCTTCCTTTACCTTTTAATCTAATAGCTCCAAAAGTTAAATTTAAGTCGTCACAAATTACCAATAAATTTTCTAAAGGAATTTTTTCTTTGGTAAGCCAGTATTTTACAGCTTTTCCACTTAAATTCATATAGGTTGAAGGTTTTAATAATATAAATGTTCTTCCTTTAAATCTAAATTTTGCGATAGCTCCCAATTTTTCACTTTCAAAATTTATGGATTCATTTAAAGCTAACTTGTCTAAAATTTTAAACCCAATATTATGACGAGTTTCATCATATTTTTCTCCAATATTTCCTAGGCCAACAATTAGAAATTTTTTCATATCATTAATAGTTGATTCGTCTTTTATTGAACCGAATAATAATTGTATTACACGTTTAAAGTACATGGTGCAAAAGTACTAAAAAAAGAAGTGGTTTGAATAAAAAGAAAAAAGCGTTGCAATTAATTGCAACGCTTTTGTTAATTTAAAAGTAAGAATGTTATTCTGTAGCTTCTTCAGTTGCAGTTTCTTCACCTTCTTCATCTTCCTCATCATTTGTGGAAACAGCACTACGAGAAGTTCTAACTTGAACTACAACACTGCTTTCAGGATGTAGAATTGATAAATTGTCTTGTGCTAATTCAGCAACTGTTAATTTGCTTCCAATTTTTAATTTAGAAATATCAGCGTTAATAAAGTCTGGTAAATCTGCAGGCAATGCTCTAACACTTAATTTACGCATTGCAAAACGTAAAGAACCACCATTAATAACACCTGGAGATACTCCAACTAATCTTACAGGAATATTCATAGTTACCAATTTATCATCAAATAATTGGTAAAAATCAACATGTAAAATTTTGTCTGTTACTGGGTGAAATTGAATGTCTTGTAAAATAGCATTGTAGGTAACACCTTCTAATTCAATCGTTGCAGTGTATACATTTGGAGTGTACACTAAATTCTTGAATGAAATTTCATCCGCTGAAAAGTGTAGTGGTTTATCCCCTCCGTATAACACGCAAGGTACCTTTCCAGCATTACGTAAGGCTTTAGTTGCAACTTTACCCACGCTTTCTCTTTTAGATCCTGTGATTGTAATTGATTTCATTTATATTTATTTATTAATTATTTACATTAAAAATTGTCCGCTTATGGATGTATTGTCTTGGACTTTATGCATCACATCTGCGAATAAAGGGGCGCAAGATACAACTTTTATTTTAGAACTCTGCTTTTTTAACGGAATTGTATCAGAAACAATAAGTTCTAGTAATTTAGACTTTTCAATATGTTCGTAAGCGTTACCAGAAAGTATAGGATGTGTACATATTGCTCTTACACTAAGTGCTCCTTTTTCCATCATTAAATCTGCAGCTTTGGTTAAAGTACCTCCAGTATCAATCATATCATCAACTAATATTACATGGCGATCTTTTACATCACCAATTAATTCCATTGTACTAATAACATTAGCTTTTAAACGTTGTTTGTAGCATATTACAACCTCACTTTCTAGGTATTTTGAATAAGCATAAGCTCTTTTTGAACCACCCATATCAGGTGATGCAATGGTTATGTTTTCTAAATTTAATTTTTTAACATGAGGAAGAAAAATGGTTGAAGCAAATAAATGATCAACAGGTTTTTCAAAAAACCCTTGTATTTGATCTGCATGTAAATCCATTGTCATTATTCTTGTAGCTCCAGCAGTTTGAATTAAATTAGCTACCAATTTAGCCCCAATAGCCACTCGAGGTTGGTCTTTTCTATCTTGTCGTGCCCATCCAAAATAAGGAATAACAGCTGTAATATGTCTAGCGGATGCTCTTTTAGCAGCATCTAACATTAGTAACATTTCCATTAAATTATCAGCTGTTGGAAATGTTGAACCTATTATAAAAACTCTTCTTCCTCTAACTGATTCTACAAAAGCAGGCTGAAATTCACCATCGCTAAAGCGTGAAACTACTACGTTTCCAAGTTTTACACCATAGCTTTTGGCTATTTTTTCAGCTAATTCTTTACTTTGTGAACAGGCAAAAATTTTAGGTTCTAATTGTGAGCTTCCCATTTTTAGTTGTGTTATTTAATAAGTTTGTATTGTGTTGTTGTTTGTTGCGTGCAAATTTAAAATTATTTGAGCAGTAATTATAGAACTTCGATAAGTTTTTATGTTTTAGATGGAATTTTTTTTTAAATTTGCACACCAATTTGAATAGCCTCGATGGCGGAATTGGTAGACGCGCTGGATTCAAAATCCAGTTCTTTCGGGAGTGTGGGTTCGATTCCCACTCGAGGTACTATAATAAAAAAAGGAAAACAAATAAAGTGTTAAGTAGTTGATATTCAGTATATCTATAAAATTAACCTTATTTTGTTTTCCTTTTTTAATGCTTTTTTTCTAATTTTTGTTACCGTATTGTTATCAAAAAAATTAAGATATTCTTGAACTTATAAAATTAAATTGCTGAAATATTTTTCTTAATTGAAAAGACCCCAACTGACTGGGGTCTTTTCAATTAATGGATACAATTAAATTTGCACTCTAAAGGTTTAATTGATTTTAGAATTTGATTGAACTTCAACTAGTGGTACAGGTAAATATGCATGTTCAGTACTATTGAAACTATTTCTTCCTGCAGCTTGCATTGCTTGGTCTAACATCCCCCATCTTCTTAAGTCAAAAAATCGAGTAGATTCAAGTGTTAATTCCATTGTTCTTTCGTGAATAATTTGTTCTTTAACTTCACTTTGTGAGCTTATTGTTAAGGCTGGCATTAGACCATGAGTTTCTCTAACTTCATTTATATATGTAATAGCATTTGCTGTATTACCTATTTCATTAAGTGCTTCAGCATACATTAATAAAACATCTGCATAGCGCATTAATACAACATTAACTCCAACATAAGAATTATTCCAAACATAATTTGGCAACCATTTTCTAAAGTATGCAGTTTGATCTTTTGCATTAGGAGATCCGTAAGTATCATTTATTAATAGATCCCAAGTACTTCCTTGCATTTCATTGGTATTCGTATCATTATAAAAGGAGTCTTTAAAATAAACTGAACCATAAAGTCTATTATCATACAATCCATTTGTAGCTATCATGCCTTCTTTTTTCATCTCATTTACTAAGGACATTGTAGCTTCTATACCTCCCCAGCCTCCAATACACCAATCACCTACAAATGCATGAAGTCTTGTTGCATTCCAAGAAGACGCATCTCCACTTTTAAATTGCAATTCAAAAATAGATTCGTTATTATTTTCATTTTCGCCATTAAAAAGACTTAAAAAGTTAGGTTCTAAAGAGTAATTACCTACTTTATCAACTACTAATTGTTTAAGAGCGTTTGCAGCATTTTCAAAATCAGTACTTTCTGATGATGAAGCATCTCCGGCTTTATGTAAATATGCTTTTCCTAAGTAGGCTAAAGCTGCGCCTTTGGTAGCTCTACCTAATTTATCTACTTCATTTGTTTCCGACAGCATTGTTGATGCTGCTGTAAAATCTGTAATAATCATATTCCAAGCCTCAGGTCTTGTAGATAATGGTTTGTCTAAAGTTTCTTGTGAAATTAATTCGTCTCTAATAATTATTTGATTGAATAGTGTAAGTAACTTAAAATGGTAATATCCTCTTAAGAAAGTAGCTTCACCAATGATTTGTTTTTTATCGGCGTCGGAAATTTGTTCGGAGGTCATTTTATTAACTTTAGTAATTACTTGGTTGGCAAAGTTTAAACCTTTGTAATTGGTTTTCCATAACACATCAATAAAGGTATGCCCGTTTGTATAAGTAAAATTAAACATAGACATCCAGTGTCCATAATTTGTAGCATCAGGTCCTGGTAAAGCATAATCAGATCTAAAATATTCGACTACAGGTCTACCTTCTTGCCATCCATCCCAAAAGTTACTTCTTGATTCTAATTCTGAATATGCTGCGGTTAAACCTGATTCTGCATCTTCAACATTTCTCCAGAAACTTGAAGATGTAAGCTTATCAGGAGGCGATTGATTTAAAAACTCATCATCATTACAAGATGAGAAGGCTATTAATAAAAATGGAATTATAGCGATTCTATATATATTTTTCATGTGATTAATTTTTTAGGTTAAAATTGAAGTTGCAATCCAAAAATTACAGACTTATATTTTGGATAAAGAGATCTATCAATTCCTCTTGACAAAATACTGCCTCCTATTTCTGGGTCTAGGCCTTTATAATCTGTTATTGTAATTAGATTTTGACCTGTTGCATATACTCTTAATTTATTTATAAAAGAATTTTCTAATACTTTTGAATTCAAAGAATAACCCACTTGTAACGTTTTAAATCTTAAATATGAGCCATTTTCTAAAAAGCGTGTTGAAGCTCGAGTATTTAAATTGGGATCACCTAAAACTGCTCTTGGAATATTTGTGTTTGTGTTTGTTGGTGTCCAGGCATTTAATGTTTCGGTTCTAAAGTTTCTTCCACTGTCCATTCCTAACAATTCAAAACTATTTCCGTTATAAATTTTATTTCCACCCACACCTTGTAAAAAGACGGTAAAATCAAAACCTTTATAGTCGGCAGTTAAATTTAAACTATACTCAAATTTTGGTATTGCAGTTCCTTGATAAACAGCGTCATCATCATTTATAACACCATCATTATTAATATCTTCAAATTTAAGATCACCTGGAGCAGCATCAGGTTGAATTAAATTTCCATTTAAACTATGTGCATCAATTTCTGCTTGATTTTGAAAAATTCCTAAGGAAGTTGGCATAAAAAATGCGCCTGGTTCGTAACCAACTTTTGTTTGGTTTACAAAATGGTCGGAGCCATATTTTAAACCTACACCATATAATACTTGATCATCACTGCTCAATTTAGTTACTTCACTATGTATTGTGGTTAAAGTTGCAAAGACACTATAGTTAAACTCATTGTAGTTATTGTAATATCCTAACTCAAATTCAAATCCATTATTTACAAACTCACCAACATTGATCACTGGGCTATTAATTCCAGCTGATGGTGACACAATTTTAGTAATTAATAAATCAGCTGTTTTACTATTATAGTAGTTCATTGATCCTTTAAATTTATTTTCTAAAAAAGCAAAATCAAGTCCAAAGTTTGATGAAGTATTTGTTTCCCACTGTAAATCATCATTTTGTAAATCTCTAGCAATACTTCCTAAAAAAGAGGTTTGAGGCATTCCAAATACATAACCACCGTCATCTTGACTTTTTCCTTGACTTATTAAAGCAACATAATCATAATAACCTAAAGCACTATCATTACCTGCCTGTCCCCAACTTAATCTTAATTTTAAAAAGTCAACAAAATCTTGGTTTTTCATAAAGTTTTCTTCTGTGATTTTCCATCCCATAGCAAATGAAGGAAAAACGCCATATTTATTATTTTGTCCAAATTTTGAACTACCATCTCTACGAATGCTAGCTTGAACTAAATATTTATTATCAAAAGAATAATTGATTCTCCCAAAATATGAAACTAAGGCATATTCTGCATTTGTACCACTTGCTGTATAAGTTCCATCACTAAAAGCATTAAGTGTATTAAAGCTAGGGTCTAAAATAATTGCAGGAATTTTATTTCCATCATCATCAAATTTATAACCTTCACCTTGAGTAAATGTTTCTTTAAAAGGCTCAGAAATTCTTTGATAACCAATTAACACATCAAAGATGTTCTTTTTTACCTCAAAATTATAATTAGCGGTATATTCTTGATTAATTCTACGAAATTCACTTATATATTCAGAAACATATGAATATTCTCTAGATTCAGTATCTTGGACATCTCTTACTCTAAATGGTTCATGAAAATTAAAGGTATAATTATTTAAATTAGACATTGATAAGTTTGCATTTATATTTAAACCGTCAATAATTTCGTATCCAACATTCACATTACCAGAAAAGTATTTCAAATTTGTATGATTTTGTCGAAGGAAATCATTTTCTCCAATTGGGTTTCTATGATCGGGAATGTCTCCATCTCTATAACCATAACCAGATTGTTTTGTTTCATCATATATTGGAATTAATGGAGAGATCATATATGTTTCTCTTAAAGAAAACTTATAAGGATCGGTAGTTGTTTCACTATAATTAAGCTTTGTTGTAACTTTTAATTTTTCTTTTGTAATTCCAATATTAGCATTTATTCCTTTTTTTGAAAACCCTGAGCCAATTAATAAACCCTCTTCGTTTGCATAATTTCCGCTTACACTATAATTTATAAAGTCTGAAGCTCCACTTAATCTCGCATTTAACAAATAAAGATTTCCATTTTGATGTGTTTCATCAACCCAATTAGTATTGACAGAAGGAGGATTTTGAACATACGTTGGTAAACTAACCCCAGCATTTTCAAACATTTGTTTATGTACACTTACATAACCATCAGCATCTAAAACGTTCATTTTATTTCTTGCAGAATTCATGCTATATGAAGTTTCTATATTAACTGAAGGCTTTCCTATTTTTCCTTTTTTAGTAGTAATAATAATAACTCCATTAGCTGCTCTTGTACCATAAATTGCACCAGATGCAGCATCTTTTAAAACTTCAATTGATGCAATATTATTGGCATCTAAAAAATAGGAGTCAGATTGAACGCCATCAACAATATATAATGGTTGATTGTTTCCAAAACTACCCACCCCTCTAATCATAATTTCAGCAGCTGAACCTGGACTACCTGAAGATGAAGTAACACTAACACCAGCTACTTTACCTTGTAAAGCATCCATAGGTTCTGTAGTTACAACTTGAGTTAAATCATCTCCTTTAACCTGACCAATAGCTCCAGTTACATCACTCTTTTTTTGAGTTCCATAACCAATAACTATTACTTCATCTAAATTTTCTGCACCTTCTAATAAAGAAACATTTATTGTTGTTTGGTTTCCTACGGTAATTTCTTGCGTAATATATCCTAAATAACTGTAAACCAATACTGTTTCTTTATTAGGAACTTCAATTGAATAGTTTCCTTCAAAGTCAGATTGTACACCAATAGATTGATTACTTTTAATAGTAACTGTTGCCCCAGGAAAT
Organism: uncultured Lutibacter sp.; assembly: GCF_947493565.1. GTDB lineage: Bacteria > Bacteroidota > Bacteroidia > Flavobacteriales > Flavobacteriaceae > Lutibacter > Lutibacter aestuarii. The sequence continues at coordinate 109,442 of NZ_CANLRG010000002.1, read as the reverse complement.
GGGACTCCTGCAGTGTCAGTTATCGTTCCATTTACTCTAATGCTTTGAGAAAAAGAATTGGAAGTAAACCCAAACGTTACTAACATAAAAAGCAATAAAAACAGACTGTTAAAAGACTGGTTTTGATTTGTTGATTGTTTTTTCATATTAAAAAAGTTAATTATTAGAATTTGTACATACTTTAAATTTTGTATGAGTTTTGTCATTTCAAATATTGAATTATTTTCCCAAAAAAAGTTAAAAATGGACTTTACTTGACCTTTACAATAGGTCTAAATACTTTTTTTAAAGTATTTTTAATATGAAGTAAAAAAAGAGTAATGTTATTATTGAAATATCAGAATTATATCTCATATAAAAGATTAAAATAAAAAGAAGAAACTTTTATATGAGATAAAGTTATACGAGTTTAATGTGGTGAGAAACTAAATATTTTCTAGAAAATTAATTAAGTTTTCTTTTTTATCTAAGTTTAATTTTTTTCTCAATCGGTGTCTACTAATTTCTACAGAATTTAGAGAAATGTTATTAATATTAGATATTTCTTTAGAACTAAGTTTAAGTTTAACTTGTACTGCTAGTTGTACATCTTTATTAGTTAGGTGTGGATATTTCTCTTTAATTTTGAATAAAAAATCACTTTGTAAAGTTTCTACGTTTGTGTGGAATTTTTGTAAATCTTCATTAATATTTAGCTTAAATGCATATTCTTTTATAAGTGCATTAATATCTTTTTTTATTTGATTTATATCTGTAAAATTTAAACTTTTAAAAGATTTGGTCAAATCTCCATATATTGATGTTCTTTGAGATATAAACAACGCTAAATTTGTCAATTCTTTCATACGAAATTCTAACTTGTGCTCAAGGTTTTCTTGAAGAAGTGATTGTGTTTTTAATTTTTCTTTTGAAAGTCTTTCACTTTGTAAATAAATAGCTTTTTTCTTTTTTATATTATTCCAAAGTGAAACAATGATAAGAATTCCTATAATGACTAATAATATAGAGCCTACAAGTAACGATTTTCTTTTTTGCGCCTCTAGGTTTCTTTGTTGTTCTAGTAATTTAATTTCTGATTTTCTTCGCTCTGCTTCATAAAGAATTCTCATTTCTGCCAATTTTTCACTTTTATTACTTGAAAAAATTTCAGACTTTCCTAAATCATATGTTTTATATTTGTTAAGTGCATTTTTGTAATCTCCAATTGCTAAATAGTAATCAGACATAATTCTATCATTTTCAACTATCCATTCTTTAGTATCCATTAAACCGTTCATAATTAGTCTAGATTCTTTTAATAATGAATAGCATTTATCATAATTTTTAAGCATTAGATATACTATTGAAAGTTCATTTAAAATATCAACTTTATTATGATCGTCTTTAATTTGATTGGTGATTTCTAAAGAAGATTCTAAAAATGTTTTAGCAGAATCAAGTTCATGAATTTTTCGATAGCAAATGCCCATATTTTTCATAGTTTCGGCAATTCTATCTTTATTTTTAAACTCTTTTTTTAGTGCTAAAGACTTTTTGAAAAAAGATAATGCCAAATTGCAATTTCCTTTTCTTTCATGAATTAAGCCAATACTATTATAGCTATACGCTATTCGTTGTTTGTCACCTATTTTTTCGTGTAGTTTTAAGGTTTCTATATGGTATTCTAAAGCTTTATCAAAATACGCAATATCATAATACAACCATCCTAGGGTGCGTAATGTAAAAGCTAAGTCGTAATCATTGCCAATTTTCTTTCTAATTTCTAAAGATTTTAGCCCTAATTCTAAAGCTTTGTTGTAAAAATCATTAAACAAATAACCTTGACAAAGATTAATAAGTGCTAACCCTTCTTGGCTTTTATCATTAAATTTTTGGGATAAGTTTAAGGCTTCATTTGCATATTCTATAGTTTTATTTGGATTTATAGGCCAATAAATTTCCGCAACTCTATTTAATAAAGGTATTTTATCTTTTCCTGTTGAGTAAGGTAAAATAGTTAATAAACTATCTAACTCTTTTTTAGATTCGCTTGGGTTTTCATCCCAAATATTAGTTTGAGAATACACCGGAAAACAAATAAATACAAGGAAGAAAAAAATAATTTTAATCAATATTTTCATAAGCTAATGATTGATAAAGTATTAAATAAAGGTGAAATAAATATAAAAACTTCCAAAAATCTCATCAAGTTACAAATATAGATATTATAGATTGATATGTTTTTAAAACGATGAAATGAAAGGTTAAGTAAAGGTCTTTTTTGAATAAATAAAGAAAAATAATCGAAATTTGTTGCAATTGTATTTTTAGAAAATAAATGAATTGAAAAAATGTATTTAAATAAAGTAGTTAAGCATATAGTTATTTTAATTTTGGTTATCAATTTTAGTTGTAATAAATCAAAAGAGCCGCTAAAAATTGATAAGAAAGTTGATTATCTTAATTATAGTAAAAATATTCTTGATTATAGAATCACTCCAAAAGATTCTATAGATAAATCGGGTTTAATGTTTTCAGATCAGGGAGCTTGGTTTGCTTATGGTTTTCCAAATTCAATTTCAAGTTATGGCGGTTTTTCCGGTCCTTTTTTAATGACTCAACAAAATGGAATTTGGAGTAGCCCTTCTCTTGCAAAGTTACAATTAAAAAATGTTGAATGGAAGGCTATAGAAACCAATAGCTTTAATAGCCATTTAGAGCAAACTTTTAAAAGTAAAAATATTGAATTAAAACAAGAATTAGTTTTTAGTTCTGGACATACTGCCATAATTAGATCAACCATTACTAATAAAAGTAATAGCAACATAAAAATTGAATATCAGTGGGGAAATCAAGGGTTGTTAACTAAAAATTTAACACTGTCATCAACTAAAAATAGATTAAAAATAACCTCGTCTAAAAGTACAGCAACTGGTTATTTATTGTTTCCAAATGAAACTGTAATATCGAGTTCAAAAACAACCTATACAACTGTTCCTACAACCTTGGAGTTAAAGCCTAATGAATTAAAAGAACTTATAGTTTCACAAACCTTCATATTTCCAGAATATTCATGGGAGCAAGAAAAAAAGGAAGTCCTTAAAAGTAATTTTGAGCTTGTTTTAAAAGCCCGAAAATTAGAAAAAGAGGAGCAATTAGCTCACTTAATTTCTAATCAGAAAAAACAATTTATTGCAAAAAAATATTCAGAGGCGTTAGCTAAATCAATTTTAACATTACAAAATAATTGGCGTATCCCAGCTGGAGAACTCAAATTTGAAGGCTTGTTTCCAAGCTATCATTACAAATGGTTTAATGGTTTTTGGTCTTGGGATTCGTGGAAACACGCAGTAGGCCTGTCTTATTTCAATATTGAATTGGCTAAAAATCAAATTAGAGCTATGTTTGATTTTCAAAGTGAAGATGGTTTTGTAGTTGATTGTATATATAGAGACACCAATATTGAACCTCATAATTATAGAGATACCAAACCACCTCTTTCTGCATGGGCAGTTGTCAAAATTTTTGAAAAAGACAACAATCTTAAGTTTGTTAAAGAGCTATACCCAAAATTAAAAAAATATCATTATTGGTGGTATAATAAACGAGATCACGATAAAGATGGCTTGTGTGAATACGGTTCAACTGATGGAACTTTAATTGCTGCAAAATGGGAAAGCGGAATGGATAATGCCATTAGATTTGATGATTCAATCATTTTAAAAAATGAAGAAGGGGCTTATTCTTTAAATCAAGAAAGTGTAGATTTAAACGCATATCTATATGCAGAAAAATTGTACTTAGCACAACTAGCAGAAGCAATTCAAAAAAATGAAGATGTGGAAGTTTATAAAAATGAAGCTGAAATTTTAAAAACTCGCATTCAAAATCAATTTTATGATACCAAAGACGGATGGTTTTACGATACCAATTTAGAAGGAAACAAATTTATTAAAGGTGAAGGGAGTGAAGGTTGGATACCGCTTTGGGCTAATGTGGTTTCCAAAAAACAAGCAGAAACAGTTAAAAACCTTATAATGGATCCTAAAAAGTTTTTCACAAAAGTACCATTCCAAACTATGAGTGCAGATCATCCAAAATTCAATCCTTTAAAAGGGTATTGGAGAGGTCCAAATTGGTTAGATCAAGCTTATTTTGGTGTTAAAGGCTTGAGAAATTATAATTTTAACACTGAAGCAGATTTAGCAACAGTTAAAATATTAGAAGGAGCTGAAGGAATTTTAGGGAAGGGAAAATCGATTAGAGAAAATTATCATCCAATTACAGGAGAAGGCCTAAATGCTCAAAATTTTAGCTGGAGTGCTGCTCACATTATTATGCTTTTAACAGATTAATAACAATGAATTACTACAATTTATCTTCAACTGAGCAAGCTAAAAGCAATTTTTATAAATTATACAAATCAATGAAAATTAAATTACTAGTTTTAATTATTTCTTTTGTGGTTATTTCTTGTAAACAGGAGCAATTAAACAATATACCTGAACAAAAAAATCATTTCAATCATCAAATATTTGAAGAAAACAAATTACCTCCAAGAGCTACTTTTTTTGGTACAGAATCTTCTAAAATTATTGAAAAGGAAAATTCACGCCGATTTTTAAATCTAAATGGTGATTGGAAGTTTAATTGGGTAAAAAATCCCCAAAAACGCCCTACAACTTTTCAAAACATAGAATTTAATGATAACCAGTGGGGAATAATTAAAGTGCCTTCAAATTGGGAGGTTGCAGGTTATGGTTACCCAATATATTTGGATGAACGTTACCCCTTTACAACAAAATGGCCAAATGCTCCAACAGAATACAATCCCGTAGGAACTTATAGAAAAGAAATTGTACTTAAAGAAGAGTTTTTATTTGAGGATGTTATACTGCATTTTGCAGGAGTAAAATCGGCTATGTACGTATATGTAAATGGAAGTTACGTAGGTTATTCACAAGGTAGCAAAACCCCTGCAGAATTCAATATTACAAGTTATTTAAAAGAAGGTAAAAATCTTATTGCGCTACAGTTATTTAGATGGAGCGATGCAAGTTATTTGGAAAGTCAAGATATGTTAAGGATGAGTGGTATTGAACGAGATGTTTATTTATATACTCAACCAAAAGTTTTTATTTCTGACTACTATGCAAACACCAATCTTGATGATTTATACTTAAATGGTATTTTTAAAGGAACTGTTTCAATTTCAAATACTTCAAATACTAAAAGCACTAGAACCATTTCGCTTGAAATTATAGATGGGGAGCATTCAGTTTTTAAAACTTTGAAAAAAATTGAAATAAACGCACACTCTTCTATTAAATTTAAAGCTGAAAAAATTGTTGAGTTTGTAAAAAAATGGTCTGCAGAACTTCCAGAACTGTATCAATTAAAAATTAGCTTGAATGATAATGAAAATCCTAAAAACAACCAATTTATAACAAAAAACATTGGATTTAAGCGTGTGGAAATTATCAATAGCCAAGTATTAATTAACGGAAAAGCTATTTATTTTAAGGGTGTTAATCGACACGAAACGGATCCTTTTACAGGGCATGTGGTTGCTAAAGAAACTATGGAAAAAGACATACAATTAATGAAACAAAATAACATTAATGCAGTACGTTGTTCACATTACCCAAATAATCCTTATTGGTTAGATTTATGCGATACATACGGTTTATATGTAATTAATGAAGCGAATATTGAAAGCCATCCATTAGCAATAAATAAAAATACTCAAATTGGTGATGAAATAACTTGGTTACCAGCTCATATGATGCGAACTCAACGTATGTTTTATAGAGATAGAAATCATGTGTCAATTTATTCATGGTCTTTAGGAAATGAAGCAGGTGAAGGTCAGGTTTTTAGGACCACCTATCAATGGTTAAAAGAAAATGACCAAAATAGAATAGTTCAATATGAACCTGCTGGGAAAAAAAATTATACCGATTTATATTGTCCCATGTACCCACGACCTGAAAATTTAATTGCTCATGGAAAATCAAATTCTGAAAAACCTTCAATAATGATTGAATATGCACATGCGATGGGGAATTCCGTTGGGAATTTACAAGATTATTGGAATATAATTGAAAAATATCCAAATTTACAAGGTGGATATATTTGGGATTGGGTTGATCAAAGTTTAGAATATAAAGATGAAAATGGAAAACCATATTTAGCGTATGGACACGATTTTCATCCAGATTTACCAACCGATGGTAATTTTTTAAATAACGGATTAGTTGATCCATATAGAAATCCGCATCCTCATATAACTGAAGTTAAGAAAGTATATGAACCTGCTCAATTTAATTATTTAGGAAACGGAATTATTGAAATTGAAAATAAAAACTTTTTTGTTGATTTTTCAGATAAAAATATAGCTTGGAAACTATTGGCTGATGGTAAAACCTTTCTTAAAGGAAACCTTGCAAATATAGCAGTACTACCTCAACAAAAAAGAAACTTTATATTGCAAAATTTCCCTAAAAGTTTCGACGCTAATAAAGAGTATATTTTAGAAATAAGTTTACTTCAAAAAGATGCTACAAAATTAATACCTGTAGGTTTTGAAATAGCTTGGGATCAATTTAAACTGAATGAAGTGATTAAAAAATCAGTTTCAAGTTCAAAAGAAAATACATTGGAGATTATTGCTTCTGAAAACGGAATTGAGTTGAAAAATGATAAAACTAATTTAAAAATAAACGCTACATCTGGTGAAATTATTTCTTGGGTATTTGACGGAAATGAAATTACTAATCAACCTATCCGTCCTAATTTTTGGAGACCTCCAACTGACAATGATTTAGGAAATGGAATGGACAAATGGGCAAAGGTATGGCAAAATGCATCGTACAATTACACCTCAAAATTAATCAATAAACCTCAAAAGAATAAAAATGGGGTTTCTTTTAAGGTTGAGTACAACTTTCCAAATAATGAAGCTACTGTTTTTATAAATTATTTGATTGCAAATAATGGAAATTTAAAAGTAGATTATGCTTTCAGTCCAAATAAAAAAGAGCTGCCAAATATACCAAGAATAGGAATGTACCTTACAATTCCAAATAATTTTACAGAGGTATCTTGGTATGGTAACGGACCTAATGAAAGTTATTGGGATAGAAAAACAGGTGTTAAAACTGGAGTATATTCAGGAAAAATTGAAGCGCAATTCCATCGCTATCTGCGACCACAAGAAACAGGTAATAAAACAGATATTAGATGGATGGAATTAGCTTCTGAAAATATGACTCTAAAAGTTTCATCCAAAGAACAATTATTAAATGTAAGTGTTTGGCCTTTTGATATGAAAGAAATTGATTTTAATAGTGACGAGGCTTTAAAATCAGCGTCTGGGTTAGTTCCTGTAACTAAAAAGCATGGTGCTGATATTAAAATTGGAAATACCATTCAATGGAATATTGATTTTTTACAAATGGGAGTTGGCGGTGATACTTCTTGGGGAAGACTACCACATCAAGAATATACGATTTCAGCAAATCAAAAATACAGTTACTCATTTACAATTCAACCAATAGTAAACTAATTTTAAAAATTACATTTGTTTTTCTAAAGCACTTCTTTATAAAACGCTTCTATAATCATCTTAAATAGATATGACACCAGTATTATTTTTAATGACCATAGGTTTAATTCTTGGATATGTTTTCAGAAACAAACCCCAATTTATTTTATGTTCAAGCAAGATTACAACACTAATTATTTATATGTTATTATTTCTTTTAGGAATTGGAGTTGGTTTAAATAAAACCATTATTTCTAATATGACAAATATTGGCATACAAGCTTTTTTAATCACTTTTGGAGCGGTGTTAGGAAGTCTAATTTTTGCATATATCACTTACAAATTATTCTTTATCAATAAAAATGAAAAATAGTATTATTATACTTTTAATGTTTATAGTGGGTGTGGTTTTAGGTATGTATAAATTTTTACCCGATTTTTTGATAGAAAATGATTTTTCCAAGTACTCATTATATGCCTTAATGTTTTTTGTAGGTATAGGAATTGGGGCAGATAGTAACGCACTTAGTATCATTCGTAAAACAAAAATTAAAATTATACTAGTTCCGCTTTGTGTTATTTTAGGTTCATTATTAGGAGCAGCATTAATATCATTTTTTATTTCTGAAATTAGTATAATTGAAGCTATGGCTGTAGCTGCTGGATTTGGATATTATAGTTTATCTTCTATATTTATAACAGAAATTAGTGGAGAAACTTTAGGGGTTATCGCCTTATTGTCTAATATTTCAAGAGAAATAATTACGCTTTTAGCTACACCTTTTTTTGTAAAATATTTTGGTAAACTGGGAGGTATTGTATCTGGTGGGGCTACTTCTATGGATACCTGTTTACCTATTATTTCAGAAAGTACAGGGAAAGAATGGGCAATTATAGCTGTTTTTAGTGGTGTTGTTTTGACAGTAATTGTACCTTTTTTAGTTCCATTTGTATTAACATTTATTTAAAAGAAGTTAGATTTAAACCTATTAAGTAAATCAAAAACAAAACAATTCTATTATTTCTATAGTATATTTGTTGAGTTTGATGTTATTTAAATAAATCTAAAAACTAAAAAGCAGTGATGAATAAAGAAGCTTTCCTTCGGAAATTTATGGAAGAAATTTGGAATAATAAAAAAATTGATAAAGTTGAACAATTTTATTGATAAAGAATATACAATTCATCTTGATACTGCTGATCCTTGGGAAGGAAAAACCTTGTCGTATTCTGAATTTAAAGAACGTTTAAAATTTTCGTTTGATTCATTTCCAGATATGAATTTTGAAATAACATCTGCTATTTCAGAAGAAAATCATGTAGCAATAACTTGGATTTTAACAGGCACAAATCTTGGAATGATTGGAGATCACCCACCTACTAATAAATCAATTAAAACAAAAGGATTTACCATTTATCATTTCAAAAACCATTTAATAAGAGGACATACACAAATATTTGATAGAAAAACTGTTGTGCAACAACTAGGATTTATTTGATATGAAAACAAAAAAAAGAGCTTAAAGAAATTTACTAACAAATGAAACCTCCAATGGAGGTGTTTCAAATAAAAAACTTGAACACTAACAAAGTGTTGATTGATAGTAGTATTGACATGGTGTTTAAATGGAATAGACACAAAATGGAACTCAAATTTGGAAATCATAGAAACAAAAAATTACAAAAAGCAAAGATGTTTTTTGAATTAGGAATAAAATATTATCCTAAAAGTCCTAATGTATATAATTCAATGGCAGATTATTATATTTCTCAAAAAGACAGTAAAAAAGCTTTAGAATATGCAACTAAAGCCTATGAAATAAGTAGCAATGATTATTTTGCAAAGAGAATAAAAACTTTAAAAAACTGAAATGAAATTCAACCCTTTTCCAATATTAGAAACTGAAAGACTTTTATTAAGAGAATTGAATGTAAATGATGCGAAATCTTTTTATCAACTGAATCTTGATAAAGAAGTTATGAAATATACTGGAGAAGGAGCATTTAAAGATATTGAGGAATCTAAAAAATTCTTAGAAAATTATGACCAATATAAAAAATATGGAATAGGAAGATGGGCAGTAATCAACAAAGAAAATAAAGAATTTTTAGGTTGGTGTGGACTTAAATTTACAGAAAATCTTAATGAATATGATATTGGATTTAGATTTTTTAGAAAACATTGGAATAAAGGATATGCAACTGAATCCGCAAAAGCTTGTGTTAATTTTGGACTAAATAAATTTAAAATAACTGAAATTATTGGTAGAGCAATGAAAGATAATAAAGCCTCCATTAAAGTGTTGGAAAAAATTGGACTTATGTATGATAGAGATTTTGATTTTGAAGGATCTAAAGGTGTAATTTATAAAATAAAAGCTTAGTAAAATCTTTTCTTATAGGTTCTGTTTTTAAATTTGAACGATTCAAATCATCATTCATTATAATTTGCCATCATAAAAAATAAAGAAGCCAATTAACAAAACATATAGTTTAGAACAAATTATTCAAGTCAGTTATCATATAAATCGAAAACATTACAATAGTATTCTATAATTGATAACTTTTTAACAATAGAGATTTTAAAAATGATTATTACATTTAAAAAAAATGGTTTTTAAAATTTATACTTAACAAATATTTTAATTTTTATAGGAAGTAAATTGTTTAAAAAAGTTACATTATAAATATAATCAACACTTTTTTAATAGAGGCTAATAAAGAGGTTAAATTATTTTTAATAAATTTTCTGTAAATTAGTTACAGATATGAAAGATGTGTAAATGAATAATAACTTAAATATCAATAATTCTGAGTTTATAGATTTAATTAATGAGGGAGATGCAAATGCATTTCAGTTATTATTTAAACTTTATAGATCTAAATTGTTATTTATTGCAAATAGTTATATTTCTTGCAATGAAGATGCTGAAGAGATTATTCAAGATGTATTTTTAAAAGTTTGGTCTCAAAAAAATATTCAAACTAATATCAATGGATATATCTATACAGTTACTAGAAATGCTTGTTTGGATTATTTGAGAAAAAAGAAACAAACATTAAATATTGAAAATAATACACAACAAATTGAGGCTTCAATAAATTACAAAGCAATTGCAGATGATTTAGCTTCTTCTATTATTGAAAAAGAATTAGAAGAAGCAATTATGAATGGAATTGAATTTTTACCTGAAAAATGTAAAAATGTTTTTGTAATGAGTAGAATTGAAGGTTTAAAGCATAAAGAAATATCAAAAGAGCTTAATATATCTACTAAAACTGTTGAAAATCATATTACTAAGGCAATAAAGCATATGAGACTTTATCTTCGAGAGTTTTTATCTTTTTTTTAATAATACCGATAAAATTTTATCTTTTTTTTAAATATTGTAGGGGATACGTATGAATAGTTACGTCATATAAGTATATAACCTCTTAAAAATGCAAGAAAAATATATTATAAAGTATATAGAAGGAAAAAGTACACTTTCAGAAAAGAAAAAAGTATTGGAATGGATTAGAGAAAGTGAAAGTAATCAAAATAAATTTAATTTTCTAAAGGCTAAGTATATAGGGCAGGCACTTAAAGAAATTAAAAATAATAATAATGAATCTCATTATATAAATTTTAGTAAAAAAATTAAAAATAAAAAAAGATATGTGTTCAGTTCGGTTGGTGTAGCAGTTTTATTTTTAAGTGTACTCTTATTTTGGAACTATCAAGAAATAAACAATAATAGTTATGTTAATTCTAAAGAATTAATTAAAGATAAAGAGGAAGAAAAAGATTTGTTTAATGAAATTACATCTAATAGTAATGAACAAGAAGTTATATTACCAGATGGCTCAATAATTTCTTTAAATATCGATAGTAAATTAATTTATCCTAAAAAGTTTAAAGATACTATTAGAGAGGTAACACTCATAGGAGAAGCTTTTTTTGATATAAAAAGAAACGTTAATAAACCTTTTATAGTAAATGCAAATGAACTAAAAATAAGAGTTTTAGGAACTAGTTTTAATGTAAAATCTTATGAAAAAGATAGTAAAATTGAAACAACATTAGTCACAGGAAAAGTAGAATTAATTAAAGATAAAGATACCCCTATAGTTTTAACGCCATCTCAAAAAGCTGTTTTTAATAAGGCTGAGAAAAAAATGAAAATTGAAGAAGTTAACTCTTCTGATGTGATAGCTTGGAGAGAGGGAAAATTAATTTTTAATAAAACAAGTCTAAAAGATGTTATAAAAGATTTGGAAAGAAAATATCAAGTTCAGTTTGTTGTGAGTTCTGAAAGTTTGTTAGAATATGAATATACTGGAACGTTTGATAATTTAAAGATCAAAGAAGTTTTAGACTTGTTAAGTATATCATCTCCAATTAAATATTCAATAAAAAATGAGAAAATAATATTAAAAATGAAATAAAAAAAGAGAGTGCGGCAACACTCTCCTTAAATAATTAATAATCATCAAATCACGCAAATGAAATCAACAATTAAAAACCATTCAAAATTATGAAAAAAACTGAAATTAAGGTCTTTTCAAGAAAAATTCTATTCTTAAGGATTATGAAAATTTACACCATCTTATTTTTTGTTACCATGGCAAAGTTGTTTGCAGCAGACGCTTATGGGCAAAACATAACAATTAATTTAAAAAATGCTGAACTAAAAACATTTTTTACTGAAATTGAAAATAAAACTGAATTTAACTTCTTTTATAGTAATAATTTAATTGATGTAACCAAAAAGGTTTCTCTAAATGTAAAAAATCAAAATTTAAGTAAAGTCTTGGTTCAATTATTAGCGAAAACAGAAATAGATTTCAGATTTGTTAAAAACCAAATAGTTTTATTTCCAAAAAATAACACCTCAATAAGTGAGTTAATTGAAGAAATAATAGTTAACAATGAGGAAGGGACTAATAGTACTAAATCTTCAGATGAGGTTATTAAATCCAAAATTACTACAGTTATTCAAAATATGGTTTCTGGAACGGTGACAGACGCTACCGGCCCTTTACCAGGAGTAACAATTGTCATTAAAGGAACTACCAAGGGAACTCAAACTGATTTTAATGGAAAGTATCAAATAGCTGCTAATAAAGGTGATGTTTTGGTTTTTTCTTATGTTGGTATGAAAACACAAAGTGTTACTGTAGGTGATAGCAATATCTTAAATGTTGTAATGCAAGAGGATGCAAATTTATTAGAAGAAGTTATTGTTACAGCTTATGGGACATCAAAAAAAGGAGATTTCACAGGGTCTGCAACCCAAATTAATAGCGATGATATTGGTAAAATATCACTGTCAAATGTAACTACTGCAATTGAAGGTTCTTCAGCTGGAGTTACTGCTACATTTGGAAGTGGTCAACCTGGCTCGGGTCAAGATATTCGCATCAGAGGTTTCGGCTCTTTCTCTGCAAGTAGTTCTCCTTTATACGTTGTTGATGGTATTCCTTTTACAGGCTCTATCAACTCTATTAATCCAGCAGATATTGAAAGTCTAACAATTTTAAAAGATGCTTCATCAACTGCGTTATATGGAAATAAAGCTGCCAATGGGGTTGTAATGATTACAACAAAAAAAGGTAAAAATAGAAAAGGACAATTCTCTTTAAATATGTCTGCTAGTGTAATTGACCGCTCTATACCTGAATATGATAGATTAGATGCAAAACAATATTATGAAATAATGTGGGAAGTTTTACGTAACAGTGAAGCAATACCTGGTGTTGATGATCCTGCTGATGTAACTGCAGCAAACTTATATGCTACAAATAATATTTTTGAGGAGTTAGAAAGCAACCCATTCAATGTAGCTTTCGATCAAATAGTAGGTATTGATGGTAATATCAATCCAAGTGCAAGTCTATTAAACCCTGATAATTTAGATTGGGAAGATGCTATTACTAGAAAAGGATTTCGTCAAAATTATGATATGAGCTTTCAAGGAGGTACTGAAAAAAGTGATTTCTATGTTTCTTTAGGGTACTTAAAGGAGGAAGGTTATATATTAAATTCTGATTTTGAACGAATTTCAGGACGTGTAAATGTAAATCACCAAGCAACTAATTGGTTAAAAACTGGTTTAAATGTTGGTGTTTCAACTTCTCAAGGAAATCAAGCTCAAGCTACTTCTGGACAATCAAGTTCATTTGTGAATCCAATTCGCTTTACTAGAGGCATGGGACCAATTTATAATATTTATAAGCAGTCTGCTAATGGAGATTATATTTTAGATGCTAATGGAGATAAAATATATGATTTAGATGCAGCTAGACCAAGTGATGCTAATTTTGGTAGACATATAGTTGCAGAAATTGATTTTAATGAAGACCTAGATGAAATTACATCTATCAATGGTAAAACCTTTTTTGATATTACATTAACTGAAGGGCTTGTTTTTACAATAAATGCTAGTTTTGATCAACGTCATTTTTACAATACAGACTATGAAAATAAATATGTAGGTGACGGTGCTCCAGGTGGGAGAGCTGGTAGAACATACAACCGTAGAACTTCTGTTGGTTTTAACCAATTATTAAATTACACAAAGACATTTAATGAAAAACATAATTTTAAAGCACTATTGGCTCATGAGTCACTAGAATATAAAATTAGTGATTTAGATGGCTCTCGCCAGCAACAAATTGCTGATGGTAATTCTGAACTCATTAATTTTGTGACTACTTTAGGTTTAACGTCAGTATTAGACAATCGTAATGATGAGAGTTATTTCGGTCGTTTAAATTATGATTACGATGGTAAATATTTTGTTAGTGCTTCTTATAGACAAGATGGTTCTTCAAAATTTTCTAAAGAAACTAGATGGGGAGATTTTTGGTCAATAGGTGCTGCTTGGCGCTTAGACAGAGAAAAATTTATTGAAGATAAAGATTGGATAAACTCTTTAAAGTTGAGAGCTTCATACGGTGAATTAGGAAATAATTCAGGCATTAGTTTTTATGCTTATCAAGGATTGTATGATTTAGGGTATAACAATCAAGCAGAGCCAGGGATATTGCAAGCTGGTCTTGCTGCACCAAACTTATTGTGGGAGGCTAGTGAGAGTTCTGATATTGCTCTTGAATTTCGTTTATTTGATAATCGATTTGATGGTGTTATAGAATTCTACAATCGTAATTCTGATAATTTATTATTTAATGTTCCATTACCTCTTTCAAGTGGTAGTACTAGTATTCCTGAGAATATTGGTTCTATGTACAATAGAGGAATTGAAGTAAGCTTAAATTATGATATTTTAAGAACAGATGATTTAACTTGGAACTTTGGTATCAATGCAGCAACTATTAAAAATGAGTTCACTAAATTACCTCAAGAGGAAATAATAAATGGTTCTAAAAAATTAATGGTTGGCCATTCAATTTATGATTATTGGTTGAGAGATTGGTATGGTGTAGATCCAACTGATGGTGAAATTTTGTATGTTGCTGAAGAAGGATCTACAGGCTCATCTGTTAGAACCATAGATGGAATGACATTAACAACTGATGATGCCCAAGCTAGATACCATTATGCAGGTACTGCTATTCCTGATTTAACAGGTTCAATAAATAATAATATTACTTATAAAGATTTTAATTTATCCTTTTTGTTTACATTTCAAATAGGGGGTGAAATATTAGACAGTAGCTATCAAGGCCTTATGAATTCTGGTAGTTATGGTGGTGCGTTAAGTACAGATATTTTAGATCGTTGGCAACAACCTGGCGACATTACTGATGTTCCTAGAATGGATCCTAGTAATACAACCGATTTTAACGCAACATCTGACAGATGGCTTACTGATGCTTCATATCTTAATTTAAAACGTGTTAATTTATCTTATGACTTGCCAGAAAGCATCCTTAACAACATTGGAGTTTCTAATGCCTTAATTTATGTGAGTGGAGAAAACATCTTTACATCAAATGCAAGAAAAGGAATGAGCGTTCAGCAAAACTTTAATGGTACTGTTAATAATGTATATACACCTTCAAGAATTCTAAGTCTTGGTTTAAATGTTAAATTTTAAAAAAAATAAAATGAGAAAAATACTAATTACTTTTATCGGAATGCTTGCTATAAATGTACTGTTTACAGCTTGTGATAAAGACTTTTTGGAAACAACTCCTACCGATCAAGTTGGAGCCGCAGTTGTGACCGAAACAACAGGTAATGCTATGGCAGCATTAAATGGAATACATAGAGCTTTATATGTTAGATATGGTAGTCAAGGTCGTGGTGGCGCTGGTCATTTTAATATGTTTATGTCTGAAATGGGTGAAGATCATGTTTTTAACTCTAGTACTTGGACTACAGGACTTAGATGGATTTTAACAGATTCTCCTACAAATTCATATAATAGAGCTCATTGGGCTATGTTTTATGAGTGGATAGCAAATGCCAATATATTGATTGCTGGTATAGATGATGCTGTTGGAGAACAGGATGATAAAGACAATATAAAGGGACAAGCATTATTATATAGAGCTTATGGTCACTTTATGCTGGTACAAACATGGGCAGGTCGCTATGTAAAAGGGCAAACTAACAGTCAATTAGGAGTTCCTTTAAAAACGGAACCATCTACTGAACCTATTGCACGTGCAACAGTTGAAGAAGTTTACACGCAAATAAATGCTGATATTGATGAAGCAATCACATTATTAGCAGGTAAATCACACCCTAATAAATCACACCTTAGTGTAGGTGTTGCAAAAGGATTAAAAGCTAGAGTTGCTCTTGTTCAAGGGAACTGGGGAGTTGCTGCTCAATATGCATCTGAAGCTAGAGCTGGTTATACATTAATGGATAAAGAAACTTATCGTAAAGGATTTTCTACTGATTTAGATCAGAACAGTGAATTTATGTGGGCAAGTCATATTGTAGAGGATCAAACAAATTATTTTGGAAACCTTGGAGCGTATATTTCTAGAAATTACAGTTCTTCATCAATTAGAGCAAATCCAAGATCTATTAACAAGCCGTTATATGATATGATATCTGACACAGATGTTCGTAAAACATTATGGTCTGAAGATGGTGAACACACCGAATTACAAGATGGTTATGAAATATCATCTAGACACAGTAGACATCCTTATACTAATCAAAAATTTCTATCACAAAGCACAGCTGTTAGTTTAATGGATGTACCTATGATGCGTGCAGCAGAAATGTATTTAATTGAGGCTGAAGCTTTGGCGCGAGATGGACAAGATGGATTGGCAGCACAAGCTCTTTTTGACTTAATTATAACAAGAGATGATGCTTATACTTTATCTACTAATACTGGACAAGATTTAATAGATGAAATTATGGTACAACGTCGAATTGAATTATGGTGTGAAGGTTTCCGTTGGTTAGATTTAAAACGTTTGAATTTGCCATTAAATAGAAAAGAACCTGGGTCTAGGCACACATCTTCAAGAACAGGTGGGGTTTTAGAAGTACCTGCAAGTGATAATAGATGGGTTTGGGTAATCCCTCAAGATGAAATTGATGCAAATCCACTTGTAGAACAAAATCCAATATAAATATAAGTGAGATATTATATATAGCCTCCTGTTATAATTTAAATTAACAGGAGGCTATATTATTGTAGAATAAGTGAATAATTGAAATTTTACTCAATACCTAAACGTTTAAATAGTTCTAAAATATTATTTGGGTAGTTAGAGGTTGTTTTTTTAAAAGTTTTTTTAAACTCATTGTTATTTGAACTGTCAATTGGAGAATTACTTTTAGGGTTCGTTTGCTCTTTCATTTTTTTATCAAATTTCGCTATAGACTTTTTATTTGATTGCTTTTTCATGATTTTCCAAAAAGTTGAATTATTCGTAATAAAATTGTTAACTAATTGTTTTATAAGGGTTAATGAAAATGCATCAAAAACGTGTCTTCAAATAGGGTATGTGCATAAATTTACGATGATTATTTTTCTTTAATCTTAATTTTTCCGTAAATAAAGTAGGGGAAAACCATACTTTTATTAGCAAAACTTTACTATTTTTGTTAAAACAAAATTTGTCCCCACAAAATGCGTAACTATTTTATTATAGATAAAGACACTACATCAATTCAAAAAATTAAAAACGTTTTAGAAGAATATTACGAGTTTAATTGTATTGGAGCTTCGAGTGATTATAACCTGTCAATGAATACAATTTTAAAAGAAACACCAGATTTAGTTTTTTTTAATATTGATAATACTTTTGAAAATCCATTTGAATTTGCTCAAGAGCTTAACTTGTTTAACGATGATTTTCCAGTATTTATAGCAATGTCTTTTTCAAAAGATAAGTTGTATGAAGTAATTAAAAATGGGTTTTTTGACTTTTTATTAATTCCCCTAGAAGAATTAGAGATAAGAAAAACAGTTTTAAAAATATTAAAAAAAATACCAGCAAAATCTAGAAAAAACATTTGTTTAAAATCATATAAAGACTACCAATATTTAAAAACAGATGAAATTCTTTTTCTAAAAGCAGACAATAATAGTACCGATTTTTATATGAATGATGGAAATATTATTAGTGCTTTTAAAACGCTAAAAACTTTTCAAGAAATTCTGCCAAATAATTTTTACAGAATTCATAAGAGTTATATTATTAATAAAAATTTTATTTCTAGAATACAGTTTGGAAAATCTATTTGTACAATTAAAAGAAATAGTTATGAGGTGCCTTTCACCAAAACCTATATCAATAATATAAGAAGTATTAACAAATCTTTGTCAGAATATTCTTATTTGTCAATAAGTTAGATTTTTCTATCAAATGGTACTGTTTCACGTATAGATGGTATGATTTTACTAATTAACGGATTTTAAAGAGTGCTAAATAGCATTCATGGACTACTTTTGGGGTATAGTATTAAAAAAAATACTCATAGAATAATAAAAACATATAGTCCTAAAATTTTAAAATACCATTATTATGAAATCAATTAAATTTATCTTCGCTTTCCTATTATTATCAGCTTCTTTCATTTCTTGTACTTCAGACAGTATTGCTGCTGATGAGGAACTTTATGCACCTGATACTGTTTTTGCAACTGGAGAAGATGGTAGTGCTGATGTAATGAGAACTAGAGATTAATTTATTATTGATAAAATAATATTTTATAGATAAAAATTTAAAAAAGCCTTAACTAATTTAGTTAAGGCTTTTTTAGTAGCTTTGTTATTTAACAACCCTAAATAATATCAAAGCAATAAACCACATATCTTTCATAAAATTATCAATTTGGATAACGTTTTTTATTGCCATAATGTCTTGTGAAAAACCATTATTGGTTATAAATAAAAAAAGTGAGCCAAAGAAAGACAGTGTTTCTTATTATATCAAACAATCTCAAAAAAAAGAATTAAAATTTATTCAAAAAAAAGAATTGCTTGAAAAAGCGTATCAATTTGCCAAAAAGCAGCCTTCAGATTCTTTACAAAATATCTATTTAGCCAAAATTGCCATAGAAACAGAATATTTAAACATTAATGATTTGTTTTTAGCAGTAAATAGCGAATCGTTAGCATTTGCTAAAAAATTGAATGATGGGTTAAAAATAGGAGATGCGCATTGGAATTATGGAAATTATTATACCGATGTTGAAACGGTAGATAGTGCCTATTATCATTATCATAAAGCTTTTGAAAGTTTTGAACAAGTAAAACATAATTACTATGCTGCTAAAATGCTTTATAATATGGCTTTTATACAGGGGCGTTTAAAAGATTATACGGGAAGTGAAATAACAATTTTTGAAGCAATTTCAAGGTTTGAGAAAGTTGAAAGGTATGATAGGCTATATGAGTGTTATAATTATTTAGGGCTAATTTATTTAGAACTTGAAGAATTTGACCGTTCAATTTTTTACTTAAATAAAGCAATTGAGTATTTAAAAAAGAATGATAAAAAAGGAATTTTTAAAGAATGGACTTTGAGTAATTTGGGCTTGGCATACCAAAAACAAAAAGCTTATGATAAAGCCATAGAAAATTTTGAAAATGCTTTGGCACATAAAAATTTAAAAGAAATTGATGCTAATTTTTATTCAAGGTTAATAGATAATATTGCTTATACTAAGTTTTTAAAAGGAGACACCGCCAATATTGTTACGCAATTTAATAAAGCGCTTTTTATTAGAGATAGTTTAAAAAACAGCTCAGGAATAGTAATTAGCAAAAGGCACTTGTCTGAATTGTATGCGTATAAATTAGATACAACCACCGCCATTAAATTAGCCAACGATGCTTTTGGTTTAGCAGATCAAGTTGAAAATAATAGAGATAAATTAGAAACACTACACTTATTGTCTAAAGTTGATAAAAAAAATGCATCAAAATATTTAGAAGAATACGTTCATTTAAATGACAGTTTACAAATAGAAGAAAGAAAAATTAGAAATAAATTTACACGAATTCGATTTGAGACTGATGAATATATTGAGGAGACTGAAAAACTTTCACAGCAAAATATTTTTATTATTATAGGTTCAGTATTCTTGATTTTTTTAGTGTCATTTGCCTATATAATGAGAGCCCAAAGAGCGCGTAATAAAGAATTAATTTTTGAAAGAGAGCAACAAAAAGCTAACGAGGAAATTTTTACGTTAATGTTAAAGCAACAAGCCAAATTAAAAGAAGGGCGTTTAAAAGAACGCCATAGAATTTCTGCAGATTTACATGACGGTGTTTTGGGTAGAATTTTTGGTACAAGGCTAGGGCTGGGATTTTTAAATATTAAGGGAGATGAACCAACTATTGAAAAACATAAATCTTATATTGATGAACTTCAAAATATTGAAAAAGAAATAAGAGCCATTTCACATGAATTGAAAAATGAAATTTTATCTTCAAAAGAAGATTTTTCAAAAATTATTGATGATTTAATTGAACAAAAAAGTAAAATAGGAGATTTTAAATATAATTTTGAATGTGATAAAAAAATAGATTGGGATAAGGTTGATGATAAAGTGAAAATTAATTTTTATAGAATAATTCAGGAAGCGCTACAAAACATAATTAAATATGCCAACGCTGATTTTGTAACGATAACAATTGAAATTAAAAATAAAAATATTAATTTAGTAGTTAAGGATAACGGTAATGGATTTAACACTAAAGATAAAAGAAAAGGAATCGGATTAAAAAATATGCATTCAAGAGCCACTAACCTCGGTGGTAAATTTAAAATAACATCTAACTTAAACAAAGGCACTTCAGTTTTTGTTAATTGCCCCATATAATTATGATGAATAAGTATAATGTACTAATAATTGATGACCACCCAATAATTGCTGATGCCTATAAAAGTGCATTCGAATTTATTAGTGCAGAAAATAAAAATATCAACTTTAAAATTTTAATAGCTAATAATTGCGATAAAGCTCTTGACCTAATCCAAGAAGTAAATCAATTAGACATTGTTTTTTTAGATATTTCCTTGCCTCCTTCAACAGATGGGAATTTTTTATCAGGTGAAGATTTAGGAATTAGAATTAAAGAATTACAACCCAAATGTAAAATTATTGTAGCAACTACTTTTAATGACAACTATAGAATTCAGGCAATTCTTAAAAATGTAAATCCAAATGGATTTTTAATTAAAAATGATATTGATAAAGAAGAATTAATTGCTTCCATAAAAACGGTGATGGAAGATTCTCCCTATTACAGTAAATCAGTTTTGGAATTGTTTAGAAAACAAGCTACGGTAAATTATAAATTAGATAAAATTGATAGGCAATTATTATATGAAATGTCTATTGGTACTAAAATGAAAGACCTTCCAAAGCTTATTCCAATGTCTATGGCTGGGCTTGAAAAAAGAAAAAAACATTTAAAAGATATCTTTAAAGTTAAGGATAATGACGATAGAGAATTAATACTTAAAGCAAAAGAAAAAGGGTTTATTTAAATAAACCCTTTTTAACTATAAAAATGTCTTTGGGGATGATTTGATTCATATAGTTGTTTCAAAAGTAATTTATTTTTTGAGTCTTAAAAATAATTTTAATTTTATTTTTTAAATCTATTAAAAGTTTATGGATTTCACATAACAATAGTAAGGAAAAACCTTTCTGTAAACGTTAAACTTCTTAGTTTTTTATTCTAAGTAATATTTTATGTAGCTTAAATATTAAAATTTTTATTTATAGCAATGTTTATACATTAAGAAAAATTTAACATAATAACTTAGGGGAAAATAAAGGATTCAACGACTTAGTAACTAATATTGTTTAATTTTGACAATTCTTAAAAAGAAACAAATTTTAATATGAAAAAAATATTTTTACTTCTATCCATATTATTTTTAAGCGTAACTAGTTATTCTCAAATTCATGACCCAGTAAAATGGTCAACAAATGTTGAAAAAATTAGTGATACAGAATATGATTTAATAATTGTAGCTTCTATAGAAGAAAACTGGCATTTATATTCTCAAAATGTGCCTGAAGATGGTCCTATACCAACAGCTTTCTCTTTTGAAACCAGTGCTGACTTCGAATTAATAGGAAATGTATCTGAAGAAGAAGGACATACTGTTGATGATCCTGTTTTTAATATGAAAATCAAGTATTTTGAAACTTCAACTATTTTTAAACAACGAATTAAACTTTTAACAGAAAATACGTTAAAAATTGCTGGAGAGGTTGAGTTTATGGTTTGTGATGACTCTAACTGCCTACCTCCAACATTTGTTGATTTAAACTTTTCAATTACAGGAAAAAAAGCAACAACAGTTGCTAACGAAACTACAAAGAATGAGACAAACAAATCAAATGTAGATGTTGCGAAAACAACAAAAAGTAAATCATCAAATAAAAGTTTATTAACCATATTTATCATAGCTTTTTTCTCAGGATTTGCTGCACTTTTAACACCATGTGTTTTTCCAATGATTCCAATGACAGTAAGCTTTTTTACCAAACAAAGTAAAAGTAAAGCAGCGGGTGTGAAAAATGCAATTATCTATGGATTTTCTATAGTAATTATTTATGTGTTATTGGGGATTTTAGTAAGCGCAATATTTGGTGCAGATGCATTAAATGCTTTGTCAACAAATGTGTGGTTTAATATTATATTTTTCTTATTACTCGTAATTTTTGCCATATCATTTTTAGGAGCTTTTGAAATTACATTGCCAAGTTCTTGGGGAACAAAAGTAGATGCACAAGCAGATAGAGGAGGTATTATTGGAATATTTTTTATGGCTCTAGCTTTGGCCATAGTTTCATTTTCTTGTACAGGACCAATCGTTGGAACTTTATTAGTTGAAGCTGCGGCAGGAGGAAGTCAAATAGGACCAATTGTTGGAATGTTAGGTTTTTCATTAGCATTAGCAATTCCTTTTGCTTTATTTGCTGCTTTCCCTGGCTGGTTAAACTCTTTACCAAAATCTGGAGGTTGGTTAAATACCGTTAAAGTTGTTTTAGGATTTTTAGAATTAGCACTAGCATTTAAGTTTTTATCAAATGCCGATTTAGTTTTACAATTACATTGGTTAGAGCGCGAAGTGTTTTTAGCAATTTGGATAACAATTTTTGGAACATTAGCTTTTTATTTATTTGGAAAAATTCAATTACCACATGATTCTCCATTAACACACATCTCAGTTGGTAGATTAGGATTAGGGTTATTAACATTGTCATTTACAATTTATATGATTCCAGGACTTTGGGGAGCTCCATTAAACTTGATTAGTGCATTTCCTCCAGCACAACATTATAGTGAATCACCTTACGGAGTAGGATTTACAAAATTAGGAAGTGGATCAAGTGATAATCATTCTGACATTCCTGAAGGCGCCCATTTAATGGCTCCGCATAATATTTTAGCATTTAATGATTACGAAAAAGGATTGGCTTATGCAAAAAAAGTAGGAAAACCAGCAATGATTGATTTTACAGGACACGCTTGTGTAAATTGTAGAAAAATGGAGCAAAATGTTTGGGCAAAAGATCAAGTATTGCCAATACTTAAAAATGAAGTGGTTTTAATTTCTTTATATGTTGATGATAAAAGGAAATTAGATGGAGAAATTGAATCTAAATTAAGACCTGGAAAAAAATTAAGATATATTGGTCAAAAGTGGAGTGAATTTCAAACGATTAAATATGGTGCAAATGCTCAGCCATTTTATGTGTTAATTGATCATAATGGAGAAAATTTAATCGATCCAACAGGATATACACCTGATGTGGATGAATACCACAATTGGTTAAAAGAGGGAATCGCGAATTTTAAATAAGAAATTGATTTTTAATGTTGAAGATTCACTCTAGTTTTTATAAATTGGAGTGTTTCTTTTTTAAAATCACAAACTAAAGATAATTGAAATGAGTTTTTTTTCAAAGTTATTTTCAAAAGATACAACAAAAGAAATTTTGAATGAATCTGACACGCAGGTTTCTGAATTAGAAACCTATTTTCAGCAATTTAGAAAAAATATTATTGGCAACAACCAAACATTTATTTCGCCTTTTGGTGAAAAAGAAATTATTTATACTGATTGGACGGCAAGTGGACGACTATATAGACCTATTGAAGAAAAGCTGTTAAATCAATTTGGACCTTTTGTTGCAAATACTCATACTGAAACATCTATTACTGGATCGGCAATGACAATGGCGTATCATAAAGCTAGAAATATTATCAAAGCTCATGTAAATGCTAATGAAAATGATGTATTGATAACGTCAGGAAGTGGAATGACTGGAGTAGTTAATAAATTTCAACGTATTTTAGGATTAAAAGTAGCCGAAAATTTAAAAGAGTATACTTCCATTCCAGAAGAATTAAGACCGATAGTTTTTGTAACTCATATGGAGCATCATTCTAATCAAACATCATGGTTAGAAACTATCGCAGATGTTGAAATTATTCCTTGTCAAGATTCTGGTTTAATTTGTTTTGATAACTTTAAACAAATTATAGAAAAATATAAAGATAGACCAATTAAAATAGCATCTGTAACTGCTTGTTCTAATGTTACAGGGATTAGAACTGATTATCATAAAATAGCTAAAATCATTCATCAACATGGCGGACTTTGTTTTGTAGATTTCGCTTGTTCCGCACCTTATGTTGAAATAAATATGCATCCAGAAGATGAAGAAATGTATTTAGATGCTATTTTCTTTTCTCCTCATAAATTTTTAGGAGGTCCAGGTACTTCAGGAGTGTTAATTTTTAACAAAAAATTGTATAAAAACATAGTGCCTGACAATCCAGGAGGTGGAACTGTAAATTACACCAACCCTTGGGGAGATCATGACTATGTTGATGATATTGAAACTCGTGAAGATGGTGGAACTCCAGGTTTTTTACAAACTATTAAAATTGCCTTATCCATTCAACTAAAAGAAAAAATGGGGGTAAAAAATATCATTGCTAGAGAGCATGAAATTAATAAAATTGTTTTTGACAAACTTTCAAAAATTCCAAATTTAATCATACTTGCCGGACAGCATACAGATAGGCTAGGTATTTTTTCTTTTTTTATTAAAGATGTTCATTTTAATTTAATTGTTAAACTGTTAAATGATAAATTTGGAGTTCAAACTAGAGGAGGTTGTTCTTGTGCGGGTACTTATGGGCATTTTTTATTACATGTAGATCAGCAAACCTCTAAAAGTATTGAGAAAAAAATATTAGATGGATGTATGGTTGAAAGACCTGGTTGGATACGTATGTCAATACACCCAACCATTACCAATAAAGAAGTTTTATACGTTTGTGATAGCATTAAGCAGGTTGCTGAAAACTATAAAGTTTGGGGTGAAGATTATACATATGATGCTGCTAAAAATGAATACATCCATAAAACAGCTAAACCAATTGAAAAGGATTTGATAAATAATTGGTTTAATTAATTATAGGAAAAAGTTTTTTCTATATTTGAGGACTAAAATTTTAATTATTTATGGATAATTTCATGTTTTTCCTTAAAGAAGGACTTTTTCATGTGTTGGATTGGAATGCATATGACCATGTACTCTTTTTAATCGCTTTAGCAGTAGTTTACGATTTTAAAAATTGGAAAAAAATACTTTGGTTAATCACCTTATTTACCATTGGTCATACCTTAACGTTGATTCTATCAGCTTATAAGATAGTTTCTGTAAACTCTAATTGGGTTGAATTTTTAATTCCAATAACCATCATTATAACAGCCTTAGTTAATATTTTTTACGCCAAAAACACCTCTAAACTAACCAAAACAAATACTAATTTAGTATTTGCATTATTTTTTGGATTGATTCATGGTTTAGGATTTTCAGGATATTTTAAAATTCTTATTGGTAAATCAACAGATAAATTAATTCCATTATTAGAGTTTGCTTTAGGAATTGAAATTGCTCAAATAATAGTTGTTTTTATTATTTTAGTTTTAGGATTTGTTTTTCAAACAATTTTTAGGTTTTCAAAAAGAGATTGGGTTCTTATCATTTCATCTATAGTTATTGGAATTGTATTACCAATTTTAAAAGGAGCCATTTTTTGGTAAAACTTTAACTTGAAGTTCATTTGAATCTTAGTAATTTCGTAATTATTTCAAATTTTATGAGTAAAAAACAGCTAAAGTACGATCAAGCATATATGCGTATGGCAAAGGAGTGGGCAAAATTATCGTATTGTGAAAGAAAAAAAGTTGGAGCATTAATAGTAAAAGGTAGAATGATAATTTCTGATGGGTTTAATGGCTCTCCAACAGGATTTGAAAATTGTTGTGAAGATGATGAAGGAAATACAAAGTGGTATGTTTTGCATGCAGAGGCCAATGCTATTTCAAAAGTTGCAAGTTCCACACAATCTTGTAAAAATTCTACGTTATATATAACACTATCTCCTTGTAAAGAATGTAGTAAACTTATTCATCAATCCGGAATCAAAAGAATCGTTTATGCTGAAAAATATAAAGACACCTCTGGATTAGAATTTTTAGAGAAAGCAGGAGTTGAATTAACACATCTTAAAGAATAAAAATGGCAAAAAGAAAAGCTTATTTACCTTTATTTATTGGAATTGCAATTGCAGTTGGAATATTTATTGGAAGTACCTTTAATTTTAAAAATAAAACCATGTTATTTAGCTCAAATACCAATGAAGCTAAAATAAAACGTTTGATAAATTATATTCAATATGATTATGTTGATAAGGTAAATACCGACAGTTTATTAGATGATGCTATTACTAATATGCTTTTAAAATTAGATCCACATTCTGTATATATTCCTAAAGAAGATTTAAAACGTGTTACAGAAAATATGCAAGGGAAATTTGAAGGAATAGGAGTTTCTTTTTTAATGCATAACGATACGGTAGCGGTTACAGGTGTAATTAAAAATGGACCAAGTGAAAAGGCAGGCATAAAAGCTGGGGATAGAATTTTGATAGCTGATAATGATACCTTATTTGGTGAAAGTATTTTTAAAAGAGCTGGAGTTGAAGCAAATGAAAAACAAACCTTTTTAGGGAGAAGAAAAGTAAGTGATCTAATTATGAGATCTTTAAAAGGAGCACCAGAAACAAATGTTTTAGTCTCTGTTTATAGAAGATCAACTAACGAAATACTCGAAATTCCTATTACAAGAGGTGAGGTTCCAATAAAAAGTGTTTCGGGTTATTATATGATTACTAAAACACTGGGTTATATTAATGTTGAACGATTTGCAAGAACCACCTATATAGAGTTTAAACAAGCTTTAAACGAATTAATTTCTGAAGGGATGACTTCGCTAGTGTTAGACTTAAGAGGAAACCCAGGAGGATTTATGGACATAGCTAATAACATTGTTGACGAATTTTTAGAAGATGGAAAGCTAATTGTATTTACAAAAAATAAAAACGGTGAAGTTGATAAGTCTTACGCAACTAAAAGAGGTAGTTTTGAAGATGGAAATGTATACGTGTTAATTGATCAAAATTCAGCTTCAGCTAGTGAAATTGTGGCAGGAGCACTACAAGATAATGATAAAGGTACTATCGTTGGAAGAAGGTCTTTTGGTAAAGGATTGGTTCAACAAGAAATGGATTTAGGAGATGGTTCGGCTGTTAGATTAACAACTTCTCGATACTATACTCCAACGGGTAGATCTATTCAAAAACCATACGATCATAATGGAAACAAAACATATAATAATGATTATATTGAAAGAGTTCATAATGGAGAATTACTATCAAAAGATAGCATTAAAGTTAATGACAGTTTGAAATATATAACTCCTAAAGGAAAAATTGTTTATGGTGGTGGAGGTATTATTCCAGATATTTTTGTTTCTATCGATACATTAAGTACATATAGTACAAGGTTGTATAGAGGTTTAAATGATTTTGTTTTTAGATATATAGATAATCATAGAAGTGAAATGAGTCAATGGGAATTGGATGATTTTGTTGTAAATTTTGATAAAGATGGTAGAATATTTAAACAATATTTAAAAGAATTGGATATAAAGTATCCTTTAGCACCTAAGGTTAGAGAAGACCTTCAACGATATTTTAAAGCCTTTGTAGCAAGAGATTTATTTGATCAAACAGGTTATTTCGTCATTAGTCAAACTAAAGATAATATGATTTTAAAAGTACTTGAGTTGGAAGGTAAAAAAGCGAAAGAAGATAAAAATAAGAACTAAAACGTATCTTTGAGTTTCTAATTCATCTAAATTTTGACAATTCATAAAAAAATATATTTTGCTTCAGATCAACACTTTGGAGCTCCTACAACCGATAGCAGTAAAATTAGAGAACAAA
The DNA here is from genome assembly GCF_947493565.1 of uncultured Lutibacter sp. GTDB lineage: Bacteria > Bacteroidota > Bacteroidia > Flavobacteriales > Flavobacteriaceae > Lutibacter > Lutibacter aestuarii. The sequence continues at coordinate 81,152 of NZ_CANLRG010000002.1, read as the reverse complement.
AGTTTGTTAATTGGCTCAATGAAATTAAAAAGGATTGTGAAGTTCTCTTTCTATTGGGAGATTTATTTGACTTTTGGTTCGAGTATAAAAAAGCAGTTCCAAAAGGTTTTGTAAGAGTTTTAGGAAAACTTGCAGAGCTAAGAGATAGTGGTGTGCAAATCCATTTTTTTGTAGGAAATCATGATTTGTGGATGCATGATTATTTTGAAAAGGAATTAAACATACCAATTTACCATCAACCTAAAGAATTTATCTTCAATAATAAAGTATTTCTTATAGGTCATGGGGATGGTTTAGGACCAGGAGATAAAGGGTATAAACGAATGAAAAAAATTTTCACAAACCCTTTTTCAAAGTGGTTATATAGGTGGTTGCATCCCGATATTGGAATACAATTAGCTCAGTATTTATCTGTAAAAAACAAGCTAATATCTGGCGAGGAAGATGTAAAATTTTTAGGAGAAGATAACGAATGGCTAGTTCAATATTGTAAAAAGAAATTAACTGAAAAAAAATACGATTTTTTTGTATTTGGACACAGACATCTTCCCTTAGAAATTCACCTCTCTGAAAACTCAAAATATGTCAATACCGGAGATTGGATTACCCATTTTACCTATGCTGTTTTTGATGGGGAGCAAATGATGTTAAAATCTTATTAAACCTTTGTAAATCATTCTACTTTTAACCAATTTTTAACAAGGTTTAAAAAAATATTTATGCTATTTGCATGGTGTAAGAAAGCATGTTAAATTCACGCGTTTAAAAAATTAAATAAAATGATAGAAGAAAGTAATGTTTCGGTTGATATTAAGGCAATTAATGAAAAAATTGAAAAAGAAAGCGCCTTTGTCGATTTATTAATGATGGAAATGAACAAAGTGATTGTTGGCCAAAAGCACATGGTAGAACGATTGTTAATTGGTTTATTAGGGAATGGTCACATTTTATTAGAAGGTGTTCCAGGTTTAGCTAAAACATTGGCTATTAACACACTATCAAAGGCAGTACAAGGTAATTTTAGCAGAATACAATTTACACCAGATTTATTGCCAGCGGATGTAATTGGAACAATGATTTATAGTGTAAAAGACAACGATTTTACCATTAAAAAAGGACCAATTTTTGCCAATTTTGTATTGGCTGATGAAATTAACCGTGCGCCAGCAAAAGTTCAATCTGCTTTGTTAGAAGCAATGCAAGAGCGTCAAATTACTATTGGAGATACTACTTTCAAGTTAGAAGAACCATTTTTAGTAATGGCAACACAAAACCCAGTAGAACAAGAAGGAACTTATCCGTTACCTGAAGCTCAGGTTGACCGTTTTATGTTAAAAACAGTGATTGATTATCCAAAATTGGATGAAGAACAACTAATTATGCGCCAAAATTTAAATAATAGTTTTGGAACCATAAATGCAGTTGCATCTATCAATCAAATTATAAAAGCAAGAGAAGCAGTAAAAGAAGTCTATATGGATGAAAAAATTGAAAAGTACATTTTAGACATTATTTTTGCTACTCGTTACCCTGAAAAATATAACTTACCAGACTTAAAAGGGTTGATAAGTTTTGGAGCTTCTCCACGTGGAAGTATCAACTTAGCCATGGCAGCTAAATGTTTTGCCTTTATCAAAAGAAGAGGATATGTAATACCTGAAGATGTACGTGCTGTTGTGCACGATGTTTTACGTCATAGAATTGGAATTACATACGAAGCAGAGGCTGAAAATGTAACTTCAGAAGACATTATCAATCAAATAGTAAATCAAGTAGAAGTACCATAAAATGTTTATTTGTGTAACTGCTTTATTGTTCTAATTTATAAAGAAGATAATAAAGAGTAATTCAATAAATACACTTTAAACAATTTAATAGGAATTATGGATACTAAAGAAATACTAAAAAAAGTTCGTAAAATAGAGATTAAGACACGCCGCTTGTCTGATCACATATTTTCAGGCGAATATCATAGTTCGTTTAAGGGGCGTGGTATGACTTTTTCAGAAGTACGTCAATATCAATATGGAGATGATGTTAGAGCGATAGATTGGAATGTAACAGCACGTTATAACGAACCCTTTGTAAAAGTATTTGAAGAAGAAAGAGAATTAACAATGATGCTCATGGTTGATGTAAGTGGTTCAGAATTTTTTGGAACAACACATCAGTTTAAGCGCGATACTTTAACCGAAATAGCCGCAACCTTGGCTTTTTCTGCTATTCAAAATAATGATAAAGTTGGCTTACTACTTTTTTCAGATTCGGTTGAATTATTTATTCCTCCAAAAAAAGGGAAAAGTCATGTGCTTCGTATTATTAGAGAATTGATTGAATTTCAACCAAAAAGTACAAAAACAACTATTAATGAAGCACTCAAATTTTTATCGAGTGTAATGAAGAAAAAAGCCATCGTATTTGTATTGTCTGATTTTATGGATACACATTATGAACATACCCTAAAAATTGTAGGAAGAAAGCACGACGTAACAGGAATTAGAGTTTTTGATAAACATGATGAAACAATTCCAAATTTAGGAATGGTACCAATGCTAGACGCCGAAACAGGAACTACATTATTGGTAAATACTTCTTCAAAAAAAGTGAGAAATAATTATCAAAAGCACTATCAAAACGCAGTTGAATATTTCGAAAAATCATTTAGTCATAGTGGAGCAGGAACAATTAGTTCTAGGATTGATGAAAGTTATGTGAAAAAATTATTAGGTTATTTTAAACGCAAAGGTGCTAAATAACAAATGGTATTGGAAAGAAGAATTTAAAATGAAAAAACAAGTAGTTTATATCTTATTTTTTATCGGTTTTATTGGGTTTTCCCAACAAAATCCAGTTACTGTTACAGCAGATACTACTTCGATAAAAATTGGAGAGCAAATTCAATTTAAAATTTCAGTGAATGAAACCAATAATGTTATTTTTCCTAAGTTAAAATTGGATAGTTTAGGAAAGGTTGAAGTGGTAGAAACATTGCCTATAGACACTCTTAAAAACAGCTTAGAAAAAAAATACTTACTTACCAGTTTTGATAGTGGGAGTTATGTTATTCCTCAACAAGAAATTTTAATTAGCAATAAAAAATATGTAACAGATTCGTTGTTAATAAACGTGGCAACCGTAAAAGTTGATACAACCAAACAAGGCTTATATGAAATAAAATCAATTAAAAGTGAGCCAAAAACATTTGATGATTATAAGCATTTGTGGTGGATTTTAATTCCAGTTTTATTGTTAATAGCTGGTATTCTTTATGTTATTTTTAGAAAGAAAAAAGAAAAAATCATCCCTAAAGTACATGTAGCACCAATACAAGAAGCTATGCAACGTTTAGTTGAATTGGATGGGAAAAAACTATTACAACAAAACAAAATAAAGATTTATTATTCAGAGTTAACAGACATTGTTAGAACTTATATTGAAAAAGATATTAAAATTCCAGCACTAGAATCTACTACTAACGAATTAATTGAAACCATTACCGACTTTAATGAATCTAGTAAATTAGGAATCTCAAAAGCAACCATACAGCAATTAAAACAAGTATTACAAAGTGCAGATTTAGTGAAATTTGCTAAATCTAAACCAATAGTTGAAGAAATTAAAAATGATAGAACTATTATTGAACACATTTTAAAAGATACAGAAGGAGCCGTTCATAAAAAAAGAGTACAAGAAGCTGAGGCAACTCAAGATCAAGCTTTTGAAATAGCAGTTGAGGAACCAAAAAAGAAAAGTAATTTAAAAAAATACTTATTAATTTTTGCAGCTTTTTTTATTATAATTATTGGAGTTGCTGGTTATTTCGGTTATAAATTTTTAAAGAAAAATGTATTAGGAGACACCACTTCAGAAATGATGGATTCTAATAAACAATGGTATAAAGCTACTTATGGACATCCGCCAATAACCATTGAAACTCCTGAAATTTTAAAGATTGAATCAGTACAACTTCCAGATAACGGTGTCACTTCAGTTGGAGATTTTTCAAGCTATTCATACAAAAGTTTAATTAGTAATTTTTATGTGATAGTTTCTACCATCCATTTTTTAAGTGAAGTTGACAATTTTAATTTAGATGGTGGTGTACAAGGCTCTATTAAGTCTATGGAAGCTAAAATGAATACAACATTTACCAATATTCAACAAGAACCTATACTTATTGATGGTAATGAAGGTAGAAAAGTTTTGATGGATTATACGTTAGAAAACCCTGTTACTAAAAAAATGGAAAATAATAAATTAACCATGTTGTTATTTGCCAATACAAAAGGAATGCAACAAGTATTTGTGTCTTACCCTGAAAAAGAGGCTTCTGCTAAACAAGTTAGCGAACGTATTATTAATTCGGTATCCATAAATAATTAACTATGTTAGAAAATTTTGAATTTTTACATCCACAGTTTTTATGGTTATTAATTTTAATACCATTATTAGCGGTATGGTTTTTTCTAATTAGAAAAAAAGGGCAGGCAACATTCACTATAGGAAGTACAAAAGGCTTTCAAACGCAGCCTTCTTTGTTATCAAAATTAAAACCTTTATTGCCGGTTTTAAGATTAATTGCAATGACACTTTTAATTATTGCTTTAGCACGACCTAGAATTGTTGAAGTTAGTGAGCGAACTAAAACAAATAAAGGGATTGATATTGTAATGGCAATTGATGTTTCTGCAAGTATGTTAGCTCGAGATTTAGAACCTAATAGATTAGAGGCTCTTAAAAAAGTAGCCAATGAATTTGTAAATCAGCGCCCAAACGACCGAATTGGAATTGTAGTTTATGCTGGAGAAAGTTTTACGCAAACACCAATTACTAGTGATAAACGAATTGTAAGGAATACCATTTCAGAAATTAAATGGGGACAATTAGAAGGTGGAACAGCTATTGGAATGGGATTAGGTTCTGCAGTAAATAGATTGAAAGAAAGCAAAGCGAAAAGTAAAGTAATTATTTTATTAACCGATGGAGTAAACAATACAGGTTTTGTTGATCCTAAAACAGCAACGGAATTAGCAGTTGGTTTAGGAATTAAAGTGTATACCATTGGTTTGGGAACAAATGGAACCGCTTCATTTCCTTATGCTAAAGATCCTAGAACAGGTCAGTTGTTATTTAGAAATTCTCCTGTTGAAATAGATGAAGATTTATTAAGGTATATTGCTAAAGAAACCGAAGGTAAGTACTTTAGAGCTACCGATAATTTAAAATTGAAAGCTATTTATGACGAAATTAATAAACTCGAAAAAACTGAAATAGAAGAGTTTAAATATTACAACTATCAAGAAAATTATAGAATTTTAGTACTTATAGCGGGCTTGTTAGTTTTAATAGAAATGGCTTTAAAGCATACCATATTTAAAAGTTTTATATAAATATTTAAAAATGTATCAAATAGAAGAACCAACATATTTTATTTACTTAGCAATTATACCTGTACTTTTTGTACTGTTTTTGTTGGTGCTTTGGTGGAAAAAACGCACTCAAAAGCAATTTGCTGATGCCCATTTAATTCAAAAATTAAGTCCAGAGCAGTCTACATTTAAATCATTTTTAAAAATAATTGTTGTTTGTTTAGGCTTAGCTTTTTTAATTATTGGTTTAGCAAATCCAAAAATGGGAACTAAATTAGAAACCGTTAAAAGACAAGGTGTAGACATTGTTTTTGCATTAGATGTTTCTAAAAGTATGTTAGCTGAGGACATTGCCCCAAGTCGTTTAGACAAAGCAAAGCAGATAATTACGCGCATTATTGAAAGCTTAGGAAGTGATAGAATTGGAATTATTATTTATGCAGGAAATTCATACCCTTTACTTCCAATAACTACAGATCACGCAGCAGCAAAAATGTTTTTGCAAAATGCCAATCCTGATATGGTTTCAAGCCAAGGAACAGCCATTAATGAAGCAATTGAACGTGGAATTACTTATTTTGATAATGATGAACAAACCAACAGATTTTTGTTTATAGTTTCCGATGGTGAAGATCACGAAGAAAATACAGTTTCCTTAGCTGAAGAAGCAAAAAAACAAGGAATTAAAATTTACACCATAGGTGTTGGAACAGAAAAAGGAGGACCAATTCCAATAAAAAGCAATGGATCTGTAATTAGTTATAAAAAAGATAACAAGGGTGAAGTGGTAATTACACAAATGAAAGAAGAGGTTTTAAGAGCAATAGCAAATGAAGGAAACGGAAAATATATCAACGGAAATAAAACTCAAGAAACCATAACCATAATTGAAGATTTGTTAGTAAAAGCTGAAAAAAGCGAGTTTGAAACGAAACAATTTTCAGATTATAAAGACCAATTTCAATGGTTTATTGGTTTAGGATTGCTATTTTTAATTATTGATGTATTATTATTAGAAAAGAAAACGAAATGGGTTCAAAAGTTGAATTTATTCAATCAAAAATAAAAACAACATGAAACAATTTTTTAACATACAAAAACTACTTACATTTTCACTATTAATGCTAGCAACACTTGCTTTTTCACAAGAAAAAAATCAAAAAGCATTAGAAAGAGAAGCTAGAGAAGATGTTAGAATCGGCAACAAACTATACAATGAGTTAAAATTTGATGAAGCAGAGATTGCTTATAAAAAAGCCCTGTCTAAAAATCCAAATTACCCGAAAGCTTCGTATAATTTAGGAAATGCAGTGTATCAACAAAACAGGAATAAAGAAGCAGTTACACAATTTGAATTGGTTGAAAAAACAGTAAATGAAAAAATGAGTAAAGCCGAAACCTATCACAATATGGGGAATGCTTTTATGAAAGAGAAAAAATACGAACAAGCTGTCCAAGCATATAAAAATTCAATGCGAAATAATTCAAAAGATGATGAAACTAGGTACAATTTAGCTTTGGCACAAGAACTTTTAAAGCAGCAACAACAACAAAATAAAAACGATAAAGACAACAAAGATAATAAGGATAACAAAGACAATAAAGACAACAAAAATAAAGATCAAAAGGAAAAAGAAGGAGGCGATGATGAGAAGAAAGATGATAAAAACAAGGATCAAGATAAAGGGAAAGACAAAAAAGATGATAAAGGAGATCCTAAAAAAGATAAAAATGATCAAAAAGACGAAGAAAAAAATAAACAACCTAGGCCTAATCAATTAACCCCTGAGCAAATGAAGCAGTTATTAGAGGCAATGAACAATGAAGAAAATAAAACACAAAAAAAGTTAAATGCTCAAAAGGCTAAAGGCAAAAAAATAAAACAAGAAAAAGACTGGTAATTAATAGTTTAATAAATGAAATTTATAAAGTTTTACATATTAAGTATATTACTGCTTGCAACTCAGTTATTAAGTGCTCAAATAGAGTTTACAACATCAGTTAGTAAAAATAAATTGGGTGTAAACCAACGTTTTAAAATACAATTTACAGTTAATAAACAAGGGGCAGATAATTTTAAACCGCCATCTTTTAACAATTTTAAAGTGGTAGGTGGACCAAGTTCTTCTGTAAATCAATCTTGGATTAATGGTAAGGCAAGTTACTCACAATCTTACATTTATATCTTAGAACCTAAAAATGAAGGTAATTTTGTTATAGAGCCTGCAACTATAGAGTATAATAATGATATCGTAAAATCCAATACAGTAAAGATTGAAGTTACTGAAAAAGTTGAAATACCAAAAGATCCAAATAATCCAGAATATATAGCTCAACAAAATATACATTTAGTTGCTGAAGTTTCTAATTTGTCACCTTATGTTGGCGAAGGAATTTATGTGGTTTACAAACTTTTTGTAAGTGAAAATATTAGTGTTAATGATTGGAGAGTAACGGAATCTCCTCAATATAATGGATTTTGGAACCAAGATATTGAAGTAAAAGATGGTACGGTAAGAAGAGGGAAATATAATGGTGAAGATTATAGATATCTTATCTTAAAAAGAGCAGTTTTAATTCCTCAAAGAGACGGAAAACTAGTTGTTGAACCTATAAAAATGGATTTTTCTGTTGGTGTACCTACAGGAAGAGGCGATTTTTTTGGGAATATGATTACTAGAAATATTAGTTATTCAACAGAATCTCCAACTAAAAATGTACTGGTAAAACCTTTACCTGAAGAAGGTAAACCTATTGATTTTACAGGTGCTGTAGGAGAGTTTGAATTTAACGTATTTGCAGATAAAAATATACTGAAAGCTAATGATGCTGCTCAAATTAAAGTAGAGGTTTCAGGGAGAGGAAATTTAAAACTGTTTGAGATCCCAAAAATTACAACACCAGCAGAGTTGGAGGTTTATACACCTGAGCATAAAGAACAAGTGGTAACTTCTTTAAATGGTTTAAGAGGAACTATTTCTGATGCTTATACCGTTGTACCACAATACAAAGGAAAGTACAAAATACCAGAAGTCACATTTTCTTATTTTAACCCAAAAGAAAAAAAATATACAACAATTAAAACTGAAGCAATTTTTGTAGAGGTAACAGAAGGCAAAGAACTACCTTCAGCAGCGAACAACAATATAGTTTCAAATCAAAAACAACAAGTAATAGCCAATGATAATAACTTTAGATTTATAGCATTAAATACAACATTTAACCCAATTAAAAAAGGTATATTTTTAAATTCAATCACATTTTATTTGTTGTTACTATTGCCATTTTTAGCCATACCAATAGGAATTATGATTGGTAAAAATCGCGCTAAAAGAGCAGGAGATGTTTTTGGAAATAAAATTAGAAAAGCAGATAAATTAGCTCGAAAATATTTATCGGAAGCAAAAAAACAATTAGGTAAAAAAGAAGCTTTTTACATTGCTTTAGAGAAAGCCTTGCATAACTTTTTAAAGGCTAAATTATTTGTGGAAACTTCCGATATTTCTAAAGAAAAAATATCAGAAATTTTACAAAGTAAAGGAGTTGATTTAGCAACTATAAACGAGTTTGTTGAAGTGTTAAATGATTGTGATTTTGCGCGTTATACACCTACAACCAATGTTATGATGGAGCAAGAATTTGAAAAAGCTAAAACTGTAATAACCAAAATTGATAAGCATTTGTAAAATGAAAAATTTAATACTTAGCATTGTACTACTTTTTAATTTGGTTGCATTTTCACAAACACCAAATAAAATATTTGATGAAGCCAATAATTTGTATAAAAACGGAAAATACAACAAAGCAATTGAATTGTATTTAAGCATTGAAAAGCAAGGAGTTGCTTCAGATGATTTGTATTTTAATTTAGGTAATTGTTATTATAAGTTAAATAAAGTTGCTCCTTCAATTTATTATTACGAAAAAGCTTTAAAGTTAAACCCTGTACATGAAGATGCAAATTCAAATTTAGCTTTTGCTAAAAGAATGACTATTGATGTAATTGAGGAGCTTCCTAAAACATTTTTTCAACGTTTTTCAGCTAATATTATTCAAAAATTACCGTTTGATACTTGGGCAATTATAGCTGTTGTAGCCTCCTTTTTGGTTGCAATGATGTTTTTATTGTACTATTTTTCTTTAGGAACTAGAAAGAAATTTTTGTTTTTTAACGGCTCTATATTAGCTGCTTTTATTATGGTAGTTTCTACTTTTTTTGCTTTTAATAATTATAAAACTGTTCAAAAAAATAGAACTGCAATTATTTACAAACAAAAAGTTGAAATTAAAAATGCACCTACCAAAACAAGTGAAGAAGTTTTTGAATTGCACGAAGGTACAAAAGTTATAATTTTAGACGAACTTGATGATTGGAAAAAAATTAAAATTGCCGATGGTAAAATAGGCTGGATGCCATCAACAGGTTTAAAAGAAATTTAATTTTCAAACACTTCTTTTATTTTTTGTTTTAGCTGCTCCCCATGAATGTTTTGAGCAATAATTTTCCCTTCAGCATCAATTAAAAAATTAGTAGGTAAAGCAGCAATACCATATTCTTTTGCAATAGGTGTATTAAATCCTTCTAAGGTTGATACATTTACCCATGTTCTTTGATCTGTTTCAAGTGCTTTTAACCAACGATCTTTGTTAGTATCTAGTGAGATACCATAAATTTCAAAACCTTTAGAATTATAGTTTTTGTAGAGGTTATTTAACAAAATACTTTCAGTTCTACAAGGTGGACACCAACTAGCCCAAAAGTCTATAAGAGTTACTCTTTTTTTTACACTGTTTAAAGAAACAATTTGACCATTTTTAGAAGGCATCTCTATAGGTAAAACCTGACTACCTATATTTGTTTTTTCTAATAGCTTAATTTTATCTTTTAGTTGCTGAGTTATGTTGATTGGCCCATGTTTGTTTTCAAAATTTAAAACCAATTCTTTTAAAAAAGGTAAATTTTCATTGTTCCATCGTAAAGAAGTAGGATAAATTGCAATAGAAACTCCCATTTTATTTTTAACAAAGTTGACTAATTCATTTAAGTGTTTTTGATAATTTTCAACTTCTAAAGCTCTTAATCTAATAATTTCTTCATTGGAAACATCATTGTTTTGAAGCTTTTTAATTTGAGTTCTAACAGATGTTACCAACCTGTTTAACGATTCTTCTCTGTATTGTTCATATTTATTCAATAAGTCGGTATCCTTAGAACCAGTGATACTTAAATCATTAATACTGCTCCCTTTTACTACAATATGCTGCTTGTGGTCTATTGCTAATGTTATTTTTTTAGCAGCTATTTGCAAGGTGTAAATTGCGGGTTGTAAAAAATAAATGGAATTAAATTCACCTTTTTTATTTATGTAAATAGAATCAATTAATGAGGTTTGTGACTGTTGATAATCTTCAATTTTATGTAATAAAATATACGTATTTTTTAAACTATTTATTTTACCAGATATTCTAAAGGAAGCTTGTTTTTTTGAATTGCAGCCAATTAAAGATAAAAATGCAATACTGCTTATAAATAAGATTTTTTTTAATGAACTCATAAAATATTGATAGTTTGATGCTTTTTTGACGTGAGATTTTTTGAATCCTAACAAATTTTATTTAGAAATCTCAAAATCAGTTTCATCTTCTACAACTTTTAAAAAATTAGGAAAAAGTGTTGGAGCTAAATTTTTAACAGGTTCGTATAAAATAGAGGCTTCTTGTTGAGTATTTGAAATAAAAGGAATAGTGTTATTTAATTTACTGAAAACTAATAAAATAACACTTAATATCAATCCTAGTTTTAAAGCTCCAAAAACACCTCCTAATAATTTATTTAAAAGCCCTAACGAAGCAAAATCGGCCATTTTGGTAAATAGTTTTCCCAATAAAGCTATTATTAAAACAATAATACCAAAGGTAATAGCAAAAGAAACAATCGTAATATATTTTTCTTCCCAAGATACCTTACTAGCTAAAAAATTTCCTACAAAATATGAAAAATGAATGGCTCCATAAATTCCAGCTATTAATGAAACTAAAGAAGCAATTTCAACAAATAAACCTTTAAAAAAACCTCTAATAAATCCAAATAGCAAGAAGGCAGTAATTATAATATCAAAAGTATTCATGTAATAGTTTTTGTAAATATACATGAATCGATTTGTATATTTGCAATCTAACAATAGATTTCAAATGTCAAGAGATATACAATTAAAAGAAGATTACGAAAGAGTTTTAGAAATTTTAAGCTCTAAATTTGGGGATGGAGAACAATTAAATTTAGACGCTATTATTTATTTAATTGGCGTACAAGAATTAGGTAAAGGAGCTGTTGAATTTAAAAAAGACGATAAAGTAAACTTAATGCATATTGCAATTTGTAGGCTGTTAGAACCTTTTGGATATTATGAATTTGACTTTTTTGATAACGATGGATGGCCACATTATAAAGTGCTTGAAGAATTGCCTATTTTAAAAGCTGGTGAACAAACGGTTTTAATGAAAGAAGCCATCGTATTGTATTTTAAAGCGCAACAATTGATTTAAGTTACCGCTATTTTCCGAATCATTTGAGAAAGTAATTTTGGAAAAAATCGCTTGGTATAAATGCCTAATTTTTCTTTAAATCCTGCAATATAAACTTCTTCTTTTTGGGCTTCTACAGCCTTTAATAAGTGCTTTGTAAAAGTAAAAGGAGTTAATCCATTGCGAGTGGCTTTGTCCATTTTATTTTGAGGAGAACCATCACCTGTTAAAGCATTAATTGAAACGTTAGTTTGAACAAAACCTGGACATGCTAAAGTAACTTTAATAGTGTGTTGATGAATTTCAGCACGCAAACTGTCAAAAAAGCCATGTAAGGCGTGTTTTGAAGCTGCATAGGATGATCTCATGGGAGTTCCAATTTTTCCAACAATACTTGTGGTAACTACAAAATGACCTTGGTTGTTTTCGATAAAGTGAGGCAACAAAGCTTTGCTCAAAGCTATAGTGCCTAAGTAATTTATTGTCATAATACGCTTATCAACTAAAATTGAAGTTTCTTTAGCTAAAGATCGTTGACTGATGCCTCCATTATTAAATAAAATATCAATTTTTCCATAAGTACTAATAGCTTCACGTACTTTTGATGCTAGGCTCTCATAATTTTCTAAGTCTAAAGGTATAATTTTTACGTTTTCAGGATAAAGACATTCTTTTTTTACCTTTTCAAGAACCTTCACATTTCTTGAAGAAATAATCAGTTTAGCTTTTCTTTTTGACAATTCAAAAGTCAAAGCTTTTCCAATACCAGAAGAAGCTCCAGTAATCCAAATAATTTTATTTTCAAAATTCATAAATGCTATTTTAGGCAAAATAATAAATTTAGTTATTTTTGGTGTGATTATTGAATAAATCATTGAAAATAAAAACGATGCTTAAACAACTACTACCTCTTTTTTTGTTGATTTCTTTTACTGTTTCAGGGCAACATTTTGTAAAAGGAAAGGTAGAACCTATTTCAAAAGAAAATAATTGGATTATTTTATATCAATTAAAAGGAGCCAAACAATTATATGTTAAAAATGCAACAATTACCAATGGAGAGTTTAAAATTGATTTTCCTGAAAATTCTTCATCTGGTATGTATCGATTAATGTACGATATGCAACATAGAGGTTTTGTTGATTTTATTTATAATAATGAAAATATTGAACTAGAATTTAACCGAGAAACACCTTCAACAACCTTAAATTTTTTAGTTTCTGAAGAAAATAAAATTTATGATGAGTACACCATAAAAACTTCTGAGATAAGGCAACAATTAGACTCTGTCCAACTACTTTTTTTTAGATTAACGGATACAAATGAACAACTAAAAAGTCAAAAAATATACACAAGTTTATTACTTCAAAAAAATAATTTACAAACTAATTTTGAGCAACTCTCTAAAGGGAAGTTGGTAAATAGTTTTATTTACGCGAGTAATAAATACTATGCTAAAAGTTTAATAAATAATCCACAAGCATATTTAAATAGTGAAAAAAAGCATTATTTCGATTTTATAAACTTTGAAGACGATAATCTTAAAAGCTCCAGTTTTTTTAGTGAAAAAATAATTGATTATGTGTTTTACTTAAACAGCTCAGAAGATGTGGAAGTTCAAAATGTTTTGTATAAAAATGCAGTGAATGAAGTTATGCAAAAAGTAGGCAATCACCAATTGTTAAAAAGCGAACTATTAACTACGTTGTTATATACGTTTGCTCAGGTTGAAAATGTGGGGTTAATAGACTTTATTTTAGAGAGTTATTATAAAAAATTACCAAAAGAACTTATAGATTTAAATGTTATTAAAGATATTCAGCTTAAAGTTAAACTTGCAATTGGTAAATACGCTCCAGAAATTACGTGGGAAGAAAATGGTATAACCAAAAACTTAAGTGAACTTAACAATGCAGACCAATATATGGTAGTTTTTTGGAGTACCTCTTGTTCACATTGTTTGAATGAGATACCAAAATTATATGAATACACAAAAGACAAACCTAAGATTCATGTAATTGCCATTGCGCTAGAAATGAATGATGTAGAGTTTAAAAAACAGACTCAAAACCTGACCAAATGGACAAATATTCTAGGTTTAAAGAAATGGGAAAATCCTATAGCTCGCGAATATGAAATAAACGCTACACCCACCTATTTTATATTAGATGCCACCAAGAAAATAATCTCTAAGCCTTATTATTTTGAAAATGTTAAAGAATTTTTTGAACATTAAAAATATAAAAAAGCATCTTTTAAATGTTCAATTTTATAATGTTGTTGTTGTTTTAAAATAGCCACGATATCAAAGCGAACATCAACATCAACATTTTTAGTAGTTATATAATAATCGATAGCTTCTACTAATAATTTAATTTTTTTTGGATTTACAAAATCTTGTGGATTCCCAAAATAATCTGTAGATCGAGTTTTTACTTCAATAACGGCTAAAACATTATTTTTTAAAGCAATAATGTCAACTTCTGCTTTTTTAAAACGCCAATTACGTTCTAAAATTTGATAGTTATTTTTTAGAAGAAATTCAACTGCTAGTTCTTCACCTTTTTTTCCTAATTCGTTGTGTGTAGCCATTTTTTACTTTTTCATTTCAAATTAATTGTACAGCAAAATACGAAAAGCCAATGAAGTTTTCATTTTTCTAATAAACAATCCTTATTTTTGTGCTTTCTTAAACAAATTTTGATGAGCAATTCAAAAAGATATACCATTACAGCAGCATTACCATACACCAATGGTCCAGTACATATTGGGCATTTAGCAGGTGTTTATGTACCAGCTGATATTTATGCGCGATATTTACGTAGTACTGGAAACGATGTATTATATATTTGTGGATCTGATGAACATGGAGTTCCAATTACAATAAAAGCTAAAAAAGAAGGAGTTTCTCCACAAGATATTGTGGATAAATATCATGCAATTATTAAAAAATCTTTTAGTGATTTTGGAATTTCTTTTGACAATTACTCCCGTACTTCTGCTGAAATTCATCATCAAACAGCTTCAGAATTTTTTAAAAAGTTATATGATGAAGGTAAGTTTATTGAAGAAGCTACAGAACAATTATACGATGAAGAAGCCAAACAGTTTTTAGCAGATAGATTTGTAATTGGAACCTGTCCAAAATGTGGAAATGATGAAAGTTATGGCGATCAATGTGAAAAATGTGGAACAAGTCATAATGCAACAGATTTAATCAATCCAAAATCGACAATTACAGGAAATGTACCAACAACCAAAGTAACAAAACACTGGTATTTACCTTTAGATAAGTACGAGCAGTGGTTAAGAGAATGGATTGTTGAAGGCCATAAAAATGATTGGAAAACGAACGTGTTAGGACAAGTAAAATCTTGGTTAGACGATGGTTTAAAACCAAGAGCCGTAACTCGAGATTTGGATTGGGGAATTCCAGTACCTGTGGAAGGTGCAGAAGGCAAAGTATTATATGTTTGGTTTGATGCTCCTATTGGTTATATATCATCTACCAAAGAATGGGCACAAAGAGAAGGTAAAGATTGGGAACCTTATTGGAAAGATAAAGACACTAAATTAATTCATTTTATTGGAAAAGATAATATAGTATTTCACTGCATTATTTTTCCAGCAATGTTAAAAGCAGAAGGAAGTTATATTTTACCTGAAAACGTACCTGCCAATGAATTTTTAAACCTAGAAGGCAATAAAATTTCAACTTCAAAAAATTGGGCGGTTTGGTTGCATGAATATTTAGAAGAGTTCCCTGATAAACAAGATGTTTTAAGATACGCACTTACTGCAAATGCTCCTGAAACTAAAGACAACGATTTTACTTGGAAAGATTTTCAGGCAAGAAACAATAACGAATTGGTAGCTATTTTAGGTAATTTTATCAATAGAGTGGTAGTTTTAACTAATAAGTATTATCAAGGGGTTGTTCCTGAACCAAATGAATTTAGCGATATAGATAATGAAACGTTGGAACAATTGCAAAAATTCCCTTCAATTATAGGTAGTTCTATAGAACGTTACCGTTTTAGAGAGGCTTCGCAAGAATTGATGAATTTGGCACGTTTAGGGAATAAATATTTAGCCGATGAAGAACCTTGGAAGCAACTAAAGGAAAATCCTGAAAGAGTAAAAACTATTATGTATGTGGCTTTACAAATTGCTGCTGGATTAGCGGTTGTTTGTGAACCTTTTTTACCTTTTACTTCTGCAAAATTAAAAGGGATTTTGAACTTACGTCATTACAAGGAGCAAAGCGACGAAGTAATCTCCTCTAAGAATGAGTTTCGCAATGACTTTTTAAAATGGAATGATGTTGAAGAGAAAGACGAATTAATTGCTGCAAATCATCAAATTGGAAAGGCTGAATTGTTATTCGCTAAAATTGAAGATACAGACATTCAAATTCAATTAGATAAATTAGAGGCAACCAAATTGGTAAATGATGCCGATACTAAAAAAGTAGAACCTCAAAAACCAACGATAGAATTTGACGACTTCACAAAGCTTGATATTAGAGTTGGAACTATTATTGATGCTGTAAAAGTACCTAAAACAAAAAAACTACTTCAATTAAAAGTTGATGTAGGTATTGATATTAGAACTATTGTTTCTGGTATTGCAGAAAGTTTTAAACCTGAAGAAATTATTGGACAAAAAGTAACGGTTTTAGTGAATTTAGCTCCAAGAAAATTACGTGGAGTTGAAAGTCAGGGAATGATTTTAATGACCGATACGAAAGATGGTACATTGGCTTTTATTGAACCAGAAAATGATGCGGTAAAAAATGGAGAACAGATTAGCTAATCTAATTTTTTGTTATTCTATATAAATAGCGATATTTATAAAGCATAATTTATAAATTTAACCCTGAACTTTTTCAGGGTTTTTTTAATTACACTATTAAAATTTTACAATGCAATTATTCAACTTTATACAATCTAAAACCAATCTTCCAAGCAAAGGAATAGAAAACACCGTACAATTATTAAATGAGGATTGTACCATTCCTTTTATTTCTCGCTATAGAAAAGAGCAAACAGGAAATTTAAATGAAGTTGAAATTGGTGAAATTGTTAAATTTAAATCACAGTTTGAAGAACTAGAAAAACGAAAAGTAACCATTTTAAAAGCATTAGAAGAGCAAGAGGTTTTAACTGCAGAATTAAAACAAAAAATTGAGGCTACAACCGATTTAACAGTTTTAGAAGATATTTATCTGCCTTTTAAGAAAAAACGCAAGACAAAGGCTGAAACTGCTCGTAAAAATGGTTTGGAACCGTTGGCTAAAATGATAATGAGTCAGCGTGTGAACGATTTGGAATATACCGCTTCAAAATATATTAATAAAGAAGTTAAAACAATTGAAACTGCTTTAGAAGGTGCACGTTTTATTATTGCTGAATGGATTAATGAACGAACAGATATTAGAAATAATGTTCGTTATCAATTCAATAAATTTGCTTCAATTACTACCAAAGTTGTTAAAGACAAAATTAATGAAGAGAAAGCTCAAAAATTTAAAGATTATTTTGAATGGTCCGAGCGTTTAAACAGCATTCCATCTCATCGAATATTGGCCATTTTACGAGCGGAAAAAGAAGGTTTTATTCGCATAAAAGTTGAAATTGACAACGAAAGAGCGTTGTCTAAAATTAAAGATCGCATTATTCATTCTAACAGCAATTGTAGTCAGCAATTAAGTATGGCAATTGAAGATGCTTATAAACGGTTATTAATGCCTTCACTTTCAAATGAAGCCATTAGTAATGCTAAACAAAAAGCAGATGATAGTGCCATACAGGTATTTGCCAAAAATCTTAAGCAATTGTTATTAGGTGCTCCATTAGGTGAAAAAACAATTTTGGCTATTGACCCTGGTTTTAGAACAGGTTGTAAAGTGGTTTGTTTAAATGCTCAAGGAGGTTTAGAATATAACGAAACTCTGTATCCGCACGCTCCAAAAAACGATGCTAGAGGTGCTATGAAAAAGATAAGTTCGTTGGTTGATGCGTATAAAATTGAAGCAATTGCCATAGGAAACGGAACAGCCTCACGTGAAACGGAACAGTTAATTCGAAAAATGCGGTTTAATAAGGATGTTGAGGTTTTTGTGGTAAGTGAAGCAGGTGCAAGTATTTATTCGGCTTCTAAAATTGCACGAGATGAATTTCCAAATTACGACGTAACTGTACGTGGAGCGGTTTCTATTGGGAGAAGATTGGCTGATCCTTTGGCAGAATTGGTTAAAATAGATGCAAAATCTATTGGAGTTGGGCAATATCAACACGATGTTGATCAAGCTAAATTAAAAACATCGTTAGATACTGTTGTAGAAAGTTGTGTAAATTCTGTTGGTGTAAATATAAATACTGCAAGTGTTTCTTTATTAAGTTACGTATCGGGTATTGGACCAAAATTGGCCGAAAATATTATTAAGTATAGAGATGAAAATGGTGCATTCACATCAAGAAACGATATTAAAAAAGTAGCTCGTTTAGGAAACAAAGCTTTTGAACAAGGTGCAGGTTTTTTACGAATTAAAAATCCTAATAATCCATTAGATGATTCTGCCGTACATCCAGAAAGCTATGTTATTGTAGAAAAAATGGCAAAAGATGAAGGTTGTACTGTTGCCGATTTAATTGGGAATAAAGAATTGCTTCAAAAAATAAAATTAGAAAAATACTGTACAAAAACAGTTGGAATTTTAACCTTAAAAGATATTTTATCTGAATTAGAAAAACCAGGATTAGATCCTCGTGAAAAAGCTAAAGTTTTTACGTTTAATCAAAATATTAGAACCATAACCGATTTACACGAAGGCCAGTTGCTTCCAGGAATAGTAAATAATATTACAAACTTTGGTTGTTTTGTTGACCTTGGAATTAAAGAAAGTGGTTTAATTCATATTTCAAACTTGTCTGATGGTTTTGTAAGTGATGTTTCAAGTGTGGTAAGTTTACATCAACAAATTATAGTAAAGGTTTTAGAAGTTGATAGTGTACGTAAACGAATTCAACTGTCTTTAGTAAAATAATCAAATTTAAATTGTATTGATATAAAAAAAGGGTTACCGTTAAGTAACCCTTTCATTATTTATAGTAACCTACAAGTTAAAATTTAAACCCAAGTTTGAAAGAAAATTGAGCAAAGAATGAAACTGTATTGTTTTCAGCTTCCAAGTTTAATAAACCTGGACCTGGAGATTTAACGCTTGCAGCATATGTATAAGATACTGGTTTGATATCGAAACCAAAGAATACATCTTTAGCAACATAATAATCAACACCTGCTACAGCTTGAATTCCAAAAGCTGTGATATCTACGTGACGTGCACCTAAATCTGTGATTGTAGGGTTTCCTGAATTATCAACTGTTACTGTTGGATCATATAAAGATCTTCTAGCATAGTCAAAAGGAAATGCAACGCCTAAATAAGGAAATAATCTATTATTTTTTGTATTAAACAACCATTGTCCGCCAACAGAAAAGCTAACATCTGCACGTTCATCTGCAACAACTGCATCGTACGCTTGGATGATTACATTACCATTAACATCTGTAACAGCTGGGATGTTTAATTGAGAAGGTGTATTACGTAATATAGCACCTCCTGTTAATGAAAGGGCAAATCTATTACTTACGTAGTAACGTCCTTCAGCACCTACCATATTTGTTATACTGTTATTGTTAGCATCTACGTCATTTGCGTAAGGTGCATCACCACTAACACTATAATAAGAACTAGGTACAGTTAACCCTCCATTTAGATATGCTCCTCGTCCAAAAACCATCGCTGCAGTAAAGTCTCCTTTCTCAGGTGCATATTTTACACCATGGTTACAAGGGTCTGTTTTACAAACGTGGTTTGAATCTTTATCTTGAGCGTTTACACTGGTTAGTGTAAAAGCAAGGATAAAGCATAAAATTAAATATTTTTTCATATGTTTTAGTTCTTTAAGAGTTAATTTTTGTTTTATAAAGGGCTGCCTAAACAGCCCTATTATTTTACTTAAAGAATCTTATTATGACGCTAATGCAGCATCTAGTAATGCTTTATATTTTTCAGCAATTGCTAATGCATTTGCATAACGTGCTTCTAAAGTTTCAACTTTAGCTTCTAAGTACTCAATATTAGCAGTTGCAGCAGCTTCATCATTTGTAGCTAATGCTAATGCTGCTTGAGCCTCAGCAAGATCTGTTTGTGCTGTAACTAAACTAGCTTCTAAATTAGGAATAATAGTGTTAACAAAATTATTGTAACTTGAATTCCAAGCAGCAATTAAATCATTAACTCTATCTATTTGATCGTCAAGAATTGCAATTTCTCTATCAATATCCCATAGTACTTTGTTTTCAGCAATTACTTCTGCTCTTATATCAGCATAGCTATTTGGACCACCTATAGTATCATTAGTTACTTCAAATACTCCTTTACCATCAGTATCAAATTCAAACGTGTACTCTATTCCAAGATCAGTTAATACAGGTAACATATCATTAACAATTGCTAAATTAGCATCTAAACGAGCTTGAATAATTGTAATTTCATTTTCCCAATCAGCAATATCCGCATTAGCCAGATCAATATTATCTTGGTATTGTGCTAATGTAGTTTCAGTATGTCTAGCTAAAGCTTCTTGAGCATTCCATAATTCAGCATACGCAGTTAATGCATCAGCATCACCCATAGCACCGTCACCATCATAAGCAGTTTCCCATCCAGCATCAGCTCTGTATTCGTACATTACGTTTGCAGCAGGCACACCATCGTTAGCGTGTACATCCCAAGAGATAAATAAGTTACCATCGTTTAATTCTCTAAGAATTTGTCCTGGACCAGCTGTTCCTGATGTAATATATTCAATTGATCCTAATTCTGCTTCAAGAGCATCAATTACATCTTGTTGAGCAATTACAGCATTTTGAGCAGCAGTAAGATTCGCTTGTGCAACATATACAGCACCACCAGCAGCTACAATTGCAGCAGCATCAGCTACAAGCCCAGCTCTAGTTACAAGACCTTCATCATATAATAATTTTTGAGCGTCATAAGCATCTTGTAATGCTTGTAAATTAGCATCAGCATTATCTTTTACAAATAATTTTGTTGCAGTT
This sequence comes from uncultured Lutibacter sp., assembly GCF_947493565.1. Lineage (GTDB taxonomy): Bacteria > Bacteroidota > Bacteroidia > Flavobacteriales > Flavobacteriaceae > Lutibacter > Lutibacter aestuarii. The sequence goes on along the minus strand of NZ_CANLRG010000002.1, from coordinate 60,129 downwards.
TCTAATTTAGCATTCCATAATAGTGCATATAAAGTTAAAGCATCAGTACCTCCAGCTTGATATTCACCATTAGCATCTGCATTATCTGTTGTATAAAATGCATTAGCATCAGTAATAGTTAAAGGTGGATTGTAGTTTGGATCTAAAACATTACCAATAATTGCTCTACCAGAGAAATCATCAAGACCTAGTAAGTTTGTAGCAACATTGAACGTATATAGATAAGATTCGCTATCATCATCAGATTCAACTTCTAAAAAGTAAACTTTAGTATAGCCAATATTAGGAGAAGCCGCTGAAGCATCAGCTACAGCTAATGAAGTTCCTGGAGCAGCAATTGCAGCACCAGCACCATCTGTAGCAGTACCATCTTGATTCCATAAAATTACATCAGTAATTGCAGCAATATTTGGATCGTTAGCAACGATATCAGCAGCAGCAACTAGTACATCAGTACCATTGTAAGTTTCTGGAACATCTAATGCAGATGGAGCATAGTTAGCTGGATTAATATGACTTGCACTCCAAGCTGAAACTTTTACATACGTTTTTGTTTCTGCAGGATCATCAGTATGAATACCTACAAAATCTAAGTCATCTATAAGAACAGGAGAAATTGGTGTATCTATATCTAAACTTCCACTAGGATTTAGTTCAAAATCAGCTTTAGCATCATTATAAGCAGTTATACCGTTAGTTAAGTTAGTTTGAGCAACACCTTCAGCCAAAACAGCAGCGTCATAATCAGCTTGATAGCTAGCAGCATTATAAGCAGCAGTAGCAGCAGATAAAGCAGTAGCAGCAGCATTATAAGTTGCTGTAAGTGCAGCATAAGCTTGATCGTGTTTAAGTATAGCTAACTCAGCATTAAATAATACATCATAAGCAGTTACAGTAGGATCAATATAGTTGTCAGTTACTACAGGAGCAGTATAAGTACCTAAAGCATTAGTTGCGTTAGTTTCCGCAGTATTTAAAGGTCCAAGTGCAGTAGTTGCAGCATCAATATCACCTAATAAACCGTAAGGTAGAGGGTGGTTGTGTTCGTGGTCAGCAGCAGAACCAGTACCATCATATCCAATTCTGTCTTCAGCATCAACTACAGCTTGTTCTAATGTAGCTTTAATAGCATCATAGTTAGTCATTGCAGCTTGCCAATCAGCAATATTATTTTGTGCATTTGAAATCCAAGAGTTTCTGTCATTAATTTGACCTACAGCAGTATTATGTTTGCTTATAGCATCTTCAATTTCAGTAACATACTCATTTCTGTTATCTCTTTCATTTTGAAGATCGTCGATTACCTCTTCTTGTTCAGCTCTTTTTTGTTGAAGTATTTCATATTGAGCTTTTAATTCAATTTTTTGAGCATCTAATAATTCTTTAGCAGCAATTGGATCTTCAGCATGCTCATTAAACAAGTCTAATTTAGCTTGAATATCATCAACGCTTGCTTGTGCTTCAGCAACCGCATTAGTTAACATCGCTAAATGGTAAGCGTAAGAAACCTCAGTTCCAACACCATTACCATCAGGGTCAACAAGCATTAATTCAGCATCTGCTAAATCAGCTTTAGCAGTTAATAAGTCAGACCAAATGTTGTTAGCAGCCCACATAGCATTTCTGTAATCAATAGCATATCCAATAGCAACTTGAACTTTAGCTTCTTCTAATTTAGCTAAAAGTTCTACCATTTTAATGTTAAATTTAGCTTGTTCTTTTTCAAGTTCCATTTGAGCTTGAGCAACTGCTAAATTAGTTTCTGCAACAAGTTTAAGTAATTGTTGCTCTCTTTTTAAAGCTTGGTAAGAGTTTTCAGCAATAATACCGTCTGTTATAGCTTCTACCTGAGCAGTTTGCGCAGCGGTATAATCAGCTTGTGCTTGTGCAGCATTAGCTTGCGCAGTTCTTAGGGCAGCTTCAGCATTTTGCACAGCAGTTTGTGCAGCAATTAAATCGGCCTGAGCCTCATAAATGGCTTCAACAACTGGCGACACTTCTGTATCGATACAAGATGTAAAGCTAGCACTGAATAGGGTAGTTATCATCAGAACTACCGACAATTTTTTTAAATGTTTCATTTTGTAACTTTTTAATTAATATTCTTTAAAATTTAAATAGGTTAATAAACTTGTGTTATTACAATTAGTCAACAAAACTACATATATAATTTTTATTATGCAATAATTGATTTACTAAAACTATTGTTTTTTTACTGCTAATCTACTAAAAAAATGCTTTAATTGTATTTAAAAACTTAAAAAATAAGGAGTTAACCTTTTAATAAAATCTAATTATTTTCAATTTTTGATGGATATTTTACTTAAGAAGTTCTTATTTTACTGAAAAAAAAGACTTTAATTCGGCTTTTTTTTGTGTATTCTTTATTTTAAAAGCGTTAAAATACTGCCTAAATGCTTCAAACAAGGCTGTTTACTAATCATTGCTCTTTATTAAATTGGTTGTTATGTATTGATAGCTAGTTTTAAAATTAACTATTTTTAGGAAATGGCATTTTAGATAATTAAATGGTTAAATTTATACCTTAAGTTTTTACTTTTGCTGTATTATTTTAGAACGTTTAACCTAACTTTACTTATATAAATAAAAAAAAAGCACTTACCATAAGTGCTTTTTTTCTTTTTCATAACAACTTTCCTTCTATTGTTTATTGCCGAGCATTAAAAGTTCGTTTACCACTACTTCGGTAATATAGCGTTTGTTTCCATCTTTGTCATCATAACTTCTTGAGGTTAATTTTCCTTCTATAGCAACTTCTTTGCCTTTTTCTAAATACTGTTCAGCTATTTCAGCCGTTTTGTTCCAAGCTACTACGTTGTGCCATTGCGTGTCGGTAACTTTTTCGCCTTTTGCATTTTTATAGGTTTCATTGGTGGCAATGCTAAACTTTGCTATTTTTTTACCAGTGTCTAATTGTATTATTTCTGGGTTATTTCCTAAATTTCCAATTAACTGTACTTTGTTTCTTAACGTATTCATAAGATAAGGTTTTAAATTAGGTTGAACATCGTTTGGTCAATTCAACACTGCAAATATGTTTTGGTTTTTTAATTGAATTCGGTATTTAGCTACTTACTTTCGTATGTAAATGTTTGTAATCGTTTGTAAACGAATAATTATTTTAGTATATTTGAGAAGCTCCCTAACTAAAAAACCACTTTATGATAGCACATTATAGAAATGAAATTTGGAAACCGTATGTTAATGAAAACTGGTGTGACGAAAATGAATTTTTAATTTCTAATTATGGCAGGGTGCAACGCAAAAAAAACTATGAAGCTACTTGGAAATTATCTAGAACTTCTTTAGTTGGCGGGTATAATACTTTTTGGATTCGAAAAAAAGGAAAAGATAGAAGTACGTATTGTTATATTCATAGAGTAGTTGCAGAACTGTTTTTAGAAAAAAAAGAACATCAACCTTATGTGATACATTTAGATTTTGATAAACTAAATAATGAGGCTACTAATTTACAATGGGTAAGTAAAGAAGAAATGTATTTGCATCATAAAAAAAATCCTAAAAAATTAAATAGAATAGGAAAAAGAACTTATGCAAAATTAACCGAAGGTAGAGTACGATTGATTAAAAAGAAAATTTTTGATCCCAATAGAAAAACACGTATGAAAATGATTGCCAAACAGTTTGGTATTTCAGAAATGCAATTGTATAGAATAAAGACTGGTGAAAACTGGGGAAGTGTAAAAATTGATGAAGAATAAACAAAGGTTAAATTGTTGCAGTATTATAAAAAACAGCGTATTATTGTTGTGAATTGTGAAAAAAAGAATGTTAAAAATTAAGAATGAAAAAAAATTGCTTAGAGTGTGGTGAAGTACTCAACGGTAGGATTGATAAAAAATTCTGTTCAGATTATTGCAGAAACACGCATAACAATAAAATAAATAAAGAGAGTAAAAACTTAATTAGAAACACCAATAATAGGTTACGAAAAAATTATAGGCTACTTTCTAATTTAAACACCAGTGGTAAAACCAAAGTTACCAGAACCAAATTATTGGATGGCAACTTTGATTTTAATTTTTTTACCTCTATTTATACTACAAAAACTGGGAACACCTATTATTATATTTATGATCAAGGGTATTTACCGTTAGAAAATGAATATTATTTATTGATAAAAAAGGAATAGTCCTAGTTGTTAAAAGTTGTTTTCAACCTCTGCAGCTTCTAACATTAAATAGTGTAAATCTGTATTTTTAATAAAAGGGTTTAATAGTTCACTTCCTGGTCCAAACATGGCCAATTCAACATAATCGGAAGAATGATTCATACTAATCCATCCAACGGAGTTGTATTGTTTTTGAATTTGTGCCAATTCGTTAAAAGGTAAATGCCGTGGATTGTAAATTCCGTTTTCTGCATTTAAGTTGTTGTAATAGCTTAAAAGCAAACTGGCTTCTTCATTGGTAATAACCATATTATTAGCATATTCAATTCTTTCTTTTATTTGAGCAATAGAAGTTTCTTTTCCAAAGCCATTTAAAATCCATTCATTAGTATGTTTGTAATGTTGTATGCTATCAAATTGTTGATTTGCTTTTTTTCCATAAATCACTCCAGGATTGGCGTTACCGTGGTCTGTAGTTATAATAACCAAAGTATTTTGATCTTTTTCAGCAAAATCTATAGCAACTTTTACCGCTTCGTCATGGGCTGCTTGATCATAAATTAAACCTGCAATATCGTTGCCATGAGCTGCCCAATCAACTTTTCCGGCTTCTACTTGTAACACAAAACCTTCTTCGTTATTTTTCATTCGGTCAATAGCTTTTTGGGTCATTTCACCTAAGGTAGGGATTTTTTCGGTGAGTTCTTTACTGCTATTTCTATCAGCAGTATAAGGCAATCCATCATTATAAAAAACACCTAAAATAGGAAGTTCATTAGTTGCTTGAAGCATTTCATCTCTGGTTTTTACTACTTGATAACCATTGGTTGCAAACGCTTGATACATGTCTTTTTTATCTTTTCGATATTCAGGTGAAAAATAATTATTTCCACCTCCCATCATCACATCAAAACCATGTTTTAAGTATTTTTCAGCAATGCCTTCTTGGTCATTTCTACTTTTACTATTTACACAAAAACCAGCAGGGGTAGCATGGGTAATAGGAACCGTTGTAACACACCCTGCCATTTTACCTACGCTTTTAAATTTTTGCCAAATTGGAAGGTGTTCTTCACCATTGACACCCATATTTAATGCCCCATTTTTTACTCGGTAACCACTTCCCCAAGAAGAACTTGCAGCTGCAGAATCAGTAACTATAGAATTGGCAGAAGCCATATCCATTAAAGCCCTGTTTACTTTGTTTTCTTTATACAATTGTAGCCATTGACTACCTTTTCCTGTTTTTCTTGAAAGGTATAAATCAGCCATGTTTAAAGTACCAGTACTCATACCATCGCTTACAACAATAATTATATTTTTGGCTTTTTTATTAGTATTGATTAAATCTTGATCTAAGGAGGTTGCATTTAAGTCAAAAGGACTTAATAATGAAGACCCAATTGCAAAAAGAGATCCGTTTCTGAAAAATTTTCTTCTATCCATAAAATTGTTATTTTTTGTAAAAAACAGTGTCAAATATACCTTATTTTAAAATAATTTAAGTGTTATAGGTTGCTAAAAAAGCGTATTTAATTATATCTTAACAATTTATTTAAATAGTAAAAAAAATCAATTATTTTTAAACAATTGAAAAACTTCTTATGAATTCCAAAAAATACCACCAACTACTTTCGATACTTGTTATAGTTGCCGCTATTTATTTTAGTTTTAATTTATTACTTCCAAAACCAATAATTGAAACCAACTTACCAACTGACAAATTATCTATAAACAACGCATTAACGCATTTAAAAGAAATTACTAAAAAACCTCATTTTACAGGCTCTAAAGAACATGAGGTTGTTAAAAATTATTTAGTTGATGAACTTAAAAAATTAGGTTTAGAGGTTGAAGTTCAAGAACAAATAGCAGTTAATAAAAAATGGCGAGCAGCCACCAACACCCAAAACATTTTAGCTAAAATTAAAGGAACTGGAACTGGAAAAGCGGTAATGCTGTTATCTCATTACGATTCTAATCCACATTCCTCATTAGGTGCTAGTGATGCAGGTAGTGGTGTGGTGGTAATTTTAGAAGGAATTAGAGCTTTTTTAGCTAAAAACACCTTCCCAAAAAACGATATTATTATTGGTTTTACTGATGCTGAAGAACTAGGCTTGTTAGGAGCCAATGCATTTGTAAATCATCATCCATGGGCAAAAGATGTGAAACTGGTTTTAAATTTTGAAGCCAGAGGAAGTGGAGGACCAAGTTATTTATTATTAGAAACCAATGGAGGAAACAAAAATTTAATTGAAGCTTTCCAAAAAACAAATACCACACACCCAGTTGGAAACTCCTTAATGTATAGCATTTATAAAATGTTACCCAATGATACTGATTTAACAGTGTTTAGAGAACAGGGAGATATTGAAGGTTTTAATTTTGCTTTTATAGGAGATCATTTCGACTATCATACCAGTCAAGATTCTTTTGAAAGAATGGATTTAAATTCATTACAACATCAAGCTATGTATTTAGAAGCAACTTTAAATTATTTTGCAAATAGTGAATTATCTAATTTAAAAGCAAATGAAGATGATGTATATTTTAATTTTCCATATGTAGGGTTGGTTCATTATCCTTTTGTTTGGGTAACTCCAATGTATCTTATTTCAGTAGTTGTATTTGTCATTCTTTTGTTGGTTGGTTTTTTTAAAAATAGATTAACTACTATTGGTGTTTTAAAAGGCTTTATTCCTTTTATATTGTCGTTGGTAATTTCTGGTTTATTTACCTATTTAGGTTGGAAATTACTTTTAAAAATTCATCCACAGTATCATGATATTCTTCACGGATTTACTTACAATGGGTATTATTATATTGCAATGTTTGTTGCTTTTACGTTGGCTATTAGTTATTGGTTTTATAAAGGATTTTTAAAAAAACGTACAGCACAAGATTTGTTAATTGCTCCACTGTTTTTTTGGCTGATTGTTAATTTTGGCATTTCCTTTTATTTAAAAGGAGCTGGGTTTTTTATCCTTCCGGTGTTCATTACTTTAACCATACTTTCAATATTACTTTTTTCAAATTCAACCAAAAATAATTTATGGGTATGTACTTTTTTAGTAGTACCAATATTAATCATATTTACACCTCTAATACAAATGTTTCCTGTTGGCTTAGGATTAAAAATGTTAGTAATAAGCGCAGTATTTACGGTGTTGTTATTAGGTTTATTAATTCCTATTATTCAACAGTATAAAAATTATAAAAAATGGATACAACTATTTTTATTTATTGGTTGTTTACTGTTGGTAACGGCCTCTTTAAAAGCAACTTATAATGAGGATAGAAAGCAACCAAACAGTATTTTATATGTTATTGATGTAAATAAAAATGAAGCCTATTGGGCGAGTTATAATACCAAATTAGATGCATTTACTCAACAGTTTTTAGGAGATCATCCAACAAAAGGCAGTTACGATAAAAACACCACAGCAAGCAAGTATAAAACCAACATACAATTACATACTAAAACCCAAATAAGAAATTTTAAAAAGCCTTTAATTTCTATAGTTTCAGATACTATTGTGAATGATACTAGGAAAGTTTGTTTAAGTTTGGTAACACAAAGAAATGCTAATAAATTTGAAATTTTAACCCATACTCCCATTAAATTTAAGTCCTTTAAAGTAAATGATGAAGCACTTAAAAATAAACCAACAAACGGTTATGTTTTAAACATTTCTAAAGGAACTATTATGAGTTATTATATAACTAAAGAAAGTGAGTTAATTGATTTAGAATTTATAGTGGATAAAGATCAACAATTTGATATAGATGTATTAGAAGCTAAGTATGATTTATTGACAAACTCCCAATTTAAGTTTAAACCTAGATCCAAAAGTATGATTCCAACACCATTTGTATTAAATGATGCAACAGTTATAAAAATGAACCTAAAATTTTAATCATGCAAAGAATTTTTTTAGTACTCCTTTTAGGAATAATTACCTGCGGTTGTCAGCCCAATACTACTTCTAAATTAGAAGGTGCCACGATGTATCCAAAACCCGAATTAAATAAAAAAAGTGCCAATTATTTATATCATTTTGCTTTTGAATGTATTGACCAAGAGTATCCCAATAAATTAGGTCAAGTTTTAGGAGACAGCTCTTATTTAAAAGAACCTTCTGAGTTGCACCCAGCGTTTTATGGTTGTTTTGACTGGCACTCTTCTGTACATGGGCATTGGACTTTATTAAATATTTTAAAAGAACTTCCAAACTTTGAACATAGAGATGCCATTTTTGCGAAACTTCAAAAAAACATCACCAAAGAAAATATTTTAAAAGAAATCGAATATTTTGAGGATGTTCATAATAAAACTTTTGAGCGAACTTACGGGTGGGCTTGGCTGTTAAAAGTAGCAGAAACTTTGCGAGATTGGAACACTGAAGAGTCCTTGGAACTTTACCAAAATTTAGAACCTTTAGTAAAATTAATAGAAAATAAATACATAGAATTTTTACCAAAATTAACCTATCCAATTAGGGTAGGAGAACATCCAAATACCGCTTTTGGTATGTCTTTTGCCTTGGATTATGCAAAAAAATATGCTCCTGAGTTAGCAGCTATAATTGAGGTTAAAGCAAAAGAATATTATTTGAATGATAAAGGATGTCCAATTACTTGGGAGCCTGGTGGATTTGATTTTTTATCTCCTTGTTTACAAGAAGCATCTTTAATGATGAAAGTATTACCAGAAGAAGAATTTACGAGTTGGTTAGACAATTTTTTACCAAATTTCAGACAACATCCATCAACTTATTTGGAAGTGGCTGAAGTTACCGATAGATCCGACGGAAAATTAGCGCATTTAGATGGTTTAAACTTTAGTAGAGCTTGGTGTTTGTATGAAATAGGTTTAACACTACATAATGATAAGATGTTAAATTTGGCCAACAAACATTTTGATTATAGTTATAAAAAAATGGACTCTGGCGAATATGCCGGAGCCCATTGGTTAGCTTCGTTTGCTTTGTATGCTATATTAAAAAGTAATTAATTACTTTTTTTGGTTTCCTTATATTCTGTTATTCTCATGGTATTTGCCATACCTCTTTGTTTAACAGGCATTGAAGTTATGTTAATTGCAAAGTCACCTTCATTTAAATACCCTCTTTCATGGGCTAAATTATTAATGTCTTCAATGGTTTGATCTGTGCTTACAAAACGATCGTAATAAATGCCTTTAACTCCCCAAAGTAAATTTAACATAGCTAAAATTCGTCTGTTAGAAGAGAAAACAAGAATATTTGATTTTGGTCTCCAAGAAGAAATTTGAAAAGCGGTAAATCCTGAATCTGTTAAAGTGGTAATTACCTCTGCATTAATTGAATTTGCCATAATAGACGCTTGATGGCAAATAGCTTTTGAAATAAAGCGTTCGTTAATACATTGCACATAAGTTTCAGGCATTGAAATAAGTGGAGAATTTTCTACACTTTCAATTATTTTTCGCATTTGTTTAATCACTTCTAATGGAAATTCTCCAACAGAAGTTTCACCAGATAGCATTACAGCATCAGCCCCATCCATTATTGAATTTGCAACATCATTAACCTCCGCTCTTGTTGGAACTTGATTGGTTATCATTGTTTCCATCATTTGAGTAGCAATTATAATTGGAATGTGTGCTTTTTTAGCTTTAAGCACTAATCTTTTTTGTATCAAAGGAACTTTTTCCATTGGAACTTCTACCCCCAAATCACCTCGAGCGCACATTAAAGCATCGCAATATGGTGTTAGCTTATCAATATTTTCAACCGCTTCAGGCTTTTCAATTTTTGCTATAATTGGTATTTTATAAGAAGAGTTTTCTTTAATTAATTCTTTTAATTGAATTAAATCTTCAGGAGTTCTCACAAAAGAAAGAGCAATCCAATCTACCTTCATTTTAATGGCAAATAATACATCTTCAATATCTTTTTTTGTAAGTGCAGGCAATGAAATTTTAGTGTTAGGTAAGTTTACCCCTTTTTTAGATTTTAATTTGCCGCCTCGCAATACTTTTGTTATAACTTGACTGTCTCTATCTGTATCAATTACTTCAAATAATAGTTTGCCATCATCTACCAAAATGTGTTCACCTACTTGTACATCTTTTGGAAAATTTTGGTAAGTCATATAAGCCTTTTCATTAGTCCCTTCGCATTTATTTGTAGTAAAAATAAAAGTGTCTCCAACTTCTAATTTTACTTTTTCAGCCATTTTACCTACACGTAATTTTGGGCCTTGCAAATCAGCTAAAATAGCAACGTTAAAGTTGCGACTTTTATTAATTTCTCTTATAAGTTTTATTTTTTTCTCAACATCGGTATATTCGGCATGTGAAAAATTAACTCTGAACACATTTACACCAGATTCCATCATTTTTTCAAGGATATCTTTAGTACTGCAAGCTGGTCCTAATGTTGCTACAATTTTAGTTCGTTTTCTGTTTTCTGCCATAATTAAAAAATTAAGTGATCTTTTGATTTTAATGTGTTAGGTTCAATAGAATAAGAGGTGATTATTTGTTGAATGTTATTTAAGTTAACTACTAAATTTTTGATAAAAATGTCGCTGTTACAACCTTCAATTTTCAAGAAATAATCAATGTTCTTTTTTTCAGGTATTAAATATGAAGTTGTACTAATATTTCCTCCAAATAAACCCTCGTTTTTAAGTTCGCTATTGAGCTGTGTGTGTTTGTTATTAATTAAATAATAATTGTTAAAATTAGTTTCGTCTTTAAATTCAAATAATGGAAATTCTGCTTCAGAATTTTCAAAATCTAAATGGTGTTTATATCTGGTTAATTTTGTTTTTAAATGTAAATTTAAAAGATAAGCCAGTCTGTAATCTTCTTCAGGTGAGTGAATTCCGATTAGTGAATAATCATCTTCAAAATCAAGCGTAAATAGTTGCATATAAAGAATGAATATTGATTTACAAAAGTACTATTGTTTACTAACAGTAACTAATAATTTTACGAAATCGTATTCGTAAAATTATTAATTTTAAAATGTAGAAATTTCATCTTGGAACGCATAATAGGCTCTTTTTGCTGCAATTTCTTCAGCTTTTTTCTTAGAAGTTGCTCTTCCTTTTGCAATAATTTTTTTATCTAAGTAAAGTTTTACGCTAAAGTGTTTTACAGTATCGTTCCCGGTGTCTTCATAAACATCAAAATTGAAATCTTTTTTTGTTTTTTGACACCATTCAATAAAAATACTTTTATAACTAGTTATTTTACCTTCTAATTTTAAAACGTCAACATAAGGATCAATAACGCGTTTATAAATAAATTTTTTACAATAATTATATCCTCTATCTGAATAGATAGCGCCCACTAAAGCTTCAAAGATATTGCCATGTATGTTTTCTCCAAATTTTGAGCTTGCGATATTGCTTTTTACAAAACGAAGTAATCCTAAATCTCTTCCAAGTTCATTTAAATGTTCTCTACTTACAATTTTAGACCTCATTTGAGTTAAATATCCCTCATCTCCTGAAGGCACTTCATTAAATAGGTAGGAAGCTATAATTGCGCTTAACATGGCATCGCCCAAAAATTCTAAACGTTCATAATTTATAGGATAGCCAGTTTCTTTATCTAACTCTTTAACAGAGCGATGTATAAATGCTTTTTTATAAAAAGAGAGGTTCTTAGGAGTAAATCCTATAATTTTTTTTAATTCAACAAAAAAGGACTCGTCATTTTTAATGCGAGTATCAATAATTTTACGAATGAAGTTCATTCAATAATTTAGCGGTTATTCTAGTTTTTTAAAGAGTACACAAGCATTGTGTCCTCCAAATCCAAAAGTATTACTCATGGCTACATTTACAGTACGTTTTTGAGCTTTATTAAACGTAAAGTTTAATTTACTGTCAATTTGATCATCACTAGTGAAGTGATTTATTGTAGGAGGTACGATGCCATTTTTGATGGCAAGTATTGAAGCAATAGCTTCAACTGCTCCTGCAGCACCTAGTAAATGACCAGTCATTGACTTGGTTGAATTTATGTTTAGCTTGTAGGCATGCTCTCCAAAAACCTCTAAAATAGCTTTAGCTTCGGCAATATCTCCAAGAGGAGTTGAAGTTCCGTGCATGTTAATAGCATCAACATCTTCTGGTTTTAAACCAGCATCTTTTAAACAATTTGCCATTACGTTGTAAGCTCCCAATCCATCAGGGTGTGGGGCAGTAATGTGATAAGCGTCGGCAGATAAACCTCCACCGCCTATTTCGGCATATATTTTTGCGCCTCTAGCCTTGGCGTGCTCATATTCTTCAAGAATAAGTGTTCCTGCACCTTCACCTAAAACAAAACCATCACGATCTTTGTCAAATGGTCTCGAAGCTGTTGTAGGGTCATCATTTCTTGTAGAAAGTGCTTGAAGAGCATTAAAACCTCCCATTCCAGCAATTGTAACTGCGGCTTCAGAACCACCAGATACCATTACATCTGCATATCCAAGACGGATATAGTTAAGGGCATCAATAATTGCGTTGGAAGATGATGCACAAGCAGAAACGGTTGCAAAATTTGGTCCTCTAAACCCATATTTAATGGAAATTTGTCCTGGAGCAATGTCTGCAATCATTTTTGGAATAAAGAAAGGGTTGAATCTTGGAGTGCCATCACCATTGGCAAAGTTTAAAACTTCATTTTGAAAAGTTTCTAAACCTCCAATTCCAGCTCCCCAAATGACACCAACTCTATTTTTATCTAGTTTTTCAATATCAAGATTAGCATCTAAAATGGCTTCATCAGTTGCAACCATTGCATACTGAGTAAACCTGTCCATTTTTCTAGCTTCTTTTCTATCAATAAAATCGTTGGCATTAAAGTTTTTTAATTCGCAAGCGAAACGAGTTTTGAACTTGGAGGCGTCGAAATACGTTATTGGAGCAGCTCCACTTTCTCCATTGGTGAGACCATTCCAATAATCTTTTACAGTATTTCCTATTGGTGTTAATGCTCCAAGTCCAGTTACTACAACTCGTTTAATTTCCATATAAAATTACTTTTTTGCGTCTTCTATATAGCTAATTGCTTGACCAACAGTACCAATATTTTCAGCCTGATCGTCTGGTATTTGAATATCGAATTCTTTTTCGAATTCCATGATTAATTCAACAGTATCAAGTGAGTCTGCTCCTAAGTCGTTAGTAAAGCTAGCTTCGATTGTTACTTCATTTTCGTCAACGCCTAATTTATCTACGATAATGGCTTTTACTCTTGATGCAATGTCTGACATAATTTTTTAATTTTAAAATTTAATTACTCGGCAAAAATATAAAACTTTATTTAAATGAAAATCTTTTAATCGATAAAAGTACCTATTTTGCAGATTAAAATTATTAAAAGTTTTTGTATTTAACCATTAAAAGTTATCAATTATTTATTTTATTTGTGGCAAACACAATTCTTTTTTTGAAATAGAATATTCTAAAAAATTAAAAACGAATTTAATTTGAAATGAAACGTATTGCAATATTTGCCTCAGGATCAGGAACTAACGCTGAAAATATCATAAAATATTTTAATAACCATAAAACTATATCGGTAGATTTGGTATTGTCAAATAATAAAGAGGCTAAAGTTTTAGAACGAGCTAATAGGTTGGGAATTAGTAGTGTTACCTTTGATAAGGGTGATTTTATTTTTTCGGATAAAATTTTAAATTTATTAAAAGAAAAAGCAGATTTTATTATTTTGGCTGGCTTTTTATGGAAAATCCCAATATCTATAATTAATGCTTTTCCTAATAAAATACTAAATATTCACCCAGCTTTATTGCCTAAGTATGGAGGAAAGGGTATGTATGGAATGCATGTGCACAATGCAGTAGTAAAAAATAATGAGAGAGAATCTGGAATTACCATTCATTTTGTAAATGAAAATTATGATGAAGGCGCTATTATTTTTCAAAAACGTTTTGAAGTTTTATCAACTGATACTGCAGATAATGTTGCTGAAAAAATTCATGAGTTAGAATATAGGTATTTTCCAGAAATTATTGAAAAAGTGTTGTTAAAAAATGGCTAAAAAAAAATTTTACGTTATTTGGAAAGGAACTAAAACAGGTGTTTTTACCTCATGGGAAGCTTGTAAGAAGAATATTACAAATTTTAAAGGAGCTCAATATAAATCATTCTCTTCAAAAGATGAAGCCGAAAAAGCTTTTAAAGAGACTTATGATGTTTATAAAGGGAAAGTTACTAAAAGAGTTGCTTTATCAAATGAAGAACTTACTTTAATAGGTAAACCAATAATGCCTTCAGTTTCAGTAGATGCTGCTTGTTCAGGAAACCCAGGGAAAATGGAATATAGAGGAGTTGATACTGAATCTAAAAAACAACTTTTTATTCAAGGACCATTTGAGAAAGGAACCAATAATATTGGTGAATTTTTAGCACTAGTACATGGTTTAGGGTTTTTAAAACAGCGAAATTTAACGTATCCTATTTATTCCGATTCTAAAATTGCTATAAATTGGGTAAAGAAAGGGCAATGTAGAACCAATTTACCTATTACTGAAGAAAATAAACCGCTTTTTGATTTTGTAAAAAGGGCTGAAAAATGGTTGAAAGAGAATACATACACTACTAAAATATTAAAATGGGAAACCAAAGCTTGGGGAGAAATTCCTGCTGATTTTGGTAGAAAATAATTTTACTTTATAGTTTGTTCTAATGTTGTAAATAATTGTTGAATGCTTTTGGGTAAATTATGATGGTCTAATTCATATTCGTAAACTTGGTTGTTAAACTTAAGTTTAAATTTTCCTTTAATAGCTCTGTCAACTGCCAATTCATCAGTTGAAATGTTATTTTTAATTTCTTTAAAATCTATTAAATTCACCAAATTGGTAATTTGGGAATGTTGTGTTTTATGAAGTTTTATTTTTTTAATAATATTATCATTATTAATTTGAAGAGTATCATTTTTTAAATGAATTTCATAATTAAACCCTCTTGTTTGAGCTTTGTAGTTTATTTCCAGATTTTTTGAGTTTTGATTGTTACAAGAACTGTAAAGCGTTGTTAATACTATAAATAAATAGATAAAAGTTTTCATTTTAAATGGGTTTTCTATAAAAATAAAAAAAGGAGCAAAAAGCTCCTTTTAAAATTAATAAAACAAATTCATTTTACTGAACAAAGTTTTCTCTTGCTCCACCAGATGCAAAAATAGCTCTCATTCTATCTTTTTGTCCTAATGTAAACATATTCATACAAGCATCATCTGTGTAATCCATATAATTCATGGTCATGTCATTTGATCTACAGTTAACAGTTGGGTAAGAAGGGCATCCATAGTTAGGTCCATCAGAGCTTGGGGTATCTGCCACAAAATCATCTTGTTTACATCTTCCATCACCCCAAATATGACGCAAGTTTAACCAGTGACCAACTTCATGAGTTGCAGTACGTCCTTTGTCAAATGGAGCTTGAGCTGTACCTGTAGTTCCAAAATATTGAGGTGAGATTACAACACCGTCTGTAGATGCGTTTCCTCCTGGAAATTGCGCATATCCTAAAATTCCTCCACCAATATTTGCCACCCAAATAGTTAAGTGACCTGGTACAGCTGGATAAGCGCTTTTTACAGCGTTATTTGTCCCCCAACTTGTTGTGGAATTTGCTTGTCTGTCTATGGTGGCTAGGGTAAAATTAATATCGATATTTGCACCTACACCTTGAAATTCTGCAGGCACATCGTTATAATTAGTATCATTGAAATCAGCATTTAAAACTGAAATTTGAGAATTTACTTGTGCATCACTAATATTTTGGCTAGCATTAGAATAAATTACATATACATATACAGGAATATTGATAGTTCCATCATAAGGTGTTGGTGTGGTTCCTCCACCGCCACCATTTCCTCCACCTGGCTTTGTTGGCTTTCCTTTTAAGGAAATAACAGTTCTAGTGTGTTTTTCAATGTTGTACATTTTTTTATACAAGCCTGGGTTTTCATCTAATTGCTTGTTTAAAACTTTCATACTGTAACACTTATCATTGTTTGAAGCTGTTGCGCTTCTGCTTGATAAATCATCATCAGTATATACGTAAAAATCACTCATATCCACCGATAAAGTTTCTTGAGTTGGAGTTGCTTCTTCAGAGTTGTCTTGACATGCAACAATAGCTAAAGCAAGAATTGCGAAAAAAAGAATTAGTTTTTTCATTTTGAGTTTTTAATAGTTTTGGTTAATAATTGAGGTTTGTCTTTAATAAGAAGACGGACGAATATATTAAAAAAATGTTAAAAACAGATAGAATGTAAAAATAAATTCAAAAAAAATTGAATTATTAGCAATAAAACAACATATATAACAATACTATTTAAAATGTTAAATAATTAACAAAGCATGTTTTTAGCTTTTACTAATGCATTATATAGTAAATCTATTTCTTCAAAAGTATTGTAAAATGAAAAAGAAGCTCTAACTGTCCCAGGAATTTTATAGAAATCCATTACGGGTTGTGCGCAATGATGACCAGTTCTTACAGCAATTCCTAGCTTATCAATAATAGTTCCAATATCATATGGGTGAATATTTTCTATATTAAATGAAATTACAGATGTTTTATTTTTTGAAGTTCCATAAATTTTAAGTCCATCAATTGCAAGAAGTTTTTTAGTAGCATAAGCTAATAACTCATTTTCATAGGCTGCTATATTGTCAAAGCCAATTTTATTCATATAATCAATAGCAGTTCCAAAAGCAATTACACCAGCAATATTAGGTGTGCCGGCTTCAAATTTATGAGGCAAATCGGCATAAGTAGTTTTTTCAAAGGTAACTTGTTTAATCATTTCTCCACCACCTTGATAGGGAGGGAGTTTGTTTAACCATTCTTCTTTTCCATATAAAATACCAACACCTGTTGGGCCACATAGTTTGTGGGCAGAGGCTACATAGAAATCAGCATCTAATTTTTGCACATCGGGTTTAATATGTGGACAACTTTGCGCTCCATCAATTAAAACTGCTGCGCCAACGTTATGTGCTTTATCAATAATTTCTTGAATTGGATTGATAGTGCCTAAGGCATTTGAAACATGATTTACAAATACTAGTTTAGTTTTGTGCGATAGTAATTTATCATACTCATTCATTAATAACTCTCCTTCATTATTCATTGGAATAACCTTTAAAATAGCACCAGTTCGTTCACATAGCATTTGCCAAGGAACAATATTTGAGTGATGTTCCATAGCAGAAACGATTATTTCATCGTTCTTTTTTAAGAAAGAAGTAAAACCAGTTGCTACAATATTTATGCTATGGGTAGTACCAGCAGTTAGTATTATTTCAAAACTTTTTTTAGCATTAAAATGTTGTTGCAATTTAATACGAGCTTGTTCATAAGCTTCAGTTGCTTTTTGACTTAAGGTGTGTACGCCCCTATGAATATTTGAATTAATAGTAGTGTAATAATTAACAATGGCATCTATTACAACCTGAGGTTTTTGACTGGTTGCAGCATTGTCTAAATATACTAGGGGTTTTCCGTTTACAGTTGAATTTAAAATTGGAAAATCAGCTCTAACTTTCTTAATGTCTATCATATTCTTTTTTTAGAATGATTCTAAATACAAAATTACAAAATCCATATTGTTTTAAAGTTATTGTTATTAAAATCTTTTTTTTAAACTGATAAAATTAATGTTATTTTTAACACTTATTTTAATTGAAATTACATGAAAAAAATAGTGAAATTTGGAGTTATTCCTTTGCTAATTATTACCATTGGTTTAATGGTTTATAATTATCCTCGCTTAAATATTATTACTGGTTTTGCAGCAAAAAGTGTTTGCTCTTGTACTTTTGAGGCAGGTAGAGATTTAGCTTCTATTGAAGCAGGAGATAATGATATTAACCCAGTTTATTATGCTAAAAATGTAGTTAATGAAGAAGAAAAATCGGTAACTTCAACCGTATTTGGTTTAAAAAAAAGAAAAGCTATTTACAAACAAGGAGTTGGTTGTGTTTTACTTCCTGAAGATTATAAAAACATAGATTTTAAGCCTAATAGAAAAATTTCAAACAAAAAGCTACCATTTCCATATGGTAATTTGGCTCAAAAAGATACCCTGTTTTTTAATATTAATTACCAAGTATTACAAAATGCTGTAGATAAAGCTTTTGATAAAGAAGGAGAACAGCTGAAAAGAACTAGAGCTGTTGTGGTTATTTATAAAGACCAAATTGTAGCAGAAAAATATAGTTCAGGATTTAATAAAGATACAAAATTATTAGGATGGTCTATGACAAAAAGCATTACCAATGGAGTTTTAGGGATTTTAGAAAAGCAGGGGAAAATCAATGTCAATCAAACTAATTTATTTCCAGAATGGAAACAAGATAATCGTGCCAAAATTACTTTAAATAATTTGCTTCAAATGAATAGTGGTTTGGAGTGGGTTGAAGATTACAACAATATTTCAGACGTCACTAAAATGTTGTTTTTAGCGGATGATATGACTGAAATTCAACTTAATAAACCTTTAGTTAATGAGCCCAATAATAGCTGGAATTATTCCTCTGGAACGACTAACTTATTGTCTAGATTTATTAGAAATCAATTTCAAACACATCAAGAATATCTAGATTTTTGGTATAACGAATTAATTGATAAAATTGGGATGGACTCAATGATTATTGAAACAGATAATTCAGGAAACTACGTGGGGTCTTCTTATGCTTGGGCAACCGCTCGTGATTGGGCAAAATTCGGATTGTTATACCTTCATAATGGAAATTGGAATGGAGAACAACTATTAAATTCATCTTGGGTACACTACAGTAAAACTCCAACAAATGGTTCAAATGGTGAATATGGCGCTCAGTTTTGGTTAAATGCAGGAGGTGTATATCCAAATGTTCCACGCGATTTGTTTTCTTGTAATGGATATCAAGGTCAGCATGTTTTTATAATTCCTTCAAAAGATTTAGTTGTAGTGCGTTTTGGCTTGGCAGAAAATCCATTGTTTAATATTGATCAATTTTTAAGAGAAGTGACTTCAGCTATTCAATAAATTTGGGCTATTAAAAATAGGGATATAGAAAAATACTCAAGTATGAAGGTGATTTTTTTTTATTTAAAGTTGAATATTATTACTGCATTGTTTTTGATTTCAATTGGTGGAGTAGCCCAAAATTATGAAACAGTAGCCATTACAAAAGTGGTTTCTGGAAATGAAACAAGCAATGCCTTATTTAGAGTGTTATCAAGTATTCCTTCGCTAAAATATATAAGAGCTCAAAGAATTAGTGGGCCTCAAAATGGAGTTTTTACACAAAACAAAGATAATATTAGGTACAGTTCAATAGCATCTTCATCAGGAATTCCAAAGAATTTAAGTAGAATAAGATTTACATTTTTACAATCTGATAAACGTACGCCTATTGCATTAAATAATTTCAGATTTATTATTAATGACATTGATGGACCAAATAATGAAGCTTTGGCAACAAATTGTGATACAAAATTGAAATTTCTTGGAACGGCTAAAGAAACAAATTTAACGGTTATTAACACTCCTCCAACAATAATTGTTGTAGGCAATGTAGATGAAAATGAAGGGGCTACAAGTAGAGTAATGTTTGAGTTTGAAAATGTTGCGATAGTTGAGTTAGATAATTATGCAGATGATGGTTATTTGAAAGATTTTGATTTAAATAATGATTACCCTATCGCCAAGCCGTTGAGAGTTAAATGTAAAAATTATGCAAGTAGTATTTATACTAAAAAACCTTCTGTAGAGGAGGTACAACTTGATTTAAATGATTTTATAAAAGAAAAAGATGTATTAAAAATTAATGCCCATTCAATCTATTTTGATAATGATAGATTTGATATTAGAGATGAAGCTGAGCTAGAGTTACAAAAGGTTTTAAGCATATTGGTTAAGTATCCTAAAATTAAAGTTGAATTACAATCTCATACAGATTCTAAAGCTTCTGATGAATATAATTTAAAACTATCAGAAGATAGATCTAAATCTGTTATTCGTTGGATGCTTAAAAAAGGTGTTGATTCTACAAGGATTATTGGAAAAGGATATGGAGAAACAAGGTTGGTTAATCACTGTAAAAACAATGTTAAATGCGCAGAAATTGAGCATCAATTAAACAGAAGAACAGAGTTTGTAGTGTTAAATCCTGAAGTTCTCAAACATTAATATGAGCATAAAAAAAGAGCTACTAAATAATAGCTCTTTATATAAATTAAATATGTTTAAAATTCAAAACCTAATTCAACTCCTAGGTTTTTTGCTATCAGTTTAGTAATTCTAGTTTTTAATTGCGGAATTTTAATTTTTTCAACTACATCATTTCCAAAAGCAAATAACAATAATGCTTTGGCTTCTTTTTTTGGAATTCCTCTAGATTGCATGTAAAATAAAGCACTATCATCTAATTGACCAATAGTACAACCATGTGAACATTTTACGTCATCTGCAAAAATTTCTAATTGAGGTTTTGCATTAATACTTGCTCCATCATCCATTAAAATATTATTGTTTTGTTGAAAGGCATTTGTTTTTTGAGCTTCTTGTTGAACAATAACTTTTCCGTTGAAAACACCAGTAGATTTATCTGCATATATGCCTTTGTAAAGTTCATGGCTTTCACAATTAGGGTGTTTATGGTTAACTAGAGTATGATTATCAACATGTTGCTTGTTATTTAAAATAGAAATACCATTTAAGTTAGAAGTAATATGCTCTCCTTCATGGTAAAACTCTAAATTATTTCTAGTTAATTTTCCTCCAAAAGAATAGGTGTGAACTGAAGCAACACTTTGTTGTTTTTGTGAAACAAAAGTACTATCAATTAAAGAAGAAGTTTCTGTATCATTTTGAATCTTGTAATAATCAACAATGGCTCTTTTATGTACAAATATTTCCGTAACAGCATTGGTGAGCACCGTATTTTTTGATAAATTTTGGTGACGTTCTATAATTTGAACATGAGAATTTTCACCTACCACTACTAAATTTCTAGGTTGAATCATTACTTCCGATTCACTTCCAGTTGAAAAGTTTAATATTTGAATTGGCTTAGGAACAATTGTGTTTTTTGGAATATTAATAAATGCCCCTTCTTTAGCAAAAGCGGTGTTTAAGTCAGATAAACTATTATTGTCTTTAGCTATGGTGTTAAAGTAATTGTCAACCACCATTTTGTATTTTGGACGAGTTAAAGCTGATGAAAGCACACAAACATCGCAATCATCATGCGTAGTATCCGATAAAAATGAACTAAAAACACCATCTATAAATATTAAGGTATAGGATTCAATATCATTAATTAAAAATTCTTTTACGTTTTTAAATCCTACTGCTTTTTTGGTTTCAGGGAATAAGCTAAAGTCGTGTTTTAATAAACTATTAAGACTCGTGTATTTCCATTCTTCATCTTTTTTAGTTGGAAATCCTTCTTTTTCAAAATTTTGAATGGCTTTAGATCGTATGGAATGTACATTTGAATCTAAATCTAATCCACCCTTATTTTCAAATGCCAAAAATGAAGTAACCAATTTTTCTTTTAAATCCATAGTTTTATTATTTCAACCAATCGTATCCTTTTTCTTCTAATTCTAAAGCTAATTCTTTCCCGCCAGATTTTACAATTTTTCCATTATATAAAACGTGAACATAATCTGGAACAATATAATCTAATAAACGTTGATAGTGAGTAATTACTAATACTGCATTATCCTTGTTTTTTAACTTGTTAACTCCGTTAGCAACTACTTTTAGTGCATCAATATCTAATCCTGAGTCAGTTTCATCTAAAATAGCTAGTTGAGGTTCTAACATTGCCATTTGAAAAATTTCATTACGTTTTTTTTCACCTCCAGAAAATCCTTCATTTAAAGAACGCGATAAAAATTTACGGTCAATTTCTAATAAATCAGCTTTTTCTCTAATTAATTTCAGCATATCTTTAGCTGGCAACTCATCTAAACCTTTAGCTTTTCGAGTTTCATTAATTGCTGTTTTAATAAAATTTGTAACAGTTACACCTGGAATTTCAATAGGATATTGAAATGATAAGAAAATCCCTTTGTGTGCTCTTTCTTCTGGAGCTAAATCTTCCAAATCTTCATTGTTTAAAACTACGGAGCCTTCTGTTACTTCATATTCTTCTTTTCCTGCTATTACTGATGAAAGTGTACTTTTTCCAGAGCCATTAGGGCCCATAATTGCGTGTACTTCACCAGCTTTTATTTCAAGATTAATTCCTTTTAAAATCTCTTTATCGTTGATACTTGCGTGTAAATTTTTTATACTAAGCATTGTAGAGTTGTGTTAATTCTGTATTGTTTAATTCTTTTATATTATCAGCATTTAAGTGTAATTCTCCAGTATAATTCATCCCTAAATAATTTGCTGACTTTTGAAAGGGAATGTAAAAATTTGCATCTATTTTATTGTCATGTGAATTAGAAATTACAAACATATTTTTACCTCTTAATTTCCTTCCAGTTTCTTTTTCAATTCTAATTAAGTCTGAAAATCTGTCAAAAAATACTTTCATAATACCACTCATATTGTACCAATAAACAGGTGTGGCAAAGATAAGTGTGTCGTATTTTTCAATAATAGATTTTATGAGTGGTAAAAAATCATCGTTTAAATTTTTACTTTCATAATCGTAATACGAAATGGTGTAATCATTTAAATCAACCACATCAATATGTTGTTTTTTTGAAATAGTAGAAATAACTTTTGAAGTATTTCCATTGCTTCTAGAAGAACCTACTATTATAACTTTGTTATTTTTCATATTACCCAACACTTCCTTCTAAACTTATTTCTAATAATTTTTGAGCTTCAACAGCAAATTCCATCGGTAACTTATTTAGAACTTCTTTGCTAAAGCCATTGACAATTAGTGCAATTGCTTTTTCTGTATCTATTCCACGCTGATTACAATAAAATAATTGATCTTCTCCAATTTTGCTTGTGGTTGCTTCGTGTTCAATTTGTGCGGTTTTATTTTTTGCTTCAATGTAAGGAAATGTATGCGCTCCACATTTATTTCCCATTAATAATGAGTCACATTGTGAAAAGTTACGAGCATTATTGGCTCTTGCCCCAACTTGAACAAGTCCTCTGTAGGAGTTTTGAGATTTTCCAGCTGAAATACCTTTAGAAATAATGGTACTTTTGGTATTGTTCCCTAAATGAATCATTTTAGTACCAGTATCAGCTTGTTGGTAATTATTAGTGACTGCGATAGAATAAAATTCACCAACTGAGTTATCTCCTTTTAATATGCAACTTGGATATTTCCAGGTAACAGCACTTCCAGTTTCAACTTGTGTCCAAGAGATTTTAGCATTTTTTTCACACAAGCCTCTTTTAGTTACAAAATTATAAACTCCTCCTTTACCTTCAGCATCTCCAGGAAACCAATTTTGTACGGTTGAATATTTTATTTCAGCATCGTCTAAAGCTATCAATTCTACAACAGCAGCATGAAGTTGATTTTCATCACGAGCAGGTGCTGTACAACCTTCTAAATAGCTTACAAAACTTCCTTTATCAGCAACAACTAAGGTTCTTTCAAATTGTCCGGTTCCACCTTCATTTATTCTAAAATAGGTAGAAAGTTCCATTGGGCAAGTAACGCCTTTTGGAATATAGCAAAAAGAACCATCAGAAAATACAGCAGAGTTTAGAGCCGCATAAAAGTTATCGGTTTTTGGAACAATGGTTCCTAAATATTTTTTTACTAATTCTGGATGTTCTTGAATGGCTTCTGAAATAGGGCAAAAAATGATGCCTTTTTCGTTCAAGGTTTTTTTGAAAGTTGTAGCTACGGAAACGGAATCCATAACAACATCAACCGCTACATTAGATAAACGTTTTTGTTCATCAATTGAGATTCCTAATTTTTCGAAAGTTTTTAATAATTCAGGATCAACTTGGTCTAAACTGTCTAATTTTGGCTTTTTTTTAGGAGCAGAATAATAGCTAATTTCTTGAAATTTTGGTTTTTCGTAATGAACATTTGCCCATTCTGGTTCTTCCATTTCTTTCCAAATTTTAAAAGCATCCAATCTCCATAAAGTCATCCATTCAGGCTCATTTTTCTTTTTAGAAATTGCAATCACCACTTCTTCACTTAAGCCTACTGGAAATTTATCAGCTTCAATATCTGTATAAAAACCGTATTCGTACTCTTTAGTTTCGAGTTCTTTCTTTAAATCGTCTTCAGTAAATTTACTCATTTCAAAATTTTAATGATTACAAGGAAAAGCTTTCTCCGCATCCACAAGTGCGTTGTGCATTAGGATTGTTAAAAACAAAACCTGTTCCGTTTAATCCTCCAGAATATTCTAATGTGGTTCCAACTAAATATAGAAAACTTTTTTTATCTACAATAATTTTTACACCATTGTCTTCAAAAACTTTATCGTCTTCTTTATTTTCTTTGTCAAACTTTAAATCATACGATAATCCAGAGCATCCGCCACTTTTTACTCCAACCCTAACAAAATCATTTTCTGGGTTAAATCCATCTTCCTGCATTAGCTCTACAACTTTCTTTTTTGCTATGTCTGAAACTTTTATCATTTCCTTATATAGATTAATTCTAAATTAGTGCAAATATAGGCACAAAAAATGATTTATAATAATGTTTTACAATGAATAAAATTGATAGTGTAATTGAAGTTACCTATAAACAATTATCTTTGCAAAATGATAGAAGATAAAAACCAATCTCGTACTAGTTTATCTGAATTAGGGGAATTCGGATTGATTAAACATTTAACTCAAAATTTTAAAGTTCAACAAGCTACAACTGTTAAAGGAGTTGGTGATGATGCAGCTGTTGTTGAAGTTAAAGATAAACAGGTTTTAGTGACTACCGATTTGCTAGTTGAAGGGGTGCATTTTGATTTAAGTTATATGCCTTTAAAACATTTAGGCTACAAGGCTGTAATGGTTAATTTATCGGATGTATATGCTATGAATGGAAATGCTTCACAAATAACAGTTTCTATCGCTGTTTCAAATCGTTTTCCTTTGGAAGCAATTGAAGAATTGTATGAAGGAATTTACTTGGCTTGTAAAACATATAATGTAGATTTAGTGGGTGGAGATACTACATCTTCAACAAAAGGATTGTTAATTAGTATAACAGCTATTGGTGAAGCAAAGGCAGAAAATATAGTGTATAGAAATACTGCAAAGCCTAATGATTTATTGGTAGTAACTGGAGATTTAGGGGCAGCTTATTTAGGGTTGCAAGTTTTAGAACGCGAAAAACAAGTTTTTGAAGTAAATCCTAATTCTCAGCCAGATTTAACGGATTATTCTTATTTAGTTGAACGCCAATTAAAGCCAGAAGCAAGAAAAGATATCGTAAAATTATTGCATGATTTAAAAGTTAAACCCACTTCCATGATAGATATTTCAGATGGTCTTTCATCAGAAATTTTACATATTTGTGACCAATCTAAAGTAGGATGTAATTTGTATGAAGAAAAAATACCTTTAGATCCGCAAGTAATTTCAACTTGTGAAGAATTTGACTTAAACAGTACAACAATTGCTTTAAGTGGAGGTGAAGATTATGAGTTGTTGTTTACAATTTCTCAAGATGATTTCTCAAAAATTAAAGGTAATCCACATTTAACAGTTATTGGTCATATTATTGATGAAAGTCAAGGGGCAAATTTAATTACAAGAGCAGGCCAACAAGTTAAATTAACTGCACAAGGCTGGAATGGCTTAAAAAGTTAATTTAAAACCTTTTGAGTGTAATAATCTAAACAAGTGTAATATTAGGTGAAGTTGACATTCCATTTGGGTTTAATTCAGGTTGCCCTTCAGGCATGGGTTTGTTTAATTTTTTGTAATAATTTATCACAATTAAAACAAGTATTAGTTTGTAAAAAATAGGAAACCACTTTTTTAAAAACATAGTTTTGAAAATTTTAAGAGTGTTTTAATCAATTCTTCTTGATTCTCTATATAACTCATATGTCCATCTGGAAATTCAATTCTTTGTACTCTCGTATTTTTTGTTTGATTGATAAGTGATTGATACTCCAAAGCAGGGTCTTGTTTACCAATAATCATTTGTATTGGAAATGTTGCTGTTTGGTAAATATTACTGTTGTTTTTTCTTATTTTCATACCTTCTAACGCTGCAATAATTCCTTGTGGAGACATTTTTAAAGCTTCATTGGTAATATTTTTAATTTCAGAGGTGTAAATTTCTCTGTTTTTTTCAGAAAAAAGCATTGGAATAGCAACTCTTATAAATGTTTTATGGTTTTGTTTTACAGCAACAATTCCTCGCTCTCTATTTAACTGTTTTTCTTTAGTATCTGCTAAAGCAGTTGAATTCATTAAACACAGACCTTTTATACTAGATGGAACTAATTTTGCCACTTCCAAGGCAATATAACCTCCCATACTATGCCCAATAATCACATATTTTCTTAAACGAAGATGTTTTAAAATAGCAATAACCATTTTAGCTTGCTCTTCCATTGTATGAATATATCCAAGACTTTCAGATTGTCCATGACCTAACAAATCAATACAAATTACACGATTTTTTTTAGAAAGTTCTTTTACGGTAGCTTTCCACATGGTCAAATTTTCCAAAAAACCATGCAAAAGAACAATCGCTTTTCCCTTTCCTTCAGATGTAAAATGAATTGCAGTGTTTTTGTATGTAAAAGTCATAATCAATAGCTGAGGTTGGTTAATTTTTCAATCCTTTAACGGCAGAAAAGGCAGTGTCAACTACTTCATCTTCAACTAAAATAGTGAACTCATTAGTTGTTGAAACAACTTCATATAATGAAATTCCTTCCCAGGCTAAGCGCTTAAAAAACTGATAATATAAGCCGGCTATTTTGGTGTTTTCTTTTGGTAAACCAATGGTTATTGCCGATAAGTGATCTTGTACTGTAGTACAAATTTCATCTTTATAGCTTTCTTCAATTTGATTTTTTAATGTTGAATTAATTAACACATTACTTTCATGTACTCCACGTGTAAATGTGTAAAATATATGAGGATCTTCTTTAAGGACTTCTAACATTTTTAAGTGACTATGAATTAATGTGCTAGAATTTTTAAAAGTATAATCGGATAAATCTGATCGAACAGTTATGTCTCCTAAGTTTTCCAAAACCTTATTCAGTTTTATTTTGTTAGCCATTTCTTTTGGTGGACTGTATCTTCGTAAAGCCATCATAATAGCTCCAGATTTTACAGGTTTACGTAACATTTTAGAAATTGGCTCTCTAAGCTCTTCAGCTAAAGCGCTATAATTTAAGATGTTTCTTGTTAAAGCATCTTCTAAAAAAGGTTGCGAAACTAAAATTTCTTCTACACAGGTGGCGATAGTTTTCATAATGTTAAATATTTAACAGTTTGTGCAAAATTAGTGTATATTTTTTTAATATGCACAATTTGTGGAAAATTATCGCTTAAATTTGTGGTATTAAATATAAAAACGATGAAAGTTTTAAAATTTGGAGGAACCTCAGTAGGTTCCATTGAAAATATTAAGAGAGTGAAAGACATTATTACCGATGGTGATAAAAAAATTGTGGTACTATCTGCAATGTCTGGCACTACCAATGCTTTAGTAGAGTTATCGAACTTTATTAAAAACGGGCAAAAACAAGAAGCTTTAAAAAGTGTAGAATACCTACATGTAAAATACCATACTGTTTTAGATGAATTGATAGAAGTATCACCTTTAAAACAGGATGTTAGTAATTATATAGACAAAGTTTTTGAATATCTTAAAAATTGCATTTCTGAAAAATATTCAGAGTCACTTTATAAAAAAATAGTTTCACAAGGAGAGTTACTCTCCACCTATATTTTTACAAAATATTTAAATCAAGAAGGGGTTAATGCAAGGCTGTTACCAGCTTTAGGATTTATGAGAATTGATAAAACGAATAATCCAGATGATTTTTATATAAAACAAAATTTACAACGCATTATTAATAGTGCATTACCTGCTGATATTTATATTACCCAAGGCTTTATTTGTTTAGATGCTTATGGAAATGTTGCTAATTTACAACGTGGTGGGAGTGATTATACTGCAACAATTATTGGAGCAGTAGTGGAAGCAGATGAAGTTCAAATATGGACAGATATTGATGGAATGCATAATAACGATCCTCGTTTTGTAGAAAACACTCATGCCATTTCTAATTTATCTTTTGATGAGGCTGCTGAGTTGGCTTATTTTGGAGCAAAAATTTTACATCCACAAACAGTAATGCCTGCTAGAGAAGCTAATATTCCTGTTCGATTAAAAAACACCATGGATCCAGAGTCTGATGGAACATTAATTACTGGAGAAACAACAAGTGAAGGAATAAAAGCAATTGCAGCTAAAGATACTATTACAGCTATTAAAATTAAATCAGCTAGAATGTTATTAGCACATGGGTTTTTGAAAAAAGTTTTTGAGATTTTTGAAAAATATGAAACTTCAATTGATATGATAACAACTTCTGAAATTGCAGTTTCTTTAACTATAGATGATGATAAAAACTTAACATCAATTTTAGAAGAATTAGAGCGATTTTCAAATGTGGAGGTTGATCAACAACAAAGTATCATTTGTTTGGTTGGAAATTCAATAGTAAAACATCAAGATACGCATAGGTTATTTAAGGTGTTGCAAGATATTTCAGTGAGGATGATATCTTATGGAGGAAGTAATAATAATATTTCACTTTTGGTAAATACTAACGATAAAATTAAAGCACTTAAAAAACTAAATAGCTATATTTTTGAGTTAGCAACCTCATAAGCTTTTATGAATAAATTTAATGGTTAACAACAAAGCTCGAGATATTATATTTCGAGCTTTTTATTTAATTTTTTAATAAAATTTGAAGGATAAACCCCCGTTTTTTTATGAAATGCTTTTGAGAAAGATTCAGTATTGTTAAAGCCAGCTTCGTAAGCAATTGCTTGAATAGTAAATTTTCTATAGATTTTTTCAGCTTTCAATTTGTTAATACAATAATCAATTCTTAAATCGGTTAGGTAGGTATTAAAGTTTTTTTCTTTAAAATGATTGATCACTTTTGAAAGATAATTTGCATTTGTATTTAATGATTTAGCTAAAGAGTTTAACTTAATTTCATTATTTAAAAATAAATGATTCTTTTCGAAAGAATTAAGGTTGTTTAAAATAGAATCAATTACATTTTGAGGAACTCCTTCAATTCCTGAATTAAATTTTGTAGCTAACTTTTTATTTTTTGAACTATTATTTTCTAAAGATTTAATACGCTTATTTAATTTTTTCTGTTTCCTCTTATTTCTAACTATTAGAATTGATGAAATTAAAGTAAGGCTACTAAGTATAATAATAATTAGATTATAATTTTTATGATGATTGTTTAATTCATAAATAATTTTTTCTTTTTCGGCGATTAAAATAGGGGTATCATATTTTTTAGTAATAGTTTCATTTAATGTTTTAGAGTTAAAATCAATAATGCTGTCAACATATAAAAGTTTGTTAATGTATTTAAGTTGGTTTTTTATCTCTTTTTTTTCTTTATAGTAATCAATAAAAAACTCTTGTACCATTCTAATCTCAGGCATTAAATCGTTAGTTGAATTGTAAATGGAATCGGCTAGTTTAAAGTAGTGAAATGCTTCTTCTTTTTTATTTAATTTATTTAGAGAGCTTCCATATAAAAACGTGTAATTAAAAGAAGTTGTGTAAAAATCATCTACACTAATTTCATCAAGAAGTTTGATTGTTTTTTTATAATTGGTTTTATAATATTCTATTTCAGCAAGTAATTCTTTATAGTTAAATTCGGCTTTTTTAATGCCTAAATCTTTTTCTAATGCAAAATATTTATTTGCGTAAAAGTAAGCAGAGTCAAAGCTTTTCTCTTTTAAATATGAGTATGATAAAAAATATAAACTTTGATGTTTTATGGTAATAAAATTTTTAGGAATGTTGATACTATCAAAATTTTTGAGCACATATTTAAACTCTTTTTTTGCTTCAGTATAATTTCCCCAAATTAGTTTGATAGAACCTATTTGATTTTTTATTTCTAAGTGTTGTTTTTTAATGTAGCAAGTTTTTGAGCGATTAATAAATTTTCTAATGCTTTGTTGTATTTGCCTATGATAAACTGAACGGAGCCTTTATATAAATAACCATATCCTGGATAATCTAAATCAGATAATCCATCAGTTAAATTTATTATACTGTCATAATATTTAATTGCGTTTTCTGGATTGTTAATAAAAAAGTTAGATGCAAACTGAGAATATCCATTGGCTATTTTGATAGTATCATTTTCATTTTTGGCTTTATGTAAATAAGCAGCTGAGTAAATTTTTAATTTCTTTAAATCATTTTTAAAAACATTTTGTCTTTCAAATAATTCTTGGAACGTATAATTTTTTAATGAGTCTGGGATATAAAATTGTTTTTTGTTTTGGGTATAACTTTTGCTAAAAAGTAGCATACTTATAAAAAGTAAAAAGTACATTTTGTAAGTTTTAAAAGGGAAAGAAAAGGGGTAAGTAAAAAATTTTTTCATTAAAAAATATGGATGCTAATTTTAAAACAAATGTAACAATTCATTTTTATAGAAAAAAGAAGTCTAAATTTATGTATTTAGACTTATTATGTTTTGTTTAAAAAAATACTGACAGTACTATTGCATAGAAAACTTAAAGGTATAAGTTTTTAATCAGCTCCAAAATAAATAAATTATTTTGAGGGGAATTGCTATATGAAAAAAAAATTCGAAACAGAGGTTTCGAATTTTTTTATATATATAAATTTATTTAAAATTAATTTTTTAGTTATATTCGGCAACTTATAAATAATTTTAAGTTAAAAATCTATGAAAAAAGTAACAATTGTCTTTTTTGCTTTTTTTTTCTTATCGTTAAAAACCACTACTTTTTATTGCCAAAATAATGAGCTGACTAAAGAAAGTTCTTATAAATGGTTTGATAAAGTTATAGGAGTAGGCAATACAGGTTTATATAACGGTATACAATATGAAAGAAAGTTTAATCCTTTACATAATGACCACGAATATTATTTGAGTTCTGAGTTTTTAATAGGAGATATCATATATAATGGTCAGCCGTATTATGATATTTTGTTAAAATACGATATTTACAATGATGATTTAATTGTCAAATTACCAAGCTATACTTCATTTAACATAATTAAGTTAATAAAACAGCACGTAAAAAGTTTTTCAATAAACAATAATAATAAATTTGTGAATATTAAGGCTAGCAATAGTTCAGTTGAGAATGTTGTTGGTTTTTATGAAGTAATTTTTGATGATGGTAATATTAAAATGTATAAAAAACATCAAAAATCGTTAAAAAAACACTTAGAGAAATCATATGTTTATGATGCTTTTAAAAATAAAGAAGAGTATTTCCTTTTTTATAATAATACTTATTATAAGATAAAATCAAAAAGAAATTTTTTTAAAATACTACCTAACCTTAAAAAAAATATAAATTCTTATTATAATTCTTATTATAAATTAAAAAGAGAGGATTATGATGTTTTTCTATTGAATTTTTCTAAGTATTTAAGTGAAATTTTGACAAGTTAAGAAGCGCTTTAAATTATGAAAAAAATAATTGTAATTATAGTAACTTGTTTTTGTTTTCAGGTTATTAATGCTCAAAATATAGAAGAACTAAAAATTGACATAATTTTTAGTAATAAGACTAAATTAGAAGTAATTAAAAAATTAGAAGAACAGACAAGTTATAAATTTTTCTATATAAATGATTGGTTGGATAGTGGGCTAATTTCTGGAAATTATAAAAATGCAAGTTTAAATAAAATTTTAGATGATATTTTTAAAGAGACTGATTTAAATTATTTTATTTCTTCAGAAAATAGAGTTATTTTAACAAAAAACAATTTGATTTATGATCACTTGCCTAATGCTTTTTATAATAACAAAAATCAGAAAGCAAATAGTCCAAAAGATATAGAACCTGTATTTTACGATGATAATATTGTTTCAAAGATAAAAAAATATGAGACTGTTAGGATAGGTAAAGAAACAAAGACTTATTCTAAAAAAAATTATACACTTTCTGGGAGAATAATAAATAGCTTAACTGGTGAGCCAATTCCAAACTTAGCTATTGTGGTTTTAAATAAAAATATAAATGCTGTAACAGATATTAATGGTTTTTATACTATTAGATTGCCATCAGGTATAAATTATGTTGAAACTAAGGCTTTAGGAATTGAAGAAGCAAATAAAAAAATTATAATTTATAGTGATGGAATTTTAAATTTTGAATTAAATGAGAGCTCAGAAACATTAAAAGAGGTTATAGTAGAGGCCAATAGAGATAGAAATATTAAAGAAGTTATTTCAGGGGTTACACAAATTAAAGTACAGGAAATTAAAAATATTCCTTTAGTTTTAGGAGAAAGGGATATTTTAAAAGTGGCAACTACACTACCAGGAATTAAAAAAGCTGGAGAAGGATCATCTGGTTATAATGTAAGAGGGGGGAAAGAAGATCAAAATTTAATTTTACTAGATAATGCAGTACTTTATAATCCTTCTCATTTTTTTGGAATATTTTCAGCATTAAACCCATTTACTTCTGGAGATGTAAATATTTATAAAGGAAGTTTACCCGCAGAGTTTGGAGGTAGATTATCATCAGTTTTTGATATTAAAACTAAAGATGCTTCAACTGAAAAATTAAAAGGAGAAGCATCGATTGGACCTGTAACAAGTAATTTAACATTAGAAATTCCAATAGTTAGTGGAGAATCTTCATTATTAATTGGTGGAAGAGGAACCTATTCTGATTGGGTGCTTAAAGCTATAGATGAAGAATCAATAAAAAATAGTAAAGCATCATTTTATGATTTTATAGGAAAGTATAAACATAAAATAGATAAGGATAATAACCTAGAAGCCTCAGGCTATTTTAGTAATGATGAATTTAGTATAACTTCTGATTCAATATATAAATATAATAACAGGCTATTGTCCTTAAAATGGAATAGAAATTTTAACAACAAGAACAATGGGAGTTTAATATTAGCAAATAGTGAATATAAATTTAATATTGGATTTGATGGAGATGTTGATACAGATTTTGATTTAGATTATAAAATTAATGAAACGGAATTAAAACTTAAAATGAAATACCTTCATAGTGAATCTCATAAATTTGATTATGGTATTTCTAGCAAATTTTATAAAGTAAATCCAGGGAATATTAAACCTATGGGTAATGAATCAATAATTCAAGCAAAAGAAATTCCTGAGGAAAAGGCTTTAGAATCAGCCATTTTCATTGCTGATAACTACAAAATAAATAAGAAATTACTTTTAAATATTGGTTTAAGGTATTCATTTTATGCTTCATTAGGAAAAACAGCTCAAAGAAAATATTTAAAAGGAGAACCTAAAAATGAAAGCTCTGTTGTAGATACATTATATTTTGATAAAAACGAAGTAGTTAAAAAATATGGAGGTCCAGAAATGAGATTTTCTGTGCGATATTTTTTGGCTCCAAGTTTATCTGTTAAAGGTAGTTTTAATAGCACATATCAATATATACATACTTTGTCAAATAATACAACGGCTTCTCCAACAGACACTTGGAAGCTTTCGGATTTAAATATTGAACCACAGCGAGCAAATCAATTCACTTTAGGGTTTTATAAAAACTTTCAAGATTCATATTATGAATTAAGCCTTGAAAGCTATTATAAAAAAACTAAAAATACCTTAGATTATAAAGTAGGTGCAGATTTACTTTTAAATAAATATATAGAAACTGAGGTAATACAAGGTGAAGGAGAAGCTTATGGTGTAGAATTTCTTATGAAGAAAACAAGAGGAAACCTGAATGGATGGTTGGGATATAGTTATTCTAGATCTTTTGTAAAATTAAATGGAAAGTCTAACGAAGAACGTGTAAACAATGGTGATTACTTTCCTTCTAATTATGATAAACCTCATGATTTTAGTTTAGTTGCAAATTATAAAATAACTAAACGTTATAGTTTTTCTGCAAATTTCACTTATCAAACGGGTCGACCTGTTACTTATCCAGTAGGGAAATATATCTATAAGGGCGAGGAGCATGTGTTATATAGTGATAGAAATAAATTTAGGATACCAGATTATTATAGGTTTGATATAGGGTTTAATATTGAGGGAAACCATAAGCTAAAAAAGTTAGCGCATAGCTTTTGGAACATTTCGATTTATAATGTTCTAGGTAGGAATAACCCATATTCTGTTTATTTTGTAACTGATAAGGGTCAAATTAAAGCTTATCAAAGCTCTATTTTTTCAGTTCCTGTTCCTACAATAACTTATAATTTTAAATTTTAAACTTAAATTATGAAAAATATAAAATCGTTAACTTTTGTTTGGTTTATATTAATAATTGCTTTTTTAAATAGTTGTATAGAGCAAATTGATATTAAAACGATTGCTTTTGAAGATGCTTTAATTGTTGAAGGTACACTAACAAATGAATTTAAATTTCATAAAATAAAACTAAGTAGAACATTTAAGCTTGAAGAAGAAATTATGAACGTTGAGACTGGAGCAAAAGTTAGGATTATTGATGATTTAGGTAATAATTATGATTTTCAAGAAGAGAACTTAGGAATATATATTTCTGATATTGAGTTTCGGGCTAAAGAAGATAGAATGTATCAGCTTAAAATTGAAATATCTAATGGTAAATCCTATACATCAATACCTACTCAATTAACTTCAGAATCACAAATAGATGAAATAAGTGCGGTAAGAGAGGTTGATGTTAATGGAGGAGAAGGTATTTCAATTTTAATCAATAGTTTTAATTCAAATGGAGACGCTAGATATTATCGTTATGAATACGAGGAAACATACAAAATTAAAGCGCCTTATTGGTCGCCTTATGATGCTGTAGTAGTTTCAGATGTTAAGCCCTATGAAGTTGATTTTGTTCCTAGAACTAAAGAAGAAAAAGTGTGTTATAAAACAATATATTCTGAAGGGATAATACAGACTGAAACTAATAGTCTATTAGAAGATAAAGTCTCAAATTTTTCTATTCGTTTTATTTCAAACGATGATTTTATCTTAACTAACAGATATAGTATTTTGGTAAAACAATATGTTCAATCATTTGAAGCTTATACATTCAATAACATCTTAAAAAATTTATCAGGTTCTGAAAGTTTGTTTTCTCAAAATCAGCCTGGTTTTTTTTCAGGAAATATATTCCCCGATGAAGATAATAATGAAAAAGTAATTGGTTTTTTTGAAGTAGCTTCAGTTTCAGAAAAGAGAATTTTTGTAAATCCTCGTGATATAATTGAAAACACACCTCCTTACATATCTAATTGTGAGGTTGTAGCACCAGAATTGGAAAGTAATGTAGGCACCTCACCTTTGATCGAAGCAATTAAAACAGGTAAATTGAAATTTTTTCAAATTAATGGAGGTGAAAATAGTCCTGTTATTCCAATTCCAGGAGGCCCTTATCAGATGGTTCCAGTGCCTTGTAGTGATTGTACAGTTTTAGGGACTAATATTATGCCAGATTTTTGGGTTGATTAATTAAAGAATTTTAAAAATGAAAAAAAATATCATTTACATATTGACATTTATAAGTTGTTACATTTCATTTTCTCAAGTTATATTGAGTGAGAAGGATGAAAATTTATTTAAAGAAATACCTCAAGAAAAAATATTTTTACACTTTAATAGTTCTTTTTTATTGGCTGGTGAAAATTTGTATTATAAAATATATTGTTTGAATGCTCAAAATAATAAACTTAGTAGTTTAAGTAAAATTGCGTATGTAGAGTTTGTTGATAGTAATTTAGAGGTAATTTTTAAACAAAAAATAAAATTAATTTCTGGTTTAGGTCAGGGCGACTTTTTTATACCTAGCTCAATTTTATCAGGAAATTATAAGATTGTGGCATATACTCAATGGATGAGAAATGCAGGTGAATTAAATATTTTTCAAAATGATATTAGTATTGTAAATCCTTTCAATGAAAATCAAGATGCCATAATAGATAAAACTGTAGATACACTATTAGCAAATAAAAAAGGAAAAATAAATTACAATAAAAATGATTTTATTATTGCACCTAAAGAGTTTTTTGAATTAAAATTAAATAAGAAGAACTTTAAGAGTAGAGAAAAAATAATTTTAAAGTTTACAAATAATAAAAATTTAGGCAATTATTCCTTATCAGTTAGAAAAGTTACTCCTTTTGAGATACCAAAAAGATATAACAGCGTAGATGCTATTAAGAATAACATAGATTTTAAAAAAAATACACCAAAAAGTATTTTCTTACCTGAGTTAAGAGGAGAGTTAATTTTTGGAACTGTGTATGAAAGAGATTCAAACTTACCAGCTGCAGATGTTAAAGTAACATTAACTATTACAGGTAATGACAAATTATTTAAAATAGCAAATACAAATAATTTAGGAAGATTTTATTTTAATATCTCTGAAAATTATGAGCAATCAAATGCAATTATCCAGGTGCTTAATAAGTATAAAAATTATAAACTAAATATCGAAAATTTACCAATTAAAATGTATGATTATTTGTCATTTAGTAATTTTAAAATTAATGAATTAGCAAATGAATTTATTTTAAAACAAAGTATTTATAATCAAATTGAAAATGCTTATAAAGAAGTAAAACTAACTAAAATTAATCAAGTTGAACCTGAATTACCATTTTATAATAAAATTGGCAAAACATATGATTTAGATGATTTTACAAGATTTCCAACTATTAAGGAAACTATAATTGAAGTTGTGGATGCTGTAACTATAAAATCTAGAAATGGAAAATCTTTGTTAGATATAATTTGGGAAAATAAAATGGATAAGTCAGGGCTGTTGCCTTTAGTAATTTTTGATGGGATTATAATTGAAAATCATAACGAATTTTTAAATTTTAATGCTAGAAAAGTTAAAAAGATACATGTTGTAAGAGAAAAATATTTATACGGAACGCAGTTATTTGAGGGTGTTATTTCATTTGAATCTATAAAAGGAGATATTAATGGTTTTAATTCAGAGAGAAAAGATTACATAGTCAATATAGATTTATTGAAACCTTTAGAAAAGAAGAGCTATTTCAAACAGGTTTATGATAAAAATAAATTTGAGCACATACCTGATTATAGGAATCAATTATTATGGATGCCAAACTTAAGTTTGAGTAGTAAAGATGAAGAAGTTATTTTTTACACATCAGATAACAAAGGGGAATTTGAAATTTGTATTGAGGGGTTTACTGAAAGTGGAAAACCGGTTTCTTTAAGAGAAATAATTAATGTTGAGTAATAAAATAAAAGATTCTTTTATTTTATTACTCAACATTTTATTTGTTCATTAAATCTTCAATTTCTTCTACTTCAATAGGGATATTTCTCATCAAGTTAAATGGTTCACCATTTTCTTGAACCACAACATCATCTTCAATTCTAATTCCCATATTTTCATTTGGAATATAAATTCCTGGTTCAACGGTAAATACCATACCTGCTTTCATTGGTGTTTTTAAAGCACCATAATCGTGTGTGTCTAACCCTAAATGGTGAGAAGTACCATGCATAAAATATTTTTTATATGCTGGCCAGTTTGGATCTTCATTTTGAACATCTGCTTTATCAATTAATTTTAAATTTAATAATTCATGGGTCATTAAATTTCCTACTTCTTTATGATATTCTGTCCAAAGAGTTCCAGGTATAAGCATTTTAGTAGCTTCATTTTTAACTTTTAAAACAGCGTTATAAATAGCTTTTTGTCTATCAGTAAAACGACCATTTACAGGTATTGTACGTGTCATATCACTTGAATAATTTGCATATTCTGCCCCAACGTCCATTAATAACATATCTCCATCTTTACACTCTTTATTATTTTCAATATAATGTAGTACACAAGCATTATAGCCTGAACCTATAATTGGAGTATAAGCAAAGCCTTTTGAGCGATTTCTTAAAAATTCGTGCATATATTCAGCTTCAATTTCAAATTCCATAATACCAGGTTTCATAAAAGGCAAAACTCTCCTAAAACCTTTTTCTGTAATGTCACAAGCAGTTTGGATAATGTCAATTTCTTCAGGTTCTTTTACTCCTCTTATGTGTTGTAGAATTTGATTGCTTTTTTCCCATTTATGAGCAGGGAAATCTTTTTTACATTGTTTGATAAATCTATCCTCTCTTGTTTCTAGTTCAACAGATTGGCGGTAGTGCTCGTTGGTGTTAAAATAAATGGTTTCAGCTTCAGTCATTAAATCAAAAAATACTTTTTTAAATTCAGATAACCAATAAATTGTTTTTATACCCGAAACACTTGTAGCTTCTTCTTTAGAGTATTTTGCGCCATACCATATAGCAATATGCTCATTAGTTTCAGTTAAAAATAAAATTTCTCTATGTTTTTCATCAATGGCATCAGGAAAAAGTAATAAAATACTTTCTTCTTGATCTGCTCCACTTAAATACAGTAAATCGCTACTTTGTTCAAAAGGAATAGTGCTGTCTGCACCAGTTGTAAATAAATCATTTGAATTGAAAATGGCAATTGATTTTGGTTTCATTTGAGCTGTAAATTTAGCTCTGTTTTTAATAAAAAGTTGATTATTAATAGGATGGTATTTCATCGGATATAATTTAGAATTGTTAATGATCTTAACATAAAACTTAGTTCAAAATTCAAACTTAAAAATGAATGTTAAGTTTCTAATTTAGGAAATAAAAATTTTATGAAAGAATTTAGTAACAAAGTTATAAATTTGTTGAAAACCAAACCTTACAAAACCAATATTATTTATGCGAAAATTAATAGTATCTCTGCTTTTTAGTTGTTTTACCACGTTTATTTTTTCACAAGGTAAACCAGCGTACAAATTATTTAATGCAAAAGGAAATAAAGTTTCTTATAATAAAATGATCAAAACAATGAACAAAGCAGATGTGGTTTTGTTTGGTGAGCATCATAATAACCCAATTATACATTGGTTGCAGTTTGAAACTACGAAAGATTTATTTCAAAAAAGAAAATTAATATTAGGAGCCGAAATGCTTGAAGCCGATAATCAAAAAGTATTGGATGATTATTTAGCAGGAAATATTGATGAAAAAGCATTAGATACTTTAGCAAGATTGTGGAATAACTATAAAACAGATTATCAACCTTTGGTTGATTTTGCCAAAAACAATCAATTAAAATTTATAGCAACCAATATTCCAAGAAGGTATGCAAGTAAAGTTTTTAGAGGAGGTTTTGAAGTATTAGAAAACCTTACCAGTGAAGAAAAATCCTGGATAGCACCTTTACCTATTAAATATGATAAAACATTGCCAGGTTATGTGAAAATGAAAGAAATGATGGGAGGACATGGAGGTGAAAATTTACCCAAAGCTCAAGCAATAAAAGATGCCACCATGGGATATTTTATAACCAAAAATAGAACTAATAGAAGTTTGTTTATACATTATAATGGTTCATATCATTCTGATAATTATGAAGGAATATACTGGTATTTAAAAGAGTTAAACAATGAAATAAAAATTGTTACAATTACTGTAGTAGAACAAGAAAATATTAAAAAGCTAAAGAAAGAAGAATTAAAAAGAGCAGATTTTATTATTGTAGTGCCTAAAACAATGACAAAAACTTATTAATTTTATTTAAACCTTGGAATATCATAGATTTAAAAATTTCTTTTTTACGAAAGAATTGCTTTTTAAATCATTAAATTTTTAGTAATTTCGAAACTACTATAAACTAAAAAAATTACAATATTGCCTAGTTTGTTTCAAGAAAACGAATTCGTTTTTAACGTCTTGTTTGAAGCAGTTTCTGAAGGTGTCTTGGTAGTTGATGAAAATCAAACTATTGTAGCAACCAATTCTTCTGCTGAAAAAATGTTTGGATATACGAAAGATGAAATTAGTCATCAACATTTAAATATACTAATTCCATCAAAACATCATACAGTTCATGGAGGACATTTTTCTTCTTTTTATAAAAAAGCTTCACCAAGACAAATGGGACAAAACAGACTGTTGTTTGGAGTCCGTAAAAATGGTGAAAATTTTCCAGTAGAAGTTGGATTAAATCCATTTAAAATTAATCATAAAACATATGTAATGTCTATTATAATAGATATTACCGTTAGAAAAGAGGCTGAAGACAAAATTATAGAGTTAAACGCATCACTTGAAGAAAAGGTTTCAGAACGAACAAAAGAACTTCATAAAACGGTTGCAAATTTAAAGGAGGAAATAACCAAAAGAGTAAAAGCCGAATCCAGATTAAGAAGTTTACTTAAAAAAGAAAAAGAACTTAACGAACTAAAAACAAAATTCTTGTCGTTGGTTTCTCATGAGTTTAAAACTCCATTAAGCGGTGTTTTAAATGCAGCTGTTTTAGTTGGAAAATATACTCAAACTGAAATGCAAGATAAAAGAGAAAAGCATCTGCAAACCATTAAAAGTAAAGTTCATTATTTAGATGGAATTTTAAACGATTTTTTATCTGTTGAAAGGCTAGACTCAGGAAAAGTGAAATATAAATTTACTAATTTTAAACTTAGTAAGGTTGTCAATGAAGTGGTTTATAATGCAAATATGATGTTAAAAAATGGACAGCATATTACTTATCCAAAAAACATTAATGATATTAGTATTTATCATGATGAAAAAATTTTAGAATTGGTACTTACCAATCTTTTAAGTAATGCTATAAAATATTCACCAGAAAATACGGAAATTGATTTTAAAATTGATGAAACTCCAAAAGGACTTATATTTGAAATTAAAGATCAAGGAATTGGAATCCCTTCAAAAGATCAAAAACATATTTTTGAACGTTACTTTAGAGCTGAAAATGCATTGACCAATCAAGGAACAGGAATTGGTCTTAATATTATAAAAGGACATTTAGAAAGTTTAGGAGGTAGTGTTAGTTTTAAAAGTATCCAAGATACTGGAACAACATTTATTGTAGAAATACCATTTATTAAAGAATAATGAAAACGATATTAATCATAGAAGACGATACGGTTTTAAGAGAAACAACTGCAGAAATATTAGAGTTAGAGAATTATAAAGTTTTTACAGCGGCTAACGGAAAAAGAGGTGTTGAGCAAGCAAAAATAATGCTTCCAGATATCATTATTTGTGATATTATGATGCCTGAAATGGATGGTTATGAGGTGTTAGAAATATTGTCTACGTATGAAGAAACAAAAAGAATTCCTTTCATTTTTTTATCTGCCAAAACAGAAACAAAAGATGTTCGTAAAGGAATGGATTTAGGAGCAGATGATTATTTAACAAAACCTATTAATGAAGATTTATTAATTAGCGCTATTGAAAGTAGGTTAGCAAAAGCTGCCTTATTAAAAGAAGTAGAGAAAGTTGAAGCACCAATAAAAGAGCCTAAAAACCCATATTCAGAAATAGAAACTATAGAAGATTTAAAAAATTATTTTTGTGATTATGGAACCTCTAATAATCTAAAAAAAGGAAAAATAATTTATGAAGAAGGTGACCTCTCTAATAATATTTACTTCATCTACAAAGGAGTTATTAAAACCTATAAAATAGACGAATTAGGGAAAGAACTAATCATTAACATCCTTAAGGATGATGACTTTTTTGGAGTTTCTGCTATTATTGATGGTTCTTATTACTTTGAATCAGTTAAAACAATGGAAGATTCTGAAGTAATGTTTTTGTCTAAAAAAACGGTGTTAGAAATTTTAGAAAGCAACCATAAATTAACGTTAGATTTTTTTCAGTTAATGAATAATTCTTTGACCGAAGTAAAAGAGCAACTTTTAGAAATGGCATATGGTTCTATGAAAAGAAAAACTGCCAAAACCATTTTAAAATTTGCTGATAAAATGTCTCACAAATCATCAGATAGTATCAATATATCTAGAAGAGATTTAGCAGGTGTTGCAGGAATTGCTACCGAAAGTTTAATTAGAACATTAACCGATATGAAAAAAGAAGGAATTCTTGAAATTGAAGGGAGAAATATTAGAATTCTAGATTTAGGTAAATTAGAATCGTATAATTAATTTTTGTCAATTTTGTTTTCATTATTTTGCTTTTTAATGGTCTAAAATTTCACTGACCGATGTCATTTATTATTAATGCACCTTTCTATAAGTTTGTATCAATAATAAAGTAAATGAAAAACATCTTAATTTTAACTGATTTTTCAGAGAGTTCTTGGAATTCTATAGAGTATATTCTTACTTTATATAAGGACAAGGAAAGTATTTTTTATTTATTAAATACTCCTAATAGTAAAAATAGATCTTTTAAAAACAACTCTAAAGCTATTAAAGATGTAATCAATCCCGCCAAAGAATTTGATAATTTACTTCTTAAAATAAAAGCAAAAAAATTAGCTAAAAACCATACTTTTCACCCAACTTTTATCAATTCAAACATCGTAAATGCAACAAGAGATATTGTAAAAGAAAAAAGTATTGGACTTATTGTTATAGGAACAAAAGGATTATCTGCTAAAACAGATAAAAGTATTGGGTCTGTTTCTGAAGATATAATTACAAAAGTAAAATGTTCTGTTTTAGCTGTTCCTAGCAAAGCTAGATATAATGGTTTGCAAAAGATAGCTTTTCCAACGGATTATACTAACTTTTACGAAGCCAAGTTATTGCAAAATGGTACTAATATTTTAAATTTTAAAGAATCAAGCATTCACTTTGTATATTTAGCTAAGACAAATAATAACTTAGATAAAGAACAAGTTTGGAACAAAGAAACTTTATGTGATTATTTTAAAGATAAAAATCACAGTTTTCATAATGAAATTAATGAAAATTTTGAAATTGCTATCGAAAATTTTGTAGATAAAACAGCTGTAAATTTAATAGTAATGGCAGCTAAAAATTTAAATTTATTTGAGCAAATTCTTTTTAGACCTAATATTAATAATATTAAATATTACTCTACAACTCCTTTTTTAATTTTACACCACACCTTTTAATTTAAGAAAATTTTAAGAAATAGCGTGCTTCAATCATTTTTTATAATGATAAATTTGAGTTTTACACCAAATAGGTGTACAACTTAAACTAAACACCAACTTTTTAAAATGAAAAAAATAACCTTACTGTTTTCGATGCTACTAATTTTTTTAGGATTAAACGCACAAACTTCTTTAGTAAAAAATGTATCCTTTACCAATATTGGACCTTCAATTA
Source organism: uncultured Lutibacter sp. (assembly GCF_947493565.1). GTDB lineage: Bacteria > Bacteroidota > Bacteroidia > Flavobacteriales > Flavobacteriaceae > Lutibacter > Lutibacter aestuarii. The sequence continues at coordinate 16,638 of NZ_CANLRG010000002.1, read as the reverse complement.
TGAGTGGTCGTGTAGTAGATGTAGATGTGAACCCACAAAAACCTTCAGAATTTTATGTGGCCTATGCCTCAGGAGGTCTTTGGTATACCAATAACAATGGAACAACATTTACTCCAATTTCAGAAAATGCTCCAACTCAAAATATGGGAGATATTGCGATAGATTGGAAAAATGGCACTATTTGGGTTGGAACTGGTGAAAGTAATTCTTCGCGTTCATCTTATTCTGGAATTGGAATTTTAAAAAGTACCAATAAAGGAAAAACTTGGGAAAATGTTGGCTTAAAAAATTCTCAGCATATTGGCAGAATTATTATCAATAAAAATAATCCAAATGAAGTAGTTGTTGGAGTGATAGGCAATTTATATACAACAAATAAAGAACGTGGAATATATAAAACAATTGACGGAGGAATAACTTGGAAAAATGTGTTGTTTATAGATGAAAATACAGGTGTAATAGATATAAGCGTATCACCAAATAATTCTAATGTGCTTTATGCTGCTTCTTGGGAACGAATAAGAAAAGCCTGGAACTTTGATGGAGATGGAAAACACTCAGCAATTTATAAAAGTACTGACGCAGGTTCAACTTGGGAAAAAATAACTACTGAAAAAAATGGATTTCCAACAGGGAGTGGTATTGGAAGAATTGGTTTGGCTGCGTTTAATGATGAGGTGATATATGCTTTGTTAGACAATCAATTTATGAGACCTGAAAAAGAAAAGAAGAAAGAACAAGGATTGAAAAAGAATGATTTTAAAAAAATGTCTAAAGAAGATTTTTTGAGATTAGACAATAAAGAATTAAACACATATTTGAGAGTTCATAATTTTGATAGAAAATATTCAGCCGAAAATGTAAAAACCTCTATTAGAAAAGGAAAAATTAAGCCTAGTGATTTAGCTATATATTTAGAAGATGCCAATTTTGTTTTATTAAATTCGGAAGTAATAGGCGCTGAGGTATATAAATCTGACGATGGTGGAAAAACATGGAACAAAACTCACAAAGGCTATTTGGATGGAATGTATAGTTCTTATGGTTATTATTTTGGAATTATTGCTGTTAATTCATCTAACCAAAATAAAATTTACATTGGAGGAGTTCCATTATTAAGATCTGATGATGGTGGAGAAAACTTTAGTTCAATCGGAAAAGAAAATGTACACTCAGATCATCAAGCACTTTGGGTAAATCCAAATTTAGAAGGTCATATAATTGATGGTAACGATGGTGGTATAAATATTACGTACGATGATGGTGAAAATTGGATTAAAAATAATTCACCAGCAGTTGGGCAATTCTATTATATAAATGTAGATAGTCAAAAACCTTACAATGTATTTGGAGGATTACAAGATAATGGGGTTTGGTATGGACCAAGTAATTATGAAGCATCTAAACGTTGGGAGAGTAGTGGAAATTATCCATATAAAAGTATTGGAGGAGGTGATGGTATGCAAGTTCAAATTGATAATAGAGATAATAATATTGTGTATTCAGGGTCTCAATTTGGATACTATTTCCGTTATAATTTAAAAACAAAAGAACGCATGAGTATTCATCCAACTCATGAATTAGGTGATACACCATACCGTTATAATTGGCAAACTCCAATTTTATTATCTCCACACAATCAAGATATCTTATATATGGGAGCAAATAAGTTGTTAAGGTCAATGGATCAAGGAGCTACTTTTGATGTAATTTCTGACGATTTAACTACGGGTGGTAAAAAAGGTAATGTTCCTTATGGTACTTTAACAAGTATTTCTGAAAGTCCTTTTCAATTTGGTTTTATTTATGTTGGAAGTGATGACGGTTATGTTAATATAACTGAAAACGGAGGTGCTACTTGGAAAAGAATTTCTGATAATTTACCTCAAGGTCTTTGGGTTTCTAGAGTAATTGCTTCACAACATGAAAATGATAGAGTTTATGTAACCTTAAATGGTTATAGAAATGATGATTTTAAACCGTATGTGTATGTAAGTGAAGATAAAGGAGTCACGTGGAAGAATATTGGAAGTCAATTGCCAAATTATCCAATAAATGTTATTAAAGAAGATCCTGCCGATGAAAATATACTGTATTTAGGAACAGATAATGAAGCTTATGTAAGTTTTGATAAAGGTGAAAATTGGCAATTATTTTCTAAAGGATTGCCAAAAGTTGCAATTCACGATTTAGTAATTCAAAAGGAAGCAAAAGATTTAGTAATTGGTACTCATGGACGTTCAATTTATAAAGCAAACATTGCTGCATTACAAAAGTTTAATTCTATTAATAATAAAGAGATTTCAATTATAGAAGTTCCTGCTGTTCGTTTTTCATCGAGATGGGGAAGCTCTTGGAGTCAATGGTATGATGTTTATGAACCTAAGGTTACTATCTCTTACTATGTTGCTAGTTCTGGAAAGTATACAATTGATATTTTAGCTGAAAATGGTATCAAATTAAAAAGTTATAAAGTAGAGGCAGATAAAGGTTTTAATTACTTTAATTATAATGTTTCAGTTGATAAACAAAGTGTAAAAAAACACTTTGAAAAGCAAGATATAGCTGTAAAAGAAGCCCAAAATGGAAGTTATTATTTACCTAAAGGAAAATATATAGTTAAAATTTCTAATTCTAAAGGAACTTCAGAAAAAGCACTTATAATTAATTAAAATAACCACGTTAACCAATTATTAATAACCCCATCAGATTTAAAAAATCTGATGGGGTTATTTTTTAGTAGTTTAATTTTTTAATTTCTTTAAATGGTGATAGATTTAAACTTTCTACCGATTTTTGATATGCAATCCAGTCTTTATTATAAAATTTATTAATTTTAGAAATAACAGTACCTACTTTTTCATCCGCATTTTTTACTAAGGTCATTTCAGTTTTTCCTGGTTTTTGAAGTAAAGAGTTTACATAACTTCTTGCCGTGTACAAATATGAAATAGTACTTGGAAATTCAGAAGCGGTAATTCCTTGTCTTTTATCTTCTTTGCCAAGCATTTCATCCAACAAAGTATTTATTTTATTTAATATTTCAGAATGGGCTTTTAATAGTTCTTTATGCTTTTCTTTTGAATCTTGAGCTTTTATTCTTTTTTGGTAATCTTCAACAATTTCTTTAGAGGTAATTAATTGTTGAGTGGCATCACCAGCAACTCCTATTTTTGTTTCTAGTTGTTTTAATAATTGGTATTTACTTTTTAAAACTTCTATAGGCATTTCAACTCTTGGATCATAATTAACGGTAATTTTTTCCGAAACAGTTATATTTCCAAAATGGGCTTTCATAGTATAAGTTCCAGGTAAAACAGTAACCCCTCTAGGTTCAATATTAGTTTTCTGAATTTTTCTTCTTGAAGGTCTTCTTTTACCTTTTTCTCCTAATTGCCAATATAGTTTATGCACTCCATTTTCTTTTGGAGCTTTTTTAGTAATTGTTCTAATTAACTCAAGTTTATCATTGTAAAATTCAAAAAATATGGAGTCGAATTTTACCGCAGGTTTTTTAGATGATTCGGATTTTAAAGTTGAATTTTTTGTAGTATCTGGTTTGTTAATACTATAGGTAATCATAGCTCCTCTTGCTCTATTTTCACCATTAAAAATAGCATTTGCTCCAAAACGAGTTCCAGAAGGTTCTTGGTTTTGGGTAATAAATGCAGTAGGTGGTTTAAATAAATATAAAGGTTTTTCTAAAAGTTGTTTTCCTTCTTTAGCGATGGCTCTTAAAGGTCTAATATCATCTAAAATATAGGCAGCTCTACCAAAAGTTCCAATTACCAAGTCATGTTCACGTGGTTGAATAGCTAAATCCATAGTAGAAACTGTTGGAAAATTATGCGTCCATTTTGCCCAATTTTTTCCTTCATCTATGCTTATATACAAGCCATATTCAGTTCCTAAAAAAAGTAAATTGGGTTCTTCTAAATCTTGAATTATAGAAAGTGTATAACCAAAAGTTTCTTTTTTGTTTTCAAGTATATTTTCCCAAGTCTTTCCAAAATCACGTGTTCTAAATAAATAAGGTTTAAAATCAAATTGACGATAATTGTTAACTACTACATAAGCTTCACCTTTATTGAATTTAGATGCCCTAATTTGAGGAATCCAAGCTTCTTTAGGCATTCCTTTTATATTTTTAGTAACATTTACCCATGTGTTGCCGTTGTCTTTGGTTAGTTGTACATTTCCATCATCGGTTCCAACCCATATTAGTTGTTCATCTAATGAACTTGGTTCTATTGCTAAAATTGTACAATGATTTTCGGCTCCCGTTGCATCCATAGTAATACCACCACTCTCATGTTGTTTTTGTTTGTTTTTATTATTAGTTGTTAAATCTGGTGAAATGATTTCCCAAGTATATCCCTTGTCCGAAGATTTATGTACAAACTGACTTCCAAAATAAATGGTTTCGTTATCATGCGGGTTTAAAGCAATGGCTGAATTCCAATTAAAACGTAGTTTTACATCAGGGTTTGGGTGTGTTGGACGAATCATTTTAGCATTTCCCGTAATACGATCGTATCGCCCAACATAGCCTTGTTGAGACATGCCATAGCCGTAACGAGAATTTTTTGGATCAGGAACCACGTCAAAACCATCACCAAACATTAATTCTTGCCAATAAGCGTTTCTTATTCCTTGAGATTTTAATACATAAGCTGGACCAACCCAAGAACCATTATCTTGCATACCCCCATAAACATTGTATGGAAATTCGTTATCTACATTTATGTGATAAAATTGTGCTACAGGAATATTTTCTGCAAAACGCCAAGTTTTACCTTTGTCTCTTGTAATGTACAAGCCACCATCATTTCCATCAATCATAAAATTTGAATCTTTTGGATGAATCCACCAAGCATGATGATCGGGGTGCACTCCTTTTTCAGTTCCATAAGCTGGCATTAGTTGTTTAAATGTTTTTCCACCATCTTCACTAACATTTACATAGGTGAAAACTGAATAAATTCTATTTTCATTAGAAGGATCTACATGTATGTCGGAATAATAAAAAGGTCTGTTACCAATTCCACCAGAACCTCTTCCACTTGATTTATCATTGATCATTTTCCAATTAAAACCACCATCTTCAGATTTATATAATGCATTTTTTTTAGCTTCAACCAAAGCATAGATAAATTTTGTATTACTTGGAGCAATTGCAATTCCAATTCTTCCTAGATTGCCTTTAGGAAGCCCCTCTTTTTCTGATAGTTTTTTCCAAGTTGAACCACCATCTACAGTGATATATAATCCAGAGCCTTCACCTCCAGAATTAAATGTCCAAGGTTTTCTTTCATGCTGCCACATTGCAGCTATTAATTTATTAGGGTTAGTTGGGTCTACAACCAAATCTGCACAACCTGTTTTGTTATTGACAAATAATGATTTTTCCCAAGTTTTACCTCCATCGGTTGTTTTAAAAACTCCGCGCTCAGGGTGTTCTCCCCAAGGAGAACCAATAGCACCTACGTATACTGTATTGGGATGGTCTTTATCAATAATAATTCTATGAATATTGCGTGTTTTTTGTAAGCCAACTAGTTGCCAAGTTTTGCCTGCATCTAAACTTTTATAAAGTCCGTATCCTCCAGTTAAGCTATTTCTTGGATTGCCTTCACCAGTACCAACCCAAATAACGTCGGGGTTGTTTTGTTGAATAGCAATAGCTCCAATAGATGTTACAGCTTGTTGGTCAAAAATAGGTTTCCAATCTACACCACCACTTTCAGATTTCCATAAGCCTCCAGAGGCTGTTCCAACATAAATAATTTCTGGATTATTGTTTACAACATCAATTGAAGTCACCCTGCCACTCATACCTGCAGGGCCAATAGCTCGAGTTTTCATATTTTTTAATAATGAAATATCTAGTTGTTGGGCATTTATTGGTAATGAGATTAATAAAAATAATAGAATTAAATTTTTCATGACAGTCTTTATAATTAGTTGTTTTAGAATGTACTAATGTATGCTTTTTTAATCAATTTTTTAAAATCATTCTAAATAGCGTTGATAAGTTAAATTGTGTTTTTAAACAAAAAAGTAAATAGTATCTTTGTATCTTTATAAAAATTAAATAAAAAATGAGCGGATTTTTATCTTCATCAATCGCAAGGAAAGTGGCTATGGCATTGTCTGCACTCTTCCTTATTTTCTTCTTAATTATTCATTTAGCGGTAAACATAACTTCCTTATTTAGTGAGGATTTATTTAACGAATTATCCCATTTTATGGGAACAAACTCCTTAGTCCAATTTGCACTGCAACCTGTTCTAATTTTTGGTGTTGTTTTTCATTTTGTTATGGGATTTGTTTTAGAGTTAAAGAATAGAAAAGCAAGAAATATTAAATACACTAAATTCAATGGAGCTGCAAGTGCTTCTTGGATGTCAAGAAATATGGCAATTAGTGGTGGTGTAATTTTAATATTTATTGTAATCCATTTTATCGATTTTTGGATTCCAGAAATAAACCATAAATACGTTGAGTTTTTACCAGAAGACCCAACTCGTTATTTTGGAGAATTACAGCACAAATTTATGAGCCCAGTAAAAGTTGGAATCTATGTAGTTGCATTTGTTTTATTAGCACTGCATTTATTACATGGTTTTCAATCAGCTTTTCAATCAATAGGGTTTAATAATAAATATACTAAATGTGTTAAAAATCTTGGGGTTATTTATTCAATTGTAATTCCTTTAGGATTTATTATTATTGCATTATATCACCATTTTAACCATTAATCTTAAGAGAATATGACTACTTTAAATTCAAGAGTACCAGAAGGTCCAATAAAAGATAAATGGACAATTTATAAAGACAAAATTAACCTAGTTAACCCAGCAAACAAGCGTAATATTGACATTATTGTGGTGGGAACAGGATTGGCAGGAGGTTCAGCTGCTGCTACTTTAGCTGAGTTAGGGTATAACGTAAAAGCATTTGCATATCAAGATTCTCCACGTAGAGCACATTCAATTGCTGCTCAAGGAGGTATCAATGCAGCAAAAAACTATATGGGTGATGGAGATTCTAACTATCGCTTATTTTATGATACTGTTAAAGGAGGAGATTACCGTTCTCGAGAAGCAAACGTTCACCGTTTAGCAGAGGTTTCAGGAGCTATTATAGATCAATGTGTTGCGCAAGGGGTTCCTTTTGCACGTGATTATGGTGGACTACTAGACAACCGTTCGTTTGGTGGAGTACTAGTTTCAAGAACTTTTTATGCTAAAGGACAAACAGGGCAACAATTATTATTAGGTTGTTATTCTGCGATGAACCGTCAAATTGCTCGTGGTAAGATTGAAATGTTCAATCGTCATGAAATGTTAGATGTTGTAAAAGTTGATGGAAAAGCAAGAGGGATTATTGCACGTGATTTAGTTACAGGAGAAATTGAACGTCATTCAGCACACGCAGTAGTAATAGCTACAGGTGGCTATGGAAATGTATATTTCTTATCAACTAATGCAATGGGCTCTAATGCTACAGCAGCTTGGAAAGTTCATAAAAAAGGAGCTTTTTTTGCAAATCCTTGCTTTACTCAAATTCACCCAACATGTATTCCACGTTCAGGAGATTACCAATCTAAATTAACCTTAATGTCTGAGTCATTACGTAATGATGGTAGAATTTGGGTTCCTGCTAAAATTGAAGATGCAAAAGCCATTCAGCAAGGAAAATTAAAACCAACTGAAATAGCTGAAGAAGATAGAGATTATTATTTAGAAAGAAGATACCCTGCATTTGGAAACTTAGTACCTCGTGACGTAGCATCTAGAGCTGCAAAAGAGCGTTGTGATGCTGGTTTTGGTGTGAATGCAACAGGTGAAGCTGTGTATTTAGATTTTGCGGCTGCCATTCAACGTTATGGTAGTGAAAAAGCAAAAATTCAAGGGTTGCACAACCCTTCAAAAGAAGAAATTACCAAATTAGGGGAAGCAGTTATTGAAGCTAAATATGGAAACTTATTCCAAATGTATGAGAAAATTGTAGATGAAAATCCTTACAAAACACCAATGATGATTTATCCTGCAACACACTATACTATGGGAGGTGTTTGGGTTGATTATAATTTGATGACAACAGTTCCTGGGTTGTACTGTATTGGAGAAGCTAACTTCTCTGATCACGGAGCCAATCGTTTAGGAGCATCGGCTCTAATGCAAGGTTTGGCAGATGGTTATTTTGTACTTCCTTATACCATAGGAGATTATTTAGCAGATGATATTAGAACAGGCAAAATTTCTACAGATTCACCTGAATTTGATGCTGCTGAAAAAGAAATTAAAGATAAATTAGAGTTCTTTATCAATAATAAAGGAACACATTCTGTAGATTATTACCACAAAAAATTAGGAAATGTGATGTGGAATAAAGTAGGGATGGCTCGTAACGCAAAAGGATTAACCGAAGCAATTGAAGAAATTAGAGAAATTAGAGAAGATTTTTGGAAAAACGTAAAAGTTCCAGGAAGTTTAAATGAATTAAATCCTGAATTAGAAAAAGCAGGTAGAGTAGCTGATTTCTTAGAATTGGGTGAATTATTTGCTAAGGATGCTTTACACCGTGAAGAATCTTGTGGAGGTCATTTCCGTGAAGAACACGTAACTGAAGATGGTGAAGCTAAGCGTGATGACGCTAACTTTGCTTATGTTGCTGCTTGGGAATACACAGGTAAACCTAGCGAAGCTATTTTACATAAAGAACAATTAGAATTTAAAGATATCGAATTAAAAACTCGTTCATATAAATAAGAAGACATTATGAATTTAACGTTAAAAATTTGGAGACAAAAAGGACCTCAAGAAAAAGGTCAAATGGTCGAATATAAAGTTACCGATATTTCAGAACATATGTCATTTTTAGAAATGATGGACGTGTTAAATGAAAGTTTAGTAGCAAAAAATGAAGTTCCAATAGCTTTTGATCACGATTGTAGAGAAGGTATTTGTGGAATGTGTTCTTTACATATTAATGGTGAAGCTCATGGACCAGATAGAGGAATTACTACTTGCCAGTTACATATGCGTACTTTTAAAGATGGTGATACCATTTATATTGAACCTTGGAGAGCAAAAGCATTTCCTGTAATTAAAGATTTAATTGTTGACCGTACTGCTTTTGAACGTATTCAACAGGCTGGAGGGTATATTTCTGTAAATACATCTGGAAATACACAAGATGCCAATGCTATTCCAATTTCTAAACGCAATGCAGATTTATCTATGGATGCTGCTGCTTGTATTGGTTGTGGAGCTTGTGTTGCAAGTTGTAAAAACTCTAGTGCTATGTTATTTGTTTCTGCTAAAGTATCTCAGTTTGCATTATTACCTCAAGGTAAAATTGAAGCTGCAGATAGAGTTAGAAATATGGTTAAGCAAATGGATGAAGAAGGTTTTGGAAACTGTACTAATACTGGAGCGTGTGAGGTGGAATGCCCTAAAGGAATTTCTTTAGAAAACATTGCACGTATGAACCGTGAATATTTAAAAGCTAGTATTATTTAGTTTTAAAAATAGTATAAATTAAAAAGAAAACCTGTCTCAAAAATGAGACAGGTTTTTTTATTGAATAAACTTTAGATTTAGTAAATTTAAAAATCTAAACTTGAAAAAATATGCCAAACTATAACAATTCATTTTCATCTAAATTACCCAATGTTTCTACATCTATATTTTCTGTAATGAGTGCTTTGGCTCACAAAGAAAAAGCACTAAACTTATCACAAGGGTTCCCAAATTTTGAAAGCGATAATAATCTAATTGAATTGGTAAATAATGCGATGTTTAATGGTAAAAATCAATATGCACCAATGCCTGGAATTTTTAGTTTGCGCAAAGCTATTTCAGATAAAATGGAAAATTTATACCAAGTTAGGTACAATCCTGAAACGGAAATTACCATTACAGCGGGAGCAACTCAAGCCATATTTACAGCTATAGCTGCAACGATTAGTAAAGATGATGAAGTAATCATTTTTAAACCGGCATATGACTGCTATGAGCCTACTATTGAACTTTTTGGAGGTAAAACAATAGCAGTGCAACTTAATCCTGAAGATTTTAAAATTGATTGGCAATTGGTAAAAAGTTTAATTACTGAAAAAACCAAAATGATTATTGTGAATACACCTCATAATCCTTCTGGAAAAATTTTAACGAAAGATGATATGACTCAGTTAGAAACTTTACTTAAAAACACCAATATTGTTTTATTAAGCGATGAGGTATATGAACATATTATTTTCGATGGTGAAAAACATCAAACAGCAGCTTTATATCCAGGATTAGCTGAAAGAACATTTATTACGGCTTCCTTTGGAAAAACATTTCATAATACTGGTTGGAAAGTGGGTTACTGTATTGCACCTAAAGAATTAACCCATGAATTTAGAAAAGTACACCAGTTTAATGTATTTAGTGTAAATCATCCAACTCAAGTTGCTTTAGCAGAGTATTTAAAAACACCTTCTAATTATTTAGAGTTAAATGCATTTTATCAACATAAAAGAGATCTATTTTTAAGCTTGATAAAAGAATCTAGATTTGAGTTTTCTCCTTCAAAAGGAACTTACTTTCAATTGCTGAATTTTAAAAATATAACAGAAGAAAATGACTATGATTTTGCTGTAAAGCTTACCCAAAAATATAAAATTGCAAGCATACCAATTTCGGTATTTAATGAAAATACTTTAGATACTAAAGTATTGCGTTTTTGCTTTGCTAAAACCGATGAAACCTTAAAACAAGCAGCCGAAATTTTAAATACAATTTAACCTAACCAACGAATTAGTTTATTCTATTGATTTTTGCATGAATTTAGTTGCCTTTCAAGTGATAAAATAAGTGCTTTTGAGGAGGTTTGTTGTTAATATGAAATAGAACTTTAGAATTGGTTTTAATTGGAATATGAATCCTAAAAAAGCCATCCTCGTAACTTAAGCTATCATCTTTATGACTTTTAATTTTGTTGTTTGGAGCTAAGTTTAAAAGTCTAATAGCTTCTTTATTGCAATAAAATTGATCGATAATGTGTTGAAAATAAGTGCAATATTTTAAAATTTCACAATTTTTATACGTAGTATTTTCGGTTTTGTGAGCATAAATATTGGTAGAATCTCCATTTTATAATCTTAAGTAAATGGAATTCCATTTTCCACTATAGTTATTAGTATTAAAGTGTGGAATAGAAGTAGTTTGGTTACAAATATTAAAATCTTTGAGCAAGTTTTCAATGTTAAAAGAAAAAGGAAGTTTAAAAAAATCATTCATGAAGCTAGTTTTTTCAATAATGCAAAAAAATAACGAATGCTTGTTTATATGTGTTACTTTGGTTAATTTCAAAAAATTAATATTTAATCATATGCTTAAAGTAGCTTTACTTCAAACAGATTTAGTTTGGGAAAATATTGAACAAAATTTGATTCGGTTTTCTGAAAAAATAAATGGAATTGAAGAACAAATAGATTTAATTCTTCTTCCAGAAATGTTTAGCACAGGTTTTAGTATGAAGCCTCAAAATTTAGCTGAAACTATGGATGGAACTACTGTAAATTGGATGTTAAATTTAGCAACAAAAAAAAATGTTGCAATTGCAGGAAGTGCTATAATTAAGGAAAATGAAGCATATTATAACCGTTTTTTGTTTGTAAAGCCAACAGGTGAGGTAGAATACTATGACAAACGACATTTATTTACCTTGGCAGGAGAGGATAAAGTTTACACTTCTGGAAATAAAAAAATTGTGATTAATTATAAAGGGTTTAAGATTTGTCCTTTAATTTGTTACGATTTACGTTTTCCGGTTTGGGCACGAAATATTGAAGCTTATGATGTGTTAATTTATGTGGCAAATTGGCCAAAACCAAGAATAGCTGCTTGGGATGCTTTATTAAAGGCACGTGCTATTGAAAATATGTGTTTTACGATTGGTTTAAATAGAGTAGGTAAAGATGCTAATAACTTAGAATACAACGGGCACTCAGCAGTCTATAATTGTCTTGGTGAGAAAATGACTGGTACTATTGAAAATGTTGAGAATACAATAGTTGTTAGTTTAAATAAAAAGCACATAACCGAAGTTAGAAGTAACTTAAACTTTTTAAATGATAAGGATGTTTTTGTAATAAAATAAACGCTATATTAAAAAAAATAATATAGCGTTTTAAGCATTTTGTTAGCTAGAATATTAACTTATAGGGTTCATCCATTTAAATTCATATTTCGTGTTTGGAACTACAATTCTTTCCGTAATTCTGTACATTCTATCAGGAAGTTTCATTAAATAATCCCTAGCTTTTTCAGCTTCTGAAGTTAAACCAGTTATTTTGTCAATATTCCAAGTAGAATTTAACTTTTTGATAATATCCACATAGTCAAAACCAGTGTAAACTCCTGTTCGTTGGGCAACTGCTGAAAATTGATCAAAAATAGTTCCTTTTTCTTCACCAGAAAGCCTTAAGTGCATTGCAGGCATTACAATTTTATGTTTCATCATGTGTTGAAAAGCTAACATCATTTCGCTTGGGTCGTGTTGAAAAATTTGCTTTACAAATTCTGTATAAGCCAAATGATGTCTCATTTCATCTCCTGCAATAATTTTAGACATTTTTGCTAACAATTTATGTCCTTTTTTACGAGCAATTTTAGCTACATTATTGTGAGAAATATAAGTGGCTAGCTCTTGAAAACTTGTATAAACAAAGTTTTTATAAGGGTCGCGGGCTGTTCCAATGTCAAAGCCATCGCAAATTAAGTGTTGCGTTGTAATTTCTACTTCGCGCATATTTACTCTGCCAGATAAATACAAGTATTTATTTAACACATCGCCGTGTCTATTCTCTTCACCAGTCCATGAGCGTAACCATTTTGCCCAACCATTATCACCTCCATTTTCACTATGTTGTGAAACTCCATCAATATCTAAAAGCCAAGATTCATACGTTGGTAAAGCTTCTTCTGTAATAGTATCTCCAACCAAAACTACCCAAAAGTCGTCATTCATTTCTTTAGATAATTCTCTAATTTCAGTGACTTCTTCAATAAAATTATTGCTTTGAGAGTTTGGTAAAAAATCGGTAGGTTGCCAAATTTTTTCGGGTGTAATTAAAAACTTTTCAATAAAGGTATCAATGTTTTTTTCTAAGACTTTCATTACCTCAAGTCTTATATTATGTGTTGACATGTTTTTGATTTTAGTTTAGTAGGGCGCTAAACTACGTTATTTTTAATTGTTTCTTCAACCTTTTTAAATAGATTTTCAAATTTCATTGATTTAGCTTCGATAGCTTTATGAAATTCAAAAGTAACTTTAATCCCCATGTTTAAAGGAAACATCCCATATTTATTTAGTTTCCAACAATTATTAATGGTTACGGGTATTACATATGCAGAAGGGGCAAATTTGGTTAGCATTTTTAATCCATTTTTAGAAAATCGTTTTGGAACTCCATTTTTGCTTCTAGTTCCTTCTGGAAAAATGACTGCTGTATAATTGTTTTTTTCAATATATTTTCCAAAATCTCTAATAGCTGCTAAAGATTGTCGAGGGTCTTTTCTGTCAATTAAAACGGATCCTCCATGTTTTAAATTATAGGATACACTTGGAATTCCTTTTCCTAATTCAATTTTTGAAACAAACTTTGGATGATATTTTTTTAAAAAACATGAGATAGGAGAGATATCATGCATACTTTGATGGTTAGAAACCACAATTAAAGGCACATTTTTTGGGATAGGATGTTTGCTAATAAACTGTATTCTATTACCTAAAATATATAATAAATAAGTTAAGGTACAGTTCATTAAATCAACTGCTAGTTTATGACCTTTATATTTTCCTAAATTAAACCCTAGCCATTGTAGTACATGAAAAAATAATAAAAAGCTCCCATAAAAAATATAGAAGATGGCTGAAGGAATGTATAAGAGAATTTTTTTCATAAGTTGTAAAAAGAAAATCCTAAGCACGAGGCTTAGGATATGTTTATTTTAATTTGAAAACCATTGAGACCAAGGAATTCTACTTAAAATTAATAGTAAGGCTATGGTATAAAATACGGCAATAGTTTTAAATTTTGCGGTATCGGTATTTTTCTTTTTATGTTTAGAAAATCCTATGGTAATAAGAGTAATAGCAATAATACCAACTAACGGATGTTCAACTAAAATTTTTCTTAAATCGCTATTTTTCATTACCTCTCCCATTCCGGCTGCACGCATAGTATCATAAAAGCTCGAGGTATAATAAGCTACAAGTCCAATAATTAATTGAATATGCGATGCAATAAGTGTAAATAATGAGATTCTTAAATCTTTTGCTTTAAATTCTCTTTTAGAATTGAGTCCCATAAATGCATTTATAACTGCAAAAATTAATACAATTAATACAATGTAAGCCCAATAGGAGTGAATCATTTTTATCATAATAGTTAGTTTTTAGTTTCAAGCAAAAATAGGGAATTAAAATGAAACTTATTTAAATATTAATGGTTATAAGAAGGTTTAATTTGTATTCCTTTTAGGCAATATATTATTCACATTATTATTTATTTATATAAATTAATAATAAGTTTGTAAATCAAATAATTTTATATCTCGTGAAAAAAACATTACCCTATTTATATTTAATTCTTTTTTTTGTTACAACTTCATTTTTTGGACAACAAATACCCTCTTATTACAATGGTTTAGATTTTTCCAAAACAGGAAATGAATTATTTTTAGAATTATCAGGACGAATTACCTCAACACATACAGGAATTCCTTATACAAGTTCTTCAACCGATGTTTGGGATGCTTGTAAATTAGCAGATGAAGACCCCGATATTTCAACAAACGTATTGTTGATTTATGGTTTTGATGATGCTGATGGAGATGTTACAACGGATAGGTCTAGAAATAAAGATTTACAAGATACAGGAGGAACTACAGGTACTTGGAATAGAGAACACGTATTTGCTAAATCACTTGCAAATCCAAATTTAGGAACAGATGAACCTGGACCTGGAACGGATGTTCATAATTTAAGACCTGCAGATACTCAGCGTAATTCAACAAGAAGCAATAGAAAATTTACAGATGGAAGTGGTGAAGCTTCTTATGTAGCAGCTAATGGAGGTTGGTATCCTGGAAATGAATGGAAAGGAGATGTGGCACGAATTATAATGTATATGTACACGCGTTATCATGGAAACGGAACTCAAAGCTCTGAAACCAATTGCTTGCCTATAAATGTTGCTTTTGGTACTGTAAACGCTATAGATGCTAATATGATTGACCTTTTTTTAAAATGGAATGTAGAAGACCCTGTATCTCCTTTTGAAGCCAATAGAAATGAAGTATTAGCGGGTATTCAAGGAAATAGAAACCCTTATATAGATAACCCATATTTAGCAACCTTAATTTGGGGAGGCTTAGTTGCTGAAGATAAGTGGAATATGAATTCATCTTCAGATACAGAAGCCCCATCTACTCCAGAAAATCTTGTAGCTTCTAATGTTACCGATACAACAGTAGAAATTTCTTGGAACGCTTCAACTGATAATATTGGGGTGTATGATTATTTAATTTATGTAAATGGTTTTTATACGCAAACAGCAACAACAACTTCAACAATTTTAACCAATTTAATTGCAGCAACTACTTATCAAATCACAATTAAAGCTAGAGATATTTCTTCAAATTACTCAAATATGAGTGCTGTACTTGAGTTTACCACAGCAGTAGGGCCTAAAGTTCTTTTTGAGGAAGATTTTAGCGATTGTGGAAATTTAAATTTTGTTACTTATAGTGAAGCAAGTAACAAAAATTGGGAGTGCCGAAATTTGTATGGAGAAAATAACTCTGGTTCAATGGGAATGAATGGGAATCAACAAGATGTTTTAAGTAAAGATTGGCTGATAACTGTAAGCCCAGTAGATTTTGATAATAGTACAGGTGAAATGTTGAGTTTTTATACCGATGCTGCTTATGGAGATACTCCTTTAGAACTGGTTTTTTCTTCAGATTATGATGGTTCAGGTAATCCTTCAAATTATACTTGGAATGAAATACCAAATGTAACCATACCGATACATTCTACAGGAACAGTTACTGAAGAAGTTTACTCTTTTACTAATATTGATATAAGTGAAATATCAGGCTCGGTTTATATAGCATTTAAATATTATTCAACTGCAGATCCAACCCGTTGGACGGTGGATAGTTTTAAAATTATTGCAGATAATGAAGATAATGATGATATAGATGGTGATGGTGTTTTAAATGTAGATGATTTATGTCCAAATACCCCAGCAGGAGAAGAAGTAGATGCTAATGGTTGTTCCAATGGTCAATTGGACGATGATAACGATGGGATTCAAAATAGTGCTGATTTATGTCCTAATACACCAATAGGTGAAAGTGTAAATGTTAATGGTTGTTCTGAAAGTCAACTAGATGATGATAACGATGGAGTAATGAATAATATTGATACGTGTCCAAATACTCCATTAGGAGAAGAAGTTGATGTTAATGGATGTTCCAATAGTCAATTGGATGATGATAATGATGGTGTGAGTAATGAGATTGATCAATGTCCAAATACACCTATAGGAACTTATGTTGATGAAGCAGG
>NZ_CANLRG010000001.1 GCF_947493565.1 uncultured Lutibacter sp. | reverse complement strand
GCTTTTATAAGATTTGTGCGACTGGAAAATCGGAGATTTTTCGGTTGTAGCAAATCGTTAGTTGAATGTTTGTCGTTTGTACTAGTTCAAATTTAAGCATAAATTATATGAATTGTTGTAAATAGTAGTTTTTCAATCAGTTTTATATTCCTCTATTTTTTAATCAAATTTGGGTAATTCTTTTTTGAGTAACAAAATCTGAAAAGAAAGTCAATTCAGATGATTAATCTAATTTTAATAAATCAAGAATTACTTATAATAATTATTAGGATAATACTAATCAACGTTGAAACTGAAAAACCTTTAATTAAATCTTTTTTTTTTCTAATAATTGAAAGAATTAAAAGAGGTAATGGAATAATCAATATTAGTCCTAGAATAATGGAATAAAAATCGTGCGTGATAAAAAAACTCAAACTGTAAATGATTCCATAAATTTCACTCTGTCCTTGAGTTTCTTTTTCAACTATCATATTTACGATTATCATAAATACGATTATCAGAATAATGTGAATTACAGGTATTTTAATTTCTAATTTTTTCATATCTTTTTTTTTTACTATTATTTACAACGGTTTTGTGTATGATTAGTGGCGTGTTTAAACACCTAATTTAGCAAATAAAAACCGAATAGAAAATCCGCGAGGATTTTCGTAAGTAGGCAAGAACTAGCCATTAATTATACACGGTGTTAGGGTTAGTACTTTTCTTTGTTCCGTTTATAAATTCATTAATTACATTTCCCATATCTTGAAGTAATTGGTTATTAACATTAGTGCTTAATTGTCTTGTGTGAATTACAATTTTCGACTTCTCTAAATTTTTGTGAATAAAAAACCAATTACCTTTTGAGTAATAATATTTTCCTTTTTTATCTCCAATATAGCTAACTCCAAAAGTATCATCAATTTCTCTAATTGAATCGTTATTTGTGAAATAATCCGAACAAGCTAAAACAACAACTTTAAAACTTTGAATAAAAGACGAATTTTTAAAAAGAAGTTTTCTGTCATTAATACTATCTTTATTCGCAAAAGCTGTTTTTTCAGAAGGTGAATCATTCATTTCTGTTGTAAAAACATTTTTTAAAAAATCCACATAATACGGTTGTGTTTTTGTTTGATAAATTTCGTCAGTTAATTTTTGATATTTACTCCAAGTATTTTTTCCCCAATTTTTACGTAGTTTATGATTTTCATCAACTAAATATTCGTAGGTGTCTGATTTTTTATTTAAAATACGAGTTTTCCATTCGTCGGCATTTGATAAATACCAATTCATTGAGATTATATCATTTTGATTAATTGCTGATTCTTTACCTACAAATAAAATGTTGGAATTAGGATTTCCTGTTCCAACGAATTGTTTTTCTATAATACAATTATTTACAAATGTCTCGAAATGTTTACAATACATACTTTTGGTTTATTCAAATATTGATGCAATACCACCTATAATAAAGATTGCTATAAGAAGACCAAAAATTATAACGTAAGTTTTATTTTTAGATATAAAACGAATTCTTTTGTGTTTTTTTAATTTCTTTTTATAGAACTCAATTCTTTTTTGATTTGCGTTAATGAACTCTAATTCTTGTACACATTGTTTATACTTTTCTAAAACAGCATCTGGATATTTATTACGTATTTTTATTTCTTCTTCGTTTTCATTTCCATCAGATTCCTGCCATTTACTTGCCTTTAATTGAACATCAAAACCATTCAATATATTTACTATTTGATTTTCATCTTGTGGTATTTGAAGAGAAATTACTTGGTCAATCGCTCCAATCACAGCATTGTCAATTGCGTTCAAGTTTTGTTTTTCCTTTAATTTATGTGCTATTTGTTGATTTTTCGATTGTTTTTTTTCTAAACTATTCGCTCTTCTAAAAGGTGTTGCGTGTTTATCTTTGAATAGAAAATTCGACACTACTTTTCCAGCATCTCTTCCAATTTGTCTTTTAAACGAATCTGATGTTTTTCCCATATTTATATTTTTTTTCGGTTTTTCACTGGTATTAACCCTAACGGTTTTGTGTATGATTAGTTGCGTGTTTAAGCAACTAATTTAGCAAATAAAACACAGATAGAATATTCCGCAGGAATATTCGTAAGTAAGCTAGAACTAGCAATTGATTATACACGGTGTTAGCATACGTTTTTTAATTCAGAGATATTATTTTCCAATCTTCTTCTAATTCTTTTACCAAGACTACATTCTTCTCAATATATTTTTTATTTCCTTTTATTATTAAAGTCAAATTTGCATTACCAGTTGTTCCATATTTGTCTTTATGTGTTCCCATACTGCCAGAAGGCAAATAAGAAAAAGAGCTAATTCCTCCAACTTCGGCTATTAATTCAGAATCTGTTTTTAAAAGTTCAGTAGCTGTATTGTAAGCGTCAGAATTTGGTATGATAATAGCAATTATGCCTTTTATGAAAATAGATAAGCATAGAATTCCGAATACTAAATAGAAAACAATACGATGCATTTTATTTTCACGCCTTAAATTGATATCGTCAAGCAAAAATTTCGCAATTACTATAAGTAATAATCCAAATCCGATTGATTTACTTTCCCAAAAGAAAAAAATATCAAATGCTCTGGCTAAATATCCATAAAAAATAAGAGCGAATGCTATTAGAGTCAGGATTTTTAATGGTGTTCCAATATCCTTTATTAGTTGAGTGTAATGTTCAGTCAGGCTTGTTTTTTCTTTATTGTCATTTCTTTCGGTTTCGCCATTTTTAATTATGAGTTTACGACCTTTAGTCAGCCATAATATTGGTCCGATAAAGGCAATCATTGAAATTATAATCCATTGTATTTTAGATTCTTTAAAATCATTGCTGGCTATTTGAATTATTGCCACAAAAGTTATAACGAGTGAGCTTAAACATATTAAGAAAAAAAATAGACCTAAAATGACTTCCATTGTTTAATTCAGATTTTGAGTGGTAAATGTATGCTAACGGTCTCGGCTATGAGTAGTTGCGTGGTTTAGCACTTAACTTTGCAAGTACGCACCAGACTGAAAATCCGCGAGGATTTTCAGAAGTAGGCGAGAGCAAGCAATTACTTATAGCCATTGTTGTGGGTAGTGTTTTATTTATCTTTTTTTTCCTCTTCTTCCTCTTTAATCGTGTATTTGTCAAGCAGTAATTGCTTTTCTTTTTCGTCCAGTTTTTTCCACCTTTCCCTCACATTCGCAGTTTCTGTTCTTAATTCGGTCGACATATCTGGTTTGTCTTCTTCTTCTGGTTCAGGTGGTGTCAATAACTTGACCTCATTGCCTTTTACGATATGGTCAGTAATAACTTTCGCAACTTCATCTGCTTTTTTAGTTGCACCAGCTTTTGTTGGTGGCGAATCAGATTTTAAATTTTCCTTGTGCTGTTCAAGAGCTTTTAATTTTATCGAATCCTTAATGTTATCTAACATTAATTTTTCTCTTTCTTTTTCCGTTGCAATTAGTTTTTTATTACCCATATATGAGGCAATAATTTCTTTAGCAGTTTTGGATTTATACAATAAATATGCTCCATAAACCTTTAATCCTGTTTTGATTAATTCGGTCAAATCTATGGCAACATCAAAATCTATATTAAAGATTACATCTATTGAACCATTCTGAATTTCAACAAGCGAAATTTCCTTTGGTGATTCAGATTTTAATAGAGTATGGTAAATAAGTAAAGTTCTATTCCATCGATGCAATACTCTCGAAAACTCCTTTAAACTTCCTGTGGATTCAAGGTCTTTAAATATAAGAGACATTACTGCTTGTTCTCCATCATCGTCAAAGTCATCTTCTTCTGAAACATATTTGTCAAAAGTGGTTTTGACCGTATTTAGTTCAGATTCGTTTGTTTGTATTGCTTTTTGAAGTCGATTTAGAATTTGATTGAATTTTTGAAAATATTGCTGACCATCAATTTCTTTGTCTGAATCCAATTCTTCCAATTCCTTCAATGTGTTTAAGGACGTAAATGGTTCATTCTCTCTTAGAACACTATTTAATTCGCTGTCAAGGGAATTGTTTTCAAAGTAAAACAGATTCTCTTTTATACTTTCAGAAAGTCCTTTCATAAAGACTAAATTCTGGTTTTGAGCTTGGGCTATTGATTGTTTGTAGTCAATCACATCTCTTTTAAATCCAGAGTCAATTACCAATTCTGTAAATATCTTAATCTTATTAAGTAAACTTTCTACATTCATTTCTTTCTATATGGTTTGGTTACATTACCCACAACTTGTTATATCATTCTATTTATTAACGTTTATAACTTATAGTTTCCGGATAACCGTAGTTTTTATTACTTTTTAATAATTAAAAAAACAAAACTTTTTGTGGTAATTTTAGTAATATTATAAGTGTAAACGCAATTTTTATATGTTGTATCAAATTTAAAAAAAATAATTGAATAGATTAATTAAAACTAAAGTAAAATCTAAGTAAAATAAATTTAATTATAAATAACTATAAAAAAACCATAGTTAAAGTATAATTTAGTGTATAGTAAATTTGTCATTTATACGTATTATTTTTGTCACTTTAGCGGTAAAACTTTGTTAAAGTTAAAGAGTTTTTTATTAAAAATACTAGTATAAATTATAAAAAATATTAGTTTAATTTAATAAAAATACTACAAAATATTTAAAAAAATAGTACAATAAATTTGTAATTCTGTGAAGTTTACTTTTAATTAGAGAATTCAAAGTTAAAGTAAATACTACTTGTTTAAAAGTAGTATGGCTATTTTTTATTAACAAAATACCTAAATAGTATGCCTATACGTTATCGAATTACTAAAAGAAGCAATACCATTGCTAATAATAAAGCCCCTCAATATATTATGCAGGCAGTTAGTACTGGTGTTGTTGATCTAGATCAAATAAGTTACCAAATTAGTAACGAGTGTACTTTAAGTAAAGTTGATGTAAAAATGGTACTGTATGCTTTGGGTGAAAAATTACAATTTCATTTAGAAGATGGTAAAATTGTTGATTTAGAAAATATTGGAAAGTTTAAAATAGGGTTTAAATGTAAAGCTGACCCTAATCCAGCTAATTTAACACCTAAGCGTAA
Source organism: uncultured Lutibacter sp. (assembly GCF_947493565.1). GTDB lineage: Bacteria > Bacteroidota > Bacteroidia > Flavobacteriales > Flavobacteriaceae > Lutibacter > Lutibacter aestuarii. The sequence continues at coordinate 415,169 of NZ_CANLRG010000001.1, read as the reverse complement.
TATCCAAAAATATCATCTAAATTTCCAACCTTCAGTTGTTTTAAAACGTTGGCTCAAAAGGGGAATAACTACTTATAAAGAAGGAAGTAGAAGTAAGTAATTATTTTTAATAATTATCAGACAATCTTAACTTATTGGCAGCGGATGATTTTTCGCTTAAATTTTTCACTGCCAAATCTAGCGGACTTTCAATTTTTAATAAATCTTTTTTTGTTACATGGGTATAAATCATTGTAGTTTCGGGCTTTGCGTGCCCAAGTAGTTCTTGAATGTACCGCAAATCAATACCGTTTTCTAATAAATGGGTAGCATAACTATGCCGTAAAGTATGTGGGGTAACTCTTTTGGTAATTTTGGCATATTCACATGAACGTTTTAAAAAACTTCGAACACTTTCTGGACTGTATTTTTCTCCTGGCTTGCCTTCAATAAAAAACAGGGTAGGCTGGTAACTGTTTAAATAATTTAATAGCAATGGTATAAAACTTTCAGCTAAAATTACATTCCTATCTCTACGTCCTTTACTGTTTTTTACAATAATTTGTCTTCTATCTATATCAATATGATGTAATTGTAAATGAAGCAATTCACTTATACGCAATCCTGCTGAATAAATCATTGCCAAAGCGGCTCTGTGCTTTAAATTTTTAGTACAGCGTAATAAGTCAACAATTTCTTCCTTACTTAATACTAAAGGTAATAATTTACTTCGTTTAGGTCTTTTTAATTGAATTTCTTCTATGTTACACTCAGGATAAAAGGCTTTAAATAACTTAATAGCACTGATAAATTGACGTTGAGAACTGATACTATAATTTCGAGGTACAAACACATCTTCAATAAATAATTCTACCTGTTTATTGGTTATGGTTACTAAATCGGTATCTTTTAAATAATCAAAAAAATCAGCGATAAAAGTTGCATAGGTTTTAATGGTACTATCACTATAACGTTTACCTTTTAAATACTTTATATATAAATTTAAAATAACTAAGTTTTTAGCAGAAATATTCCTTTGTGGCCTTTTTGGTTTTACCGTAATGGTTTGGTAAATAGAGGTGTGTAGTTTAAAATCTGCTACATTTTTAAGTTTTTCTTTTAAAATTGCTACATTTTTTGGCGTAAATATGGTATACCAACCTCGTAAGGTTTTACTCCATTTATACCCATTTAATTCCTTTATTTTATCTTTTAACGTTAAATCAAACTCAAAAATAAGAACTAATTGAACCTCATTTCGATGTACAACTTTTTTTAAAAGGATAACAGTTTTTTTAACAGAAGAATTGTTCATAGCAATTCAAAAATACAAAAAAATACACAAATAAACTTTTTTATGGAGAAATAAAATTGATTATTAGATGATTACAACTTAAAATAATTGAATAAAATCATGCGATTTTAAGTATTTTTGCAGCAATGATACAAAGCATACAACTTAGAGTTACTATTGTTGAAGAAAAACAAGGTGGCTTTTTACAAAAAAAAGCGGCTCAACAATTGGGTATTTTAGAAAATGAAATTACAGCAATAAAAGTAATTCGTAAATCTATTGATGCTCGTAAAGCACTTATAGTTTTTAATTACAAGGTAGATGTTTTTATAAATGAAACTCCAAAAACTACCACCTATTTTTTCGACTATAAAGATGTTTCTAACGCAAAAGAAATACATATTATCGGATTTGGTCCAGCTGGAATGTATGCAGCTTTGCGATGTATTGAGTTAGGTTTTAAGCCCATTGTTTTAGAACGTGGTAAAAACGTACGTGATAGAAGGCGTGATTTGCGTGCTATTAATCAATTTCATAAAGTAAACGAAGATTCTAATTATTGTTTTGGTGAAGGTGGTGCTGGAACATATTCTGACGGAAAATTATATACAAGAAGTTTAAAACGTGGTGATGTACGTCGTATTTTTGAAAATTTAGTATATCATGGAGCTACCGATCAAATTTTAGTGGATGCACATCCACATATTGGAACAAACAAATTACCTAAAGTGGTAAAAAATATTCGGGAAACCATTTTAAAATTTGGAGGTGAAATTTATTTTGAAACGCGTGTTACTGATTTTTCTATCAAACAAGGCGCTATCAAGTCTATTACTTTACAAAATAACAAAGAGTTACCTGTAGAGCGTGTTATTTTAGCAACCGGACATTCAGCAAGAGATATTTTTTACTTATTACACAACAAACAAATTGCATTAGAAGCTAAATCATTTGCAATGGGAGTTCGTGTGGAACATCCTCAACATATTATTGATAGCATTCAATACCATTGTAAAGGAGAACGAGATGTTTTGTTACCTGCAGCCTCCTATAGCTTGGTACATCAGGTAAAAAATAGGGGAGTCTATTCATTTTGTATGTGTCCTGGTGGTTTTATTGTTCCTGCAGCTACTGCAAATCGTGAAGTGGTTGTTAACGGAATGTCCCCTTCCAAACGTAATAACTTGTATGCAAATTCTGGAATTGTAGTTGAAATTAATGCTGAAAAAGATTTGTACAACTACGAAAGTTTTGGAGTGTTAAAAGGATTGGAGTTTCAAAAAGAATTGGAAAAATTAGCGTATCAAGCCGGTGGAAGAAGTCAAACTGCACCTGCACAGCGTTTAGTTGATTTTGTAGATGGTAAATTATCTGCCACTTTAAATAGTACTTCTTATCAACCAGGAATAAAGTCAGCGCCTTTACATTCATTATTGCCAAAAAATATAGGAGGGAGGCTTAGAGGCGGTTTTAAAGCTTTCGGACAAAAAATGAAAGGCTATCATACCAATGAAGCTACTATTATTGGAGTAGAGTCTAGAACATCTTCTCCTGTAAAAATTCCTAGAAATAAAACCTTAGAACACCCACAAATTAAAGGTTTGTACCCTTGTGGAGAAGGTGGTGGGTATGCTGGAGGAATTGTTTCAGCAGCAATGGATGGTGAACGTTGTGCAGAAGCTGCTAGCGTTGGTTTGTAAAATATTATTTTATAACTTACGATAATCTAATTTCATTAAATCAGCATATTTAAAAGTATAATTCAATGTTTTTTTTAATTTTTTATTGTTAATAATTTTATACGTATCGTTCTTATTTTCAACAAATAGAGGGAGGGGATTTCCTATGTCTAAAGTTGTTTTGGTATAAAATTCTTTACGAGTTGGATGCGTATCGGCACAAGCATTTAAAGTAATTCCCCAGTGGTTGCCTTCAATAATTTTTAACAGTATTTGAACGCAGTCATCTTGATGAATCATATTTACAAATCCGTTAGGGTTCGAAATTTTTCTTCCATTTTTAAAAAAGTTACCAGGTTTTCTATCATATCCAAACAAGCCTGCAAATCGAACAATTGTTGTACTAAAGTTAGAATTGTTTTTAATTAAATTTTCAATACTTACTAAAGGAGAATCAACCAATTTTGAAGTTTCATTCACCATACTATTTGATGAAGGATATACAGAAGTTGAGCTAATAAAAATCACTTTTTTTATTGAAGATTCTCTAATAAAATCAACTAAAATTTTAAAGCCTTCAATATTTTTTGAAGGAATGGCAATAATTAAAATACCACTATTTAAAAAGGTGGTATCAAGTTTCCTTACATTCTCTAAATCAATTAAATAAGGCTCAATACTTAAAGTTTTAAAATAACTTGTTTTTTTTAATGAAGTTGTACTTCCTTTTATAAAAAAACCATTATTTAATAGTAGTTTTGCCAAAGGCAACCCTAACCAGCCGCAACCAAGTATAGAAATTGTATTTTTCAATTATTATGAATTTTATAATTAGTTGTAAAGTTGTTTTTAATACCCTGTACAACCTTCTTATTTTTAATATTAGCAAATGTATAACTTATATGGGTTATTTTAGCTGCCTTTTTATTATGAATCTCCCAGTTTCTTTAATTCAAAGGTAAAATTATAGCTAAATTTATTTGATTAATTTACAGGTAGTAAATGTATAGGATAAGATTTTTTTATGGTAAGCAACTCAAAAAAATCTTTTTAAGTTGTTTAAAAAAGTGCGCGTAACTGGATTCGAACCAGCACGTTCTAAGCGAACACCAGCCCCTCAAGCTGGCGCGTCTACCAATTCCGCCATACGCGCTATAAACAAAAAAAGTTAAGCACATAGCTTAACTTTTTGTGACCGGGCTGGGGCTCGAACCCAGGACCACCTCCTTAAAAGGGAGGTGCTCTACCAACTGAGCTACCAGGTCAATTATCCTTTTCAGCAATTCGAGTGCAAAGATACTATCTAAAGTTAAAAATACAAGTTTTTTTATGTAGAATTTTAAACGATATTTGTTTTTTATTTAATGAACAGAAAAATTGAGAGCAATGAATATCGTTTTAATGGGGTATATGGCAAGTGGAAAATCTGCAATAGGCAAAGTATTAGCTAAAAAATTGAATTTACAATTTATTGATTTAGATGTGTTTATTGAAGAAAACGAAGGTGTAACGATTTCTGAATTATTTCAAACCAAGGGTGAAATTTACTTTAGAATTAAAGAGGGAGAATATTTAAAAGAAATTTTAGAAAAAAATACAAACATTGTTATTTCTTGTGGTGGAGGCACACCTTGTTATGGAAATAATCTAGAAATTATAAAAAAATATAGCATATCATTTTATTTAAAAGCTTCCATGAATACCATTTTTGAGCGATTAAAAAATGAAACTTCAGAACGACCTTTAGTGGCTACTATTGGTGTTGAAAATTTAAAAGAATACATTGCCAAACATTTATTCGAGAGAAATGAATTCTACGAAAAATCTAACTACACCATTAGTGTAGATCACAAAACTATTGAAACTATTGAAGAAGAAGTTGTTGCCTTACTCTAACGTAGCGTACGCTTTATTTTTTTCAAAAACTACCGCAATATGTTCTCTCATAGAAGTAGATAGTGAAATTCCTTTGAAATCTGCTTTAACAGGGTACTTTTTATGATTTCGATTGATAAGTACTGCGGTTTTAAATCGTTTTAAAGGAACTTCTAAAAAATGTTTTATTCCATACATTAAAGTAGTTCCAGAGCTTAATACATCATCTACTAAAACTAACGATTTATTTTTGTAAACTTTTGCCTCAATATCGGTAGTAATACTTTTAAGCGGATTTTTTTTATCCATTTGAACCTCACATAATACCACTTTCAAATCTGAAATATCGTTTAATATTTTTGTGATATTTTTTGCAAAAATAAAACCATTGCCATTGATACCAGCAATAATAATTTCTTTTTCATTACAATTGGTTTCATAAATTTGATACGCAATTCTTCTTGTTTTATTTTGAATTTGCTCGTTCGTTAAAATAGTTGAAAGCTCCATGATGGTTATTTTTTTTCAAAGATAAAAAACAATTCCTTTCCTTTTCTTGGTTTGATAGAATTGTAACATTTTTCTAAAATTTTAATTTCGAATTTAGCGTAAAATAATTGAATATATTCAATAAGACTTCCTCCAAATGGTGGGCCTTCATTAGTTAATTCAAAATCAAATAGCACTCCAATTAGTTTGCCCTTTGGATTTAATAAATCAAACATTTTATTAGCATACTTTTCTCTTAATACAGGGTCTAAAGCGCAAAAAAATGTTTGTTCAATAATTAGGTCGTAGGTTTTTGAATGTTCAAAAAAATCTTGTTGTATTAGCTGATTTTTTGAGAAATTAGGACTTCGTTTTTGTAAATTTTTTAAAGGTTGTGCCGCAATATCTAATACATTAACATTTTTGAAACCGCTTTTTAATAAATATTCCGCCTCATAACCATTTCCTCCTCCTGGAATTAATATTTTTATAGTTTTATCTTTTAATTGATCTATATATTCTTTTATAGGTGTTGAAATATAACCAATATCCCAACCTGTTTTTTGTTGTTCATATTTAGCTTCCCAATATAATTTATCCAATTTAATAGTCTTCTTCATAAATTTCATCTAAATCTCTTCTATCTTTTTTTGTAGGTCTTCCTGTTCCTTTTTTTCTGTAATAATCTTTTGAATATTTCAACAATTCCATTTTTTCAAACTCTTCTGCAGGCGTCATATCTTTTCTATACAAGTCAAGTAATTTAGCTCCCAATCTACTTTTAGGCAAGTCTAAAACTTCAATTTTATAGTTTACCTGATGCTTTCTAATAGTTAAAATTTCTCCTGGAAAAATCATTTTAGAAGGTTTTAAAGCATCACCATTAATTTTAATATGTCCTTTCTTACAAGCATCTGTAGCAATACTTCTTGTTTTATAAAATCTAATACACCATAAATACTTATCAATCCGCATATAAAATATCGTTAAATTTCAGCATTTCTCTTTCAACAAAGATATGAAAATACTATCTTGCGCACTTAAAATTTGAAATAAATGAAATTTAAAAATTTACTAGCTTTATTAGCTGTTAGTATGCTGTTGTTTTCTTGTGGTGATGATAATAATACTGTTGAAGATTATGATGCAGCAGGGCAATCATTAAAAGATGATGTTACTTTAATAGAGTACTTACAAACACATTATTTAAATGAAGATGATGGTGGAATATGGACGATTACTAATGGAGAAACCCCTTTAATGGATCAAGTTGAAACTCAACATATAACTCAAGATGATGTTTCCTATAAATTATACTATTTAAAGCAGGAGGAAGGGACTACTTCTTCACCATCAAGAGCTGATTCTGTATTAGTTACTTACACTGGAATGTTATTAGATAGCACAGTTTTTGACGCTAGATCTACCAATATTTGGTTTTCTTTAAGTGGCGTAATAGATGGTTGGTCTTACGGATTTACCAATTTTAAAGCTGGTACTAAGGTAGTGAATGCTGATGAATCATTTTACTATGAAAATTCTGGAAAAGGAATCTTATTTATTCCTTCAGGTTTAGCTTATAGAAATGTTACTCAATTATCAATACCTCAAGACTCTCCTTTAGTTTTTCAAATTACATTAAATGATGTAAATGAAGCTGATGATGACAACGATGGTATTTTGTCTAAATATGAAGATTTAGATAATGATGGAAATGTGAAAAATGATGATACCGACGGAGATACTATTCCAAATTATTTAGATGTAGATGATGATAACGATGGAATTTTAACCAAAGATGAAGATGCAAATAATGATGGAGATCCTCGAAATGATGATACAGACGGTGACGGTATTCCAGATTATTTAGATACAGATAATTAAAAAAAAAGCTTCTCAGTTGAGAAGCTTTTTTTTAGTCTAAACAATTTTGTCCACGCCACTTGGTTTTAGATCTTCCTGTACCTTCGGCTTTATTAAAAGAAATTAATGGGATACTTACAGTTACTGCGATTTGACTTGGGTTGTAGGAGCTCAAGTAAGCAACATTAGTACCATAAGTTGATCTAACAATGTCTATGCGTTGAGATTCTTCTTGGGTAATTCCATAAGTATATCTTAAATCTATAATTGCTAAATTAAAATCTAATTGAATTCCAGCGTTTACACCTAGTACTGATTTTTCGTAAAGAATAGGATACTCAACACCTTCTAAAGTTACTTCATTATTTATTCTATAATTTCCTCCTAAGTATATGGAAGCTGGACCAAAAAGTCTATATCCAAAAAGCAGTGGAATTTCAACTGTTTTGGCTTCCCAATTAGAAGTTTTAAAAGCTAAAGGATAACTATTATTTAATGTTGTACTATTAACTTCTGTTTGAATATAAAACCTATTAAAATTAATTTTTGCAAAGATTCCAAATGTTATACCAGTTTTACCATCTGCACTATAGTAATAGTCTCCAGAAGGTGTTACACCAATACCACCTCCAGTAGATGTTCCTAAATGCAATAAATCACCAATAGTATTATAATTCAATCCACCTTTAATTCCAATATTAATTTCTTGACTTTTAACAGTATAAATAGTTAAAATTGAAAAAATAAATAGTAGGGTTTTCTTTCTCATTTTTGATTAGGGTTTTGTTTTAATAAAAAATAAATATATAAAATAAAATGATACTAAGTAGTAATTAGACATATTTACTATTAAAAAAGACTCCTTAATGTGGAGTCTTTTTGTTGTTATTTGTTAATTTTATACTTAATATTTGTTGCTGTTAGATAACCGATAAGACAAACTGAAAATAATTTGTTCTGGTCTAGAATCTAAACGATATGAGGTATCTACAATATTATCATTTACAAAATTAGCTTCATTTTCACTTAAACCTCTTTCATATCTAACATCTAAGCCAATTCTACCTAACTCAATAGAAGCACCAATATTTAAACCTACTGAAAATTCATTTTCAATATCTTTAAAATTTAAACCATGTAAGTCGTTATCTAAATAGTACTGAAAAGCAGGTCCTGCAAAAACATTTAAAGGACCAATCAATTTAAATCCAACTAAAACTGGCATGTCTAATTTAGAAATTTTATAATCTTCAGTTGCTCCTGAGTTTAATTCGTATTCACTTGTAGTTTTAGTATAAACTAATTCTGGTCGAAGAAAAATAGGACCTAAGTCTAATTTACCATAAAAACCTAAATTATATCCTGATTTTCCTTTCCCTTTGTTATCTATAACCGTTTCTATATTATTAAAATATTCTTTTAGCTCACCGTTTGAATTATAACTTAGCCCACCTTTTATACCAAAAGAACTTTGTGCATTTATAGTGAAAACCGTTGCAATAAAAGCTAAAGAGCATACTAGAATTCTTTTTTTCATAAATTTTAAATTTTAGAGTTTATAATACTAGTTAAACGGAGATTCTAAAAAGTTATTTTCTTTTGATTACTTTTTCTACAGCCGAAACTATCGCGGCACTATTTAAACCATATTTTTCCATTAATTGAGCTGGAGTACCAGATTCTCCAAAGCTATCATTTACGGCAATAAACTCTTGTGGAACAGGATTGTTTAAACTTAAAACTCGTGCAACACTTTCTCCTAATCCCCCTAAAATATTATGTTCTTCAGCAGTAACAATACACCCTGTTTTTGCTACAGACTTTAAAATAGCTTCATTATCTAAAGGTTTAATCGTATGAATATTGATTACTTCTGCGCTAACCCCTTTTGCTTCTAATTGTTCTGATGCTTGTAAAGCTTCCCAAACTAAATGTCCAGTTGCAACTATAGTAACATCAGTACCTTCTGTTAATTGAATTGCTTTTCCTATTTCAAATTTTTCATTTTCTGGCATAAATACAGGAACTGATGGACGACCAAAGCGTAAATACACAGGACCTACGTGATCTGCAATAGCAATAGTAGCTGCTTTTGTTTGATTGTAATCACAAGTATTGATTACAGTCATACCTGGAAGCATTTTCATAAGCCCGATATCTTCTAAAATTTGATGTGTTGCACCATCTTCACCTAAGGTTAAACCAGCATGAGAAGCACAAATCTTTACATTTTTTCCAGAATAAGCAATGGATTGACGAATTTGATCATAAACCCTTCCTGTAGCAAAATTAGCAAAAGTACCTGCAAATGGAATTTTTCCGCCAATGGTTAAACCGGCAGCAATTCCCATCATATTTGCTTCAGCTATTCCAACTTGAAAAAAACGCTCTGGGTGATTTTCAATAAATTTATCCATTTTTAAGGAACCAATTAAATCCGCACAAAGTGCTACTACATTTTCGTTTTTGTCTCCTAATTCAGCCAAACCAGCTCCAAAACCTGATCGTGTATCTTTTTTTTCTGTAAAGGTGTATTTTTTCATTGTGTTGTTTATTAAAAATCGGTCAAAAATAAGGATATTTAGTGATATGGTGCTAAAAATTTAATAATTCTTCATAGAGTTTATGAACAGGTAAGCCCATTACATTAAAGTAACTACCTTCTATACGAGTAACTCCTATAAAACCTATCCATTCTTGTATTCCATAAGCTCCTGCTTTATCAAAAGGGTGGTAATTGTCAACATAATAGGTTATTTCCTCTAAAGATAACTCTTTAAAATGAACGATAGTTTCATCGTGAAAAACTTTTTCCATGTGGTTAGTTTTTAAACAGATAGAGGTAATAACTTTATGATTTTTATTTGATAATTCAAGAAGCATATCAATAGCTTCTTGTTTGTTTTTTGGTTTCTCTAAGGCTTTGTTTTTAAGCCAAACAATGGTATCAGACGTAATTACTAACTCGTTATTTTTCAATTCATTTTCAAAAGATTTTGCTTTTAGAAGCGCTAAAAAATTAGTAATTTCCTCCGCTTTTAAATCAAATGGATATTTTTCTTCAACAGTGTTTACTTTTATAGTGTAATCTAACCCTAATTCTTTAAATAATTCTTGTCTTCTAGGTGATCCTGAAGCTAAAATAATATGATAGTTTTTAAATTTTTCTAAAAGCATAATTACTTATTTAATGAAAATATAATGAGTGAACTGATTCCTAAGAACATAATGATTTTTAGCATTGCACTTATGTTGTTTAAGCTTTTTTTAGATGTTACTTTTAATAATTTTAGGATAACAAACAATAATGGTAATATTACAAAAACAACTAAATAGCTTTTTGTAAACAGATGTGATTCATTAAAATTTATAACTAAAAAAAGTAGTAATCCTAGAGGTAGAGCGCATAAAAAAGCAGCTATATATCTAGCCCTTTTACTTCCTAAAAGTATAGGCAAAGTGTTCATATTTAATTTGTAATCACCATTTATATCTTCAATATCTTTAATAATTTCTCTTGCTAAATTTAAGAAAAAAGCAAAAAGACATAGCGTTAAAATAACGGTAAAAGGAAACGTTATTTGTAAGCTTTTAAGATCAAATATCGCTAACGTTAAAATGCTTAATACAATTAAAAATGAAACAATAAGATTTCCAATAAGTGGTTTTGATTTTAAATTTTTTGAGTAAAAGTAGAGGAGAAGTGAGGTACTTAAAAAGATAAAGGTTAGTGAAGGTTGTTGAACATTTAGACTTATAGCAACTCCTAAAATGATTCCTAAAACATTGCAGAAAAGATAAAATTTCTTCGCAACTATAGTTGAAAAATGTTTATCTACAATAACTTTATGAGGTTTATTAATTTGATCAGATTTAAGGTCAAAAATATCGTTAATAATATAACCTGCCATAGTAATAAAAACTATAGCTGCTATTAAAACACTAAATTGTACGGTGTTTAATTGTGTTGGTACCTTAAATGCATTAAAAAACACATATTTTAAGACTATTTGAATGTAAATAATCAGTGCTAAATTTTTCCATCTAACTAAATTTAAAAATGCACTAATTTTGATCATTACTGATTGAAACTTTTTTTAAGTCGGTCTAAATTAACTTTATTTTCTCTATTTTTTATAGTTTCACGTTTATCATAAGTCTTTTTTCCTTTACATAGTGCTATTTCAAGTTTTGCCCATCCTTTTTCTGTTAAAAATAAGCGCAAAGGAACAATGGTAAGTCCTACGTTTTGTACTTCTTTTTGAAGTTTTTTTAACTCATTTTTATTTAACAACAATTTGCGTTCGCTTTTTGGTTTATGATTAAATGCATGACCGTATAAATACTCTTCAATAAACATATTTACAACAAACAATTCGCCTTTTTCATTAAACTCACAAAAGCTTTCGGTAATTCTAGCCTTGCTTTCTCTAATAGATTTTATTTCAGTACCTGTTAATTGAATACCTGCAATATACTTGTCTAGTATTTCGTATTCAAAGCGAGCTTTTTTATTTTTTATATTGATTTTCTTCTGCATATAAATGCAAATGTACTACAAAATATAAATAAAATTATTAGTTTTTTTAATGTTGTGCGTGGTTAAATGTAACAAAGAAGAATTCTTATCGTCTGTAAAATAAACCTAAACATTCATGAAAAAAATATTTCTTTCAATATTAACATTAATTGCTTCTTTAAATGTTTTTTGTCAATCTGATAACATAGACAAATACATTAAATCAAAAATGCAGGAAAAAAGTATTCCTGGACTGCAATTAGCAATCGTAAAAAACAACAAGATTATCAAAACCGGCGCCTACGGAATAGCTAATATTGAGGATTCTATAAGAGTAGATTCAGAGACAACTTTTGCCATTAATTCTATGACTAAAGCATTTACAGGAGTTGCAGTTATGCAATTAGTTGAGGAAGGAAAAATTGCTTTAGAAGATCCTATTTCCAACTATATTGATAGTTTACCCGATAACTGGAAAAGTATAACTATTAAGCAAATGCTTACCCATACTTCTGGACTCCCTAATATGATGGACTATAATGCAAAAATTATTGCTAGTTGGGAAGAAGTTCAGAAACTTCCCATGGTATTTGAACCAAATAGTAATTTTCAATACAATCAGACAAATTATGTGATTATTGGTAAAATCATCAACAAGATTAGTGGTTCAACTTTTCAGGAATTTATTAAAGAACGTCAACTAAAATTGATTTCTGCAGATAGAACTATGGAATCGGGTTTTGGGCATTACCAAAGCGTAATTCCGCACTCAGCTAGAGGTTATACTTACTTCATCAATGGATCTTTAACTCATGCTTATGAAGAGTTCCCTGAAGAGTTTAGAACAGCTGCAGGTATGAGTTCAACTGCAATAGAGTTGGCTAATTGGCATCTTGCTCTACAAAATGGCACTTTTCTAAAAAAACCAAAAAACCTTTCAACACTTTGGACTCCAGCAATTTTGAATAATGGAGAAACGAAAGGATTTGGTGGAACTCTTAACGGTTATGCCATTGGGACTCCAATTATGATTAAACCAAATAAATCAAAAATTATAGCCTCAATTGGAGGTGGTAGATCAGCTGCACTTACATTCTTAGATAAAGAAGTTACAATTATTGTCTTAACAAACTTAAAAGGTGCTTTCCCTGAAAGATTTATAGAAGAAATATTAGAGTTTTTAGACTAACATAAAACTTAATCAATGTCTTTTTTTATTCATAAAATAACTATACACAACACCTCATAAAATTTATGTTTAAATTTAAACTAATCAAACAACAAACATTCAACTAACAATTTGTAACAACCGAAAAATCTCTGATTTTCCAGTTGTACAAATCTTATAAAATACCGTTAAAAATTATAAGCAATTCCTAAAACCCAATAAAATGAGGTTTCTAAATTTTCTTTTACCAATGTTGAATCCACCAATAAATTAGATTCATTTTGAGGTAAAACTAAGGTTGGTAAAAATGAAAATGTAAATGAATTTTGACGATACCACATGGGTACACCAAATTCTAAAGCCATAAAGCTAAATTGTTCACTTTCTTGGACTTCAACAGTCGTTATAATAGTTTCTGATATGTTATTCATTCCACTTCCATTCCCATGACCACTACCGCCAGAGCCACTTCCTCTAGTAAATCTGTTATTTACAAAATATTCTTGGTAAAAGTTTTGTGAACCAAAATAAACTCCTATGGTTGGAGAAATTTGAAATTTATAGTTGTTTGTTATAAAATCATGACTTATTTCAGAGGATAGAAATAAATCCGAATTATCACTAGTATTAAAATATGCACTAGCTGATAATGAAAGATCTACAATAGTAAAATCATATAAAAAATTAGTAGTGAAATCTGCTATTACTTCAGAAATTACATTGTAACTATCCTCATTAAAAAAGTATTTAGTAGCTGATATATCACCGTAAAAATTACCGATATTAAAATCGTAACCTGCAGAGATTAAAAATACGTCAATTCTACTTTCATTTTTTTTTGTTAAGTATGAAAAAGAAGCTTTAGTATAGAAACCAGATTTGTGATGATACATAAGTGAAGGGTAAAGGTAAGGAGATTCAATGGAATCTTTTCTACCCATAAATATGGCATCGCTAATATAATTTATATCCATTGAGAAATACGAGTCTTTGGTATTGATACTTTCAGGATTGTTGTTTTTAGTTTGAGCAGCTACTGTTGTACCAAATATGACAAAAAGCGCAATAAAAAGAAATTTAAATTTATAGGTGTCCATTTTAATTTATTTAAAATTTTTACATCTGTCCGGAACCCTTTTTCATTCCTTTTTTTTGTGATTTTGGCTTCATTTGTAGCTTTTTTTTAGTCATAGTTTTGGTAGCTTTCTTATTTTTTTGAACAACCATTTTTCTATGCATATAGGTGTTTTTATACATTTCTCCATTTAAGTTTATGCATTCACCATCTTTTAAACGTAACTGTTGACGTGCTTTTGTTTGAAAAGTTCCATCAGGATTTACAACAGTTCCATTTCCTAAATTAAGCTGTTCTTGAATCTTATTTTGCTCTTGGTTTCTTATTTGATACATCTGACCATCAATATTTATAATCTGAAATCTATTTTGATTTCTAACTTGAATTTGAGCTTCTGATAACCCTTTATTTTCTTGTTGAATTTTATATCGGTATTGATATTCATTTCTATATAAAATTCCATCACTATCTAAACATGAGCCATCTTTTAAACGTAATTTGATTCGATCTCTAGTTTGGTAAGTTCCATCCGGATTTACGATGGTACCATCGTTTAAAGTTATTTTATCTTTTAAACGAATTTGATCACGATCTCTTATTTGAAGTACTTCCCCATCAACCAACATGAATCTTGTTTGGTCTCGATTTTTATCTTGATCTTTGTTTTGTGCTACTAATCCAATAGTTCCTAAAACTATAAAAATTAAAATATTGACTATTTTTTTCATAATATAAACCTTTAAATATTTATTTAATTATTCGCAAACTTTGCTTTTTAAAGCTGCTTTTGCGAACTATTAAAATTTAGACCTCAAATATTTCTAAAGGTTTAATTAAAATTTGAAAAAAGTGATAGAGGGATATTATATCAAAGTTTTATGAATAGTTGTATTAATGGCTGTTGATTTCTAATAAAATATCATTTTTTAAACCATTTGTAAGAGTGATTATATAAAGATTTGCATTATTGGTATCATCAATATCTGAATATTTTTGAATGCCTAAAATTTTGTTTGCAAACTGAGGTGTAGTGTTACTATGTCCAACAATTAAAACTGTTTTACCTGTTGTTTTTTCTTTAAATTCCTCATTATATAAATCTCGAGGATTGTAAAACAATATTTCTAAATTAGCACTTAAAGCTGTTGGTTGTGCTGTTTGTATGGTTCTTTTATAATTTGTAGTATAAATAAAATCAAAAGTCACATTTTTAAAAACCTTTGCCCAATTTTGGGCTCTTTGTAAACCAATTTCAGTTAAGTTTGGATTTGTATTGGTTTTATTTGTTCTGTCTTTTTCAGCATGTCTTATTAAATAATACGTTGTAGTTTGATCTTTTTGTCCCTTTACGTTTTGAATATTAATTAATGAAATTGCAAGTATAAAAAATATAATTTTTCTCATAAAACATGGTTTAATTTGAAGCAAGATACATAAAAAAACTCCTTAGTTAATTTAACTAAGGAGTTTTATAATTAGTTTCTTTAAAAAATTACTTGTTTCTAAATACAATTTTGTCATCGAAAGCATCTAATAATATATGACTATCCGCAGTGACCTTCCCTGATAAAATTTCTTTAGACAATTCATTTAAAATATCTTTTTGAATCACTCTTTTTACAGGTCGTGCACCAAATTGAGGATCGAATCCTTTATTTGACAAGGCATTTACAACATCTTCAGTGTATTCAATATGTATCTCTTGTTTTTTTAATAATTTAATTAAACTATTTAGCTGTAATTTAATAATTTGATGAATTTCAGCTAAGTTTAAAGGTGTAAACATAATTATTTCATCAATTCTATTTAAAAACTCGGGTCTAATGGTTTGTCTCAATAACCCAATTACTTCCACCTTCGTAGCTTCTGTAACTATGTCTCTCTTTTCCATATCCATATCTTCAAATTTTTCTTGAATGATATGGGCTCCCATATTTGAGGTCATTATTACTATGGTGTTTCTAAAGTCAGCAACTCTTCCTTTATTATCGGTCAATCTACCTTCATCTAATACTTGCAATAAAATATTGAATGTATCTGGATGTGCTTTTTCAATTTCATCCAATAAAATAACTGAATATGGTTTGCGTCTAACAGCTTCTGTCAATTGTCCGCCTTCATCATACCCTACATAGCCTGGAGGTGCACCTACCAATCTACTAACTGCATGACGCTCTTGATATTCACTCATATCAATACGAGTGATAGAGTTTTCATCATCAAATAAATACTCTGCTAAGGCTTTTGCTAATTCTGTTTTACCAACGCCTGTGGTACCCAAAAATAAGAAAGTACCAATAGGTTTTTTAACATCTTGTAAACCTGCTCTAGAACGTCTTACAGCATCTGAAACTGCTTGAATTGCTTCTTCTTGTCCCACAATTCTTTTATGCAATTCGGTTTCTAAATGCAATAATTTTTCACGTTCGCTTTGTAGCATTTTGGTAACAGGAATTCCTGTCCATTTGGCAACTACTTCGGCGATATCATCACGTGTTACTTCTTCTTTAATTAAGGCTGAACTTTGATTTTCAGCTAATTCTTTTTGAAGTTTCTCCAAAATATCTTGTTCTTGCTTAATTTTACCATAACGTATTTCTGCTACTTTACCATAATCTCCATCGCGTTCGGCTTGTTCGGCTTCCAATTTATAGTTTTCTATAGCCTCTTTACTCGCCTGTACATTATCAACCAATTCTTTTTCAGAAGACCATTTTGCATTTATTTCATTTCGTTCCTCTTTTAAATTAGCAAGTTCCTGCTTTAAAGAAGTTAATTTTTTCTCATCCTTTTCTCTTTTAATGGCTTCAATCTCAATTTCTAACTGCATTATTTTTCTATCCAAAACATCAAGTTCTTCTGGTTTTGAATTGATTTCCATACGTAGTTTTGCGGCAGATTCATCCATTAAATCAATGGCTTTATCTGGTAAAAATCTATTCGAAATATAACGTTGCGATAGTTCAACAGCTGCAATAATTGCTTCATCTTTAATTTGAACTTTATGGTGGTTTTCATATTTTTCTTTAATACCACGTAAAATAGAAATGGCACTTTCAGTATCAGGTTCATTTACCTGTACTTTTTGAAACCTACGCTCCAACGCTTTATCTTTTTCAAAATATTTTTGATATTCGTCTAGAGTAGTGGCACCAATGGCTCTTAACTCGCCACGCGCTAATGCAGGTTTTAATATGTTTGCAGCATCCATAGCTCCCTGTCCACCACCAGCACCAACTAAGGTATGAATTTCATCAATAAACAACACGATTTCTCCATTAGAAGCTTGTACTTCTTTGACTACAGATTTTAAGCGTTCTTCAAATTCGCCTTTGTATTTTGCTCCAGCAATAAGCGCTCCCATATCTAAGGAATAGATTTGTTTATCTTTAAGATTTTCTGGAATATCTCCTTTGATAATACGATGGGCTAAACCTTCAGCAATTGCTGTTTTACCTGTACCTGGCTCACCAACCAACATTGGGTTGTTTTTGGTTCTACGCGATAAAATTTGAAGAATACGTCTAATTTCTTCATCACGACCAATTACTGGATCTAATTTTCCATCTTTTGCTAACTGATTTAAATGACGCGCATATTTGTTTAATGAATTGTAGGTATCTTCAGCACTTTGTGAAGTTACTTTGCTTCCTTTTCTTAATTCAATTATGGCAGCTTTTAACTCTTTATCTGTTACACCCTGATCTTTTAATATTTGTGAAGTCGTGTCTTTAGTATTGAAAATTCCTAAAAGTAAATGCTCAATTGAAACATACTCATCTTTTAAATTTTTAGCTTCAATAGTTGCAGAATTTAACATTTTTGATGCATTTCTAGACAAAGACAGTTCTCCTCCAGAAACTTTTGCATAACTTTCTAATGTTTTATCTAATAAATTTTTAAGTAAATCAATATTAACACCTAGTTTATTAAATATATATGGAGTTACATTTTCATCAACTTCAAAAATAGCTTTTAAAATATGTGAATTTTCTATTTGCTGATGCTCTAAACTTTGCGCTATTTGTTGCGCTTGTTGAATAGCTTCTTGCGATTTTATTGTAAAATTATTAAAGTTCATAACGTTTAATTTTTTTTGTATTTATATTTGTAACTTCAAATAACATTCCAATAAAGAATAAGTACTAATTTAAGTCATTTTGTCTTATTTTTTAAGGGTTTACGACAAATTGTCTTTAATTTAAATAGAAGTTATGAACTGGATTCCTTTGACTGAAACACAACAATTAGATGAACTTATTGATATATCTAATTCTAAACCTATTGTTATTTTTAAACACAGTACCCGCTGTGGAATTAGTAGAGGGGTATTGACTCAATTTGAAAAAGCAACAAATTCTTTAGAAGAACATGTTGCTTTTTATTATTTAGATTTATTGAAGTTTAGAACGATTTCTAATGAGATTGCAACCAAGTTTGATGTTTTTCATCAATCTCCTCAACTTTTATTAATTAACAAAGGTAAAGCAGTGGCAAACTTTTCTCATTACGATATTATTTCGTCTTTTATTTTGAGTGATTATATTTAGGAGGTAGAATTTTTCCAGTACATTTTCCAAATCCAATTCTCACTTTTTCATTTTCACAATAGCCTCTTAAAATTACATTGTCGCCATCATTAAAAAAAGTTCTTGTAGTTCCATCCTTTAATGTAATTGGTTCTTTTCCTCCCCAAGTAAGCTCAAGCATAGAGCCATAACTATTTTTTGTAGGTCCAGAAATAGTTCCACTTCCCATTAAATCTCCAGCTCTAACGTTACATCCATTAACTGTATGATGCGTAAGCTGTTGATTCATTGTCCAATACATATATTTAAAGTTGGATTCGCTTAAAATATTAAGATCTCCATTTTCGGTTTCTAAAGAAGCTTGTAATTTAACATCAAAACTATTATCTGTTCTTTTTTGTTGTAAATAAGGTAACGGTGTAATTTCCTGTTTTGGGCTCTCACATCTAAAAGGCTCCAAGGCATCCATAGTAACTATCCAAGGAGAAATTGTAGAAGCAAAGTTTTTACCTAAAAAAGGGCCTAAAGGAACATATTCCCATTTTTGAATATCACGAGCACTCCAATCGTTAAATAATACCATACCAAAAATGTAGTCTGCCGCTTCATCTATACCAATAGGTTCTCCCAAATTATTAACATCGGTAGTTACAAAAGCTGTTTCAAGCTCCATATCTAATTTTTCTGAAGGACCAAAAATAGGTTGTGTTTCACCCATTGGAAGTAGTTGTCCATGTGGTCTTCTAATTGGTGTTCCTGAAACAATAATTGAAGAAGAACGACCATGATAACCTACCGGTACATGTAACCAATTGGGCATTAAAGCATTTTCTTTTCCTCTAAACATTACACCTACGTTTGTAGCATGTTCTTTACTTGAATAAAAATCGGTATAATCACCTACGTTTATTGGCAAAAGCATTTCCACTTCATTTACATCAAAAATAATGACATCTCTATGTTTTTGATTATCTCTTAAAGTTGAATTTTCAGTGTCAAAAACATCTGCAATTCTATTTCTAACTAATCTCCAAGTTTTTCTTCCATCTGAAATAAAATCGTTTAACGAATCTTGCATAAACATATCATCCGTTAATGGAATTCCATCAAAATAACCTAATTGATGAAAAGCTCCTAAATCAATTGCATACTCTCCAATTCTAGTACCAATTGTAATAATATCATCTTTAGTAATAAAAACACCGAAAGGAATATTTTGAATTGGAAAATCGCACCCTTTTTCAACGTTTAACCAAGATTTTCTGCTAGGATCATTTGCTGTTATTTGCATATATATAAACTATATTGTTCTATTATTAAATATTATTATCAAATATATAAGTTTCTTCTTAATTGCAAAATGAATTTGCTAAATTTGCCATTAATTTAACTTTTAAAAAAGTATCAAATAATGCAACGCGACCAAATTATTTTCGATCTAATAGAAGACGAAAGAGAAAGACAAACAAACGGTTTAGAATTAATTGCTTCAGAAAACTTTGTAAGTGATCAAGTTATGGAAGCTATGGGCTCAGTTTTAACAAATAAATATGCTGAAGGATACCCCAACAAACGTTATTACGGTGGTTGTGAGGTAGTTGATATTGTTGAGCAAATTGCTATAGACAGAGCAAAAGAACTTTTTGGTGCTGAATATGTGAATGTACAGCCTCACTCAGGCTCACAAGCAAATGCAGCTGTTTACCATGCGGTATTAAATCCTGGAGATAAAATTTTAGGATTTGATTTGTCTCATGGAGGACATTTAACACATGGGTCACCAGTTAATTTTTCTGGGAAATTGTATCAAACTTCATTTTATGGAGTTGATCAAGAAACCGGCGTTTTAAATTACGATAAAATTCAAGAAATTGCAGAAGTTGAAAAACCAAAATTGATTATTGCTGGAGCTTCAGCGTATTCAAGAGATATAGATTTTGAAAAATTCAGAAAAATTGCAGATTCTGTAGGAGCTTTATTAATGGCAGATATTTCTCATCCTGCTGGACTTATAGCAAAAGGAATTTTAAATGATCCAATTCCTCACTGTCATTTTGTAACTACTACCACTCATAAAACATTGAGAGGCCCTAGAGGTGGTATTATTATGATTGGAAAAGATTTTGACAATCCTTTTGGATTGAAATTAAAAAACGGAAATCTTAAAAAAATGTCAACTTTAATTAATGCTTCCGTATTTCCTGGAAATCAGGGAGGTCCGTTAGAACATGTAATTGCTGCTAAAGCAGTTGCTTTTGGAGAAGCGTTAACAGATGAGTTTTTACATTACCAAATACAAGTTAAAAAAAATGCCGCTGCTATGGCAGATGCATTTGTTGCTAAAGGATATAAAATTATCTCTGGAGGGACAGATAACCACTGTATGTTAATTGATTTAAGAAACAAAAATATTAGTGGAAAAGAAGCTGAAAACGCTTTAGTAAAAGCTGATATTACCGTAAATAAAAACATGGTTCCATTTGATGATAAGTCACCATTTGTAACTTCTGGTATTAGAATTGGTACTGCAGCGGTTACAACAAGAGGCTTAAAAGAAGATGATATGGTTGCGGTGGTAGAGTTAATAGATGAAGTACTTATGAATTTTGAAGATGAAGCTAAACTTGAAAGTATCGCTGAAAAAGTAAATGAAATGATGTCTGAAAGACCCCTATTTAAATGGTAATAATTTAGATATAAAAAAAGCCCTGATTTTACAGGGCTTTTTTTATACGTATATTTTTAAATATATTATAAATTAATTTATTCATCATTTTCATTGGCACGTTCTAATAACTTATCGTTAAATGTTTTACTTCCTTTAGCTCCTAATTTTTTAATAGCTTCTACTCGTTTAATTAAATTTCCCTTTCCGGTTAGTTTTTTCATAGAAGAATCATAAGAACCTTGTACTGTTTTTAATTGATTACCAATTTTAATTAAATCCTCAGTAAGGTTAACAAACTGGTCATAGAGTCTACCTGCTTGTAAAGCTATCTCAATGGCATTGCGTTGTTGTTTTTCATTATTCCACATACTATCTATAGTTCTAAGCGTAGCAAGTAGGGTAGTAGGCGTTACAATTACTATATTTTTTTCAAATGCTTTATTGTATAATTGATTATCGTAATTTAAAGCAATGGCAAAAGCAGGTTCTATAGGAACAAATAATAGTACAAAATCTGGAGATTCCATTTCATAAATATCTCCATACTTTTTATCGCTTAATTGCTCAATATGTCTTTTTAGTGAATTGACATGCTCTTTTATGGAACGTTCTTTTTCAGTTTCTTCATCTGTATTTATATAATGTTCATAAGCGGTTAAAGAAACTTTAGAATCAATTACCATTTTTTTATTATTTGGTAAATGTATAACTACATCGGGCAATATTCTTTTACCCTCTGCATTGGTAAAACTTTGTTGAACAAAATACTCTCTATCTTTTTCTAAGCCTGACTTTTCCAATACACGTTCCAAAACCAATTCTCCCCAATTTCCTTGAGTTTTACTATCTCCCTTCAATGCTTTTGTAAGGTTAATGGCTTCCTTGCTCATTTGTTCATTCAACTCTTTTAACCCAAATATTTGCTGACGTAAAGCTGCGTGATAATCAATGCTTTCTTTATGGGTATCTTCTACCTTTTTTTCAAAAGTTTGAATTTTTTCTTGTAAAGGATTTAAGATATTTTTTATATTTTCTCTATTTTGCTCCGTAAATTTTGTAGATTTTTCTTCGAGTATTTTATTGGCTAAAATTTCAAAATCTTTAGAAAATTTTTCTTGTAGCTTTTCAACATCCGCTTTATTTTCTTGTAGCTTTCCTTCTAAATTTTTAAGTTCAGATACCTTTTCAGTTAAGCGCAAATCTATTAGGTGTTTTTCATTATTTAAAATAGATTTTTCTTCATTTAACTTAGTAACAATATTTAAATTAACATCTTTTTCTTCAAGTAAAAGTTTATTTCTTGTTTCTAACTCAGAAATTGTTTTATCAAGCTTGTTTTTGGTAAATAGTTTACCTATAACAAAACCTAGAATTAAGAAAATAATTCCTATTAAAACATAAAAAAAAATAGCATTCATTATCTTTAAATATTAGTTTATAAAAGTAAGATTTTTATATTTGTTGCTAAACTAACTGCTAAAAAAATAAAAGCAGAGTTATTAACAACCTTATGAAACTACTTGCTCGATTTATATTGTTTAAAATTTTAAAATGGAAAATTATTGGAAGTTTTCCTAAAGAATTGAAAAAATATGTAATCATAGCTGCTCCTCATACACATTGGATTGATTTTCCCTTAGGAATATTGGTTAAATGGGCAGAAGCTGCTCCAATAAATTATATTGGAAAAGCTTCGTTATTTAAACCACCTTTTGGTTTTATTTTTAGATGGCTTGGAGGTGCCCCAGTAAATAGAAGCAAAAGCACTAACAAAGTGCAAGCTATTGTTGATGTATTTAATAAGAATGAGAAATTTATTTTGGCTTTATCACCTGAAGGCACTAGAAAAAAAGTTGAAAAATGGAAAACAGGTTTTTATTATATTGCAAAAGGAGCAAACGTACCTATTGTGATGGCTACCTTAGATTTTAAAAATAAGCAAGTCAAAATCTCAGATCCTTATTATTTAACGAACGATATGGAAAAAGATTTTGACTTGTTTTATACTTATTTTAAAGAGGTTGAAGGTAAAATACCTGAATACAGTTAACCCTTGTAAAATGGTAAACGTACCACTTTTGCTGGAATTGCTTTTTTACGTACTTGAATAAAAATTTCTGTATCTCGTTTAGCAAAAGCTGTTTTAACATAGCCCAAACCAATCGCTTTTTTTAATGTAGGACTCATAGTACCAGAAGTTACTTCCCCAATAATTTCCCCTTGTGCATCAACAATTTCATAACCGTGGCGAGCAATTCCTTTATCAGTTAATTCAAAAGCAACTAACTTTTTAGCAACGCCTTCTTCTTTTTGTTTTTTTAATGCTTCAGAATTTACAAAATCTTTAGAGAATTTTGTAATCCAACCTAAACTAGCTTCAATAGGTGAGGTAGTGTCATTAATATCATTTCCATATAAACAGAATCCCATTTCCAAACGTAAAGTGTCTCTTGCAGCTAATCCAATAGGTTTAATACCAAATTTTTCTCCTGCTTTAAATACTTCCTTCCAAATATGCTCGGCATCTTTGTTTTTAAAATAAATTTCAAATCCTCCAGATCCTGTATAACCTGTTGCTGAAACAACCACATCATTTACACCTGCAAAAGTTCCTATTTCAAAAGTGTAATATTGCATATCAAACAAGTTAATTTCAGTAAGAGATTGAAGTGCTTCAGCTGCATCTGGTCCTTGTATCGCCAATAAAGAAATTTCGTCAGAACTATTGGTCATCTCAACTCCAAGATCGTTGTGTTGAGAAATCCAATTCCAGTCTTTTTCAATATTTGAAGCATTTACAACCAACATATATTCTTCTTCGGAAATTCTATAAACTAATAAATCATCAACAATTCCACCATCATTATTTGGTAAACAACTGTATTGAACTTTTCCATTATGAAGTAAAGAAGCATCATTAGAAGTCACTTTTTGAATCAATGCTAAAGCATTCTTTCCTTTTAAATAAAATTCTCCCATGTGCGAAACATCAAAAACACCTACACTGTTCCTTACAGTTTCATGTTCTATGTTTACACCTTCATATTGTACTGGCATATTATAGCCTGCAAATGGCACCATTTTAGCACCTAATTCCTCGTGAATGTGAGTTAAAGCAGTATTTTTCATTTAGTTTTATTTTTGTGTCGCTAAAGTACTAAATAATCATAAAATGTATCGGTATTAAATTAACTTATTATTATGATAAACATGTAGAAATTATATTTATTTGTTAATATTTTAGAATTTGTAGGTGTCAATATTTCTTTTTTTATATTTGAATTAAATTTTTTGATAAAAAAACTACTTATGAAGCTAAAAAATGTAATTCTTGGACTTTGCTATTTTGTAATAACAAGCACTATAGCACAAAATAAATTTTTACCAGAAGATTATTTAACTAAAGATTTTCATAAGGAAAGAAGAGAGCAATTAAGAAAAAAACTTCCTAAAAATAGTGTGGCTGTTTTTTTTGCTAACCCAGTTAGAAATAGAGCCAACGATGTGGATTATGTTTACCATCAAGATCCTAATTTTTTCTATTTAACAGGGTATAAAGAGCCACATGCTATGGTTTTAATTTTTAAAGAAAATCAAACCATAGATAATGTCAATTTTAATGAAGTAATTTTTGTACAAGAACGTAATGAAAGAGCTGAAATGTGGACAGGTAAAAGGCTAGGAGTTATTGGTGCACAAGATGATTTAGGTTTTAGAGTTGCATTTAATGGTAGCGATTTTAGAAGTTATGACATAGATTTTTCAAAGTTTGATAAAATTTTGTTTGAAAATTTTAAAAATGACGTTAGAGATACAAGAAATAATGCTGATTTATATGATTTAATTAAAACATTTAAAGAAAAAGTATCGTTTGATTTGATTCACTTAAAAAATCCATCAAATGATAAAATGTACAATGAAACTAAAAAAAGAATTGATACTGATATGTTACAGGGTATTATGGCTTCTTTACGTGAAATAAAAACCAAAGAAGAATTAGTTTTATTAAAAAAAGCGGTTGAAATTTCTGCAGTCGGGCAATTAGAAATGATGAAAGCGATGCACCCAAACATGTCTGAAACTGAAGCACAAGGAGTTCATGAATTTGTTTATAAAAAATACGGAGCAGAGTATGAAGGATACCCATCTATTGTTGGAGCTGGTAACAATGGTTGTATTTTACATTATGTAGATAATAATAAAACACATATTGGAGATTCTAATTTAATTTTAATGGATTTAGGAGCAGAATATCATGGCTATACAGCTGACGTTACTAGAACAATTCCTGCTAATGGAAAATTTACTGCAGAACAAAAATTAATTTATGATTTGGTATATAAAGCACAAGAGGCTGGAATAGCTGCTTATAAAATTGGAACTAAAATGTCTGAACCTAATGCTATAGCTCGTAAAATTATAAATAAAGGATTGGCAGATTTAGGAATAATTGCATCAGAAAAAGATAGGCATAATTATTTTCCACATGGAACTTCACATCATATTGGGTTAGATGTACACGACCCAGGGAATTATAACAAATTTGAAGAACATATGGTGGTTACCATGGAACCTGGAATTTACATTCCAGAAGGAAGTCCTTGTGATGAAAAATGGTGGGGAATAGGAATTCGTATTGAAGATGACATTTTAATTACTAAAAATGGACCTGTAAACCTATCCGCTATGGCACCTAGAACATCAGAAGCAATTGAAGCAGCTATGAAATTACCAAGTGTTTTGGATAATTTTAAATTGCCTAAATTAGACTAGTTATTTTTTAAGATAAAGCTTGTTGCCAATCAGCAATTAAATCATCAATATGCTCTATACCAACAGAAACTCTAAGTAAGTTTGATGGAGTAGGACTATTTTCTCCTTCAACAGACTTCCTGTGTTCTACTAAACTTTCAACTCCGCCTAAGCTAGTTGCAGTTGTAAAATATTTTAATTGTGTTGAAATTTGAAATGCATTTTTCTCGGTACCTTTAATTAAAACTGATAGCATAGCTCCAAATCCTGTTTGCTGACTTTTAGCGAGAAGATGCTGAGGATGACTTTTTAATCCAGGGTAAAAAACTTTATCAATTTTAGGGTGACTTTCTAAAAAAGTAGCTAATTTATGTGCATTTTCAGTTTGTTTAGAGATTCTTAAAAATAATGTTTGAATTCCTCTAGCAATTAACCAACAATCAAAAGGTGCAGGTACAGCTCCTGATAATGATTGTATGTTCCTAATTTTATCAGCTAAATCATTATTATTTAAAACAATGCAACCTCCCAAAACATCGCTATGACCCCCAAAGTATTTTGTGGTTGAATGCACTACCATATCTGCTCCTAATTTTAAAGGATTTTGAAAAACAGGAGTTAACCAAGTATTGTCAACCACACATAATGCATTGCCTTTATGCGCAATTTTTGCAATAGCCTTAATGTTACTTATTTTTAATTGTGGGTTCGAAGGGCTTTCAATCCAAATTATTGCTGTTGATGGTTTTATAGCTTTCTCAACTTCAAGTAAATTACTCATATTTACCAAGCTATAGCTTAAATTCCAACGTTGAAAAACATCTTCCATTAATTTTTTAATAGCATAATAAATATCATTCGGTAAAATAATATGATCACCAGATTTTAAACTTTGTAAAATTGTACTAATAGCAGCCATTCCAGAAGAAAAAGCAAAAGCAAACTGCCCTTGCTCCAATTGTGCAATACTTTGTTCAACAATAGTTCTGTTAGGGTTTCCATTTCTAGAATAAATAAAATCGTTATTGTAAGAACCATCAGTATTTCGTTTGTAGGTACTTGCTAAATAAATTGGAATGCTAACTGGTTCCACATCCATCATTTTATTTTCAATACTTTTTATTGCAAGCGTTTCAAATTTTGGTTTTTGCATTATTTTCTTCAATTTTTTAAGGTATATGAAAATTTTATTTCTTCTTTTAAACCATTACTTTTTTCAAAAACTACGTAGATGTTTAATTTATTTTCACCTACTTTTTCAAAAGTCAATCCGTCAAAATAAACTTTATTGTTTTCAATTTTAACTAATCTAAAATTTTCAGACACCTCTTTTTCTTCCCAGCCTTTTAAATCATTATCAAAATGTTTAATTCTTAGGATTAAGGTTTCATTTAATTCAGAAATGGTACATAACTCATAAAACTTAACTTTATTATCAACTACTAGTTTAAATGATCCCATCATAGAATCTCCCATTGGAGCAGTCCAAACTTCTTCAGTTAAACCCCCTAAAGCTTTTCCTTGCCAATACCCAGCAATCCAAGAAACTTGTTTCAGAGTTGCTTTAGGTGATTTATTAACTGGAGTATACTTTAACGTATTTTGAGCAATTGATATGGATATGATAAGGCAAAAAAGAAAAGCTAGATATTTTTTCATCACAAAAAATTTATCTAGCTAATCTACTATAATTATTTTAAAATATAGTCATTAAGATTTTAATAAGTAAGCTTTTAACTCTTCATAAGTAGAAATATTTATAGCTCTTTTTTCTTTATGAATAACTTTCAAAATTTGTTTAGGCAACTCAATTTGTTTAGTAATTATTGGACTTACGACATCTAAAAATTTAACAGGATGAGCTGTTTCTAAGAAAATTCCTTGAGTTTCTTTGTCAATTCCATATTTTTTCAACCCTAAATAGCCAACAGCTCCATGTGGGTCAGTAATATAATTACATTTTTCATAAAGAAATTTCATCACCTCTTTGGTTTCATTATCAGTAAATGAATAAGAAGATAAGGTATCTTTCAACTTTGAAGAATTATTTTTAAAAATTTCTAATATTCTTACAAAATTACTTGGATCACCAACATCCATAGCATTAGAAATGGTTTGTTTTGAAGGTTTGGGTTGGTAAACTCCAGTATTCATATAATTAGGAATAATGTCATTTATATTTGTTGAGGCAATAAATTGTTTTACAGGCAACCCCAATTGTTGCGCCATAAGTCCAGCACAAATATTTCCAAAATTACCACTTGGGACAGAAAAAACTATTTGTTTGTGTTTGTTTTTTAATTGTTTATATGCAAAAAAGAAATAAAACATTTGAGGTAACCAACGAGCAACATTTATAGAATTTGCAGATGTTAAATTTTTAGAACCTAATAAATCTGTATCTAAAAAAGCATTTTTTACCATTGTTTGGCAATCATCAAAAGTGCCATTTACTTCTATTGCTGTAATGTTTTTACCTAAAGTAGTAAGCTGCTTTTCTTGCACTTCACTTACCTTTCCACTTGGGTATAAAATAACCACATCAACACCTTCAACTCCTAAAAAACCACTAGCTACAGCACCTCCTGTATCTCCAGAAGTTGCGACTAAAACCGTAACCTTAGCAGTGTTATTTATTTGATTAAAATATCCTAAACACCTCGCCATAAAACGAGCACCAACATCTTTAAATGCCATGGTAGGCCCATGAAAAAGTTCAAGAGTTGCAATATTGTCTTCAACAGCAACAACTGGAAAATCAAAATTAATTGTTTCTTTTATGATTTCTTTTAAGATTCTTTCTGGAATTTCATCGGCTACAAATTGTTTAATTACTTCATAAGCTATTTCTTCATTTGAAAAATATTCAATATTTTTAAAAAAACCTTTAGTTAAGGGTTTTATTGATTTAGGAAAATACAATCCTCTATCTGGAGCCAATCCTTTTATCACAGCATCTTTAAAAGATACATCTGGTGCTTTTTTATTTAAACTATAAAAATTCATAGTAGTATTTATTATATTTTTTTTATTCCTTGTTTGTTAATTTTGGAAATATGTATATCGTATGGAATTCCGACTTTATCATATACAGCTTTCATAGCTTCTCCAACTTTTATGGCTGTTTCTTCACCTTTACTTAATGCAAAAATTGAAGGGCCAGAACCTGAAATACCACAACCTAAAGCTCCTGTGTTTATACAGTTTTGCTTAACTGCATCAAAAGCAGGAATCAATATTGAACGGATAGGTTCAATAATAAAATCTTCTAGAGAACGACCAATTAAATCATAATCTTCAGTATATAAACCACTGATTAATCCTCCAACATTTCCCCACTGTTTGATGGCTTCTTTGAGTGGAACAGAGGTTTTTAAAATCTCTCGTGCATCAGAAGTTTTAACTTCAATTTGAGGATGAATCACGCTGGCAAATAACTGACTAGGGGTATTGATTTTAACAATGTCTAAAGGTTGATAACTTCTAACTAAAGTAAATCCACCAAAAAGAGCAGGGGCAACATTGTCTGCATGAGGCACCCCTGTAGCAAGCCGTTCACCTTCCATTGCAAAACGTACTAATTCTAAATTTGAAAAAGGTTTTCCAAGCATTTCGTTAATTGCCCAAACAGCTCCAGCTGAACTCGCCGCACTACTTCCAATGCCGCTACCAGGCTTTATTTGTTTATTAATTTCAATCTCGAAACCAAATTCACAGTCCGTTTCAGCTAATAAAGCCAAAGCTGCCACTCCTGCCACATTTTTATGTGTGTCTAGTGGTAAATCTTGCCCAATTATTTTAGTAATAGTTACTCCTTTCTTAGCAACTTTTTTAATCAGCATTTCATCACCTACAGTGTCTAAAGCTAATCCTAGCACATCAAAGCCACACGATATATTTGCAATGGTAGCTGGTGTAAATATTTTTAGTTGTTCCATAATTTAATTATTTCCAATTCTAATAATATCCGCAAATAAACCCGAAGCTGTCACATCAGCTCCTGCACCTGCTCCTTTGATAATTAAAGGTTGTTGGCTGTATCTTTCAGTGAAAAACAAAACAATATTATCACTACCATCTAAATTATAAAAAGGGTGGTTTGAAGAAATTTCTTGTAAACCAACTTTTGCCTTCCCATCATCAAATTCTGCTACATATTTTAATCTACACTTATTGTTTGCTGCATTTTGTTGAATTTTATTAAAATGGTTGGCTTCAGTTTTTAAAGTTGCTAAAAAATCATCTACAGAAGCTGATTTTAGGGAAATTTCAGGTAAAAAAGAATTATTTTCTATGTCTGATAATTCTAGTTTTGTTCCACTTTCACGCGCTAAAATGAGTATTTTTCGCATAACATCAATACCACTTAAATCAATTCTTGGATCAGGTTCGGTGTATCCTTGTACACCTGCTTCATTTACAATTTCATAAAATGAATTCTTCTCATTAAAATTATTGAAAACAAAGTTTAAGCTTCCAGATAAAACAGCTTGTATTTTGGTAACTTTATCACCCGAAGCTACTAAGTTTTTTAAGGTATCTATAATTGGTAAACCAGCACCAACATTGGTCTCAAATAAAAACGGAGCATTGTATTCTCTAGATAAGCGTTTTAAGTTTAAATAATTTGTATAGTTTGAAGAACAAGCAATTTTATTACACGTAACTACAGCAACACTTTCTTTTAAATAACTAGCATATAAACTTGAAACTTTTTCATTGGCAGTATTGTCTACAAAAATGCTATTTCTATAATTTAGTTTGGTTACCTTTTCATGAAAAAGATCCATATCAAGTGGTTCTCCTTTATCTAATAAAATTTTCCAATTTTCTAATTCAATACCATCTTCATTAAATAGCATTTTTTTAGAATTTGTAAGAGCTATTACTCTAACCTGAAGTTTTAAATTATCTAATAGATATTGTTGCTGTTGCTTAATTTGAGCTAATAGTTTGCCACCTACATTACCTACGCCAACTATAAATAAATTTAATTGTTTTGTTTGATTCTCAAAAAACTCAGAGTGTAATGTGTTTAATGCTTTTTTAATATCTTTATGAGCAATAACTGCTGAAATATTTTTTTCGGAGGCGCCTTGAGCTATCGCTCTAATGTTTACATTATTTTTACCTAAAGTACTAAACATTTTTCCACTAATACCCTGATGACTTTTCATATTATCACCAACAAGTGCAATAATAGCATTGTCTTTTTCTACGGTTAATGGTTCTACTTTACGCTGCTCAATTTCATAAGAAAAGGTGGTATCAATTGCTTTTTTAGCTTTTTCAGCATCCTGATTACTTATTGCAATACAAATGGAATGTTCTGATGAAGCCTGAGTAATTAAAGCTACATTAATTTGATGATGTGCTAAAGATTCAAACAAACGCTTAGAAAAACCAGGAATTCCAATCATACCACTTCCTTCCAATGTAATTAATGTCATATTTTCAATATGGCTGATTCCTTTAATTGGGTTGGTATTAGAAGAAACTTTTGTAATTAATGTACCATCCGCTTTGGCATCAAATGTATTTTTGATGCAAATTGGGATTTCTTTTTCTAAAACAGGTTGAATGGTTGGTGGATACAATACTTTAGCACCAAAATGTGAAAGTTCCATAGCTTCTTGATAAGAAATATTTTTTATTGGAAATGCTTGCTTAACAAACTTAGGGTTTGAAGTGTACATTCCACTTACATCTGTCCATATTTCCAAAATTGAAGCGTTTAATGCTGCTGCAATAATTGCCGCTGTATAATCGGACCCTCCACGCCCTAAAGTAGCAACTTCTCCTTTTTCTGTTTTAGCAACAAAACCAGGTAAAACAACTATAGTGTGTTTATTTTGATTAAAGTATTTTTCAATTGCAGCATTAGTTTTACTAAATTTTACAGAAGCATTAGAAAAAGTTTCATTGGTTACAATTAATTCTTGAGAATTTTTAAGCGTAGAGTCTAATCCGTTATATTTCATAGCCTTTGCTATAATAAAGGATGATAAAAGTTCACCAAAACTAACAATTTTATCTGAGGTTTTATTTGATAATTCATTAATTAAAAAAACTCCTTCTAAAGTGTTTTCTAGTTTATTAAGCACTTTTTTTACTTCCCCTAAAACACTACTTTGGTTACTCACAGGGATTAATTCACGTATAACATTGATATGTCTGCTTTCAATTTCTTTAAATTTATTGATATAGACATTGTTACTTTCACAGGCTAAAGAACCCGCTTCTAATAATAAATCTGTTACGCCCCCTAAAGCAGAAACAACTACAGCGACTTTATTTTTATAGGAGCTTTCTTTAACTATGCTAATTACTTTGTGAATGTTTTCTGAGGAAGCTACAGAAGAACCTCCAAATTTCAATACTTTCATTGGTATTATTTTATAATATTTTTAGTTTAATTTTAAAATATTCCTTGTTTCAAATCTTTTGAAATCGAATATATACAACGGATGATATGAATAGAAAATAACCCTTAAAGGGTAATAATAGTAGTAGTAATAGCAATCGTAAAACTGCGAATGATATTCGCCGTTTGAGTAAATAAATATGTTTTTACTAATTGCATAGGGCAAATGTACATATTTTTGATTAACTACAAATATTTAAAGGTATTTTTAATTAAATATTTATTTTAGAGGTAATCAATTGATTAATTTGTAAAAAATAGCATATAATATTGTTATTAATAAAAAACTCCGAAATAAATTCCGGAGTTTTTGCTAATCGATATCTATAATAACTTGATTTTTTAATAAATCGTCAAAGGTTTCTTCTTTTCTTATGAGGTAATCTTTTCCTTTATAAACTAAAACTTCAGCTGGTCTATAACGCGAATTATAATTTGATGCCATGGAGAAACAGTAAGCCCCAGCATTATTAAAACATAATATATCTCCTTCTCTAATTTCACTAATTCTTCTATTAGATCCAAAAGTGTCTGTTTCACAAATATAACCAACTACAGAATAATAACGCTCTCGTCCTTGCGGATTTGAAATGTTATGAATATGATGATAGGCATCATACATCATAGGACGAATTAGGTGGTTAAACCCTGAGTCAATGCTAGCAAAAACAGTAGAGGTGGTATGCTTTACCACATTTACATGTGCTAAAAAATAACCAGCTTCACTTACCAAAAATTTCCCAGGTTCAAACATCAATGTTAATTCCTTGCCATATTCTTTACAAAATTGTTTAAATCTTTTAGAAAGTTTTTTACCTAATTCTTCAATATTTGTTGAAATATCTCCTTCTTTATACGGTACCTTAAATCCGCTACCAAAATCAATAAACTCTAAATCTTTAAATTCATTAGCTGTTTTAAACAAAATTTCTGTAGCTGCTAAAAATACATCAATATCTAAAATATCAGAACCCGTATGCATATGGATACCGTTAACTTTCATCTTGGTGTTTTTAACAACTCTTTTAATATGTGGAACTTGATGAATAGAAATCCCAAATTTAGAATCGATATGCCCAACAGATATTTTATGATTTCCACCAGCCATAATATGTGGATTGATACGTATGCAAACTGGGATGTTAGGGTAGTGTTGACCAAATTGTTCTAATATAGAAATATTGTCAATATTTATTTGTACTCCTAAATTAGCAACTTGCTCAATTTCTTGTAGCGAAACACCATTAGGTGTAAAAATAATATTTTCAGGTTCAAAACCAGCTTCTAAGCCTAATTGTACCTCTTGTATAGATACCGTATCAATACCTGAACTTAATTTTTTAAATAATTTTAAAATGCTAATATTTGAATTTGCTTTTACAGCATAATTCAATTTTAAATTTTCTACAGTTGAAAAAGCATTGGTAATACGATTATATTGAGAAATAATTTTTTCTGAATCATAAACGTATAGCGGACTTCCATACTTTTCAGATAATGACGTTAGTAGTTGATTATTCATTTAATATTTTTTAGAATTTCAAAAGTAAACAACCTATTTATTATTTTATAATATATTTTTAAAAAATAACACTATTTAACAAGTTGTTAAATTTTATTGACTCAGTACATAATGATAAAAAAACACCCCTCTAATTTGAAGGGTGTTCTACTTAATTAATATTTAATTTGTTTATTTATTTCGCACGTTCCGCAGTAATTTTAGCAATTTTTACAATAACATCTGTTGCTAATTGTAAAGATTCTGCTGCAACATATTCATATCTTCCATGGAAATTATGCCCTCCAGCAAAAATATTTGGACAAGGTAATCCTTTGTATGATAATTGGGATCCATCAGTACCTCCTCTAATAGCTTTAATTATTGGCTTTATATTTAACTGTTTCATTGCTTCTTCAGCAATATCCACAATATGCATTACTGGCTCAATTTTCTCACGCATATTAAAGTATTGATCTTTAATTTCAACTTCAATTAATTTATTTCCCAATTTTGCGTTTAAGTCATCTGCTACTTTTTGAAACTGTGCTTTACGGTTTTGAAATAATTTCATATCATGATCTCTAATAATATATTCCAATTCAGTTTTTTCAACCTCTCCGTTCATAGAGTGTAAATGATAAAAACCTTCATATCCTTCTGTTTCTTGAGGGATTTCATTTTTAGGTAAAGCAGCAATAAAATCACTAGCAATTAACATGGAATTGATCATTTTTCCTTTGGCATATCCAGGATGTACAATTTTTCCGTTAATAACCACTTTTGCACCAGCAGCATTAAAGTTTTCATATTCTAATTCTCCAACTTGGCTACCGTCCATAGTGTAAGCCCATTCTGCTCCAAACTTTTCAACATCAAACATATGAGCTCCTTTACCAACTTCTTCATCAGGGGTAAAACAAATTCTTATTTTACCATGTTTAATTTCAGGATGATTGATTAAATATTCCATAGCGGAAACTATTTCGGTAACTCCTGCTTTATCATCGGCACCTAAAAGAGTTGTTCCATCTGTAGTGATCAAAGTTTGACCTTTATATAATAACAAATCATCAAAATAGCTTGGGGATAATACAATGTTTTCTTCTTTATTTAAAACAATGTCTTCTCCATTATAATTAGGATGAAATTGAGGCTTGACGTTTGTTCCCGTATAATCTGGACTAGTATCAATATGAGCTACAAAACCTATAGTAGGTACTTTGTAATCTACATTTGAAGGGAGTGTAGCCATGATATAACAATTATCATCTAAGGTAACATCATCCATACCAATTTCTTTTAATTCATCAACCAAAATATGCGCTAAATCCCATTGTTTTTCTGTACTTGGAAAAGCTGGATTATTTGGGTCTGACTGTGTATCAACAGTGATATACTTAACGAAACGATCTATTATTTTTTGCATTTTATTAAAATTTTCATCAAAAATAAGTATTCAATTATCTTTTTACAATCTAAAAGTCATAAATTATTGTAAAAGTTCAATTTTTTCAATAAGCTTAATTGAACTGCATATTCTTTCCTCAATAGCATTTGCTCCATAAATTTCAGAAGTAGCAGATAAATAGGAGTTTGGGTTGATTTTTACTAATAAGTTGAATTGATGGTATTTAAAGCCTTTTTTAGTACCTTTCACTACATACCAAAATGCAGGTTTTTTTTTGAATTCAAGAGTGTTCTTTTTTACAGTTTCCAAATTTTTTATTGCAATTAATGAGTCTGTTTTTTTAAAAAATGAATCTTCAAAGTTGAGTTCTCCATAGTTATAAGTAACATCTAAAATAAAAGTTTCACTTAATTGCTTTGTAGTGTCTGCACTGAAAATTTCAGATTGACTTTCATTGTAATACAATTCTGTTTTCCAGTTTTTTGGAATTTTTAATTTAAAGTTTTTGTTGAAATCTTTATAAACTGTTAAGTTATCAAAATCTGTAGAGTTACATTTAAAAATACTGCTTAATTCGGATTGTTTTTTACAACTAGAAAATAAAAGCAATATTATAATAAAAAAGATCAGATATCTCATTACACATTTAATTAATAGTCATTTTTGCAATAGTTTCGTTTCCTGAAAGCCACGCAGTGTTTTTTGAAACTACACGAATGGTATAAAATCCTTCATCACTTACTTTTTGCCATGTTTCACCTGAATTATTAGAATAAAATACTCCGTTTGTAGATACTGCCAAAACTTCTTTTCCATCTGTATTAGGAATATATTGCACACAGCTTACATATTTTGGAGCTTTATTTTCTGCTACTACTTTCCAGGTTTTACCACCATCTGTTGTAATTGCTTTGTTTGCAGAATTTCCAAATTTATCCAAATAATCTCCACCACAAATTATTCCTTTGTTTTCATTAAAAAAATCTACAGAATATATTCCTGTTGTGTTTTTTCCTTGAATGATAGGAGTTTGGTAAACGCTCCAAGTTAACCCCATATCGGCTGTATGAAAAATTCTAGCTTTAATTCCACCAGTAACTATCCATGCATTTTTACCAACAATTGCAATATTGGTATTACTTGCAGCAAAAGCAGCTTCTCCATCACTAATTTTTGGTAAATTTTCACAAGGTATTTTTCCCCAAGTTTTACCACCATCTCGTGTAAGTAATATAGATAAGCAATTACCTGTTGGATCTCCCATGGCTATTCCATTCAGTTCGTCAAAAAATTTCATGGAGTCATAAAATACTTTTTCATGTGTTTCTTTATAGACAATGTTTATTTGATTATTTTTGTACTGATAGAGTAGTGCTGGATTCCCAACAGATAATGCATAAAAAGCTTCTTTATTAAAAGCCAATGCTCTAAAATGTGGAATAATAGTGTCGGTTATAATTTTTTTTGTAGCTCTTAATTTTCCTGAACTTGTAATGATACCAATATCACCATTTGAACCTGCATATACCAACGAAGAATCATTGACAATTTCTATAGCTCGAATACTAGTACTGTCCAGTTTAAATTTTTCTATTGAAATTGTTATTGTTTCACGTGGATGGTAATTTTTTTTACAAGCACCAAAAACAATAAAGATTGCAAAAAAAGATATTGTTCTTATCATTTTAATATTTTTAAGGGTCTAAATTAATTAAAACATTCCTATTTTCATGAAAAAAGCATTAGTAATATCTGGTGGAGGTAGCAAAGGTGCATTTGCAGGAGGAGTTGCACAATACTTAATAAATACTAAAAAAAAGAAATACGATTTATTTGTTGGATCTTCAACAGGTAGTTTAATGATTTCTCATTTGGCTTTAGGGAAAGTTGATGAATTAAAAAAAATTTATACAAACGTCAACCAAAATTCAATTTTTAGTAATTGTCCCTTTAGTATTAAAAAAGTACATGGTGAAAAAATAATAGGTATCAATCACTTAAATACTTTATGGAATTTTATTAACGGAAGAAAAACTTTTGGTGAAAGTAAAAATTTAAGAAATCTTATCACTAAAAATATTAGTAAAGAAATGTTTGAGCAGCTACTTAATAGTAAAGTAGATACTATTGTAACAGTTTCAAATTTATCATTAAATCAAGTAGAGTATAAATCTTTAAAAGAATGTAATTACAATGATTTTTGCGATTGGGTTTGGGCTTCTTGCAATTATGTTCCTTTTATGAGTTTATTAATAAAAAATGGCTGCCAATATGCTGATGGTGGGTTTGGATGTTTAGTACCAATTAAAGAAGCTGTTTTACGTGGCGCCAAGGAAATTGATGCCATTATTTTAGAAACGGAAGTAACTCAAATTAATAGAATACCATCTAAAAATGCTTTTTCATTATTATTTGATGTATTTGATTTTATGCTTGAACATGTAGAACGCCATAATATTACAATTGGAAAACTATCGGCAAAACACAATGATGTAAAACTTAATTTATTTTATACACCTACCGTTTTAACAACTAATTCGTTAATATTTGATAAAAAACTAATGACAGAATGGTGGAAAGCTGGTTTTCAATACGCACAAAACAAAGATAATGAATCTATGAGTGAATTTAGAGCTGATGTTTTAAACTAGAGCAAAGGCAAAAAAAATTACTTTTTAGGAAATCCAGCAATAAAATTATCAATAAAAAAAGACAAACTAGAAAAGTTTGTCTTTTTTTATTTTATCTAAAATAATAGTACTATTTTAAAAAAGTACCATCTATATACATTTCTTTACTAAATTTATTTTCCATTACTGAAATATCTAATTCTACCACATCAACAAAATCGATAGATTTTGAAGGAGTCATTCTTGAAGAAATTCCTTTTATATCGTCTAAAGCAGCTTTTAAAACCACTTCATTTTCATCACCAAAAGGCAATATGTTATTCCAATAATTGTATTCAATAACCTCAATATCTGGCGCAAAACCTTGTATATAATCACTTTGCCCTAATTTATTGTAAATTTGAAATACAATAGGTTGCATCGCATATAAATGAGA
This sequence comes from uncultured Lutibacter sp., assembly GCF_947493565.1. Taxonomy (GTDB): domain Bacteria; phylum Bacteroidota; class Bacteroidia; order Flavobacteriales; family Flavobacteriaceae; genus Lutibacter; species Lutibacter aestuarii. The sequence continues at coordinate 376,877 of NZ_CANLRG010000001.1, read as the reverse complement.
AGGGTTGGCAGAGGACTCATTTAAGTAATTAGAAGAGGGAGAATCATATAGGGTAACTGAACCTACATTTTTTCCATAAGTAGTAGTTCCAATTACTTTTACGGGCATAAAAGGTCTCAACCCATTAATTATCATTTCGCTAGCTGAAGCTGTGCTTCCAGATGTTAATACATACAATTGATTGATATTGTTTAATCTATTTATGGCTTCAGTTCCAATTTCCTCTCCACTGGAATCATAATTTTTTTGAGTATTTTGAAAAGTATATGCACCATTTTGATTGGTGTGCTTATCGTTAAATTTTAACTCTGCAAAAATATCACTTCCAGCACTTTGAGATATCATACTAGCCAAATAAGCAGAAGTTGCAACAGAACCACCACCATTCAATCTTAAATCTAAAATCAACTCATCAATTCCTTCAGCTTTAAATGTTGCAAAAACAGCATTCAATTCATCATTATAAGAAGACTTAAATCCATTATAAACTAAATAACCTACTTTTTTACCATTGATATCATTAAATACTTTTGAAAAATGTATAGGGTTTTCAGCCAAAACTACTGAAGTAATTGTTTTATCTTCAATTGGATTTAAAACACCTCCATTTTCATTAACCATGGTTAATGTAACTGTTTCATTTGAAAGCTTTCCAGCAGTTGTACTGTAATTAGCTTCATTAACTACAACCCCATCAATTGCATTAAAAATATCACCTCTTTTTATTCCTGCATTTGCTGCTGGAGATTCAGGCGATACATAACGAACATAGAATATAATATCTCCATTATTGTTAATTTTTACAGCTTGTAGTCTAAAACCAAACGATTTAGAAATTCCTTGGAAAGAATTATTTAATTCAACATAATCATCAACAATCCAAGAAAACCTATCAGTGTTTCCTTTATTATATAATAAACTTTCAAATAAATCTTCTGGATCTGAAAAGCCGTTTAAATAAGTATAAAAAGCATCGGTATCATTATCTTTAGTATCGGCTAAGTTAGCAACATTGGGCTGCCAATTGTACCAAGAATTCATTCCTTTCCAAACAAATTTATTTATAGGGTTATTTAACTCTGTTGTAATAACTGGTTCGTCATCATTTTTACTACAACTAATAAAAACGAGACTAAATATTATATAAAAGGCTAACCAATAATTTATTTTTTTCATTTTCTATTCATTTATTTTCTTTTATTTTGCCGCAAGATATTAATTTATTTTACAAAAAAATAATAGTAGGTGTTACAAAAACGTAACTTGCTCGTCATAATTGTGAAAGCGACCTAAAAAGTTGTAAAACCAAACTTAAAATGAAGCAATCTGAGTTTTTAAAAACTGTAATGCCCTTTAAAGATAAAGTATTTCGTTTAGCAAAAAGATTACTAGTATCTACTGAAGAAGCTGAAGATGCAACTCAGGAATTGTATTTTAAGTTATGGAGAAACAAGTCTAAATTAAAAGACTATAAAAGTATTGAAGCTTTTGCAATGACGATGACCAAAAATTATTGTTTTGACAGATTAAAATCGAAACAAGCCAGTAATTTAAGTTTAGTTCATAGCAATTATCAAGAAAAAGATACGCCCTTACAAAGGCGAATGGAACTTAATGACAGTGTAAGTTTAGTTCATAAATTAATTGAAAACTTACCAGAGCAGCAAAAATTAGTAATACAGCTTAGAGATGTTGAAGAATACGAGTTTGATGAAATTGCGGAATTATTGAATTTACAACCAACAGCCGTAAGAGTAACATTATCTAGAGCTAGGAAAACAATTAGAGAACAATTAACAAAACAACACAATTATGGAGTTAGCTAACATAGAAAAGTTGTTGGAAAAATACCTAAATGCAGAAACTACTATTGCAGAAGAAAAAAAACTAAAAGCATATTTCTCAAGTGATTTTGTAGCCCCACATTTAGTAGAATATCAAGCGATGTTCGGATATTTTTCAACCAGTAAAAATGAGCGTTTTACAAAAACCATTCAATTAAAAAGTCAAAAGCGGAATTGGAAATGGTTGTCCGTAGCAGCTTCATTAGTCCTACTGGTAAGTGTTTATACAGGTTATCAAAAAAACCAACAAAAAGAGGCTGAAAAAGTTTATGCCGAAACTAAACAGGCATTAGATTTACTTTCAACCAATTTAAACAAAGGAACTGTTGCCATTGCTCAATTGCAGCATTTCGAAGACACAAAAAACAAAATTTTTAAACAACCTTAAAAGTAAAAAAAATGAAAAAATTAATTATAATTATAGCAATAGCGCTTTTATCAGTTACCAGTTATGCGCAAAACTCTATCTTTGATAAGTTTGAAAATATGGACGATGTTTCAACTGTAGTTTTTACACCAGAAGCATTCAGACTAATTTCAAAATTTAAAGGAGCTGGAGAAGAAGGGAAAGAATATTTTGATATGGTTAAAGGGTTAACCTCCTTTAGAGTATTTACCACTGAAAGTATTGCAATTGCAGAAGAGATGGATAATGTTGTTACAAAATACCTTAAATCAAACAAGTTAGTTGAATTAATGCGTGTTAAAGACAAGGAATCAAATGTAAAAATATATGTACGTCAAGGAAAAGATGAAGACCACGTAAGTGAATTATTAATGTACGTTGGAGGTACTGGAAAATATATGAAAGATTCAGGAAGCCCTATCAAAGCAGAGTCCGTAATACTTTCATTAACTGGAGACATAGATTTAAATAAAATATCTGAACTTACTGAAGCTCATATTCCTAATAGTGGAAAACAACTAAAAAACAAATAATATGAAATCATTCATAAAAATTATAGGATTCACTTTTGCAACAGTTTTCTTGCTAATAGCTTGTAACAACAATCCTTCTTTACAAAAATACTATGTAGATAGTAAAGAAAACAGTGAATTTATTTCAGTTGATTTACCTTCAAGTATCATTCAGTTAAAAGATACTGAAGTTTCTGAAGATATTAAAAATACACTAGAAACTATAAAAAAAGTTAATTTTTTAGCGTTGCAATTAACGGAAACAAATAAAGAGTTGTACAATTCTGAAAAAGAAAAAGTTTTTGCAATTCTTAAAAATCCAAAGTACAAACAACTTATGCGTATGAATATGGGAAAAGCCAATGTAAGTGTTAATTACCTAGGTGAAGAGGAAGCAATTGACGAAGTGGTAATTTTTGGAGCAGATAACGACAAAGGATTTGCAGTTGTTAGAGTTATTGGAGAAAATATGAATCCTTCTGATATTATGAAGTTAACTAATGAAATTAAATTAGATGGAGATTCTAATCAAATGCAACAACTTGAAGGACTTTTTAAAAGCTTAAAATAAACTCTAACACATATATAAAAAAAGCCATATCTTAACAGGTATGGCTTTTTAACTATCTATTAACTACATGAATTAATTAAAATAGTATTTTTGAAGCCTAAATATTAATAAGTATCAATGAAAAAAATAGTTATTTTAATTGCATTATTTGTCACTTTTTCAATAAACGCACAAGTAAAAACTTATCACCCAGAAAGAGAAAAAATTAACAATCTTATTCACACCAAGTTAAAGGTCGATTTTAATTTTGAAAAAAGTCAATTAAATGGAGAAGCTTGGATTACTTTAACACCCCATTTTTATCCAACAAATAAATTGGTGTTAGATGCCAAATCTTTTAAAATTAATGAGGTAAAAGTAAACCATAAAAAAGCCGCATATAATTATTCAAATAACGAATTAACTATTGAGTTAGATAAAACTTATAAACGAGGGGAAGAGTACTTAATATATGTTAATTATATAGCCAAACCTGAAGAAGTTATCCAAAAAGGTAGTGAAAATATAACAGATGCTAAAGGGTTATATTTTATTGATCCTAAAGAAGAAGATCCAGAAAAACCTACACAAATTTGGACTCAAGGAGAAACAGAAGCTAGTAGCTGTTGGTTTCCCACCATTGATGCACCAAACCAAAAAACTTCACAAGAAATTTATATGACAGTACCCTCCAAGTACGTAACCCTATCTAATGGAACTTTAATAAATCAAACAGATAATAAAGATGGTACACGTACTGATTATTGGGCTATGGATGAAAAACATGCTCCATACTTATTTTTTATGGGGGTTGGTGATTTTAGTATTGTAAAAGACACTTGGAATGGTTTAAATGTTGATTATTATGTAGAACCTGCATACAAAGATGTTGCTAAAGATATTTTTGGAACAACTCCCGAAATGATGACCTTCTTTTCAAACCTAACAGGCATTCCATATCCTTGGGATAAATACAGTCAAATTGTTGTAAGAGATTATGTTAGTGGAGCGATGGAAAATACCACAGCTGTAGTTCATGGTGAAGATGCTCAACAAAAAAAAGGACAATTAATAGATGCTAATGAGTGGGAAGGTACAATTGCTCATGAACTATTTCATCATTGGTTTGGAGATTTAGTGACCACAGAAAGTTGGGCAAATTTAACTGTAAACGAATCTTTTGCTACCTATAGTGTGTACTTATGGTACGAATATAAATATGGAGCTGATAAAGCTGCCGCACATATGTATAACGATATACAAACATATATGCAAAGTGGAAGTGAAGATAAAATTTTAGTCCGTTTTCATTACCACGATAAAGAAGACATGTTTGACACTGTAAGTTACCATAAAGGAAATGCTATTTTACATATGTTAAGAGATGTATTAGGCGATGATGCTTTTTTTGAAAGCTTGAACTTGTACTTAACAACACATAAATTTGGAACTGCAGAAGCCCATGATTTGCGTTTAGCATTAGAAAAGGTGAGCGGAAAAGATTTAAATTGGTTCTTTAACCAATGGTATTATGGAAACGGTCATATAAAAATGGATGTAACTTATGATTACAATACCATTAATAAAACAGTTACAGTAAATATTCATCAAAAAGAAAAAGTATTTAAATTTCCATTGGCAATTGATATTTATGAGGATAAAACTAAAGTTAGACATCAAGTATGGGTAGATGCTACACAAAATTCGTACACATTTCCAATCAATCAAATACCAAAATTAATTAATATTGATGCCAAACATGTTTTGTTAGCCGAAATTAACGACAAAAAATCTCTCGAAAATTACATATTTCAATTTAACAATGCCCCTCATTATTTAGATAGAAGACAAGCTCTAGAAGCGGTTATTAAACATCAACAAACTGAAAAAGAAGCTTTAAATACTGTTATTAAAGCATTAAATGATCCCTATTATGAAATAAGGGTTTTAGCCTTAGAAAATATCGATTTATTTCAAAAATATAATAAAAGAGAAGCCATAGCAAAAATTGAAAATTTAGCTCAGAATGATCCTAAAACATTAGTAAAAGCTGAAGCTCTAAAGGTTTTAGGTAAGCTTGTTGATCCCATATACAAACCATTATTTGAAAGAGGGTTAGAAAGTGAATCATTTGCAGTTAAAGGAAGCTCTTTAATTTCATTATACCAAATTGATAAAAATGCAGCATTAACAAACTTAGAAAAAATTAGTGATGAGGTTAAAAATAACTTGCCCGATGCTGTTACTACTATTTATATCAACGAAAAAGATAAAACAAAACTACCTTATATAGCAAAAAATGTACTAAAAGGGATGTTTTTAACTCAAAATCAGCGTACACAACAAATGTACGGTGAAGCTTTTAAGTGGATAGCCGAAAGCGATAATAAAGAAGCTATAGAAAATTTATCAAACGATTTTGTAAAATTAGGGTTACAATACAAAAAATACAATTTTGATAAAATGGCTGTCAATATGTTAAATCAAATGGTTTATATGCAACAACAAGCTAATAATACTAATAAAGAAGAGTTAATTTTAATTTTAAAAACATCAATGGCGAAGCTGATTGAATAAAATAACTTATAAATAAATATCTTTTAAGCCTCTATTTAAAATAGAGGCTTTTTTATGCTATGTAGTTTTTAAAGCTTCCATTTTTAAAGAAAATAATTATTCTTTCAATTTCTAAATCTTCTTTATTCTGTAAAGGTTCTATTAACTTACTTTCAGTAGGATTCATTATTTCTTCTTTAGAAAACAGCGAAGAGGGTGTATATTCATCCTTTTTGACTGATACTTTCGGAAATTTTCCACTTCCATTTAACAACCAATAAAGATCAACTTCAGGAAAAGCTTTTAATATTTTTAATACAAAATCTAAACTTGGTTTATTTCTACCAGACAATAGGTGAGAAATGCTCGATCTTTGAACATTAATTTTATCAGCTAATAATGCAGCTGATAATTGATAATAATTCATAATAATATTCAGTCTTGCTATAAAATCTTCAATATTAACCATAGTTTACATTTGTAAATTATCTATATATTTACAAATGTAAAAAATAGGATTCACATGTACAACTTAAAGTTGTTTATACATTCATTAGATGTGATTTAATTAAATTATTAATTTAGATAATTTATTTTAAACTATTGAAATAAAGCAATTTAAATATTATACATAAGTATTGTTTATAATTGATTAGTTATTCATAACATCTCCATTATACAATTTACAACTTAGTTTACAGCTGTAATCTAATTGAAGCTTACTCATTGTTTACATTTGTAAAAAGCACTAGATTTACATTTGTAACTTTAAAAAAATACTAAATACTTAAAGTAGTTTAAATATATCTGTATTTTTGTTCTATGGAAGAAATAAACATTGCACATTTAGAAAATTGGTACGCTTCTAATTTTGAATCACGCTTAAAAGGTAGAAGGATTTTATTTGAAGATATTGAGCCGTTGATAAAAAAAGTTGCACCCATTTTAAAAAAAGAAGTAATTGGATACTCTACCAATAATATTCCAATTTATAAACTTACCATTGGAAAAGGTTCTAAAAAAATACTTACTTGGTCGCAAATGCATGGAAATGAAAGCACTGGAACCAAAGCTTTGTTCGACCTCTTTAATTTTTTAACAAACCCAAGTGTTCAGTTTAACCATATAAAAAGTGAAATACTTAACAACTGTACCTTACAATTCATTGTAATGCTAAACCCTGATGGAGCCATTAAATTTACAAGAGAAAATGCTGAAAATATTGATTTAAATAGGGATGCTGTCGCTTTAAAAGCTACGGAAAGTAAAATTTTAAGGAATACCTTAGATAATTTCAACCCTAAATTTTGTTTTAATTTACATGACCAACGATCAATTTTTAATGTAGAAGGAACCAAAAATCCTGCAACCATTTCATTTTTAGCTCCTTCAGAAGATAAAGAGCGAACTTTAACAGAGGGAAGGAAAGAAACTATGAGTGTTATTGTAAGCATGAATGAATTACTTCAAAAATACATTCCTAACCAGATAGGTAGGTACACCGATGAATTTTATCCTACTGCAACAGGAGATAATTTTCAAAAATTAGGACATAACACTATTTTAATTGAAGCTGGTCATTATAAAAATGATTACGATAGAGAAATAACAAGAAAGTATAATTTTTATGCGATATTACAAGGTTTATACTTTATTGCCAAGTCTGAAAAATTTGAGAACTATCAACCTTATTTTAAAATTCCAAATAATGACAAAAAGTTTTTAGATATCATTTATAAAAATATTGAAATAGTCGAAAATAATAAAAAGAAAAGAGTGGATATTGGTATTCAGCTTAAATTCAAAGTGATAAATGGTAAATTTGACATTTATAAATGCATCGAAATAAAGGGAGATTTATCAAATTATTTCACTTATAATACTATAACTGCGGATAATATAAATTTTAAGGAATTAAAATTGTCAAATTCGTAAATATTTTATTCTTTTTTCAAATTTTTTTAATAAATTTGCATATTATATTTTTATTTTTAATAAAAACACATCATGAAAAAATTTGTACTAGATGAAATAGATCATCAAATACTAGATATTCTTATAGAAAACGCAAGAACACCTTTTACAGACATTGCAAAAAAATTAGTAGTATCAGCTGGAACCATCCATGTTAGAGTTAAAAAAATGGAAGATGAGGGAATTATAAAAGGCTCCACTTTAACTCTTGATTATGAAAAAATGGGATATTCCTTTATATCTCATGTTGGAATTTATTTAGCTAAAACATCCAAAACTAAGCAAGTTGTAAGAGATTTGAAGAAAATTCCAAACATTACAATTGCTTATATTACCGCAGGTAAATACAATATATTTTGTAAAATAAGAGCAAAAGACACCAATCATGCAAAAGAAATAATTTTTGAAATAGATGACATTGATGGAGTTTCAAGAACAGAAACAATGATTTCATTAGAAGAAAGTATTAATGATAAAACACGTTTAATGCATTCCATTTTTAGAGAAATCTAAGCATCTTATTTTTAACGATTAAATACCTTATCATTTTTTATGATAAGGTATTTTTGTTTTAACGCTTTATTAGTACATTTGAGTTTATTTAAAATCTATGAAATCAACCCAAAATAACCCTTCATTGGTTTTCAATAGAAAGGGATACACAGATAAGCAGCTAATAGACCTCTATAAAGCAATTTTAAAACCTCGATTAATTGAGGAAAAGATGTTGATTCTTTTAAGACAAGGTAAAATTTCCAAATGGTTTTCAGGCATTGGTCAAGAAGCAATTTCTGTTGGTATAACTAAAGCCTTAAATTTTGATGAATATATTTTACCAATGCATCGAAATTTGGGTGTTTTTACAACTCGAAATATTCCATTGCATCAACTTTTTTCACAGTGGCAAGGTAAAAAGGGTGGGTTTACCAAAGGAAGAGATCGTTCTTTTCACTTTGGAACGCAAAAACACAAAATTATTGGAATGATTTCTCATTTAGGGCCTCAATTAGGTATTGCTAATGGAATTTCTTTAGCCAATTTATTACGTAATGAAAAAAAAATATGTGCCGTTTTTTCTGGTGAAGGAGGTACTAGTGAGGGTGATTTTCATGAAGCACTAAATGTTGCAGCAGTTTGGAGTTTACCCGTTCTTTTTTGTATTGAAAACAATGGTTACGGTCTTTCTACCCCTTCAAACGATCAATTTAAATGTAAAAACATTGCAGATAAAGGGATAGGCTATGGCATGGAAAGCCATATTATTGAAGGAAACAATATTTTAGAAGTTTATTCAAAAGTAAATGAAATAGCTAAAAGTGTTCGCAAAAGTCCTAGACCCGTACTTTTAGAGTTTAAAACCTTTAGAATGCGTGGGCATGAAGAAGCAAGTGGTACTAAATACGTTCCAAAAGAAATGTTAGATTTTTGGGCTTCAAAAGATCCTATTGAAAATTACCATGCCTTTTTAAAAGATGAGCAGATACTTTCTGAAAAATTAGACGTAATTATTAAAGAAGAATTGCTTCTAGAGATTAGCGAGAATTTAAAAGAAGCCTTTTCAGAGCCTGAAATACATTCAACAATTGAAGAAGAACTTGCTGATGTTTACACGCATACGAACTTTATAGAAATTACTCCTTCAAATAAAACTTCAAATATTAGATTTGTTGATGCCGTTTCTCAAGGACTTAAACAGTCTATGGAGCGTTTCAATAACTTGGTGGTTATGGGACAAGATATTGCTGAATATGGTGGGGTTTTTAAAATTACTGATGGCTTTTTAGAAGCATTTGGAAAAGAAAGAGTTAGAAATACTCCCATTTGTGAATCTACCATAATTGAAACCGCATTTGGATTGTCAATCAACGGCTATAAATCGGTTGTAGAATTACAATTTTCAGATTTTATAACTTCTGGGTTTAATCCTGTTATTAATTTATTGGCAAAATCTTATTACCGTTGGGGTCAAAATTCTGATACCGTTTTAAGAATGCCTTGTGGAGCAGGTGTAGGAGCAGGGCCATTCCATAGTCAAACCAATGAAGCTTGGTTTACTAAAACTCCAGGGTTAAAAGTTGTATACCCAGCGTTTCCATACGATGCAAAAGGTTTATTAACAACTGCAATTGAAGATCCTAATCCGGTGTTATTTTTTGAGCATAAAGCCTTGTACAGATCTATATATCAAGAAGTTCCTGAAGATTATTATACCATTCCATTTGGTAAAGCTGCAATTATAGAAAAAGGTCTCGATTTAACAATTATTACTTATGGAGCAGGAGTTCATTGGGCACTTGATGAAGTTAGCAAACACCATATTTCTGCAGATATTATTGACTTAAGAACCCTACAGCCTTTAGATACAGAAACGATTTATACTTCTGTAAAAAAAACAGGTAAAGTATTAGTTTTACAAGAAGACACTGTATTTGGAGGTATAGCTTCAGATATCTCTGCTTTAATAACTGAAAATTGTTTCCAATTTTTAGACGCCCCAGTTAAACGCGTTGGCAGTATTGAAACTCCCATTCCATTTGCTAAAAACTTAGAGAATTTATATTTAGCTAAAAGCAAACTTTACACTGAAATTTTAGATTTATTGAATTATTAAACTTTTATTTTTTTAGGCTGATTAAAATCATATAAAACATAATGGAGAAGTTTTAATTTTAACATAAGATGTTAAAAGAAAAAAAAGAATTTTATAAAGTTTGTTTCGATACCATGCAAGTTGGGATACTTGTTTGTAATGAGCAAAAAGAAATTGTACTAGAAAACAACCCTTTAAATAGTATTTTCGGCTATCAAAATAATGAACTACATGGATTAAGTACTACCGATATACTTAAAGACATTGCGTTGTTTAATGATTTTATACAACATCCTAAAAATCAGAAATATAAAGTTCCAATTGAATCAATAGGAGTTAAAAAGAATGGTCAAGAAATTCCTATAGAACTTACTTTTGGAAAATTAGAATATGAAAATCAGTTTTATTATAAAGCTTTGATTTCAGATATTAGTGAACGAAAAGAAAAAGAAAAAAAAATAACCACCTTAAACTATCAATTAGAAGAGGAGGTTAAAAATCGTAACAATGAGCTTGAAAAAGTTGTAGAGCAACTAAAAAAATCTTTAAACAAAGAAATTGAACTAAATCATCTAAAAACTAAATTTATTGCGCTGGCTTCACATGAATTTAAAACGCCGTTAAGTGCTATTTTGTCATCTACAGAATTAATTGTTAAATATACAGAATTAGAAAAGTATCATAAACGAGATACTCATGTAGCTAAGGTTAAAAGTATGATCCATCATTTAAATGGAATGTTAGATGATTTTTTAACTTTAGAAAATATAGAATCAGGAAATATAAAACCTTGTTACACTCCCCTAAATTTAAATAAGTTAATTAAAGAAATTACCAAATTTACCAAACCTTCATTAAAAAAGGGACAGGTTTTGATTTTTGAAAATCAAATTGATGAAGAAATATATCAAGACCCAAAATTATTGAAAATTATTTTAACAAACTTATTGTACAATGCCATTAAATATTCTGATGAAGAAAGTGAAATTCATGTAAAAATTAGTCAAAATAAAAATAACATTTATTTCAGTGTAAAAGACTATGGTATAGGAATCCCTGAAGCAGAACAAAATTTAATATTTAATCGTTTTTTTAGAGCTAAAAACGTGTTGTATTATCCAGGAACTGGGATAGGGCTCAATATTGTAAAAGGATATGTTACAAGTTTGAAAGGTACTATTTCATTTGTAAGTAAAGAAAATAAAGGAACTAGCTTTAAAATTCAATTACCAAAAATTACGATTCAATGAATAAAAAAGTATTATTAATTGAAGACGATCCTGCTGTTAGAGAAAATACAGCAGAAATATTAGAATTAGCTAATTTTTCAGTCCAAACGGCTAACAATGGTAGGGAAGGAGTCACAGTCGCTAAATCTTTTATTCCAGATATTATAATTTGCGATATTTTGATGCCTGAATTGGATGGGTTTGGAGTGTTACAAATACTATCTAAAACACCAGTTTTAGAACATATTCCTTTTATTTTTTTAACTGCAAAAACAAACCATGAAGATTTAAGGAAAGGCATGGAGTTAGGCGCTGATGATTATATAAAAAAACCTTTTGAAGAATCTGAACTTTTAAGAGCCATAGACAGTAGATTAAAAAGAGTTGAAGCCTTTGAAGTTAAAAAAAAGTTTAAGTTTTCAACAAATAACACAAAATATAAAAGTTTAGGGAATATTAAAAACATTGAACATTACTTAGCTAAGAAAAAAGTATATACATATAAAAAAAACGAAACTATTTATTGTCAAGGAATCCAAAGCAATCATTTATATTTAATTAAAAATGGTTTGGTTAAAACCTATAAATCTAATGAACTAGGAAAAGAATTTATTACAAGTTATTATACAAATATGCAGTATTTTGGCTACGCATCATTTGTAAAGCACACTCCTCATTTTGAAAATTCTAAAGCCATTGTAAATACTCAATTATATAAAATTAGTAAAGAAGAAATTATTGCTGTAATAAATGACAACAACCATATACTTTACAATTTTATTGATTTGTTAGCTAGTGATTTAATTGATATAAAAAAACAGTTAATTACAACTGCTTATAGCTCTGTAAGAAGAAGAACAGCTTTAACCTTAATTAAATTATTAGATAAATATCCTACAAAAAGTACTAATGAAATTAGTATAAGTCGAATTAATTTGGCCAATTCTATTGGTATAGCAAAAGAATCATTGATAAGAACTTTGCATGATTTTAAAGAAGAAAAACTAATAAAAGTAACTACAAAAAGTATTACCATTATTGATATTCCTAAGCTTCTTAAAGTAAATTAATCAAATTTATATTGATGAAAATCATTTTTTATATTGATGTGCATCATTGCAATTTGAACTATCCACCCGTAATTTTGATTAAATAATTAAAGCCACTTTTATATAAAAGAAAAAGAAGTGATGCTATTATAAGTGAGCCTAAAAAAGGTTTATGCTAAAGAAAACTTTAAAAAGATTTTTTAAGAATTAAAAAATGTTTGAAAACAAAAATTAAAAAATCTTTTTTATTAAAATAAAATCTAATAAAGTGAAAAGATTAATCCCAAAACAAAATAAATTAAAGCCTAATTGCAGTATTGAGCATTTACATAAAAACACCCTAAAATGGATTTCCGAATTTCAGTTTATAAAAGTAGAAGAGGAATTCTTAAAAGAGTTGTTAGCTGAACACATTATTGAGTTTTGTTCAGAAAAACATTATAGTAAAGCAAAATTACTGTTTAACGGAATAAGTCATGAAACTGTTCTTAGAGAAGAATTGATTAATGATATTAAAGAACATAAAATAAATTTAGCCTTATTATTAGAAAATATTTATCTAAAAAAAGAAGGTGTTTTTAGAAAAACACATGAAATATTAAAAAAAGAAGTACAAAATTATTTTGAAAATTTTAAATATATAAAACTAGAAATATTTGAACTGGTATTAACTATTTTGAAAAATGAAAAGCAAAAAAGATTAGTTATAAATATTTAAATAAATCTAAATTTATATACAGAATTAAGTTGTTTTATTGGGGGTAAAATGCTTAGCAAATTAAATATATTTATAATAAATTTTAAAAGATTAATTAGGTATTTGTTTTATATATAACTAAAAAGTTCAATTATTTCACCGTTTTCGAATTATAGTTCTTTCATATTTTGTATGATATCATAAATTGTAATTGATCAACCATTACAAATAAAATATTGTGGACGTGACAATTTAAATGGGAGGTTGCTCAATTGTAAAAGAAAAAGTTTTAATAAAAACTATTTATTTTGAGGTGAAAGTGGTTTTTATTTAACCAAATCGTATTTATCATCATATAAATATTTAAATTCAGCAAAAAATAGCTTAACTATAATTCGAAAACGGTGTTTTTAAAATTCAAATTGCCAACTAAATTTTTCAAATATTTTTTGCCAATTAAGTGGTAAATCAGCATATAAATCTAATTTTTCTTTTGTTAATGGGTGCTCAAAATGTATGGAGTGTGCATGCAAAAATAAATTATCACAATTCAATTCATTTTCAAACATCCTATTATGAAACCGATCTCCGTATTTATAATCACCCACAATAGGATGACTAATTTTATTCATATGAATTCTAAGCTGATGCATTCTTCCTGTTGCTGGCTTTAATCTAACTAAACTATATCTTGATGTTTGGTAAGGATGAACAGCAATATCTAATTGTTTGTTAAGTATTGGTTCACATAAAGTTTCTGCATCTTTATAAAGTTTAGTATCAGGGTGTTTTACAGGAGACTTAATTGTACAGGGAGTTTCAATAAAACCTCGAACAATGCCTAAATATTTTTTTTGAATGCTATTAGAATTAAATAATTCTTGAAAAATAGCTACATATCTCTTTTGTTTGGCCAAAACCAATACACCAGAAGTTTTGCGATCTAACCTATGAATTGGATAGTAATTTTCTTGAAACTCTTCCTTTAATAAATCAAGTAAAGTAGCTTCTTTTATATTTCTAGCATAGTATGAATTATGAATTAAAATCTTATTGGGTTTATTAACAACAATAATGTAATTATCTTCAAAAAGAATCTCAATTTTCATGCCGCAAATATACTTTTTTTATTATTCTAGGTTAAAGTAAACTCTAAATAATTTAATTGCTAATCTTTATAAAATTAGTAGGTCTTTTTTATATCTTTGAATAAAAAAATAATTATATTTAATACTTACAGCTAAAATCAATTAAATAACTTAAAGCTTAAAAGAAAATGAAAAAACTATGCATGTTTGCTGTGGTAATTTTTACCATAATTTCTTGTGGAACTCCCAAAACAGTGATTCAGTCCAAAAAAGTAATCAAAGGCTATTGGAACTTAGATATGGTTACTTATAGTGAATCGGGTGATTTTAAAACGCTACTTCTAAATGACGCTTTAGCAACTTGTTTTGAAGGAAGTACTTGGAGGTTTATACCTAACAATAATACTGGTAATTACACCATTAATAATCAAAATTGTGTGCTAGGAGAAAGATATTTTATTTTTACCATTCAAGAAATTGATCCTAATACTGGTTTGTATGATTTCTTATTAAAACCTACTAATGAGAAGGAGAAATCAGAAGATAATAAAGGTTTTAGATTGAATTTAACTCAATTATCAGAATCTACCATGCAATGGCAACAAACGGTATTATTAGGTGGACAACCTTTAAAAATTAATATGAACTTTTCAAAAATCAATGAATAATGAAAACACTTATAAAAAAAATAACGATAACAATATTTTCAACTATTTTAGTAGTTAACCTAAGTAGCTGTGAAGCAACAAAAAACGCTAGTAATACTCAAAAGGGAGGAGCAATTGGTGCTGCTGGTGGAGCTATTTTAGGAGCCATTATTGGTAATAATGTTGGTAAAAAAGGTGATGGTGGTGAGCTAGGAGCTGTAATTGGTGGAGTAGTAGGCGGGACTGCTGGAGTTCTTATTGGTAAAAAAATGGACAAACAAGCACAACAAATTGAAGAAGAAATTCCTGGAGCTGTGGTAGAACGCATTGATGATGGTATTGTAGTAACCTTTGATGAAAACAGCGGAGTTTATTTTGATACTAATAAATACAATATTAATGATGCTTCGGATGCTTTATTAAATAAATTAGCGAATATTTTAAAAGAATATCCAGATACCAATGTTTTAATTGTTGGACATACAGATAGTACAGGTGCTGATGCTTATAATATGACCTTATCAAAAAACAGAGCCTATGCAGTAACTAATTTTTTCATTCACAATAAAGGGTTGAATTCTTCGCGATTTACTACAAATTGGTTTGGTGAAGAACAACCTGTTGCTGATAATACTACCGTAGAAGGGCGATCAAAAAATCGTAGAGTAAATATTGCGATTGTTCCTAACGATAAAATGAAAGAAGATGCAAAGAAAGAAGCAGAAAATTAAAAAATAAAAGATCATTTTAAAAAGACTGTCTTAAGACAGTCTTTTTTTATAAAAAAAATTAAAATTTAATGGTGAATTACCTACAAGATTTTACCATACTACCAAAACTAACAATGTTAAACTGGTTTTTTGCAATTCTTGGTGCCTTTTTGTTAGGGGTTGGAAAAGCTGGAATTAAAGGAATAGGAGTTGTTATTGTAACTTTAATGGCCATTGTTTTTGGAGGGAAATCTTCAACGGGAGTACTAATACCTATGATGGTTTTTGCAGATATTTTAGCCGTTATTTATTATCATAGACATACTCAATGGAAATATTTAGGAAAGCTTTTACCAACCATGATAATTGGAGTATTGATAGGAGTGTGGTTGGGAAACGATATTTCCGACGAACTTTTTAGACGTTTAATGGGAGCTTTAATTCTTGTGATTGTAGTTATTATGATTGTAATGGACAAACATACATCTACTCATATTCCTCAAAATAGCGTTTTTTCCAACAGTATGGGATTATTATCTGGATTTACCTCTATGATTGGAAATTTAGCAGGCTCTTTTTCAAATATCTACTTTTTAGCAATGCGCTTACCTAAAAATGAATTTATTGGCACTGCAGCTTGGTTGTTTTTTATTATAAATGTATTTAAACTTCCTTTTCATATGATTGTTTGGAAAACCATATCAATTCAAAGTATTTCAATTAATCTAATTTTATTACCCATAATTATCTTCGGATTTTATACTGGAATTAAGTTGGTAAAACTCATAAATAATCAATTGTACAGAAAGTTTATTATTTTAGTAACTGCTGTAGGAGCTTTGTTAATTTTATTTAAGTAAAAATTATACTAAATGTTAGAACATTTTTTTCAATGTCCATATTGTTGGGAAACAATTTCTATGTTGTTAGATAGTTCAATTGTTGATCAAATTTATATTGAAGACTGTGAAACCTGCTGTAACCCTATTGAAATTCATGTCACTTTTGAAAAAAACAAACCTTGTTTTGTTCAAAATCAATAATAATGAATAGAAAGTTTAAATAAACCAAATTAACATATTGATATTCTATTCTTTATATGTTTTAATTTTTTAATGAATTTCTTTTTAAATACATTAAAATTAAGATAGAAGACAAACTACAAACTAAAAACCCAATAAATAGAGGAAGTGCTGTAGAAGTTACAAAGCGACCAATAAAAGTGCTAATAGGGACTGCCATAATTGTAGAAATAAATCCAGTAATCGCAGCACCAATTCCAGCAATATGTCCTACAGGTTCCATTGCTAAGGCTCTTAAATTTCCAAATAAAAATCCAATGGCAAAAAATTGCAAACCAAAAAATACCAATAAAATTTCAATAGGTGGATTGGTATTACCATTAAACAACATAATATAAAGTAATGAAACACTAAAAAATGTTAGGAGTGAAGTAGTTACTAATTTTTCCATTCCAAATTTTAAAACCAATGCACCATTTAAAAACGTTGCTGAACCAATGGCAATGGCCAACCCAGCAAATATAAAAGGAAATTCTTCTTTTAAATCGTATTGAAACTGAAATATTTGTTGCGCTGTACTCAAATATACCATAAATGATCCAGTTACAAATCCTGAAATTACCGTAAAACCAATAGTGCGTTTAGATTTTTTAATTTCTTTTAAACCATCAATAAAAATATGACTTGAAAATTTAACACGCTTTTCAATAGCTAAAGTTTCTGGTTGTCTTAACCAAAACCATCCACTAACTAACACGCTAAATAACAATTGAATATAAAAAATGGCTTGCCAATTATAGTGATCTAACACAAATTTTCCCATGGCTGGTGCAACAATTGGTACTAAGATAAAAACAACAGTTATGAACGACATAATTCTAGCCATATAATCACCACTATAAGTATCTCTAACCATTGCTATACTAATGGTTCTTGGTGCTGAAAGTCCAATACCTTGTAAAATTCTGCCAAAAACCATCATTTCTAAACTTTCAGAATACACACAAATTAAACTTGCAATAATAAACAAACCAAAACCCATATATACAATTGGTTTTCTGCCTAAACTATCAGAAATAGGTCCAAAAAATAAAGGACCTAAACCCAGTCCCAAAAATATCATTGTAATTAGCAGTTGATTATCAACCGTTTGTGTAGTTCCTATAGAAATTCCTATAAAATCAAGTGCTGGTAATAAGGCATCTATAGCTAAAGCAACTATAGACATAAGTGAAGCCATTAAAGCTATAAATTCAAACTGTGATGATTTTTTTTGTAGCATTCAGCAAATGTACTATAATTTATTATTGGGATGTATAGAGTGGAATTTAAAATTCACTATTTAACATAATATAAATTATAGTACAAATGTCAATATTTATTATTGTTGTATCTTTTATTTGTACTTCCTCAATTAAAACCATATATGACACCAATCTAAATTCTAAAAGTGTAAAGCATTTATAATATTATCATATTATTTAAATTGCTACCAAATGTATTGATTACTTTTGCAAGGCAATTAAAATAGCAAAGCATCCATAAAAAATGAATCAACTTTTCAACTATCTTAATATATCATCATGGTACAAATCTTTTAGAAATACGTTTTTAAGCGATCCAGATAGATTGTTGGCTTTTAAAGCTACCTTTGTTATTGGCTCACTTGTTATTTTAATGGTGATTTTTGGCTATCCGTTTTATGGAGTAAGTTTGGGTTTAGGTGCTCTGGCTGGTACTTTATCTGAAACTGATGACCACCCTAATGGACGTTTAAAATCAATGGTACTAAAAGTTTTAAGTTTTGCCATTTCAAGTTTTTCTGTAGAGTTATTACAACCTTATCCAATATTACTAGCTATAGGACTCTCATTTTCTACCATTATATTTATTTTAATAGGCGGAATTAGTGAACGATTTAGAGGTGTAACTTTTGGAGCGCTACTTATAGGTATCTATACCATGATTGGAGCTGACATAAGTCCTAATTGGTATGTTCAGCCTATTTTATTAACCACTGGAGCATTTATTTATGGTGTTTTATCCTATATTTTATTAAGCTTAAAGCCATACAGTTTAATTGAAGAGCAATTAGCAAGAGGCTTTACAGCTCTTTCGTTGTATTTGAACGAAAAATCTAAATTATTTCCAAGTGATGAACCTACAGAAAAAGAAATACGTGCCAAGTTAGCCTTACTAAATGTACAAACTGTTGAAGCCTTAGATAAATGTAAAGCAGTATTGAATAGTTATGGAGAGTCACTTTCTAATCAGCAACCGCTTCAACCATACCTACATTATTTTATGGTATTACAAAGCTTGCATGAACGGGCTGCATCAAGCCATGACCCTTACAATTTATTAAGTGCAAATCCTCTAAATAATGAATTAATTGGTGGAATTCGTCAATTATTACATGAATTGGCTCATGCCACCCAAAATTTTTCTAAAAGTTTACTTACTGGCATTTCTTACAAACATCCAATTGCGTTAGATTGGTTGGTGAAAACTACCAATAGTTTATTACAAAATAATAAATTAACAATATCTCAACCTATTAAATTGCTCATCCTTAATTTAAGTAAATCTCATATCACTTTAAAAAATATTCATCAAAATAACCTGTCTAATTTACTTCCAAGATTAGAAAAAGATTCACGCACTTATTTTGAACGTTTAAAAGCACAGTTAAATATAAATCATCCAAGAATGCGGCATGCTTTAAGGTTAAGTGTTTCTTTTTTAATTGGTTTTACCTTGTCAGAATATTTTCATATTGCTAAAGGAGAATGGATTGTGCTTACCATTTTATTTGTTTTACAACCTAGCTATAGTGAAACAAGAAGAAGGCTATTTCAAAGAACTGTTGGTACATTGGCTGGTGTGATAATTGGTGTCTTAATTATACAACTATTTTCATTTTCAGGACAAATAGTTTTAATGTTAGCTTCCTCTTATTTATTTTTAATTTGGATGAAGCGACGCTATTCTATCAGTGTTATTTATGTTACAATTTTTGTGCTTTGTGCCTTTAATATTATTGCTAATAAAGGAGTTGATGTAATGGCTCCTCGTTTAATAGATACAATTATTGGAGCAATTATTTCATTTGTGGTAGTTCGATTTTTATGGCCGGAGTGGCAATATAAAAAATTACCAAACTTGTTGAGTGAAGCCATTCTTAAAAATACAACTTACTTTAAGGCAATTTTAGAAGAATATAAAAAACCAACAACTGATGATTTAGAATATAGAATTGCTAGAAGAGAAGCACATAGAGCTGACAATGCGTTAGTTACTGCCTGGCAAAATATGCAGTTAGATCCTCAAAAACAACAACAATTAAAAAAAGTAGCATTTAAATTAACTTATTTAAATCATGCTTTACTTTCTTATGTTTCTGCATTGGGTGCACATAGAAATCAAAACCAACAAGAAAAACTATCCCATCAAGTCTTTGAAATTCACATTTTAAAAGCATTAGAAGAATCGCATCATTGGTTGATAACCCAAAGCAATAACAAAATTGAAAACATTGAAGATACTTTAGAAAAAATTAGTAATCAATTGCTAAATACGAACAAAGAAATCACACAAATTCAATATATTTTACTATTTAATATTGCTGAAGTAACTTTACAAATTCTTGAGCAAGCTAAACTTTTTAAACTAACATCAGTTGCTACAAAACCTTTAAAATAGTATAAAATATTATAATTATGAATTGTAAACAACTGTAACCATATTTTTTAAAAAATAATTTTTTTATTTATATTCAAATATTTCTTTTATACATCTTATTTCTGCAATAGTTCTAAACCTTGGTTGACTCCTTTTTCTATTGCTGGAACACCTTTTTCCATCCATACAGGTTTTGGAGCGTTTTTTAAATAATAATCAAAAAATTGTTGCATTCTAATATTAAAATCCTTCCTATTTTGGAGTTTTAATGGCCAATGTGGCTCTCCGTTATAATTTAAAAACCAAGATGGTTTACCCAATCTTCTTAAAGCGGTAAAAAATTCAATACCTTGATACCAAGGCACATGCCCATCTGCATCATTATGCATTATCAACAGCGGTGTGTTAATTTTGTCAATTGCAAAAATGGGTGAATTTTCTATATATCTCATTGGAAATTCCCAAGGAGTTCCCCCTATTCTGCTTTGAGTATGTTCATACTGAAATTGTCTACTTAAACCTGTCCACCATCTAATTCCTCCATAAGCACTAATCATATTTGGTACAGGTGCACCAGATTCTGCAGCCTTAAAAATATTTGTTTTAGTAACTAAATAAGCAATTTGATAGCCTCCCCAACTATGTCCTTGCACACCTATATTGTTTTTATCGACAAATCCTTTTTCAATAAGAGATGTAACTCCAGGAATAACGCAATTATAAGCGCTTTCTCCTGGATATCCAACTCTATAATAAATATCTGGATTAAAAATTATATAGCCTCTGCTTGCATAAAAACTATAATTAATAGTAGATCTTCCAGCTGATGGAGCTTTATGATTATGCAATCCATCTGAACTAGTTTCATAAAAATTAACAATCATTGGGTACTTTTTTGAAGCATCAAAGTTTTCAGGTTTAATAAGCATTCCTGTTAATTTAATACCATCTAATGAAGTCCAATGAACTAATTCGGCTGTTCCCCAGTTGTAGTTTTTTTGTTGAGGGTTTGCATTGGTGATTTTAATTGGCGATTTAAAATTTAAATTTGAGAGCCATAAATCTGGAAATTCTTCAAAAGACTGTCGTGTAAATAACAGTTGATTTTCATTTACTGCTTTAAGGGGTCTTGAAAATTTAAAGTCTCCATTTAACAACTGTTCACCTTTATTATTTTTTGGATTATACTCGTAATAACCAGCACTTTTGTCTATTTCATTGAACGTGCTTAACAGCCATTTTTTATCTTTATTTATTGAAACTTCTTCTGCATCTAATTTAAGATAACGATAAACCGTTTTAGTTTTTCTTCCATTGGTTAGTTGTTTACTCTCACCATTGGAAGGGTCAAATTCCCAAATATCATACCTATCATATAAAATAACTGTTTCATCATTATTTGTCCAACCTGCAACTCCATAAGATCCTGGATAATTTGGGCTATCATTTAATTCATCATAAAAAACTCTATTTTTTGTTAAATTAATTAGTTTATTAGTTAAAATATGGTAAGAAAACCAAGTACTATCAACTAAGTTATAACCATAAACATAATTAGCTTTTGGACTTAAGCGTACCCTGCCCTTTACATTAGTAAGTATGTTTTTGGTTTCTCCAGTTAGGGCATTTACAAGTGCATAATCACGAGCTGTACTTCCCTCCCATTGACTTTGAAGTTGGTAAGGCTTTGGGTTATTTACTAATGCATAATTAGCATCTCCCTTAGCACCAATTTCTGTATTAGGATATTTTTTTGAAGCTAATTGAACCAGTTTATTATTGTTTAAGTGTAAAACGGCTGTATATGATTTTTTAGCATCATTTTTAGCTTGCATTTCTTGAACTGTATACAATTGAGGCTCATTATAAGTCCAAACTTCTACATTTACAATCTCTTCATCAAGTAACGTCGTATCTTTTACAATTGGTGGTAATGACAAACCAAAATATAATTTAGAATTATCTTCAGAAAATGAAATTTTAGCATCAGAAGAAACCAAAAAACCCTTTGGTGTAGTTGTGTTGTCTATTAATTTAGTAGCTTTTTCTTTAGTTGTATTCCAAGTGTAAAGTTCATTGGGTCTAATTTGTGCTTTTGTTGTATCAGCATCCACAACAAAAGCTGCCTTTTGTCCATTATTACTGAATGTGAAATTATAATAATTTCCTTTTTTAGTTGAATGAATATTTTTTAAACCACCTGTTTCTATATCATAAATATAAACTCCAGATTTAAAAATATCCTCTACACCAGTTGAAATAAATGAAAGCTTTTTTCCGTCCTTTGCAAACGAATAATTGGTAACAAATTTGAAAGTATCTTGTTTTGAAGTTAATAAGTTTCTAAGGATTAAATGGTAGCCATTTTTTTTACTTACTTTTTTACTTTTTTTAGATATAGATTTTTTAGCTAAAGAATCCGATTTTTTATTAGAATTTTCTTTTGGTGTTTCATCTAATACATAAGCGATTACACTTGACCATTTTTCTGGTATTTTATACGATTTAACATTTCCAATTTTAATAAAATCATTGGTGTTTAAATTAAAAATGCCCAAAGTATCTTTTGGTAGTTTATCTTTTTTTACTTTCTTTCTTTTTAGTTCTTTAATACTGTCTTTCCATGGCTTTATTGAAAAAAAGGCATTATTTGAATCGTAAGAAAACTGACCATATTCGGCTCTTTCATATTCTAAAACTAAAGAACCATTAGAATTCTTAATTTTTAAATAACTATCTTTCTCTCCCTGCTTCAAAGAGTAAATTATAAAATCTCCATTGGAAGAAATACTAGGTTTTTCAATGGTATTCCAAAAATCAACATCTTTATGATCCAGTATTTTTTTTTGAGCAAAAACGCTTATTGTACATAAAATTAAAAAAGTAGTAAAAATAGCTTTCATTGTTAAATGATTAAATTAAGCTATAAATATACTTGAATTGAATGAAACCTTTTTAAGAATTTACATAAAATAGCTATTTTCTTTTAAACCTATAGAATCTAGAATATAACGTAAGTTTTTTCTTAGTATTTATAAAATAAACACCTGTAAGTAAAATTATTGCTGCAATTATTGATTGTAACGAAATTTGCTCATTTAAAAAATACCAACCCAACGCCAAGGCAATTATTGGGTTTACATACGTTGAAGTAGCCACTTTTTCTGGTGAAACAACTCTTAGTAAGTAATTAAATGAAGTAAACGCTACAATACTTCCAAATACTATTAGAATAATCATTGAAAATTGTACAGATTGTGTCCAATTTGCTGGAGACGTCCAAACTTCACCAAAAGTAAAACTTCCTATTAAGAGAATAATACCTCCAGTTAACATTTGATAACCTGTGTTAATAAAAAAGTTTGATGGTAGGTTTGCTTTAGAAACAAAAATACTTCCATAACTCCAACTAACCATACAAACAAACACCATTAACATTCCAATTACTGTATTTTCATCTCTTATCAATTCTTTTTGACTCACCAATAAAAAAATACCAATAAAGCCTAGTAAAATTCCAATTAAAGACATTGCGTAAATCTTTTTTCTTTCAAATACACGCATCATTAATAAAACAACTAATGGTTGTGCAGAAATTTCTAAAGCGGCTAATCCACTATCTACATATTTTAAAGCCCAAACTACAACACCATTTCCAAAAGCTAAAAATAAAAATCCTGCTATTGCAGTGTTTAGCAATTGCCTTTTTGTAATACGCAAACTAATTTTTAAAATTCGAGCAATACTAAAAATTAAAATACTGGCAGAAATAAATCTAATGGAAGCCAACATTAAAGGTGGTAACTCCGTTACTGCAATTTTGTTTAATAAATAAGTAGATCCCCAAATTACATAAATGGAAAAAAAGGCTAAAACAATTAAAATAGGATTGGGTGTTTTTTCCATTGTAAGGTAATAAAATTAATAGGCCAATGTTATGAAAAATATTTTACATAGAAATGTGCCAAATGCTACATTTCCATAATTTTAAATTCTAAAAAATAATTTAATAATAAAACTTTGTTAATCAATACATTATAATGGTTTATGGGAAGTTAAAAATCAATAACAAAGCCAATACTTGGAATTAATTTTCCGTTATCAGTCTTAATTTCTACTAGGTTTTTAGGAGTAACTTGTTCGCCTTTGTCATTTCTCTCTAAACCATATTCTGGAGGTTGTGGTGCATTATGTGTTAAAAGATTTTGAAATTCAATATATAACTCAATAGCATATTTTTTTAGATTCCATTTTTTATCAATTCTAACATCTAATTGATTAAATGCTTTTAGTTTAAGCTCTCCTAACCTACTATAATCAAGCACAATATTAGGATAGCTATTTAGTGTTTCTTCTTTATTTATAGGAACGTAGGGTGTTTTTCCTGAAAATCTAATGCGAGAACTTAATTCCCAATTTTTTTTCAATTTATATCCTCCTGTAAATGATATTAAATGCCTGCTATCCCAAACTGAAGGAACATACTTTGAAGTTTGAAAACCAGTAAATTCACTATAAAAAAATGTGTACGAAAAAATTCCATAAAAATTATTTGTTAATTTCTGTTGGTACAACAACTCTGTACCAAAAGTACGTCCTTTTCCAATGGTTTCAATTTCTTCATTACCCAATACTTCAAAACCTGCTCCCTTATTTGCTAGCGATATTCCGTCTAAAACTGAAATGGGATACTTATCATATTTTTTATAAAATCCTTCAAAAGTAATTGAAGAAGCTGGGCCAAGAATACGTTCAATTCCAACTACGTAATGAATGCTTTGTGTATAATCTGCGTCTTTATTTATTAAATTATTTGAAGCATCTCTAAATCCTAAACTTGTATAAGGCAAAATTTTATAATAGATACCTAAGGATGCATTTAATTTCCAAACCTCATTTAAATTGTATGATAATGACATCCTTGGAGAAAAGTTGGCACTACGTGAATTATTTTTTGTAAATGTATCAGCATCTAACCTAAAGCCAAAAGAAAAATCTAATTTATCATCAAAAAAAGACGTAGTTGTATTGGCAAAATATCCATATTTATAAAAATTTATTTTAGTATTATAGTCAATATTTGAACCTACATCAATAGTAGAATTTGAATAGTTAGAATATTGTGTATTAACACCTGTAGAGAATTTCCAATTACTTAAAAATTTTGTATACTGAAATCTAAACTTTGTTTCAGTTTCTTTAGAATTATTACTAAAATATACATTACTTTTAGTTTCATTATCTTGATAACGAGTAAATTGATTGGTTAAGGAGTTGGTACTTAATGTTGTTTGAAAAAAACCACTTCCATCTTTAAATCTACGTTTCCAAGAAACACCCATAGTATTGGTTTGCTGTTCAATAATTGGAACTTGTTCTAATGTAGCCTGTTGCTCTTCATCATATTCTTTGGGAGCTTCTATAGAAAAATCATCAACTGACCCAATTCCTAAAACAGAAATTTCATTATAGTCATCAACTTTATGAGCTATTTTATATTGATAATCCCAATAATCTGGTCTAATTGGCAACCCTATCAATTCAAACAAAAATTTCAAATAACTTCTTCTAGCGGAAACAATAAAACTTGTTTTACTTTCTTTGGCATTATTTTTAAATAAAGGCCCTTCTAAGGTTAATGCTGTTTCACTAGCTCCTAATCTAAAATTTCCATTAAACTTTCTATTATTACCCTTGCGCTGTTTAAACTGTAAAACACCTGATAAAGGATTGTCATATTGTGCACCAAAAGACGAAGATGACAAAGTTACATCATCAATAAAAGCTACATTGAGCATACCAACAGGACCGCCAGAACTACCTTGTGTACTAAAATGATTAATGTTTGGAATTTCCATTCCATCCAAATAATAAACCGTTTCATTAGGGGCTCCACCGCGAATAATTAAATCGTTTCTAAAACCTCCAACTGACGGAGAAACACCAGGTAAAGATTGTGCTACATTAACTACATCATTATTTCCTCCAGGATAAGTAGCTATTTCATTTGCTGATAAAGTTTGGGTTGACAATGGAGTTTCTTTTGGCCTGCTAATTTTTCGATTCGTAATTACAATTTCTTGCAGTTTTTCTGAAGCTACAGTTAAAAAAAAATTATATTGTTGGTTTCCTTTTGATTTAACAATAATATTAAATTTGGTTTGTGGTTGAAATCCTAAATAACTAGCAGTTAAATTATAAGAATCTGGTTCAATCCCTTTTAAAATAAAAAAACCATCTTCATTTGTAGTTATTCCTATTTGTGTATTTTCTAAATAAACGGATGCTCCAAATAATGGAATGCCCATTTCATCTTTTACATACCCTGTTAACTCACCAAAAACTTGAGCTTGAATAGTTATTGAAATAAATGTTAAAATTAATAGGAATCTATTTTTCATAAAAAGAGTTATGATTACAAATATAAAAAAAGCCACCTTATTGAAAGTGGCTTTTAAAGCTTGATTAACTAATAATTGTCTATTCTTTTAATCTTATTTATTTAAGTACATTTTAACAGCTCCTAATTTACTATTTACATGAAGTTTTTTATAAATATTTTTAGCATGAAATCTTACAGTGTCTATAGTTATAAATAATTTATTGGCTATATTTTTAAAAGGCAAACCTTCAGAAAGTGCTTGTAAAACTTCAATTTCTCTAGCTGATAGTTTTTCAAAACCATCAACTTTATGTGATTTTTGAGGATTAAAGTAATGAATTATTTTTTTAGCTACTACAGGAGAAATTGGCGCACCTGCTTCTAAAGTTTGTAACACTCCATTTTTTATAGATTTTAATGGCGTATTTTTAAGTAAATAGCCATCTGACCCAGCTTTTAAAGCATCAAAAACATGTTTATCATCTTTATAAATAGTCAACATTATAATATAAACATCAGGATATTGATGTTTGATATGATGAATTCCTTCTATACCAGACATGCCTGGAAGATTTATATCTAAAAGTATCACCTTTAAATCTGGGCTGTTACCAATGCATTTTAGAAATTGTTCAACAGAATCGACAGCAATTTTACAAGAAAAGTTAGGATCACTATTAAAATATAATTCAATTCCTTCTCTTATAATTTTATTGTCTTCAATTATGGCAACATTTAAAACTTCCATTTTTTTAAAATTACATTAAATTTAAATATCTAAAAATAGTAAACAACTACATTTTCATGTAGTTATTTATTTAAATAATCTATCCAAAGTTCTATTGTAAACCCATCCTTTGTAAAAATTTCAAGATGAGATTTCATTTTAACTGCACGTAGGCGCATATTATTTATACCGTTTCCATTTAATTTATCTCTAGTCAAACTGATATTTTTACCATTATCCTGTATTCTTAATCTTATACTTTTTTTGTCTTTAAAAAAAGAAACTGAAACATGTGTTGCGTTAGAATGTTTAATAATATTTGTAATGGCTTCTTTAAATATTAAAAATACATGTTGCCTATAATCTTGTTTCAATAAAATTGATTTTTTTTCTTCAATAGCATCTAAATTAAATGTAATATTTTTTGGTGTTAACAACAAGTACATCACATTATTCATTCGGTCAGATAAGTTTTGTAGGCTATTATTCCTTGAATCTATTGCCCAAACTATATCACTAAGGGTATCAACTGCTTCTCTGCTTTGAATTGAAATTTGACTTAATACTTTATCTTTAGCTTTTATTGTTAGCTTCTCACTTAATAATTCTGCTCTTATTGCAATCCCTGTTAAAGCACTACCTAATTCATCATGTAAATCTCTTGAAATTCTTAATCTCAACTCTTCCATTTTTTTGATGTGTCCTAACTCATACCTCCTTATAGAAAACCCTATTAGAACCATAAACCCTCCTAAAAAAGTTATAAACCACCATCTTTTATAATATATTTGCTTTACTGTAATTGGGATTTTGATACTTTGTTTACTCCATTTTCCATAGTTTGTAGAAGCCATAACTTCTAAATTATACTCTCCAGGAGGTAAATTTGTAAAAGATAAAACATTTGTTTTACTCAATAGCCTCCATTCGTTTTGTAAACCTGAAAATTTATATTTGTACTTATTATTTTCTGGCTGTAAATAATCTGAAACAGAAAATTCGAAATTAACAAATGTATTATCATATGGTAAAGTTAAAGATTTAAGGTTATTATTATCAATATTAATAACCATTGTTGAATCTTTTGTTGAACTGTACCAACTTACTTTTGTTATATTTAATTTGAAGTTGGTAATATCTGTATCAAAATCTTCTGGAAAAAAACTAGAAATCCCATTTTGACCTCCCATAAATAACTCACCGTTTTTAGACTTTAATTGCGATGATGAATTGAACTCATTATCTGCTAAGCCATTAAAATCATAAAAATTAACAAATAAATTATTTAAGGTATCTAAACGAGAAAGCCCATGTAAGGTTCCAACCCAAATATCATTTTTAAAACCAGGCAATATAGAATAGGTAGTATTATTACTTAATCCTTGAAATTCATTAAATATTTTAATCCTATGAGTATTAATATCATATTTTAAGATTCCATTAGATTGTGTTGCCAACCATAATGTTCCCTTGTTTATTAAAATTGTGCGAATCTCATAGAAAATACTTCTTATTTTTGAAACGTTAACCATCATTAAGTCATTGTTATTGTTATAGATAACCTTAAGATGAAACAAACCTGTACTAGTTCCTATCCATAAACTTCCTTTTTTGTTACTTTTAATATCGTAAATTATATCTTTATTTAAATTATCATTAGCTAAACTTTCAATCTCTCCTTTTTGGGAATTGTAATATTTTAATCCATTTCTTGTTCCAAACCAAACAATATCATTTTCATCCTTAAATATTTTAAAAATATGATTGTTGTAATTGTTAAATTTATTTTTTTTAAAATAAGGCCTTAGAACATTTGTTTTTTTATTATAAATTCCTAATCCTCCTCCTTGTGTACCAACAAAAAGATTTAAAGAGTCTAATTCTAATAATGAAAAAGGGCTTGAATTTATTTTGTTCGTCCAATTTAAATTTTTAAAAGTTTTAGATATTGAATCATATTTAAATAAATCAGTTTGATTTACCGTATAAATATCATTATTCACATCTTGAATAATAGACCTAATTTTATTGGCTTTTGAAAGTTCTAAAGAGTGTAAATGATTTCTAAATAAATTTTGCTTTTGCTTAAATTTATATAGCCCTGTTGTAGTTGCAATCCATAATAAACCTGTACTATCTACAAAAAAAGAATTTATCCAGGTTTCACTTTTTCCAATATTAATTTTTAAAAAAACATTATTTGTTTCTAAACTAAATAGATAAAAAGTACCGTTATTTGTTCCTAAATAAACTTTATTATTTTTATCAGTAAATGCTAGACCTTGCAAATTTTCTTTTTCATTAAATTTAATACCTGCATCAACAAAGCTTTGTGTAGTTAATTGGTATTTTAAAATTTTATTTTCTGTCGCTAAATAGGTTACAGAGTTTTGCTGGAATAATGTTTGAGAGCTTTCTTTTGATGTTCTAATTATTTTTACTGCAGATGAATTTATAAGTGCTATTTTTTTTATATTAGATTCTAACTCTGTAGCCTCAATAATTAAATTATTATTTGGCATCTCTAAAATTTCATTAATTGTTGAATTTGTTGAAACATCTTTTATTTTAAAATTTTGAAAATGATTATTCCCTAAATATTTACTTATTGAATTGGTATTATAACCTATCCAAATAGTATTATTTTTATCTTTAAATAATTTTGTTACATAGTTGTTTGGAATAGATCGTTTATCATTTTCCAAATGAATATAACTTTGCATTACTTTTGTATTTAAGTTTAATACATTAATCCCTCCTTTAGAGGCAATCCACAAATTATTATTATCAATTAATAGGCTTCTTATATTATTATCTAAAAGGGATGGATTTGAAGTTATATTATATGCTATAAAATTGTAGCCATCATATCTGTATAAACCTAAATTTGTTCCAATCCATAAAAACCCATTTGAGTCTTGCTCAATACTTATAATATTATGGTTTTGGAGTTTAGTGCTAATCGTTACATTATCAATAAAACTAAATTCTTGAGCTTTTAAATTTATAAATGAATTTAAAAACAATAAGAAAAATAGTAAATATCTAATAATCAACATCATGGTAAAAGTTTAATAAGTAACAATTATTTAACTTCTATGAAAGGTACTATATTTTTTTACACACAAATATAAAACATCTAAAAAAAAAGTCTATTTAATTGAAAACTACATTATTATGTAGTTGTACTCACCTCTATTAAGGTGTAGTTTTACAAAACTAATTATGATATAGCTATAAAAGTTAGTAAAACCAATAATCAAACAATTACTAAAATTTAAATTAAAAACTATCAATTATGAAAAATGTTAAAGTATTATTACTAGCCTTCGCCTTTACTTTTGGAACACTTGCTTTATTCGCTTTTGAAACTACACCTGACATACCAGTAAAAGAAATTAGAAGCCAAATTATTGAACTTTTTGATACTCCTGAATTTTATGTTGCTGAAGATATCAATGTTCAAATTAAATTTTCCTTTGATTCTGAAGGTAAAATAGTCATTTTATCTGTAGATTCAAAAGATCCAGAAATTTTAAAATATGTTCGTAAAAGTATGAATCATAAAGTTATATATACTCCAGGAGAAACGGATAGAGTATTTACAATGCCGTTGAGAATAACCAAATAACAACCATTAATTAAAACAAAAAAACTTAAGCTGATAAAGTTTAAGTTTTTTGTTCTACTAACTAAAAACTACATTTATATGTAGGTGACTTTATAAAATTACTATTGTAACTTTATATGACCAACGAATTAAAATCTATTATTATGAAAAATATTAAACTATTATTATTGATTCTAGTCTTTGGAACTTCAAGTATTTACGCTTTTAATTCTGATTCAAAAAAACCTAAAGATAAATTTAAACCAATGACTCAAATTATAGTTTCATACTCCAACGGTTTTAGCGGAATGGAAGGAAATAATATATTATATTTTAATCACAATTTCAAAGGGCATTTATTCACTGAAAAAGTGGTTTCAAAAAAATATTCTGTATTAACAATTATAAAAGAAAAATTGAATTATAAAAAGTTTGAAAAGCAAGCAATAAAAAATCATTCTTATTTACTACCTGAAATTGCTTTAAAAGAATAAAAACTATGAAAAAAAACTTAATTAAAACTTAAAAAGACTCAAATTTATTGGTTTGAGTCTTTTTTAATTTATATTTTCTCAGCGGATTATATTTTTTTAACACGAACAGCATTCATCCCTTTTAAACCCTTTTCTAATTCAAAAGAAACTTTATCATTTTCTTTAATTTCTTCAGTTAAACCACTCACGTGAACAAAATATTTTTCTTGCGATTGGTTATCAATTATAAATCCAAAGCCTTTAGAAGTATCAAAAAATGAAACTTTACCTTTATAATCAGTAGCTTCATCCTCTCCTCTATCTTCTTTCTTAGGAATTCCAATTTCTATACTTGAAGCATCCACTTTTACTTTTTTGGAAGGATCTGGAGGTGTACTTGTAAGTTGTCCGAATTCATCAACATAAATAAATTCACTATCTTGACCGCTTGCTTTACGTTCCTCTTTTCTAAGAAGTTTATCTTTCTTTTTCTTTAATCGTTTTTTTTCTCTTTCTTTTTTCCCAAAGGTTTCTTGTGATCCTGCCATTAATTTAAGTAAATTATATTTTTAGTTATACT
This sequence comes from uncultured Lutibacter sp., assembly GCF_947493565.1. Classification (GTDB taxonomy): domain Bacteria; phylum Bacteroidota; class Bacteroidia; order Flavobacteriales; family Flavobacteriaceae; genus Lutibacter; species Lutibacter aestuarii. Next base: position 344,550 of record NZ_CANLRG010000001.1, on the reverse strand, counting down.
ACCAAATTTTTATTAAGGTAATTTAGTTGTTATTATAACACTAATAAAATGTTTGCTAACTTAATTTATTTAACTTAAATTTTACAAAAACAAACCAAGTGAAGGTAATAACTTGTTTCAACTTTATACATTGAAAATAAATGCTTCTAAGTGAAACTTTTGCAAATATAGTATTTTAATTTATTAAACATTTAAATTATTTTAACGACTTTAACAAACCTTTTTGCTTTATTAAACTTTAGAATCTTATTTTTGCTGACTAATTTATAAAATTAACAAATGTCATTTTTAACTATTTTTAGATCAATCGCATTTTTAGAAGGTCTATCCTATCTATTACTTTTATTCATTGCAGTCCCTATTAAATATTCTATGGGCAATGAAAGTTATGTTAAAATGTTAGGTATGCCTCATGGTTTTTTATTTATTGGTTATGTTGTAGTAGCATTTTTAATAAAATCTGATTATAAATGGACTAATAAAGAGTTTTTATTTGTATTGGCAGCTTCAATAATTCCTTTTGGCACATTTTATATTGATAAAAAATATTTGAAATAATTTATTTGCTACTTTTAGGTTTTACCTAAGTTTTATATAACTTTAAAACTTTTTATAGGTCATTTATATGCAAAATTTAAAAAGTAAAGAAGCATTAATTAAGTTATTTAATAATCAGCAAAAAAATCAATTTTATGTTGGAAATTCCACATATAAACAACGTTTAAAAAAATTAAACGCCTTAAAAAAAGCTATTGAAAAAACGTATAGAACAAAAATACAAGAAGCCTTGTATGCTGATTTTAAAAAGCCATTTACTGAAACCGATTTAACCGAAATTTATCCTATTATTAGTGAAATTAAGCATGTAAAATTTCACTTAAAATCTTGGATGAATAAACAAAGAGTTGCAACTCCAATTGCACTTTTAGGTGCTTCATCTTATGTAAAATACGAACCAAAAGGTGTGTGTTTAATTATTTCTCCATGGAATTTTCCTATCAATTTAACATTTAGTCCATTAATCTCTGCTATTGCTGCTGGAAATACGGTAATCATTAAACCATCAGAACTTACACCAAATACTTCGCATTTAATGAAGGAGATTGTTGAAGAGCTATTTGATGAACAAGAAATTGCCTTAATAGAAGGTGAAATAGAAACTTCTCAAGAGCTTTTAAAATTACCATTTAACCATATTTTTTTTACAGGCTCTCCATCTGTTGGAAAAATAGTTATGAAAGCAGCAGCAAAAAATCTAAGTTCTATAACTCTTGAATTAGGTGGTAAATCTCCAACTATAGTTGATAAAACTGCCAACATTAAAACAGCCGCTAAAAAAATCATTTGGGGAAAATTTATAAATAACGGACAAACTTGTATAGCTCCTGATTATATTTTAGTACATCAAACCGTAAAAAGTGAACTTTTAAAAGAGTTGAAAAAACAAATCAGTAATTTTTATTCAAACAATCCAGCTGCTTCAAGTTCCTACTGTAGAATTGTAAATGAAAAACACTTTAATAGGTTAAAAGATCACATTTTAAAAGCTAAACAATCAGAAGCTTCCATTGAATTAGGTGGAAATTTTAATAAGGATGAAAATTATATAGAACCCACAATAATTAGCAATCTACCTATAAATTCAGATTTATTACAAGAAGAAATCTTTGGACCCATTTTACCAATTATTAGTTTTCAAAATTTGAATGAAGCTATTAATTATATAAATTCTAAAGAAAAACCTTTAGCACTTTATATTTATACTAAAAGCAATAAAACAGCCAATTTTATTATTCATAATACAAGAGCTGGTGGTACGTGTATCAATCATAATATCATCCATTATTCAAATCACAACCTCCCTTTTGGTGGATCAAATAATAGCGGAATAGGTAAAAGTCATGGGTTTTATGGTTTTCAAGAATTTTCTAATAAAAGAGCCATTTTAAAACAACACACAAAAGGAAGCATTGAGTTTTTATTTCCCCCTTATTCAAAACTTAAACAGAAACTTATTAATTTTACAATTAAATGGCTTTAATTTTAATAAATGTATAATTAAACATGTTAATTTTATGAATAGTAATTTATTTTAATTAATTTGGTTGTCATATAATCATCTAACTTTTAAACTATTTATTATGACAAGTTCAAAAAAACCAACAACTGTATTTTGGATAATTAGTGTTTTAGCCCTTTTTTGGAATATTATGGGGGTGGTTGCTTATTTAGGGCAAGCTTATATGACTGATGAAGTTTTAACAATGTTGCCCGAAGCTGATCAAGCATACCACAATGGGGTTCCAGCTTGGGTAACAGCTGCATTTGCTTTAGCTGTCTTTTCTGGTTTACTCGGATGTGTAGGATTATTAATGAAGAAAAAATTTGCCACTACGCTTTTTATGTTATCACTTATAACAGTTATAATTCAATTTATTTACAATGCATTTATCCAAAATTTTGTAGAAGTCACTGGATCAAAATTAATGATGCCTATTGCAATAATTGTAATTGCAATATTTTTAGTTTGGTTTTCCAAAGACGCTACTAAAAAAGGTTATTTATCCTAAATTAATGAAAAAGAGTAACTCAAAAAGCTTGAAATAAATTTCAGGCTTTTTTTATCCTTAAATTCAAATTTAAAATACAAATTGTTTATACATTTGAATTTGTATGAAAAAAATAATAATTATAGGATTTGTATGGCCAGAGCCTAATTCAACAGCAGCAGGTAGTAGAATGCTCCAGCTAATCCAGCTATTTTTAAGTAATAATTATAAAGTTACATTTGCTAGTGTAGCTTCACAAAATGAAAAATCGTATAAATTAGAAGCATTAGGAATTGAAACTAATTCTATTCAACTCAACAGTGCTAGTTTTGATACATTTATAAAAAAAATAAACCCTGAAATTGTTTTATTTGATAGGTATATAACAGAAGAACAATTTGGATGGCGAGTAGCAGAAAATTGTCCTAATGCACTTAGAATTTTAGATACTGAAGATTTACATTTTCTTAGAAATGCACGTTTTGTATCCTATAAAAAGAAATGCGAACTCACACCAAACTTGCTAATTAATGACATTACTAAAAGAGAAGTCGCTAGCATTTATAGATGTGATTTAACACTAATTATTTCAAAATATGAATTGAAATTGTTAAAAAAAACATTTAATATTCCTAAGCAATTACTGTTTTATATTCCTTTTCTATTTGATTCCATCTCTGAAAAAGCATTTAAGCTCTACCCTTCATTTGAACAAAGAATAAACTTTATGACTATTGGAAATTTTAAGCATGAGCCAAACTGGAATGCAATTGTATATTTAAAAGAAACTATTTGGCCATTGATCAGAAAAGAACTTCCTAAAGCAAATTTAACTATTTATGGGGCATATAGCTCTCAAAAAGTAGAACAACTCCATAATAAAAAAGAGGGGTTTTTAATTGAAGGCTGGGTTGAATCTACTGAAAAAGCATTTTCAAATGCTAAAATTTGCTTAGCCCCATTGCAATTTGGAGCTGGTTTAAAAGGTAAATTAATTGATGCTATGAAGTATGGAACTCCAAGTATTACGACTACTATTGGAGCTGAAGCAATGCATCAAAAATTACAGTGGAATGGTTGTATTGAAGATGATCCAAAGAAATTTGCTGAAAGAGCAGTTGAGTTTTATAAAAATAAAATGTTGTGGAAACAAGCACAGCAAAATGGTGTTAAAATAATTAACCAGTGCTATCTAAAAGAAAAATTTGAATCTAAATTTATAAACCAACTTGAGTATGTACTAAAAAATATTGAGTTACATCGGTTCAATAACTTTATAGGAGCTATGCTAACACATCATACATTAAAAAGTACTAAATATTTATCTAAATGGATTGAAGAAAAGAATAAGATTTAAATTATTTTTTTACTTCGTTTAATATTTTTAGTATTTCTTTTGGAATTCGTATGGGCTTCATATTTTTCTTATCTAATAAACACCAAATAGTTTTAGCTTTTGCAATTACTGTATCATTTCTAAAAATCTCCACAAATCTCTCAGACTTTACTCCGTACGAATCGCCCACCCAAGTAGTTATCTCTATTTTATCACCTAATACTGCTGAAGCTAAATAATCTATTTCATGTCTTAATACTACCCATACAAAACTATTTTCAAAAGCGTTGTTTGTTAAAAAACTCCAATGCTTTTCAGATGCTTTTTGAACCCATTTTACATAATTTATGTTATTTACGTGATTCAAATTGTCTAATTCTTCTTCTTTCACAAAAAATGAAAAACTGTAAATATTTTTCATAAAATACATTTTTAAATCATTTATTAACAATAAATTACAAATAAAATAAAAATAATACTATAATATTTATTGTTTTTATTAATCTTATATTATAAATTTACTGACCTTAAAAAGTTCAAGAATATTTTAAACTTTTAACATTATTCTCAAATATGGTTAAAAGATTTACAGTCGTAATGCTTGTATTTAAAAAAATTTTCGTGGGGACGACAGTTTTTTTCAAGATTTTGCGGCTGTTTTAAAGTAAACACATGTGTTATCTAAAAACAGTTGTAAATTAAAATCTTACTATACTACCGTTGTGGGGACGACAATTAAAAGATTTTTTACAACTGTTTTTTTGTGGGAACAACAGTTTTCTTCAAATTGTTAGAGCATTACGCAACAATTTACCGGCTTTATTAATTTCCCTTTTTTGCTTTCAAATTCAAAATAAGGAGTTAATGTATTTACATAAATTCTTTTTAATTTTTTTGAAGATTTATAACTTCTAATTTGTTCAATTTTTTCTTTGAATGATTTCATAATTCATTTTTTTATCGTTTAATGAATATTTGTGTAAAATAATTTTTCCCACTAGCATTTTTAGCGGTTGAAATTCCAAAATGTGTAAAACTAGCATTCTCAATTAAAGCCCTATGAGAATCACTATTTAGCCAACTTGCTAAAACTCCTCTAATAGTGTTATATCCATAAGCAATATTTTCTCCAACAATTTTGGCATTAGCTAATGAAGGCAATTGTTCTTGCCTTTCATTAAAATAAAGACCTTCTTCTTCTTTTGAACATGAGGTCAAAATAATTGCCGTAAAGACTAGCAATATCATTCTAATTTGAATAATTTTCATTGGGGTTAGGGGTTTATTAATAATATTTTCAATAAAATACAGCCGCAACAATTATCTTCTTACTAACCGTTGTGGGGAGGTTGGGTGTTGATAAATATGCTGCGACTGATTTTATAAATACTTATAAATTCAACTAATTTTCGTTTATTCATAATAAAATAATTAGTTAAATCGATAGTATTTATCTTTACCATAGATTTTGATAAAACTCTATGATAAAACCTACTATAGAACATAGCAGAGTAGGAAATAATTATTAATAGGGTTAATAATAGGGAGTTCATGCTTTTGGGGTTTTGGGCTTGTTTGGGTTGATTTATTTACTCTTCAATATGTCTTTAATTTTTAAAAAAAGAGGTAGAATCAAGGGTCTTACTAACCATCTAACTTTTATATAAAGCATTTTCGGATTGCTTTATTGAAGTATGTGATTCCAGAGAAACTACCTCCTAAGGGTTGATTTACTTTTTCATAAATTCTTACTGTTCTTACTATTTTTAATTTAAAACTTACTTAATCACTAATTATGGGGTAATAATTAAATGTTTAAAATAAATTATCTTTTGTCTTTGGGCGTTGATTTTATTTATTCCTTATTTTTTCCAATAATTTATTGAGTGTTAAAATTTCATTATTTGATAAATTTTCAACAACACTATTTTCAAAATCTGTGTGTATTGCATCAATCTCATCTAATAATTTTAAACCTTCTTCAGTAATGCTAATATCAACCTGCCTCCTATTCTCTTCATTTTGCACTCTTGATATCAATCCTTTTAATCGTAATTTTTCAACTAAACGTGTTGTATTACTGTTTTTACTAACCATTTCAGCTGATAACGCTAAAAGATTTGTTGGTTTACCATTTAACTTTCTCAAAGAACGTAAAACTTGATATTGTTGAATAGATAAGGCATATTGTTTTAAATGATCTGAAAATTTCTCATTCATCCAGTTACCTGTATGCAATATGTTATCAATTGTATAAGCAGGTAAGTTTAACTCATCCTTTTTATCATTTTTATTCAACTTCGGGGGGACAACAATTATCTATACTACTATTGTATAGACATCAAATGTATATACAATTATTTTAACAAACAAATTTTTTGATAAAAAAATTAAATTAATTACTTCATTTTTAATTCAATATTTTATTGATTTTAAGTAATTTAGAATCTTAAAACCTTTTAAACACTAGGGATTTAAAAGGTTTTAAGTAATTTTAATTAGAAAATTAAAGTTTTAAAAATTGAATTATAGATTCAAAAAAAGAAAGCTTTCTGTACATATAAATTTTATTAATAAATGGAATTTAATTATAAAATTAAGTATATTTTTATTGAAAAGCGTACTATAAACAACCCAAAAAGCTCTTCCAATTATTTTGAAAGAGCTTTTTATATTTTTGATATTAGATAATTATCTAAATGTTATTTTACGCATACGTAAACTTTGTGGAGTTACTTCTAAATATTCATCCTCTTTAATGTATTCCATACATTCTTCTAATGAAAAATCAACTTTAGGAGCAATTTTAACACTATCATCTGTACCTGATTTACGTACATTTGTTAGTTTTTTTCCTTTAATAAGATTAACAGACATATCTTCTTGCTTATTATTTTCACCAACAACCTGTCCTTTATAAATTTCTTGATTTGGGTCTATAAAAAATCGACCTCTATCTTGAAGTTTATCTATGGAATAAGCAGTCGCTTTTCCTGTTTCAGCTGAAATAATAGCGCCATTATTTGAAGTTGCAATTTCACCTTTAAAAGCATCAAAACCACGTAATCTATGATTAATAATAGCTTCTCCTGCAGTTGCAGTTAATATTTTATTTCGTAAACCTATTAAACCTCTAGATGGGATATCAAATTCTAAATGCTGTAAATCTCCTTTTGGTTCCATTACTAATAAATCCCCTTTTCTAAGACTTACTAAATTAATGGCTTTGCTTGCTGATTCTTCAGGCACATTAATTACTAAAGTTTCATAAGGCTCACATTTCACTCCTTCAATTTCTTTAATAATAACTTGTGGACGTCCAACTTGTAGCTCATACCCTTCTCTCCTCATTGTTTCAATAAGAACAGACAGATGAAGAATTCCACGACCAAATACATTAAATTTATCTTCAGTATCAGTTTCTTCAACTCTTAAAGCTAGATTTTTTTCGATTTCTTTAAATAATCTATCACGTAAATGACGAGATGTAACGTATTTACCTTCCTTGCCATAAAATGGTGAATTATTGATGGTAAATAACATACTCATTGTAGGTTCATCAACTTTTAATCTAGGTAATGCTTCTGGATTTTCTATATCGGCTATGGTATCCCCAATGTCAAATCCTTCAATTCCAGTAATAGCACAGATATCGCCACTTCTTACTTTAGCGGTTCTATCTTTCCCTAAACCTTCAAAAGTGTGTAACTCTTTGATACGAACCTTTTTAGTACTCCCATCTGCCTTACAAAGCATATAGTCTTTTCCCTCCTCTAAATCTCCTCTGTAAACACGTCCAATTGCTATACGACCTACAAATGATGAGAAATCTAACGATGTTATTTGCATTTGAGGAGTTCCTTCTTTATATGGGGCTTCTGGAATATTTTCTAAAATAGAATCTAATAATGGAATAATATTATCTGTTTCTTCGTTCCAATCATAATTCATCCATCCATTTTTAGCTGAACCATAAATAGTCTTAAATTCTAATTGTTCTTCCGTTGCATCTAAAGCAAACATAAGATCAAAAACTTTTTCATGAACTAAATCTGGTGTACAGTTTGGTTTATCAACTTTGTTTACAACTACTATTGGAGTTAAGCCAAGTTCGAGAGCTTTCCCCAAAACAAAACGAGTTTGCGGCATTGGACCTTCAAAAGCATCAACTAGTAATAACACTCCATCTGCCATTTTTAAAACACGCTCTACTTCTCCACCAAAATCCGCGTGACCAGGGGTATCAATAATATTTATCTTAACGTCTTTATATTTTACTGAAACATTTTTAGATAAAATAGTAATACCTCGTTCACGTTCTAAATCGTTATTATCTAATAATAAATCGGTACGCTCTTTACGCTCGTCTAATAACTGAGCTTGGTCAATAAGTTTGTCAACTAAAGTAGTTTTTCCGTGGTCAACGTGCGCTATAATAGCTATATTTCTGATAGATTGCATGTTCTGATTTTTAAAGCGCTGCAAAAGTAGTTGTTTTATTTTGTTTTACACTATAAAAAATAAAGAAACATTCTTACTATAATTAATTGATTTACAGTTAAATAAAAAAAGAGCTGTTAAATAGCTCTTTTTAAATGAAAATTTTAAGTTTTAAATTTTACGCCTTTCTCTTTCTGTTTTAAGTAAATTAAGCTCTCGAGTTGTTTGTCCAGCAACAGAAGTATTTTCTTCTGCTCTTCTAATTAAATAAGGCATTACATCTCTAACAGGTCCAAAGGGAAGGTATTTTGCAACATTGTATCCATGAGCGGCTAAATTATAACTTATATGATCACTCATGCCATATAATTGTCCAAACCAAACTCTAATGTCATTTTTATCTAAACCAGATTTTGCTATTAAATCCATTAATAAATAACTACTTTCCTCATTATGAGTTCCAGCAAAAATAGCCATATCATCAATATTTTTATACATATAGGTTAAAACATCATTATACATTTTATCGGTAGCAGCTTTATTTTCACAAATTGGATCTTTATAACCTTTTTCTTCAGCTCTTTCTCTTTCTTTTTCCATATAAGCTCCTCTTACTAGCTTCATACCAATTTTAAAACCTTCTTCTTTAGCTCTTTTATGTAAATTTTTAAGATAATCTAATCTATCCCAACGATACAACTGTAAAGTACCAAATACAATCACTTTTTCTTTATTGTACTTTTTCATCATTTCTTCAATCAAGTCGTCAGCAGCATCTTGCATCCAGGTTTCTTCTGCGTCAATTAATAATGGAACGTCTCTTTCGTAAGCTGCTTTACTAACAATATTGTAGCGTTCTTTAATTCTTTTCCATTCAATTTTTTCATGAGCATCTAATTCTTCACCTTCCGTGATTTTTTGATAAATTTTAAATCGTCCAAACCCTGTTGGTTTAAAAACCGCAAATGGAATACTTTCTTTTTCTGTGCCAAATTTTATGGTATTTAGCGTTTTTTCCATAGCTAAATCAAATTGTTCTTCAACTTCTTTTCCTTCAGCTGAATAATCTAACACAGAATGTACATTTTTAGTATACATTTTATCAATTGTAGGCATACAATCTACCTCTGTAACTCCACCACAAAAATGATCAAAAACTGTGGCTCTAATAATACCTTCAACAGGTAAGTGGGTTTTCAGTGCAAATTTGGTAACTGCTGTACCAATTTTAACTAATGGTTCTCTCTTAATCATTTCAAACAAATAATAAGCTCTATCTAGCTCAGCATTTGTCTTTAAAGCAAAAGCAACCTCTGTATTATCAAATATTTTTTCCATTGTAAATTTGTTGTTTACACAAAGATACTTCCTAAGAGTTTATTTTTTCATTATTTTACCTTTAATTTGCACATCAAAATTATCCAAAATGCAACCAATTTTATCCAATAATTACTTTGTTCAATTTGAAGCTCAATCTTATATTGAATTAAACCGCTATTTATCTGAAAATTTACCATCAACCATTTTTATTTTAGTTGATGAAAATACTAATAAATATTGCTTACCAATTTTATTACAAGAAATTGAAACTACCAGTAATATTGAAATTATTGAAATTGAAGCTGGGGAAATTTATAAAAATTTAGATACTTGCATTGGTGTATGGGAAGCCTTAACTGAATTAGGGGCTGACAGAAAAAGTTTGCTTATAAATTTAGGAGGTGGAGTAATTACAGATTTAGGTGGCTTTGTAGCTTCGTGTTTTAAACGTGGTATTTCATTTATAAATATTCCTACAACACTTTTAAGTATGGTGGATGCTTCTGTTGGAGGAAAAACAGGTGTAGATTTAGGAGTGCTAAAGAACCAAATTGGATTGTTTTCTGATCCTGAAATGGTACTTATTGATCCTAGATTTTTAAATACCGTTATAGTTCGTGAAATTAAATCTGGTTTGGCTGAAATTATTAAATACGGCTTAACTTATGATGTTAAATTATGGAGTGAAATAAAAGATTTTAAAGAATTGAATATTAATAATATAAGCAATCTAATTTATCGCTCTATAGAAATTAAAAATGAAGTGGTTACCACCGATCCAAAGGAACAAGGTTTACGGAAGGTTTTAAATTTTGGACATACTTTAGGACATGCAATTGAATCTTTTTTCTTAGAATCTGAAGACAAAGAGAATTTAACACATGGTGAAGCTATTGCAATAGGAATGATTACAGAAGCTTATCTATCAAACAAACTTCTTAATTTTTCAGAAAATAAAGTTCAAGAAATTAAAGAAACATTATCAACTATATACGATAAAGTAGCTATTAATCCATCTGATTTTGAAGCGATACTTGCTCTTTTAATTCATGACAAGAAAAATATAGGCGGTCAAGTAAATTTTGTGTTACTTACTGATTTTGAAAAATTTAAACTTGACTGTAAAGTTGATAAAGCCTTATTAATTGAAGCTTTAAATTTTTATAATAATTAACAACAGTCAGCAATTACTTCTCTATACACTTCTTTGTAAGAAGGAAGGATGTTTTTTAAACTAAATCGTTTTGCTTGTTTTAACGCATTTAATTTAAATTGTTGCAACCTATCCAAATCTTCCAAAATATAGACTCCATTTTTTGCCATATCATCCGTATCCCCTACATCGCTTAAAAAACCTGTAACGCCTTGTATATTAACTTCAGACAACCCTCCTGCATTGGTTGATATTACAGGGGTTCTAGCTGCCATAGCTTCTAAAGCTGCTAATCCAAAACTTTCTGTTGCTGAAGGAAGTAAAAATAAATCAGAATAACATAAAAGCTTATTGACTTCATTACTATTTCCTAAAAACAATACTTTGTTAGAAATACCCAATTTTCTAACTTGTATTTCTAAATGTTCTCTATCGGGTCCTTCACCAACTAATAACAGCTTAGATGGTACTTCTTGTTGAATTTTATAAAAGACATCTATTACGTCAGAAGCTCTTTTTACGGGTCTTAAATTACTTACATGTGCAATAATCCGCTCATCTTCCCTTGCAATAGTATGTCTTTGACATTCAGGTGATTTAATTTCGGGATATTTTTCAAAATCAATAAAATTATGAATTACTTTAATCTCCTTTGTTATATTAAACAATCTTAAAGTATCTTTCTTTAAGCTTTCAGAAACTGTTGTTACTACATCAGAATTATTAATACTAAATTCAACTGCTGTTTTATAATTAGGATGACTCCCAACTAAGGTAATATCTGTTCCATGCAACGTGGTTACTACCTTAATATCTATTCCTTTTTCTTTTAACATTTGCTTTGCCATGTAAGCTGCATACGCATGTGGAATGGCGTAATGCACATGTAATATTTCTAAATTATACTGTTGCACAACTTCAACCATTTTACTCGACAAAGCCAATTCATAGGGTTGAAAATGAAATAATGGATATTCTTCTACAAATACTTCATGGAAGTGAATATCGTTAGATATAAAATCGAGACGCACTGGTTGTTTATACGTTATAAAATGAACATGATGCCCACGTTGAGCTAACGCCATTCCTAACTCTGTTGCCACTACTCCGCTTCCTCCAAAAGTTGGATAACAAACAATTCCTATTTTCATTTAATTAGTTTAAATTATTTTTTTGAACAGACGTAAAGATAAATGTAATCTTACAAATTATTAAATGTAAAACAATAAATAAATCATAAAAAAATCCTGCATAAAGCAGGATTTTGTTTTTTAATAATCTCCTAAAGTTTCAGGATTTTGATTTAAAGCACTTTCTAATTGAGCATCACTTGGTGGTTTTCCATGCCAAGCGTGGGTATGCATCATAAAATCAACTCCATTACCCATTTCAGTATGTAATAATATACAAACTGGTTTTCCTTTACCAGTAATTGCTTTAGCTTCTTTTAAGCCTTGTTTTATAGCTTCAATGTCATTCCCCTTTTCAACTTCTATTACAATCCACCCAAACGCTTCAAATTTTGCTTTTAAATTACCTAATGGCAATACATCATCAGTTGCGCCATCAATTTGCTTTAAATTGTAATCTATAGTTGCTATGTAGTTATCAATATTTTTACCAGCAGCGTACATTGCCGCTTCCCAAATTTGACCTTCTTGCATTTCACCATCTCCATGTAAAGAATAAACTAATTTATCATCTCCATTTAACTTCTTTGCTTCAGCTGCTCCAATTGCAACACTCATACCTTGTCCTAATGAACCTGAAGCAACTCTTACTCCTGGTAAATTTTCATGTGTAGTAGGGTGTCCTTGCAAACGTGTATTTAATTTTCTAAATGTAGCTAATTCACTTACTGGGAAAAAACCACTTCGTGCCAATACACTATAAAAAACTGGAGAAATGTGTCCGTTAGACAAAAAGAATAAATCTTCGTTTTTACCATCCATACTAAAATTAGTAGAATAATCCATGACCTCTTGATATAGAACCGTTAAAAACTCATTACAGCCTAATGAGCCTCCTGGATGCCCTGACTGTACATCATGCACCATACGAACGATATCTCTTCTTACTTGTTGTGCAAAATCTTGCAGTTGTTGTGTAGTTGACATTTTTAATTATTTAATTTTAAAGTTGCAAAAATACTATTTTTGATAGTTGAAACCATAAAAAAAGTTGGGAAAGTTATTGAACTGTTATTAACAGCTTAGGTTTTTTGCTTTTTTTTCTTTGCGGCTGGAAACAATACGTTGTTTAATATCAATCTATATCCTGGTGAATTAGGGTGTAAATCCAACTCGGTTTTAGCATCTCCTACTCTATGCTGATAATCTTCGGGATCGTGTCCTCCATAAAAGGTAAACATACCTTTTCCTTTTACTCCATGAATATAACGTGCTTCTTTATTGGTTTTATTTTCGCCCATTATTAATACACTTGATTTTATTGCTAGTCTATTAAATGAAGTAGTTTGCCCCATAAATCCTTTAATTAGCTGAGTATGATTTTGACAGAGCATAGTTGGTATTGGATCCCATTTTGCTGAATATTCTTGTAATGAAAAATAATCGGAAGTACGTTTAATGCTTTGGCGCTTACGAGTCATGTCAATAGATGAAAACTCATATTCCATAGGGTTTCTAACCAGCGTAAAGTCTTTAAAAGCAAACGTTTTATTATAATCAATTTTTTGCTGATAATTGATTTCTGAAGGATCTCCATCAAACATGACTTCACAAATATCAACTCCTTCAGCAGCTAAAGCAATATCAAAACTATCTGTAGCTGAACACATTGCAAACATAAATCCACCTCCTATTACAAAATCTCTTATTTTTTTGGCAACTTCTAGTTTCTCTTGTGAAACTTTTGAAAACCCTAATTTTTTAGCTAATTCTTCAGCATCATTTTTTTGTTCTATGTACCAAGGAGCCGTTCTATATGCACCGTAAAATTTTCCAAATTGACCAGTAAAATCTTCATGATGAAGATGCAGCCATTCGTATAACAATAATTTTTCTTCTAACACTTCGGTATCGTACACTACATCGAAAGGAATTTCAGCATAGGTTAATACCATAGTAACAGCATCATCCCAAGGCATTTTATCTTTTGGCGAATAAACTGCTATTTTTGGTGCTTTTTCTAAATCAATAGCTTCCATATTTTTTGATGGACTGCTAATTTCTTTTAAAATAGTTTCAGCTTGTGTATCTGAAATTATTTCAAAAGTTACCCCTCTTATTTTACATTCGTTTCGTGTAGCTTCATTATCTTCTAATAAAAAAGAACCGCCTTCATAGTTAAGTAACCATTTAGCTTTATTTCCTTGTTGCAAAGACCAAAAAGTAATTCCGTAGGCTTTTAAATGATTGGTTTGGGTTACATCATCCATCGGTAATAATATGAATGATGCAAACATATTTTGAGTGAATATTAACATTACACTCAACAGCAGTATTTTATAAACTGAAACCTGTTTTGTATTCTTTTTATTTTTAAAATGGTACATCGCCATCATCTAAACTATCAGGAGTTCCAAATGCATCTTGAGGACTTATCATACTAGAAGACGAAATGCTACTATTCATTTTAGATTGAAACTCATTTCCAAAATCTTCATCTAAATTACTAAATTGTGCTAAATGCCCCGTGAATTTCAATCTAATATTCTCTAAACCACCATTTCTATGTTTTGCTACAATAAACTCAGCCTGTCCTTCACAAGGTGTTCTTTCTTCATCATCCCACTCAGTTAATCCATAATATTCTGGTCTAAAAATGAATGAAACTATATCAGCATCTTGCTCAATTGCACCTGACTCTCTTAAATCTGATAACAACGGTCTTTTGCTTCCACCACGTGTTTCCACTGCTCTACTTAATTGAGAAAGTGCTATAACCGGAATGCTTAACTCTTTTGCCAATGCTTTTAAATTTCGAGAAATCGTAGAAATTTCTTGTTCTCTATTTCCTCCTGAAGAATTTCCTGCAGTCATTAATTGTAAATAATCAATGATGATAATTTTAATTCCATGCTGTGAAGCTAAACGACGAGCTTTAGCTCTTAAATCAAAAATTGATAATGAAGGTGTATCATCAATAAATATAGGAGCTTTTGATAAGTTTTTAACCTTTACATTTAATTGTTCCCATTCGTGAGGCTCTAAGTTTCCTTTTCTAAGTTTTCCAGAAGAAATACCTGTTTCACTCGAAATCATACGTGTAATTAATTGTACTGATGACATCTCTAAAGAAAAAATAGCTACAGGTGTATCAAAATCTATGGCCATATTTTTAGCCATAGACATGACAAATGCTGTTTTACCCATACCAGGACGCGCTGCTAAAATTACCAAATCTGAAGGTTGCCAACCTGAAGTAAGCTCATCCAAACGAGTAAAACCTGTAGCAACACCACTCATCCCTTTTTTATTTGATATTTCTTGAATTTTATCAATCGCTTGTTTTACAAGTCCTTGCGCATCTTCCGATCCCTTTTTAAGATTTCCCTGTGTAACTTCAAATAATTTTGTTTCTGCATCATCTAATAAATCAAAAACATCTATGGTTTCATCATAAGCTTCTTCTATAATTTCAGAAGAAATAGAAATCAATTTACGTTGTATGTATTTTTGAAGAATGATTCGTGCATGAAATTCAATATGAGCAGAGGAAGATACTTTTTGTGTTAAACTCACCAAATAATAATCGCCCCCTATTTGATCTAAATTTCCAGTTTTTCTAAGTTGATTGGCTACAGTTAATAAATCTGTAGGTTCAGAATTTTGAAACAACGTATAAATTGCATCGTAAATTAACTGGTGAGCTTCCTTATAAAAAACTTCTCCATGCAAAATATCAATAACATCATCAACCCCTTTTTTATCTATCATTAAAGCTCCCAAAACGGCTTCTTCTAAGTCAATGGCTTGTGGTGGTAATTTTCCTTTTTCAAGACTTATAATGGTGCTTTTTTTAAAACTTTTAGATGGTATGGGTTGTAAATTTTTCACGCGTTTATTTATTTGTATTTAACTAACTATCAATTGTTTATTAACTATAACAAAGATAAATAAGAATTATTACTCTTTATTTCTTAATTTATAAATTATTTTTAAAGAAAACAATCATTTACTGCAAATTAATCGAAAGCAAATGTAATTTTTTCATCTTCAAATTTTAGCTAAATAAGCATTTTTATTTTTGCACATTTGTTGTTAACAACTAACTATTTTGTTAATAACTATTTAAATTCATTCAACTGACTTTTAATTTTTTATTTTTGTGATATGGAGCGTCAAAAAATATATAAAATTTTAACTTTATTATTGCTTATGCAATGGGCATTTGTGCAAATTCTCTCACAGTATCCATCTTTTATTGAAAAATATTACTCAAATGGTTTATACCTTTATATTTCAAAATTTATGAGGTTGATTTTAGGTTGGCTTCCATTTTCTTTTGGAGATTTAATATACATAGCTTTAATTGTTGTTATTTTATATTCAATATTCAAACTTTTTAAAAAGAAAAAAATAGCTTTAAAAACTGCTTTTTTTAAAATTGGAGCTCTTGCATCCATCCTTTTTTTTGTTTTCCATTTAAACTGGGGATTAAATTATTTAAGACCTTCGTTAAGTAGTCATTTAAAAATTGATAATAAGCCATATACTGATGAGGAATTGATAACTTTCACTAAAAAATTGATTCATAAAACAAATCAAATTCATTATTCAATTACCAACAACGATACCATTTTAATTCAAAAAAATATTTCAAAAAAAGAAATACGAGAATATTCTTTCGAAGCTTATAAACAATTAGCAACGATATATCCTCAATTTAAGCACCAAACATCATCTTTAAAAAATTCTTTATTTAGCGTTCCTTTAACATATATGGGATTTGCTGGTTATTTAAATCCTGTAACTAATGAGGCACAGGTAAATTATTTAATTCCTAAAAACTCTTACCCTGCCACCGTATGTCATGAGTTGGCTCATCAAATAGGTATTGCTCCAGAAAGTGAAGCCAATTTTGTAAGTTATTTAGCTACTAAACATTCTAAAAACCCTTTTTTTAACTATGCTGGTAGCACTATGGCTTTACGTTACTGTTTAGCTGATATCTATCGAAAACAGCCTGCACAATTTGAATTGCTTAAAAAAGAACTAAATAAAGGAATTTTAAAAGATTTAAAAGAAAGTCAAGAGTTTTGGCAGTCTTACCAAAACTGGTCTGAAAAATACTTTAAATTATTTTACGATTCTTTTTTAAAAGCAAACAAACAAAAAGACGGAATTAAAGGGTATAGTAAAATGGTTACTTTATTAATTAATTACTATAATATTGAAGAACATCAATTATAATTCTTCAAATGGTGCATCTTTTTTATTTTAAATCTTAATTCAAATCAATTTCATGAAAAATAGCTAGAATTAGTATCTTTGCAATTAACTTTAATCTTTATGAATAAACAGATTACGAGCACACAAAATACTTATATTAAAGAATTAATTCAACTTAAAGAAAAATCAAAGCAACGCAAAAAAACTCAAACTTTTTTAATTGAAGGGTTAAGAGAAATTTCTTTGGCTATTGATGGGCAATATAAAATTGAAAAACTTCTTGTTGACATATCAATCATATCAGATAAAACTCTTGAAAAAATAATACATTCATTCACTTATAAAATTGACTGTATTGAAATTTCAAATGAAGTATATCAAAAATTAGCTTTAAGAGGTTCTACTGAAGGTATTATTGCAGTTGCTAAAAGCAAAGATTTGTCGTTAAACTCTATACAATTTAAAAATAAAAATCCGTTAATTTTAGTAGCCGAAGCTCCTGAAAAACCTGGTAATATTGGAGCATTACTTCGTACCGCAGATGCTGCAGGAATTGATGCTGTTTTAATTGCTAATCCAAAAACAGACATGTACAATCCCAATATTATTAGATCTAGTGTTGGTTGTGTATTTACCACAACAATTGCAACTGGAACAAGTTCAGAAATAATCAACTTTTTAAAACAACATCAAATTAATATTTATGGTGCAGCTTTAACTGCTTCGGTTGAATACCAAACTATAAATTACACCAATGCAAGCGCCATAGTTGTTGGTACTGAAGCTACTGGGTTAACTGAGAATTGGCTACAAAATACCACTGCAAATATTATTATTCCAATGAGAGGTAAAATAGACTCTATGAATGTGTCCGTTAGCGCTGCGATTCTTTTATTTGAAGCGGTTAGACAAAGACAATTAAGTAATTAATTACAACATTTTTTCAATGACTCCAACTATCGTATTCTATATTTTAATCAGTATTATTTGTATTAAATTTATTTTTGATACCGTACTCAATTATTTAAATTCTAAGCATTTTAATGATAAAATACCCGATGAACTCAAAGGTATTTATAATGAAGAAGAGTACCTAAAATCACAACAATACAAAAAAGAAAAATATAAATTTTCATTCATTTCAAGTACTTTTTCTATAATTGCCACACTCTTATTTTTTATATTTGATGGATTTGCTTTTGTTGATACTTTGGCAAAAAGCATCACTAGTAATTCCATTTTAGTAACGCTCGTATTCTTTGGAATAATTGCATTGGCAAGCGATATTTTTTCAATCCCTTTTTCATATTACAAAACCTTTGTAATTGAAGAAAAATTTGGATTCAACAAATCTACTAAAACTACGTTTGTTTTAGATAAACTAAAAGGCTGGATGATGTTATTAATTATTGGGGGAGGAATTTTAGCTTTAATCACTTGGTTTTATCAAATTACTACAAATACTTTTTGGTTATATGCTTGGCTTTTAATAAGTGTTTTTACAGTGTTTATGAATATGTTTTACTCTAAATTAATTGTTCCGTTATTTAATAAACAAAAACCATTAGTTGAGGGAGAACTAAAAACCAAAATTGAGAATTTTGCCAAAAAAATTGGGTTTAAACTTCAAAATATATTTGTAATTGATGGCTCTAAACGTTCAACTAAGGCAAATGCATACTTTTCTGGTTTTGGTTCACAAAAAAGAATTACCTTATATGACACATTAATAAATGATTTAGAAACTAATGAAATTGTAGCGGTGTTAGCTCATGAAGTAGGACATTATAAACAAAAACATATTATTTACAATCTTATCGCATCTATACTTTTAACAGGCTTTATGTTATATATTTTATCATTAATGGTAAGTAATCAAGTTTTATCTCAAGCTTTGGGAGTTGAACAAGCTAGTTTTCATATTGGTTTAATTGCATTTAGCGTTTTGTATAGCCCTATTTCTGAATTTACCAATTTTATTATGAATATTTTATCTAGAAAATTTGAATATGAAGCCGATGATTATGCCAAAAAACATTACAATGCCAATGCTTTAATTTCATCTTTAAAAAAACTTTCAAAAAACAGTTTAAGTAACTTAACGCCTCATCCACTATATGTTAAATTTCATTATTCACATCCAACATTATTGCAAAGAATTTTAAATTTAAAAAAATAATAATTTACAATTGCATAGTTAAATTTTAAATGTAATTTTAATCAATGACATACAATTTATCAACAGAAGAAGAAAATAAAGAAATAGCTAGACGCTATAAAGATTTACTAAAAGGCGCCTACCAAACATTTACAGATGCAGACAAAAAAGAAATTAGAAAAGCATTTGACTTATCGGTAGAAGCGCATAGTAGTCAGCGTAGAAAAACTGGCGAACCTTATATTTACCATCCCATTGCAGTAGCTAAAATTGTAGCGTATGAAATTGGTTTGGATACCACCTCTATTGTTGCAGCCCTTCTTCATGATGTGGTAGAAGATACAGAATATACTATTGAAGATATTGAGCGTTTGTTTGGCGAAAATGTGGCTCGAATTGTAAATGGATTAACTAAAATTTCTCACTTAAAAAAAGATCAAGATGCCTCTGTACAAGCCGAGAATTTTAGAAAAATGCTACTTACCCTTAACGATGATGTTCGAGTTATTTTAATAAAAATAGCAGACCGTTTGCATAATATGCAAACAATGGATGCTATGCCACATGAAAAACAAGTTAAAATTTCCTCTGAAACACTATATATCTATGCTCCCTTAGCTCATAGACTTGGTTTATACAATATAAAAACTGAACTAGAAAATTTAGGTTTAAAATATACCGAGCCTGAAGTTTATAGCGATATTGCCAAAAAAATCACCCAAAGTAAGGAAGAACAGAATAAATATATTGAGTCCTTTTCAAATATTATAAGTGATACTCTTGATAAAGAAGGTTTTAAATATTACATAAAAGGAAGAAGAAAATCCATCTATTCTATTAGAAAAAAGATGCTTTCACAAGGCGTTACTTATGATGAAATTTATGATAAATTTGCCATTAGAATTATTTATAAATCTACTTTAAAAAATGAAAAGTTTGATGCTTGGAAAATATATTCGATAGTAACAGATCACTTCATTCCTAACCCAAGTAGGTTAAGAGATTGGATTAGCCAACCAAAATCTACGGGCTACGAATCTCTTCATATAACCGTAATGGGACCAAAAGGGAAATGGGTAGAAGTTCAAATTCGTTCAGAAAGAATGAATGAAATTGCAGAAAAGGGTTATGCCGCACATTATAGATATAAAAATAAAAATGAACGTGAAAGTGGCTTAGATGATTGGTTGAATAAAATTAAAGAAACTCTTGAAAATTCAGATAGTAATGCTGTTGATTTTGTTGAAGACTTTAAATTAAATTTATACTCGAAAGAAATTTATGTGTTTACTCCTAATGGAGATTTAAAGGCACTTCCAAAACATGCCTCCGCATTAGATTTTGCATTTGCTATTCACACACAAGTAGGTATGACCTGTCGTGGAGCAAAAGTAAACGGAAAATTAAAACCCATAAGCCACGAGTTATTTAGTGGAGATCAAGTAGAAATTATTACCTCAAAAAGTCAAAAACCAAATATTGGTTGGTTAGACTTTGTTGTTACTGCAAGAGCTAGAACACGTATTAAAAGTGCTTTAAAAGAAGGACAAAAGAAAATAGCTGAAGAAGGAAAAGAAATTTTAGCCAGAAAACTGAGACATCTTAAAATAAACCTTAATGAAAAAGTTGTAAATGATTTAGTAACCCATTTTAAACTTAAAACCAGTTTAGATTTATTTTATAGAATGGGTAACGGGTCTATTGATAACAACCAACTTAAAGAATTTATTTCTAAACGAAATAATGCTTTTGTAAACTTCTTTAAAAATAGGATAAAAAGAAGTTCTAGCAATCCAGACTTTATAGAAAAAGATGAAATTGTAGATAAATATGATTCGCTAGTTTTTGGCAAAGAAGAAGAACGATTAGACTATAAAATGTCACAATGTTGCAATCCAATACCAGGAGATAAAGTATTTGGCTTCATCACAATTAATGATGGTATAAAAGTTCATAAACAAGACTGCCCAAACGCTATAAGCCTACAAGCAAATTATGCCTACAGAATTATGAGCGCAAAATGGATAGACTCTTCTAAACAAGAATTTAAGGCGATTTTGAAAATTTATGGTGCAGACCATGTAGGAATGGTAAATGAAATTACACAAGTAATTTCTAGAAATATGAGTGTGAATATCCATAGCTTAAACATTTCTGGCAACGATGGCATTTTTGAAGGAAAAATAACGGTGAGTGTAGTCAATCAATCTCAACTTCAAAAATTAAGTGATAGTATTAAAAAAATTGAAGGAATAGAAACTGTTGAAAGAATATACAAACACTAGTTTATTCACAATAAAAGTTAATAAATAAGAAAAAAATCAGGTTAAATATTTAAAAAATAGAAGTAACTTTGTCGTTTAGGTTTAAACTCAAATTTAGTGATTTATGAGTAGCGAAAATCAAAAAATTGTAAAAACTGTTTTTGTTAATTTTTTAGAAGCAAATAGCCATAGAAAAACACCAGAACGTTTTGCAATTCTTCAAGAAATTTATGATTTAGATGATCATTTTGACATTGAATCTCTTTACATTCAAATGAAAAATAAAAACTATAGAGTTAGTAGAGCAACACTTTACAATACTATAGAATTATTATTAGAGTGTGGGTTGGTAAGAAAACATCAATTTGGTCAAAACCAAGCACATTATGAAAAATCTTATTTTGATAAACAACATGACCATGTAATTTTAACAGATACTGGTGAAGTTATTGAATTTTGTGATCCTAGAGTTCAAATTATCAAAAAAACTATTGAAGACACCTTTAATATCGATATTCACAATCACTCGCTCTATTTTTACGGAACAAAAAAACAAAACAACAACTAACATATATTAAACAACATGGCTGTTAACTTATTACTAGGACTACAATGGGGAGATGAAGGAAAAGGAAAAATTGTAGATGTCCTTACAAAAAATTATGATATTATTGCTCGTTTTCAAGGAGGTCCTAACGCTGGACATACCTTAATTTTTGATGGACATAAACACGTATTGCACACTATTCCTTCAGGGATATTTCACAAAAATGCAGTAAATGTTGTTGGAAATGGCGTAGTAATTGACCCCATCATTTTCAAAAAAGAATTAGAGAATTTGGCGCAATTTAATTTAGATATCAAATCTAAATTACTTATTTCAAGAAAAGCACACTTAATTTTACCAACACATCGTCTTTTAGATGCTGCTAGTGAAACTTCAAAAGGAAAAGCTAAAATTGGTTCTACACTTAAAGGTATTGGTCCAACTTATATGGATAAAACTGGAAGAAATGGAATGAGAGTTGGAGATTTAGAATTAGAAGACTGGAAAGAAAAGTACCAAGCACTTACTGAAAAACACATTAAAATGATCGATTTTTTTGATGTTGACATTGAGTATAATTTAGAAGAACTTGAAACGGAATTTTGTGAAGCCATTGAAGTGTTAAAACAACTTACCTTTATAGATAGTGAAGAATATTTAAACAATGCCATAAAAAATAAAAAAACCATTTTAGCTGAAGGTGCACAAGGTTCTTTATTAGATATTGATTTTGGAACCTATCCTTTTGTAACTTCTTCAAATACAACTGCTGCTGGTGCTTGTACCGGTTTAGGAGTAGCGCCAAATAAAATTGGGGAAGTTTTTGGAATATTTAAAGCCTATACAACTCGTGTAGGATCTGGTCCATTTCCAACTGAATTATTTGATAAAGATGGAGAAATAATGGCTAAAGTTGGTCACGAATTTGGAGCTACTACTGGCAGGCCAAGACGTTGTGGCTGGTTAGATTTAGTAGCCTTAAAATATGCTGTGCAAATCAATGGTGTTACACAATTAATGATGATGAAAGGAGATGTTCTTTCTGGGTTTGATACTTTGAAAGTATGTACCTCATACAACTATAAAGGAACCGAAGTAAATCATTTACCATACAACATTGAAGAACACAACGTAACACCTATTTATACTGAACTTAAAGGTTGGAAAGAAGATTTAACTTCTATGACAAGCGTAGAAACTTTACCAAAAGAATTAAACGATTATATTAAATTTATTGAAGATTTTGTTGAAGTCCCTGTAAAAATTGTATCTGTAGGTCCAGATCGAAAACAAACTATTTTAAAATAAATTTAAAAGCTTCTTTATTGAAGCTTTTTTTTTAACGAATAGTTATCAATTAAAAAAAAACTTTTTCATTAGTTTTGCTATTAAATCTAAAAATTTGAAAAATATCTTATTCATACTTATTGCTTTTATTAGCATTCAAAGTTTTTCTCAATCTAAAAGAGTTAAAATTTTAAAAGCAGATAATACCTTTGTTAAGCCTGAATATCCTGGTGCTACCATAGTTTTAGGAAATGTTTTTGTGGAGCATGAAGGCGCAACGCTTAGGTGTGATAAAGCCTATATTTACCAAGATATAAAATTGATAAAAGCCATTGGTAACGTAATTATGAACCAAGGTGATACGGTTTTTCAATATAGTAAGTATGCCGATTATGATGGTTTAAAAAAAATGGCTACTTCTTGGGGTGATGTTCTTTTAAAAGATGAATTAATGGAGTTACGTACCGATACTCTTCATTTCGATAGAATTAATCAACATTTATACTATAAAAGCGGAGGAACTATTAAAGACACCACAAATGTTTTAAAAAGTAAAATTGGTAATTATTATTTAAGAACCAATAAATTTCAAGCATTTGACAGAGTTGATGTGTTAAATAAAGATGGTAGCACTTTAGTTTCCAAGCATTTGGATTATTATACAAGTACTGGAATTGCAGATTTATACGGTCCTTCAACAATTACTACAGATGGCAATAAAATTTATACCGAAAAAGGGCATCATAATTCTAAAACAAACATTTCTCACTTCTTAAAAAATTCCAAAATATTTTATGGAGATAGAACTATTGAAGGCGATAGTTTGTATTACAACAAAAATATTGAATATGCTTCAGCAACTGGAAATATAAAGGTTATTGATACCACAAATAATTCGTTCATCAAAGGAAATTTTGCTGAATATTTTAAATTAAAAGACTCTGTTTATATTACCGATAAAGCAGAAGCCATCACAATTATGGAAAATGATTCAATTCATATTCATGGTGATATTTTAATGGTTACAGGCAAAGTTGAAGATAGAATTGTTAAAGCTTATAACCATGTAAAAATTTTTAAATCTAATTTACAAGGTAAATGCGATTCTTTAATCACTTTTGAAAAAACTGGATTAACAAAATTACTTACTAATCCAGTTTTATGGGCGCAAGGAAACCAAATTACTGGAGACACTATACATTTAATTTCAAATACAAAAACTGAACAACTTGATTCTTTAAAAGTATTAAATAATGCCTTTATGATACAAAAAGATTCAGCTGGATACAGTCAGTTAAAAGGGAAAAATATGTATGGTAAATTTTTAAACAATCAACTAAAAACATTAGATGTAGTTGGAAATAGTGAAGTGGTATTTTTTATCCGTGATGAATTTAACGTATTAGTAGGTATTAATAAAATGATGAGTAGTAAAAATATTTTTATTACTCTTGGAGACAATCAAATTGAACAGGTTGATTTTATTCAAAAACCTGAAGGAAAAACCTACCCTCCTTCCGAATTTGAAAAATTAAATGAAAATGAAAAACTTTTAAAAGGCTTTATTTGGAGAGAAGATGAGCGACCAAAGAAAAAAGAAGATATCTTTATCAAAGACGTAACTGCTGAAGTACCAAAAAAAGATAAATTGGAAAAACCTTTACCTAAAGAAAGAATTAAAGATTGAAAAAGGACTTTTTAAAATATCAAGCACAAACTGGTAGTCATCCACTTGCCTTAGAAATTTCTCATGCAAATGGTAATTATGTTTATGATTCTGTAGGGAAAAAGTATTTAGATTTTATTGCTGGAGTATCTGCAAACACCTTAGGTCATAATCATCCTAAAATTTCTGAAGCAATTAAACAACAGGTTGATAAATATACTCATGTAATGGTTTATGGAGAGTTTATACAACAACCTCAAGTTGAGCTTTGTAAATTATTAGTGGAACATCTACCTAAAAGTTTAGAAACTGTTTACCTAACCAATTCGGGTACTGAAGCTACAGAAGGTGCTTTAAAATTAGCCAAGAGAATTACTGGTAGAAGTGAAATTATAGCTGCAAAAAACGCTTATCATGGAAATACGCAAGGAGCTATGAGCGTTTGTGGAAAGGAGGAACAAAATAGTGCTTTTAGACCTTTAATTCCTGGAATCAAATTTATTGAATTTAACAATGAATTTGATTTAATTCAAATTACTAAAAATACTGCAGCAGTAATTTTAGAAACTATACAGGGCGGAGCTGGTTTTATTGAACCTCAAAATAATTTCCTAAAAAAAGTTAAAGAACAGTGTTTGAAAGTTGGAGCACTATTAATTTTAGATGAAATTCAATCTGGAATTGGAAGAACAGGAACATTTTTTGGATTTGAAAATTACAATGTTATTCCTGACATTATTGTTGCAGGTAAAGGTTTAGGAGGTGGAATGCCTATTGGAGCATTTATTTCTTCAAATAAAATAATGAGTAGTTTAAAAGAGAACCCCAAATTAGGACACATAACCACTTTTGGAGGGCATCCTGTTATTGCAGCTGCAGCACAAGCTACATTATTAGAACTTTTTAATTCTACTTTAATTCAACAAACACTTGAAAAAGAAGCCTTATTTAGAAAATTACTAGTTCATCCATTAATTACAGAAATACGAGGAAAAGGCTTAATGCTTGCTGCTATGGTTGAAACAAGTGAAATTGCTTCAAAAGTTATTTTAGAATCCTTAGACAAAGGTTTGTTATTATTTTGGTTGCTTTTTGAAGGTAGAGCCATTAGAATTACGCCTCCTTTAACAATATCAGAAAATGAAATTTATGAAGGCTGTAATATAATTATTGATATTTTAAACAATATACTCTCTGATTTATAGATTTTTACTTAACTATAAATTAACAAATCTCCTACTTTTAAATTCTACAAAGTTAAATATTTGTTAATATAGTACTATGTATTGCATAATAGCGTAACAATTTGATTTTTAGGACGTCATTTAGTAAACGACAACTTTAAAACTCAATATTATGAAAACTTTAAATTTAAACACACTGCAAGAACACAAAAAGAAAGTTCACTTTATCAACTTCACAAACACTAAAAGATTACAATGGGATAAATTTAGAAGATATGGATTGTATGCTTCATAACCATAAAACTATAAAATTATGATTTTAGGTAACTAAGCCTGTAGCAAAGTAAAATCTACAGGCTATTTTTTTACCCAAAAATTATTTATTTGTCCATTTAAATGATTTAATAGTAACACCAATATAACAATCATCCATACAATTATTAGGAACAAAACCACACATTTTCATTAAACCATCTTCATCGGTTTCAAAATATATCCGATTGTCTTTTTCACTTACCACTAAATATTCTGCGGCACAAGTTGTATATAAATCATCTATTGTTTGTGGAATTGCACCTTTTGAATGTTCTCCTAAATTATCAATTGTTTCAAAATAACTATTTAGCACTTCATTTTCTCCATTTTGAAGATTAAATCTATACTCTTCATAAGCTCTTGAGACTACCTCACCATCTTTTATTTCTAACTCTGTGCTACTTCCAAATCCTGTCCAAGAGACAAATGATAATTTATAGACATAGGAGTTATTATTAACTTCTTTTAATGCATTCCATGTTTTTAAACTTTTGTTATAACTATACCCCTCTTCTCCTACTTTATCAAAAATGTCATTATTTTCACTACAAGAAATTAGTAAAAAAAGAAGTACTAAAACTATGGATATTTTGTTACTCATTATTTTTAAAAATTTAAATTTATTTTGTTCCACATAATGCTTGTCTTTGGTATTCAAGTGCTGGACCATCACAAGCATTCCAAGTTCCAATTAATTTATAGTCTTGAACTAACAAGTATTCTTCTAGTGTTGAAGTGCAATTTGCAATTAATTCATTTTCTTCAAAATAAGTGAATACTATAAATTCTTGTTCATTTATAGTTTTATAAGAATAACTACCTTTTACCTCAGTATTTACATCATTTCTATATCTAGATTTTAAAAATGTTCCATCAAAATTTAGCATATAAAATTCTTGCCATTCCATAGCTGTTCCTGTAGTTTCAGAACCTTCAACATTCCCTGTCATTTTAACTAATTGCCAAATTTGAGAGCTGGTTTCTTCTATAGCTTCTTCATTGTTTGAACAGCTAATAATTAATAGGTAACAGCAACATAAAACTAAATATTTTCTCATAATATCTCTTTCAAAAAAATTAAGGATCTGAAAGCATTGATAAGTAAAATCTCAGCTTATTCTAAATGAATAAGCATTGAGATTCTACAACCAAAACTATAAATTGTAATCATAAAAATTTATGAACCTATATTAACTAATACGTTGTAAATAATTGAAACGCTACAACAAAAGCGAATTATTTTTTTTGAATATTAAAATTGTAACGTAGATGCATCCCAAAACTAGAAAAATCTAATTTTTCTACTGTAGTCGGTTTTAATGAATATTTAAAATAAGGCTCAATTATAAGTGATTGCTGTTGTTTATTAATAGGTACTTCAAGTCCAAAAGAAAAGTTTAAAATATTAGCAAAATTAAACTTATTAGCATCATTAGGAGTGATTACTTTCTCATCTTTTTGCACCAATTCATACTTTACAACATTATTTCCATAGCTATCTTGCATAATAGTTGCTGATCTATCATTTACAATAAAATTTTCTTCTATGGATTGTTTTATATAAGATGTTGAAGAAAAACCTGTACTAACAAAAATATTCTTTTTATTTATTTTAAAGTTATACTTTACATTTAGTGGGATTTCTACTCCTTTAATAACTGCTTGTTTATTAATTAATTGACTACTACTCCTATAACTAACAACATCCGAAGCGTATTTTGGAGACGTATTTAAACTTAAAGTTTGATCGGAATAATAGACACCCATATTGATATCAAACTTTTTAGTAACTGGTATTTCCACCAATACACCAGCTAAAAAACCTACATCCGTACTCTCATTCGACTGATTATAATTAATTAAAGGAGATAAATTAACCCCTAATTTTATAGATTTTTTATCTATTTTATCTTCAGTAGCTACTTTTGTTTCATTTTCGAGAAGTACGAGTAAATCTTTTTTCTGAGTAATAGAATCTTCTTTTTTATTTAAGTTTAAATTGTTATCTGCTAGTTTTTCATTTAAAGATATTGAATCATTTGTTTTAAAAATTTCAATATTTTGAGCAATAACATTATTTTGTTTATCTAATTTCTCTTTAATTAATTGTTGTTGTGTAGTTTCTTTTAAACTACTAGAACTCTTAACTTTTTTGTTTAAAACAATAGCAGCTTTACTTTTAGTAGATTTATTTATATCAATTTTTGAATCTAGTGAATTTAAACTATCTATTGGACTTGCAGTTATAAAAATCTTATTATGTTTTGTAATACTATCAATTCTTAATGAATCATTGATTTTATCTAAAATAATTTCAGGTTTATATTTTTCTTCATAGTTCGTTTTAAAGAAATAATTTCCAATACTTCCAGCCAATAATGCTATAATTAAAAAAGCAGCAACTTGCCAATAAAAAAGAATTCTTTTCTTCTTCTTTTTAGCCATGAGCTTATCCCAATGTTTTGGGTTGTAAGGATATTCATGATTTTTGGTAACATCCTTAATTTTATTTGCTAATATTTTATCAAAATTATCTTCCATATTTTAAAAGTTTTTACCAATTAAAACTCTTAATTTTTTTTTGGCTCTAGTTAAAAAAACTCTTGAAGAACTTTCACTTATTAGAAGCTTTTCAGAAATTTCATTGTGTTTAAACCCTTGAATTTCATATAAATTAAAAACAACACGCTGAATTTCAGGCAATTGATCTAATAAACTTAAAATATCTTCAGCAGTTAAATTATCAATAACATTTATATCTGCAAAAATCTCATTAGATTCTTCAATATCTAGATGATTTAAATGCTTTATATTTTTTCTATAATGGTCTATTGCTGTATTAATTAGTATACGCCTTAACCAGTTTTTAAAAGGGATGGTGCGGTTATATCTTTTTTTTTCTATAGAGGTAAAAACCTTTAAAAAACTATCATTCAAAATACTAACAGCTTCATCATTGGAATATGTATATAACCTACAAACAGTTAATGCATAGCCATAATACTTTTTGTACAACATTTCTTGATGTACAACACTACCTCTTTCACATTTAGAGATTAGTTGTTCTATAGCTATGTTTTTATCTAGTTCCTTTTCCAAATTGAACGATATTAATTCAATGTATGTTATTTTTTAAAAGTACTTAAAATTAATTGATACTTTCCACAACAACATCGGCTAAATCTGTTGAATTATAGGTGCTAAAAATACGATACTCACAACTATCTTTATAAATTACATCCCCTACTAATTTTTTTAAATCTACAACAAGTGTTTCTGTTATTAAAGCCTCACAGGAATCTTCACTTTCTTTATGTATTAATAATAAATTCATATGGCTAGGCTCATCTGTATACACTAAACCATCCCATATAATTTCAAAATTATGTGGCATACAACCTCCCGAATATGATAAATTTATTTCTATAAAATCACCTTTACGTATGGCATTATTTATTATATAAGAATCTCCACTACTTATATTATTTACACGATTATCATTAATTTCTTTAAAAGCTTCTTCATTTATACGTAACACAACATTTCCATAAGAAACCAATAAACTTGAATTTTCACTATCTAATGAAGTTGAATACATTGCTGTATCTGTTTCATTTACACATGACATAGTGAGTATAATTATAATATAAAGTGACAACCGTGTAAATAATATTTTGTTCATTTAATTAAAATTTAGAGTATAATCGCCAATCATTTAGTTAAAATAAAATATGGATTTGTTCCATTAATTGATTCCCAAATTAAATCTCCATTCAACCAAATTTTTTTTTGAATAATAGCGTTCGAAGACCTGTAATAAGCCGCTTCAATTGTATCTGTTTCACTTTCGTTCCATTGTATATAAGTTAGTGGCTTATCCTCATTTTCTGAATGATTTTGAAAAATACCAATTCTAAATTCATTCTGGTGTTCATATATTCTGAAATTTCTTGGAAAATCATAGTTTGGATTATAAACCTCTTTTTTAATTCCATCAATAAGGTAATACAATTTAATATTAGATTCTTTAATACAATCTGGATGGCTTGGATTTAAAATATCTTCTCCATTAGAATTTACAATAGAAAACTCTAGTCCAACATCTAAAGTAGAGTTAAGTTCTTCTACAGACTCTTCATTACAACTAATAATGGTTAAACTAATAATTAAAACAATATACTTTTTCATTTTTTATTTTGCCTATATTTTAACTTGAATTATTCCTGTTGTAGTTGACTCAGAGAACTCATAAGTAGGTATTAAAAACTCAATTACCTCAAAATAGGTACAACAATCTCCTTGTTTTTTATCCATATCTAGAAAAAAACCTACTGAAACATCATCACTTAATTCAACTGTATAGGTTTTTGGTTCTAACTCCCATCCAATTGTATTAAGGGACAGTATTTTACGATCATTGTAAGGCACTAATTGAAATTCAATTTCTTCGTCGTTTTCGTCATACACTTTTAAATCATCTTCTTCAAAAGTACCATTTGTAAAAAGATTCTCTTCAGTATCTTTATCAGCAAAATCAAAATTAAATTGTCTAGGAGGAGAAAAACAGTCTCCACAGTCATTATTATCTAAATCACAAGAAATTAACGTTAATGATGCAACTACTAATACTAAAATTTTTTTCATTCTTTTGTTTTTTAAATTAAACTTATTTTAAATTAATTGAAATCAACTTTTAATTGAAATCTATAATATCAATACGTTTATTTATATAAGAACGCTACATCTGTTGTAAATTATTTTAGAAAAATTTTATTTTAGGCTTATTCTAAAATTAGCTCATCTAATAATTTTCTTATTTTAGTGCTATTCCAATCTGCAGCTCCAACTTTTGAAATACGAATATTCCTTTGTTTATCAATCAAATAAGTAGCGGGAATACTATTAGTTTCTAAAAAGGCATTTGGAGGTGTAGATAACGAATTATAAACGGGTAATTGGTAATTATTTTTTTTAAAAAATAAATCTACTGTTTCCCAATCTTCATTTGTAAGAAATACAAATTCAATTTTGTCTTTATAATCGTTATATAGCTTTTGAATCATTGGCATTTCAGCTCTACAAGGAGGACACCAAGTAGCCCAAAAATTAACAAAAACTACTTTATTTTCAAATTCCTGAAAATTGATGGAGGTGGTATTTAAACCTTTAAGTTCCCAATTATAAGTACTTAATTTTTTACTATCTTGCTTAGTTTCAACTGATGGGGAAAAAGCAATTTGTCTCATAAACCATTCTCTTGAAGGAGGATAAAGTAAAACCAGTATGGCTATCACAAAAACTATATTTGATATCGACTTTTTATTTAATTTAAAATTCATCATAAATATTTTATCGTTTTTAGTAGGTAAATTTAAATAACCTTACAAGTTTAAACTAAAAAAACCTTTGAATTCAAAGGTTTTTTTATTACAATTTAGAACCTATAAATTGGTTCAATTCAATTTTATCCTAACACTTCAGCAACTTTATCTCCAATTTTAGCTGGAGATTCTACTACATGAATTCCATTTTCTTTTAAAATAGCCATTTTTGCTTGAGCAGTATCATCTTTTCCCCCTACAATAGCTCCTGCGTGTCCCATGGTTCTTCCTTTAGGAGCAGTTTGCCCAGCAATAAACCCAATAACCGGTTTTTTATTTCCTGTTTCTTTTACCCAACGTGCTGCTTCGGCTTCTAGCTGTCCGCCAATTTCACCAATCATAACTATACAATGAGTTTCATCGTCATTCATTAATAACTCTACAGCTTCTTTTGTTGTAGTTCCTATAATTGGATCTCCTCCAATACCAATAGCTGTTGTAATTCCATAACCTTTTTTTACCACTTGATCAGCTGCCTCATAAGTTAAGGTTCCAGATTTAGAAACAATACCTACATTTCCTTTTTTGAAAATGAAACCAGGCATAATACCCACTTTAGCTTCTTCTGGAGTAATAACACCTGGACAATTTGGACCTACAAGTCTGCAGTCTTTATTGTCAATATAGGCTTTCACTTTAACCATGTCTGCAACAGGAATACCTTCAGTAATACAAATAATTACTTTTATTCCAGCAGCAGCAGCTTCCATAATTGCATCAGCTGCAAATGCAGGTGGTACAAAAATAATTGAAGTATCTGCTTGTACTTTATCAACTGCATCTTGAACCGTATTAAAAACAGGTTTATCCAGGTGAGTTTGTCCTCCTTTACCTGGTGTAACACCTCCCACAACATTGGTTCCATATTCAATCATTTGAGATGCGTGAAAAGTACCTTCACCACCTGTAAATCCTTGTACTATAATATTTGAATTTTTATTAACTAAAACGCTCATTAGTGTGATTTTATATTAAAATTATAAACTAATTACAAATGTAATTTTTTATATCTTCTATCTGAAAAAAATTAGATTTTTTTTT
Organism: uncultured Lutibacter sp.; assembly: GCF_947493565.1. Lineage (GTDB taxonomy): Bacteria > Bacteroidota > Bacteroidia > Flavobacteriales > Flavobacteriaceae > Lutibacter > Lutibacter aestuarii. The sequence continues at coordinate 311,553 of NZ_CANLRG010000001.1, read as the reverse complement.
GATTTTTTATTAGCTGCTTTATTTCAGCCATTTCCTTTAACTTTTTTCTAGACTCTTCAACAGGTGTTCCAAAATAAGTATGACCGCCTTTAACTGATTTTGTTACACCAGTTTGACCTAATATTACTGCCTTTTCACCAATAGTAATTCCACTATTAGTACCTACTTGTCCCCAAATTGTAACATTATCTTCCACAACTACACAACCAGCAATTCCAGTTTGTGAAGCAATCAAACAGTTTTCTCCAATAATAGTATCATGACCTATTTGAACCTGATTATCAATTTTAGTTCCTTTTTTTATAGTGGTGTTTCCTGATACTCCTCTGTCAATTGTACATAAAGCTCCAATATCAACATTATTTTCAATGATTACAGATCCACTTGATAATAATTTATCATAACCATTAGGTCTTTTCTTATAATAAAATGCATCAGCTCCTAAAATACTTCCAGAATGAATGGTCACATTATTCCCAATTACCACATCATCATAAATAGTTACATTGGGATGGATGACACAATTTTCACCTATTATAACATTGTTTCCTAAAAAGACATTTGGTTGAATAATAGTATTGGCTCCAATCTTGGCTGTAATAGCTATCGAAGAATCTGTTGATTTGAATGGATTAAAATATTTTGTCAATTTATTAAAATCTGAAAAAGGATCATTTGAAATTAACAAGGCTTTACCTTTTGGGCAATCTACTTTTTTATTTATTAAAACCACTGAAGCTTTTGATTGTAGCGCTTTATCGTAATATTTAGGATGATCTACAAAAACGATATCTCCTTCTTCTACTACATGAATCTCATTAAATCCTAAAACAGGAAAATGTGATGAGCCTACAAAGTCAACATCAATTAATTCTGCGATTTCTTGTAAACTGTATTTACGCGGAAATTTCATAAATACATTACTCTTTTACACGCTCTAAATAAGCGCCTTTAGCGGTATCAATTTTAATTTTATCACCTTCATTAATAAATAAAGGTACATTGATATTTGCTCCCGTTTCTACCGTAGCTGGTTTTGTTGCATTGGTAGCTGTATTACCTTTAACACCTGGTTCAGTATGTGTTATTTCTAGTATTACACTCGAAGGCATATCTACAGAAAGGGGCATATTATCTTCCGTATTTATTATAATCGTTACTATTTCACCTTCTTTTAAAAGTTCTGGAGCATCTAAAGCTGACTTTTGAAGTGTTATTTGATTATAATCTTGAGTATTCATAAAATGATACGAATCACCTTCAGGATACAAGTATTGAAATTTTTGAGTTTCTACTCTAATATCATCTATTTTTCTACCAGCTGGAAAGGTATTATCTAATACTTTACCAGTAGATAAACTTTTTAATTTAGTTCTTACAAATGCAGGTCCTTTACCTGGTTTTACGTGTAAAAATTCAACAATTTTATAAATATCATTATTATATTTAATACACAATCCGTTTCTAATATCTGATGTTGTTGCCATGTTTTTTATTTATATTTTTAACTACCTGTATATCCTTTCATAATTCCTCTTTGAGAGTTTTTAATGAATAGAATAATTTGGTCTCTTTCTTTTGTTGCTTCCATTTCAGCTTCTATAATTTCCAAAGCTTGTGTGGTATTGTAATTCTTTTGATATAAAATTCTAAAAATATCTTGAATTTCTCTAATTTTTTCTGTTGAAAAACCTCTTCTTCTTAATCCTATTGAATTTATTCCAATATAAGATAAAGGTTCTTTACCAGCTTTACTATAAGGTGGAACATCTTTTCTAACCAATGAACCTCCAGAAACCATTGCATGTTCCCCAATATGGATAAATTGATGAACTGCAACCAAACCACTTAAAATAGCAAAATCTCCTATAGAAACGTGACCCGCAATTACAGATCCGTTAGCTAAAATGCAGTTATTTCCAATCACACAGTCATGGGCTATATGAGAAGTAGCCATAATAAGGCAATTTTTTCCAATTTGAGTTTTACCCAAGGCTTTGGTTCCTCTATTCACAGTAACACACTCTCTAATTGTAGTGTTATCACCAATTACAGCTAAAGAATCTTCACCATCAAATTTTAAATCTTGTGGTATTGCTGAAATAACTGCTCCAGGAAAAATTCTACAATTTTTACCTATACGAGCACCTTCCATAATAGTTACATTAGATCCTATCCAAGTTCCTGATCCAATAATAACATTATTGTGTATAGTTGTAAATGGTTCAACAACAACATTGGTTGCTATTTTGGCTCCAGGATGAATGTAGGCAAGTGGTTGATTCATTATTCTTTTGGTTTTTTTGCGATTTGTGCCATTAACTCTGCTTCTACTACTAACTTACCATTTGCATATCCATAGGATTGCATATGGCAAATTCCTCTTCTAATTGGCGACATTAATTCAGCTTTAAAAATTAACGTATCTCCAGGCAATACTTTTTGTTTAAATTTAACATTGTCCATTTTCATAAAATAGGTTAAATAATTATCTGGATCTGGTACGGTGCTTAATACTAATACCCCTCCACATTGTGCCATTGCTTCTATTTGCAATACGCCAGGCATTACTGGAGAATCTGGAAAATGACCAACAAAAAAAGATTCATTCATTGTTACATTTTTCATTCCAACTACATGTTTATCAGATAGTTCAATAATTCTATCTATCAATAAAAATGGGGGTCTGTGAGGGAGAATATTCATAATTTGATGAATATCCATCAATGGTGGTTGGTTCAAGTCAAACGTTGGTACATTGTTGCGTTTTTCTTGTTTAATTATTTTTTGAAGTTTTTTTGCAAAAACGGTGTTTACTAAATGCCCAGGTTTATTGGCAATTACTTTTCCTTTAATTCTTGTTCCTACTAATGCCAAATCTCCAATTACATCTAATAATTTATGACGAGCAGCTTCATTAGCCCAACGCAATGTTAGGTTGTCTAATATTCCATTAGGCTTTACAGTTAAAGATTCTTTATTAAACGCTTTCTTCAATTTTCCCATTGTATTTTCAGAAATTTCTTTATCAACATAAACAATGGCATTATTTAAATCTCCTCCTTTAATTAAATCATTATCAAGTAACATTTCAAGTTCATGTAAAAAACTAAAGGTACGTGCATCGGCTATTTCATTTTTAAAATCTGTAAGCGACTCTAATGTTGCGTTTTGTGTTCCTAAAACTTTGGTTCCAAAATCAACCATTGTAGTAATTTTGTACTCATCACAAGGCATTAAAATAATTTCACTTCCGGTTTCTTCATCTCTATATGAAATTATATCTTTAACTACATATTCTTCTCTTTCAGCATCTTGCTCCTCAATTCCAGCTTTTTCGAGTGCCTCAATAAAATGTTTAGATGAACCATCCATAATTGGAGGTTCTGGCGCATTTATTTCAATGATAATATTATCAATATCTAAAGCAACAACCGCTGCAAGTACATGTTCTGAGGTGTTTACTGTTACGCCTCTTTTTTCAAGATTGGTTCCTCTTTGAGTATTAATTACATATTCGGCACTAGCTTCAATTACTGGTTCTCCTTCTAAATCAATTCGTACAAAAGCATAACCATGATTTACTGGAGCAGGCTTAAAAGTCATTGTGACCTTATTTCCTGTATGCAAACCTACACCTGAAAGTGTAACTTCTTGTTTAATTGTTTTTTGATGTCGATTCATTTTCATTTTTTTAATGCTTTTATTTCTTTTTGTAAAGTGTTAATAGTTGCAACAAGTTCTGGTAATTTTTTAAAATAAACATACGATTTATTAAAATCTGAATAACCAAATGCAGGTGTTCCTTGAATTACCTCATTATCTTTTACATTTTTAGCAATACCTGTTTGTGCTTGAACTTTAACATTGTTTCCGATTGTTAAATGTCCTACAATACCTACCTGACCTCCAATCATACAATTTTCTCCAATTTTAGTAGAACCAGCTATTCCAGTTTGAGCAGCTATTACTGTATTTTTTCCTATTTCAACATTGTGAGCAATTTGTATTTGATTGTCTAATTTTACTCCTTTTCTAATAATAGTAGAACCTAATGTGGCTCTATCTATGGTAGTTGCAGCTCCAATATCAACATTATCTTCAATAACAACATTTCCTATTTGTGGAACTTTGCTGTAAATACCTTCTTCACTAGGTGCAAAACCAAAACCATCCGATCCAATAACTGCACCTGCATGTATTACACAATCACTACCAATGGTAGTTTCAGAATATATGTTTACTCCTGAAAAAATAATTGTATTATCACCAATAAACACATTTTCTCCAATAGTTACATTGGGATATATTTTTACATTATTTCCTATGTTTACATTGTCACCTATAATAGAAAATGAACCTAAATATAAATTTTCTCCTATGGTTGCTGTTTTACTTATAAAGGTATATTCTTCTATACCAGATTTATTGAGTTTTACTTGGTTGTAAAATTCTAACAAAGTTGAAAATGCTTTATACGCATCTTCTACTTTAATTAAAGTAGTTTCAATTTGTTTTTCAGGTACAAAATCTTTATTCACAATAGCAATGGTTGCTTTTGTTTCATAAATATAGTGAATGTATTTTGGGTTGGACAAGAATGTTAATGAACCTTCTTCTCCTTCTTCTATTTTAGAAAGTTTATAAACTTCAACATTTTTGTTTCCTTCTATCTCCCCTTCTAAAATACCTGCTATTTGAGTTGCTGTAAATTTCATCAATTGCAAAAGTAAAAAAAAACTTCAACTCTACCTACTTCTTAGGATAGCAGATATAATACTTATCTACTGGTTTTGATAAGGTTTGAATATTTAAATGGTCTGAAGCCTCGGTAACGTCTTTTAAATCTCCGTTTTTAAATAAAATTTTTATGGTATTTTTAGTTGCATCGTAGGCTTGATTAGATATTTTACCATAATATACAAAATAATCAAGTTCATTATTAGATAACTCAAGACTTCTCTTTATATCTTGTTGAATTTGTTTTAATTGTTTTTTATCAAAAGAGTTATTTTGGATCATCACTTTTGGTAAGTTCCTATTAATCAAACTTTCAGATAAATTGGCTAAAATTTTATCATCGCAAGAAATCCATTCTTTAATAGAGGATAAAACATCATAATCATCTAATTTGGCAAAAGTTTTAAGTGTTTCTTTTGTAAAATTTGTTTCATCTATTGCATTCTTTAAAAAATATGAAAAAGCTTTTGTTGCTGGTAATTTTTTACCTGTAAAAGATAGTTCATTGGCTCTTTTTAATACTTTTTCAAGTAGTTTTTCAGCTGCTAAACCAGTTTTATGTAAATAAACCTGCCAATACATAAGCCTTCTCGCCACAATAAATTTTTCAACTGAATAAATGCCTTTTTCTTCCACAACTAAATGATCATTTTTTACATTAAGCATGGTTAATAGACGTTCTGAGTTGATATTTCCTTCGGCAACACCTGTGTAAAAACTATCTCTTTTTAAATAATCTAGCCTATCCATATCTAACTGACTAGAGATTAATTGGTATAAAAATTTTCGAGGATACTCTCCTTTAAAAATGGTAATTGCCAATGAAAGTTGTCCGCTAAATTCTTCATTTAAAGCTTCCATAAACTTTAAAGAAATAGTTTCATGGTGAATTCCATTTGCAATACTACTTTCCAAAGCATGTGAAAACGGTCCGTGTCCAATATCGTGTAATAAAATAGCAATATACAATGCATTGGCTTCATCATCAGAAATTTCCACTCCTTTAAATTTTAAAATTCTCACAGCCTTTTGCATTAAATGCATACAACCAATGGCATGATGAAATCTTGTATGATGTGCACCTGGGTAAACTAAATGCGACAAACCCATTTGTGAAATTCTTCTTAATCTCTGAAAATAAGGGTGTTCTATTAAATCGTAAATTAACGCATTTGGAATGGTAATAAATCCGTAAATTGGATCGTTTAATATTTTGAGTTTATTCGTTTTTTTTTCGGTCAAAATTCTTATTTTATTAATATAAAGTACAAAGATAACAATATGAGCAATATAAACATTTTATGGGTTGATGATGAAATTGATATTTTAAAACCACACATTTTATTTCTTGAAAAAAAAGGATATAACGTTGCAACTTGTAATAATGGTGCTGATGCTATTGATATGTGTATTGAAACCAATTATGACATTGTTTTTTTAGATGAAAACATGCCTGGGTTAAGTGGTTTGGAAACTTTAATTAAAATTAAAAGCAAACGACCAAACATTCCAATTGTAATGATTACCAAAAGTGAGGAGGAATACATTATGGAAGAAGCAATTGGTAACAAAATTGCAGACTATTTAATAAAACCCGTAAACCCCCACCAAATACTATTAAGCCTAAAGAAAAACTTAGACCATTCTCGTTTAATTTCAGAAAAAACTACTTCAAATTACCAACAAGAGTTTAGAAAAATTGCAATGGATTTGGCTATGGTAAATTCTTATGAAGAATGGATTGATATTTACAAAAAATTAATTTATTGGGAATTAGAACTCGAACATATTAGTGACACCGGTATGGTTGAAATATTAGAAAGTCAAAAAAAAGAAGCCAATTCACTTTTTTTTAAATTTATTAAAAAAAATTATAAAGATTGGATTTTTGAAGAAAATTCACCTGTACTATCAAATACTTTATTTAAAAAAATCATATTACCTGAAGTTACTACCTCAAAAGGTACACTTTTAGTTGTTATTGACAATTTACGATATGACCAATTTAAAATTATTGAACAAACCATTAATAAATATTATAAAAAGAAAGAAGAAATCCCCTATTTAAGCATATTACCAACTGCAACACAATATGCAAGAAATGCCATCTTTTCTGGGTTAATGCCTTTAGAAATGGAACAACAGCATCCAAATTTTTGGAAAAATGATACCGATGAAGGTGGAAAAAACTTATATGAAGAAGAATTTTTACAAGCACAACTTACTAGATTAAAACAATCTATTAAACTTGGGTTTCATAAAATAACAAACCTTAAAAATGGCAAGCAATTAGTTGAAAATTTTAATAGCTTAAAAGAAAACGATTTAACGGTAATTGTGTACAATTTTGTTGACATGCTTTCACATTCTAAAACTGAAATGGAGGTTATTAAAGAATTGGCAAGTGATGATAAAGCTTATAGATCTTTAACTAACAGTTGGTTTTTAAACTCACCATTGTTAGAAATGATTCAAAAAGCACAAAATTTAAGACTCAAGCTTATTATTACAACAGATCACGGAACCATTAACTCTAAAGTCCCTTCAAAAGTTATAGGAGATAAAAATATCAGCTCTAATTTAAGATATAAAACTGGACGTAGCCTATCGTATGAAGCTAAAGAAGTGTATGCAGTAAAAGACCCTAAAGAAATTATGTTGCCATCCTTAAGTATGAATAGTTCATTTATTTTTGCAAAAGAAGATTTCTTTTTTGCGTACCCTAATAACTACAATCATTTTGTAAAATATTATAAAAACACCTATCAACATGGAGGGATTTCACTAGAGGAAATGATAATTCCATGTGCTATATTTGTACCTAAATAAAAAATTAACAAACTAGCAGCCTATATGAAAAAAAATTACGCTCTAAATCAGTTATCTGAAATTGCCAAAGATGTAATCAATACTTCAAAACATAAAGTATTGCTTTTTTATGGAGAAATGGGCGTTGGAAAAACAACTTTAATCAAAGAAATTGTAAAACAACTTCATGTAATTGATAATGTTAGTTCTCCAACTTTTTCTTTGGTAAATGAATACCTTTCAAAAGATGGAGATAAAGTATATCATTTTGATTTTTATAGAATTAACAATGAAGAGGAAGCTTTAGATATGGGAGTTGAAGAATATTTTTACAGCAATTGTTGGTGTTTGGTTGAATGGCCCAACAAAATAGAAAATTTACTACCTTTAAATGCTGTTGCAATTACCATAACTGCCAACGATAATCAATTACGAACCATTGAATTAAAAAATAATGAGTAAAAAAGCTTCTTCTCCATTTAGTCAACAAGAGTTAATTCCTCAAGAAGAAACCTTAGAAGTTGTAAAGCAAAAAGGGAAACTTATGATAGGAATTCCAAAAGAAACTCATTATCAAGAAAAACGTGTTTGCTTAACACCCGATGCTGTAGCTGCTTTAACTGCTCAAGGTCACAAATTTATTATTGAAAGTGGTGCTGGAGATGGTGCAAATTTTTCTGATAAAGACTACTCCGAAGCTGGTGCCAAAGTTTCTTATGATACTAAAGACGCTTTTGGTTGTCATATTATTTTAAAAGTAGAACCACCTTCTTTAGAAGAAATTAAACTTATCAATCCACAAAGTGTATTATTTTCTGCCTTACAATTAAAAACTCAAACTAAAAAATATTTTGAAGCTTTAGCCAGCAAACGAATCACTGCTGTTGCCTTTGATTATATTAGAGATGAACACGGAGTTTATTCCGTGGTAAAATCTTTAAGTGAAATTGCAGGTACAGCCTCTATACTTATTGCTGCTGAAATGATCAGTAAAGATAAAGAAGGCTTTGGTGGACTATTATTAGGAAACATAAGTGGGGTTCCTCCTACTGAAGTGGTCATTTTAGGGGCTGGTACAGTGGCTGAATTTGCTGCAAGATCTGCTATTGGTCTTGGAGCCAATGTAAAAATATTTGACAATTCTTTAACCAAGTTAAGAAGTTTACAACATAATTTAGGAAGACCTATTTATACTTCAACCATACAACCTAAAACCTTACAAAAAGCTTTAATGCGCTGCGATATTGCTATTGGAGCTGTAAGAGGAGTTTCACGGTCTCCAGTATTAGTAACAGAAGAAATGGTTCAGCAAATGAAATCTGGTGCTGTAATTGTAGATGTAAGCATCGATAGAGGTGGATGTTTTGAAACTTCTGAAGTAACCACCCATAAAAACCCTACTATCGATAAATACGGTGTCATACATTATTGTGTACCCAATATTCCTTCTAGGTACTCTAGAACTGCTTCAGTATCAATAAGTAATATTTTTACACCTTACCTTTTAAACATTGCAGAAGATGGTGGTTTTGAAAATGCTGTTCGTTTTGATAAAAGTTTGCAAAAAGGTATGTACTTTTACCACGGAATTTTAACCAATAGAACTGTAGCCGATTGGTTTAATTTACCTTATAGAGATATCAATTTATTGTTTTTGTAGTATGACTTTTAAAGAGCGTTTACCTTTTTTTTTGGGAGGTTTAGTTATTGGAATTATTGTCGTAATTTTCTTTTTTGGAAAAAAGAATACCTCATTTGACTATGGCCCGAATGCAAGGGTTTTAAAAAATATTAGAACTAAAGATCGAGTTTTTTCTGAAAAGGCTATAACTGTTTTAAATTCAAAAAAAATTGATACTGCTGCAATTTCTCAAATTTTAAAAAGTGGTAACGTTGATATGTGGAATAAACTAAAAAAAGATTCCTGTACACAATATGAAATAAAAGGAACTAAAAACTTACAAAATATAACGCTAACAATTAAAAACTGTGATTCAACTGCTTTTATTGAAAAAATTACAATTGATTAGCAATTTGAGTATAATAATGCTCTTTAATTTTTTGAATACTTTTAATAGATTTTTCTAACCATTCTTGGTATTTCTCCTTTTTCTCTTCTTCGGTTAGTTGCCAATGAATAGCTGATTTTTTCAGTCTTTCATTTAAATTTTGAAGTATAATTGCTGCAGCAACAGAGATGTTTAAACTTTCGGTAAAACCAATCATAGGAATTTTTAAAAACCCATCGGCATTGTCCATCACATGCTTAGATAATCCCTCTTTTTCAACACCAAAAAAGAATGCCGATTTTTGAGTAATATCAAAATCTTGTAACATACAAGATTCATTATGAGGCGTAGTTGCAATTATTTGATAGCCTTTTGCTCTTAAACTATCTATACAAATTAAAGTATTATTTACCCCTTTTTGGTTATGCAATGAAAAATCCAACCATTTTTGAGCTCCTTTTGCTACACGGTTAGAAGCATAGAACCTATATTTATTTTCAATCACATGTACATCTTGAATACCAAAAATATCACAACTTCTAACTACTGCACTTGCGTTATGAGGTTGAAAAATGTCTTCAATTGCAACCGTAAAATGTCGCGTTCTTTCATTTAAAACTCTATGAAATAAATTTCTCCTTTTTTCAGTTACAAACTGTTCTATGTATTCAATGTATTTTTCATCCACCCTTTAAAAAACTTTTTTTTCAAAGATAAAATTTTACTTTTGAATAAATATTAGATATGAAAAAAATTGTAGTGCTTACTGGTGCAGGAATGAGTGCCGAAAGCGGACTGAAAACATTTAGAGATGCTAACGGATTATGGGAAGGTCATGATGTTATGCAAGTAGCATCACCTAAAGGTTGGAACACCAATAAACAATTGGTGTTAGATTTTTACAACCAACGAAGAGCTCAATTATTACAAGCAAAACCTAACAAAGCACATCAAGAGTTAGTAAAATTAGAACGTAATTTTAAGGTTGAAATTATCACTCAAAATGTAGATGACTTACATGAACGTGCAGGTAGTAGTAAAGTTCTTCATTTGCATGGCGAATTACTAAAAGTAAGAAGTACTAAAAACTCAACTTTAATTTACGATTGGAAAAAAGATCTTTGTTTAGGTGATACTTGTGAAGAAAATTCGCAGTTAAGACCTCATATAGTTTGGTTTGGAGAAGAGGTTCCGCTATTAAATGATGCAATTAATATGACTGCTTCTGCAGATATTTTAATCATTATTGGTACATCTATGCAAGTATATCCAGCGGCTAGCTTAATCAATTTTATTAACTATAATACGCCCATCTATTTTATTGACCCTAAACCAACAATTCAAAAAAATTACTTTCCAAACTTGACCATTATTCCTAAAAATGCTAGTGACGGTGTAACCGCTATTGTTGGCCAATTAATGGGCTAATTACCGAAAACAGTTCACCTTTAGAAATAACACTTCCCTTTTCAATTAAATCAAACAGTTCTAAATTTCTTTCGTTTGAGTATGTTTTTATAGCTTTAAAATATTCAAAACTATCATCTAATGCATTTTTTTGAAACCACTCAAAATCACTTACTTTTAAAAAGCTTTTATTCTTATCATTCCATTTGATTAAAATTCTGATAATTTCTTTTGAAGAACACTTGAATAAATTGATGTGGTTTGATGATATATGATCTAAATATGCTACTTTAGTAAGCACATCTTCCCATACCAAATCACTAAAAATATTTAATTCTTCTTCGGCCATTTTTGGTTTTTCAGCTTTTATTTGCTCCCACTCCTTAACATCAATTTGCTGAGTTGCTAAAAATTTAGCAAATTCTTTATGTAGCGCCGAAAATTGTTCTTTTGTTAGTTGTCTATATTTCATAATTAATAAAAAACCGCTCAAATTGAGCGGTTCAAATATAGTGTTTTTTAAAAATTTAAAAACTGTAACGCAATCCAAATTGTACTTGCCATCTCAACAATAAACTAGCGTCATATACAAATGTGTTTTTTAGGTTGGGACGTTGGTGTTCCTCGAGAATACCTTCCACATACTAAAATCATAGTACCTGTAATAGTACCTATTAGCACAGGCGTTGCAACTATATTTGCACCATACAAATCTGTTGAAATTTCATTGTTAATTACACCTTTAGTTTTTAAATTGATTAACTCAAACATAAAAAAAAGCTCACTTTACAGTGAGCTTTTTTTTATGTTTATTAACTTTAAAGTGTAAATTACTTTGCTTCTGCAATAACTTCAATAGGTAACTCAAAAATTACTTCTCTATGCAATCTAATGCTTACATTGTATTTACCTAGTCTTTTAATAGTACCACCTTCAACTTTGATGTACTTTTTGTCAACTTCTTGACCAGCAGCTTTTAATGCTTCTGCAACATCTGCATTACTTACAGAACCAAATAATTTAGTTCCATCACCAGTTTTAGCAGTAATTTTTATTTCTAACTCTTTAATTGCATTTGCAATTTTAGTAGCATCTTTAATTAATTTTTCTTCTTTAAAAGCTCGTTGTTTTAAGGTCTCTGCCAATACTTTTTTAGCTGAACTTGTTGCTAAAACTGCATATCCTTGAGGAATTAAAAAGTTACGAGCGTAACCATTTTTTACAGTGACAATATCATTAATGAAACCTAAGTTTTCAACGTCTTGTTTTAATATAATTTCCATAATTCCTTCCTCTTTTATTTTAACATATCGCCAACATATGGCATTAAAGCTAAGTGACGTGCTCTTTTAATAGCAACGGACACTTTACGTTGAAATTTTAATGATGTTCCTGTTAAACGACGAGGTAAAATTTTACCTTGTTCGTTCACTAAGTACAATAAGAAATCAGCATCTTTATAATCGATATATTTGATACCGTTCTTTTTAAAACGACAGTATTTTTTTACTTGTTTAGTGTCAATATCTAATGGAGTTAGGTAACGAACATCACCTGATTTTCCTCCTTTTGCTTGTTGTTCTATAGACATAACTCTTATTTTTTAGTTGCTTTATTTCTTTCTCTTCTCTTTTCAGCCCAAGCAATAGCATGTTTATCTAACTTCACAGTTAAATAACGCATAACGCTATCATCTCTTCTAAATTCAAGTTCGAATGGTGCAATTACTTCTCCAGCAACTTTGTATTCGAATAAGTGGTAAAAACCACTTTTTTTGTTTTGGATTGTGTAAGCTAATTTTTTAAGCCCCCAATCTTCTTTAGCGATCATTTCGGCACCTTTAGAAACAAGATAGTCTTCAAACTTCTTTACTGTTTCCTTTATCTGAGTGTCAGATAAAACGGGATTCAAAATGAAAACAGTTTCGTAATGATTCATAATTAAATATTTAAGTTTTACTTTTAAGGCTGCAAATATACTGTTATTTACTTAATTGACAATAAATTTTGATTTAAAATCTTATTTTGAATTTCCTTTATGACATCCTTCCAAATTTTATTTAAAATTTTCATATAAAATTTAATAATTATCAACATCAATATTTAATTTTATGGAACGAAATTCTTTAATGGCTTGAAAGGCATTTTTTACTCGTATTATATTTTTTTTTGTGAGTTCTAAATGTTGATTTTGAGGAATTTTAACTATAATATGTCGTATGTAGTAATTTCTGATTTTTGAAATTGCTGGAGTTGTTGGTCCTAAAACCTGCTCCTTAAAAATACCTGTTAACGACTTTCCTAACCAATGAGCACCTTCTTCAACTCTATTAAAATCTTTATGCCTTAGTGCAATTTTTATAATTCTGTAAAAAGGAGGGTAATGGTATTGCCAACGCTCATCCAATTGTTCTTTATACATTTCTGCATATGCGTTGGTAGAAACTTGTTGCAAAATTTGATGATACGGATTAAATGTTTGAATAGCCACTTTTCCTCTTTTGTTTGCACGTCCTGCCCTACCTGCCACTTGAACCATAAGTTGATAGCTGCGTTCGTGTGCTCTAAAATCTGGAAAGTTCAACATGGTATCAGCATTCATAATTCCAACTAACGATACATTTGCAAAATCTAAGCCTTTTGAAAGCATTTGAGTCCCTACTAAAATATCAATTTCTTGAGCTTGAAATTGTCCTAATATTTTTTGATAACCATATTTTCCTCTTGTAGTATCTAAATCCATTCTACCTATATTGGCGTCAGGAAAAAGTTGGTGTAGCTCCAACTCTATTTGCTCAGTTCCAAATCCTTTGGTGTTTAACTTTTCACTCCCACACGCACCACAATTATGAGGCATTGTTTGCCTATAACCGCAATAATGACAACGCAACTCTTTTCTAAAACTATGGAAAGTCAAACTAACATCACATTGTGGACACTGTGGAGAAACGCCACAAGTTTCACACTCCACTACAGGTGCAAAACCACGTCTGTTTTGAAATAAAATTACTTGTTCTTTTTCATTTAAAGCTTCAGAAATCATTTCTAACAATCTATCAGAAAAATGACCCGTCATTCTTTTTTTTCTATATTTTTCTTTGATATCCACCAATTCAATTTCAGGCAATAAAACATCACCATAGCGTCTATCAAGTGTAACTAATCCATATTTTTGTTGCGTTGCATTGTAATACGATTCAATACTTGGGGTGGCAGAACCCAATATTACTTTTGCTTTGTGTTGATGCGCTAAAACAATAGCAGCATCTCTTGCATGATATCTTGGAGCTGGATCATATTGTTTGAAAGAAGGCTCATGCTCTTCGTCAACAATAATCAACCCTAAATTTGAAAAAGGTAAAAATAAACTCGAACGTGCTCCTAAAATTAATTGCGCTTTTGCTTTACTTTCTAAAACATTATTCCAAACTTCTACCCTCTCATTCATTGAATATTTGGAATGAAAAACAGATAAGTATTCTCCAAAATAATGTTGCAATCGTTCTATAAGCTGCGTAGTTAAAGCAATTTCTGGTAATAAAAATAATACCTGCTTATTATTTTCAAGTAATTGTTTAATTAATTTAACATATATTTCTGTTTTACCGCTACTTGTTACCCCTTTTAATAAAGCAACTTGTTTGGTTTTAAAAGTTGATTCAATTGCTTCAAATGCCTTTTGTTGATGAATGGTTAGTTCTTTTATTTCAGAAGATTTACCATTAAAAGTGATTCGGTCTTTTTGAATATAATAATAAGATAAAATATGTTTATCTATTAAAGATTTTATAACTGCTGTAGAACCATTTGATTGCTCTTGAAGTTCAGATGCTTTTATTGGTTTTTTTTGCGCTTTTAATTGAAAATAAGTTAAAATAACATCGCGCTGTTTTTTTGCTCTTCCTAATTCGTTTAATAGTTCTAAAAGTTTATCGGCAGCTTCCCACTCTTTTGTAAGTTGAATATATTTAACCAACTTAGGCTTATATTGTTCATAAATTTGCTCCTTAACAACAATTACCTTTTTTTCAATCAATTGTTTAATGATTGGAAACACCTTTTTTTTATCTAGAATTTGAATAATTTGGTGAATGGATAACTGCGGCTGATGTTGCAACGCTTCAAATACTAAAAACTCTTCATTTGTAAGTGATTTTTCATCAATAAAACCTTGCTGCAATAAAATAGCGGTTTCACTTTCTAATAAAAAAGCAGATGGTAAAGCTGCTCTAAATACTTCACCTAAAGAACACATATAATAGTTGGCAATCCATTCCCAATGCGTTATTTGGGTTTCATTAACAATAGGTATTTCATCTAAAATTTGATAAATATCTTTGGCTTCATACCCTACAGGTGCTTCTGTATGAATCTTATAAACTAAAGCTGTGTAAATTTTAGACTTTCCAAATTCTACTGCCACACGCATCCCTTTTTTTAAAAAAGAAACTTCTGCAACTGTTATTTTATAAGTAAATAACTTTTGCAAAGGAATGGGCAATATGACACTTATATAATGAATAATATACTTTTTTGTTTATTAAAATTGATTCACACAAAATTAATTATTTGAAATTTTAAACAACGTTAAATTCCATAAATTCCATTAAATTTATTTAAATATCTGATATACAATTGCATACGTCTATTTTTATTTTTTTGGCACGTTGTTTGTATTGTTGAGTTTGTATAATGCTAACCAACAAATTTTAGTATTAACATTTAAAATTCCCAATTATGAAAAACAAATTATTAATATTCGCAACATTTGTATTGGTAAGTTTTGGTGCAATTGCTTCAACAACAACTAAAAATACGACTACTTTAAATCCTTATTACAATAACTACGGAGATTCATTTACTTTTGTAGAAAGTGGTGTAACATTTGCTGTTTTTCAAAATGGTGAATTTGATTTTTACATCAACCCTAGAAGAGGAGTTAGCTTTGGCTATCAAGGAAACGGTGTAAATATAAGTTTCAACTCTGGTTACAACTATGATGCCTATGTACAGTATGATAATTATGGAGCCATCATTCAAATTGAAAATATTCCAATTTATTACGATTATTACGGTCGTGTTACTCAAATCGGAAACATCGATATTGATTACAATTATGGTAGACTCGTTAGATTAGGTAGGTTATATGTACACTATGATCGCTATGGACACTATGTAAACTATTCGGGTTACATTAATAGATACAACAGACATTATGTGTATCATCCATACCATGATTATTTTTCTAGACCTTTATTTGATTTTAGAATTGTAAGTTATAAACCTTATAGAACACATTACAAACCTATACGACATAAATATTATAGAGATCATTCAAGAAATAAATATTACAATAAATACAACAATAGATACTCTTATAAAAAACGTGACACTTACAATACTAGACAACGTGTAGCTACAACAAATATTCCTAAAAGAAGAAGTGATAACATAGCAAAAGTTGAAAGAAAAAATACTAGAACTAATGATCAAGTTTATAGAAATAAAAACACTCGCAATAATTCAATAAATCGTTCTACAGGAAAAAAAACAGCTAAAAATTATAAGAGAAATAATACAGCTACTCGAAGTCAAACTAATAGAGCATATACTGTTGAAAAACGTTCAAAAGCTAATGCTCCAACAAAAATAGATAGACGTATAAAAACTGATAAAACCCCTAAAAGAGTAGTAGAAAGAAGAAATACCGTTAAACAAAAACAAACTGGAGATAAAACAGTTAAAACTAGAAAATCTGTAACCGTAAAAAATAGAAAAGGTACAGCTGTAAATAAAAAAAGAGACGCTGTTAAAAGAGAACAAAGATCAGATAATACAAGAAAAAGAAGAGGATAACTAATTGAATTGTTAGTTAAAATTAAAGCTTCACATTATTGTGAAGCTTTTTTTGTTTTTCTACTTCCTTCATACATATCATAACGTACAAAACGACAATCTAAATCACCATTTTTTAAAGGTATTTTTTTAGAAGTTCTTAAACCAACATATTTTAACCCTTCTAAATTAGAGGTAATAAACCACACCGTAGAATCAGGATATCCATTTTTTAAAGTGTCTCCTATTTTTTTATAAAACTCTTGAATATCTATATCTAAGCGTTCTCCATATGGAGGATTAAATAAAATAGTTGTTGGACCAAATACTTCTTTTACAGAATTGAAAAAATTAACATGATGTACACCAACAAAATCAGTTAAATTGGCATTTTCAATATTTTTCTTAGCTTTTCTAACCGCTGATGGTGCTTTATCAAAGCCCATAATTTTAAAATGACAACTTCTAATTTTTTTCAACAAAGAATCTTGGATTGTAAAAAATAAATCTTCGTCATAATCACTCCATTTTTCAAAACCAAATTCTTTCCTATTAATATTGGCAGGAATGTTATTTGCAATCATTGCAGCTTCAATTAAAATAGTTCCTGAACCACACATCGGATCTATAAAGTTACAATCTCCTGTGTAACCTGATAGCAACACTAATCCTGCTGCCAACACTTCATTAATAGGTGCAATATTGGTTAAGTTTCTATACCCTCGCTTGTGTAAAGAATCTCCTGAACTATCTAAAGAAACGCTGCATAAATCTTTTTGAATATGCACATGTATTTTAACATCAGGGTGTTTTACATCTACATTAGGTCTTTTATGGTATTTATGTCTAAAATAATCTGCTATGGCATCTTTAGATTTTAAAGAAATATAATGTGAATTGGTAGTAAAATTTTTAGAATTCACTACAGCACCAATTGCAAAGGTGCTATCTACATTCATAATACGTTCCCAATCTATTTGTTGTATTTTTTTATACAAATCATCTTCATCAAAAACTTTAAAACGTTTGATAGGTTTTAAAATTCTAATGGCAGTACGCAATGCCATATTAGCCTTATACATAAAACCTTTATCTCCAGAAAATGAAACGTTTCTAATTCCAATTTCTACATGTTGCGCACCTAAATTTCTCAATTCAGTAGCTAAAACTTCTTCTAACCCAAATATCGTTGTGGCAACCATCTTAAAATTATGACTCATTTCTTCAATTTTACTTTGGTGCAAAAGTACTTAAATTTAAAATGATAGCTTATTAAATACCCTATAATTGAAAATTTATCTTATAAACAACGCTTCAAAACCTCAATCAATTCATTCAATTCCTTATTTTTGTAGCTATTTATTTAATTATGACGAAAAACAAAGAATGGTTTGCTTCGTGGTTCAACACTAGCTATTACCACATTTTATATAAACATAGAAATGATTCCGAAGCTCAGGAATTTATGCAAAACTTAGTAAACTATTTAAATCTAAAAAAAGGTGATTTAGTGTTAGATTTGGCTTGTGGAAAAGGTAGACACTCCATTTATCTTAACTCACTGGGATTTGATGTTATAGGCGCCGATTTATCTAAAAATAGCATACAACAAGCCAAAAAGTTTGAAAATGAAAGTTTGAAATTTATTGAACATGACATGCGCAATCCTTTCACTAGAACATATGATGCTATCTTAAACTTGTTTACAAGTTTTGGTTTTTTTGAAGATGATAACGAAGACATTACCGTATTAAAAAATATAAAAAACGGGTTAAAAAATAATGGTGTTGCTATCATCGATTTTATGAACTCGAAAAAGGTAATTGCCAATTTAATTCCTCAAGAAAGTCAAACTATTGAAGGTATTACTTTCAATATTACTCGTTATGTTGAAAATAATTTTATTGTTAAGGAAATTAATTTTATAGCTGATGGAAAGCAGCACACCTATTTTGAAAAAGTTAAAAATTTAGATTTAACAAAAATAAATACCTATCTCAATTCTGTAAATTTTAAAATTAAACATACCTTTGGAGATTACCAATTAACAAATTTCAATGAAGAAACTTCTGATCGCTTAATTTTAGTTTTAGAATGACATATATCGCATTAATTTTATCGGTTTTAATAGGAATTAGTATTGTTTTTGGCTTAAAACCTAGCGCAAAAACAGTACAACTTTTATTGGCTTTTAGTGGAGCCTATTTACTTTCAATTACTATTCTTCATTTATTTCCTGAAGTTTACAATATTGGCAATGTCAATGTAGGACTTTATATTCTATTAGGCTTATTATTACAGTTAATCTTAGATTTCTTTTCAAAAGGTGCTGAACATGGTCATATTCACATTCAAGAAAATATGACCTTTCCTTGGGCTTTATTTGTAAGCATTTGCTTACACGCTTTTATGGAAGGTATTCCTTTAGCACATAACCACCATCATGAACATTTACTATGGGCCATTGTAGTACATAAAGTTCCAATAGCAATTATTTTAGGAACTTTCTTTGTCAAATCTGGAATTGCTAAAAATAAAGCCGTACTTTTTTTACTGGCCTTTTCATTGATGTCTCCATTAGGTAGTTTGGCTGGAGAAAATATTTCATTATTAATTACTTATAAAACTGAAATTACAGCTATAATTATTGGAATTTTCTTACATATTTCAACTATTATTTTATTTGAAACATCTAAAGACCACAAATTTAATTTACTCAAATTTATTTCAATTATTATAGGAATGCTTGTGGCATATTTGGCATAATTAAATAAAATAGTAAACTGCAGTATAACAATAATGAGCAACTACCCCTGCAAAAATACCACCAATGGTGTGTGATAAAAGTGCTTTTGAAGTTAGCTCTCTAAATTTCAAAGTATCTAACATTGCTGTATGGGTGCTTAAGTAACCACTCCAACACATTCCCATTGCAGTAAATACAGCGATAGTATCTCCTGTTACAATCCCATCTGCTATAAATGCTTTTACTAAAGATAGAGAAGCTCCAACAGCACCTAATGAGGTTATTGGAAATGCTATTAATTCAGGACTTTCAAATCCAAATAACCCTTCAAAAAGCCACCAAATTTTACCAGCTAGTTCAGGTAGTAATGGTACTCCCTCATACGCAAGACCTTGGTAGCCAATTGCGGCATCTTTAACTCCAAAAGTAAGCATCATTACCATGGTAGAAATTATCAACACGCCTGGTATAATTGCTAGTCCTAGATTAACTCCTGATTTTCCTCCATCTAAAATTGAATTTAAAAATCTTATAAATACACCTCCTTCAGATTTAAAACTGATTGTTTCATCTAACTCAACTGTTTCATCAGTTGAAGTTTGACCAATTTTATTTTTAATTAAAAATTGCATTAACCTAGTAGAAATAATAGCTCCTGTGATGGCTCCAAAAAGACCAATCATGGCTGCTAAAAATAAATTTTCAGTATTACCTGGTATCTTTAAAGTAGACATAAAGGTAATCACTATCAACCCCATTCCAAAGGCTGTTCCAAAATTTGTTAGTGAAATTAATTCAACTTTTTTAAAATATTTATTAAAACTTTTATCGTTAGATAAACTTATAATGGCTGGATTATCCGATAAAAAAGTTAACACCCCTGCCAATGAAGCTACGCCTGGTAAATTAAATAAAGGTCTCATTAATGGTGCTAAAATTATTTCAAGCAAACGCACAACTCCAAATTCAATTAATAGTTTCCCTAATGCTCCAGACAATACCGTAATTCCCATAATATAAAACACGGTGTTCATTAATAAATCCCATGCAGTGTTCATAATTGTATTGAGCATATTTGTTACACCCATTGTGGTGCCTATGTATCCAAATATTCCAAAAAATACTGCTAAAAACAGGATAGCTTCATAGCGTCTTTGTTGTAAAAAATTTGATTGTTTTATTGATTTTAGAGCGCTCATTCTAAGTTAAATTAATTTTTAAAAATGCGTAAATTTACCATTAATTCTATATAGGAACACTAAAAAAGCCCTCAAAATAAAGGGCTTGGTATATTTTATAAAATTTAAAACTTAATTTTAAAATTGCTAAAAAAATAGTGAATTAATGAATTAAACTCTGTAGAATATTAGCTATAACTCATAATTCTATGCAAATAATAAATTCAATTTTAATTTGCTACTTGACTAATGAACTTAATTCTCATTAAACGAAGTTCTTCATCATCATATTCCCCATCAAATTCATCTAAAGCATCTTGAATTCTATCATTTTCAGATTCCATAAAATACTCAAAAATTTCTTCTTGTTGATCTTCATCTAACAATTCATCTATACAATAATCAATATTAATTTTAGTACCACTATACACAATGCGTTGCATTTCTTCAATTAATTCACTAAATGTTAAACCTTTAGATTTAGCGATATCTTGCAATGGAATTTTACGATCTGTATTTTGAATAATAAATAGCTTAAGTCCAGAATTTACACCCGTACTTTTAACTACAAAATCATCAGGTCTCATTACATCGTTTTCTTCAACGTATTTAGAAATCAGCTGAATAAAAGGCTTTCCAAATTTACTAGCTTTTCCCTCACCCACACCATAAATATTCTTGAGTTCATCCATGGTAATTGGATATTTTAAAGCCATATCTTCTAAAGACATTTCTTGAAAAACTGCGTATGGAGGTACTCCATGTTTTTTAGCAACAGATTTCTGTAAATCTTTTAATAACTTAACTAAAGTTTCATCGGCAGCGGCTCCTCCTCCTTTTTCATTAGTAACAACATTTGTAGTATCATCTTCTTCATATTGATGATCTTCGGTCATTAAAAATGAAACTGGATTTTTAATATAATCCAATCCTTTGTCCGTTATTTTAACAACTCCGTATTGTTCAATTTCTTTTCTAATATAACCAGCTACTAGTGCTTGTCTAATTAAAGCCATCCAATAAAAACCTTCATGGTTTTTTCCAGAACCAAAAAATGGTTGTGTATCTGTTTTATGCGATTTTAAAAGTGCATTTACCTTTCCTATTAAAGTATTTACCAATTCTTTAGCTTTGTATTTTTGATTGGTATCACGAACTACCTCTAATAATTTTTTAAGTTCATCCTTGGCTTCATGTTTTTTCTTAGGGTTTTTAACATTATCATCCATCTCAGCACCTAAACCATTTACTTCATCAAAATCTTCTCCAAAATAATGAAGCAAATATTTTCTTCGAGACATGGAGGTTTCTGCATAACCCACCACTTCTTGTAGCAAAGCGTTTCCTATTTCTTGTTCAGCTATAGGTTTTCCAGATAAGAATTTTTCTAATTTTTCAATGTCTTTATAAGCATAATACGCCAAACAATACCCTTCACCACCATCACGTCCTGCTCTACCTGTTTCTTGGTAATAACTTTCCAAACTTTTAGGAATGTCATGATGAATTACAAAACGCACATCTGGCTTGTCTATTCCCATACCAAAAGCAATGGTAGCTACTACCACATCTACATCTTCCATTAAAAACATATCTTGATGCTTGGCTCTTGTTTTGGCATCTAAACCCGCATGATAAGGCACTGCTTTTATGCCATTTACTTGTAATAATTGAGCAATCTCTTCAACTTTTTTACGACTTAAACAATAGATAATTCCAGATTTACCGGTATGCTGTCTAATAAACCTAATAATATCTCCTTCAATGTTTTTTGTTTTAGGACGTACATCATAAAATAAATTGGGTCTGTTAAATGATGCTTTAAATGTTTTAGCATTAGACATTCCCAGCGTTTTTATAATATCATCTTGTACTTTTTGGGTAGCTGTAGCAGTAAGTCCAATTAAAGGAACATTATCAATCTTTTCAATAATAGCTCTTAAATTACGATATTCTGGTCTAAAATCATGTCCCCATTCTGAAATACAATGCGCTTCATCAATGGCTACAAATGAAATGTTTTGAGATTTTAAAAAATCTATATATTCCTCTTTTATAAGTGATTCTGGGGCAACGTATAATAATTTAGTAATCCCATTTTCAATATCACTTTTCACTTGCGCTACTTCAGTTTTATTTAACGAAGAATTTAATACATGCGCTATTCCTTTGTTGTCTGAAATTCCTCGTATGGCATCAACCTGATTTTTCATCAAGGCAATTAATGGTGAAACTACTATAGCAGTTCCATCTTTTACTAATGCCGGTAACTGATAACATAAAGATTTTCCCCCTCCGGTAGGCATAATAACAAAAGTATCACTTCCTTGAATGATACTTGTAATAACATCTTCTTGTAAACCTTTAAAATTATTAAATCCAAAGTACTTTTTCAAAGCCTTGTGTAAATCAACTTCTTTACTATTCATGGTCTTTTCTGTATAGTTGTTTCTATTTTAGAATTTAAACTATTTTTAATTTTTAGTGAATATTTAATTTTACAAATTTCTGACTTTTGCTTTTTTTTCGGCAGTTTATTCAATTTCTAATTAAATAAATTTATTTTTGTTAGCTAATAAAGATAAAACATTTTTTTAATAGAAAACCTAAATCAATTGAAAAATAAAAGTACAATTATTGAGACTGCTAAACAAACAATTAAAGCCGAAAGTAAAGCAATTGCGAATTTAATAAATTTTTTAACGGAAGATTTTGAAAATGCAGTAAATTTTATTCAAGAGTCTAAAGGAAGAGTTATTATTACCGGTATTGGGAAAAGTGCTATTATTGCTCAAAAAATTGTGGCTACTTTTAACTCTACTGGAACACCTGCAATTTTTATGCACGCTGCAGATGCTATCCACGGAGATTTAGGAACTATTCAAAAAAATGATGTAGTAATATGTATCTCTAAAAGCGGGAATACCCCTGAAATTAAAGTTTTAGTACCATTAATTAAAAATTACGGGAACAAAATCATAGCCATTACTGGAAACATCAGTTCTTATTTAGGCACAAACTCCAACTTTGTTTTAAACTCATTTGTTGAAAAAGAAGCCTGTCCTAATAACCTTGCTCCTACAACAAGTACTACAGCACAATTGGTAATTGGTGATGCGTTGGCAGTGTGCTTGTTAGAATTAAATAATTTTTCAAGTAAAGATTTTGCTAAATATCATCCAGGTGGAGCTTTGGGTAAAAAATTATATTTAAGAGTTCATGATTTAATTGATAAAAATGAACTCCCTCAAGTACAACCTTCAACTCCAATTAAAGATGTTATTATTGAAATTTCAAAAAAGCGTTTAGGTACTACAGCAGTTATAGAAAATAATAAAATTGTTGGTATCATCACCGATGGTGATTTAAGAAGAATGTTAAAAGACAATACAGATATTAGTAAATTAACAGCTTGTGATATTATGAGTAAAAGTCCTAAAACAATTCAAGTAGATGCCATGGCAATCGAAGCTTTAGAAACGATGGAATCAAATAATATTACACAAATATTAGTTGTGGATGATTTAAAATATGTAGGAGTTGTACATTTGCATGATTTATTAAAAGAAGGAATTTTTTAAAATGGCAAAAAAAGAAGAAAAAGACATGTCGTTTTTAGACCATGTTGAAGAGTTAAGATGGCATTTAGTACGTTCAACTTTTGCAGTAATGTTGGTTGCTATTATTGCTTTTTTAATGAAAGATTTTATTTTTAACAAAATTATCTTTGCACCTAAAAATGCTGATTTTTTCACCTACCAATTCTTTTGTAAGGTGTCTAAATTCTTTGGAACCGATGGTTTGTGTATTGATGATATTCCTTTTACGTTTCAAAGTTTAGCAATGGCTGAACAGTTTAGTGTGCATATATGGACTTCAATTACAGCAGGTTTTATTATTGCCTTTCCATTTATTATTTGGGAATTTTGGAAATTTATTAGCCCTGGTTTGTATGAAAAAGAACGTAAAGGAGCTAAAAGCTTTATCATTATTTCCTCTTTTTTATTTTTCATTGGAGTATTATTTGGATACTATGTAGTTACACCGCTTTCAGTGAACTTTTTAGGAAATTATTCCATCAGTGATATGGTAGAAAGAAACATAAAAATTGGTTCTTATATTGCTTTGGTAAGATCCTCAACACTAGCTTCTGGCTTAATTTTTGAATTGCCAATTATTATGTACTTTTTAACCAAAATGGGCTTGATTACTCCAGAATTTTTAAGAAAATATAGAAAACATGCCTTGGTATTAGTACTAATTTTAGCTGCGGTTATTACACCACCTGATATCATTAGTCAAATAATTGTAGCTATCCCTATTTTATTGTTGTATGAAGTGAGTATATATATCTCAAAAATAGTACTAAAACGTGAACGTAAAAGAGAACAAGAAAATGCCTAATCAAATAGAAGAATTCAATGCTTATCGTCAAAAAATGAACGATAAAATTTTATCTGATGACAATAAAGTTATCAAAAGAATATTTAATTTAGATACCAATGCTTACAAAAGTGGTCATTTAGACGTTAAAACAAAAGAATTACTAGGCTTGGTAGCATCTGCAGTACTTCGTTGTGATGACTGCATAAAATACCATCTAGAAACGGCTTTTAAACAAGGAGCTTCTAAAGAAGAAGTGATGGAAACACTCTCTATTGCTACTTTGGTAGGTGGAACCATTGTAATTCCACATTTAAGAAGGGCTTATGAGTTTTGGGAAGCATTAGAGTACAATCATACAAATCGCTAAAAAGTAAAACAACAATGATATTAAGAGCCGAAAATATTAAAAAAAAATATGGGAGTCGCTATGTAGTGAAAGGCATTTCATTAGAGGTAGAACAAGGACAAATAGTAGGGTTGCTCGGACCTAATGGAGCAGGTAAAACAACCTCCTTTTATATGATTGTTGGTATGATTAAACCCAATGAAGGAAGCATTTTTTTAAATGATAAAGAGATTACCGATTTTCCAATGCATAAAAGAGCACAACAAGGGGTTGGATATTTAGCACAAGAAGCCTCTGTTTTTAGAAAATTATCGGTAGAAGACAATATTATGTCCGTATTACAATTTACCGACCTTTCAAAAATTGAACAAAAGAAAAAATTAGAATCTCTAATTGAAGAATTTAGCTTAGGTCATGTACGTACCAATCGCGGTGATTTACTTTCAGGTGGAGAACGACGTAGAACAGAAATTGCTCGTGCCTTGGCTTCCGACCCAAAATTTATTTTATTAGATGAACCTTTTGCTGGTGTTGACCCCATTGCCGTAGAAGATATTCAAAGTATTGTAGCACACTTAAAAGATAGAAACATTGGTATTTTAATTACCGACCACAATGTTCAAGAAACTCTTGCCATTACAGATAAAACTTACTTAATGTTTGAAGGAGGTATTTTAAAAGAAGGAACTCCTCAAGAACTTGCTGAAGATGAAACTGTTAGACGTGTTTATTTAGGAAAAGACTTTGAACTTAAAAAGAAAAAGTTTTCATCATAAAATAATTCAACAGCTATGAATTATAAACCTATAATAGCTAGAGTTGTTAAGCAGTTAGAAAATTTCAATAACTGTGGCGAAGTTGCAGATTATATTTCTGAGCTTCGTTTGGTAGATCCTCATAAATTTGGAATTCATCTAACCACAATAAAAAATAAGCAATACAGTTTTGGAGATGCTCATGAAAAATTTTCTATCCAAAGTATTGCCAAAGTATTGTCTTTAGTTTTAGCTTTTAAATTAGAAAACAATCATTTATGGAAACGTGTAGGTGTTGAACCTTCAGGAACTTCCTTTAATTCATTGGCTCAATTAGAACTAGATGGTGGTATTCCTAGAAATCCACTAATCAATTCAGGCGCTATTGTTATTTGTGATGTCTTGATTTCTCATTTAAAAAACCCAAAAAAAGATTTTATTGAATTTGTACGAAAAGTTTCTGGAATTGAAACCATTGATTATTGTCCTAGAATTGCTGAATCTGAAAAATTAACAGGATATCGAAATACTGCTTTGGTAAATTTAATGAAAGCCTATAACAATATCCATAACGATATTGATGAAATTATGGATTTTTATTTCAATTTATGTTCTATTGAAATGACGTGCCAAGAACTTTCTCAAACATTTTTGTTTTTAGCCAATCATGGCATTTGCCCTGCTACTCAAGAAAAAATTATCTCCAAAAGTAAATCCAAAAGAATCAATGCTATTATGCAATCTTGTGGGTTTTATGATGAAGCTGGAGAATTTGCTTTTAAAGTAGGCTTACCAGGCAAAAGCGGTGTTGGTGGAGGCATTATTGCCATTTACCCTCATAAATATAGCATTGCTGTATGGAGTCCAAAATTAAATAAAAAAGGAAATTCAACCAAAGGAGTTCAATTTTTAGAATTGTTTACTACCGAAACGCAAACTTCAATTTTCTAATTAGTAGCATCCTTAAAAAGTACTGCCATTAATACGTATAATAAAATAACCATAGGGATGGCTACAAATTGAAAAAACACACATAATACTGCTGTAAAACCTACAAATACATACTTAACTTTATTAGATTTCCAAGTATAATCTTTAAACTTTAAAGAAAATAACGGAATCTCAGCATTCATTAAAAAACTTAGTAAAAAGGTAAGTACTATTAAAAACCACTTATTTTCAATTAAATTTACAGCAAATTCTAAAGAACTATAGGTTAAAATTAATGGTAACGATAATACAACTAAAGCTGCTGCTGGTGTTGGTAAACCTATAAAAGAAGTTGTTTGACGTTCATCAATATTAAATTTTGCTAATCTGTAAGCTGCTGCCAATGTAATTAACAAACCTACGTATGGCAAAAGTTCAACCTCTGAAGTTTTCCAAGATATAATTTCTGTATTAAAAATTTCTAAACTATTTTTCGTTTTTAATAGTTGAAACATCACAATACCTGGCACCACCCCACTCGTAACTACATCTGCTAATGAGTCTAATTGTTTTCCTAACTCGCCTTGAACTTTTAATAATCGTGCTGCAAATCCATCAAAAAAATCAAAAAATATTCCTAAAAACACAAAATAAGCAGCCAAAATTAACTCCCCTTCTACTGCAAAAATAGCAGCAATAGTTCCTGATAATAAATTAAGTAAGGTAAGAACATTGGGAAGGTGATTTTTATAGATCATAAAGTTAAATTTTCGTAAATTTAATAAACTATTTATTTAATAAGATTTAATTATATTTAAATTTTTAAAAACTTTTAAATGCCCATCATTAAATCGTCTTATACTCCTCCTTTTTATTTTAAAAACACCCATTTCAACACTATTTATAAAACCTTATTTATAAAAGGTCAAATTGCCTACCGTAGAGAACGAATACCAACACCTGACAATGATTTTTTAGACTTAGATTTTTCTACTGTAGGTTCCAAAACTTTGGTAATTGCCTTGCACGGTCTCGAAGGAAGCTCACAATCTAAATATATAGTTTCGGTAGTCAATTATTTAAATTCAAAAGCAATAGATTGTTTAGCCGTTAATTTTAGAGGTTGTAGCGGTGAAGATAATTTGAATTTATATTCTTATAACAGCGGAAAAACAGATGATGTAAACGCTATTATTCATCATGTATTAAACAAGTATTCTTATACAAATATTTTATTATTAGGCTATAGTATGGGAGGAAATATCACCTTAAAATACATGGGAGAAACTCAAAATATTCCTTCCGAAATTAAAGGAGCTGTTGCTATTTCAACGCCTTGTAATTTGGAAGGTTCTTCTTTAGCCTTGTCAAAGTGGGAAAACAGGATTTATTTAAAGCGCTTTTTAAGAAGTTTAAAAAGTAAATCACTTCAAAAACTAAAAAAATTTCCTCACAATATTTTAAATAAAGAAGCGATATTGAAAGCTAATAATTTTATGGAATTTGATAATGCTGTTACTGCGCCAGTGTTTGGATTTAAAAATGCACAAGATTATTACGCGCAATCTAGTTCCATTCACTTTATTCCAACTATACAAAAGCCAACGCTTTTAATCAATGCTTTGGATGATACCTTTTTATCTGAAAATTGTTATCCATTTGCATTGGCGAACAAACACGCTTATTTAAGCTTAGAAACCCCAACTTATGGCGGACATGTTGGTTTCAACACTGCTCTTGGTAAAACTAAATTATATTGGAGTGAACATCGAATTTTTGAATTTATACAACATATTATTTCTTAAATTTAAAACATAACTTCTAAAGTTTTTTTACATTCGTAACTTTAAAATCATACTTATACTTTAAAAAAGTAAGTAGTAACATTTAAATTCATTCACTAACAAGCAATAGACTCTCTTAACTAATTATAATGAAAAAATATGTATTTATTTTTAGCCTCCTGTGTTGTTTTATCATAAACAGTACTGCACAAAATAAGCTTTCAGACAAAGCAACGGTGAGTGTGGTAACGTGTGGACCTGGTTCAGAGCTATTTACAGCATTTGGTCATAGTGCATTTAGAGTTTATGACCCTTTAATTGGTTTTGATAAAATATACAATTATGGTACGTTCGATTTTAATGCGCCTAATTTTTATTTAAATTTTGCCAAAGGAAAATTAACCTACTTTTTATCAACCACTCGTTTTAATTACTTTTTACAAGTATATCGATACGAAAATAGGTGGGTAAAAACACAAGAACTCAATTTAACACCAAACGAAGTACAAGCTGTTTTTAATTTTTTGGAACAAAACGCTAAACCTGAAAATAGAGACTATCAATACGACTTTTTTTATGATAATTGCTCCACTAAAATTGAAGAAGTACTTACCACTGTTTTAAAGGATAAAATTGTTTTTAGCAACCAACATATCACTACACAAAAATCGCATAGAGATTTGATTGCAGATTACACCAAAGCAAATTACAAATGGGGTAAATTTGGAATAGATTTGGCATTAGGGTCAGTTATTGATGATAAAGCAACCAAAGATGATTATAAATTTTTACCAGATTATATTTTTCAAGCTTTCAACAACGCGAGCATCCAAAAAAATGACCATCAAGAGCCTTTAGTAAAAAAAACTACTACTATTTTAAATGAAAATAACTCTAAAAAAGAAACATTGTTCTTTCAACCTTTGATTGTTTTTATATTGTTAAGCATCGGTATTCTTTTTATCACTTTCAAAAACTATAAAAACCAATCCCGTTCTAAGTACTTAGATTTTTTACTTTTTTTTAGTACTGGAATTATTGGAATAGTTGTTTTATTACTATGGTTTGCTACTAGCCATACAGCTACCTATAAAAATTTAAATTTTTTATGGGCTTTTGCACCTAATAGTATTATTGCTTTTTATTTTTTAAAATCAAAAATACCTACGTGGTTACAGTTTTACATCTTGTTTTTACTACTTTTATTACTGGGTATGGGTATCACTTGGATATTAAAAATTCAAGTCTTTAATAGTGCTTTGTTACCCTTCATACTAGCATTAGCTGTTAGATATAGTTATTTAAGTTATCGTTTGAACTAACAAGCATTATTTATTTGTGAGGGTGAACGTAATTAATAACGTGTTAATTTTCAGATATTGTTTGGAGGTACTATTTGGTAAACTGCTTCATTTTGTTTGCAATAACGGTTTGATACGTCTTTGCGAGAAGTTAAAAACAACGAAGCAAACTTTTGCGATTGCTTCACTGTAAAGTTTTAAAAAGAGCAGAGTAAACGCATCGTAAAACGCTAAAAATTAGACACAAACAATTTTAAGTCCCTCTAAAAAATAACACCGTACTAATGGTTTTTATCACTATTCTAAAATCTAGCAATAAATTACGTTCTTTTATATAGTACAAATCGTACATTAATTTTTTTTGCTGATCATCTACAGAACTCGCATATGGGTGCATTACTTGAGCCCATCCTGTTAAACCTGGTTTAATCACATGTCTAATGGAATAAAACGGAATTTCGTTTTCTAATTGTGTTACAAATTCTGGTCGTTCAGGTCGAGGTCCTATCAAACTCATTTCTCCTTTAAATACATTGATAAACTGAGGAACTTCATCCAATCGTGTTTTTCGTAATAAACGACCAAAACGAGTCACTCTAACATCATTTTTTTGTGCCCATTCAGCACCATTTTTTTCTGCATCAACCACCATAGACCTAAATTTAATAATCTTAAATTCTCTACCTCGTTTTCCAACTCTAGTTTGTTTGTACAATAAACTTCCTCTATTTGCCATCAAATTCCCCAAAGCTACTAAAGGTGTTAAGGCTATAAAAAAAACAATCCCCACCAAGGCACATACTACATCTAATATACGTCTAAATGCTAAATACAAGTTATTTTGATGACTTTTACTAAAGGTAAAATAATTATAAAAATTAGGGTTTAGTTGATTTTCTGAAACTCTCAATGTTTCTTCTTCTAAAAAGCTATCAAAATTTTTAATACTCATTCCTTTTTCAAACAAATCAATTAACTGTTTATTGATTGCTCCTTTAATGAAATTTAAGTTATTAGCAGATACCAAAATTTCATTGATATTTTTGGTGAGTACTAATTTTTCAATTTTGGTAGTTGTACTAGAAATAAACAACGCTTCACCTAAACTATCTATTGGGTGTTCAGAAATATAGGCAACTGTTTTAATTGCTTCATTATCAGTTATTGAATTTACCAATTTTTCTATTTCATCTCGATTGCCAATTAGTAAAATATTCTTTAAAAATCTAGGAGAAAATATAAATTGTATGTATAAAAACCTATTCAGTAAAATAGCGAACAATAAGGTAAGTGTAAAATAGACTATCTGTATCCTATTTTGAGGAAGTTCAGGAGAAATAATTGGTGTAAATACATAAAACAATACGGTAAATACTACAGTAATTAAAGTACTTCTAAGTGTTAAATATTGGTCGCTGGCCACTTTTAAATCGTACATTTCAAAAATTTCACCAAAAAACCAAACGTACACCGCTAACAAAAAAATCCAAGAGATATTTTTTGAACTGGCAATGTTAAAATATTGAAAGTTGAAATAGTAACTTACAACTAACAATCCTGTTAACGCAAAAATAACATCAAAAAAACGCAAGTATAGTTTACGTTCAGAAATACTGAAATGTAAGGTATCTTGGGGCATGTTAGCTTGTTAATTTTTAACAAAAATAACTACTTAGAACTAAATAGCGCTATTATTTTAACATTTTATTCATAAATAGCCTTGTAAAGTAAAAGGCAGATTGTATCAAATTTAGCTTTTCCAATGTTCTATATACTTTCCAATTATAAGTTAACAATTTTAATTTATTACTAGAAAGAGACAACTTTCTTTTGGTATAATACGCCAATGGCTGTTCAATACCTCTTGCAATGTTATTGTTTTTGGTAATTTTCAACCATAAAGCCCAATCTTGACGCTTTTTTAATAATGGAAAATATACTTTACCTACGTGTGGTACGCTATACATGACTGTTAAACAGCCTAAAAAATTATTCTTTAGCAAGTCATTATAACTCACTTGTTGTTTTGCCTTCAATACTTTTATGCGATCTCCAAATTCATTTACAACAACGTAAGAAGTAAACGACAACGCACAGTGTTGTTGTTGCATAAAACCAACCTGAATGGTTAACTTCTCTGGATGCCATCGATCATCACTGTCTAAAAAAGCAATAAACGTACCTTTAGCAATGTCAAGTGCTTTATTTCTAGCAACAGCTGTACCAGAGTTTTTAGATAGTTTAATTAATGTTATTCTTAGATCCCTAGTTATCAATTTTTCAATACTAGCTATAGAGTCATCCGTTGAAGCATCATCCACTATAATCAACTCCCAGTACGGATAACTTTGAGCTAAAACACTTTCAATACTAGCTGTTATAAAAGCTGCTGCATTGTAGTTAGGCATAATAATACTTACCAGTGCTTCTTTCATTTCTTAAATTGTAGATATAAAACCTTTTAATTTACCATTTTCAGCAATAATGGTTTGTGCTGTTTTAATGGTTATTTCAATATCATTTTTAAAGTAGTTGCCAATTTCATTTTTTAAAATACTTAACTCATCAGTTGTTAACGTTTGTTCAATTAAAAAGATTAACGCTCCTTTTTTTATTTGATGTACTTGATAGGTTAACAATAGTTGATGAGTTTTCGCTAAGTTTTTAAAAATATAATAAAAATACAAGCTTGGGTAGGTTTCTTTTTTTCCATACACCAGCTCACCCACTCTCCCTGTAACTTCCTCAATGATATGATGTTGCATTCCGCACGCACATTTTTTACTTTTTGGAGCTAGTTTGATATAATCACCTAGTCGATACCTGATTATTGGAAATGATTGCATTTGTAAATTGGTAACCACTATTTCATGATTCCATTCTTCAACAATCACTCCTTCCATGTTGATATGCATATTTCCATTTGGACATTCAAAAGCAATAATCCCCGTTTCTGCTGCACCATATTCACTAATCATTTTTACTCCAAAAGCTTGTTCAATTTCATTTTGATAGGTGCCATAAATCTTTTCAGAAGTTCCCTTTACCATTTTTAATAAACCAGGTTTTTCTATCTGTTGGGTATTAATGTATTTAGCCAATTCATAAATTAAGGAGGAATACCCATGTAAAAAATGTGCTTTTTTTAATTTTTTAGCAAACCTTTGAAGTGCCTGTTGTTGAAGTTTAAATAAACGAAACCTATTTTGTAAAGCATCTAAAAACTTGGTTTTTAATTGTGAGAACATTGAAAAATTGTATCCCCAAAAATAGCCATTACGTTCCCAAGGTTGAACTTGATACCAAGTATATCCTCTAAAAATTGCTGCTCTATTAAAGGAATCTGCTTGCTCTTCTCTTTTAAAGTTTAAAGTACTTCCTGTAGTTCCAGAAGTAGTTGCCTTCACATATTTTTTTAATTTTTGTTGGCTATGCAGCTCTTTATTATAAGTTATCAATTCTTCTTTGGTGATGATTGGAATTTTATTCAAATCAGCCAAACTCGTAATCATAGAAGGAGTTATTCCTAAACTTTCCAACTTATTTTTATAATAAGGAGTATGATTGAACGCATTATTCACCAATTTTTTTAATTGTTGCAGTTGATAAGCTTCCAATTCTTTTAAGCTCCATTTTTCAGTAGTCTTTAAAAACTGTAACTGTTGGTTTAACGAAGGATTTCGCAGCTTTTGACCTAATTTAAAAATGATTTTATACCACATCAACTTAAAATTTTCTTCCACGATAGTTTTACGGTTTCCAAATCAAATTTTGAAATCATTGCTCTTGCATTTATCGTTAATTGTTGTCCTACACTTTCATGATTTAAAAGAAACAAAATTTTAGCTACCATCTGCTCAACATTTTTTGATTCCACTAAAAGCCCTGTTTCTTCATGCGCTATTAAATAAGGAATCCCCCCTACATTAGTTGAAACTACTGGTAAGCCTAATGCCATAGCTTCAATGACACTTACAGGAGTGTTATCTATCGTTGTGGTATTGATAAAAATATCAAAATTTTTAGCTTTTTGTAACCATTCTTCTTTAGTTAAATAGCCTGTAAATTCAATGTTATTGGTTAATTTTTTTAGTCTTGCCAAAGCTTTTGCCTGTTGCAAAGAGCCATCTTTATCTGGACCTACCATACAAAGTTGCGCCTTTGGATACGTTTTTTTTAAGGCTTCCAATACGGCTATCGCCATGAATGGGTTGTATATTTGATCAAACGCACGTACCCATAGTAATTTAGGCGCTAATTGCTTTCTTTTTTTAAATGAATAGCGCTGTAAATCAATTCCATTGGCAATAAATTCAGTCTTAAAATTATAGGATAAAAACACCTCTTTTAGATACTTAGATGGGGCTATATTTATAGTAGCATTTGAAAATATTAACCGACTTAATCGTGGATGCTCTTGGAGTCTTTTAGGCAAGTTTCCTCCATGTAAAATTGGAATATAACTTATATAAAATAACCTAGCCAATTGAGATACAATTAAAGCATAATAAAAATTAAGTGTACTGTAGGTGTCAATTAAAACTATGGAAGCTTTTCGATGTTTTAACAGTCCCCAACACATATGCAACAATCGGAAAATTTTGCTTTTTTTATCCGAGTAGCTATCTACTTCCATCCCTAACTCTTTTAATACAAGACTTAATTGATTAGAAGTGGTTGGGTTCCCTCCTTTTAAATGATTTCCTATGTAAAGAACTTTTTTCATTCGGTACTGGCAACTTTAGAAATTTCCAACTCTTTAAAAGTAATTTTTGCAACACTTAGTCCATAAATAAAAGCAGGAAAAGCAATACGCATTGCTGAATGGTTGATGGTTAAAAACCAAAATAATAAAAATGCTCCTAAAAAACCTCTTGCTAAAAAAGGTTGTTTTAATATATGCCTTGTTGGGATCGCTAATAAAATAATCAATATCAAAACCCCTACCATTCCGTGTTCAGAAATCAATCTACCAATTTCATTGTGTGAGGCTGCTAATTTATCCAACTTATCCAGTCTATAAAATTTGCTACCTCCAACACCTAAACCAAAATAAGGATTATCAAAAAACCCCTCTAATTCAGCTTTTAAAATATCTAACCTCCCCGTAGTAAAATCATTTTTAGCAATCCCAGCAGCATTTTTATTTGTGTACCTATTAATAATCATGCCATCTGTAATGTTGACTGTATAAATCATTAAAAAAATTCCAAATAAAAATGTTAAGCCCAAATATTTGAAAAGGTTTTTTAATTGATTTTTTGTAACCAAAACATAGTAAAAAATAAAAACACTAAGCGCTATTAAAGCAGTTAATATACCTCCCCTTGAGAAAGTCAATACCCCACGATACGTAATATAAACTAAAAAGAAAAAATCTACTCCAAAAAAAGAAAAAATACGCCTTTTAAAAACCAAATGTATTGCAAAAACAAATACTCCTAAACCTAAAATAGTTGCTACTTGATTGGGCCCAAATCCACCTGAAGCTGCAAAATTAGCTTCACCTCCAAAACGAATATTTTCAATATCAGGAGTTTTAAAATACAACAAACTTAACATCGAAATAATTGGCAAGCCCATTACAAACAACAGGTTTAAAAGTGCTGTTAAAGAGATAGGACGCTTGTAAAAATAAATAGCGCTTAACCCCAATAAAACAGGACCACTCAAATTAAAAGCAATCGCCTTTCTAATAGATTCATCAAATGGTAAATCCATAAAAGCAATCCCTATCAATAATAATAGTATATAAATTAAATAACCTACAGAAATGTGATGCCTTCGTTTTTCCACCCATAAGCCAACTCCTAAAAATAACAATACCGAATATTTAGGCAATTCATGAAAAACCATCCCTCCAGACATCCTAAACAACACTTCAGCGCCAATCATATAAGCACTCCAAAATATGGCTTGGTTTTCATCATTTTTAGCACGTATAATAAACAGCACCCCAAATACAACTATCAATGCAGAGTATATTTTAGTAATCATACCTGACAGTAACAACACTCCTAATACCAAATGGAAAGAAGCTAGCAAAAAACGCGTATTTAAAATGTTAACTTTCATCTTTGTAGATTTCTACTAGTTTATTCATATAAACCTCTTGGCTATAATTTTGTTGAATTCGTTGCTGTAAAGCCACTCCCCATGCATCTCTTTTATGGGCATTCTCAATTAAAAATTGCAGTGCATTGACTAATTCATTGCTATTTTCTGCTGGAACTACCAACCCACATTGCTGATGTTTAACTACAGAGCTACATTCCCCTACATTAGTCACCACCACTGGTAATTTTGCCAAACCATATTCTAATAAAGCTACTGGCAATCCTTCAGAGTTGGAAGCCAATACGCCTATAGCAGCTTGTTGCAATACCTCAGCGACATTTTTAATACTTCCGTACAAAAATACATGGTTATTTAAGTCATTAGCCACTATAAAAGAATTAATTTGATAAGCATAGGCATCATTAAAATCCTTTCCTACCAAATGTAAACTCCAATCTGGGTACTGCTGTTTTATTTTAATAAATGCTTTTAGTAAATTTAAATGGTCTTTTTCTGGTCTTAAATTTGCCAAACATACGATACGTTTTTCCTCTTCACCGAATAAATTATTTTCTATAATTTTACTTACTTTTAAAGCTGCAAAATTAGGTAAATAGTACTTCTGAATTGAATAACTATTTTTCAAAGCCCATAAATGAAGGCTTTTATTTACTGAAATTGTAGTGAAAAAAAAATTTGATAATAGTATTATTGAAGTTTTTTTAAAAAAAGATAAATTAATAGTATTGCCATAATGATTATGCCAAATAAGCCGAACGTTTGGACAAAAAAGCGTGACCAAATACGCCATAAAGTAAGAAGATGAATGCGCATGAATCAAATTTATTTGATGCTTTTTTACATACGCTATCAATTTTTTAAGTGCAACAATGTCTAAGGTATATTTTTTATTTAAAAACACATAAGAAACATTGGGTGCTATTTTTTCTTTTAAATCTCCTTCTTTTCGGGTAACTCCTATATGTGACACCACGCCCAACTCCGCCAAACCATTGGCGATGTTTACAGCCATCATTTCTGCCCCACCTGCCTGTAAGGAATCTATAAGTTGTATGACGTTTAGTTGTTTGATAATACTATAATTTTTAATGTCATTGCGAGCAACGCGAAGCAATCCCCCAGTCATTGCGAGCACAGCGAAGCAATCCCTCACGTCATTGCGAGCACAGCGAAGCAATCTCCCAGTCATTGCGAACAAAGCGAAGCAATCTCCCAGTCATTGCGAACAAAGTGAAGCAATCCCCCAGTCATTGCGAACACAGCGAAGCAATCCCCCAGTCATTGCGAACAAAGTGAAGCAATCCCTCACGTCATTGCGAGCACAGCGAAGCAATCCCCTGCTCAAATTTTTCCAACGTAAAGTTTCGTGACCACTCTAACGCATTTTTTGAATGCATCTTATACATTTCAATAGTTGTTAAATATCTTTTAATTACAATACAAATTTCATTCACATTTGGAGCTACTATAGTTCCTCTACTTCCTTCACCTAACATATATGGGATGCAAGATACGTTACTTGTAATAGGTACGCAACCCCAAAACATGGCTTCTGCAACCACTTTAGGCCACCCTTCAGATTTAGATATAAACACCAAAAAATGCGCTTTTTGGTAGGCTTTTTTTACCATATCTTTAGCTGTATTTCCATGTAAAATCACTTCTTGTTGCAATTGCTTAGTAGCTATATAGTTTTCAAGCTTTGTACGTTCTTCTCCATCGCCATAAATATCTAATTGTACTGCATATCCCATGGCTTTTAATTGTTCTGCCACTTGAACACTTACTAAGGGTTGTTTTCCTATCGTTAAACCACCTACATAAATTAAGTAGAGCTTTTGAGTATCAGATTTTTCTTCAACTATTGAGTAATCTAACTTGCCAAAATTGCGAGGAGTATGCAACAAAGCAATCTCTTTATTCTTTAAAAGAGTTTTAGATGCTATTTCCTCCAACTCCGTTTCCGAATAACTTGCTGTAAAAAATGGAACAATATTTTTAGGTTGGTTTGGCCATTCTCCATACACCAATACCTTACAGTTTCTGGTTAAAAATGAATTAGACAGTAGCCATTTTTGAATTCTATAACTTAGGGGTTGTTTACTTTTAGGATCCCAATTTCCAGCATACTTTATCGTTTTAGGTTTGGTTGGAAAAACAATTTGAACCAAACAGCCTAACATCCCTACGTTTCCTGGGCAGCGCAAATGAATATGATCTGCCCAATACATGGCTTTAAAAATTTGATAACATATCAAAGGTAGTTTAAACAAAGTCTTTAGGCTGTTTTTAAATGAAGTGATATTAAATGAAGGAATAGGATTTAATTGAATAGCCTCCATTTTCTTAAACGCATAAGCACTCTCAATAGTACTCACCTTTTTAGATGAAATTGGTGCTACAATGTTAACTGCGTCCACATATTTTAGCCATAAGTTCATTTCACGTACATAAGGCTCATAAGTAAAAATACCTTGCTTCGTTAATTTATGTATAGCATGTGTTATAATGACGAATTTCAATGTATTGCGTTGTAAAAATTAATATTCTCTTGTAAACTATTCTCTAAATTAAATTTTTGGTGTACAGCATCAAAAGCGTTTTGAGCCATTGCAGCAGCTTGCTTTTTTTCTGTTAATATAAAAATTATTTTCTCAGCAATATCACTTGGTTTAAATGGATCACATGCCAATCCGTCTTTTTGATCTCTTATAATTTCTTTAAATGGTGGAATATCACTAAAAACTATTGCTTTCTTTGTTGCCATAGCCTCAATAACAGTCAACCCAAAAGATTCCATATGTGAAGGATATACGCAAACTTCTGATTGAGCAATTAATGTTGGTATCTGTTCATAAGATACCGTTCCGTAAAATGTAACATCTTGCAAATACATTTTAGGTATTCTTTTTTTTATATAGGAAGTGTACGATGGTATTTCTTCACTTTTCCAATCTCTTCCAACCAAGTGTAAAGTAGCGTTTGGTATGTTGTTTTTTACCAATAAAAAAGCTTCAATCAATTGTTTTACTCCCTTTTTTTCACAAATTGTACCAATAAATAAAATAGCATTGGGTTGTATTTCTACATCGCATTTTTTATTGAAATGCGACACATCAATAAAATTATAAATGGTTGTATATGGTTTTTTAAATTGAAGCAAGTGTTGGGTTGTTTCTCCAACAAAATTACTTACAGCTATCAATGCATCGGCTTTTTTAAAAGAAACTCTTTCTTGAAATGAACGCCATAATGCAGGCTTCTTGTTTAAAGTAACCGCAAAAAAATGATGTCCTCCATGCATTCGAATTACTTTTTTATACCAGGTTTTTTTGGGTAAAAAAGCAAATGATAACTCCGATCCTTCAACAATGTTAATGGGAGTTTGTTTGTGAATTTCTTTTATTTTTTTTCGAATACGAAAAGAATTAAAAATAAATTTTCCTAAAGATGCTTTAGATTGTGGAATTCTATATACTTGAACTCCTTTATCATTTATAAAACTTTCTTTAGAAGCAGTCATGCTAATTCCTATTACAGAAACTTTAATTTGTTGCTGTACTAAATTTCGGGCAATATTTTGAACAAAAGTTCCTATACCACCATGTGCAACTTGTTGAGTTGGATATTCATTTGTTAAATAAACTATGTGCACGATATTAATTTTTTAGCAATACGAGTTGAAGCTGTTTTTTGATGTTCTGCAATTAGGTTTAACCAAGCCTTCTGCTCTAATTTAGGGCTTTCAAAAACACAATTTAACACTTTTTTTATTTCTTTTTTGGCATCTAACCATAAAACAGGATTTAAACCTTGCATACTTCTAAAATGTTGAAATTGATAAATGGTTTCAATATTCCATTCTTTTGATACAACCGAATTATAATTCAAATAAATAGCAGGTTTCCCAAACATAGCAAAATCATGCGCCATCGTAGATCCAACATTTACTACGGCATCTGCATAATAAACCGTACTTACTAATAATTCAACATCCTTAAATGTTGGATAAATAATTTGCCAATTTGTACGGTTATTTGCATCAAAATTCCATAAAGGTGCTATTTCTTTTATGATAGATGGATACTTTAAAACTACTTCTTTAAACCTTCCAGACACATCTACAGGGGCTCTTCTTAATACAATTTGATACGGTAAATTTTCCTTTTCTATAGCGGAGGCTAAATCATTTAAATATACTGGATCAAAAGGTGAAGTACGCACATCATCTCCTGAAAAACATAGTATTTTTTTTGAAAAATCTAACGCATATTTTTCATAAAAATATTTTTTAGGAAGTATGAATTTTTTATTAAAATAAAATTCAAATTGCGGTGTTCCAGTAATCGTAATGGCTTTTGTATCAATTTCAGGATAATATAACTGCAGTTCTTTTTTCATATAGGTAGACCACACCACATAGCTATCCGTTTTTACCGTTAATCGTGCCTTAGGTAAATTATCCCAAGAAAAAATTGCCCCAACTGTTTCAATCCCTAATTGATGGGCAGCTAAAATTAATGGCAATGCATTCATTGCTCGTTGATGTGTAGAAAAAATAACATCTGGTTGTATTTGTTTTAAAAGTTCTTTTTGTAGCGTAGTACTTTTATGCAACACCAATTGCAATTGTATTTTTTCTAATGATACCACCCAAGAATATTTATTTGAAACTAATTTACCTAAAAACTGGACCAGTTTGTAAAACATTTTTTTTGCAATACTTTTGGTATTAGGTTTCCATGCATTTAATATAGTAGCATTATTTACCAACTTTTTATAATACACCAATCTAGCATAACAAACGGTTTCACGTAAAAATTTTTGGAACGCTGTTTCCTTATAATTTGGTAATTTATAAACTTCAAAGGGTTGCTTATGAACTTTTTTAATTTCTGCAATGGCTTTGGAAGAAATATTATGCAACAATACAATTTCACACTTATTTTTAAACAAGTGCTTCATTAAATTGGAATACAAATAATTTCGAATTCCAGTTCCATCAGGAATTACTATGCAAACTTTTTTCATACTAACATCTAAAAGTCGTTAAATTGCTTTTGTTTGGCTATTTTCCAAAAATTTTTTTCTTCCAAAATTTCTTTAAATAAATGAGCACTATTTCCTTTACCAAAATCTACATTTATTTCATAAGATAATGGTTTTAAATTTAAATTATTTATACTTTTTAGAATGGCTGATTTTGAATAATCACAATTTATTATAGATTTATTTACAACTCTATTTTGTTGTCTTGTTCCCACATTAATAGTTTTCACACTATAATAAGGAGCTTCTCTAACACCTGCACTTGAATTACCTATAATAAAATTTGCATTTTTTAACAAGGTTAAAAAATATTCAAATCTTAAAGAGGGTAGAATTCTAAAATGAGAATTTCTTTTTAATGCTTCAAATTCTTTTAATATTAAACTTGAACCTAAATCATTATTGGGGTAAATTACCAAATAATTTAAATTACTCACTAGTAATGCACTTGTAAAGTTTTTAGCATATTCAGCTATTTTATCATACTCTGTTGTTACTGGATGAAACATTGCAATTGCATAATTAGCAAAAGAAATATCATAATATTCTTTAGCTACTTGCAATGTTGGTAAAGTG
This sequence comes from uncultured Lutibacter sp., assembly GCF_947493565.1. Lineage (GTDB taxonomy): Bacteria > Bacteroidota > Bacteroidia > Flavobacteriales > Flavobacteriaceae > Lutibacter > Lutibacter aestuarii. The sequence continues at coordinate 269,626 of NZ_CANLRG010000001.1, read as the reverse complement.
TTAGAAAACATGCTATCAATATCAGGAGAACCAATAATTTTTATAGCTTCTTCAATTTCACCCATTTGTAATAACCTATTTTTTGCTTCACTATTTGATACAAAATGAATATGTGATAATTTACTTATAGAATGTCTTATCAGCTCATCTATAGTACCACTCAATTCACCCCCCTCTATGTGTGCAACCAATATATTGTTTAAACTTCCTACTATAGCCCCTGCCAAAGCCTCTACTCTATCCCCATGAACTACTATTAAGTCGGGTTTTAACTCATTAATATACGATGAAAAACCTTCTATAGTTTTAGATAAGGTTAAATCCATGGTTGTTTCATGAGTGTAATTTTCAAATCTTGAAATGTTTTTAAACCCACATTTTTCTACTTCAAGCACTGTAAATCCATAAACTTTTTGCATATGCATTCCAGTAACAAAAATATAAGGTTCAAATTGGCTGCTATGTTGAAGTATATGTATCAACGATTTTATTTTACCAAAATCGGCTCTTGTACCTGTTAAAAAAACTATTTTTTTTATTTTCATTTTAAATACTTCTCAACATACATATTTCTTAGGATGTAATAGAGATACAAATATACTTTTACTTTTTTTTAAAAAATAAGTATTTCACTTTTAATAACTATTTATAAAACTTACTTCTAGTATCATTCAAAGTATCTTTCTACTAACTTCAATTTATTTTATACAGTTCCAACTCAATTGTTCATCATTCAAAATATCATGTGTGGCTCTTTTTCCTAAAATCTCATTAAAATGTGCTGCTAAAATTTCTCCTGTACCTGGACGCTTCACCCAAATATTATCTTTTGTAAACAACTCTCCTTCTTTTATAGGAGCTATACTACAAACTGTTGCAAATGCAAAATCCATAGTAACTTGTTCTTCTTTAGTAGGTTCTTTTTTTCCTCCACGCATATACCATAATTCTTTACTTGAACCAATTAACTCACTACAAGTTTTTTCATCCATACTACATATAATATCTGGTCCCTTACGTTGCATGGTATCCGTAAAATGACGTTCTATAATACTAGCTCCTAAAGCTACAGCTCCCAAACAAGCATTATTGTTTAACGTATGATCAGACAAACCAAATACCTTTTTTGGAAAAGCTTTATGTAATTGTGTCATTGCACCTAACCTCACTAAGTTTGGAGGTGTTGGATATAAATTAGTAGTATGCAATAAAGCAACTGGAACATTATAATTATCAAATATCTCAACTGCTTTTTGAACGCTTTCTATGGTATTCATTCCTGTACTCAAAATAACAGGCTTTCCAAATTGAGCAATGTGTTCTATTAATGGATAATTATTACATTCGCCTGAACCAATTTTAAAAGCTTTAACATCCATTTTTTGTAACCTATTTGCAGCGGCTCTTGAAAATGGGGTTGAAATAAATAACATTCCTTTATCTTCAACATATTGCTTTAATTTAATCTCTTCTGCTTCTGACAATGCACAGCGTTCCATAATTTCATAAATAGATATATTTGCATTCCCTGGAATCACCTTTTTTGCCATACTATTCATTTCATCTTCTACAATATGTGTTTGATGTTTAACTACTTCAACACCTGCTCTTTGTGCTGCATCTACCATTTCAAAAGCTGTTTTTAAAGATCCTTCATGATTGATCCCTATTTCTGCAATTACTAACGGTGGAAAATCTTGTCCAATGTTTCTTCCAGCTATTTCTATGTATGGGTACATATCTCTTTTTATTTTATATTCTATTTATCAATTCAAGTGGTTTTATATACAACCTTTGTTCTTTTAAAAATTGTAACTATTAATTAAATATCACTATAACTATTTACCTAAAAAATGTCAGTTCGAGTAGTTTTAATACGAATGGAATTCGTGTTAAAAGTATATCGAGAACCATTCAGGTTACAAAACACTTCTCGATACAATTTCTTCGAAATCACTCGAAGCGACAACATCACCAAACAAACATCATTTCGAGTTGCCTAGTGTATCGAGAACCAATTACTCTATATTTTTATACTTTGTCAACAAATATTCCGCATATTCAAAATCATCTTTAGTATCAATATCAACTCTAGTAAATGGATGTTCAACTATAAAAGGAAAATGATGCTCTCCAATAATTTTACCTGTTTTAATTACACTTGATTTTATAATATATAATAAACCATTTTCAAAATATAAAGGTTCTAAATCTTGACTACGCTGTCCTATTTTATAGTTAAAAGGTTCAAATTTATGATTTTTAATTTTTCCAAATTTTTGTCTGTTTCTACTTACAGTCATCAAACTATCATAATTATCTTCTTCAAATTTATGTAAAGCTTCTTTTAATAAATTTTTAGGACGCAATGGATTTGTTGGTTGCAATAAAATTACAGTATCAAATGTTTCATCTAAAGTTTCTAAAGCATGTTTTAAAGCATCTATAGTAGGTGATATATCAGTAGCCAATTCTTCAGGTCTATCAATTACCTCTACTCCATTTTTTAAAGCAATCTCTTTTGTTTTAAAATCATCTGTGGTTACTATAATTTTTTGAATACCATTTTCTTTAGCATAATTTATACTATGAACTACCAAAGGGACTGCATTAAAAATTTTTAAATTTTTATTAGGTAGTCTCTTTGAACCTCCTCGAGCTGGTATAATTGCTATGATTTTCATTAATTCATAATTATATTTTGCTTAATTAATTTTTTAAATGATCTAATACAAACCCTATTTCCTTTAAATAAATTATTCAAAGGTGTTTTCTCGTAAATAGCATTAAAATCTTTAAAAGATTTGGATGAAACATATGTAAACGTTTCAATATATCTTTCTTTATTCGAATTTTGTAAAAAACGAGATCTCCAAGCATCAAGACCTTTAGACATATGATCATATCTTTGATGCATTAATTGTGAAGTATAATTTTTCAACAAATCTTGTTTAGTATTAATTTCATCGGTTATATCAACATAAAAATTAGGTAATAAATCTGTATGAACTGCATAAAATAATATTCTTTTATCAAATTCTAATTCACTACATATTTTACCTATTATATAAGAACAAAGTCTATGTTTTGGTGGTTGATCTAATGGCCAAATTGTAAATATATAATCCCAATCTTTTTTAATCCATTCAACTAAAACCTTTAAATGATTATCTGTAACATTCATAGATATGTTATCTAAACCTAGCTCTAACATTTTACAACCCAGATCATTACAAACTTTTTTAGCTTCTTTATGCCTGATTTTTATTGAATCCAATGGATTTGACAATTCAGCACCATTTGTTAAAAACCCAATTGTTAATTTATTATTATTTTTAAGTAGTTTAAGAATTGTTCCACCACATCCAATAATCTCGTCATCTTGGTGAGGAGCTAATACTAATATATTTTTATTTTGGGGAATTTTAAATTCTTGAGGTATTAATATTTCTCTAAAATAATCTAATTGCAAACAATTTTCTATAAAGTTGATATCAGTCGATTTGTAGATTTTATCCAATAAAAAATTATAAGCTCCCTTTTCATTATTAGCAAAATACTTGTATTTATAAATACTTTCTACTTTATTTAAAAAACGCCTAATCATAAATTACCATTTAGTTATTTTATCTCCCAAAAATTCTTCTAATTTTTGATTGAATGGTTTGTAATAATTTTTTAGATACTTTTCTATTTCAATATTTAATACTTGTTTTTTTCTTTTAGATGTATAATAAAAGCCTCTTAACTGTTTTCTTATTTTATCTCTTTTAAATTTATTATTAGCAACTCTTACTATAATTGCCTCGCTTAATCTATCCCAAAAATTAAATAGATATTTAATTAAAGGATACTTTGCATATGATTTTTTTTCTAATAATTCTTCCTTATTAGACTGAATTGGGTTGTGAAATATTTCTTCTGAATTATTAATACCTAAAAATGTACATATACTTTCCATTTCTTCAGACCAATTCTCCATCAACTCTTCTAAAATTACGATTTTGACTCTTTCTTTTGGTATATATTTTATGAAATGTTCTATACTTTCTATGTAACAGCCTCTCTTAATATATTGTAAATGTAATTTTTCCCATGAAGTAAGGTTACCATTAAACTCTCTTTCTATAGCTTTTTTAAAAGATAAAGTTTCTCTACCTTTCTTTAACTCATTAAAATATTGACTCTCAGCTCTTTTCACAGGGTCCCTAAGTATTATAATAAATTTACAATATGGTAAATATCTAGCCAATCTAGAATGAGTTTGTTTCCACCATAATAAATCTGCATCTTTTTGACCTGTTATAGACTCCTTTATCCTCTCAGATAATCTGTTATATTCTAATTTACTATGGCTCTGCTCCCAATTACTTATTGAATTTTCGTCTATTATTGGTTTTAAAGAGAATAATTCGGGTTCAATAAAATAATCAAAATCTGTTTTTTCAAACATTCCAATTTCGGGGTGTTTGCTTAAAACATCATAAAGTGTAGTTGTACCCGAACGTCTTTCACCGGCAATAATAAAATGGGGTTTTTTATTCATATATAGATTTTGAGTGAGTAAGATTTTTATAAAACAATGTTTTAATTTCTTCAATTTCTTTTTCAGTTTTATCCCACCATTTTAATTCTTGTAATTCATTAATTAACTTATCTGAAAACCTTTTCTTTATTATTTTTGCTGGAACACCTCCAACTATGTGATAAGCAGGAACATCTTTTGTCACAACAGCACCTGAGGCAATAATGGCTCCATTACCAATATTTACACCCCCAAGAATAATAACATTTTTACCAATCCAAACATCATTTCCAATTATGCTTTTTTTATTTGTTTTGTAGTTAGCCATTTTTCCACTTAACAAACGCTTATTTATATACGTTGTAAGGTGATTTGTTGGATGATTGAAAGTATTTATTGATGCATAAGGTGCAAATTGGCAATATTTTCCAATTTCAATAGTACCATGAATTAAATTATGCATACTAAACGTAGTCCCAAAACCAACTTTAATATTACCATTAAAATTACAGTTAGATAAAACTCCATTATTCCCTTCAAATTGAACCTGTTGCAGTCCTTTTACAAACCCGGTAACCATAACTTTATCTTGTTGCATTTTGCGGGTATAATTGTTGGCTCTTTCAAACAAATAATACAATAATTTATTAAAAATCATAACTCGGGTTTATAAAATAATTCATACACGGGTTTTGTAATACATAACACCTTTTCAATTTCTTGATTGCTTAATTTATTTTCCCATTTATAGGCATTTTCTTTCGAATTTCTGGCATGTTCTAATTCTTCTTTAGATTGGGTTGATTTTTTAATATAATCAACTGTTTTGCTGTTTAATTCCAAACCAATATAATCAAATATTTTCTGAAATTCCACTACTGGGTTTAACGATAGTGCTTCGTGTTTCACATATAACCATTGGGGGTATATACTTTGATAATATGCCACTTGTGTGTATATTACTTTCCAAATTAAAGCGGCATTTGTAATAATATCTTCTTTCTTTTTTGATGATTTATAAGCTGTAACCTCCTCTTTTAAATGAGCTAATTCTCCTTCAAAAAAATGAGGCTGATTTAGCAAATTGTCAAAATCAAACCACCAATTTTTCTCTTTTATACTAAGAGCAAAAGCTGCAGGATGTCTAATAATAACAATAGGCAACATATCAAATTCTTTTGCCAACCAAGGTATGCTAAACAAAGCAATGGGATCTTTAAACATTTTTACCGGACGCAACGACTTTTTTAATCTTTTTATAAAAGATTGTATAAAAGAATGATTCTCATAGGTTTTAAAACAATGAAAAGGAAATGTTGTAAGCTTAAAATTTATATAATAATTAATTAGTTTTTGTGCGTTGGTTATATCATTATTCAGACTGTTTTTATCAATTTTTAAAAACCAGTGGTTTAATTTAGGTCTTTTTAGGCGTTCAACTTTGTTAAGATTTAAATTAAATGGTTCCATTATAACATCAACTTTTTTATTTGTTGAAATTACTTTTCCTATCCAAGTAGAACCAGATCGATGTGAACCAGTTACCACTATATTTTTGTACTTAGTACTCATAATAACCTTGTTTTAACCCCCATATTTTAAACAGTTTGGGTTTTACTATTTTGTTCAACACCAATTTGTTTATTATTAAAGCTTTAAGCTTATAGGGCAATTGTATTTTTTTTGATTTGCCAAAATTGTAAGTTGGTGTTACCGTATTGGTTTGCTCAGTTTCAACAATTTCAACCATCCAGTTTTCTATGCAATTTCCCATATGATAGGCATAGTTTTTTACGGTAGCCAAACGCCAAAGTTTGGCTTTTTCAACGGGTATATCAATATAGTACCTATCGGCATCACTTGAATAGGCCAATCTACTTTTTTTGTTGGGTGAAAAGTCAAATACTTCCTTTCTCAATGTTGAAACAAAATGTCCGCAACCCACAACTGCCGATTGGTTTTTTCGTTTTACTGTTAATTGGTACTGCAACCTAATTTGTTTTTTATACATGCTTTTTTCTTTGCCAATACTTTTGGCAAACAATAGCATTTCTTGCGCTAAATTCAGTTGTTGAAAGGTTAACATATTTTTTAGTGCACCATCAAACAAGGTATTTGCAGTATAGTTGCCATAAACGGTACCATGTGGAACCGGTGAAACCATACCAGCTTCAGGAAAATAATTAAACACATCTTCAACAGCATGAATCCAGTTTTTTTTAAACAGCACATCTCCATCTGTAATGGTTATTAAAGGCTCTTCTGAAGTTTTGGCAACAGGAATTACGGCATCAATTTTTCCTAAATTTTCTTTATGATGAATTAATTGGTCTAATTTTCCTGAAATATATAACTTTTGTAAATAGTTGGTTACTTCGGTACAACTGCCATTATTAATTACCGTTAGGGCGCTTTGGTTATGGATAGTTTTAATTAAAGATTCTAAACATAAAGCAGTAATTTTTAAACCATCCTTAAAATAGCCCTCTAAATGTGGAACGCAAACGGGTACAATTATTCTATGGTAATAATTGTTTTTAATTTTTTGGTCTTTATTTGGGTTTGTACCAATCCGCATAGCTACTTTTATTTAAGTATTTTATGAAATAACAACCATTTTAAATTTTCAAAACGTAAAAACCAAATGGAGTCCAGTAAAAACAACTGTTTGACATTTAGTAACTTATGGTGTTTAAATGATTTTAATTGCATTTTACATAAGTTACTCAATAAATTTTTATATTGTATTCTTGAAATGGTTTTTGAATTTCTGTTTAAAATTAATACATTCTTTAAATATAATGGTAACTTTACATAGTTTTGATTACTTGCAGATATATTATTATTGTGTTTTCTATAGTAAACCAAAGGTTGGTTTAAAAAATAGAATTTTGTTTTAAATGAACACCTTACCCAAAACTCTACATCTTCACCTGCAGGCGGCATAACCTCATTAAAAAATCCTACTTGGTCAATCAATTCTTTTCTTAATAATACTGAAGAAGTCATTAATGTCCAGTTGCCTATCATTTTTAATGACACATCTCCATGTTTTACATCAGGCTTCCCCGGCTTACCAACAATTTCATTTAAGGGCAAACTATTTTCATCAATCAATTCACAATAGCCATGAGCCAATCCAAAATCTGCATTTTTTTCTAAAACAGTTACCTGCTGTTCTACTTTGTTTGGCAACCATAAATCATCATCATCAACAAAAGCAATATATTTTCCTTTAGCAGCTTTTATACCTGTGTTGCGCGGTTTAGCAGGTCCTCCACTATTGGTTATTTTTATATAGGTTACTTTCTCAAATTGTGTACATAGTAATTTTGAATCATCATTAGAAGACCCATCATCTATCACTATAATTTCTATATTGGAATAGCTTTGGTTAACTACACTATTTAATGTTTCTCTTAAATAGGAAGTTCTATTATAAGTAGGAATTATAACACTTACTAATGGGGATTGATTCATTATAGTTTAAGCCTTTTTTTAATTCTTTTAACAATTCCTTTAAAAGTTGCCCGCTTAAGTAGTCCTAGTTCTTGTTCTAATTCTAAAAGCTTTTTATAGTCGATATAAAAAACACCATAATATGCTTTCAAAATACTTTTATCTTCTTGCTTTTTTAATATCCTAAATTCAGGATTATTACTCAAACCCGTTAAATCGTATTTTGTTAAAGGATAATTAATGTGGTTAAAATGATACTTTGAACTTAAAAAACAAGCAATATAAAATGCGCGATCGGCCGCAATTTTATATGATTCATTATACAAGCCCATCTCTTCAAATACTGATCTTTTAAATAATGTGCTTTGATGCGGCAAAGATGATTTAACAAAAAATAGCGGAGTTAATTCATCGGGGTATATTTTTTGGCCATTTTCAAATACATAATCACCATAAATAATATCGCCTTTAAAATTAGGATGCTTTATAAAATCAAGCAAAGCTGTTGACCCATTTAATACATCACCACTATTTAAAAACAATAAATAATTGCCCTTAGCTTTTTTTATACCTTTATTCATGGCATTAAAGATACCTGAATCTTTTTCGCTTACCCAGTAATCTATATGCTTTTCATTTGCCTTAATAATAGGAATACTTTCATCTGTTGAGCCTCCATCAATTACTAAATATTCAAAATTTCTCCATTGTTGAGCTAACACACTATCTATTGTTTTATTTAATCCTTTAGAGTTATTAAAATTAATCGAAATTATAGAAAGACTTAAATTCATAAAATAAAATTTTAAATAAATATTTATTTTTAATAAAATAATTTATTGAATACTAATATTTATTTGTTCAATAATTCTATTTAAAAAAATATCAATTTTTAGCTTATTATTGAAAACAGTTAATACATTACTTCTATAAAAACTATAATTATTAAATATTTTTTCAACTGCAATAGGTATTTCATTTGGGTCTGTTATAACGAGACCTATATTGTTCTCTAATACTAATTCTTTAAAACCTGGTAAATTTGAAGTAATTACAGGTAATCCAAATTTTAAATACTGATATAATTTCCCCGATGCACCAGCCATAAATTTATAATTATCACTTATATTACCATTATAAATTGCTAAACCAATATGTGCAGAAGAAAATATTTTGTATAATTCATTAAATTTTACCGCTTTATTTGATATAATTAAATTATTCTTACCCTTTAAAATTACATCACTCAAATATGCTTGATTTTGATTTTTTATTATTCTATCATGAAAAATAATTTTTACTTTATCTTTAAAATTATAATTGCCTATAGCCTCCGCAATTTCAATACTACATACATTTTTTGAAATCATTCCTGCACTTAAAACAATTTTTGTATCTCGCTCAAGATTAAAATTTTCTAAAAAGAAATTATTCAAATATTTTTTTTCAATTTCGTTTATAAAATTTGTTGAATTAGGTAACTCTAACATTTTATTACTCTCAATACCAATATGTCTTTTTAAAGCTTTCCAACGATATGTATCCTGTATTATAGTATATTCTATTATTTCTTTAAAATATTTTTTTTCATTACTCAAAATTTTATTTTTTAAACTTGAAGATACATGCTTTGGGGTTTCCCCCAATTCAAGTGATAAATAGTACAAACTATTGTATTTAAGCTTACTTTGATCTAGTAAATAAAGACTTATTGCATCAACACAAAAAATCAAATTAAACTTTTTTTCATATTTGAAAATAGCTTTTGCAAAACATTGTATTCTATAATATTCTAATTTTTGCAGTATCTTTAGAATGATTTTATTAATAATTTTATTTAAAAATATAACATTGAATAATTTAATTTTTCTTAAAAAGTAAAGGAAAAAATATAAAAAATTATGACCATTTATAGTTTTAATTCTTATAAAATTAATACCTACTTTTTCAAAATCATTTATAGAATCTAGCGTAAACTCATTATCATCCTTAATAAAAACATCAACCTCAAAATTAAACTCATTTAGTTTATTTATTAAATATTGTAATGTTGGAGAAACGTCTAACCATCCATCCCAAAAAATAATTGCAATTTTTCTCTTCATTACAAATTATTCATGAAGTTTACTTATAACCTTTGCTACTTCCTCATCAGTTATACCAAGGCCACTTGGAATATAAAATCCGTTTCTCGCTAGTTTTTCACTTATCGGATAAACATCATTTTTAAATAATCCCATTTTTTTAAATACTGGCTGTTCGTGCATACACCAAAAAAATGGTCTAGTACCAATCTTAGAAATATTTAATTTTTTTATTGTTTCTTTTTGTCGTTCTTCACTTTCAGCAACTAGACCGAAAACCCAAAATATATTATCGGCATATGGTGTTTTTTCTTTTGGAAGTTGAAATCCTTTTAAATCTTTTAACCCTATCAAATACTGCTTACCTATGTCTCTTTTTCTTTGAATATGATAATTAATGTTTTCTAATTGTGCTACTCCTAATGCTGCTTGAAGATTAGTCATTCTATAATTCCAACCAAATTCATTATGTATAAAACGTCGACCTTCTGTCTCAAACGCTAAATTTCTTAATTTTTTTGCTTTTTTATCTAGATTTTCGTCATTTGTTAATAACATTCCACCTTCACCGCTTGTGATGTGTTTATTAGGGTAAAAACTAAAAATAGCAATATCACCAAAAGAGCCACACATTTTACCTTTATAGGTTTGCCCATGCACTTCTGCGGCATCTTCAATTAAAAATAAATTATACTTTCTACATAATTCTAAAATTGGATCCATATCTACAGGCAATCCATAAATATGAACTACAATAATTGCTTTAGTTTTTAAAGTAATTTTAGATTCAATGACATTTACATCCATATTCCAAGTAGATTCATCTGTTTCAATTAATACTGGTATTGCTCCTGCCCTTAATACAGAAAATGCTGGCGAAATAATCGTAAATGTCGGCATTATAACTTCATCACCCTTACCTATACATAAAGCCTGAACTGCAATATCTAATGCTGCTGACCCATTTGAAACTGCAGTCCCATATTTTTTCCCTATATATTTTGAAAAATCATTCTCAAATTTATTTACGAAAGGACCTTCACTTGACACCCAACCAGTTTCAATGCATTCTCTTACATACTTTAACTCATTGCCTATCATTAATGGCTTATTTACCGGAATCATAATTATATCTTTTTTAATAGAAAGCATACGCCCCAAGTATTCTCACTTGGCGACTTGCCTGTTAAAAATTCTTCAACACACAACACTTCAAACCCCGTTAATTCTGCCAAAATTTTAATTTCTGGTATTGAAAAATGTCTCATTATGTGTTTTTCTTTTATTTTTTCAGTTTTAGAAGTCATCTTATCTATAATTAGAACTTGAAAATCAACTTCTACCAAATTTTTATTAGTAATTATTCTCGATTCAGATATTCTAACTATATCAATTTGATCATTACTAAAGCGCTTAATTTTTGTGTTAGGCTTTTGATGATAAACTGCTGGCGTATACCAAACATCAAATATAAAAATTCCATTTTTATTTAATTGATTATAAGTAGTTTTAAAACAATTTATAACAGCATCATTTTCATTTAAATATGAAATTACATGAAACAAAGAAATAGCAACATCAAATTTTTGGCTTAAATTGTAGTTTGAAATATCTCCCTTAAATGCCTTAAAACCTTTTATTTGTTTCTCTTTTGATAACAATAACATTTGTTCACTTTTTTCGATACCTATAACTGAATAGCCTTCTTTGCAAAAATATTTAGCATGTGCACCACTTCCAGATCCCAAATCTATAATTTGCTTTGCTTTAGGAAAATATTCTTTAATTTTATTCACAACATATTGACTTTCTGCCTCGTAGTTTTTGTCTTTGTATAAAAGATCGTAATACTTACTGTAATTTTTAAAATTTGACATTTACTAAAAAATTATATTATTATCATCAATAGCTGAAAATCTAACTTTATCTTCATCTCCGCAGTATGGTCCTTGTTTTACTTCTATCATTTCAGTAACTTCCAGCATTTTAAAACCGTGGCCACCATTAGAAAGCAAAATAACATCTCCTGTAAAAAGTATTGAACTTTTAATATAATTTTGATTATTATCATAAAAATCCACTCTAACTTTACCTTTTTTCACAAATAAAACTTCTTGAGTTAAATGTACTTTTCTAGGAATTAAGTTATGTCGATGAGGTGCGATAACATAACCATTTGGTCTTTTCATATACCCTAATTGTTGTGAATCACTATCATTAGTAAAAAATTCAATACCTTCTTTACTATAAGTAGATCTTATGATAATAGCTAATTGTAAATTGTTTTCAGTTATAATTTCAACCATTTTTTTAATTTTTTCAAATAATCAGTAAAAAATAAAGGAATAAATATTTTAATTATTTTTTTTATTCTTTTTTTCAGGGATGGCCTTTTTAATTTACCAAAATAATTCCCTTTCCCCGAATAACCTAATTTTAAAGCTTTAATAACACTTTTTATCTCTATAACTTTAACTGATTTAAAAATGGGAAGATTTAAGCATAAAGGTGGCATAATATTTTTATTTGCGTGAGTTGCTTCATCGGATTCGATATGATTAGACATTGAAGGGTTAGGATATAATGTTAACCATCCTTTTAAAACACAAACTGCCTGCCATCTGATAGCCCAAGAATTTATCTTGCCTAGTTTTTGTTGATTAAGCATATTCATAAAATCAAAAGAATCATATGCATTGAAAATTTTAATTTTATTTTTATCCTTATTTAACTCCTCTTCGAGTTCTTCAATATTTGATTTAAAATGTTCCCAACGATTTCTCCAAGTTGCCCAACCCCAGCAGTCAGGTATCGAAACAAAAAAATAATCAGGATATTTTTCCCCACAAGCAAAGAAATTACAAGCTCCAATTTGTCCAACGGAAAAATTATCATCATATCTGTTCAACGAATCATTCATATACTGCAAAAAAAAAGGTGAAAGTATTAGGTCATCTTCCAATACAATAACTTTATTATATTTATTTATTACAGTTGTAACTCCTTTAATCACTGAGTTAGCTAAACCTAGATTATGTTCATGAATTGTTATGATAACTTTTTTAAACCTATTTTCATTTTTTATAATATTTCTTACTTTTTTGATTTTCTCCAAAATCTGATCTGAAACATTTGCTTTTACTCCATCACAAAAAACATATAAAACACTTTCCTTGGCCAATGTATTTGCAGCAAGTGAGTCTAATAATTGACTTGTATGTAATGGACGGTTATAAGTAAAAAGTACTATTGGTGCTAACTCCAAATTTTTCATTAATTCTTAAATTATCAATTAAAAATATAAATAATCCACAAATCTATTTTAAAAATAGATAGTCTTAAAATTTCTAATAAAAATTAATTTTTTAACTAATCACACTAATGAAAAAACGTCTTATAAATTTTATTATAGAAATAAAATTTAAAATCAAAATATATTTCTTAAACAAAAAAAACCATTCTTTTAAGCTCAATTTTCTATATTTTTTTATAGTTACTTCATAAATCATTAATATTTCTAGTTTTTCAATTTTGTTAAACAAATGTAATTTATTAATAATAATATCTTTAAATAACTGAATACTAGCATTATTTTTTAATAGCAAATCTTTTTTATTTCCTGAAATATTTTTATCCGATATCCTAAAATAGACTATAGCATCATTAATTGTAAATATTTTTTTTCCATCTGAAAAATCTAAACAAGCATTACAATCACTACCCCAACCAAGATAATAATCTTTAAAACCATATTTTTTATAAACTAATTTATAGAATATATATTCAGATAAAGAACTTCTCGTTTGACTTTTAATGAGTCGTGAAAAAAAAGTTGATTCCTTTTCCCAAATAGGATGTTTAAAAATATTCGAAATTGTATTTGATTTTTGAAAAATAACTTTAGTTGCAAACCGAATTAAATAGGATTTCTTGTTAAAAATATTAAAATTTTTATAAAATAACTCAACTACATTTTCTCCAAGTTTATCATCATCCCCTAAAATCATAATCCACTCTTCATCTTTAAAAAGTTCTATACAACGCTCCCATTGTTTAACTAAAGAAATACTTCCTAAATTTGATTCAAATCTATGGTATTCAAAATTAAATTGCCCTTTATATTTTTCTAATAACTCTGTTGGATCTTCAAGACTTGCATCATCGCCAATATAAACATTAAATCGCTTATCAGTTTGATTCGCTAAAGAATCTAAGGTTTCTTTAAAAAAAGTTATTTTAAAATAAGGTATTACTATGGCTAACATAAGCTCTTTTTTATTATTTGTTTACAAAAATATAAATGATATTTAGAAATTGGCTTTAATAAAAAAAGTTGCAACCAAACTGAATATGCAATTTTATTTTTATTAATTTTTAAACATGAATTAATAAATTTTATGGCATTAGAAACCTCTAAATTCTTATTACTACCAAAAGGTAACAAGTTTGTATAATAGTTATGGATTTCAAAAGTTGAATTAAACCAAGATTCATTTATTGACCCTAATGAAAAATGTTCTAATAAAATTTCATTTGTAACAACAATTTTATAACCACTCTTTTTGTATTCAAACGAAATGTTTAAATCGTAATTATGAAAACCTTTTAATTTTTCATTAAAACGTATCTTATCATCTGTTCTTGCCGCTATAAATACCCCATCTATAACAGCAACTTCTTCAATTCTCGTATTTCTAAACCCTATATTCCAATGCTCTTTGGCTTTATTGGGTATATGCTGTATAATATTTATTACTTTTTGATTTTCAAGACAATCCCACCAAGCAGAGGGCATTTTTGTTTTTGTTTTTGCTCCGGCTACACCTATTAGACCTATTTTTAAATCATTTTCAAAAATTTCATTGATTTTTAAACCCCAATTATTTGTTTCAAATAAAATATCATCATGAAGAAAACACAGATATTTCCCGTTACTTTTTTTAATGCCTAAATTATATGCTTGATAAATTGAATATTTATTTTCAGAATTATCAATAACTATTAATTCATATTCACAACCAATAGTATTTTTAATGTTTTCATACAAAATCGAGCATATTTTTTTTGTTCTTGAGCAAATAATTATTGAAACCATTTATTTTGCTTTTAACTTAAATAACCTTAAAAATTTTATTTTCAAGTTTTTACTAAAATTATAATTTTTAACAAACAAATCAAGAACTGTAATTAAAATTACAAATCCTTTTATTTTTTTATTATTTTTAATATAAATACGGGATTTTTCATATTTCAATTCCCTATAAATACTTTTGTTTTTAGAAGTTATTTTTTTAAAATTAGATACTTTTTTTCTTTTTAAGTAATAAAGCAGATTTTTACGCATTATAAAATCTAAGTCAATGATAGTAACTCTCTCTTTATACTTTTTTGCTTTTGAAATTACACTATTATCGTGATATCTAAAATAATTTAATGATTTACTGATAAAAGCATTTTTATTGTTTATTAATATTTTAAAATAAAACATCCAATCTCCACAATATCTAAATGAAGGATCTATAGTTAGATGTTTAGTAATATCAACAACATTTTTTTTAAATACAACTGCACTGGCATTTGGTATAACATTTCTAACAATTAAAAATTGTTCTATGAAATCATTACCGTTCATTATGAAATCATTTAAAAACAATTTGGAATTTAAATCATATGTGTGCTTAATCCAATCTCCAGTAACAATTCCATCCTCATTTACTTTATTTGATTGACAATATGACAAAACAACTTTATTATCATTAATTAAAGGTTTTAACAATACTTCTAAAAAATTTAATTCACAAAAATCATCACTTTCTGCAATCCAAATAAATTCACCTTGTGACAAAGAAATTCCTTTTTCCCATTGCTTAAAGGTATTACCAGTATTTACCTCATTAAAAATACAATGACTAACTTGTGGCTTATTAGCATACTCTAATAAAATTTCCTTACTGTTATCAGTGCTGCAATCATCTAATAAAATAACTTCAAAATCCCTAAAAGTTTGATTAAAAACTGTATCTAAACGTTGCCTCAAATAATTAGAATGATTATAATTTGGAACAATAACGCTAACTTTAGGATTCATAATATGAAATAGTCTTTTTAATTGTTTTTTGTTTTATACTTTCTAATTTTTCTTAACATAAATCTTGACATGGTATAAAAAATAACTCTATGCAAATTATTATTATTTTTACTATTCAAAATTATTTCACTACAAATTTCAATTAACTTACTTAAATTAAATACTTTAAACCCATTAAAAAAAAATATAGATAATTTATCATTTTCAAATTTTACATCTACATTTGATGAACTCAAACCATCAATCCCATAATTTGCAATTATTAAATTAATATAATATTTCTTAATTTTTTTTGAGTAAAACCAACAAATATTATGATGCCAATCAGCTAATAACTTGTACTTTAAATTAAATTTACCAATAGTTTTAAACATCCCTTTATTAAAAAAAATGGCTTGATGGCAAATATTTTGATTGAATAGTTTTATGGGTGTAAATTCTCCGGCATAAATACCGTTAAAACGTGGTGATGTAACATTACCATAAACAACATCATTATTTTTTAATTCTTTTAATGCTACTACTTTTTCAAGTGTTGTAGGTTCATATAAGGTATCATCACTTCCCATAAAATACAGCCATTCTCCTTTTGCTAATTGTATACCTTTATTCATAGCGTCATAAATGCCTTTGTCTTTTTTAGACTGAATCTTTATTTTGCTGGAAAATTGTGCTGCATATTTTTGGGCTATTATAAGGGTATTGTCGGTAGATAACCCATCCATTATCAACACCTCCCAATTGGTATAGGTTTGTTGCACTATACTGTTTAACGCCTCATCTAATGTATTATGGGCGTTAAAGGTTGGAATAATGATAGTTATAGTTGGGGTTGTCATTTGTAATTTTTTCTGAGGTAAAAATAGAAAATATAACACAAAATACCCGAGAAGATGTTACTTAGTTTTAATTTAACTTAGAATGTGTTATAAATTAGTATTTAAGAAAATAAATTGTATCCACTTGTCACTTCGAGTGATGTACGTAATGAAATGAAGTAAATCGTATCGAAAAGTGCTCTTTTAAAGTGATGTACGCAATAAAATGAAATATGTGTTATCCACTTTGTCACTTCGAGTGATTTTCACAGAAAATTGTATCGAGAAATGCTCTATTTTTATAACTCATTCATTTAATTGTTAAAATATAAATAAGCATTAAAAAAAATTTATTAATACCTTCTAATAAAAACACAAACATAATACGTTGTTTTTCAATATATTAAGTGTGTTTAACTATTAGCATCCTAATAATTTAAGAGTTTTTAAAAAAAAAATAAAATGTTACTAACTAATACATAAAAAGAACGGATTTCTCTTAATTATTAAATAATTTTACAGTATTGTTTTTACTCTATGTTTTAACAAGGTAAAAATGAGTTCATTGAAATGCCCTTAGAAGAAATTAGCAACTCTTCTTATAATACCACAAAACTTACGAGTTATGGTATAGAAAAGCAAAAGTCCTAAAGTTGGCGCTTTAAGACTTTTTACGGTGGTAACGCTAAAAGAAGCGTTAGATTTATTTTTTCTATTACAAATCTACTATTCTTCTTTTAGCTTACCTAAATTTTTAACATAAAATTTAATTAAGTTACTAATGTTGTAATCCTTTTTAACAATCAATACTATGCTAAACAACGAGCATAGTAACAAAGTACCAAAATTCATGGCTCCTTAGATTTTTTTAAATAAAAGGTGTGTAATTAAAGGCTTTAAGACAGTAGCCTATTGTCAAATACTGTCTAATTTTAAATTTTTAAATATGATTAAATTTAGTTTAAGGGGAAAAGTAAATCCTCAAAATTTATTAGAAGAGAATAAATTATTTCCAATAAAACAAGCTCAAGAAACGTTGACCTTAAGAGATTTTGGAAAACGCATTAGTAGAGAAAGTACAGTTAGTATGATGGATACTATGGCAGTTCTAGAAGGCTTGTTACAAATTATTCCTGATGAAATTTCCAACGGTAAAATTATTAAATTAGGTGATTTTGGGACTTTTAGAACAACCCTTTCTGCTGAAGGTGTTGCCACTGAGGAAGAATTTACCCTCTCTAAAATAAAAGGTTTAAATGTACGATTTAGACCTGCTCGTGAGTTTAGAGATCAATTAGCATCTGTAAAATATGAACGAGTTTCATAATTAATTTTTAAGTTAAAAAGGGAAGTAATTAATTACTTCCCTTTTTTTTGCCTTTATTTTTATTATAAAAGTAAGGGTGCTTTAAAAAAAAGTAAGGTTGTTTTTGAAATAAGTAACTGAGCTTTTGAAATAAGTAAGGGTGCTTTTTGTTCTCGATACACTACGTTACTCGAACTGACGTAACTTTGTGGTCAATTAAAGTATTGTACAACATAAAATTAAGTACATTGTATCCACTTGTCACTTCGAGTGATATACGTAATGAAATGAAGTAAATTGTATCGAGAAGTGCTCTTTTAAAGTGATGTACGCAATAAAATGAAATATGTGTTATTTACTTTGTCACTTCGAGTGATGTACGTAATGAAATGAAGTAATTTGTATCGAAAAGTGCTCTTTTAAAGTGATGTACGCAATAAAATGAAATATGTGTTATCTACTTTGTCACTTCGAGTGATATACGTAATGAAATGAAGTAAATTGTATCGAGAAGTGCTCTTTTAAAGTGATGTACGCAATAAAATGAAATATGTGTTATCTACTTTGTCACTTCGAGTGATATACGTAATGAAATAAAGTAAATTGTATCGAGAAGTGCTCTTTTAAAGTGATGTACGCAATAAAATGAAATATGTGTTATCAACTTTGTCACTTCGAGTGATGTACGTAATGAAATGAAGTAAATTGTATCGAGAAGTGCTCTTTTAAAGTGATATACGCAATAAAATGAAATATGTGTTATCTACTTTGTCACTTCGAGTGATGTACGTAATGAAATGAAGTAAATTGTATCGAGAAGTGCATTATAAAACAGTTAATTTCATCTATTTACAATCTTATTTAAACGCTTCTTTATACACCGCTCTAATCCCTTCTTCCAATTCAATAGTGTGCTTCCAACCTAATTGATGAATTAATGAAACATCTAGCAATTTTCTAGGAGTACCATCAGGTTTAGAAGTATTCCAAGTAATAATTCCTTTATAACCCACTATTTTTTGTATCAATTGTGCTAAGTCTTTTATAGATATATCTTTACCTGTTCCAATATTTACACTCACTGTTCCTTGATACGTTTGCATTAAATGATAACAAGCATTGGCTAAATCGTTTACATGTAAAAATTCTCTTTTAGGAGTACCTGTTCCCCAAACAGTTACTGAGGGTTCATTATTTATTTTAGCTTCATAAAATTTTCGCAATAATGCAGGTAATACGTGTGAATTGTTTAAATCATAATTGTCATTAGGCCCATATAAATTGGTTGGCATTACCGAAATAAAGTTACAGCCATATTGTTTAAAATAACTTTCGCATAATTTTACCCCTGCTATTTTTGCAATGGCATAGGGTTCATTTGTAGGTTCAAGTTCCCCTGTTAATAAATGCGTTTCTTTTATAGGTTGCGGGGCTAATTTCGGATAAATACATGAGGAGGCTAAAAATAATAATTTTTTAACTTTATATACATAACTTTGATGTATTACATTGCTTTGTATTTGTAAATTTTCATATAAAAATTGCGCTCTATAGGTATTATTAGCTTCTATTCCTCCTACTTTGGCAGCAGCTAAAAATACGTATTCAGGTTTTTCTGCTTTAAAAAAATCTATGACTGCCTGTTGATTGGTTAAATCGAGTTCTTTAGAGGTTCTCAACACTAAATTGGTATAACCTTCTTGTTGTAGTTTTCTAACAATAGCCGATCCTACCATACCCTTATGGCCTGCTATATAAATTTTGTCGGTTTTGTTCATATTTTTTGTTTTTTGTGTTGTGTTGTTCTTTTTTTAAGTTATAACGTCAGTTCGAGTGCCGAAGCAACGCGAAGGTGTATCGAGAACTGATTTTACGCTCATTTCTTCTCGATACAATTTTTTTCAAAAATCACTCGAAGTGACCCCTCGATGTAACTCGGGGCAGGCTTTTTTTATTACCATTACGCGTCAGTTCGAGTGCCGAAGCAAAGCGAAGGTGTATCGAGAACCAGCAACGAAAAATTTTTAAATCAGAACTTTTTCTTCGCTAAATTAATTAAACTGTCATATTCACCATTAATTAAAGCTTCTTTTTTTGATTTTGACCACTTCTTAATTTGCTTTTCCTTATTTATAGCAATACTGATATCTGTAAATTCAGCATAAAAAACCAATTCTAATGGTCTTCGTTTATATGTATAACTGTTTGTATGAAGACCGGAATTATGCTCAAACATTCGCTTTTCCAAACTTGAAGTAACGCCGGTATAAAAGGTGTTGTCTTTACATTTTAAAATGTATAGGTAACTTTTTTTCATAGCTATTATTTTTGCATTTCAATTTTTGTTTTCAATTTAACTACGGAAGCACACCTAAAATTTCGATAACTCTTTGATTTTGAATTACTATTACGCGTCAGTTCGAGTGCCGAAGCAAAGCGAAGGTGTATCGAGAACTGGTTGTACTCTCATTTCTTCTCGATACAATTTTCTTCGAAAATCACTCGAAGTGACGATTTGAAGAAACTGTATTCAGGTTTAATATAAACTACTCAAACGTGTTTAACGTATCAAATCCTCCTTTTTGTAAAAACTTATCTTTTTTAAATAGCTTTACATCGTATTCCATCATTTCTTTTACCAAACCTTGTAAATTGTATTTTGGTTGCCAGTTTAATTGTTGCTTGCATTTGGTAGCATCTCCAATTAACAAATCAACTTCTGTTGGCCTAAAATAACGTGGATCAATTTTTACCACTTCTTTTCCTTTTGGCAATTGAAAATTGGGATGTGTACATTGAGCTACTTTACCAATTTCTTGTTCATTTTTTCCTTCAAAAACAAGTTCAATTCCTACTTCAGCAAACGCTAGTTTTACAAAATCTCGAACCGAAGTTGTAACTCCCGTTGCTATTACATAATCTTCAGGTTTATCTTGCTGTAACATTAACCACATGGCTTCAACATAATCTTTGGCATGCCCCCAATCTCTTTTAGCATTTAAATTTCCTAAATATACGGTGTCTTGTAAACCTAGAGCAATTCTGCTTGCAGCTCTCGTAATTTTTCGAGTTACAAAAGTTTCTCCTCTTAAAGGAGATTCATGATTGAACAAAATACCATTGCATGCATACATATTATAGGCTTCTCTATAATTTACCGTAATCCAATACGCATACATTTTAGCTACTGCGTAAGGTGAACGTGGATAAAATGGTGTTTTTTCTGTTTGCGGCATTTCTTGTATTAAACCGTACAATTCTGAAGTTGATGCCTGGTATATTTTGGTTTTATGTGTTAAACCCAATAAGCGCACGGCTTCTAAAATACGTAAGGTTCCTAACCCATCTACATTGGCAGTATATTCTGGGGTATCAAAACTTACTTTTACGTGCGACATTGCGCCTAAATTGTAAATTTCATTGGGTTGTACTTCTTGTATGATACGTGTTAAATTTAAGGCATCGGTTAAATCGCCAAAATGCAGTTTAAATTTAACGTCTTTCTCGTGTGGGTCTTTGTATAAATGGTCTATACGCTCTGTATTAAACAAAGAGCTTCTGCGTTTAATACCATGCACGGTATAGCCCTTTTGCAGTAAAAATTCGGCTAAATACGCCCCATCTTGTCCGGTAATACCTGTTATTAGTGCTGTTTTCATAATTTTATAAAACTATTAAATTATTATTTAAATAGTATTTTTTTTATTTTTTTTAGTGGCTTTAAAATAAAAGTGCCAAGTCTATATGGTTTAGAACTTGTAACTCTTTTTAAGGTCTTTTTTAACTTTTGATTTTCAGCATATAACTCTATTATATTATATTTATGTGCTTCATTAAATATTGTTAATTCTGTATGAAAACCGTCAGCATTAGATTTTGTCCCGCTTAAACCAGTTTCATTAAAAATTGCTACAATTATTTCAATATATTTAATTTTTAATTCTCTATTTTGGAAACACCTAATATTAAAATCATAATCAGCATGTATAAAATATTTTAGATTGTAATTTCCAACAAGTTTAAAGGTTTTTTTACTATAAAATATTGCTTGATGACAAATACTTATCTGTTGATTAATAAGTTTTACTAAACTTGACTCACCAGAATAAATTTTCTTACTGAATTTAAATTCTACATTTCCGTAGATTACGTCATATTTTATATTATCTACAACAAAAATATTAGCTAAAGTATTTTTATTATAAAATACATCATCACTACCCATAAAATATAAAAAATCACCTTTTGCCAATTTAATTCCCTTATTCATAGCATCATATACTCCCTTATCTTTTTCTGAAATTAAAATAATATTTGAATGTGTTAATTTAAACTCGTTAACTAGTTCACAAGTGGCATCACTAGACAAACTATCAACAACTATAACTTCAATATTTACATATGTTTGAAATAATATACTTTCTAATGTTTGAGTTATGGTTTTGGCGGAATTGTAGGTCGGTATGACTATGGATATTAAAGGATTATGATTCATAATGAACAAAATATTAACTTGTGACTTCATTTATTAGTTCAACAAAATCCTGAGAAAACTTTTTCCTATTGATATTGTAGTCAATCTTTTTTATTTCTGGACTTGAAATAATATACTTTTCCATTAATAAAGCTAATTGATTTTCATTATTTGGTTCAAAAAAATCACAGTTAGAATTCATCTGCTCTCGATGAACCTCTATATTAGACAATAAAATAAAATTATTAACTGCTTTAACATCTTCAACAACTGTACTCCATCCTTCAAAATATGAAGGCTGTATAACAGCCTTAGCATTTTTCATAATTAGTAACTGATCTTCTCGAGGTATAAATCCTAAGAATTTGACATAATTTTCTAATTGATTTTCTTGAATATATTTTTTCAAATTAATTACATAGTCTTTATTTCTATAATCATTTTCTTTCCCAGAAAATACCACTAGAATATTAATTCCTTTATTTTTTAAAATTTTAATTGCTTTTAAAACTACTATATGATTTTTATGTTCCCAGAACTGATTAGGTGAAAAATAAAAATCACCATTTATCTCGTATTTTTTGAGTACTTTTTTATCATTTAATTTTTTATAATTTGGATGAGTAACCGCAAATTGAATTACATATTTCTTAATATTTGAATTAGGGAATAAAAGTTCAAAGTGATTTAAAGATGTTTTACTGCTAAAGCAAACAAACTTTTTATTTGATGCAATTGATTCATAATATTTTTGACGAGAATCAATTTCTTCCTTTTTAAAGTATTGAGGTAAATATTTTTCCTGAAAGTCTGGAATCCAATAAACACAATTCTCAAAATCTATAAAAAACTCTTCAGCGTAGTACTTATAAACCATATCCAACTTTTTTAATTCACTATTTGTCTCAAAAAAAGAAGGATATCCTATACTTTTTAGTACTTTATTTACTATTCTTTTAAAAAGAGAAATACGTTTATAAGTATTATAACAATGCAAATATTTATAATTTGTTTCATTTTTTAAATAGTTATAATCTCTAATATCGTTTGTAATAATACTAACTATTGGTTTATTTTTATCTTGTAATAAGTTTAATGCATGAATTAGGTTTAAAAAATAATATGTGCCGCCAATCCAATTCTCATTATATGAAAAAATTAAGCCTATTCGTTTTCTCTTAACCATGCTACATATTTCTTTAATCCTTGTTCAATACTAATATTTTGCTTATATCCAATCGCTTTCAATTTTGATATATCCGCTAACCAATTATTTGGGTCTCCCAATTTAGTTTCTCCATTAAATAGTAATTTTTTACTGGGATAAAATTCATTTATAAAAATTTGTGCCGCATTTGAAATTGTAATTTCAATATTATTAGCTACATTATAAGTTGAACCTTGAAACTTTGCGTGCTGGATTACTAAATCAATTATTTGTAATAAATCATCAATATAAATAAAATCTCTTGTCTCATTTCCAGTGCCGTAGAGGTAAACATTATTATTTTTTTTTGATTTTTCATATAAATCCCAAAACAGTTGTTTTTTTAATCTAGGACCATAAGCTGAAAAAACACGCAAACTGCAAGTATTCAATCCAAAAAACTTATAATATTCTTTTAGTAATAATTCGCTTTGTAATTTGTGAAATCCATAAGGTGAAAAAGGTTTACAAGGGCTATCCTCTGTAATGGGTAAAACCTGAGGATTACCGTAAACTGCAGCACTTGAAAAATTTATAAATTTACAACTATTATTAAAATCGCGAATTGCAACTAATATTTTTTGAACATTTACTACATTAAGCTCAAAATCTTTTGATGGGTTTTTAAATGAAAAGCCAACGTTGGCTGAACCTGAAGCGTTGATGCAATAATCAAATTTATTTTCTTTAAATATTATAGAAAAATCAGAATTATGAGAGGTAATTTGGTAATAATTTTTGTCATTTGATTTGTTGATATCTGCTTGCCAAACATCATTATTTTTAGATTTAAAATAATCTACACAATGACTGCCAATAAAACCTTTTGAACCAATTATTAATATTTTCATTTAATTTAAATTAATTTTTCAAAATTAAATTACCAATTGTTATTATTTTCATAACCTAGTTTAATTAATAATTCTCCGTAATTATCTTTAAAATAATTTATATTCTTTTTTGTAAAATAATTTTGCCAATCTCCAACTTCTCCTTTTCTATAGTGACTATTTTCATTTAATTCGCCTTTAAACCTTCCTTTTGTTTTAAAGTAAAAATCGTGCTTATAAATTAAACTCATTAATAACCCAAAATTTAAATCTCTTTTTTTATTACTATTAATATTGAAAATTAACTCATTTAAAATCTCTTTTTTAGTTAAAGTATGTGGTAAAGTACTTCTTTTATCTAATAATCCTAAAAAAATAAATATTTTAGGTAAAAAAATGTATGGATTTTTCGTTAGGTCCTCAAAACGAGTTTCAAATATATTTTCATTATCATAATTCCAATTATTAAGACTATCAAAAATCTTAACAGGCTCGCCGTCAATCATCATATCATCTAAATGTCTCATAGTTGCTTGTATTCCCTCCTCAAAATTTAATGATTTTAGCTCAGCCCTGTATTCATTTAATTCTGGCCACATATAATCAGAATGTGTTTTTAGATGCGAAAAATAAGATGAAACAACAATATCTCTAGGGTCACGAATAACGTGAAACCCCTTAAATGACCTATTCAATTTTTTAACAGAATTATATTCAGCATTTGTATAAGAAAAGAAATCTAAATTATTTATTGCAATTTCATTTTCAATATTGTGATTAAACATTTTTGCACTATGATAATGTTTATGATTTATATTCAGTAAATCAGATAAATCATACAAAATTTGAATTAACCAAGTTGATGCCGCTTTATGAATTCCGAAATAAAAGTAAGTCATTAATTTTATCTTATTTATAATATTTTTTTAAACTTATAGAATTTGAAATTTCAAATATATTTATTAAATCATCTGGAACTTCTTTTTTGAAAGTATCTAAATTGCCTTTTCTTATAAAATTCATACCATCTAAGAATTTTCCCTTTTTCATACTTGTCCAGTCCTCCCTTTTTTCCAATTCTTTCATATGTCCTATTGATGTTAATTTTACTACTTCATTCAATTCAATATCTGTTCTAGTAATATTTAAAAAATTACAAATGCGTTTTAATTCTTTTAATTTATTGTTTTTCAAATCTTCAAACTTAATCCATAAAATATCAGCATTAAATGGATTTTTTTCCCAACTTAAAATATGTTTTTGCCAAGTGCCCCCAAAAATATCTACTTTACCCATATACAAGTCTTCCAAAGAAACTTCTTTTCCCATATTTTTCATCATATGATAATAAGATAATAAAGCTTCCCTGCCGTCTCTCATAATATAAATAACTTTTTTATAACGTTTTTCAGGTAAGTTATGAGATTTAAAGAAACAAACATCATTAAATCTAAAATAATGTGTATTTGTATATATATCTGGAACAATAAAATTAACCATACTTCTACTACCTTCTTTATTTATGCCATAAACTAAGTGCGTTATTATGTGTTGCATTAAAGTATTGCCAGATTTTGGAAAACCAACTACAAAAACATCTTCATCTCTGGTATCAGTTATCGGAATTAAATCAACAGGAAACATTTTATCATTAGTGTTTTGTTGTGCAACAATAACATCCTTAAAAAAAATCTTTTTTATGAATTTTTTTGATTTTTTGAGCATAAATTTAAAATAATTATACATGTTTGGATTAAACTTTTTGAAAATCAGAAGTTAATAAAAACGGAGGGAAAATATCTAAATCATGTTTTATTTGAAATGATAGAATATTATTTTGTCTCAAATATACATTCTTGGTTTTTTCCCTTTTTACAACTATATCAACAGAATATACCCCTTTTGAAAATTGAACTTTATTGTGTTTTACTACAAATTCAATAAAGTTATTTTTAATTTCTAAATTAGAAAAGTCATTGTTTAAATCTAAATAAGCCGCAGGTCTTTGTTCTTTATCTAAAATTACAATAGCAAAAATTGGAATATTTTTAATTGACTTTTTTAATTTAAATCTAAAATATATTTTTAAATCATCTAACCAATTTAATTGATAAAGGTTATCACTATTTTTATTACAGTCTAATAATTTTACCTCATTTAATTCTAAAGTTTCATCTGTAAATAAAAGATTACTTTCATTTTGAACAAAACGCGTATAGTATAAATCTATAGCTTTACTTACATCTTTATCTTGAAATTTAGTTGTGCCATTATCTAATAATATTATTTGATTACAAATACGTGATACCATAGGCATACTGTGGCTTACAAAAATAATAGCAGTACGGGGCAATATTTTATCAATAGTTTTATAGCATTTAAGTACAAACCCTAAATCTCCCACAGCCAATACTTCATCAATTAACAATACATCAGGTTCTAGTTGTGCGGCAACGGCAAAGCCCAAGCGCACTTTCATACCGCTGCTGTAATTTTGTACCGGCATATCAATAAACTCGCGTATTTCGGCAAAGTCTATAATAGCTTCTACTTTGGTATCAATTTCTTTACGGGTAAAACCTAAAATAGCACCATTGTTGTAAATATTTTCTCTCCCAGACAGTATAGGGTTAAAACCAGCACCTAGCTCTATTAAAGCCCCTACACGCCCTTTGATAGTTACTTTACCTTCATCGGGGTTAATGAGTCCGTTTAATATTTTTAATAAGGTACTTTTTCCAGCGCCATTGTGCCCTATCAGTCCTAAACACTCACCTCGGCGCAGCTCAAAATTAATATCTTTTACCGCCCAAAACTCTTTAGGACGCAGGTTTCGAGGCTGCGTATTGCCCAACACATTGCTATACAAGTCTTTTACCCCATACCATAAGCTGGTTTTAAGGTCTTTACAAAACTTTTTAGACAGGTGTTCTACTTTTACCAATACCTCGTTTTCTTTCATACTTTTTATTTTAGTCATTGCGAACGTCATTGCGAGCAACGCGAAGCAAACCCGAACGCAGTGAAGCAATCTCAACAGTTTACTTCGTCGTACCCTCCTCGTAAAGACGTTCCATACGTCATTGCGAGCCGTCATTGCGAACGCAGTGAAGCAAACCCGAGCGAAGCGAAGCAATCTGTTACTCCACAGCAAAAGCTTGCTTCGTCGTCTGCGACTCCTCGCAAGGACGACTTTTTAAGCACTCATCCGCTCCACCAGTATAGGAATGGAAATTCTATACAATAGCAAACCCACTACCAACAAAGGAATACAAACCGCCAATACCCACCCATAATACGCTAAATACTCCGGACTTTGTCCAACTATAAACGCTCTTGTGGTACTAATAATGGGGGTAAACGGATTGAGTTCCATTAAGGTTTTCATCAATCCCTCTTTTGGAATGGCATATACTACTGGGGTGGCATACATTAAAAAGCCCAATCCCAAACTGATTATTTTTTTAATATCGTTATACAACATACCTATAGGGGTAATAAATAAACCTATAGTAGTTCCAAATAAAATAGCACCTAAAAATGCAAAAGGAAATAATAACAAACTGCTATGAAATCCCACACCAAACACCACTAAAAATACCAATAATATGATAATTTTTACCAAACTGTTAAACAATAATTTGTAAATACCAGATACTAATAAGGCTTCTTTAGGAAAGTTTATTTTGGATAACAACCCCTTGGCTGCTGTAGTACTGCTCATAGGAGCATCTATCGCTTCTTTAATAATAGACCATAACAAAGTACCTGAAAACGCATATACTGGATAAGGAATTCCGGTATCTGTTAAGCGAATAGTACCTGTAAGGTTTAAAAAAATCCAAACAAAAGCGGTGGTTAAAGGGGTAATAAACGCCCATATAATGCCTAAAAACGATTGGCGATATTGCGCTTTAATATCACGTACTGCCAACTGTTTAGATAAAAACCGAGAGTTGTAAATATCTTTAATACTGTCTTTTAACAGCTTTGCAATATTGGTGTTATTTTCCTTTTGATATATCTTGGTTTCTAATGCCATTTAAAAATAAATCTCCTATCCTGCTTTTTGAAACGTATGTACAGTTATTTTGTTGTTGTAATTTTTAACAAATGTTTCAATAATAGCTTTTTAGGACGTGCTTGAATTTTGGTTGATTTTGTTGGTAAATATAGGACTTTTTAATGGAAATGGAAGTAGTTTTTTGTCATTACGAACCGTCATTGCGAGCGAAGCGAAGCAATCTGTCAGTCATTGCGAACGCAGTGAAGCAAACCCGAGCGAAGCGAAGCAAACCCGAGCGAAGCGAAGCAAACCCGAACGCAGTGAAGCAAACCCGAACGCAGTGAAGCAAACCCGAACGCAGTGAAGCAAACCCGAGCGCAGCGAAGCAATCTACCAATCCCCCTCAAATAAATCCTCCCAACTTGGATTTTTTAAAGCAATCAACTGTTCTTTTTTAGCACGACTCCCAGCCTTCAATTGTTTTTCTCTTAAAATTGCTTGTTTGATATCATCAAACACTTCAAAATAAACCAATTTATTACAATTATATCTTGCAGTAAAACCTTTATAAAACTTTGTTTTATGTTGTTGTATCCGCTTTTGTAAATTACTAGTAACCCCTGTATAAATTACCGTATTATTTTTATTGGTGATTAAGTAAACATAGCCCTTTTTCATAGTTTAAAGATAGTAATTTAGTCATTGCGAGCGAAGCGAAGCAATCTGTCACTTGTCATTGCGAACGTCATTGCGAACGCAGCGAAGCAAACCCGAGCGCAGCGAAGCAATCTGTCACTACACCACCATCCCAGCAGCTACAGTTTCATTGGTAGCCGCATCAATTAAAATAAAACTACCTGTGGTTCGGTTTTTAGAATAGCTATCAATAATCAACGGTAAGGTAGTTCTTAGTTGAACTTTGCAAATGGTATTCATCTCAATTTCTTTAGCTTCTTCATTGCGCTTTAGCGTATCAATATCTACCTTATAATACACGTTTTTAATAATGGCTTTCTGTTCGTTAGTAGTATGTTTTATGATATATTTAGCTTTGGGTTTGGCGGGTTGATGATGCAACCAACAAAGCATCGCTGTAAGGTCTTGTGTTACTTTAGGAACATTATTCGATTTCACCAACATATCGCCTCTACTAATATCAATTTCATCTTCCAAAGTAAATACCACCGACATATCTACAAAAGCTTCTTCTAGCAATTCATCGTATTGATTGATGGTTTTAATGGTAGATGATAAGCCTGATGGATAAACTGTAACTTGATCTCCTGTTCTAAAAATACCTCCAGCTATTTTGCCTGCATACCCTCTAAAATCTGGAAAATCATTGCTTTGCGGACGCAATACAGTTTGCACTGGAAAACGAGCATCTACCTTATTGGTGTCGCTACTGATATGAATGGTTTCTAAGGTATGTAACAAAGGCGCATTTTGATACCAAGGCATCTGCTGTGAACGTATAACTACATTATCTCCTTTTAATGCACTAATTGGAATATACCGTACATCTTTAATCATCATTTTAGATGAAATTTCTTCATAATCTTGTACAATATTGGTAAAAACTTCCTCGCTATAGTTTACCAAATCCATTTTATTAACACATACAATAATATGAGAAATTTGTAATAATGAAGCAATATAAGAATGTCTTTTAGTTTGTTCAATCACCCCTTTTCTAGCATCAATTAACACAATAGCTACATTGGCGGTAGAAGCACCTGTAACCATATTACGAGTATATTGAATATGACCAGGAGTATCGGCAATGATAAATTTTCGTTTAGGTGTGGTAAAATAACGATATGCTACATCAATGGTAATACCTTGTTCACGCTCGTCGCGTAATCCATCGGTAAACAATGCCAAATCTAAATGTTCAAAACCTTTCTTTTTACTAATGGCGGCTACATTGCTTAATTGGTCTTCAAAAATGGATTTAGAATCGTATAACAAGCGACCTATTAAGGTGCTTTTTCCATCATCTACACTTCCTGCAGTGGTAAAACGTAATAATTGATTTTTATCTATTTGCATGTTTTATTTTTTTTATTTACGTCATTGCGAACGTCATTGCGAGCGAAGCGAAGCAATCTGCCAGTCATTGCGAACCGTCATTGCGAGCGTAGCGAAGCAATCTCTAACTCGGCACTAACAGTTTACTTCGTCGTTTTCAACTCCTCGTAAAGACGTTCCCCACGTCATTGCGAGCGCAGCGAAGCAAACCCGAGCACAGCGACGCAAACCCGAGCGAAGCGAAGCAACCCCTTACACAAGCTAAAAATACCCCTCCTTTTTACGATCTTCCATCGCAGTTTCAGAGCGTTTGTCATCGGCTCTATTTCCTCGTTCTGTTTCTCGCATGGCAGCAACTTCTTTTACAATTTTTGCTATATTATTCGCTTCACTTTCAATACCACCACTAATGGTAATATCTCCTAAGGTTCTAAAACGTACTTTTTTGGTAACTACTTTTTCATTTTTAAGGGGAATTAAAAATTCCGATACTGGAATCCAACTATTATTTCTCCATACCACCTCTCGTTCATGAGCAAAATACAAGGAAGGAATTTCAATACCTTCACGTAAAATATAATGCCAAACATCCATTTCTGTCCAATTGCTAATAGGAAATATTCTAAAATGTTCTCCATAATGCATTTTTGCATTGAATAAATTCCACAACTCCGGACGTTGATTTTTAGGAGTCCACTGCCCAAAATCATCTCTATGTGAAAAAAAACGTTCTTTAGCTCTCGCTTTTTCTTCGTCACGTCTGCCGCCACCAATAGCACCATCTATTTGATGCGTTTCTATAGCATCTAACAAAGTAGTAATTTGCAATAAATTTCGAGTGGCTTGGTGCCCTTTTTCTTCCACTACGCGTCCTTCATTTATAGCTTCTTGAACGCTTCCTACAATTAAATTTACATCTAATTTAGCGGCTAAATAATCTCTAAATTTAATGGTTTCAGGAAAATTATGTCCGGTATCTATATGCAATAATGAAAAAGGAATTTTACTTGGGTAAAAAGCTTTTTTTGCCAAATGAGTGAGTACAATAGAATCTTTGCCTCCTGAAAATAAAATTGCAGGGTTTTGAAACTCCGCAAACACTTCTCTCAACACAAAAATGGCTTCAGATTCTAGTTCATCTATATAATTTTGATAGTATTTAGACATCGTTTTACTTATAATTTTGATTTTAAAACTTCTAAAATTTTGGCAACAGCCTGCTGTGGACTTTCTTCAACCGTTTTAATTTCTATTGTTGGATGAGTGGGATTTTCAAAAGGTGCACTAATCCCCGTAAAATTTTTAATTTCACCTGCACGTGCTTTTTTATACAAACCTTTTACATCGCGTTGTTCACAAACCTCTAAAGGGGTATTTACAAACACTTCAATATAATGCTCGCTTCCAACAATGTTTTTAATTTCTTCTCTAATTTTAGTATATGGGCTTATAAACGCTGCAATAACTACCACACCAGCATCTACAAACAATTTGGCAACTTCTGCGGTTCGTCTTAAATTTTCTTCACGATCTTCTTTTGAAAAAGTCAAATCTTTGTTCAACCCCCTGCGTAAATTATCACCATCTAAACTATAGGTATGTATGTGTTGTTGGTACAATTCTTTTTCTAATAAATTGGCTATGGTAGATTTTCCTGAACCCGATAAACCGGTAAACCAAATTAAACAAGAGCGGTGTTGATTTATTTGCGCTCTGTCTTGCCTATTAATGGTATAATCTTGTTTTTTTATATGTTTCATTGTTTATTGAACTATAAAATAGGGATTCAACAATGTTTTTTTATTGTAGTGCAATTCTTCAGCTTGCTGCTGTTGCATTACTTTTAAACCCACTGCACTGCATATTGCATGTCCTGCTGCAGTATCCCATTCCATGGTGGGTGCAAATCTAGGATATATGTTGGCATTTCCCTCAGCAACTTCACAAAATTTTAAGGAACTCCCTTTTGAAATAAGGTTAATTTCTTTACCCTGAGCTTTTAAGCTTTGAATAAAATCTGACGTTTCTTTACTGTGATGAGAACGACTTCCCACAATAGTAAGTATTGAATTATTAGTAGTTTGAGGGTGGATTTCCATACAATCTTGAAACAGTTGGTTTGTAAACTGATGCTTACTTAACTCAATTTTATAGGCTTTAGTATCTGAAACAATGGCATAATATAAAGTTTTAGTCACTGGCACATAAATAACTCCAAGCACGGGTTTTCCCTGTTCAATCAACGCAATATTTACGGTAAACTCACCATTTCTTTTAATAAATTCTTTGGTACCATCCAAAGGATCTACCATCCAACAGCATTCCCATTGTTTTCTTGTAGCGTACGATACTTGTTTATTTTCTTCGCTGATAATAGGAAATGGTGTAGTTTTTAAATAGCTATTGATAATGGTATTGGCTTGCTCATCAGCAATGGTTAAAGGAGAACTATCCGATTTTAAGGTAACAGCTATCTTTCCAGCATATACATTCATAATTTCTGCACCTGCTGCAATTGCTGCTTTGATAGCTATTTGTAGGAGTTCTTTCATATATTTTGAGGATGATTTTTTTGAGCTTTCTTGTCTTTTTTTTAGATTTGGTAAATATAAGGCATTCTCCATGAAGATAAAAGGAACTCCGTCAGTCATTGCGAACGTCATTGCGAGCGTAGCGAAGCAAACCCGAGCGTAGCGAAGCAAACTGTCAATCAGTAGTAACAGTTTACTTCGTCATTTGCAATTCCTCGTAAAGACGTTCCGAGCACAACGAAGCAAACTCAAAAATAAAAGTGTTAATTCTAATAATTTAATTAAATTTGCATTTTCTAACATTTCTCTAAAAAAATCGATATATGATTCATTTCTTTGGAAACAAAAACAGCAAAATTTATGCTGTGCAAACGTCAAAAGAACTTTCGCAAGAAGACACTTTAAAATTAAACTGGCTTTTTGGAAACCAAGAAAAACTAACAGAGGCATCTATCGATGCTTTTTTTATTGGTCCTCGTGCCGCTATGATTACGCCTTGGAGTACCAATGCTGTTGAAATTACACAAAATATGGGAATTGAAGGCATTCTAAGAATAGAAGAATTCAATGCTTCCAATGCACAAGAGGAATTTGATCCTATGATTTTTCAAAAGTACCAAATCTTAAATCAAACTACTTTTGATATTGATATAGATCCAGCACCAATTATAGAAATTGAAGACATTGCCGCCTACAACATTCAAGAAGGTTTGGCTTTAAATGAAGAAGAAATTGAGTATTTAAATGAATTGAGCAATAGAATTGGTAGAAAACTAACCGACTCTGAGGTATTTGGATTTTCTCAAGTAAACTCTGAACACTGTCGTCATAAAATATTTAACGGAACTTTTATCATCGATGGCGAAGCAATGCCAACCTCCTTATTTAAGCTGATTAAAAAAACATCGGAAACCAATCCTAATAGCATCGTATCTGCATATAAAGACAATGTGGCATTTGTAAAAGGGCCTACCGTAGAACAATTTGCTCCAAAATCAGCTGACAAACCAGATTTTTATGAAAAAAAGGAGTTCAATACAGTCATTTCACTAAAAGCAGAAACGCACAACTTCCCTACTACAGTAGAACCTTTTAATGGAGCTGCTACAGGGTCAGGTGGAGAAATTAGAGATCGATTGGCAGGTGGAAAAGGCTCGTTACCTTTGGCGGGTACCGCAGTGTATATGACTTCTTATTCTCGTTTAAACGAAAACCGTCCTTGGGAACAAGGAATGAAAGAAAGAGCGTGGTTGTACCAAACTCCTATGGATATTTTAATCAAAGCCTCTAATGGAGCTTCTGATTTTGGAAATAAATTCGGACAACCTTTAATTACGGGTTCTGTATTGACCTTTGAACACGAAGAAGATGCTCGTAAATTAGGCTTTGATAAAGTGATTATGCAGGCGGGTGGTATTGGCTATGGAAAAGCAGAACAAGCCATTAAAGATACCCCTAAGGAAAGTGATAAAATTGTAATTTTAGGAGGTGAAAATTATCGCATTGGTATGGGAGGTGCAGCAGTGTCTTCTGCTGATACAGGAGAGTTTGAAAGCGGTATTGAATTAAATGCTGTACAACGTTCCAATCCTGAAATGCAAAAAAGAGCTGCCAATGCCATACGTGGAATGGTAGAAAGCGATATCAATCCTATTGTTTCTATTCATGACCACGGCGCTGGAGGTCATTTAAACTGCTTGTCTGAATTGGTAGAAGAAACCGGAGGATTGATTGACTTAGATCAATTACCTGTTGGCGATCCTACCCTATCTGCAAAAGAAATTATAGGAAATGAATCTCAAGAACGCATGGGATTGGTAATTGGTAAAAATGATGCCGAAACTTTAAAACGTGTGGCGGAAAGAGAACGTTCTCCTTATTATGAAGTAGGTGAAGTTACCAACAATCAACGTTTTACGTTTGAATCTAAAACCAAAGGCGATAAACCTATGGATTTAGCGTTGACCGACATGTTTGGAAGTTCTCCTAAAACGATTATGACAGACACTTCCTTAAAAAGAAACTATGCGGAAGTTCCCTATTCTGAACAAAACATTCCCAACTATATCAAACAAGTTTTGCAGTTAGAAGCGGTTGCTTGTAAAGATTGGTTAACCAATAAAGTAGATCGTTGTGTAGGTGGTAAAGTAGCCAAACAACAATGTGCAGGTCCTTTACAACTGCCGTTAAATAATGTGGGGGTAATGGCATTAGATTATCAAGGAAAAGAAGGAGTTGCTACTTCTATTGGACATGCGCCTGTGAGTGCTCTTATCAATCCTGCTGCTGGAAGTAAAAATGCCATTGCAGAAGCCTTAACTAACATTATTTGGGCGCCGTTACAAGATAATTTAGCATCGGTTTCTTTATCAGCAAACTGGATGTGGCCTTGTAAAAATGAAGGTGAAGATGCCCGTTTGTACCAAGCAGTAAAAGCGGTTTCAGAATTTGCCATTGAATTAGGCATCAATGTACCTACTGGAAAAGATTCTCTTTCTATGAAACAAAAATATCCTAATGAAGAAGTTATTTCTCCTGGGACAGTAGTTATTTCGGCTGCTGCACATTGTAATGATATTTCTAAAGTAGTAGAACCCGTACTTCAAAAAAGAGGTTTAAATAAAATATATTACATCAACTTATCTAACGATTGCTTTAAATTAGGGGGCTCTTCTTTTGCTCAAATTCAAAATAAAATTGGAACAGAAACGCCAACCATAAAAGATGCAACCAAATTTAAAAATGCTTTTAATACCGTACAACAACTTATTAAAGAAGGTAAAATTTTAGCCGGACACGATAT
The DNA here is from genome assembly GCF_947493565.1 of uncultured Lutibacter sp. Classification (GTDB taxonomy): domain Bacteria; phylum Bacteroidota; class Bacteroidia; order Flavobacteriales; family Flavobacteriaceae; genus Lutibacter; species Lutibacter aestuarii. The sequence goes on along the minus strand of NZ_CANLRG010000001.1, from coordinate 233,464 downwards.
TTCTGCTGGTGGAATGCTTACTACCTTATTAGAGCTGTGTTTTGCACAAGAGCAAATAGGTTTAAACATTGATATTTCTTCTTTAGGTGAAGCTGATACTGTAAAAGCGTTGTTTGCCGAAAATAGCGGTATCATTTTTCAAAGTGATTCAGAAGATATTGCTTCCATACTCACTGAAAACCAGGTAGAATTTTTTGAATTAGGAAATGCGGTTAGAAGCGAATCTGTAAAAATTACAAACAACGGAAAACTAATAGAATTTAATATTCCTGAATTGCGTGATGTTTGGTATGAAACTTCGTACTTATTAGATCGTAAGCAAACTGCAAATGATTTGGCAAAAGAACGTTTTAACAATTATAAGGTACAACCTTTAACTTTTAAATTACCCAATCATTTTACAGGAAAACTTCCAGTAATAGACCCTACAAAACCACGACCAAAAGCAGCGATTATTCGTGAAAAAGGAAGTAATAGTGAGCGTGAAATGGCACATGCCATGTATTTGGCTGGTTTTGATGTAAAGGATGTACATATGACCGACTTAATTAGTGGTAGAGAAACTTTAGAGGACATTCAATTTATTGGTGCTGTTGGTGGTTTCTCCAACTCAGATGTACTAGGCTCTGCCAAAGGGTGGGCTGGAGCATTTTTATACAATGAAAAAGCCAAAACAGCTTTAGATAACTTCTTTAAACGTGAAGATACGCTATCCGTTGGTATTTGTAATGGTTGTCAATTATTTATGGAATTAGAAGTTATCAATCCAGAACACAAAGTGCATGGTAAAATGCTTCACAACGATTCACATAAACACGAAAGTAATTTTACCTCGGTAAACATTCAAGAAAACAACTCGGTAATGTTATCTAGTTTAGCAGGAAGCACTTTAGGAGTTTGGATTTCTCACGGAGAAGGTAAATTTAATTTGCCTATGGAAGAAAATGACTACCATATTGTTGCAAAATATGGCTATGACACATATCCTGCCAACCCTAATGGATCTGATTATAATGTAGCGATGATGAGTAGTAAAGATGGAAGACATTTGGTAATGATGCCACATATTGAACGTTCTATTTTCCAATGGAATTGGGCGTATTACCCAAGCGAAAGAACAGATGAAGTTTCTCCTTGGCTAGAAGCTTTTGTAAATGCAAGAAAATGGTTGACTAAAAAATAATCACTATTCAATTCCATAAAAAAAACCTCTTTTAAATTTAAAAGAGGTTTTTTATGCTTGTTGGTTTTATACCTAAGAAGCAGTCGCTAATTTTAAAGAATTTGTTTTATTTTTATGTGCCTTGGTGATAGAAAATTTCATGACTATAGCCACAATTAATGCCACTATAAATAAGCTAGCAAATACATATAAGGTAGCATCTAACGAACCTGTTTTTTCTTTTACAACATCATAAATGGTAGGTCCTACAACACCTGCCAATCCCCAAGCTGTTAAAATCAATCCTTGAATGGCTCCTAATTCTTTTGTCCCAAATAAATCACTAATAAAAGCTGGTAACATGGCAAAACCACCACCATACATTGAAATGATGGTAAATAAGGTAGCTAAAAATAAAAGTTCATACGCAAGTGCTGGTAACAGATAAAATGCCACTATTTGAAAAGCAAAAAATAAGATATAAATGGTAATACGCCCTAAATAATCTGATAAACTAGACCAAAAAAGTCGACCTAAACCGTTAAAAATCCCTATAAATCCAACCATAGCAGCGGCTTCCATAGGGGAATAGTTTAATTTTTCTTGCAGAATAGGACTTGCAGAAGAAATCAATGCAATTCCACAAGCAATATTGATAAACATCATCAACCATAAATAGTAAAATCTAGGTTTTTTGATGGCTTCTTTGGCACTTATATTTTCAAGATCTTGCTGTTTCAAGGTGTTGTTTTCAGGATGATAACCTTCTGGAATATACTCTTTAGGGGGTTGTTGCATATACCTTGCAGATCCCACAATTAATACCATAAAAATACTTCCCAATACATAAAAAGCATTAGCAACACCTACTGTATTAAAAAGGTATTGCATGAAAGGCCCAAAAATTAATGCTGAAAATCCAAATCCCATAATTGCCATCCCTGTAGCCAATCCTTTTTTATCAGGAAACCATTTTACCAAGGTACTTATAGGCGAAATATAACCTAAGCCCAATCCAATACCCCCAATAACTCCATAACCTATATAAAATAGCGGTAAAGAGCCGATATGAATTGCTATACCAGTAGTCACAATTCCAATTCCGTATAAAATTCCTGCGGTAGTTCCACTTCGTTTGGGACCCACTTTTTCTACCCATTTTCCTAAAAAGGCCGCAGAAAAGCCTAGCATTAAAATGGCTAGCTTAAAAGCCCATTTGATAGCGCTTCCTTCTACTTCAAAAATATCTTTTACAGGATTGGTCATTACCGAATAAGCATATACAGAACCGATGGAAACTTGTATTCCTACTGCTGAAGCAGCTATGAGCCATCTGTTTTTTAAGTGTTGTGTGTTCATTATTTAGATAGGATATTTCCTTTTAATTTGTTTTTACTTCTTTAAAATAGTTTTGTAAAATGGCAACCGCAGCTTGTAATTCATCAGGAGTATTTTCACGTGCATCTTTTAATTGATATTCCCAACCTAAAGCTTCCCATTTATGAATTCCCAATTTATGATAAGGTTGTAATTCAATTTTCTCAATGGTCGTATAGTTTTTAAAATACTTTCCCATGGCATGCAATAATTCGGGCTTATGGGTAATTTCAGGAATTAACACATAGCGCAACCACATTGGTTTACCTGAAGCTTCTCTATAAGCTGCAAAATTGAAAGTGGTTTCTTTACAACTCTTCCCTGTTAAAGCTACATAGCCTTCTTCAGTCATATGCTTAATATCTAGCATGACTAAATCTGTATAATCATCTAACAATTGTTTGGCATAACTATTTAATATTCTACCATTGGTGTCAATATTGGTATGAATACCTTCTTCTTTTAATCGTTTAAAAAATGGGATGAGTTCTTTGGCTTGCAATAAAGGCTCTCCACCTGAAACCGTTACGCCTCCTTTTTTTCCAAAGTAAGGTTTCATTTTTAAAGCAATTTCAACAAGTTGTTCAATGGTATATTCCATACCTCCTGAGGTTTCAATGGTATCAGGATTATGGCAATACAAACATTTCAGTTTACACCCTTGCAAAAAAATTACCAACCGTATTCCTGGTCCGTCATGAGTACCAAAAGACTCTATAGAATGAACTCTTAATATGTTTGCTGTTGTTTTGATAATTTTCTTTTTTGTGGCTATTGAAGGGCTATGTACATAGCCCTTCAATAGAAATATTAATTGGGGTTGGTTACAAAGATTCGTGGAACGAGCGTGTAATCACTTCTAATTGTTGTTCTTTGGTTAAACGAACAAAATTAACCGCATAACCAGAAACACGAATGGTTAATTGAGGATATTCATCAGGGTTTTCCATGGCATCTAACAACATTTCTTTATTTAATACATTCACATTTAAATGCTGAGCGTTTCTATAAAAATATCCATCTAAAGTAGTCGCCAAATTTTCAATTTGTTCTTCTTCAGTAGCACCTAATGATTTTGGTACAATTGAAAAGGTATTTGAAATTCCATCTTTAGAGTCGACATAATTAATTTTAGATACTGAATTTAAAGAAGCAATAGCTCCGTTACAATCGCGCCCATGCATTGGGTTTGCTCCTGGAGCAAAAGGTACTCCTTTAGCTCTACCATCAGGGGTTGCTCCAGTTTTTTTACCATAAGAAACGTTAGAAGTAATGGTTAAAACCGACATGGTAACTTCGGCATCTTTATACACTGGTAATTTTTTTAACTCATTATTAAATTCTGCAACCGCACCACTTGCTAATAAATCTACACGATCATCGTCATTACCATACATAGGAAACTCCCCTTCAATTTCAAAATCAACAGTCAAACCTTGCTCATTTCTTATCGGTTTTACTTTGGCATATTTGATGGCTGACAACGAATCTGCTACAATAGATAAACCAGCAATACCATACGCTATATTGATACTTGGGTTGGTATCTATTAAAGACATTTGAGCTTTTTCGTAATAGTATTTATCGTGCATATAGTGGATAATATTCATAGAATCGTTATACACTCTAGCTACTTGCTTCATCGCAATTCTAAAATTAGCCATCACTTTATTAAAATCTAAATATTCGTCGGTATATTCAGGTATTCCTTCTACAATTGGGGTACCTGTAAATTCACAACGACCACCATTTAAAGCTAATAATAACGTTTTTGCCAAATTGGTACGTGCGCCAAAAAACTGAATAGATTTTCCAAGTTCTTGGTAAGAAACACAACAAGCAATGCCATAATCATCAGACCCACGACTTTTAAGCATTAGGTCATCGTTCTCAAATTGAATAGATGAAGTATCTATGGCTACTTTTGCACAGTAGTTTTTAAAGTTTTGAGGTAAATGTTCAGACCATAAAATGGTGATATTTGGTTCTGGTGAAGGCCCTAAATTATATAAGGTATTTAAAAAACGGAATGAAGTTTTGGTTACTTTGGTTCTACCATCAGCCAACATTCCTCCGATAGCTTCAGTTACCCACGTTGGATCACCAGCAAAAATTTCATCATAGGCTTCCATACGTAAATGACGTACCATACGAAGTTTCATCACAAATTGATCGATGTATTCTTGTGCTTCCACTTCTGTAATCAGCCCAGCTTCTAAATCTCTTTCTATAAAAATATCTAAAAAAGAAGACACATTTCCTAAAGACATGGCTGCTCCATCTTGCTCTTTCACCGCAGCTAAATAAGCCATGTATGTCCATTGAACAGCTTCACGAGCGTTTTCAGCAGGTCTGGATAAATCTAAGTGATAAGATTTCCCCATTTCCACCATTTCTTTTAACGCTTTAATTTGCTCAGAAACCTCTTCACGCAAACGAATAACCTTGTCACTCATTGGCCCTACAATAGTCGCTAAATCTTGTTTTTTAGCGGCAATCAATCTATCAATCCCATACAATGCAATGCGACGGTAATCTCCAATAATTCTTCCTCTGGCATAATTATCTGGCAAGCCTGTTAAAAAACCTAATGAACGGTACTTTTTAATTTCATCGGTATAGGCATCAAAAACACCATCGTTATGTGTTTTTACGTATTTTGTAAACAATTCTGAAAGATGGTCGCTTGGTTTTAATCCATGTTCAGAAAGTGCTTTTTGAACTACTTTAAAGCCGCCAAATGGTTTCATCGCTCTTTTTAAAAGCTCATTGGTTTGTAAACCAACAATTACTTCATTTTTTTGATCAATATATCCAGCTTCAAAAGCATTGATTCCAGAAATAACTTCGGTATCTACTGAACGCACGCCATTACGCTCTCTTTCCTCTTTGGTTCCTTGTTTACAAGCTTCCCATAATTGTTGAGTTTTTTCACTCGGCCCAACTAAAAAGTGATGCGTTCCATGATAGGGTGAAATATTTTTGGCAACAAAGTCTCTTAAATTAATAAATTCATTCCAAACACCTTCATTAAATTTCTTAATTTTCATATATTTTAATTTAAATTTTAATCCTAATTTTCTTGAATTCTGGTACAAAATTAGTCCAATTAAATAGGTAAAATATGACAAAAATCATTGAATAATTAAGCCTTTTAAGTCTAGTGTTTTCAAGGCTTCACTAAAACGTTTGAAAATGTATTCTATGAAAAAACAGCTTCTTTTCAAAAAAAGGAAAAAAATATCATTTTTTTAAAAACGTATGTTTTTTTGATGCTTTTATTTAAAATTGAAGACAAAAAAAGGGATGCCAAAAGCATCCCTTTTTATATCATTCAAATTTTTTATTGTTTAACCGTTTCTAAAGGCACTTCTTCTCCTTCTTTTGAAACTAATTTTACTTCATCAAAGCCCATAGACTTGAATTGTGCAAATTGAGTAGCAGCATCACCAACCACTAAATACAACATTTTAGATTCATCTAAATATTTATTGGCTAATTTTTTATGCTGTTCTAAGGTCATATTATTAATAATACTTTCTTCATTTTCAATATAATTTGCTGGTAAATTATATGTACTCATTTCTTGTAACATTCCTAATAAAGATCCTTGAGTTTCAAAACGACGTGCATTGGATTTGATCAACGCATTTTTAGTGAATTCCAAATCTTCAGCACTAATTCCTTCTTTGTATGTTGCTATTTCATCTTTAAAAATTTGAACAGACTCTCCTGTAGTATTGGTTCTAACACTTGAGGAAGCTGAAAATGTTCCAGGTATTTTAGACCCACTAAAACTAGTACGGGCTCCATAAGTATAGCCTTTTTCTTCACGTAGTACTAAATTCACATTTCCAGAAAAAGAACCGCCTAATTTATAATTCATCACTTCTACTGGATAAAAATCTTTATCCGTTCTTGGCAATGCAATATAACCAATATTGATTACAGACTGTTTGGCGTTTGGAATGTCAACAAAAAATAAGGAAGATTTATCACGTGTATTTGCTATTGGATACGTTGGTATTTCAACCTCTTTGGCTTGCCAATCATTTTCTAAGCCTTTTAATACTTCTAAGGTTTTTTCTTTGGTGATGTTACCAACCATATGAAACTTGCTAATTGATGGACTGAAATTTTTAGTGTAAAAATCTTTTAAATCATCAATAGTAATGGCTTCAACAGAAGCTACTGTACCAATTGCAGGATAACTAAATATATGATCTTTACCATACAACGATTTGTTAAACACACGATTTGCCACCTGATTTGGGTTTGAATTTGAACGTGTAATTTGATTGATGGTACTTGTTTTTATACGAGCAAATTCTTCTTCATCCCAACGTGGTTCTAATAAAATTTCTTTGATCAACTCCATTGTTTTTGGTAAGTTTCTCACTAAAGTATTTCCTCTAATAACTATAGATTCGTTGGTGGTGTACATATTGATATTGGCTCCTAATAATTCTATGGCCTCTTCCAATTCTTCAGGTGTTTTGTTAACTGTACCTTCCATCATAATATCAGTCATTAAATTTGCTACTCCATTTTTTTCGATAGCATCTAATAAATGACCACCTTCTATAACCAAGCTAAAGTTAACCAACGGAATTTCATTTTGTTCAATACCATAAACTTGTATTCCATTTGCTAATTCCGCAGTCCAGCTTTGTGGGATACTTAGTTTAGGGGATTCTCCTTGTGCTGGAGCTACAGAACGATCAATTTTTGAAGGTGTTTTTACCACCTCATCGTTTTTATCTACAACCGTTTTAGTGACATTTTCTTTTATTTCTTCTTCAACCACTTCAGCTTTTACAGAATTATCAGCAACTAAATCTAACTGTCCCTTAGGTACAAAACTCGTCATTACAAAAGGTTTTCCTTTAAGATAGGTTTCATACACACGCATCACATCTTCTTTGGTTACCTTTTTAATATTTTCAATGTCTTGTTCAATAAATTTAGGAGTTCCTGCAAATACGTTGTATTGTGCCAATTGAAATGATTTTCCTAAAACACTGCTAATTCCATTATAAAAACTAGTTTCTAAACCAGCTTTGATACGTTCAATATCTTTATCTTGAATGCCTTCTTTTTCAAATAGCTCAAATGCCTCAAAAATACCAGCTTCTACATCTTTTAAGCTTTTACCATTGTTGGCAGTAATTGAAATATGAAATTCTCCAGCCAATTCTTGGGCTCTATTATATGCAGTAGTTCTAGAGGTCAATTCTTTTTCTTTAACTAAAACTTTGTACAATGGTGCTTTTTTTCCACTTGAAAGTAGTTCCGCTAAAAAGTCTAAAGCATACGCATCATCTACATATTGTTGAGTTGTTGGCCATACAATATTTAATTGTGGAGCTGAAGCAAAATTATCTTCATGATACAAACGCTTGGTTTCTGAAATAGTAATTGGTTGCGCAGGTAATGGTGTTACTTCTTGTCTTTTTTTAATTTCTCCAAAATATTTTTCAATCAAAGCTTTAGCATCTTCCAATTCAAAATCTCCGGCTAAAACTAAAGTTGCATTATTTGGCCCATAAAACTTGTCGTAAAATTCTTTTACATCAGCAACGGTAGCATTTTGTAAATCTTCTAATTCACCAATTACTTGCCAACTATAAGGATGTCCTTTTGGGTATAAATTTTTATCCAATACCCAACTTGTATGACCATATGGATTGTTATCTACACGTTGTCTTTTTTCGTTTTGAACCACTTCTTGTTGGTTGTAAAAAGCAGATTCTGTAACGGTATTGATTAAATATCCCATTCTATCGCTTTCTAACCATAGTACGGTTTCTAAAGCATTGTTTGGTACCACTTCATAGTAAATAGTACCATCTTTCCAAGTACCTCCATTAAGTGTTCCTCCTAAATCTTGAATTTTTTTAAAAAATTGATCTTGAGGTACATTTTCAGATTCTTGAAATAACATGTGCTCAAACAAGTGAGCAAAACCAGTTCTTCCAGTTTTTTCCCTATTAGAACCTACTCCATATTGTATGGCTACCGATACAATTGGATCACTTTTATCTTGATGTAAAACTACATCTAGACCATTTTCTAACTCATATTTTTCAAAATCTATTGAAAATTGAGTTTCATTACTAGCAATTTTTGTGTCTTCTTTTTTACATGAAGTCATTAAAAAAGGCAACAAGAATAGCGTAAAAATTAAATTTTTTAAATTCTTTTGAAGCATATTTATGTGTTTTTTTAGAATTGACTAAATATACACAAGATTATTTAAATAAGTCACCTTCTTTTAAAAACTTAATTTTAAGGTGTTTACCATAGTTGTTTATTTGATAGATAGTTCATCAACAAAAATCCAAGCAGCTCCTTTTCTTATATGCCATTCTGGAAGTGTTCCTCTGTTTTTAGCGACTATTTTTATAAATCCTACCTTTTGTTTTTCAAAATTAGTTTCTATTCTTTTAATAAAAGGATCTCTTTTTTCTATAGTTTCAATGGCTGAATTAAGTACTGGAAGATAATTTTTCCCATCTTTTGAAATTGCTATAGAAACATTAGTTGGCAACATAACCGAAGTTGAACCTATGTGTTGAAAGAAATTTAAGCCTATATAAGAAAGTTCACTTACACTTCCTAAATCAATGGTAACCTCAAAGTCATCTTTTTTAAATCCTTGCCAATGAGGATCATCACCTCTAGAAATGGCAAATTTTTGATCGAACAAGGCTTCAGCACCACCTCCACTATACGCATCATTATACGCATTTGTATAGGTGATAGTACATTGATCACTAAAACTGGTAGAAAACATTTTTATCAACGGATACCCTGTTTGTTCTCCATTTCTAAAACATACCGCATGTAAATGGATAGGTGAAGTATAACGAATAGGCTTAGTATATACGGTTGAATTTAATGTTGGTTCAGAACCATCTAAAGTATATCTAATTTCATAACGATTGAGTTCATTGGCTAATCTTAAATTAAATTGTTGGGTAGTTTTATCATAGCTCACTTGGTAATTAGGTGTTAATGAACTTGTTGCATACTCATAACCTAATTCTTGAAACCTATCAAATTGAACATCGAGTTTGTCTATAAATTTTTCTTTATTTTTTTGAGTTGAAGGAGTCCACAAAGCTTCAGAAAGTGCACTAATTCGAGGTAAAATCATATATTGAATATGGTTTAATGAAGCAATTTGCTCTGTCCAAAGGTTTGCTTGTCCTCCTAAAATATGATGCTTTTTATCTGCTGCAATTTCATTTGGAATAGGATGAAACTCATACACTTTTAAAAGATTGTTATACCCACCCCAAGATGGTGGTTCAAACTCGCTACTCCCTTGACTGTGGTCAAAATAACAAGGTGAACCTGGCGACATTACTACATCGTGCCCCTCATTAGCTGCTTCAATTCCACCTTTAACTCCACGCCAAGACATTACGGTAGCTCTTTCAGGCAAACCACCTTCTAAAATTTCATCCCAGCCTATTAATTTTTTATTTTTTGAATGAATAAACTGCTCCATTCTTTTAACAAAATAACTTTGCAATTCATCAGCATTTTTTAAGTTTTCTGTTGCCATACGTTGTTTACAATCGCTACATTGCAACCAACCTTCTTTACCTACTTCATCTCCTCCAATATGTAAATATTGACTAGGGAATAATTCAACCACCTCTGTTATGATATTTTGTAAAAAAGTAAAAGCACCATCGTTACCAGCACAATACACACCTGTAGCTTCAACTCCCTTGCACATAAACTCTGGATAACATTGTAAGGCAGCTTCCGAATGACCTGGCATTTCAATTTCTGGAATTACTTCAATATAACGTTCAGCCGCATAAGCTACAATCTCTTTAATATCTTCTTTGGTATAATAACCGCCATATACCTCTCCATCAAAATTTTGCTCACAAACTTCAAATTCTTCCCAAGGTTTTCTATTTTCTTTTACTTTTCTCCAAGCGCCTTTTTGAGTTAACATTGGATACTTATCAATTTGTATGCGCCATCCAATACCATCAACTAAATGCCAGTGAAATTTATTCATTTTATGCATTGCTAAAATATCTATCACCTGTTTAACTGAATCTTTTGGTAAAAAATGTCTTGATACATCTAGCATCATTCCTCTCCATTTAAATTCGGGAGCATCTTTTATGGTTACTAAAGAAAGTATTGGTTTTTGAATGCTATTTTTAGGACTTAATAGTTGCTTTATAGTTTGAACTCCGTAAAAAATTCCTTGATAAGTTCCAGCTCGAATTGCAATTCCTTTTTTTGAAACCGTTAAATCATAAGCTCCTTCTTGTACTTGCTCACCTACTTTTGTTAGAAAAATAGCATTGTTTTGAGCTGTAGTTGAAACTTCTATACTTAAAGAAAATTGATTTTTTAAAAAAGTAATCAGTTCATTAGCTATGCTTTTAGCATCTTCAGATTCATCAATTACTATAACTGTTTGCTCATTGATTTCAAAATACCCATCTTGATATTGAATATGAGCTGGTTCTGGAATAATTCCAAGACGTTTTGGTGGTTCTTGCTGACAAGAAATAGTAATTAATACTGCTGCTAATACAATAATTTTAGAGATGTTCATTGGAGCTTATACTTTTAAATGGAAGTTTTTAATTTGTACAAATAACTATTATTCAAATAGTTATTTTTGAAGTCCTTTAGCTTTGAGATATCTAGTTAAATTTGTTTGGGTTAAAGCATCACTGTCACCATATTTTAACCTGAGTTCTTTTAGCTGTTGATGCATTTTCTTCTGAACTTTTGCATACGATGGGTTATTGTATAGATTTTTCATTTCTGAAGGGTCTTTTTCCAAATCATACAATTCCCAAGCATCTATATCATAATAAAAATGAATGAGTTTATAACGAGCTGTTCTAATTCCGTAATGCCGCTTTACATGATGTTCTCCTGGAAATTCATAATAGGTATAATAAATCGCATCTCTCCATTCACTTACTTCTCCATTCACCAATTTTCTAAACGATTCTCCTTGGACATCTTTAGGTATTTCAACACCAGCGTAGTCTAAAAAAGTAGGTGCAAAATCTAAATTTTGAACTAATTTATCAATGGTAGTTCCTGGTTTTATTTCTTTAGGATATTTCATAAGTATGGGAGTTCTAAAAGACTCTTCATACATAAAACGTTTGTCGAACCACCCATGCTCTCCTAAATAAAAACCTTGATCTGAAGTGTAAACTACTATGGTATTTTCTGAAAGCCCTTGTGCATCAAGATATTCTAAAATTTCACCCACCCCATCATCTACAGATTGTATGGTGCGTAGGTAATCTTTTATATACCTATTGAACTTCCACTTGGCTAAGTCTTTTCCTTGATATTTTTTTTCTTTAAAATCTTTTATGATAGGTGTATAATATGCATCCCAAACCTTTTTTTGAAGCGAATCCATTCTATTATACTGATTTTCAAACGCTTTTCTGTACCTTGTTTTTAACGCTCCTTCTACATCTAACATTTTTAAATCGTACACCACATCCATATCTTTATAAATTCCCATTTCATGTTTAGAGGCTGCCAATCTACCCGAATAATCATCATAAAAGTTCGCTGGAAGTTCAAACTCTTTATCCTCAAATAAAGTGAAATACTTTTCTTCTGGCATCCAAGTTCTATGCGGTGCTTTTTGATGATACAAGAGCAAAAAAGGGGCGTCTTTTTTACGTTTGTTTTGTAACCAATCTAACGCAATATTAGTCGTTACCTTAGTCACATATCCTTGGTATTGTTTTCGAACCCCATTTTCAATAAAATCTGGGTTGTAGTATTCTCCTTGCCCTGGCAAAACATTTGAATAATCAAAACCTTGTGGTAAGCCTTTTAAATGAATTTTTCCGACCAAAGCTGTTTGATATCCTGATTTTTGAAGCTGCTTGGCAAAATTATCTTGATCCCAATTATAAGGTAATATGTTATCTACTTTACCATTGATATGACTGTGTTTTCCAGTAAGCATTACTGCTCTGCTTGGAGCACATATAGAATTAGTCACAAATCCTTGATTGAAAATGACTCCTTCTGTTGCAATTCTATCAATATTAGGTGTATGATTCAATCCATGACCATAAGCGCTTATTGCTTGATATGCATGGTCATCACTCATAATAAAAACAATATTTGGCTGTTTAACTTCAACAATTGCTTTAGTTACTTTGCCTTTAGACTGTTGACAACTACTCAAAGTTAGCACACAGCTAAAAACACCTAGAAAAAGTGAAATTTTGTTAAAATATCTAGATTGCTTCTTATTTTGAAATTTCATCTCCAAGTTCTTTAATTTTAAATTTTTCTATATCTGCAGGAGTATGTTCTTCTTTCATAATAGTCGTAATTTTCTCTACAATTTCCGGATATTCATCAGCCACATTTATAGCTTCAGTTGGATCTTCTTTTAAATTGTACAACTCAATGTCCATATTTCCTTTAAAAATATTTTTACGAATTCCTTTCCAATCTCCCATTCTTACAGCTTGCTGACCTTGATAGCTTGGAAATTCCCAATATAAAAATTGATGAGTTGGTTGATCTCCTTTTTCTAATAAAGTTGGTAAAAAACTAATTCCATCAATATCCTTAGGTAACTCAGCATTTACTAAGCTACCAAAAGTTGGTAATACATCCCAAAAAGCCGATACATGATTGGTGGTGCTTCCTGCCTTAATTTTTCCAGGCCAACTTGCAATCATTGGAACTCTAATTCCTCCTTCATAAGTAAACCCTTTGGTTCTTCCATATTCATTTGAGAAAGGTTTGGCACTATTAAAATATTCAGCATCTACTCCCCCTGTGTATGTGGGTCCATTATCGCTTGTAAATACAATAATGGTATTTTCATACAAATCCAAATCCTTTAACTTTTGAACGATTTCTCCAACTTGGTCATCTAAATAAGTAATCATTCCAGCATAAGTGGCATTTGGATATCTTGTTGGAAAATAACCTTTATCGCCCACATATGGTGCTTCCTCTCCAAACAGTTTTACGTATTTATCTACATATTGATGAGGTACTTGCAACGGTAAATGAGGTAAAGGAGAAGCATAGTACATAAAAAATGGCTGCTCTTTGTTTTCTTCAATAAATTGAAGAACCTCTTGTTGCATTAATGCTGGAGCATATTCATGTTGTTCATATTTTTGATAACTTTCAGAAGCCATGATATCAGCTCCCTTATCTAATTTGGTATTTGGAGCAATCAACTCGTTTGCTAACCAAACTTTTTCTTCATTTTTCCATAAATGTTTTGGATATAATTGATGTGCTTGACGTTGGCAATTATACCCATAAAAAAAGTCGAAACCACTTTTAGTAGGTATCCCTTCCGTTAATGGAGCTCCTAGTCCCCATTTTCCAACCACTGCAGTTTTATAGCCTGCTTTTTGCAATACCTTTCCTAAAGTTGTTGTACTGTTTAAAATTGGACGCTGCCCTTCTAAATTTGGATCTTCTACTGTTTTTTTATAATTCCAAACATCACCACGCTCTGCCCATTCATCATTCCCTCTAATACGCGCATGTCCAGCATGTTTACCAGTTAACAACATATACCTTGAAGGTGCACAAACTGGGGCACCTGCATAATGTTGCGTAAATATCATACCACTAGAGGCCAAAGCATCTATATTTGGAGTTTGAATTTTTTCTTGTCCATAAACACCCAATTCACCATAGCCTAAATCATCTGCTAAAATGTATATAATATTGGGGTTCTTAACTTCATCTTTGTTAGGTAACTCTTTACACGAATTAAAATTAAGTGCTAAAATTAGGATAAATACTATTTTTTGAAGGCTTTGCATTGATTGTTAAATTTAAATGACCTATAATTTTGCTTTATATTAGTTGTAAAAATAAACCATTTTACATTAAATGTGTTATTTACAATTATTAATACTGAATATTTATATCGTTAGTTCTAATTTCTTTTAATTTGAGTCGTAATTTCAATTTCATTTCAGCTACTATGCTTTTATAATTTGGGTTATTTGCTAAATTGGTAAATTGTTGAGGATCATTTTCCATATCAAATAATTCTATACCAGAACCAGCATCTTCATCGTACTGAATATAAGCCCATTTTTTTGTTCTAATTAAAAATGATTTTCCTCCTTGACTTACCGAAAATGCCATATCTCTTACTTTAGCATTTGGATTGTCGAGTGTTTTAACTAAACTTTTCCCTTGTAGGTGTTTAGATGCTTTTAATCCTGCTAATTCCGCAATGGTAGGGTATAAATCCAATAGTTCTACAAAAGAATGACATACAGATGCTTTTTTACCTGGAACTTTAATAATCATAGGAACTCTAACAGATTCTTCATGCAAGCTTACTTTCATCCAAAAATTGTGTTCTCCTAAATGAAAACCGTGATCAGAGGTAAAAATTACAATGGTATTATCTTCTATACCTTCTTCTTTTAAAGCGTTTAACACTTTCCCTACTTGGGCATCCATATAAGATACTGCAGCATAATACCCAGCTACTGCTTTTTTTTCTTGCTCAAGATTCATTTGAGCATTTACACTGGTTACATAATTAATTCCTCTTTTTGGAATATCATTCCAATCATCTTTAACTTTTGGAGGCATTTCAATCACTTCAAATGGGTAGTCTTTAAAGTACTTTTTTGGGGCAACAAATGGCACATGTGGACGAACAAACCCAACTGCCAAAAAGAAAGGTTCATTTTTGTGTTGTTTAATTAACTCTATAGCTTTTAAGGCTGTTTTTCCGTCAGAATGTACAGTGTCATCTCCTTCAGCTTTTACAATAGTCATAACATTTCCACCTTTTCTTTCTATGCTTTCATCAGGGTTTCCTTGTACAAGTTCAGCTTCACCTTCAGCTTTCCATTCAGGACCTTGACTATTAAAACGCTCCGTCCAAGAAGCTTCATCATCTTCACCATTAGAGCCTGTTTCAATATCAATTGGAACTCCCATATGAAAAATTTTACTCACTCTAGCCGTATAATAACCATTATTTTTAAACAATTGTGCCCAAGTATTTCTATCATTTCCAATATTTTTTCGTCCGCTAACATATCCGTACGTGGTAGTAGCATTTGGATAATAACCAGACATTAATGAAGCTCTAGAAGGTCCACACACAGGGTATTGGCTATATGCTTTGGTATATTGAACCCCTTCTGAAGCTAATTGGTCAATATTTGGCGTTTTACAAGCCTTGTTTTCATAGGAAGAAACTGCAGTAGCAGTTAAATCATCTGCAATAATAAATAAAACATTTGGTTTAGTTGATTTTTGAGCTACTATGTTATCAACGGTTAGGAATACCATTAATACTAAAACATATTTAAAAAATTGTTTGTGACTAAAATTTATGAATGGCATTATTTATTTATTTATTTATTTATTTATTTATTTATTTATTTATTTATTTATTTAAAAAAATTAAGTTCTGAAATAGTGGCTGTACTTTTATTTCCAGCAATGGTATTGGTAACTATTTTAACAAATCTAAAACTAGACTTTGTATTAAAATAATGTGTTCTTGGTGAAGGGTCATTAATTAAATTTCCAAATTCAAAGGTATCCAAATACTCCCAAGAAGATCCATCAGTACTGGTATAAATTGTTCCTTTTTCTATCATCCCTAAAATATTATTTTTTGGAGGAAGATATTCAAAACCTTTCAATGCTATTAACTTTCCTAAATCTATACTTATACTGTGATTGGTTCCAGAAGTTGATTGCCAATAAGTTGTTGGGTTTTCATCAAAAGCAAAATAAGCTTGATGCTTTTGTTGTTCACTAGAGACTTCTAAAACTTTCCAAGTATTTTTTAAAATTCCTAAAGTTTTAGCACTTATACTTCCTTGATCTGAATTTACATAAGCAACCGCTTTTATGATTCCTGATTGGTATTTAAATGGCACTGTGTATAATTTTGATTTTTTAGTGGGGGTACTACCATCAATTGTATACCTAATTTCAAGATTGCTTTGTAAATTTTTACGACTATTTTCTCCATGAGGTTTCCAGCTAAAGTTCGTAGTTTTTGGTTCAATTTTTACCATTCCATTAAGCGTTCTATGTATTGTTAATTGAGGTGGTGTAGCTTTGTAATAATGTGCTGAGATTAAAGAGATGGCAGGAGTAAATCGATTTTTTAGAATTCGAAGTCTAAATTTAGTAGAAGTTACCTCTTTAAATCGAAGAATTTTTTTATAGCCAACATTTGTTCCTTCTGCTATAAGCGTCCATTTATTGTTTAACCAGGCATCTACTGCATATTTTTCAATTCTCTCGCTATGAGTAGCAATAGCCTCTTGAAGTACCAAACGATTGATAGTAACTGGTGTTGGTGTTGATATTACCATACTCTTATTATTTTCATCAAACAGTTTATAGGTAGTATCATTTAAATCTAACACTTCTTTTGGTCCTGTTGCATATTGAAATAAATTAACGGCATACGTTTCTTTAATTCGTTTTCCAACTTCTTGTAAAACTGCAACATCTTTTGATGAAAATTTACCTTCTTTATTAGGAGGGATGTTTAATAAAAAAACGGTGTTTCCTCCAACAGCTCTTTCATACATATCAAAAACATCGTCTGCATTTCTTACTTGCTGATGTTCATCATCTCTATAAAACCACCCTGATCTTATAGAGGTATTAACTTCAGCGAATTGATAATGTAAAAAATTAGCATTATAGAGTTGAGGTCTTTCACCAATTTCATCTGAGGTTATATCATCAAACCTAGTAAGTTTATTAGGATTATCTTTATATGGAATAATATTCCACTCCGTTTTTCTTGTTTTTCCTGCTTCATTACCACACCACCTAACATCTTCTTTTCCAAAAATAACAGCTTCTGGAGCTAATGTTTTTATAAGCTCTTTCCAAGCCTGGTAATTGTATTGCTGATTTCCTTTTCTTTTAGGATGTGCTCCATCAAACCATACTTCGTGGATAGGGCCATATTCTGTTAATAATTCAAATAATTGATTTAAAAAATATTCATTATAATCATCTACTTCAAAAGTAAACGTAGTTGTATTTTTAAACGGCCTATTTGATACTATTTTTGGAATGATTCTTTGAGTAATTTTGCTTCCATTACCATACAAACCTTTGGGGTTTTCAATTTGAAACAAATCTGCTGGAGACAAATAAACTCCCAGCTTAAGCCCATATTTTTGACAAGAAGCCGCTAAATTTTTAAGCACATCTCCTTCACCATTTTTAAAATTTGTTGACATAATTCCATGCTTGGTATATCTCGTTTGCCATAAACAAAATCCATCGTGATGTTTGGCTGTAAAAATAACCTTGGTCATACCTGCACTCTTCATAGCTTCACACCATTGATCGGTATCTATTTTTTTTAACTCAAATAATTGAGGATCCTCCATTCCTGAACCCCATTCTTTTCCTGTAAATGTATTAGGCCCAAAATGGATAAATGCAATAAATTCATCCTTTAAAGCATTAAATTGTTGCTTTGTAGGAATCACATGGGCAGCTTTTAAAATTATAGACTCTTTAGTATCATTTTGTGCAATTTCAATTGTATTTGTAGGTTCAATATTAATCTTTTGTTGAGCCGTACTCTTAAAAAAAGTGAAGAAACAAATTGCTATTTTGAAAATCATTTTTATATGAAGTCTCATAATTTATTAATTTATATAGCTTTAAAATTAAATGAATTCTATTGATATCAATATTAATTTAGATAAAGAGCGTCAATTTTCAATTAAATGACAGATTTTAAAGAACATCTTAACAAAATAATTATTTAAGCTAAAACCAAAATTGAACATTAGTATGTAAACTTAGAACCTTCGTCTAAAAATATAGTAAAACCCTAAGTAAATTTTTAAATTTAACTGTTTTTTAATTTTTAAAATAATTATACGTGAGATTTATAGCTTGTATATATGCACACAAAACTTCTACTTTTTATAAAAACTATATGTTCTTTTGGTTGTTGACATTTATCTTTACCAATCCTCATACCGTTTTTAGTCAACAACATAAACTCCCAAATATCATTTATATTTTAGCTGATGATCTTGGGTATGGTGATATTTCTCATTTAAATGAAGCTTCCAAAATAAAAACTCCTAATATCGATCAGTTAGCTGCCGAAGGAATTTCATTTACAGATGCACATAGCAACTCAGCTGTTTGTTCACCAACAAGATATGGTATTTTAACTGGAAGGTATGCTTGGAGAACTTGGATGAAAAAAGGAGTTCTTTGGAGTTATGATGAGCCATTAATAAAAAAAGATAGAGCTACTGTAGCCAGTATTTTAAAAAAGAAAGGCTATCAAACAGCTTGTATTGGAAAATGGCATTTAGGTTTAGAATGGGCAAAAAACATAGACGGTTCAGTAAATTTTAAGCAACCTTTAAAAAGTACTCCAAATGATGTAGGTTTTGATCTATTTTATGGAATTAGTGCTTCTTTAGACATTCCTCCATACTTCTATATAGAAAATCATAAAATTACAGCTACAAAAATTGACACTATTGAGGCTACTACCGGAAAAGGTTTTTGGAGAAAAGGCCCTATCGGAAACGATTTTAAACACCAAGACGTACTTCCTCATTTAACAAATAAAGCAATCACATATATTCAAGAAAGCACTCAAAATAATAACCCTTTCTTTTTGTATTTTCCTTTGCCTGCACCCCATACTCCAATTTTACCCTCCGCTAAATTTAAGGGAAAAAGTGAAGCTGGTGATTATGGCGACTTTGTTTTAATGGTTGATGATGTGGTAAAACAACTAGAAAACACCGTTAAAGAATTAGGTATTTCTGAAAACACTTTAATTATTTTTACAAGTGATAATGGCTTTGCTCCAGCAGCTGATACTAAAGAACAACTCCGTTTTGGACACACCCCAAGTAAAAATTTTAGAGGATATAAAGCAGATATTTACGAAGGAGGTCATCGTATTCCTTTTATTGCAAAATGGCCTGCTAAAATTAAAAAAGGAACTTCTTCAAATGAAATTATATGCCTCACAGACTTAATGGCAACAGCAGCTGCTATAGTTGATGAAAAATTAGCTGATAATGAAGCCGAAGATAGTTATAACATACTACCCGCTTTATTGAGTGCACCTTATGATACACCTATTAGAGAAGCAACTGTGCATCATTCTATTGAAGGAATGTTTTCCATTAGACAAGGAAAATGGAAGTTAGTTTTTAGTGCTGGTTCTGGAGGTTGGTCTTATCCCACTCCAAAAGAAGCTGAAGAAATGAAATTGCCAAACTATCAACTATACAATTTAGAAAAAGATATTTCTGAGACCGTTAATATTGCAAAAGAACACCCTGCTATGGTCAAAAAACTTACCTTACTCATGAAAAGCTATATTGAAAAAGGAAGAAGTACTATAGGAAAACCACAAAATAACGATACAAAAACTTCTTTTTTACCAAAAACACCTTAGCATGAATACCCATTACTTTTATACGAGCATTAAAATTTTAATTTTAGGAATTGTGCTGGTTTATAACCTCAACCTAAATGCACAGTCTAAAACAAAACCCAATGTAATTATTATTTATACAGACGATCAAGGTGCTGTAGATTTAGGAAGTTATGGGGCAAAAGATATTTATTCACCAAATATAGACCAACTAGCTAAAGAAGGAACACGCTTCACCCAAGGGTATGTTGCTGCTCCTGTATGTGCACCTTCTAGAGCGGCTATGTTAACAGGAAAGTATCCTCAAAATGCAGGTGTTTCTGGAAATACTTCAGCAACTCCAAATTCCAAAGGGTTGCCTGCAGAACAATATACCATGGCTGAACTATTTAAAGACAATGGATATGCTACTGGTCATATAGGAAAATGGCATTTAGGAATGGATGAAGCTAGCAGTCCTAACAAACAAGGTTTTGATTATTCTTTTGGGCATTTAAGAGGTTGTATTGACAATTATTCTCATTATTTTTATTGGGAAGGTCCTAATGTGCATGACTTATATGAAAATGGCAAAGAAGTTTTTTATGATGGTACTTATTTTCCAGATTTAGCTTCTGAAAAAGCAATTAATTTTGTGGAAAATCAAAAAGATCAACCATTTTTCTTGTATTATGCCATAAACATGCCTCATTATCCATACCAACCAACTGAAAAGTGGAGAGAATTTTATAAAAATACTCCTAAACCTAGAGGAGATTATGCCGCATTTATATCTACCATTGATGAAAGAATTGGTTTTTTAGTTGACAAATTGGAAACATTAAATCTTTTGGAAAACACCATTATTATTTATCAGTCAGATAATGGTTATTCAACGGAAGTAAGAGCATTTAATGGTGGAGGAAATTCTGGGCCTTACAGAGGTGCAAAAAGTAGTCTTTTTGAAGGTGGAATTAGACTTCCTACCATTATTCAATGGAAAAATCACCTTCCTAAAAATACCGTAAACCATCAATTTTTAATGAATCTTGATTGGATGCCAACACTTGCTAGCCTATGTGGATTTACAACTCCTTTAAAAGATATTGACGGAATGGATCTTTCCCAAATGATTAAAAATCCAGCCACAAACTCCCCTAGAACCAGTGCTTTTTGGAAATATGGAAATCAATGGGTTGTTAGAAAAGGAAATTGGAAACTGATTGGAAATCCGAAAGACACTTCACATAAAGGAACCTTGGATTTTGAAAATGATGCCTTGTTTTTAACCAACTTAAAAATGGACCTTTCTGAAATGGAAAATTTGGCTAAAAAATATCCAGAAAAAGTGAAAGAACTTATTCAAGAATATATTGCTTGGGAACATGGAAACGAAAAAGACATTCCTAAAAAGATAAAAACAGTCAGTCATATAGCAGTCCATAAATTAATTACTACCCAAAGTAAATTAAATGCCAACTATCAAAATATTGAAGTTTTAATAGATGGTAAATTTGGATATGCTGATTTTAGCACTGGTCAGTGGATTGGTGTTGAAGGAAAAGATGTAGAACTCATCATTGATTTAAAAAATTCTGAACCTATTTCTGAAGTAGGTATCAATTATCTTTCTTCTGCTGGTAATTGGATTTTTCCTCCCCAAGAATTTGAAGTTAGTTTTTCTGAAGATGGTAAAAAATTTAAGAATTTAAAATCTGTAAAAATTAAACAAACCAAACAACAAAATAGTATCGACTATGCCTCTTTAAGTACCTCTCAAAAAAGTAGGTTTGTAAAAATAACCATAAAAGGTATTGGAGTTTGTCCAGATTGGCATACTGGAGCTGGAAACCCTGCTTGGTTTTTTATTGACGAATTAATCATAAAGTAATGATTAAAAATATTTTTATAAGTTTATGTCTTTTCATTTCAACGATAGGATATAACCAAAATAAACCTAATATTGTATATATCAATATTGATGATTTAGGATGGACAGATCTCTCATGTTATGGAAGTACATATTATGAAACCCCTAATATAGATAAACTCGCTGCTAAAGGCATAAGGTTTACCAATGCGTATGCTTCAGCTGCAAATTGTGCTCCCAGTAGAGCTGGATTACTTTCAGGCATGTACAGCCCAAGACATGGAATTTATACCGTGAATAATTCTGATAGAGGAAAAAGTAAACATCGTAAATTAATTCCAATTAAAAATACCACTGTACTTCATGATTCTATAATAACTATTGCTGAAGCTTTAAAAAAATCAGGATATACAACCGCTTCTATTGGTAAATGGCATTTAGGTAAAACTCCAAAAACACAAGGTTTTGATTATAATGTTGGAGGAACTCATGCTGGACATCCTCAAACCTACTTTAGTCCTTACAAAAACCCGAATCTAAAAGATGGACCTATTGGTGAGTATTTAACGGATAGGTTAACCAATGAAGCCATAACATTTATCAATAAAAACAAAAACGCTCCTTTTTTTTTGTATTTAACTTACTATACAGTTCACACACCAATTCAGGGGAAAAAAGAGCTCATTGATAAATACAACCAAAAGAAGCCAACTAAAAATCATTTCAATCCAACTTACGCTGCAATGGTTGAAGCGATGGATAGCAATATTGGTAAATTAATGAGCGCTCTCAAAAATTTAAATCTAACTCAAAAAACACTTATTATTGTTACATCAGACAATGGCGGCTTGTACTCAGTTTCCAAACAAACCCCTTTAAAACATGGGAAGGGCTCTTATTATGAAGGAGGAGTTCGTGTTCCACTTATCATTAATTGGGAAGCTAAAATTAAACCAAATACAATTTCCGAAACTCCAGTTAATAATATTGATTTTTATCCAACATTTTTAGAAATTACAAACACCAAAGCCCCTAAAACCCAACCACAAGATGGTCAAAGCTTAACTCCTATCTTATTTAATAAAGGAACCTTTAAAAAACGCCCTTTATTTTGGCATTTTCCGATTTATTTACAAGCCGAAAAAGGTTTTAATAATGACACAGGAAGAGATCCTTATTTTAGAACAAGACCAGGTTCTACCATAAGATATGGAAAATGGAAGTTGCATTACTATTATGAAAATAACGAAATTGAACTTTACAATTTAAAGGATGATATTTCTGAAAATCATAATTTACTAGAAAGCCATACCAAAAAAGTAAAGAAATTATTAATCTTATTAAATGATTTAAGGATACAAACAAAAGCACCCATTCCTACTAAATTAAATCCAACTTATAAAAACGAACATCAAAATGAGTCTAAAAACTAACTACATTACTTTTATAAATTTACTACTTCTACTTTTTATAAGTTGTACCCCTGAAAAAAAAGAAGTTGTTAATGTACCACCAAATATCGTATTTATAATGTCTGATGATCATACTTCTCAAGCTTGGGGTATTTATGGTGGTGTTTTAAAAGATTATGTAAAAACTCCAAATATCACACAATTAGCTAATGAAGGTGTGGTTTTAAATAATGCCTTTTGTACCAACTCTATATGCGTACCTAGCAGAGCAACCATTTTAACTGGACAATATAGTCATAAAAATGGGGTATACACATTAAATGATGCGTTAAACCCTGATAGTTTAAACATTGCTAAAGTGCTACAAAAAAATGGATACCAAACAGCAATTATTGGAAAATGGCATTTAAAAAAAGAACCTAGCGGCTTTGATTATTACAATATTTTACACGATCAAGGCAGGTATTGGGATCCTATTTTAAGAACTTCAGAAAACTTTTACAAACCTGCTGAAGAATGGGATATCCATAAAGGCTTTTCAACTGATGTAATTACAAATTTATCAATCAAATGGTTAGAGCAAAGAGATCATAGCAAACCTTTTATGTTAATGACTCATTTTAAAGCAACTCATGAACCTTTTGATTTTCCTGAAAGATTTAAAGATTTATTTAAAGATATTGAAATTCCAGAACCAGCTAACTTACTAGATTTTTATTCAAAAAATTCTGAAAGAACCTTTGAGGGTCAAACTCTAGAAAATTTGGGGTTACGATGGGAAACAGCTTCAGCTGATCCAGATAGTTGGTGGTGTAAATATCCTGAACTTCCATTTTCAGTTAAAGGAATGGATTCCATCACTGCTAGAAAACATATTTATCAAAAACTTGTCAAGGATTTTATGAGATCTGGTGCAGCTATTGATGATAATATTGGAAAGCTATTGGACTATTTAGAAAATTCGGGATTGGCAGAAAACACGGTGGTTATTTATACTGCCGATCAAGGATACTTTTTAGGAGAACATGGCTTTTTTGACAAACGTTTAATTTATGAAGAATCTCTTAGAATGCCTTTTGTAATTAGATATCCGAAAGAACTAAAAGGCGGTAAAAGAATTGATGATCTTATTTTAAATATTGATTTTCCAGCATTAATGGCTGACTATGCAGGAGTCAAAATTCCTGCCTCTATTCAAGGAAGAAGTTTTAGAGAAAATTTAAAAGGGAACACTCCTAACAATTGGAGAAAATCAGCCTACTACCGTTATTGGCAACACTATCCAGTAAGACCGGGTCATTTTGGAATTAGAAATGAACAGTACAAATTGGCGTTTTTCTATGGTCAAGCATTAGATATGACTGGTTCTTCCAATGAAACCACAGCTCCAACTTGGGAATTTTATGATTTAGCAAATGATCCACATGAAAATCATAATCAATACCAAAACCCTAATTATGCTGAGATTATTAAAGATATGAAATTAGAATTGGTAAAGCAACGAAAAGCTTATGGCGATACTGATGATAATTACCCTATAATAAATGAACTCCTAAACACCTATTAGAACAATTAAAAATTAATAATAATACTATAGAAATTACTGTAATACTTTTGATAACATCTGAATTCAAACTATATTTGTGTGTTCGAACACATTATTTTGAGTAACTAAAAGGCAAAAAAGTGATAGCTTAAAAATGACTAGCAATATGATTACTTCGTTTAAAATACACAATAAGCTAAAAAATACTAAACGTATTTTACTATTTTGTTTGTATATAGGATCCGTTAACTTTATTTTTTCACAAAACAAAATCAAAACAACTGACAGACCAAATATTATCTTAATTATGGCAGATGATTTAGGTTGGGGAGATGTAGGTTTTAACGGAAATAAAATCATTAAAACCCCTAACTTAGATCAACTCGCAAATAATGGCATTACTTTTAAACGATTTTATGCGGCTGCTCCAGTTTGTTCACCTACAAGAGCAAGTTGCTTAACTGGTAGAAATCCTTATAGACAAGGTATTTATACTGCAAATACAGGAAAATTAAAAAAAGAGGAAATTACACTATCTGAGATTTTAAAAGATGAAGGATATCAAACAGGAATTTTTGGGAAATGGCATTTAGGAACACTTACAACAAAAGAAAAAGATGCCAACAGAGGAAAACCTGATAATTATAAACACTACTCTACCCCAGATATGCATGGGTTTGATGAGTATTTTGTAACCGAATCTAAAATACCAACTTTTGATCCTTTAGTGTATCCTGAAATTTTTGATGAAAAGCAAGGTGAAAGTTGGAGATATGGTTGGTCTGCAATAGAAAATAAAAAAACCAAAAATTACGGTACATCCTATTGGACAGGTAAAGACGAAAAAGCATTAGTAAAAGATATTGAAGGAGAAAACACTAAAATTATCATGGATAAAGCCATTCCTTTTATAGCTAAAGCCATAAAAAGCAACACTCCTTTTTTTACAGTAATTTGGATACATACCCCACATTTACCAGTGGTAACTGATAAAAAAAATAGAGATATATATTCTAAATATACCCATCAAGAACAATTGTATTATGGAAGTATCACCGCAATGGATACTCAAATTGGGAGACTCTATGATTTTTTAAAAAAACAAAAAGCAGCAAATAATACAATGATTTGGTTTGCTTCAGATAATGGTCCTGAAGTAAACACTCCAGCTACTGCTGGAATCTACAGAGGGAAAAAAAGAGATTTATATGAAGGCGGTTTGTTAGTTCCTTCATTTTGTATTTGGCCTCAACAAATACCTTCAGGAAAAACCACCAATATAGCTTCGGTAACTAGTGATTATTTTCCTACAATTTTGGCTATGTTAAATATAAAAAATAAGAGTACCTATCCTATTGATGGAATTGATTTAACCAATGCCATTTATGGAAATCAAAAAGAAAGATATTCTGGCATAGGATTCCAATACCCAGATAAAATGTCATGGGTAAATGATACTTATAAGCTAATTAGAAATGGGAAGGATAAGGCTTTCGAAATGTACCATCTTATAAATGACCCCAAAGAAAAAAATAACATTATTAATAAATACCCTAAAATAGCCAACCAATTAAAAAAAGAACTATTTGATTGGGTTAAATCTTGTGAAAAAAGTGAAAAAGGTGCTGATTATCATAATCCTAAAACCAAAAATTAATGATGAAATATTACCTCCTTGTTTTAAGTTTTGTTTTCTGCATTTTATGTAGCTCATGTAGTGAAAAAAAAAGAGAAACCAATTTAGTGAATAAATCACCTAATATTGTTCTAATAGTTGTGGACGATTTAGGCTTTGCTGATATGAGTCATACTGGTTTAGCCACAGATGTAAAAACACCCAATATTGATGAACTTGCTAAAAATGGGGTATATTTTAACAATGCATACGCTACTTCATCCATTTGTAGCCCTTCAAGAGGTGGATTAATCACCGGAAGTTATCAACATCGCTGGGGAACTTTTTGGTACGGAGGAAAAGGTATTCATAATAACAATTATAAAACCATTCCAGAACTATTGAAACAAAAAAACTATGCTACTGGTTATGTAGGAAAAGTTCATTATGGTTCTAATGACTATCAGACTGATAATAGAAGCTTCCCTTTAAATCATGGGTTTGACTATTATTTTGGAAATACTTCTGCCCGTAAACATTATTTAAATCATACAGACTCAATAGAAACGGCTTTTCAAAAAGTTAAGGAAGAACATCATAAAAAAGGACAAAGTTTAAGGCAACAAGCTTTTTGGAAAAATAAGTCTAAGTTTGATACCATTGGATTTTCAACAGAAATCTTTGGAGTAAAGGCTCGAAATTTTATTCATAAAAACAAAAACAATCCGTTCTTTTTACAAGTATCTTTCAATGCAGTTCATAACTTTACACATCAACTTCCTAAAGAATATTTAGAAAAAAAGGGATTAAAAGGCTTAGAAGATTGGGATCCTGCTAAAGAAGAATATTACGATTGGTATCAAAAAGCACGATACCCAAACAATCCTGAAGGTAGAGCTTTATACTTAGGTCAGTTAGATTATTTAGATACTGAAATTGGGAAAATAACTAGCTATTTAAAAGAGGAGCATTTATTAGAAAATACTATCCTAATTTTTATAAGCGACAATGGAGGCTCCACTCCTATTTATGCAAATAACGCCCCATTTAAAGGTTCAAAATATACTTTATATGAGGGAGGTATTCGAGTTCCACTAATAATTACATATCCACAAAATTTTCAAAAAGGAAAAACATTAAATAATGTTGTAAGTGCTATGGATATTTTACCAACTATTTGTGCAGCAACAGGTATTGACATTCCTTCTAATATTGATGGAATTAACATGTATGATGTATTAAACGGAACTAATAATAAGTTACAACACGAGTTTTTAGTATGGGATAATAATGCCCAAACAGCAGTAAGAAAAGGCTCATGGAAATTAAGAACTGCCAGTGACAAAGCCAAAAGCAATTCTGAATACGAAATGGTTGAAATGGAGTATGGAACGTATTTATACAATTTAGAAAACGACCCAGGCGAAACTACCAATTTGGCAAAACAGTATCCAAAAATTATGAATGAATTAAAAAATATTCATCAAGCTTGGAGAACCGAAATTAACGAAACCAATCAATAAAAAATACAGAACCCATGAAAATTAAAGTAGTTCTCTTAATTCTAACATTTTGGTTGCCAACTATGGCACAACAAACAGAGTTTCATATCATTCCAAAACCCAATCAAATAGAAATATTTAATGGATTTTTTGAAATTCATAAAAACACTCAAATTGTAGCTTCGGAAGCTACTCTAGAAACCGCAAAACAGTTTCAAAGTTTTATATTCAATCGCTATCACTTAAAATTAGCTATTGGAAATACGCAACAAAAAAATAAAAATAATATTGTACTAAAATTAGCTAATAATCTTGCTAAAGAAGCATACCAATTGTCCATTACTAAAAATCAAATACTTATTACAGGTGGTTCACTTACAGGTATTTTTTATGGATTTCAAACGATACAACAATTTTTGCTTCAACAACAAACCATAGAGCTTCCAATAAAACTTCCAGTATTAAAAATTGAAGATGCACCAAAATTTGGTTGGAGAGCATATATGTTAGATGAATCTCGTTATTTTCATGGAAAAGATTTTGTAAAATTAATCTTAGATGAAATGGCTTTATTAAAAATGAATATTTTTCATTGGCACTTAACCGATGACGCTGGCTGGAGAATTGAAATAAAGAAATATCCTAAACTTACCGAAATTGGAGCTACAAGAGCTGATTCAGAAATTGAAACTTGGGGAAGCGGTAAAACTTCTGGAAAAACACATAGTGGCTATTACACACAAGAAGAAATAAAGGAAATTGTTGCCTATGCGGCTGCTAAACATATTACTATAGTTCCCGAATTTGAAATGCCTGGACATTCTAGCGCAGCAATTGCAGCTTATCCTTGGTTGGGTACATTAGGTAAAAAAATTGAAGTTCCAGTTAAATTTGGTCGCCATTATGACAATTACGATGTTACCAAACCAAAAGTACAACAATTTATCAAAAATGTTTTAAATGAATTATTTGAATTATTTCCATCAGAAGTAATTCATATTGGAGGAGATGAAGTTGGTTATAAAGTATGGGAAGAAGCCGAGCATGTACAAAAATACATGAAAGAAAAAGGCTTGAAAACACCAGCCGATTTACAAATTTATTTCACAAATAATATCTCCAAATTTATTGAAAGTAAAGGAAGAAGAATGATGGGGTGGAATGAAATTATGGGAAAAAATATTCATAAAGGATTTGAAGAAAAAAAACACGACAAAGAAGCTGAAACATCTTTAGCGCAAAATGTAGTGGTTCACTTTTGGAAAGGAAATTTAGAATTGGCTACCGAAGCTGCAGAAAAAGGTTATGGTATTGTAAATTCTTTACATAGCAACACGTATTTAGATTACAGTTACAAATCAATTAGTTTACAAAAAGCTTATAACTTTAACCCTATTCCTGAAGGGTTAGAAGAAAAATACCACAAAAACATTTATGGCTTAGGCTGTCAAATGTGGAGTGAATGGACACCAACTAACAATGATGTAGCATACCAAACCTTCCCTAGAATTGCTGCTTTTGCTGAAGTTGGATGGACCAATACAACTGCTAAAAATTTTGAAACTTTTAAACAAGCCTTAAAATTATTGCAGCAACATTGGAAAAATAAAGGGATTAACTATGCTAATAAACTTTAATTAAAATATAATTCATTCCTAAAATAAATTATGAAAAATCTACTTTTTTTACTCCTAATTTCAACTATTTTTAGTTGTACCCAAAAAAATAAAACATTCCAAAACTCTGAAATTTCAGTTATACCAGAGCCTACAAACCTAATTTTAGAAGACGAATCTTTTTTATTCACTTCCACAACTCAAATTTCAATTGAAGAGGATAATCAACTAATGGCTGCTACGTATTTAAACGATTTATTTAAACAGGCGGCTGGCTTTAATTTTACAGTTAAAAAATCCAATTCAGCTGCTTCTATTACTTTTAAAAAAGTAGAAAGTTTAGAACCAGAAGCTTACACCTTAAAAGTTTCTCCTTCCAAAATTGTAATTAGTGCTAATGATGCTGCAGGTTATTTTTATGGAATACAAACGCTTAGACAATTGCTTCCTGCTGAAATTGAAAGCAAACAACCTATGGATGTAGAATGGTTGGTTCCTTGCGTAACTATCCAAGACAGCCCTCGTTTTTCTTGGAGAGGAATGCATATGGATTTCAGTCGTCATTTTTTTAGTTTAGAAAATGTAAAAACTTTTTTAGACTATATGGCAATGTATAAAATGAATACCTATCATATGCATTTAACCGATGACCAAGGCTGGAGAATTGAAATAAAAAAATACCCATTATTAACCCAAAAAGGCGCTTGGAGAATTGAAAGTTCTCATGATAAAGAATGTAAAGAATTAGCCAAAATAAACCCTTCATTTACTATTGATGAACAACATTATCATGAAATAAATGGGCAAAAAATGTACGGAGGCTTTTTTACTCAAAATCAAATCAAAGAAATTATTAGCTATGCTTCTGATAGAAATATAGAAGTGATTCCTGAAATTGATATGCCTGGTCATTTTAAAGCTGCTATCGATAATTACCCTTATTTATCTTGTACAGGCAAAGCTGGTTGGGGCAATCACTTTTCAATACCTGCCTGTTTAGGGAAAGAAACCTCGTATCAATTTGCCAAAGATATTTTAAGTGAAGTTGCAGCGTTATTTCCTTCAAAATATATACACATTGGTGGTGATGAAGTAAATATTGACTCATGGAAAAAATGTCCAAACTGCCAAAGAGCCATTCAAAAAAATAAGCTAAAAAATGAACATGAACTACAGTCTTTTTTCAATAAGGATATAGAACAATTTTTACATTCAAAAGGAAAAAAATTAATAGGTTGGGATGAAATTGTAGATGGAGGCTTATCTAGCGATGCTACAATAATGTGGTGGAGAAACTGGGCTCCAAAAGCAAGATACATAGCTGCAAATAATGGTTCTAATATGATTATTTGTCCTGATTTTGAATATTATTTCGACTTTACTAATGAAGCAACTCCAATTGACAAAGTTTATAATTACGAACCTGTTCCTGAAGATTTTACCAAAGAGCAAGAAGCCCATGTACTAGGAGTACAAGCCAATTTATGGTCCGAGAGAATTC
The DNA here is from genome assembly GCF_947493565.1 of uncultured Lutibacter sp. Taxonomy (GTDB): domain Bacteria; phylum Bacteroidota; class Bacteroidia; order Flavobacteriales; family Flavobacteriaceae; genus Lutibacter; species Lutibacter aestuarii. The sequence goes on along the minus strand of NZ_CANLRG010000001.1, from coordinate 202,426 downwards.
CAAATTTTAAAAGATTGCAATACCAAACTTTTCCAAGAATTTTGGCTTTGTCAGAAACTGCCTGGAGCTCAAAGTCCAATAAAAATTATGATGATTTTCAACAAAAACTATTAAATCATTATCAAAGATTAGATTTTTTAGATATACAATATTACATTCCTACTGTAGAAGGTTTAGCTGATAAAATTGCATTTTTAGATGAAGCTAAAATAACCTTAACTACCCCATTAAGTGGTATGGATATTTATTATACTTTAGATGGTACACAACCAACTAAAAATTCTTTAAAATATACAGCTCCTTTAACTATTTCAAAAAATACAACTATAAAAACAATTGCTTACAGAGGAAACAACGCTAGTGAAGTTAAAACTGCAATTATTGAAAAGCAAACCTATAAAGAGCCTTTAAAAATTGAGCCTAAAATAGGAAATATCCAACAATGGATTGCTTTAAATAAATTTAATGTAGTTGAAGAAGTAAAATTGCCAACTCAACCAATTTGGAAAACCACACAAAAAATTGATTTAACCGGGTATGAAACTAAAGACCAAGTATCGATGGTTTTTAAAGGTTATTTTAAAGCTGAAGAAGATGGTTTGTATCAATTTTCTACAAAATCAGATGATGGCAGCTTACTTTACCTTCACAACAAGTTAGTAGTAAACAATGGTGGCAACCACGCAGCCATACTAAAGGATGGAATGATCGCCTTAAAAAAAGGATGGCATCCAATAAGTATATATTTTCACGAAGCTAGTGGTGGTAACGAATTAACTGTTTGGTACAAAAGTCCAACTCAAGCGCAAAAAAAATTAGAAGGCTCAGTTATAGCCTATTAAAAAATACTGGTGATTTTGAAAATTTATTCTAAATACTTTTATCTTATACTCGTACTACTATTTTCAAATATATTTATAGCTTGTAAAAGTAGCTTCAATAAGTTTAAAAAAACAGCAACTACTCAACCCAATATTATTTTATTTATGGTTGATGATATGGGATGGCAAGATACCTCTGTCCCTTTCTGGAAAGAAAAAACCAATTTCAACAAAACGTATCACACTCCCAATATGGAACGCTTAGCTAGTGAGGGAATGAAATTTACTCAAGCCTACGCCACACCCGTTTGTACGCCAACTAGGGTGAGTTTAATTTCAGGGATGAATGCCGCTAGACATCGAGTGACTAATTGGACATTCAAACGAGGAGTTTCTATGGTGGCCCCTCCTAAAGAATTACAAATGCCTCTTTGGAATTTAAATGGAGCACAACCAAGCGACTCTATCGAACGTTCTGTTCATATAACACCTTTGCCACAATTATTAAAAAATAAAGGGTACAAAACTATCCATGTAGGAAAAGCTCATTTTGGAGCTATTGGTACTCCTAGTGCCAATCCTTTAACCCTAGGATTTGATATAAATATAGGAGGACACGCTGCTGGACAACCAGGAAGTTATTATGGAACAGACAGCTTTAAAAATAAGCGTAGTAAAGAAAAAATTTGGGATGTTCCAGGTTTAGAAAAATACCACGGAAAAGATATTTTTTTAACTGAAGTACTAACCATTGAAGCTATAAATGCTGTTGATAAAGCAGTAAACCAAAAAAAACCCTTTTATTTATATATGTCTCATTATGCCGTACACACCCCTCTACAAGGAGACCCAAGATATGAGTCAAAATATCTAGCTCAAGGCTTACATCCTACTGAAGCTAAATATGCTTCATTAATAGAGGGAATGGATAAAAGTTTAGGTGATCTTATGGATTATTTAGATAAAAAAGGAATTGCCAATAATACCATCATCTTATTTATGTCTGATAATGGAGGCTTAAGTGCCGTTGCAAGAGGTGGTACTAAGCATACACATAATAAACCATTGTCAAGTGGAAAAGGAGCTGTTCACGAAGGTGGAATTAGAGAACCCATGCTTGTAAAATGGCCTGGCGTAACCAAAGAAAATTCTACCACAAATAGTTTCGTAATTATAGAAGACTTTTTCCCTACTATTTTGGAAATGGCACATATTTCAAATTATCAAACCATACAGAAAGTTGATGGTCAGAGTTTTACTCCTATTTTAAAAGGAAATAATTTAAATACAAACTCTAGAGCTTTATTTTGGCATTACCCTAATAATTGGGGGCCAACAGGACCCGGTATTGGAGCTAGCAGTACTGTAAGAAAAGACGACTGGAAACTAATTTATTATCATATAAACCAACAATTTGAGCTTTTTAATATTAAAAATGATATTGGTGAAACTACCAATTTAGCCTATAAAAATAACCATAAAACAGTAGAATTAGCTAAGCTCTTAGGAAATTACTTAAGAAGTGTAAATGCACAAATGCCTAGCTACACTAAAACAGGAAATAATGTGCCTTGGCCTGATAATACAATTGTTCTACAAAAATTAAATAAATGAAACATTTAAATTTACTTTTCTTTATCATTGTTAGTGTTATAATAATTGGATGTCAACAAAAGAAACCACTTCAAATAAGTGCTACGTATCTAGAACCTTTAGACCCTGCCCCAAACTCTCTTGAAAATTGGAATGTTATTGAAAATGGTTTGCATGCTTCTATAGTACCCATATCAAAACGATTTGTAAAAAGTGATTTACCTAAAATTCCAATTGAAAAAAACTGGACTACAAATGTTTGGAAAGGCGAACGTGCTTCTTTACAATTAGCTCTTTGGAGTAAAGATTCTATCACAAAAGTAGTTGCTGAAATTTCAGATTTTAAATCGGAAACTGGAGAAAAACTACCTTCATCCATTGCCCAATCTCGCTTTGTTAAGTATGTAATTACAGATGAATTTGCACAAGGATGTGGTTATAGAAAACCTGAAGATTTTAAAGCTTCTCTTGTTGCAGATGCGCTTGATACCGTTAGTTCTTATGCTGTTAAACAATTTGAAACAAGACCCCTTTGGATTACCATAAATATTCCTGAAAATGCAACTCAAGGCACTTATGTAAGCACATTAAAACTACTAATAGAAGGTCAAAAAACGCAATCTTTTACTTTATCATTCAATGTTCTACCCAAAACATTACCTCCTCCAACAGCATGGAAATTTCATTTAGATCTATGGCAAAACCCCTATGCTGTTGCTCGCTATCACCAAGTTGAGCCATGGTCAAAAAAGCATTGGGAATTACTTACCCCTTTAATGAAGGAACTGGCTGATGCAGGGCAAAAAGTAATTACAGTTTCACTCAACAAACGTCCTTGGGGAGGACAAACTTTTGATCCTTTTGATAGTATGATTAAATGGATAAAGAAAGCTGACGGTACTTGGGAATATGATTTTACAATTTTTGATACCTGGGTTGAATTTATGATGAACCTTGGTATTAAAAATCAAATCAGTTGTTATTCTATGGTTCCTTGGGGAAATGAGTTTTACTATTTTGATGAGGAAACCAACCAAGAACTAAAAGTTAAAGCTCCTCCAGGCTCAAAAGAATATGAACAATTATGGATTCCTTTTTTAACTAAATTTAAAGTACATTTAAAAACAAAAGGGTGGAATACTATTACCCGTATGGCTATGGATGAACGTAAACCAGATGAAATGAAAGCCATGTTTAACTTACTTAACACCTATGCACCAGAATTTGGAGCTTCGTTTGCAGACAATCATAAAAGCTACAAATTATATCCAAATCAGTTAAAAGATTTGTCAGTTGCCTTTGGAGCAACTATCGATGAAGAAGATTTACAACTTCGTAAACAAAATGGATATATAAGCACACATTATGTTTGTTGTTCAGACAAGTTTCCAAATGTATTTACATTTTCCGATCCTTCAGAAGGAGTTTTTATTGGATGGTACTCTATAGCAGCAGGTTTTGATGGGTTTTTAAGATGGGCTTATAACAGTTGGGTAGAAAATCCTTTGCAAGACTCAAGATTTAGAACTTGGCCTGCAGGAGATACCTATTTGGTGTATCCAGATGCACGTAGTTCTATTCGTTTTGAAACTTTAAGAGAAGGAATTGAAGATGCTGAAAAAATTAGAATTCTTAGACAATACCTAAGCGAAAATAACAAAATTGAAGAATTAAAAGAATTAAACAAAATGGTTGAAAAATTTAACATTACTACAAAACCCCCTCACCTCGATCATTTAATTCTAGAAGGAAAAAGTACCTTAACACGTCTTTCAAAACTATAAAAACCAATTTAAAATTATAACTAAGGATTTCATTTTTGTGAAATCCTTTTTTATTTCTATTTTGCATCTATGTAAAATTAACCTATGCCTACTGAAATATCTCGATTATTTGATTTTGCTTATCAGCAACTAAATGTCAATCCTAATGCTAAATGCTTCAATACAAAAATTGGAGAACAGTGGGTAAGCTGTTCAACTAAAAATTATTTAGAACAAGCTAATACTATAAGTAGAGCGTTATTAAAATTAGGTGTACAACCTAATGATAAAATTGCTGTTGTAACTTCAAACAATAGAATTGAATGGAGTATTTTAGACATTGCTGTGCTTCAAATTGGTGCGGTAAACGTTCCTTTATACCCTACAATATCTTCTAAAGATTATAAATTTATCATCAACCATTCAGATGCTGTATTGTGTTTTGTATCAGATGAAGAATTGGCAAAAAAAGTAGATCAAATAAAAGAACATACTCAATTAAAAAATATTTATTCTTTTGATGAAATTTCAGATGTACCAAGTTGGAAATCCCTTTTAAATTTAGGAAAATCCACTAGCAATCAACATGAGGTAGATGATTTAAAAGCTAAAGTCCAACCTAAAGATTTGGCAACAATTATATACACCTCTGGTACTACTGGTGTTCCAAAAGGTGTTATGCTATCACACCAAAACATTGTTGAAAATACAATTGTAAGTGCTAAAGCGCTAGATTTAGAACCTAGTAACTATAAAGTACTAAGCTACTTACCTGTTTGCCATATTTTTGAAAGATTTGCTTTATACTATTACCAATATATGGGTTTTGAAATTTATTTTGCAGAATCCGTAGATAAATTAGGAGATAATTTAAAAGAAGTACAACCCCACTTTATCCCTGTTGTTCCAAGATTATTAGAAAAAATTTATGATAAAATTGTAGACAAGGGAAGCGATTTAAAAGGTCTCAAAAAATTAATGTTCTATTGGGCGTTAGATTTAGGAAAACACTATGAACCTTACCATAAAAATGGTTGGTGGTATCATTTTCAGCTTAACATTGCTAAAAAAATTGTTTTTAGCAAATGGAGAGCAGCATTGGGAGGAAATATCAAATTTTTAGTTTCAGGTAGCGCACCACTTCAACCCATACTCATTAAAATTTTTACCGCAGCAGGTATTCCAGTTTTTGAAGGTTATGGCATGACAGAGACTTCTCCCGGAATTTCCATCAATGATTTTAGACATCGAAAATTTAAAATTGGTACGGTGGGAAAAGCCCTAGAAGGCATTTCAATAAAAATTGCTAGTGATGGAGAAATTTTAGTAAAAGGCTCAAATGTAATGATGGGATATTATAAAAATGAACAACTTACAAAACAAACTATTATTAATAATTATTTGCATACAGGTGATATTGGTGAATTGGATTCTGAAGGTTTTTTAAAAATAACAGACAGAAAAAAAGAAATGTTTAAAACCTCTGGTGGAAAATACATTGCTCCTGCTGTTTTAGAAGGTAAACTTAAAGAATCTCGTTTTATTGAACAGGCTATGGTTATTGGAGAAAATGAAAAAATGCCTGCAGTAATCATTCAACCTCATTTTGAATTTTTAGTTGAATGGGTGAAACGAAAGAAAATTAAAACTGACGGATCTTTTAAGGCAATCATCTCAAAAAAAAGAGTAAAAAAACGCATTCAAAAAGAAATTGATAAAGCAAATGAAACTTTTGGGCAATGGGAACAAATAAAAGCTTTTGAATTAACTTCTGAAATTTGGTCTGTAGAAAACGGGTTACTCACCCCTACTATGAAAATTAAACGCCGCTCTATAAAATCAAAATACAAAAATTTATTTGGCAAAATATACAAAAAATAATTTTAAACTATTCCAAATTCCAAACTTGTAAATTCATATTATTTTTATAATTTGCGATATTACACTTAACCAAAACTATACCATGTCAATAAAAGTTACCAGAATATTCGATTTTCCTCAATATCAATTAGAAACATTCAACCTTAAAAATGCTTTCAACACTAAATATAATGGTGAATGGGCTGCAACTTCAACTAAAGAATATATTGATAAAGCCAATGCTGTAAGTAGAGGTCTTTTAAAATTAGGGATAAAACCTGGTGATAAAATTGCGGTAGCTTCAACAACCAATAGAACAGAGTGGAATATTTTAGATATTGGAATTTTACAAATTGGAGCAATTGGAGTTCCTATTTATCCAACTATTACAAAGGATGATTTTGAATATATTTTTAATCATGCTGAAGTAACACTTTGTTTTATTTCTGATGAAGAGTTATTTAAAAAGGTTTCAAAAGTAAAAAAGAAAGTGGCAACACTCAAAGAAATCTATTCATTTGAACACGTTGATAAATGTAAAAACTGGGAAGAAATAATTGAATTAGGTAAAGATGAAACTTTACAACCTGAAGTACAAAAAATAATGGATAGTGTAAAAACCGAAGACTTAGCCACAATTATTTATACATCAGGTACTACAGGAAGGCCAAAAGGAGTTATGCTTTCGCATAGCAATATAGTAAGTAACGTACTTGATAGTATGCCACGTTTACCATTAAAAATTGGAGACTTTAAAGCCTTAAGCTTTTTACCTGTTTGTCATATTTTTGAAAGAATGTTATTGTATTTATATCAATATTCTGGATGCTCTATTTATTTTGCGGAAGCTATCGATAAAATTGGAGACAACTTAAAAGAAGTAAAGCCAAACTTTATGACTGTAGTGCCTCGCCTGTTAGAAAAAGTTTATGACGGTATTATAAACAAAGGATCAGAACTAAAAGGTATTAAAAAAGCTTTGTTTTTTTGGGCTGTAGACTTAGGCTTAAAATGGGAACCTTACAACAAAAATGGTTGGTGGTACCACAAAAAATTAGCAATTGCAGATAAATTAATCTTTAGCAAATGGAGAGAAGCCTTAGGAGGAAATATTGAAACTATGGTATCTGGTAGTGCTGCGCTTCAACCTCGTTTAGCAAAAGTATTTTCTGCCGCTGGAATGCCAATTATGGAAGGGTATGGCTTAACCGAAACATCTCCGGTAATTTCTGTAAACATGCTAAAAGATCATATGATGAAAATTGGAACTGTTGGAAAAACAATTGACAATGTTGAAGTTAAAATTGCTGACGATGGTGAAATTTTAGTTAAAGGCCCTAATGTAATGATGGGGTATTATAAAGATGAAGAAAAAACAGCCAGTGTAATGACGGGTGAATATTTTCATACTGGAGATAAAGGAGAAGTTGACCAAGATGGTTTCCTAAAAATTACTGGTCGCAAAAAAGAAATTTTCAAAACTTCTGGAGGTAAGTATATTGTTCCGGCATTATTAGAAAATTCCATAAAAGAATCTCGTTTCATTGAACAGGTTTTAGTTATTGGAGAAGGACAAAAACTACCCGCTGCAATTATCCAACCCTCATTTGAATTTTTACGTGAATGGGCAAGAATTCACCATGAACCAATTTCAGGTAGCAACCAAGACTTAATTGAAAACCCTCACATTATTGAAAGAATTGAAAAAGAAATTAAAAAGGGGAATAAAGGATTTGGAAAGTGGGAGAAAATAAAGAAGTTTGAATTAACTCCTGATGTTTGGGGAATTGATAATGGCTTGCTAACTCCTACTATGAAACCTAAACGCGATGAAATCATAAAAAAATATTTGTATTTATATAATAAAATTTATTCTGAAAATCCAAGAGAATAAGTATTCAATTAAAAGTTTAAAAAACCTACATCATATGGTGGTATTCAACTTAGGTTTTTTTATTTTTGCATAAATTCATATTAAAATTAATGGAACATTTTATAGTATCAGCTCGAAAATACAGACCTCAAACTTTTGAGGAAGTCGTTGGGCAACAAGCCATTACAAACACGCTTGAAAACGCTATAAAAAATAATCATTTAGCACAGGCGTTATTATTTACAGGACCTAGAGGTGTAGGTAAAACAACATGTGCCAGAATATTAGCAAAAAAAATCAATCAAGAAACTTCTGAACAAACAAATGAAGATTTTGCTTTTAATATTTTTGAATTAGATGCTGCATCTAACAATTCTGTAGACGATATAAGAAATTTAACCGATCAAGTTAGAATTCCTCCTCAAACTGGAAAATACAAAGTATATATTATTGATGAGGTTCATATGTTATCTGCTTCTGCATTTAATGCTTTCTTAAAAACGCTTGAAGAACCTCCAAAACATGCTATTTTTATATTAGCTACTACTGAAAAACACAAAATAATTCCAACCATTCTATCTCGTTGTCAAATATTTGATTTTAAAAGAATTGGAGTTTTAGATGCTAAAAAATATTTAGAAAAAATAGCTAAAGTAGAACAAATTACTGCAGAAGACGATGCCCTGCATATTATTGCACAAAAGGCAGATGGAGCCATGCGTGATGCCTTATCTATTTTTGATAGAGTGGTAAGTTTTTCTGGTAATCAATTAACTAGAAAAGCTGTAACCGAAAATCTAAATGTTTTAGACTACGATGAATATTTTAAAACTACCGATTTACTTCTTGCAAATGATATTCCAAAAGTATTGATTCATTTAAACAATATTTTATCGAAAGGATTTGATGGGCATCATTTTATAAGTGGTTTAGCTTCTCATTTTAGAGATTTATTAGTAGCTAAAGATAAAATTACCATTGATTTGTTAGAAGTTGGAGACAATGCTAAAAAAAAATACCTAAGTCAATCTGAAAAGGCAGACTTACGTTTTTTACTTCAAGCCATAGATGTAGCCAATAATTGCGACTTAAAATATAAAAGCAGTAAAAATCAACGGTTATTGGTTGAACTTACTTTAATGCAATTAGCCTCTATCACTTTTGATGGAGAAAAAAAAAATGACAAGCCCTACATCATAGCCGCATTACATTTTCAAAAAAACAAGGTTATTAAGCCTAAAAAGGCTTCAAAAAATATAACTGAAGTTAAAAAAACAAGTACAGAAATTGCTGTACAAAGCCCTAAAAAAGAACAACCTAAACCTATTTTAATTACCAATAATCGTAGGCGTTCTGCACTATCATTAAATAGTGTTCATCGTAAAAATGAAATTTCAAAACTTGATGTTGAATTTGAAGAGGTTGAAGGTTTACCTACTGATGCATTCACCAACCAAAGTCTTGTAAAATTTTGGGATAATTATAAAAAAAATTTAATTAAAAGAGGAAAAAAAAGTTTAGCATCTATAATGAGTGCTAGCATTCCATCAAGCAAAGGAAATAATATACATTATAAGCTTCCAAACTTATTAATGAAAGATCAATTTGAGAGAGATAAGCCTAATGTAATGAAATATTTACGTGAAAAGCTGAACAACTTTAAAGTTGATATTATTATTGAAGTTAATGAAGAAGAAGCTAAAAAATACGCCTACACACCTCAAGAAAAATATCAAAAATTAAAAGAAAAAAATGAGGCAATAGAATTACTCAAAAAAACCTTTGACCTAGACCTATAATAATGTTTATAAATTTCTTTCTTAACATAGATTATTATAATTTAGATTTAAAATTATTAATCACATTTTTAATTGTTTTTTTTATTGTTTTCATTGCAGCAAACCAAATTGCTAAAGTTTTTCAAAAAATAAAATTTCCGTTAATTACTGGATTAATAATTACAGGAATTATTACTGGTCCTTCTTTTTTAAATTTTATTACACCAGCTTATTTAGAATGCTTAAATTTTTTAAATGAATTAAGAAGTCGTGTTAAAAGTATCAAATGGATGACTATTGGTCAGCTTTTCATCACTTTTTTTATGAGTTCAACAGTCATTTATTCCATTGCAAGTTATATTCCATTTATGAAGCAAATGGAATATACTCATAAAGTTGCAGTTGCGATACTGGATGATGGACAAGATTCTATGGAACTTGAAATAAGAAATGAAGACATCCACGGTATACGCTTAAGAAATTTACGACTTTCACCTGATGTGTTAGTGCTCTCGGTAAAAAGAAAAAGTCAACTCTTAGTATCACTCGGTTATACTCGCTTAAGATTAGGCAATATCATCACACTAGTTGGTACTATAACTAGCTTAGAAAAACTTAAATTTAAATTTGATACATAATGTTAGGATTGAAACTTCCAACTGACCCAAGATGGGTTAATATCGCAGAAAAAAATATTGATGAAATTTTAATTGACCATGCACATTGTGAATTAAAAGCCGCCTCAACTGCCAATTCATTAATTATGAGTTTTCCTGAATACTCTGAATTAGTTTCAGAAATGGTTTCTTTAGTAAAAGAAGAAATGAGTCATTTTAAAATGGTTCATGAAAAGTTGTTAAATAGAGGAATTAAGCTTGGGCAAGATAGGAAAGACAGTTATGTAAACAACCTATTAAAATTCTTTCCAAAAGGTGGAAGCAGAACTACACAATTGGTTCATAGATTATTGTATGCAGCGTTAATTGAAGCTAGAAGTTGCGAACGATTTAGATTGCTTTCTGAAGGAATAGAAGACCAAGAATTAGCGAAGTTTTATCGTGATTTAATGGCCTCAGAAGCCAATCATTATACGTTATTTTTAAATTTCGCACGTAAGTTTGGAGTTCGTAAAGAAGTTGATAAAAAATGGAATGATTTGTTAGAATATGAGGCTGAATTAATGAAAAATTTAGGAACCCAAGAAACCATTCACGGTTAATGTTTAGTAAAGAAGAAGCCGCTCAATTAAGAAAAGAATTTTGGACCAATTTTGGAAAATCGTTTCCAAGAAAGTGGCTGTTATACAATACGAAAATTAAAGGGTTTAGTTTTAAATTTGTAGCTGATAAAAAACAAGCTTTAGTGTGTTTAGATATTGAATCTTATGACCCCATCAAAAATGAGCTTTTATACGAACAACTCGTAGATTTAAAAAGTGTATTAAAAGAACAATATTTACCATCTATTATTTTTGATAAACAATACCAATTAGAAAATGGTAAAATAATACATCGAATTTATGTAGCTCATAATCAAATTTTTAACATTCATAATAAAAATACTTGGCAAGCTGCATATGAATTTTTTTATAAAAACATGCATCAATTTGAAGAATTTTATGAAGATTTTGAAGACTTTATAAAAAGAGCTATTTACGAATAAAATATATAGATTGCATTTAAAATAATTTTTAACACATTTTAAAATACTGTATTTTTGTATTTATGGATAACGCTGTTACAAATGATACTATTATAGCTTTAGCAACTTCATCAGGTGTTGGTGCTATTGCAGTTTTAAGACTGTCAGGAAAAAATGCAATTGAAATTGTAAACAACCATTTTAAATCTAAGTTTGGTAAAAAAGATTTAACACAAGTTAAAACACATACCATTCATTTGGGTAATATTGTAAATAAAAACCGAATTATTGATGAAGTATTGGTTTCTGTATTTAAAAATCCTAACTCATATACAGGTGAAAATGTGGTAGAAATTAATTGCCATGGCTCTGTTTACATTCAGCAAGAAATACTACAGCTTTTTATAAAAAATGGTGTACGAAACGCCAACCCAGGAGAATTTACCTTACGTGCTTTTTTAAATGGAAAAATGGATTTAAGTCAGGCTGAAGCTGTTGCCGATTTAATTTCATCCAATTCAGCAGCATCACACCAAGTTGCCTTACAGCAAATGCGTGGTGGATTTAGTACAGAAATTGAAAACCTACGCCAACAACTACTCAATTTTGCAAGTTTAATAGAACTAGAATTAGATTTTTCTGAAGAAGACGTTGAATTTGCAGATAGAACTGAGTTCAAGAATTTAATTGATAAAATTAGTGCGGTTTTAAAGCGTTTAATAGATTCTTTTGCTTTAGGGAATGTACTAAAAAATGGAATTCCAGTTGCCATTGTTGGAGAACCCAATGTGGGAAAATCAACCTTACTTAATGCGTTACTAAATGAAGAAAAAGCTATTGTAAGCCACATAGAAGGAACCACAAGAGATGCCATTGAAGATGAAATTACGATTGATGGTGTTGCCTATAGATTTATAGATACCGCAGGAATTAGAAACACCGAAGATTTTGTTGAAAATATTGGAATTCAAAAAACTTTTGAAAAAATTGAACAAGCTCAATTAGTTATCTATTTATTTGATTTAGAAAAGGTTAAACACAAAAAAACATTAATTAATAATAGTTTTAGTGAAGTTAATAAGCTAAAAGAAAAACACCCTAATAAACATATTTTAATTATTGCAAATAAGGCAGATACTATAAATAACACCCTAAAAAATGAGGTGAAAAAGGTATTTAAAAACAATGACATCCTATTTTTATCAGCAAAAGAAAAAACCGGTATTTATGAACTTACCTCTACCCTAACTCAATTAGCCAATAAAGGTGCTTTAAGCAACAATGAAACTATTGTCAGTAATTCACGTCATTTTGAAGCACTTACTAATGCTTATAGTTCAATAAAAGAAGTTCAAAAAGGAATAGAATCAAATATTAGCACCGATTTATTTGCCATTGATATTCGACAAGCATTATTTCATTTAGGTGAAATCACAGGAGAAGTAACTACCGATGACCTTTTAGGAAACATCTTTGCTAACTTTTGTATCGGGAAGTAACCACACTTTCTTTTCTTGTTATCTACTTATTTTTCATATAGTTACATATTTTTAATTTCCTTTTTTTGTTGCTTTTTTGCTCTTTTTAAACTAAATTTGTTGTATATCTGTTGCCTTAAATACGGATTTGTTGCCCAAATCTGTTGGCTAAAAGATTGGCGAATTGATGCACCATATTGCCCCACGTTGCACCATAACGCTACATAAAGCACCATTTATGAGTAGTAATTTATACATTCCAAAAAATTGCAAATACTGCGGTAATGCATTTACCGCAAGAACAACAGTAACAAAATACTGTAGTGATACCTGTGCTAAAAGAGCATATAAAGCACGTAAACGTGAAGAAAAGATTCAAGCTATACTTACAAAGGATATGCAACAACCAAAAGAAGTTGTTCAAGTTATCAATCCAAATGCAGTAAACAATAAAGATTTTTTAAGTGTTACGGAAGTATCTCAACTAATTGGTGTTAGTAGATGGACTGTTCAAAGAATGATTCAACAAGGACGTTTAAAAGCAGTTCCTTTTGGTAGAAAACGAATTGTAGCCAGATGGCAAATAGAAAACCTTTTTAATTAATAGCCTATGAAATAAGCCATAACAAATCTTGATTCCCACCGAGATAATTATTGGCGAATTCCATCTGACCTAATTAAAACAATAAAAAATAAACAGATGAAAGTAACTTTAAGAGAACGCCAAAAGAATAACAAAATTAGCTTGTATTTAGATTACTATCATAAAGGTAGTCGTAAATCAGAATACCTACGATTATATTTAAATCCAAATCCTAAAAACAAAACGGAAAGAGATTTAAATAAAAAAACTAAAAAATTGGCTGAAACCATTTGTGCGCAAAGGCAATTAGAAGTTCAGAATGGTATTTATGGATTTCAAGATATAGAGAAGTTAAAAGGTAGTTTTATTACTTATGTTACAACATTGGCTGAAAAGAAAAACACGAGCTCTGGAAATTATGGCAATTGGAATAGTATGCTAAAGCATTTAAAAACCTTTTGTAAAACAGATATTAGTTTTCAAGAAGTTGATAAAATATTTGTACAAAAATTCAAAGATTATTTAGATAAAGATGCAATGGCAAGAGCTGGTAAAAAACTCTCTCAAAACTCTAAATATTCATACTTCGGTAAATTTTGCGCAGCGTTAAAACAAGCGGTTAAAGATGGTATTTTAAAAGTAAACCCTGCAAATGGTGTTGAATATTTCAAGCAAGGAGAACCTCAACGAGAATTTTTAACACTCGAAGAATTACAAAAAGCGGTAAATACAGAATGTGAATTACCTTTATTAAAAAAGGCTTTTATCTTTTCAGCTTTAACAGGTTTACGTTGGTCTGATATTGAAAAATTACTTTGGTCAGAAATTCAGCATTCTAATGAAATGGGTTATTATATTAGGTTTAGACAAAAGAAAACTAAAGGTGCAGAAACACTACCTATTTCAGAACAAGCAAGAGAATTATTAGGAGAAGAAGGTAAACCAAACGAAAAAGTATTCGGTAATTTGTATTATAGTGCCTGGACTAATTTAAAACTGCAACAATGGATGATGAATGCAGGAATAACTAAAAAAATTACGTTCCATTGCGCTCGTCATACCTATGCTACCCTACAACTAACTTTAGGAACTGATATTTACACAGTTTCAAAACTTTTAGGACACAAAGAGTTAAAAACAACTCAAATTTATGCAAAGGTTATCGACAACAAAAAGAAAGAAGCTGCTAACCGTATTAAACTAGATTTATAATGAGTGGAAGTGTATTTTCAAAATTGGTTTCAATAACCAACGGTTTACACAGGGATAATAGGTCGGAAAGAGAATTTGACGTCCTAAATTCTGAATTAAAGGAACTACCGAAAGTAATAAGTACGGTTTTTAAAGTAAACTTTAAAAGACCTTTAAATAGTAAAAAGGGATATTACAATAAATTGATTTCAAATGAAGTAAAAGCTGAATTATCAGCATTCAAAAATCACTTCCCAAAAGATGCGACCAATCCCGAAAATAAATACAATTTTGCTATCCTTTATAACAAATTTGATAAGTACCTAAAAGATATTGCCAGTTATATTAAAAAGCGAGGTATCACAACAGATTTAAGTAGTGATAACGATTATATCATTAATTATTTAAAAACATCAGCAATCCACTTATATGCTGAACTACAGGAACAATACGAACAGTATTCAGAAACACCTCAATTTACAATTAAGGAAGTAGCCGAAAAGTATTTTAATGATATTGAATTTGATGCATCCCTATTTGAAAAAGTAGATATTTCTAAAAAGGTTGCAGTTAAAAAAACTTCAAAATCGAAACGCAAGCCAAAAACCTCGTTTGGTTATAAAAATAAAGACACCTCTGGACTATTGAAAGTATTAAACGATTTTCAATTAAGAGTTGATATGCTTGACAATAGAACTACAGTACAACAGTTATATAGCCTATTAATAGCTAAAGATTTTACAGAAGTAAATACACAAATTTATATTCAATGTGAAACAACACAGTTTAGCTATATTGTGGATGTTCTCAAACCATTCTTTACAGGATTCAATCCAACTTCTATTGAACGTTCAGGTAAATTTATCACCAAAACAGGAACGCAATTAAAAGCAAATAATCTTCACAAAAACAAAGTTCACAACCCAAAAGAAAAGGAAGAAATAGACAATATTATCCAACAACTGCAATAAAAAACAGTAAGATTAGTAAGAAATCTTACTGTTATCTTACCCTTGCTTTACACTCTTACTAAAATCGAATAGCCGATTTCCAACCTTTGTCTTGTTCTTGAAAATCAAGAATGACATTAGGCCTGATGTCCTCATTTATTTAAAACAAAATAGAGATGGACATTAACATCATCGAAAAATTAGAAAGCATCGAAAAGTTGTTACAAGAACAACAAAGATTGCAAAAGCAAGTATTGAATTTCAATGAAACTTGTAAGTATTTAGAACTATCACAATCGCACTTGTATAAACTAACAAGTACGGCAGCTATTCCACATTACAAACCGAATGGCAAAAAAATCTATTTCCAACGACAGGAATTAGACCAATGGTTATTGCGTAATCGGATGGATTCACAAGATGAAATCGAGCAACAAGCAGCTGATTATCTAATCAAAAAAGGAAAGATTTAGTGATGGCTGAAATAATCGATTTAATCTTGGCTTTATCCCAAGAAATTAAGGACTTAAAAGCACGTATAGAGTTATTGAGAGCTTCACAATCTCAATTGCTAAAAGATGCGTGGATTGACAATCAAGATGTAATGCAAACGCTTCATATTAGCAAAAGAACATTACAAACATTTCGTTCAAATGGCACAATACCATACAGTAAGATACAAGGTAAATTCTACTATAAAGTTACAGATATAGAAGAATTGTTGCTAAACAATTATTACAACCCAAAATTCAAATGTGATGGAAATAAGTAGAGAAAATATCTTGAATAAGACACATTATGGGTTAAATATTTATGCTTTTGTATTAAGGAAATACTATCCAAATACAACAGTCCTTTCCGTAAAAGGAAGGGACTGTGAAATAACTCGCAATCCTTTTAATGGTGGTAAAGCCACATTACAAGTTAATGTTGTTGATTTTGTTGCAAAACATTCTGATACGGAATTAAAAGATTTCAAAGGTGATGTATTTGATTTTGCATCCTACCATTTTAAAATTTTGGATGAGCAAGAGTTATTGGAAAAAATCAATAATGAATTATACTTAAATCTTAAAACTAATAAAAAAAACGAGTTCTCGTGGTTAGATGAACCTGATGATACTTGGTACGCATACAGTAGTTTTTACAAAGCACCAATTAGAAATGTATATCCTACTGAAAAAGTACGATTACATCAAATATTTGAACGTATTACAAGTGATAAATACAAAAGTATCACAGAAAAATTTAGAGCCATTTCAGACATCAAAGAAGCACGAAAATATAAAGCAAATCATTTTGATTATGTAACATTTTCAGGTGTATTCTCGAAAAGAAATGATGATAGTTTAATTGAACATTCATCATTACTAACAATCGATTTTGACCATTTAGAAAACCTCGAAGAATTAAAACAGCAATTACTACAAGATGAATATTTTGAAACCGAATTATTGTTTACATCACCTTCTGGAAAAGGTATAAAATGGATCATTAGAATCGATGTATCTAAAGCACCACATAGCGAGTATTTTAAAGCAGTGGCAAATTACATTAAGCAAACGTATAACATTGAGGTTGACCAGTCAGGTAAGGACGTTTCCAGAGCGTGTTTTTTACCATACGACCCAACAGCCTTTTTACATAAAAGACACCAAGCATTATGACTAAAATATTTAATCCAAAAGAATGGTTAGAAGTTCCAGAAGAGCAACCACAACCATCAAGTAACAACGCAACAACAAATGTTGTTGCTGTTGCCGACAACGATATTGAATCCTATATCCAGATGATTGAGCAATCAGGTATTGACATAACAGGCAATTATGCGACTTGGAGAGATTTAGGTTTTGCATTAGCAGAAGAATATGGAGAAACAGGAAGAGACTATTTCCATCGTATAAGTAAAAACTTTGTAGGTTATGATACTAAAGAATGTGATGACCAATTTAGCAAATGCCTAAATGCCAAAGGGCACGGAATTAATATTGCTACTTTTTACCATTATACATATCAAGCAGGTATAAAACCGTTAAAGCAACAACACAACAACGAGATTGCAACAAATGTTGCAACTGTTGTTGATGTTCCAGAACAAGCAATGCCAACAATCCCAGATGAGGTATTTAATACCTTACCGCAGTTTTTACAACAAGTTGTAAATCCTGCGAGCAGTCAAGAGGAAAAAGATATTTTGTTGTTAGGAGCTTTAACCGCTTTTAGTGCCTGTTTTCCGAAACTCTTTGGTATTTACGACCAACGCAAAGTATTTGCTAATCTATATCTATTTGTGACAGCACCTGCATCTGCAGGTAAAGGCAGGCTTAACCAAATTAAAAATTTGGTAGATCCTGTACATAAATTAAAACGTGAGCAAGCCAAAGTATTGAAGCAACAATTTAATACAGAAATGGCAACGTATAATATGAACAAGGGTAAAGATGAAAACTTGGAGAAACCAGGCAAACCACCTGAAAGAATGTTATTTATTCCTGCCAACAATAGTGTTACTGGTGTCTATCAATTAATTTCTGATAATGAAGGCAGAGGATTGATTTTTGAAACCGAAGGCGATACCTTGGCACAAGCTTTTAAAAGCGATTACGGTAATTATTCCGATGGTTTTCGTAAAGCCTTCCATCACGAAACCATAAGTTATTATCGTAGAACAGACAGAGAGTATGTAGATATTGAAAAACCGTGTTTATCAACTGTATTGTCAGGAACACCCAAGCAAGTGGCAACCTTAATACCGAATGCAGAAAATGGTTTATTCAGCCGCTTTATGTTCTATTATATGAATATAAAACCTGCTTGGAAAAACGTGTTTTCAAGCAACAATAACGTAAGGTTAGATGATTACTATTCGCAATTAGGTAATGAGTTTTTAGGCTTATACAAAACCTTAAAGAATAATCCAGAAATCGAAGTAAGATTGACTTTGCAACAACAACAGCAATTCAATAGATTTTTTGAGTCATTACAGACCAAATACATCAATCTACAACCCGAAGAATACATTGCAACAATTAGACGTTTAGGCTTAATTGCATTTAGATTAATGATGCTATTTACTGCATTTCGCATTATGGAGGATGGTGATGTAAATGCTATTAAAGAATGTGAAGATATTGATTTTCAAAATGCATTAGCAATCATTTCAATTTTAGTAAAGCACAGTAGTAAGGTGTTCAATGATTTGCCAATAGAGCAAAAAGCTGTTAAACGTCTAAATCGTAAAGAAAGATTTTTGGAGAGTTTACCAAAACAGTTTAACAGACAAGAGTATTTAGATTTAGCAACCAAACAAAACATCCCACATAAAACAGCAGAAGGCTACATCACCAAGTTTGTTGATGCAGGTTTGCTGCATAGAGAAGCTCATAACACATACACAAATCCCGCAAAAGGATAATAAGGAGGTTGAGGAAACAAAGGATTTAAAGTATTAGTTTCCTTAAATCCTCAACTTCCTCATTTTCTGTTAAAAAACTCTTTTTACTTTTACTATGTTTTTAATTTCTTTTTCTTACATTAGACAAATATTGACAAGTCAAAATCTCTCTAAAATGGCATTTGGTAATTATATAAGGAAATTAAGGGAAGAGAAGCAACTATTACTTCGTGAAGTAGCATCTCAAATGAATATCGATACAGCATTATTAAGTAAGATTGAACGTAGTACGCGTATTGCCAGAAAGGAACAAGTAGAAGATTTAGCAAAGGCTTTAGATGTAAGTGAAAAAGAATTACTACAACTTTGGATGGCAGATAAAATTGTTAAAATGATTAAGGATGAATCCAACAGTACGGAAATCCTCAAAAAAGCACAAGAAGAAATTAAGAACTTAACCAACAAAAAACAGTAGCTATTAAATGGCATTATTTCAAACATCAGTATTAAAAACATATTTAGCACAACAAGACACTGCTATTGTAGAACGTGCCTATAAAAAATACACCAAGTATTTTCATAATGCTACCATTCAGGAGAATATTAAAAACTCTAAAGAAGAACAATACCAGGCAAAGTTTCTGGACGAGTTGTTTGTAAATGTCTTGGATTACACCCTAAATCCGAAACCTGATTTTAACATTACTACCGAGTTTAAAAACCAAAAAGGAGCAGGTAAAGCAGATGGAGCCATTTTAAAGGAAGCAAAAGCAATTGGTGTTATTGAACTCAAAGGGACCAATACCAAAGATTTAGAAAGCATTCGCAAGCAAGCGTTCGACTATAAAGCCAATCAAAAAGGTTGTGTCTATGTCATCACGTCCAATTTTGAGAAGTTAAGGTTTTACATCAACGATGCTACCGAGTTTTTAGAGTTCAACCTATTCCAGTTAGCACCAGAAGAATTTGCTTTAATGTATTTGTGCTTACAAAAAGACAACATTCTTAACCAGTTACCGCTAACCATTAAGGAAGCCTCTTTAGTAGAAGAAGACAAAATAACCAAACAGTTTTACAACAACTATTCGGTATTCAAGCGCGAACTCTTTAGAGACCTCGTAAAACGAAATGCTAAACGTATAAAACAAAATGTCATTGCGAACCACGAGGAACGAAGTGGGCGGCAATCTCATAATGAGGACGATAGTAACGAACTAAAAGCACTCGAAAAAAACGTCAAACTATCCCTATTCAAAAAATCACAGAAGCTCATAGACCGTTTTCTGTTCATTTTCTTCGCTGAAGATAGAGACCTCTTACCACCAAACTCAACCATCCAAATTCTCGATAAGTGGAAAGCCGATATCGATTTTGGTGACGAACGCCCATTATACGGATTGTTCAAACAATACTTTCACTTTCTCGACCAAGGCAGAAAAGGCACAACCTCAAGAGCCGAAATCTATGCCTACAATGGTGGTTTGTTTAAACCGGATACCATTCTCGATACTTTAGAAATAGATGATGAGCTGTTGTACAAACACACCTATAAACTCGCTAAATACGATTTTAGCAGTCAGGTAGATGTCAATATTTTAGGTCACATTTTTGAAAACTCACTTAATGAGATTGAAAGCGTGAATGCCGAAATTGAAGGTGGTGAGTTCGATAAGCAAAAAAGCAAACGCAAAAAGGATGGCGTTTTCTATACACCCAAATACATTACCAAATACATTGTAGAAAATACGGTAGGTAAATTATGCCAAGAGAAAAAAGAAGCACTGGGCTTTAAAGAAGAAGCCTATTTCGAGGTAAAGAAAGGTACACACCAAAACACCAAAAAACAACTGTTAGAGGTTTTGGACACCTACAGAGAATGGCTATTGCAAATCACTATTTGCGACCCTGCTTGTGGTTCTGGAGCATTTTTAAATCAAGCTTTGGATTTTCTCATTAAAGAACACCGTTATATCGATGAACTTAAAGCAAAAGTACTGGGTGGTGGCTTAATATTAAGCGATATAGAAAACACCATATTAGAAAACAATATTTATGGCGTTGACCTTAATGAAGAAAGTGTAGAAATTGCCAAACTATCGCTGTGGTTACGTACCGCACAACCACGCCGTAAGTTAAGCGATTTAAGCAGCAACATTAAATGTGGCAACTCATTAATAGATAGCAAAACAGTAGCAGGCGATAAAGCCTTTAATTGGCAACAGGAATTTCCTCAAATTTTCAACCATACTGTCATTGCGAGCGAAGCGCGGCAATCTCATAATGCAAAAAACGGCTTTGATGTAGTGATTGGAAACCCGCCTTATGTTAGAGTACAATTCCTTGAACATACTCAAATTGATTGGTTTAAGAAGAATAAAAAAGTTGCACACAAAAGGATAGATATTTCTCTTATGTTTTTTGAACTCGCAAGTGAGATTTTGAGAAAAAACGGATTAGTGTCATTCATAACATCTAATCAATTTTTAACAACAGAATATGGTAGAAACTGTAGAAAATTATTGTTGAAAGAATTTAAAATTGAGAGATTAATAGATTTTGCTGATTTACCAGTTTTTGAAGGTGCTTTGACCTACGTCAGCATTTTTACATTGCGGAACAGCAAACCGACAAACTTTAATTTATTTAATGTTGAATCTTTACAAAAAGCACAAGAATTAGATTTTGGAGAGGCTATAAACATTCAAATAAAGAATTTGACTGATGATAGTTGGACTTTAAAAGATTCAAGAGAAACTGAAATTATCGAAAAAATAAAACTTTTTCCTAATCTAAAAAATATAGGTAATTGTAATTATGGTATTGTTTCGGGTAATGATTCAGTGTTTATAGTTGACGAGAATGATTTGGCATTACATAGTATTGAAGATGGAATTTTATTGCCTTTATTAAGAGCTGAAAATTGTGGTAGATATAAAAAGGTTGAAGCCCTCAAAAGAATTATTTATCCTTATAAAAATTTAGATGGTGATACTATTTTGTTTTCTGAAGAAGAACTAATGAATAATTTTCCAAATGCCTATGCTTATTTAAATACTCACAAAGAAACATTAGAAGAAAGAAAGGATTCTCGGAAAACTCTTAAAGGTGCTAAAGATTGGTATAAGTTAACAAGATTTGGTACAATTGATATGTTTAATAAGACTAAAATTGTTTACCCAGGAGAAACCAAGAATAATAAATTTGGTATTGATTATAACAAATCTGGTTACAGTGGAGCAAGGGTTTTTTCAATTACTCTAAATTCAACAACTAATTATGAGGATAACTTATTAGCATTGTTAGCCCTTTTAAATTCTAAATTGGTTGAATTTTACTTGCATTCAACATCCCCATTAAAACAAGGAGGTTATTACTCATATTCATCTACTATTCTGAATACTATTCCTATTCCAGAAAAGTACGAATCAACAAGCCTCAAAGAAAAATCTTTAAAAATAATTGAACTATACAGTACGTACGATAATATTATATCAAAGTTCACCACCTATTTATTACATCAATACAGTGAATTAATTTTAACCCGCAAACTCGAAAACTGGCACGAGTTAGACTTTGCAGACTTTATTAAAGAACTCAACAAAGCCATTAAAAAAGCAGGTGGTACAACACTCACCAAAAAAGATGAGTTTGAGTGGCTGGAACTCTTTGAGGACAACAAGAAAAAAGCCCAAGAGCTACAAACCCAAATCACTCAAACAGAAAAGGAAATAGACCAAATGGTTTATGATTTATATGGCTTAACACAAGAAGAAAGAGATATAGTGGAGAACACATAAAACAGTAATTATTGTCATTGCGCGGAGGTCATTGAGGTTCTCGAAATGAGCGACGTGGCAATCTCATAAAAAGGTATAAAAACAAAAAATATGGTAAAAAGTAGTAAAATATGGTATAAAGTTTGTACTTTTGCAGTAACAGTACACACCACGCTACCCATTAGAACAGCGTCCCAGGGTGTGTCTTTTGCTTTATATACCTTCCTTTTGTTAATCAATAAGACACTTTTCTATGTTTAACAAAAAGTCAACTACCATACAAGAGCAGATTGCCCAATTACAAAAAAGGGGCTTGCAAATTCCCAATGTTCCATTAGCAGAAAAGTACTTGGCTAATATAAGTTACTACCGTCTCGGGGAATATTGGTATGTAATGCAGGAAGATAAAGAGAAACATACCTTTAAGCCAAACAGTAGATTTTCAGATGTAATCGCCTTATACAATTTTGATGCAGAATTACGCTTATTGTTGTTTGATGTCATTGAAAAGATTGAAATCAGTTTACGTACAAAACTGATATATAACTTATCTCACGAAATAGACCCTTGGTGGTTTGCTAACTCAAGTATTTTTATTGATACTTTACAATTTACTCGTACACTGGCTAAAATTGAAGAAGAAATTACAAGAGCAAGGAGTAAAGATGTAACTATTAAAAACCACTACAAAAAACATAAGGATGATTTAAGGTTTCCGCCCTCTTGGAAAAGTTTAGAGCAAGTAAGTTTTGGTAACTTATCAAAACTCTATGGTAATCTTATACATACAGTGAAGGCAAAAGATGGTATTGCACAAGAATTTGGAGCAGTAAACCATACCTATTTACCAAGTTGGCTACAATCAATTGCTCAAATTCGCAACTTTTGTGCGCATCATTCAAGATTATGGAATAGAAACTTACCAGGTACGGTAAAGTTATTACCTAAACCACCAAATCCTTGGATTGTAGATAACGACAATGTTCCAAAACAGCACGAGTTTAGTAAACTTTATGTGCATATGTGTTTAATGAAATATCTATTAAATACCATTCAACCCAACAACCAATTTACAACACGTTTAAATGATTTATTTATAAAATACCCTAATGTAGACCCTAATGCATTAGGTATGAAGCCTGATTGGAATAAAGAACCATTATGGCAATAGCTAAAACACCTCAATACCTATGCAAGAACACTTAAAATTCAACATATTAAATTTCAATTGGCCTCGTAAATTATTAACCTTTTATGTGTCATTAAACCAAACAAAAGAGGTTGATACTATACATCATAGGAAGTTTCCAAATAATATTACAGAAGTGTTCAGCAATGAGGAATTAGAGGAAGCAGAAGAAATATATACCACTTTTACAACACCAACAGAGGGGTTCAAACCTTTAAAGGTAGATTGTAATAATTATAACCTCAATTTATATAAGCAATTCTTAAACGCACAAATAAAAAGGCATTTTGATGGTTTAAATATCATAAACCGTAAAAACAGAATATTAAAAGATAGACAAGTTTGGGTATTAGATAAGAATGCTTACCATAAAGACTATCATTATTATGATAAGTTTACATTAAAGATTCAATTTACTGAAGTATCAGATTACCCAGAATTGGTTGTATCGTTTGATGGTACGTCGAAAATCTTAAAAAAATCGGTTCAAGAACTCGACAATGCTAATTTGGTTACTAAAGCAATTTTTAGAAATCAAGTAGTAAATTTTCAAATGAAAACAGACACACCTCAAAAAGAAGCCTTTTATAACAGCCTTATTTTAGAGGAACTATTACCAATTCTTAACAGAGAGTTGCAAAGAGATTTAAACATCCCATTTGAACTTAAAAAAACAAAAAACAGATACACCAAGTATCTAAAAAAAATACAAGACTTTACGCAAGAGTATTTATTTACAGAAAGCTTTCAACAAATATGTGATTTCAGAAGTCAGGAATTTATCGATGCACCTTTAAATAGAATCGGTCATATAGAAAAAGAAAAAGGCTTGCTGGAGTATGGTAAAGATGCACAAGGCAATAAGCAAACAGGTATTACCCCTAAACTGGAACTAAATAGATACAGACCATATTTTAGACCATCCAATCCAAACATTAAATTCTTTTTTATTTATCATAAAGAGCACCAAACAACCATTAAAAAGCTATGGAGCTATCTTAAAAATGGAACAGGTAATTATTATAAAGGTTTAAAAAGTTTTATTGACATTCCTGTAAATTCAGCACCTAACCATTTTATTGAATTTGAAAATAAGGAAAACCCAATTCCAGAGATAGAACAAAAATTAATTGAATTGGAATGGGATACATCCGTAGCCTATTTAGCATTTTATATAAGTCCATTTACACGATTTGAATCCAATCCACAACTTAAAAACATTTATTACCAGGTAAAAGAATTGTGTTTAGATGAAGGTATTATGACCCAAGCGATTGATTTTGAGGATTTACAGAGAAACATCAGTAATTACCAATGGCACTTAAATAACATATCATTAGCGATACACGCCAAATTAGGTGGTAAACCTTGGAAACTGGCAGTAACCGAGAAAAAAGAATTGGTTATTGGTGTAGGAGCATTTACAAACCAAGACCACAAACACCGTTATGTAGCAAGTGCATTTAGCTTTCAAAACAACGGTATTTTTAATAAGTTCGATTGTTTTTCAAAAAACGAAACAGACTTGTTGGCAGGAAGTATTATTACAGCAATTCGTAAATTCTTTACACAATCCGAAGCTGATAAAATTGTTATCCATTTTTACAAAGAAATGAGTAAACGAGAAATGCAGCCTATTTTAGAGGGAATGCATAAACTCAATCTGGAGAATAAACCTATTTACATCTTAAATATTAATAAAACAGAATCAAAAGACATCATAGCGTATGATACCGATTTTGAAAATAATCTAATGCCTTATAGTGGTACATTTGTAAGATTAGGAGAACGTAAATTTTTACTTTTCAATAACGGTAGGTTTGAAGAAGAACGCTTTTTTGATTCCGATGGATTCCCATTCCCAATTAAAGTAAGTATGAGTAGCCCTAATGAAGATGCTTTTGATGATGATAATATTATAACAGAATTGCTAACACAAGTATTCCAGTTTAGCAGACTATATTGGAAGTCTCTAAAACCTCAAAACGTACCAATAACCATTAGATACCCAGAAATGGTTGCCCAATTAGTACCACGTTTTCAAAATGATATTAAAGAAGAAGCAAAAAGTAAACTTTGGTTTTTATAAATTTGAACTTTTTAATGAATAATACACAATCCATAGCAGTCCTTCCTTTCGTCAATATGAGCAGTGATATTGAAAACGAATATTTTTGCGATGGAATTACGGAAGAAATTATTAATGCACTCACAAAAGTAAAAGGCTTAAAAGTAATTGCAAGAACCTCTTCTTTTGCCTTTAAGGGTAAGAATATTGATATCAGGGAAATTGGCAAGCAATTAAGTGTAAATACAATTCTTGAAGGGAGTATAAAAAAAGCACAAGATAAGGTTAGAATAACAGCGCAGTTAATAGATGTTGTGGACGGAATATACTATTGGTCTAAAAAATACGATAGAGAACTGCTTAATATTTTTGAATTAGAAGACGAAATTAGTTTAGCTATAGCAGACGAGGTTAGAAACAATTTTGGTCATTTTGAATTGCAAGAGCATCTCATTAAACAACCTACAAACAACATTGAAGCTTACCAATTGTTTTTAAAAGGTCGTTCATTACAATTAAAATGGACACCAGAAAGCATAAAAGAGGCTATTACATTTTACAACCAAGCCATTGTGCTGGATAAGAATTATGCAAAAGCGTACTATGCCAATTTGCAATGTTATGGCTTATTGGCAATGTGGGGCTATATGCCCTATCAAGAAGCGATGGACTTGGCAATTAGTAATTTGTTGATCGCCAAAGAAATTGACACCTCATTACCTGAATACCCATTATCTTTTGTAGGTAAGTTTTTCTGGGAAGAATGGGATTTTAAAAATGCCTACCTACATATAAACAAAGTATTAGAGATAAACCCAAATCACATAGATGGTTTAGAAGCTATGGCAGAATTAGGTATTGCTCTCGGTATTTTTGATATAGCTTTACGATATGCCAACAAATTATTAGAGGTAGATCCGCTTTCGGCTAACAATTATTACACCTTAGCACATATTTATTACTATCAAGGTCAATATGAGAAAGCTTTAGAAAAAGTAAATTACGCCTTAACACTGAATCCTCAATTAGAATTGGCACATCATTTAAAATGCTTTTGTTTAATTTGGCTCAACAAAAAGCAAGCGTTTATTTCCCATATTCATAACACTACACTCATTGAAGAAAAAAAATTATTGTTTAGCCTTATTAATGAAAATGCAGTTACAGTTCCGCAACAAATTATTGATAAATGGAATAAAAATAGTCCTAATCAAACGATGTTGGTCCCATATGATGCATTTATTTTAAGCAATTCAAATCATAGAGACAAAGGCTTTTCAAGTTTAAAGGAAATGATTAATCATAGACGAGGTCAAGTAATCAACTTTAGGCAAGAACCTTTTTTTAAACCCTTGCAAAGTTTCAATGGCTTTTTAGACTTACATCAGTCAAACTTACTTTTAAAGGATGTTAAACCTCTTCAAATAGAACAAGAAGAATCACACTCAATTCTTTTGGATAATCAACAAATAGATACTCTAAAAGAAGAATTACTTTCTTATTTTAAGGAAGACGAACCGTATTTAAATCCGCAATTAACATTAAAATTTGTAGCAGATGTTTTAAGGTTAAATACAAATAAAATGTCTTATTTAGTTAACCAAGCATTTAACATTAATTTTAATGACTTTGTTAATTCGTATCGTTTAAATTATTTTAAAGCCATAGCCTTAGATCCAAAAAATTCACATCTCACCATTCTTGGATTAGCTTATGATAGCGGCTTTAATTCTAAAAGTGTTTTTAATACGTTTTTCAAAAAAACAGAGGGCACTACCCCTAAGGCTTGGTTAAAAGCCAACTCGTAGCAAATCTTATTTAGTTTGTTTCAAATTATAATTCAGAACGATTGCTTTAGTTATCTGATGAATCTTTGTATCATCATTTAATTATAATCAAAAAACGAACAGTTATGACAACTTTACACAAAATTTTTGTAGCATTTATGGTAACTACCATAATCCTTTTTACATCTTGTTCAAAAGATGATGACAACAACACACCATTAAACAATTACACAAACGTAGAAAATTTACTAAATGAAATTGATTTTCAGGGGTATGCCATTGTAACTAAAAACGGAAACGATTTAACGAGACAAGGATTTGGATTGGCAAACCAAACCACAGCTTTATTACAAGATTATAATCTTGATTACCGCATTGGCTCTGTTTCAAAAACATTAACCGCAGCTGGCATTGTCGAATTAAAACGCGATGGCTTAATTAATAGTTTTAATCAAACTTTAGATGAATTTGACTCTGAATTTCCAAACGGTAGTCAAATTACTATTGCACAATTATTATCTCATCAATCGGGTATTCCAGATTATCAACTTGTAGTAGAGGGCGCTTACGAAGAAGGAGAAACTTTAGATGAAGAAGATATATATGAAGTAATTAAAGAATTGATATCTGTAAATGGTCTCGATTTTACCCCAGGTTCAGCTAAGCAATACAGCAACTCAAACTTTCTTATTGCTGCTTTGTTAATTCAAGAAGTATCTCAAATGCCTTACCACAACTATATTCAACAAAACATATGTAATCCCCTTGCAATGTACAATACATTTAAAGGTACTGATGTAATTGATGAAAATACACACGCTCAAGGCTATTTAAATGGTAATACAAATAGCACCTACCCAATGACAATTGCTTTTGGAGCTGGAGATTTTAGTAGTACACCAAAAGATATGGAATCTTGGGTAAATGCTTTAAAAACCAATTGGTTTACAAATGCTGAAAAAAACGAAATATTTACCCAAAGCGTACCAAGTGGCTATACCGATTTTGGTTTAGGCTGGTTTACTACCCAAGAGGGAAATACAACAATGTATTGGCACGGTGGTGATATTAATGGATATTGGAGTATGATTGGTTTTATACCAGAATACGATGCAACTATTGTTTTGTTAAGCAATCAGCAAGATGATACAGGGACGCAACGCAATACCATTATTGAGCAATTATTAACAAATGAATTTAATTAAAATCATAGTAACCTTATAGTAATGAAACATACTAACATATTATTGGCAGGTGCTACAGGTTACTTAGGGTCTTATCTGTTAAATGCCTTAATTGATAATCAAAATCAAGTTCTTGCCATTGTACGTAATCCAAATAAACTTAAAAATAATAACGAAAATTTTTTAGAGGTTAAACAAGCAGAGGTTACAAAACCTGACACCTTACGTGATATTTGCAAAGGTATTGATACGGTAATATCTACAGTAGGTATAACAAGGCAAAAAGATGGCTTAACTTATTTGGATGTAGATTATCAGGCAAATATGAATTTGTTGGAAGAAGCAAAAAAAGCAGGTGTAAAACATTTTGTTTACGTTTCGGCTATCAATGGCAACAAATATCGGAATTTAAAAATTTTTGAAGCCAAGGAAAAGTTTGTAGATGCCTTAAAATCTTCTGGATTAAACTATACCATAGTAAGACCCAACGGTTTTTTCTCAGATATGAAAGATTTTTTGCAAATGGCAAAATCGGGTCGGGTTTATTTGTTTGGCTCGGGCAATCAAAAATTTAACCCAATTCACGGTAAAGATCTGGCAACATTTATTGTGGATAATCTAGAGGAAACCAATAAAGAATTTACCCTTGGAGGACCCGATGTGTTAAGTCTTAATGATATTAGTAAATTGGCTCTAAATGCTTTGAACAAACCCATAAAAATCATTCATTTACCAGATTGGTTGCGAAAACTAACTATTTGGAGTTTAAGAACCTTTACTACTGTAAAAACCTATGGGCCAATTGAGTTTTTCCTAACCCTTATGGCAGAGGATAATATTGCACCAACCTACGGAAAGCATCACTTAAAGGATTTTTATGTTCAAGAAGTTAAAACGATTGGAGTATAGTAAAAGCATCACAATGAAATTATCTCAAAAAATCGCTCTAATTATTATTGTTGCCTACTGTATATTTCACGTACTGGTTTTATTTCAAATCATTCCCTACACTATAGTTTGGGGTGGTAAAATAAAATCTTTTAACGAAATGTACATTTTGGAAGGAGTAGCATTAACTATAATGCTGTTTATAGGCGCAATTCTTTCTATGGAAAGCAGACTGGTAAAATCAATTTTTACAGCTAAAACCATAAAAAGGATACTATTGGTTTTTGCGATTTTTTTTATATTAAACACTTTTGGTAATCTTTTAGCAGAAACTATAATTGAAAAATGTCAGGCTATCATAACCATATATTTAGCAATAGTATTTTATAAATCATCAAAATAAAAAGAAAAATTATGAAAGCACCCAACCCAAGTACCCTATTTCCGTTACCCAATTATAAAAAGCTTTGTTTTTTAAAAAACCTTGTTAACAATCCAAATATTATTGTAGGAGACTATACGTATTATGATGATTTTGAAGATGTTTCAAACTTTGAGAAAAACGTAAAATATCATTTTGACTTTATTGGAGATAAACTCATTATAGGTAAGTTTTGTATGATTGCTTCAGATGCAACATTTATTATGAATGGTGGTAATCATTTAACAGAAGCCACAACAGCATATCCATTTGCCATTTTTGGTGGCGCGTGGCAAGATGCTATGGAAGGTAAGACCTATCCAACCAAAGGGGATACCATAATTGGTAATGATGTATGGATTGGTCACGATGCTACCATTATGCCTGGTGTTTACATTGGTAATGGTGCAATAATAGCATCAAAAGCTGTAGTGACAAAAAACGTAGAACCTTACACTATTGTTGGAGGTAATCCTGCTAAACCAATTAAAAAACGGTTTTCTGAAGATACCATTTCAAAACTATTAGAGTTAAAATGGTGGGATTGGGATATTGAAAAAATTACTGAAAACGTAGAAAAGCTTACCTCTAATCCTGAAGCGTTGCTTTAAGATAATATCCTAAGAACTAATAAAAGGCTTAACTCTAAAATGTTAAGCCTTTTTTATGCCATCTTGTTCTGTTTATAAAAAATAGACATAGCACTCAATAGGTGCTACATTATAATCTAAAACGATGGAAACTACTTTTCAAATCATCTTTGTCCTAGTGAATTAAAAACAATTAAAATGAATTTTAAAGCAACTTACTTAATAATTATTAGTGTATTTATTTATAAAATGAATGCACAAAATATAGAAAACGTACATCAAAAAATAGATACATCCTACTTTGTAAAGATTGGAGGTATAGACCAATACATTAGTCTTAAAGGTATTAAGGATAAACCAATAGTGTTGTATTTACACGGAGGTCCAGGAGCAGCTGCATCTGCCCATAGTGAAAAAATAACAGCATCGTTAGAGCAAGACTTTATGGTGATTCACTGGGATCAAAGAGGTGCTGGCAAAACCTTAAAACAAAATGGTTTAAAACAAAGACCAACATTAACATTAATGCAGTCTGATGCTGAAGAGTTACTTACTTATATTTTAAACACGTTTCAGCGTCAACAAATTATTTTAGTCGCAAATTCTTGGGGGACTTCATTAGCCATTCATTTAGCGGAATCAAAACCTAATAAAATTTCAACATTGGTTGCCATAAGCCCTATTGTAAGTCTTTTTTCAAGTCAAAAAAGTCTGAATAAGATACTTATTAGACACTTTAGGAAATCTAAAAACCAAAAAGCAGTTAAGCAACTAAAAACCATTAATATACCATATCATAATGCAAAAGATATGGCCATTCAGTTCAAATGGCTCTCTGAATACCAAGGCGCAGTAATTAATGATACACTGTATAGCCAATATTCACAGTTTTTCGAACAATGGTACACCAAATGGGGTTTGTTATACAGCCAACTTTATAAAGTAAACAGACTAAAAATTACATCTTCAATACAATGTAGAACGATTGTTTTTTATGGAGATAAAGACTATACAGCTTATTATAAGTTATCCAAAAAGTTCTTTAAGGGTATAAAATCTAAAGAAAAGGAAATTTATAGGTTTAAAGATGTAGGTCATCAAATACCAATGGAAGCATCCAATAGAATGCAGGAGCTACTTCTTAAAGTTCTGCTTAATGGTAAAATTAATTATTAAAACTATCAGCAAAAAGGTTCCAAATTATAATTCAAAACGATTGCCCTTAAAATTCAGTGAATCTTTGTACCATCAAATTATTAATCAAAAAAACGAACAATTAAAAACACATTAAAATGAAAAAACTAGTAATCATTTGCTTATCGCTTTGTGCACTAAATGCTTTTGCTCAGAGTAATAATGTATCATTAGAAAAGAATGATACAGATTTCAAATACAGAGTCAGTTTTCCTGCTATTATCTTGGGTAACATTGGTAAGGGAGGCGAAAGAACCAATACACAACATATCGAATTTCACGTAAAGCGTGAATTGGATTCAAAAAATATTATCGGAGTAAAGTTTGCTACTTGGAGGTTGTTTCAACCAATGGGTATTCAATGGTGGGATGGTCTTAGGGACAAAATAGATTCTGAAACTGAGTTTTATCCGGGATATTTGCGTGAAACGGGTATTGGAATATCGTATCAACGTATGCTATGGAAAGGTTTATTTGCTTCCGTAGAAGTATTGCCACAATACAAAACGTATTTAGATTTAGATAACAAAAAAATAGCAAACGGTTTTAAGCTTTACAATTCGTTCCATCTTGGGTATCATTTTGCATTTGGTAAGAATAAAAGATTTTTTATCGAGCCTCAGGTTCATTCTCAATTTTGGGTTTTTGACACCAATACGCCAGATGCATTCAAACAATTAGATAATAGATGGAAAAACTATTTCCTTTTTGAACCAAACCTTTACATAGGATTTAAATTTTAAAAAAAATAATCAATAGATAAATAGTAATAAAAATGAAAACAAAATTTAAAATTAGTCTTACAGCTTTTGCAATAGCTATATCCTCAATTG
This sequence comes from uncultured Lutibacter sp., assembly GCF_947493565.1. Classification (GTDB taxonomy): domain Bacteria; phylum Bacteroidota; class Bacteroidia; order Flavobacteriales; family Flavobacteriaceae; genus Lutibacter; species Lutibacter aestuarii. The sequence continues at coordinate 169,571 of NZ_CANLRG010000001.1, read as the reverse complement.
CTTTTGCTCAGGAAAAGAAACAAACATACGATTATCAAAGGGATTTTAAACACTCAATTAGTATGTGTCCAGTTGCAGTTGCTTTTGGAATTTATTCGGTGAATTATGAGTATTTACACCATCAAAAACACGGCTTTGTCGTACGTTTTGATTATGAGGCCATTCCTAAAACCTACACAGATGCGCGTATAGAATCCAGTGGCTATTCATTTTTATTGAATTATCGTTATCATTTCAATAAAAAAATGAATTCGTATTTTGTTGGTGCTTACGGTAGATACAGACAATTTGATGGCGAAGGTAAAATTAACAACACAAATTTTGATTTTACAATGCCAGATACTAGTTTTGGTATCAATGCAGGTAAAAAATGGGTTTGGAATAGTGGATTTACAATTACTTTTGCTCTTGGTTATGGCTTTTCAAATGAAGATTGGGATAGCAACCCAAATACCACTGAGGTTAATAATATGATTAGGGATTTTAGAAATGATTATGATTTTATAGATCCATTTTACGGAGAATTTTCTATAGGGTATTCATTCTAAAATAAAGCTATTTTTTTAATAATAAAATTTAGCTTCAATAATAAAAAAAGAAATGAAACATTTAATTCAGCTTTTATTTTTTCTTCTTACCTCACTTCATTGTTTGGCACAAAAGAATATTGTAAATGAAATCGATTCAGTTTTTATTCAATATTCAAGTGCTAAAAATATAAACAATGCAGTATTACAAGTCTATTCTACATCTAAAAATATAGATCTATCAGTTAGTAAAAACAATACATCTGCAAATCCAATAGATGCATCGTGTCAACCTTTTTACACAGCCAGTATTACCAAAATGTTAACGGCTACTTCAATAGGTATTCTAAAGGATATGGGAAAATTAGATTTTGACGATAAGATTAGTCAATTTTTACAAGAACCACTGATGAACAAATTGCACTTTTTTAATGGTAAAGATTATACCAATGCAATTACAATAGCTCACCTGTTACAACACACCTCAGGTTTACCCGATTATTTTACTGACGAAACCATTGATAGTAGCCAAAATATTATCAATCAATTACTAGTAGATACTAATAGGCTTTGGACGCCATACGAAATGATTGAGTTTACTAAAGAAAAAATGAAACCTCATTTCATTCCTGGCCAAGGCTATCATTATACAGATACGGAGTATGTGCTTTTAGCTTTGATAATTGAAAAAGTAAGTGGTCTATCATATAATGCGTTTTTAAAGAAATATATTTTTCAACCTTTGGTTATGAATGATTCTTACATTAATTTAAAATCTTCACCTATAAAAAATCAATTGCCTATAGCTAAGTTTTATGTTGGTGACATAGAACTATCGTCAATTAAAAGTTTAAGTGCAGATTGGGGTGGTGGTGGATTGGTCTCTACAACCAAAGACCTTATAACTTTTTTAGAAGCTTTCAATGCTGATAAGATTGTAAAAAAGAATACGCGTTTAGAAATGCAAAATTGGATTAATGAATCAGTAGGAATGGAATACGGTTTCGGAATTAGAAAAGTATCTTATAAAGATACTAAAGATCAAAACAAAAAATTAACACTTATTGGTCATACAGGTAGTACCGCATCCTTTTTGTGGTATTGCCCAGAACTAGATACTTATATAGCAGGTACTCTAAATCAATTAGAGGCTTCAAAAAGTACAATCCCATTAGTTTATGACGTACTTAAAATCATAGAAGGCAAGTAGTATTATGAAGTTATTAAATAAAAAAAGTATTTATTATATCATTATTATATGCTCAATCTGTAATGTCTTAGTTGCACAGACATCAAAAAAAATTGATTGGAAAAATGACCTTGAAATTTATAAAAAGGGCTTAGAACAAAAACATATAGATGTATACCATTCAATTACTAAAGAAGATTTTGCAAATGAGTGGCAAAAGATTTACAACAGTTCTGACACTTTAAATGATTTTGAAATCATTTTAAAATTAATGCGTTTAACAAGGCGTATTAATGATGGTCATACTTCTGTTTCATTGCGAAATATGCCTTTACAACGTTTTCCTCTTGAAGTAAATTTCATTGATGGTGAGTGGCGTGTGGTAAAAGTAAGCAGTAAACATAGTAGCTTATTAAAATTATCCTTAACAGCCATAGATGATATTCCCATTGTTGAGGTTTCAGCAAAAGTGTCGGAAGTTGCACAATTTGTAGAAAACCAATATTCTCAAAAAATAAGAACTGGGGAATATTTGAATATATCCGAATTACTATTTGCACTTCATATTACTAAAAAAGTGGACAAAGCGGTATTTACCTTTTTAGATGACAATAATCAAGAGATAAAAATAACACTAAACTCTTTAAGTGTAGATACATCAAACAAAGTATCAAATTTTATTCATTTAACTACAGGTGTACCAGAAATTACAAAGCCAGAAAATCCTAGTTTTCCTTATTTATGGTTTACACCAATAAAAAATAGTAAAGCCCTATATATCAATTTTGAAAGCTATCCAACCTTTGAAGATATGCAGGTTTTTGGGGAAACATTAGTAAACTACATTGCTACAAACCACATTCAAAAAGTCATCATAGATATGCGTAATAATGGAGGTGGTGATTTATATGTTGGGGTGGTTTTAGCCTATGCATTAAACCTTGCAGATTCAATTGATTGGAAAAATGGTGTTTTTGTATTAACAAGTAACAAAACCTTTTCGGCAGCAACAAGTAATGCGGCTCTTTATAAACAATTGTTAAATGCTAAAATTGTTGGTGAACCTACAGGATCAAACCCAAATGGGTATCAGGATATGGATAGTTTTACTCTACCTAATTCAAAATTAGTAATTACATATTCAAAAAGACTATTTCAGTTATCAGAAAAGCTAAATGCTACACTTCAGCCAAATATAAAATTATTTTATAACTGGTCTGATATTATAATGGGGAATGACAATATTCTACATACCTTAATAAAAAATCTGTAGTAATTGTTTTAATGTGGTATGAATTTTATTTATTATTCCTATTGGATAAAGCTAAATTAGTCCCCACAAAACAAAACCCAGTTTTTTCGCTTGCCTTAGCTTGAGCCTGTTTAAAGCTCAAAACCCTCTGTCTTTTGTTTTGTTCCGCTCGCCAACGCGCTTGTAGTTTTTGGTTGCCAACCCTCACACAGCACATTACTTTTCTTATTTAAACGTTTATATTTTAATAAAAAGGTACAATAAAAAAGACAAATGTGTAGCATTCACGAACACCTTAACTTAAAATAGAAATGACGTGAGTAAAGAGCTGTTCCCAACGCACACACCAAAAACCACCCAAAGCTATGTTTACATAACGGGTAGTTATAATAGCAGCCGCTACACCCACCACATTACCAAAGCTGTAGTTATAACGCCATTATGTAAAATAGCCACGTCCCAGCCGCACAAATCGGAACTAAAATTAAACTGTGGATATTCACGAGTACATTAATTTAAAATAAAAATAAAACGAGCTAAATAGCGGCTTATCCAACGCTTAAATTCTAACTACAAATAATATTTGCCGTTATTCACGAGTACAAAAACAAATAAAAATGAAACGAGCTAAATATCCACACACCAACCCCACAAATCGGAACTAAAATTAAACTGTGGATATTCACGAGTACATTAATTTAAAATAAAAATAAAACGAGCTAAATATCCGCTCTGCCTTTGCGCTCAACACCGTTAATAAATTGAAAGTTTTGGTATAAAAAACGAACATTTTTTTATATAACTTTGCAATATGCAAGTCAGAAAATTATATAACACAAGAGCAATAGAATTTTATGGAGCAGATGTTTCAACACATCTAAAATTGCCTTTTGTGGCTAATGGTATAAGCGCAGGATTTCCATCCCCAGCAGATGATTTTTTAGATATAAACATAGACCTCAATAAACATTTAATTAAAAACCCAAGCACAACATTTTATGGTCGTGTTCGTGGTGATTCAATGATAGATGCAGGTATTCACGATGGTGATTTACTAATTATTGATAAAAGTTTAGAACCTACAAATAACAAAATAGCTGTTTGTTTTATTGATGGTGAATTTACAGTTAAACGCATCAGCATAGAAAAAGACTGTGTTTGGTTAATTGCAGAAAATCAAAATTACAAACCTATTCAAGTCACTAAAGACAATGATTTTATCATTTGGGGTATTGTTACTAACGTAATCAAAAACCTATGATATGTTCGCACTCGTTGACTGCAATAACTTCTACGCTTCCTGTGAGCGTGTTTTTAACCCATCATTAAATGGTAAACCTGTAGTGGTTTTATCAAACAATGATGGTTGTGTTATTGCAAGATCCAACGAGGCCAAAGCGTTAGGTATTCCAATGGGCGCACCTGCATTTGAATATGCTAAAACATTTGAAAAGCAAAACGTAAACGTTTTTTCTTCAAATTATGCTTTATATGGTGATATGAGTAGTAGAGTGATGAATCTACTTTCAGAGTTTACACCAGAAGTTGAAATATACAGTATCGACGAAGCATTTTTAAAGTTTATAGGTTTTGACCTTTTTAGCCTTCAGGAAATTGGAGAAACAATGCGTAATCGTGTAACAAAAGGTACAGGTATTCCAATTAGTATTGGCTTTGCACCAACAAAAGCATTATCTAAAGTAGCCAATAAAATAGCAAAGAAGTTTCCAGAACGTACAAACAATGTTTATGTGATAGATAATGAAGAAAAGCGCATAAAAGCCTTAAAGTGGTTGTCAATCGAAGATGTTTGGGGTATTGGTAGGAAACACTCACAAAGACTTAAAAATCTCAATATTCATAATGCTTATCAATTTTCCCAACTGTCAGATGATTGGGTACGTAAAAATATGTCAGTTGTTGGTTTACGTCTAAAACACGATTTAGAGGGTAAACCTACTTTAGATTTAGAAACTACTGCAAACAAGAAAATGATAGCAACAACACGCTCATTTGAGGGTATGCTAACATCATATCAAGATATTAGAGAACGTATATCTACGTTTGCAGTGTCCTGTGCAGAAAAATTACGTAATCAAAAATCACAATGCAATATGCTTATGGTATTTTTGCATACCAACGGTTTCCGAAAAGATTTACCTCAATACGGTAGAAACATTGTTGTAAAAACGCACTATCCAACTAATTCGAGCATAGATTTAGTCAAATATGCAGAAGCAGGGTTACAAGCAATTTATAAAGAGGGCTTTCATTATAAAAAAGCAGGTGTTATTGTAATGGGCTTAACCCCGAGTAATCAAAAACAATTCACACTATTTACTTCCGAAAACCCAAAGCACCAACCAATAATGAATATCGTAGATAGGCTAAATAAAGCCTATGGTAGCAATAAAATAAAGTTTGGTAGTCAATCATTAGGTAGGCAATGGAAAATGAAACAAGAACGCCTATCCCCACGATATTCAACCAACATTAATGAAATAATCGATATAAGAGTTTAATTAGTATATTTAGTAACCTAAATAAAACCTTATGTGTTTCCATACTTCTCAAACTAAAAAAGTAATTGAGCTTGAAAATCGCTATGATGTTTCATTGACAAGGGATGATGCAAGAGAAGCGTATGATATTCCAAGATACCACTTAAACGGTTTTTCTCATCCTGATATGCTTATAATACCACAAGAAGGTCCATCAGCTTTAGCACCTGCATTATGGGGTATAGTTCCAGGCAATAAAAAACCTGAACAATTAACCGATTATTACAAAGAAGCTGTTCGGTATGGTGGTGGTCTTAATGCTCAATCCGAAAAATTATTTAATCATTTTATATACAAACATTCAGCCTTAACAAGACGTTGTATAATTCCAGTAACAGGATTTTTTGAACCTCACGAGTACAAAGGAAAAAAATATCCATTTCATATAAAAAACAAAAACAACGATGTTTTGTCTTTGGCTGGGTTATATACAATAATTGGCGATGTTGTTACCTTTACTATTCTTACTAAAAAAGCATCACCATTATTTGCAAAAATTCATAATAAAAAGAATAGACAACCGGTAATACTTCAAAAGGACTTTGAACAAGAATGGTTAAAAGATGATTTAAACGAAAACGGAATTAATGAATTAATTAATCTAAATTACAATGAAGAGGTATTAGATACATACACAGTAAGTCGTGATTTATTTAGTCCAAGAATCAATTCAGATACAGAATCAATTATCGATGAAGTAAAATACGAAGGAGTTCAAATCTAAATAATTATTATAATTAGTTACCTCTTTCAAGCTGCACAAAACCATCGTTAAGCCTGTATTGAGCGTAGCCGAAATATCCAAGTATTCCTTACCTCAAGTCTTTGTTTGTTTCATTTCGTTAACAAATATCATAGTCCACTTTTCCCCACCACCCAAGTCAGCGGTTATAAAAAAATAGGTTCATAATATGTAGTAATACGCCATAGCATATTGCTTTTTCACCCTGCCCTGAGTGTCAGCCGAACGGGTCAAAAAACAATAAGCTATTGTCTAAAAGTCCTGTATAAGTAGCTTGTTTAAATGCTGTTTTATCAAACAACTATTTAAAACGCTACCCATACAAACGCTTCATCCAACGCACAACTTATCAAAAACCTATTTTTTTAAGAGTTTATTCCCCAAAAAGTGTTGTTCAATAGATTAAATACATTTCAATATGATTACAAAAACAATCCAAATTACAGAAGTCAAAGTTGATGAATTAGCGGATAAGATAGCAGAAAAATTATTGTTTAAAATTGAAGATTACCTTAAAGAACTATCAAAATCAAAAAATGATGAATTACTAACAAGACAAGAAGTAGCCGAATATTTAAGAATCAGTTTGGTAACAATACATTCCTGGAATAAACACGGCATTTTAAATCCAATTCGTATGGGCAACAGAATTTTTTACAAAAAACAAGACATTTTAGATGTTTTAGAAGAACAGTCAATAAATAAAAAAAGGTAGCAAATATATGTGGCCACCACAGCCAACGCGCAAGGCTATAAAGGTCAAGCCCTACGGGTTTTGAATAAAACTTTTTCAAAAGCATTTTTCACAATCATTAAACAATTAATCTAAAAAAACTTTTATCCAAAAACCTTGACAGCCTTATCCACGCCACAAGAGCATTAGGCTTTCTTTTTTTATTGTTTTTCTTTTAAAAAATTAATGGTGCGAAGCGTAGCGAAGCAATTTTAAATTGGATAGCTATGTCAACTCTTGAACTAAAAACACACCAAATCGGAAGAACCTACTCGCAACCTCATTTTTTTATTCTGAACAAAGGGCAAAACAGCGGAAAGCCTTTAATAAATCCGTGTCCTAATTGCTTTGTGGTAACTGTACTAACCGAAGAAGAAAAGCACACCCTTTATCATTTATCAATGATGCTACAAATAGGTGGTTTCTATGCGTATTATTTAAAAGGCAGTGTTATTCCGTTCATTTCAATAGATGATTGCAGAAACACGCTTAAAGATGGCTACACTTCATTATTAAATGAATCTAAAGAGTTGCAGAAGCATATTAGTATAGTGTCAGCTATTAGCAGAAAAGAAGCAGAACTACAAAAAACAGTTTCAAAAATGGCAGATTTAAAAGTGTCATACATTCAAAGTTTATTTTCTAATAAGCAAAATCGGGCAACAGAGGGCAACAAAAACCAAAACAATCTAATAGCATAGTATTTGCCATATACTATCTGTGTTGGTTAAAGACTATACCAAGTCCATACCAACCCCAATTAGTAACTTTTAAAATCAATTAAATATGGGCAAAATTAGCCAAGGTATCCTAGGAGGATTATCAGGAAAAGTAGGAAATGTTATCGGTGCATCGTGGAAAGGTATCGATTACCTAAGAATTAAACCATCTAGTGTCGCAAATCCACGTACCCCTGGACAAGTAAATCAAAGAAATAAATTTACTGCTTCATTAGAATTTTTACAGCCAAACAAAGACTTCATCAATGTTGGCTATAAAAGTTTTGCTATTAAAAAAACAGCATTTAATGCAGCGATGTCAGAAATTTTAGGAACTGCCATCACAGGAACAGCACCAAATTTTACAGTAGATTATGCAAATGCATTGCTTAGTAAAGGAACATTAGCTGGAGTATTAAATCCTACAGCTTCCTATACAACAGCAGGTCAAGTAAATTTCAATTGGACTGATAATTCAACAGGGATAAATGCTAACTCAACAGATCGTTCAATGTTATTGGTTTACAACCCTATAAAAAATGAATCTGTGATGTTTTTAAATAGTGCTGAAAGAGAAGAAGGAATGGCTGTTTTAGCGATACCAAGCACCTATGCAGGTGATACATTACATACTTATATGGCATTTATTTCTTTAGATGGTAAAGTGTCAAATAGTGTTTATTTAGGCTCTGGAACAGCTAATTAATTTTGGTGCTTTTATTTAAAAACCGCTCAAATGAGCGGTTTTTTTATGCTATATTTGGAAAACGAAACTATTAATATTTACCATCTAATTTCTCTTATCTGACAAGATTTGTACCTTATTTGTAGCCCAATCTTTCAGAATCCTTTATTTATAAGGAAAGTTAAATGTTGTATTGGGAAGTAACTTACTTTCTTTTTTCTTCTTGATGCTAAAGATAAATTATAGTTTTTGTAGAATTAACTAGTAAAATAATTTAGTAATGGCTTTAAATAATATAAACAAAAAATCTATTGCAGTATTACCATTTCAAAATATGAGTAATAGCTTAGATAATGAGTATTTCTGTGATGGATTAACAGAAGAAATTATTAATGCGCTAGCTAGAATTAAAGCCCTTTCTGTTACTTCCCGTACATCCTCATTTTATTTTAAAAACAAAAAAGTAACAGCAGAAGAGATTAGGGAGAAATTAAAGGTGGCTACCTTTATTGAAGGTAGTGTTAGAACATCAAAAAATAAAATGCGCATCACAGTGCAAATGATTGATACTTTAGACGATTATCATTTCTGGTCAGAAACCTTTGATAGAAACCCTCAAGATGTTTTTGAGATTGAAGATGAGATAAGCTTGTTTATTGCAGAAAAATTAAGAGAGCATATAGGTCATCTTGAAATAGAAGATAAGCTAGTAGAACCTATTGATGTTCCTGTAGATATTTACAAAGAATATTTGAAAGGTAGGTATTACATTATGAAGTTAGATATTGCTAGCTCACTGAAAGGTATAGATATTTTAAAAGGTATTACAGAAAAAGCACCTAATTTTTTAAATCCTTATTTAGACATAAATCTGAGCTATATTTATATGGGAACGCTTGGATTATTACCAGCTTATGAGGCTTTTCAAAAAGCACAACCTTTTTTTGACAAAGCTATAGAGCTTAATCCCAATTCATCAAGAGTACAATTAAACTTATCTTGGGTAGAATCTTGGCAAAATTGGGATTTAAAGAAAGCGTATGAACACGCAAATAGAGCCCTTGAAATTCAACCAGCAGACGATATTTACTTAACCATTTCTAACTATTTAACCGTTGAAGGGAAATTAGATTCAGCGCAAAATTACATAGATAAAGCGTTACAGCTAGATCCTTTCTCTGCAATGAATCATCATTACAAAGGATTTTTACTGTACCTTCAAGAAAAGTACAACGAAGCAATACCCTACTTACAAAAGGCATTAGAATTAAATCCTGATTTACCTTTTCCGCCATTATACATAGGAGAATGTTTTTTGCTCACAGGGAAACATCAAGAAGCTATTAATTATTACGATGATCTAAAAGGTGTTCCAATAACCGATTTAACACAATTAGGTGGCTTGGCAATGTGTTACGCAAAAATAAATGATCTTGAAAAATGTAATGAAAAGGTAGTAGAACTTGAAACCTATTTACAATCGAACCATATAGATAAGGCTTTCAACTTCTTAATTTTGGTAAATGTACTATTGAATAACTACGATAAGGCATTAGATCTTATTGAGCAAGCTTTTGAGAACCATTTACCTTTAATCTTATTGCTGAATACAGAACCCATAATAAAACCAATAAAAAACAATAAACGCTTTAAAAGCATCATGCTAAAAGCCATTCCTGATAACGTCAACTATAAACAAAAGAAAAAGTACAAACAAACACTATTAAATAGAGACGAAATAGAGAAGTACACAAAAGAACTTGAGCAGATTATGATAGACTATAAACTGTACTTAAACCCAGATTTATCATTAAAAGATTTAGCCTCTTATTTAGAACTGCCAACCAATTATGTATCTCAATTACTAAACCAAGGCTTCGATAAAAACTTCTCTGAATATATCAATACTTATAGGATTAACGAGTTTAAAGAACGTATTCTTTTAGAAGAAAACAAAGATCTAACTATAATGGCTGTCGCTTATGATAGTGGCTTTAATTCTAAAACTGTGTTCAACACCTTCTTTAAAAAAATAGAAGGTATTACACCAAATTCTTTTGTAAAGAGTAATACTTCAAGTTAGTTCTGATTTTTAAAATAGAACTTTTAAGCCCTTATTTAAAGTTATTTTTGCTGTGTTATTATGTAATCAATTTATTCGAAATGAAACTATATATCAAATTATTTATTGCGTTAGTGCTTTTTAGCGCTTGTAAAGGTCAGCTAAATTCTAATGTAACGACACAACCAATTTTATCTGATTACAAAGCAGGAGAAAAATGGGTGTGGAAGTATAAAGGTGTAACCACAAAAGGAGAGACGAGGTCTGAAGGAACAGATACACGAGAAATCATAGATGTTGATGGTGAATTGCGAATAACAATTGGTAAAGACACCATTCCGGTTACAGATATTGTAAAACCTAAAAAAAGTAAAACACCAAAGTACCATTGGCCTCTTAAAGTAGGTAAAACGTGGATTTATAAAGAAAACTGGACAAGTCAAGATGGTACAACAGGAAAACAACAACTAAAAGCTGAAGTTTTATCTTACAAAGAAGAAAAAGTAGAAGCAGGAACCTTTATGGCATACACAATTCACTACAATGGTAACATCACAAATTCCAGAGGCTATAATGCGGTTGTAGATGAAGTTTGGCTGTATGCACCAAAAGTTAAAAATTTCATTAAACTAACTCAAAAACAAGATGATTTTGTTTATAACGAAGAGCTAATTGAGTATTTTGATAAACCATCAAAAAACAAAGTTCAGTTAGGGAATCATATCATTGGAAAAGTGAAGTTTTTAGAAGAGCCTGAGAACTTTAGTACCATAGCAAATAAAATGGCCGACTATAAAATACCTGCTCTCTCGCTTGCAGTTATCAATGATGGTAAAATAGAATGGACTGATACTTATCAAAACCCAAGTTTTTTAGGCCAAAATTTAAACGATAATAGCATTTTTCAAGCGGCATCTTTATCTAAACCAGTAACTTTTTTTGCAGCCTTACGTATGCATACGGCAGGAAAAATAGATTTAGATGAGAATATTGAAAACTACTTGCAGCGTTACCAATTGCCACAAGGCAAACAAACCGCTGAAAACCCAGTAACCTTCCGAAATATATTTGCGCATACTTCTGGTATTACTTCAGGAGGTTACCAAGGCTATGCTAAAAACCTTGCTATACCAACTGATATTGCTATTTTAAAAGGTAGTGAAGGCGTTAATTCACCAAAAATAGAAGTAATCTCGGTACCTAATGAAATGTTAGCGTATTCAGGAGGTGGATATACTTTAGCAGAGGTGGCAATTCAGGATATTTTTAATGACGAGTTTTCTAATATTATGAACCAATGGATACTTAAACCCATTGATATGAAGAATTCCGAATTTACGCAACCATTGCAACCAACAGATTCAAGCAAAATAGCAAAAGGATACACGTCAAATGGTGTTGTTTTAGATGGAGGTTGGAGAAATCACCCAGAACAAGCAGCAGCTGGGCTTTGGAGTAATGCAGTTGATATGGCAAAATTTTTAATTGAAATTTACAAAGGATTTCAAGGTAAAAGCTCAATTTTTTCAAAGTCAGAAATTCAATCGATACTCAATCAAGAACGTGATGGACATATTTATGGGTTAATAGTAGATAAATCAGAAAAAGGTTTTGCAATCACCCACTATGGAGGTAATGCTGGGTACCGAACTGGTATGACCATAGACCTTAATACAGGAAAAGGATTGGTGTATTTAATCAATTCGGATAATGGTGGCGCACTTGGCAATGAATTGCTGTTATCAGCTTCACAATTATACAATTGGAATCACTTTAAACGCACATCTGTTAAACGAAATCATTTAGATACAGCATTTTTAAAACAGCTTATAGGTAAATACAAATGGAATAGTCAGGTTGATCTTTCTATAAGTTTTAATGATGAAATAAACCAACTTTCATTGTACTTTCCAAATGGTGACACCTATAACCTCATTCCAATAAAAGACGAAGAAATAAGTTTCATCAATCCAAACACTGGAGTCAATGTCAAATTTTTAAAGTCGAGTAATTATAATTCATTTGTCTTGTACGGACAAACGGCAGTTAAGCTGAATTAAGCTTATGTTTTGTGTAATTGCTAAAACTGAAAAATACGTTTTCCTATGCGACAAATTAGTTTGAATACCATTGACAATACTTATTTCTATTCAGCTTGGAAACTTTATGAAGAAGCCTTTCCGATTTATGAAAGAAGGACATTAAAGGCCCAAACTAAACTGTTTGGTAACCATAGCTATAAATTTGATCTCTTTGTACAAGATGATGTTTTTATTGGATTTATCTTGTGGTGGAATTTTAAAGATTTTCAATATATCGATCACTTTGCTGTTTCAAAGCTTCTTAGAAATAAAGGATATGGCGCCAAAATTTTACAAGAGTTTATAAAAAGTAATTCTAAACCTACTTTACTAGAAGTTGAATTACCTGATAGCCCACTTAATAAAAGACGAATCAAATTTTATGAACGATTAGGTTTCAAGTTGAACTTACATAATTACAAAGTGCCTTCAAGCATTGATAATCGTAAAATTGATTTATTGGTAATGTCTTATCCAGAAGTTATATCCAAAGAAAAATTAAATCAATTTGTTGTTAATAACCACCCAACGATATTTAATTCTTAAACTTAGTTCTGATTCTTAAAATAGAACTTTAAACCCAATCATTCATCCTATTTTTGAAAGTAATTAATACAATCAATAAAAATGAAAAAAATGAAAACTAAAAAAAGTAAAAAAGGAGTAAAATTAGGAATAGGAATTATACTAGGTATTATTATAGGTTATTTAACCTCAAATATGCAATTATGGTTTGTTCTAGGCATTGCCATAGGTGCTGCGTTAGAATATGGTGGTAAAAAAAAATCATAAAATGAAATCGTTTACTAAAACACTATTTTTTGTACTTATTACGCTTTCAACCTTCAGCGTTTTTTCTCAAAACACGAATAAAAAGCTCTTTAATAACATTGACGCTTATTTAAAGGCAAGCGAAACAAATGGCTTTTCTGGAGTTGTTTTAGTTGCTAAACAGGGAGAAGTTATTTTGTCTAAAGGATACGGATGGGCAGATCGAAAAAATAAAATTCCCAACTCACCAGCAACTGTTTTTAATATTGGTTCAGTAACTAAACAATTTACGGCATCTGCAATTTTAAAATTGGTAGAACAAGGAAAAATTAAAACATCAGATAAAATAAGCTCATATTTTACCCAAACACCTATTGATAAGAGCGATATAACGATTCATCAATTACTTACGCACACATCAGGAATTTCTAATAGAACAGGTGGTTTTAGATATGATGAAGCTAGTAAAGAACAATTTTTAAAAGAGTTTTTTGAATCTGAATTACACTCTAAACCTGGCACAAAGTACCAATATGCAAATGCAAACTACATTATGTTAACGGTTATATTAGAGTTGGTTTCAGGCCAAACCTATAATGCTTTTCTAAAGGAACACCTATTTGAACCTGCTCATTTAAAAAGTACAGGTTATAAAAGCTTTAACTTTAATAGCGAAAAGCTAGCACATGGGTACTACTATAATAGAACTGATGAGAAATGGGCAGATTGGGGAACAACCCAACAACATCTGCCTTACAATAACAACCATTGGTATAGTATAGGTAAAGGCGACATTCATTCTACTATTGAAGATTTATACAAATGGCATGTTGCTTTAAAAAACAATGTCGTTTTAACATCAAAAACTAGAGAAATCCAAGAAACACCATATGTAGCCGAGAATGATAAAATGACATCGTATTATGGTTATGGCTGGGCAATATCTAAAAGTGATAAAGAAACTAAAATCGTTGCTCATAATGGTAGTAATGGATTATATTTTGCGGATTTTGTCAGGTTTGTGGATGATGATGTAGTTGTTATATACATAACAAATGCGTTTTTAGGAAATGAATCAGAATACGTTGCCAGAGAAATTGGTAAGATGGTTTTTAATACAAATTATACCCCTACCCCAATTTCAAAAAACATTTATGAATTGATTCATGAATTTATGAAAACCAATTCATCTAAAAATGTAGAAAAACTACCAGCTTATTTAAAAAAAGAACTTAAAGATGAATTTAACGACCACTGCATACTAAACCGACTTGGCTATGGCCGTTTGAAAAAAGAAAAACAACCTGGTTGGGCTTTAGGATTGTTTAAACTTAATGTGAAATTATTCCCTGAAGATGGTAATTTATGGGATTCATTGGGTGAGGCTTACTTAAAATATAATCAAAAAGATAAGGCTGTAAAGTGTTATACAAAAGCAGTTGAATTAGGCAGTGAGGATTCCAAAAAAACATTAAACAAATTATTGAAAGAAGACGAATAATACATTTGAAATGATAAACATAAAGGATCAAATTAAAAAATTGCAATCCTATTATTCACCAAAAATAATAGCTGAGGTAAATAACGAATATGTGAAAATTGCCAAAATTAAGGGCGATAAAGTTCCTTGGCATATGCACGAAAAAGAAGATGAGTTATTTTACATTTTAGAAGGTTCATTAGTTATGGAATTAGAGAAACAACCAAGTTTTACTATGCAAAGAGGAGATCTATTTGTGGTTTCCAAAGGCGTAAGCCATAAAGTATCATCAAAAAAAGAATGTGTCATACTATTGATTGAAAGTAAAACAACCTTACATACAGGAAATGTAAAAACAGAGATTACAAAATTAATCAAAGAACAAAAAAATGAGAAAAATCAACTTTAATCGCATTAAAACAGCAGTAGTTATTGTTGCCTTATTTATAATAGGTACACTGCTAAACATTCCCTTTAGTAGAGAATTAAAACGATTAAAAATTGAGGCAGGAGATGCAAATGTAAAGCTATCAGATTCCATATTTAGTGATGTAATACAAACAGGGATTTATGGCCTTATTTTAGGTATTATCTTAGTTTTTGTTGGCTTATGGTTATCAAGAAAAGCTAAATTGGGAGCACCAGTAATAGAAAGTTTTTTTTCAAAAGAAAAAAACACAAAAAACTCTTTTTCGTTTAAAAAACTTCTGTACCCTATTGGCTTTAGTGTAATCTTAGCATTAATAATACTTGTATTTCATAAGTTAGTTAGAAATTACTATCCAGTAACAACTATCATGGACAGACCTTCTAAGTTGTATTATGCTATTGTATCTTTTTCAGCAGGAATTACAGAAGAAATTATTTTTCGTTTAGGGTTGATGTCTCTTGTAATAGCAATAATTCAATTTTTTAGAAACGTAGATAGACCATCAGCAAAAGTAGTTTGGTTGGGAATAATTATAACTGCAATATTTTTTGGTTTAATTCATCTACCATTATCAAAAAACTTTTCAAACCTCACTTTTGTTACTATTAGTGCTACCATGATTGGTAATCTTATTACAGGGTCTTTCTTTGGTTGGGTGTATTGGAAACGTGGTTTATTAGCAGCAATAATTGTGCATATTGTTTGGGATTTAGTTTTTCACGTAATAGGCTCACCATTTTTATAGAAACCTAGTTCCGATTGTAAAACACGAACCTTCAATAGCTTAATTAAGTTCAACTTTACAATAAATAAGAGTAATATGAAAGTAGCAATTTATACAAAATACGGTTCCCCAGAAGTTATTCAGATAATTGACACTAAAATTCCATCACCAAAACCTAATGAGATTTTAGTGAAAATTAAAGCATCTTCTGTAACTAGAGCTGATACTATGATGCGCCAAGGAAAACCAAAGTTTGGGAGATTATTTTTAGGGTTATTTAAACCAAAAAACACGGCTTTAGGCACAGGGTTTTCAGGCGTTGTAGAGGCTGTAGGTTCGCAAATCACAAAATTTAAAGTAGGTGATGTGGTCTTTGGCGAAAAACTATTTAGCAATGGTTGTAATGCAGACTATTTGTGTATTTCAGAAGATATGGTTATTGAAAACAAGCCAGCTAATATTTCACATGAAGAAGCAGCACCTGTTTGCGATGGGTTTTTAACCTCTTATAACTTCTTAAAAGATATTGCAGATTTAAAACCAGGGCAACATATTTTAATCAATGGTGCTTCAGGAAGCCTAGGTTCGGCAGCAGTTCAATTAGCAAAAGTAATGGGAGCAAAAGTTACAGCAGTTTGTAGCACAAGAAATATTGATTTTGTAAAATCTATAGGAGCAGATAAAATAATAGATTACACAAAAACATCTATAACTAATATTAATGAGATGTATAATGTAATTTATGATTCGGTTGGAACCTTATCATATAAAGACACTAAAAATCTAATAAGTTCTAACGGTATTTTTATGACACCAGTATTAAGTGGTCAAATACTTTGTCAAACGTTATTTAATCCAAAGAAAGTAAAATTTGCAGCTACAGGCATAAAAAAGACTGAGGAGTTAAAACGATTATTTTTAGAATTGGTAGACTTTTTTAAACAAGGTAAACTTTATACAAATATCGATAAAAGCTACAAGCTTCCAGATATCGCAGAAGCTCATCACTATCTTGAAACTGGTCGTAAAGTGGGTAATATAGTAATCGTCAATCCATAAATAGTCATCAATCAAAAAACAAACAGTCTATGTTTTTCAAATCACAAGAAGGAAAATCTAAAATTCTACACCTTTACAATCAAAAGCTAAAAGAGTTATCAGTAAATTATTCTGAAAAATTACTGGACACCAAATTTGGTAAAACCAATGTAATTATCGTTGGGGATACTAACTTACCTCCGCTTATACTGATTCACGGAACAGGAGGTTGTGCGCCACAAATCTTAGAATCTTTCCTCAATTTATCATCAAAGTATTGCGTTTTTGCGGTAGATGTGTTAGCACAACCCAATAAAAGTGCAGAGAATAGATTAGATATGAAATCTTTGGATTATGGAAAATGGCTTATTGAAATCATTATAAAACTTAGGCTTAAAGAAGTAACTCTTGTAGGCTTTTCCTTTGGAGGTTTCATTAGTTTAAAAGCACTAGAGTTTAATGAAACGCCAATTAGACAGGCTTTCTTAATCGCTCCAGTCTATATCGTAAATGGTAATCCTCTTGTAGGTTTATTCAAAATGTTCCTACCATTAAAAAAGTTTATAAAAACAAATAACCAAAAGTATATTAAGAAAGTTATGGGTTCTTTATTTTCAGACTACGATGATTTTGCATTAAACTTCATGTCAACTACTTTTCAATATTGCAACATGGATTTTTCACCACTTCCAGTAATTACTAAAGATTCAGCTAAAAATATAAAAAAACCAATCAGTATTTTCGCTGCTGAAAAAGACATCCTTTTTCCTGGGAAAAAAATGATGAGACGAGCGAAACAACTATTTCCTTCTTTAGAAAAAGTTATTTTACTAGAAGATTCCAAACATGTACCAAATGTACCTGATTTTAAAAAAATAGAAGAAATAATTCTATATAAAAGCGAATAGAATAATGAAAACAATAAACGAAACCGTAATCTTTCCTGAGCCAACTATGATTCCAATAAATGATTTTGAGTTAGAAGTATTTGAAGCAGGCAACTAAAATTCAGGAAATCCAATTTTATTATGTTATAGCTTCCCTAAACAGGCATCCTCTTGGACCATCAAATTCCAACATAGTAGAAGCAGATTTCTATTTTGTTCATTTTAACAAACAATCTGGAATCGTGGATAAAGATGTTAGCAATTTGTAAAAAAGAATCATAGTTATAAAAACTATTCAACCAAACAAATTACAAAACTAGTTTTATTTTCTTCATTTTGATACACCAAATATCCACCATGAGCTTCAATTATGTTTTTTGATAAGGTAAGTCCAATCCCCGCTCCTTGTTTTCTTGTTGTAAAAAATGGTAAAAATATTTTATCTTCTATTTCTTTTTCCACTCCCTTTCCTGTATCAGAAATTGTAATAAAAACTCTTTTATCTTTAACCTCTGAAGAAATTTCTATTTCTTTTTTTGTTTTATTTTTTAAAGCATAAATGCTATTTGTTAGTAAGTTGATAAGTACTTGTTCTATTTGTAATTTATCAACATATAACCATCTATTGTATGAAATCGTATTGTTTACAGAAATTCTGGCTTCCTTAAAAAGAGGATTCATAAAATGTAAGCTATTTTTTAAAAGTTTATTTAAAGCAACTTTTTCCTTTTTTGGAGATGGTAGCATGGCCAATTTTCGGTAATTTTCAACAAAATTTTGGAGGTGGTCACTTCTATTTAAGATGGTGTTTACACTTTCCTTTAAATCTATAATATCTTCTTTTGATAATTCATCTTGCTGTACCAAATCGTTCATATTTTGTGTTAATGAGCGAATAGGTGTTAATGAATTCATAAGTTCATGAGAAATTACTTTCATTAAATTTATCCACGCTTCTTTTTCTTTTTTCTCAACAACTCGCTGTATGGAATCTAATAAAATAACGTAATAATCCTGTCCGTAAGTTTTTGTTAATGATGTCTGTAAAATAAATGTTTGTAAATCTTCTTTACCTACTCTAACTTGTATTGAAGCTTTTACTTCCTTAAAATCATAATCTTCTATAAGTTCGCAAAGTGAAGGAAGTTGTTTTTTTAAATAATGCCATTTAGAAACTTTAGGAACTTTAAAATGATTTGAGAAATAATCATTCATTAAAAAAATATTCCATTCTGTTTCTTGCTTTTGCAGCATTAATACTCCTGTTTCAACATTATTTAATATAGACCTAAATACCAACTCTTTAGATATCTGATCTTTTTGTTTGTTTTTTAATTTCTCATATAATTTATAGAGATTTTTATAATTTTTTGATTGGTATTGTTTTGAAAAATCGGCTGAAAAATCATTGTGCAAAATGGCATTAATGGTTTTGTCATAAAAAATAAATATTCTTTTTACAAAAAAATACACTTCAAAGAGCGCTAATATGATAACAAAACCACAAAATATTACACTATACTGCATATTTTTAGAAAATAACCAAAAACACAAACCTGTTAATAATAGAATCAATACAAGTCTAATAAACAGTTGATTGTATAATTTCCATGAGTTCATAATTATAATTTGCGTCTTAATTATTTCCTATTCCATATTTTTCCATCCTTCTATATAAAGAAGCCCTAGAAAGTTTTAATTCTTCTGCTGATCTGCTGATGTTGAAATTATTTTTTATCAATACTTTTTCAATGGTATTTTTTTCCAATTCCTCTAATGGAGATTCTTCTAGAAAACTATCTCCTGAAACAGTATCTAGATCTAAATCTGAAATTTTAATACAATTGTTATCACAAAGAATAACAGCTCGTTCAATTTTATTTTCCATTTCTCGAATATTTCCATTCCAAGAATATTTTTTTATAAGTTCCAGTGCATCTTTCTCAAAAATGATCTCATTTCTATCATATTTCAAAGCCATTTTATTCAATAAAAATTGAGCTAAAGGAACTATATCTTCAATTTGTTCTCGTAATGGAGGAACTGTAATTTCCATTGTATTGATACGGTAATAAAGATCTTCCCTAAACTTTTTTGATATCACTTCTTGTTTTAAATCGGTATTAGTAGCCGTAATAATTCGCACATCTAATGGTCTTTCTTTAGATTCACCCAACCTTGTAAACGCTTTTGTTTGAATAACCTGTAATAATTTAGATTGTAAATGGATTGGTACGTTTCCAATTTCATCTAAAAAAATAGTCCCCCCTTGAGCAGTTTCAAATCTACCTGGGGTGTCAGCTTTTGCATCTGTAAAAGCTCCTTTTGCGTATCCAAAAAGCTCACTTTCAAATAAGTTTTCATTTAATAAGCCTAAATCAACTGCTACAAAAGGTTGCTCTTTTCTACTTGATTTATCGTGAATATACCTTGCTAATATAGATTTACCTGTTCCATTTTCACCCAAAATAAGTACATTCGCATCTGTTTTAGCCACTTTATCTGCTAAGGAATATACTTTTTTAATTACGGCTGAATTTCCTTTAAATAAGGTAGTGTCTTTTGTAAAATTTTCTAGATGCTTCTTTTCTTTTCTTCCTTCCTTAACAGCAGATTTTACAACTGAAAGTAATTTTTCATTATCCCAAGGCTTTAATATATAGTCAAAAGCACCTGCTTTTAATCCTTCTACCGCCGTTTCTACTTTTCCAAAAGCTGTCATTAAAATAACTGATGTATGTGGTGATAATGTTTTAATTTCTTTTAACAAATAAATTCCTTCTCTTCCATCTTCAAAACCAATTCTATAATTCATATCTAACAAAACAACATCAATGGCATTTTCAGACAATATTTTAATCATATTTTTAGGATTATTCACTGTAAAAATTGTCTCAAAATACTTTTTTAACAACATTTTTGCTGAAAATAATATATCATCTTGATCATCTATAATTAAAATATTGGATTTTATTTTTTTCATTCTCTGTTCAGTTTTGTACAAAAGTGTTCATTATCGGTCACTTACAATTTTTAATCACTTTAAAAAGTATTGAAAACCATCTAATTACAAATTATAAATAAATGGCACGAAATTGCATTTATATTAGGTAAATAAAATGTGTAATGGATACGATCATCACTCGTAAAAGTAAAAAAAATAAATACTTAATAACTGCTTTGTTGCTTTTTTTGATTTTAAGCTTTATTAGTTATTTCTCATTTACTAAAAAGCAAAGCTTAAATGTAAAACGAGGCGAAATAATAATTAAAACTGTTGAAAATAGCTACTTTGAAGACTTTATTGTTTTTCAAGCTAAAGTTGAGCCTTTAAATTCTATGCTTATAAATGTTATTGAAGGTGGAGCAGTTCAAGAAATATTTGTTGAAAATGGAGCTTATTTGGAACAAGGGCAACCTTTAGTAAAATTGTACAACCCAAATACCGAGTTAGGTTATGTAACTCAGGAAACTTCAATAATTGAACAAATCAACAATTTGAATAAGGCGCGTTTAGATATTAGAAATCAAGAACTGAATTTAGCTAAAGATTTGGTTGCTATTGAACATGATTATATAGATGCAAAAAATAATTTTGAATTGAATAAAAAATTATTCGAGCAGGAAATTTTATCTAAAAATGAATGGAAAAACTCTCAAGAAAACTACAGATTTCAACAAGAACGAAAAAACATCATTCAAGAAAGTATTAAAAAAGAAAAACAAACCAATCAAGTTCAAATAGCACAAATAAATCAATCTATTGCTTTTATGCAAAAAAGTTTAGAAATTTTAAGAACTAACAAAAAGAATTTTTTGGTTACTGCTCCTTTATCTGGAAGACTTTCTTCTTTTGAACCTATTTTAGGAAAAACATACTTAGCAGGTGAAAGTATTGGGAAAATTGATGTAATGTCTGGCTATAAACTTATTGCTCTTGTAGATGAATATTATTTAGATCGTGTTTCAAAAGACCAAAAAGGAAATGTGGAATACAAAAATGAAAAAGTTGAAGTGGTTGTTTCTAAAGTACTTCCAGAAGTTAAAAATGGTAGATTTCAAGTTGAGTTAAATTTTGTTGACAACAAAGAACTAGATCTTAGACAAGGATTAAGTTTTGGTGTACAATTAATTCTTTCTGAAAAAACAAAAACAAAAGTAGTATCAAAAGGTAGTTTTTATCAGGAAACTGCTGGTAAATGGATTTTTGTTGTTGAAGATAATAAAGCATTTAAAAGAAACATTAAACTTGGTCGAGAAAATCCTTTGTATTATGAAATTTTAGACGGATTAAAAGAGGGTGATAAAGTAATTACCTCTAACTATAAAGATTATTTAAACATCGAATTACTAAACATAGAAGATTAAAACCATATAATTATGATAAAAATTGAAAATCTTTCAAAAATATTTAGAACTGAGGAAGTAGAAACCAAAGCCTTAAATGACATTTCTTTTCAAATAAAACAAGGAGATTTTGTAAGTGTAATGGGGCCTTCAGGTAGTGGAAAATCTACTTTATTAAATATTGTTGGACTTTTAGACAGCGTTTCAAATGGAAGTTACCAATTATTTGGTAAAGAAATGGTTGGACTAAAAGAAAAAGACAGAGCCAAGGTAAGAAAACAGAATATTGGCTTTGTTTTTCAAAATTTTAATTTAATTGATGAACTTTCTGTATTTGCAAATATTGAATTGCCATTGATTTATAATAATGTAAGTAGTTCTGAAAGAAAGAAAAGAGTTATTAAAATTGCTGAACGACTAAACATTTCTCACCGTTTAAAACATTTTCCACAACAGCTCTCTGGTGGTCAACAACAACGTGTAGCCGTTGCTAGGGCATTAATTAACGATCCCAAAATTATTTTGGCAGATGAGCCCACAGGAAATTTAGATAGTAAAAATGGCAATGAAGTAATGGAATTACTTACCGATTTACATGCAAATGGCGCAACCATTTTAATGGTAACTCATTCAAATTATGATGCTTCTTTTTCTCAAAAAACAATTTTAATGAAAGACGGAATGATCTTATCAGAAAAACTAAATCAAAGAAACATTGACATTCTTGTAAATAACTAATAAAAATCCTTCATTATGCTTAAAAATTGGCTACAAATATTTTTACATCATATAAAAAACAATAAGTTATTTACTAGTCTTAACATATTAGGGTTAAGTATAGGAATTGCCGGATTAATTTTTGCAACACTCTATTGGAATGATGAACAATCTTACAATGCTTGGAACCCTGAAAACGAACATGTATTTCAAGTAATTAACGATGTTGGTGAAGGAAATATTTGGAATACAAATCCTGCTCCTCTTAATGCTTTTTTAAAAAGTACATTTTCAGAATTAGAAAGTCATTGTTATTTAAACACTTGGTATTTTAATGAAATTATTGAATATAATGGAAGAAAAGAGCTTATCGATAGGATATTGGATTCTCAAAATACGTTCTTTTCTTTTTTTCCTTTTGAATTTATTAAAGGAAATGCCGAAACAGCTTTACAAGACAATACAAGTATTGCACTCTCTGAAACAACTGCTAAACGTATATTTAAAGATGAAGATCCGCTTGGAAAACAAGTGCTATATTCTGGAAGGAATTTAGTTGTTAGAGGGATATATAAACTCAATAAAAAATCATCGTATGCTCCTAAGGTTGTAACCAATTTAATACATAAAAGGTTAGATCAAAATAAAGATCTATGGGGAAATTACAATTTTGGATTATTATTAAAATTAAAAAATCCATCAGAATCTGAACACGTTTCTAAAAAAATTGAAAATTTATTTATAGAGCATAAAACTAAGAATGATGCAAAAAATGCTGGTTTAACGCTAGAAGAGTATATAGAAAAATATGGTCCAGCTAAAGTAATACTTGAACCTTTAAAAACAGCTAGATTACATTCAATAATGGATGGTTACCCAGAAGGCAAAGGTAATTACCAATTTCTACTAATTATGGTAGGTTTATCTATTTTAATTTTAATATTATCAATTGTAAATTACGTAAATTTAGCCACCGCAAATGCTATAAAAAGAGCTAAAGAAGTAGGTGTACGAAAAATTATTGGCGCTTCAAAAGTTAACATTATTAAGCAATTTATTTTTGAAACAATTCTTTTAGGTTGCTTTTCAATACTGTTGGCTCTTGTTATTGTAGAATTATCACTACCCTATTACAATAATTTTTTAAATAAAGAATTGCTTATGAATGGTAGTCAGTTTTACCTTCAACTAATAGCCATTTTTATTACTGTAATAATTGTAGCAGGCATATTACCATCTATTTATGTATCTAATTTTGAAACCCTAAAAGTACTTAAAGGAAATTTTGGAAGAAGTAAAAGTGGCGTTTGGTTACGTAATGGAATGCTAATTCTACAATTTGCTATTGCTAGTTTTTTTATTATTGGATCTTATATTGTGTATCAACAAGTAGATTATATGAATACTAAAAAGTTGGGGTTTGTAGGTAAACAAGTTTTAAGTATTAATTTTAGAAGAACAAATGATGAACAAACTTTACTTAGGTACTACACTATAAAACAAGAACTTTTAAAAATGAAAGGTGTAAAATCCGTTTCTACAGGTGTTTTTACATTTGGAGAAGGGGCAAGATCTTCTTCAAGTTTTAGTTATAACGACATAAGTATACAAGGGGAAAATATGGCCGTAGATTTTGAAATGCTTGATATGATGAAAATTAAAATTGCTGAAGGAAGAAATCTATCTCCAAATTTTTCTTCAGATACAATTAACACCATGTTAATTAACAAAACAACTGCTAAAATGATGAAAGAACCAAATCCAATAGGTAAAGAAATTAATTGGAATGATAACAAATTAAAAATTGTTGGTATTGTTGAAGACTTTCATATATATGGCCCTCAAATAGAAATTCCTCCAATGGTATTTTTTCATATGAAAACTATTGACTGGATGATGTATAATATGAATGAAGTATATGTAAAAATAGAACCAGAAAATATGAAAGAGACCATAGCTAATTTAGAGGAATTTTGGACAACTAAGGTAGATACAAAATATCCTTTTAGTTATGATTTTGTTGACAAAAAGTTTGCTAGAACATATGAAACATATGTAAAACAAAAAGATTTGTTTTCTCTCTTAAATATAGTGGTAATAATTATTGCACTTTTTGGACTTTTTGCTTTGGCAACATATTCTATTGAAAGACGTATGAAAGAAATTGCAATAAGAAAAACACTAGGCGCAGAAACTCAAACCTTACTTAAAGAGCTATCCAAACAATACATTATATTTTGTGTAATTGGTTTTTTAATAGCTTTATTTCCAGCTTATTATTTATTGCAAAAATGGCTCGAAAATTTTGCATTTAGAATTTCAATTTCAATAATTCCTTTTACTATTGGTTTTGTTGTATTGGCAATTTTAACACTTATAGTAGTGCTCTCAAGAGCCTACGAAGCAACCAGAGTTGACGTTTTAACTTACTTAAAATATGAATAGTAGAAATTATTTAATAATACTCCTTTTTACAGTTAGCAATTTTGTTAGTGGTCAAGAAATTATTTGGCCACTACAAAAATGCTTTGATATTGCTTTGGAAAATAGTTTAGATGTTAAAATGAAACAACTAGAAATTTCTAAAGCTCAAAAAGAGTATTACAACCCTTTATTAAATTTGCTACCCTCAATTAGCTTAGTTGGTTCTCATAGCTACGATTTTGGTTCAACAATAGATCCATCAACCAACGGAAGAGTGAGTTCAGATATTCAGTACGATAATTTTTATCTTAATGCTGATATAAGTATATTAGATTTCAATATGTTGGCTACAGCCAAAAAAAATAAAATTGCTATTGAAAAATCAAAAATAAGTAAAGCTGTGGTTGCTTATGAATATAAAATGCAGCTATTGGAAAGATATTTTGAAGCCTTATATACTCAAGAATTGGTAAAAATTCAAAAAGAGCAATTAATAAATACAAAATATAACCAAGAAAGAATAGAAAAGGAAGTGATATTGGGCAAAAAGTCAAAAAGCGATTTGTATGATATTCAACTAAGTTATTCACAAGAAGAAAAACGAATTTTAGAAACTGAGCAATTATTTGAGCTTCAAAAAATACAACTTTTTCAACTAATGAATATTACGGATGAATCCATTGTAAATGTAGTTTTTCAACCATATTTTTTAAATGAAAATCCAGAAGAAATTGAACTTTTTCAAAATCAAAATTTAATTAACAACCCAACAATTCGGTTAGCAGAATTAGCTTATAAAAGTAGCCTCAAAGATATTACTATACAACAAGCTTCAAAACTACCATCCATTTCAGCATATTACACCTTATCATCGTTTTATTACAATCCTTTAAACCAACCTGATGCAGCTGTAACGAATTTTAAAACTCAAATAGACAATAATCAAAGTCAACAAATAGGGTTTCAATTAAGAGTCCCTGTATTTAACAGATTTAAAAACAACAAAAAAATAGCATCTACAAAAATAGAAAGTGAAAGAATTAAGTTAGTTGTCGAACAAGAAAAAATAAAAATCCGTAAACAACTAGAACAAGAAATAGCAAAAAAGAAGCAATACCTTCAAATAAAGGAAAATTTAA
Source organism: uncultured Lutibacter sp. (assembly GCF_947493565.1). GTDB lineage: Bacteria > Bacteroidota > Bacteroidia > Flavobacteriales > Flavobacteriaceae > Lutibacter > Lutibacter aestuarii. Next base: position 143,063 of record NZ_CANLRG010000001.1, on the reverse strand, counting down.
ATACAAACTTATTATTAGCCGAAAAATCATTTAAAACTACTCAGGCTAAATTTTTACACGATAAAGTTAATGCTTTTGAATATACTTCAGTAAAAAACCAACTACTCTCAGCTGAATATAATATATTGAAAAACAATTTATTATTACAATATACATCCTTAAAAATAAATCTTTTAAAAAATAATACATTATAAAAATAGGTCTTCAATGTACATTGTCAGTAAAAAGTGAACTGATTTATATAAAATTATAATTTAAAAATGTTTCTCCTTACTGGAGTGTTTATAATTTTGAAAAATCTTATTGATCTACTCTTAAAATTTTTTCCATTTTTCTTCCTTTTGCTAACTCATCTACCAATTTATCTAAATACCTTACTTGTTTTGTTAAAGGGTTCTCAATTTCTTCAATTCTATAACCACATATTACTCCTTTAATTAAATGAGCATTGGGATTTAGCTCAGCTTTTTCAAAAAAAGTTTCAAATGTTGCTTTTTCATCTATTAACTTTTGTACTTCTATATCATCAAACCCTGTTAACCACTTTATTACTTGATATAGTTCTTGTTTTGTTCTATTTTTCTTTTCAATTTTAGTCACGTAATGAGGAAATACAGAGGCAAATGTCATTTTGGCAATTCTTTCATTATGTTTAGCTGTTACTTTCATTTATTTTTAGTTATTTTTAATTCAATCATCAAATCCGTATTTTCTAAAGGTAAGATTTATCCTTGGATTTTTATATTTAAAATCAATTGGCAAACTGTGTTCATACCTACTTTGGCAATGCTCCCCCATAATTATTAAGCTTCCATCTTCTAATAGTGTAGAAAACTCATTTCCATTTTCTTTATTTCTAAATTTAAATACTCGTTCTTCTCCCAAACTTATTGATGGAATTATTGTTGTATCTCCAAAAGCCATAAAATCTGAATGATAATCAACTCCAGCACTACCATCTGGATAAAAAATTAACACACATACCTGAAATTGTTGTTTTGTAAAACTTTCAATTTTAACTTTTAAATTCTTTAATTTGTTCGTCCAAATTCTTGTTGGTCCCCATTGCTCCTCAGGAAATATATTTTTACCTATTAAATCTTGATCTAAGAACATTATTTTTTTAAAATTAACTTCAAAAGATGTCCCACTTTCAATCTGGGGAATATAGTTCAACTCTTTAACTAGTTCACTTAATTCTAAATATAAACCTTTTGCATCTTCTAAATCTAAAAAATCTCTAAAATAATCTACTTCGCAGTTTATAGGTAATTTCATATAATTTGATTGTTTTCACTTTTGAAAAAATAAGATAATTTTTAAAACTTCTAAATTACTAAAAAAGTAACAACACTAAATAGATTTAATTTTAGGAACCAAAAAGTTAATTATATATTTAACTGCACTAATTTTAAAGTATAATAATGTTAAATTTACCACCTTTAATGAAAAAATAACAGGTACAGGTTTTTATTTAACCTCTCTAAAAGATGCTTTTGAATTTAATAACTACCACGAAGGATTACATTTGGGGTATATGATGAATTTAAGAAAATTTTAAAACAAAACTAAAAATGTCAATCACAAAAGAATCCGAATTAATTGGAATGAAAAAAATTAGTGAAGTTGTTGGTACAACTCTCAAACTAATGATAGAACATGCTAAAATTGGAATGTCAACCAAAGAGCTTGATGATTTTGGAGGTGAAATTTTGAAAAGTTTTGGAGCAAAATCTGCTCCATACGAAACCTATGGGTTTCCAGGCTATACCTGTATCAGCGTTAATAAAGAAGCTGCACATGGAATTCCATCTAAAAATAAAATATTAAAAGAAGGTGATTTGATTAATATTGATGTTTCAGCTGAACTGAATGGCTTTTGGTCAGACAATGGAGGGTCATTTGTTCTAGGTAAAGATATTTACAACCATCAACCACTTGTTGATGCTTCAAAACATATTTTAAAAAAAGCAATCAACACTATTAAAGGTGGTGTTAAAATTGCAGATATTGGATATTTAATTGAAAGTGAAGCTAAAAAATATGGTTTTAAAGTTATTAAAAATTTAGCAGGTCATGGAGTTGGAAAAAGTTTGCATGAGGAACCAGAAAATATTTTAAATTACAGAGTTAAAAGTAATAAAGAACGATTTAAAAAAAATACAACTGTTGCTATTGAAACTTTTATTTCAACAAATTCAACAATGGCAATTGAATTAAATGATGGATGGACTTTAGTTGGAAATAAAGGAGGTTATGTTACTCAACATGAACAAACTATATTAATTACTGATAATAGCCCTATTATTTTAACTAAATCTAACCGTCTTTGGGATTAAAAATCAACTTTAATAAAATATTCTACTAATTTATTTAATTAAATCCACCACTATTAATGGGCAAAAAATTAAACGCTATTACAAATGATTTAAAAGAATTTATTGAACAACAAAAAATATTTTTTGTAGGTACAGCAGCTAATGAAGGTAGAGTTAATATATCTCCTAAAGGAACAGATTCTTTTAGAGTACTTGAAAAAAATAAAATTGTATGGCTAAATTTAACAGGTAGTGGAAATGAAACTGCAGCCCATTTAATAAAAAATAACAGAATGACAATTATGTTCTGTGCCTTTGAAGGTAGCCCTTTAATTTTAAGGCTCTATGGAATTGCACAAATTTATCATCATGAAAATGAAAAATTCCAACAATACATCAATTTATTTCCAAAAAATGCCGGAGTTAGACAAATTATTGAAATGGATGTTGATTTGGTACAAACTTCATGCGGTTTTGCAGTTCCTTTTATGGATTTTAATAAAGAACGTACCACTTTAAATAATTGGGCCACCAAACAAGGAAAAGAAAAAATTAAAGAATATTGGAAGAAGAAAAATAACACAAGTATTGATGGATATAAAACAAAGTAAATTAATGTAAAAAAATCTTAAGGTACCTTACAAAAGTTTATTTAACAATTAGTACAAAAAATTGCATGTATAAGAACCAAAAAAAGCCTAATAAGGTATTTTATTTGAGTTTTTTTTGGTTAAATCAAAAATTTATATTCCTTAAAATACTAATAAAATTTCATCAAATTTAGTAAGATTATAACTAATTTTTGAAATTGATACCAAACAAAAACTGAAGTTCTCCAAAATAATTATTTAAAAATTAATGCAAAACTAAAATTCTATTTATTCCATTTCACTGACTTAATTTAAGAAAAAGAGAATTTAATTATAATCTATACAAAAAGGAACTTTTCTACTACTCTAAACCCTAATTATTTTAATTAAAATAGCTTTAACAAATTATTAACTTCATTTAGTTCGCTTTTTACCGAACTAAACATATATTTGCATTTTAAATTTAAAAATATGAAAGTTCAAGATTTAATTAAAGAGCAAAAAAACTTAGTTGAAGAACTAGGTGTATACTTCCATAACCTAGAAGATATGTCTCCATTATCTGCAAGAATTTTCTCTTTATTAATATTAATTGGAGAAGAAGGTACTTGTTTTGATGAATTAGTAGAAAATTTAGGAGCAAGTAAAAGTTCGATATCCGTTAATTTAAACCTTTTACAAACAAAAGGAGTAATTAGATATTTTACCAAAACTGGAGATAGAAAAAGATATTTTATTATTTCAGAAGATTATATTATTAATAGACTTGAATCAAAAATAAAAGAATGGAAAGTAGAAAAAACACTTCATGAAAGAATCTTAAGTTTTAAACTAAAAAAAACAAATTCCAAAATAGACAGAATTAAATTTAATGAAAATTATATTCAATTAATAAATAATGTCATATCAAACTTTGAAAATCTAAAAAAATCATACATATCAAATACATTAAAAGAAAACAATGAAAAAAATAATTAAATCAGTATTTATTTTATCCTTAAGCTTCGTGTTATATAGTTGTAATAACAATGAAAATAAACAAGTTCAAAACCAACAAAGAGCTATGCCTTTTCCAGTTTCAATTATTGAAAATAAAACTGTAATTGGTTATGATACTTACCCAACAAGTATAGAAGGAATAATAAACAGTGAAGTAAGAGCAAAAACTACTGGATATATAAGTAAAGTCTTGGTTGATGAAGGTCAAAAAGTAAAAAAAGGACAAGTTTTATTTCAATTAGAAACTGAAAGTTTAACACAAGATGCAAAAGCTGCAGCTGCTAATGTTAATGCAGCTCAAGTTGAGGTTAACAAATTAAAACCTTTAGTTGAAAAAAATATAATAAGTGAGGTACAATTAGAAACTGCTAAAGCCAAGTTACTACAAGCCAAAAGTAGCTATAACAGCTTATTGGCTACTATAGGGTATGCTCAAGTTAAAAGCCCTATTGACGGTTGGGTAGGAAGTATTAATTATAGGGAAGGGTCTCTAATTAGTCCTTCTAATTCTACTCCACTTACTGTAGTTGTAGATACAAAAAAAGTGTATGCTTACTTTTCAATGAATGAAAATGAATATTTAAATTTTCTACAAAAAACAAAAGGAAATAATCTTCAAGAAAAAATTAAAAACTTTCCAAAAGTAGAATTAAAACTTGCTAATGGAACCATTTTTTCTGAAAAAGGAAAAATTCAAACTGTTAATGGGCAGGTTAATAAAGTTACTGGAACAGTTAACTTCAGAGCTTTGTTTAACAATCCAAATTTACTAATTAGCAATGGAAATAGTGGTCAAATTCGTATTCCTATTGAGTATAAAAATAAACCTGTTTTACCAAAATCAGCAACTTTTGAACAACAAGGTCAAGTATTTACATATAAAGTAGATAACAATAATACAGCTAAAGCTAAATTAATAAATATAAAAGCTAGTGTTGATAATTTATATGTCATTGAATCTGGGTTAACTGCTGGTGAAACAATTGTTACTTCAGGTATTAATAAGCTACGTAACAATACTGTTATTTCTCCCCAAGAAGTAGCATATGATTCTATTGTTAAACCTATTAAAGTTTTATTTTAAATAATTATAAGATTACCAACAATGTTAAAAACTTTTATTGAAAGACCTATCTTATCAACCGTTATTTCTATAATTATAGTAATTCTTGGTGTTTTAGGGTTAGAAACTTTACCTGTAGAACAATATCCAGATATTGCACCACCTACAATTAATGTTACTGCAAGCTATCCTGGGGCTAATGCAGAAACTGTATTAGAAAGCGTAATTGTTCCTCTTGAAGAACAAATAAATGGTGTAGAAGGAATGACCTATATAACATCTACAGCTACCAATAATGGTACTGCAGAAATAAATGTATTTTTTGAACAAGATGTTGATCCAGATATTGCTGCTGTTAATGTTCAAAATAGGGTTGCTAGAGCCAACTCTTTATTACCTCAGGAAGTAAAACAAATTGGGGTTTTAACTCAAAAGAAACAAACAAGTGCCTTAATGTTTATGACGGCTTATACAAAAAATGAACATTATGATGCTACATATCTACAAAACTATTTAAAAATTAATGTTACTCCCGTACTTCAACGTGTTAAAGGTGTAGGTGAAGTAAATGTATTTTCAAGGCAAGATTATGCAATGCGAATTTGGTTAAACCCAAGTAAACTTAAAGCTTACAACCTTATTCCAACTGATGTTACTAGTGCCTTACGTGAACAAAGTTTAGAAGCTGCTGCAGGTGCATTAGGTGAAAATAATGGAGAAACTTTTTCTTATGTAATAAAATATAGTGGGCGATTTAAAACAGAAAATCAGTATGAAAATATTATCATTAAAACATTGGATAATGGAGAATATCTATATCTAAAAGATATTGCTGATATTGAACTTGCTTCACAATCTTATGCCACCAGTTCTAAAACAAAAGGTTTTCCAAGTGTTGCTATGGCCATTTATCAAACTAAAGGTTCCAATGCGCAAGAAATTATTAAAAATATCAAAACTGAATTATCTATTCTTGAAAAAGATTTTCCTGAAGGGATAGAAGTTTATATTCAATATGATACAAACGAATTTTTAACAGCTTCTATAGATAAAGTTACAAGATCTTTAATTGAAGCTTTTTTATTAGTATTTGTAGTGGTTTTTATCTTTTTACAAGATGTTAGATCAACTATAATACCTGCAATAGCTGTTCCTGTATCCATCATTGGTACATTCTTTTTCCTGAATCTATTTGGGTATTCAATTAACTTACTAACTCTATTTGCTTTAGTTTTAGCTATTGGAATTGTAGTAGATGATGCCATTGTAGTTGTAGAAGCTGTACATGCAAAATTAGATGAAGGTGATACTAGCAGAATGCACGCAACAAAAAGTGCAATGGGTGAAATTTCTGGGGCAATTATTGCCATTACCTTAGTGATGGCTTCAGTATTTATACCTGTGACTTTTGTTCAAGGACCAACAGGTGTTTTTTATGAACAATTTGGGGTAACATTAATTGTTGCCATTGGAATATCAGCAATTAATGCACTTACTTTAAGTCCAGCTCTTTGTGCTGTTTTTCTAAAATCTCATAAAGATAAAAAGGTGAAATCATCATTAATGGAGCGTTTTCATACAGCCTTTAACACATCGTTTAAAGCATTAATTGAACGCTATGGAAGAGCTTTATATTTTCTTTCAAAAAATAGATGGATTCCTGTTTTAACATTAATCATTACTGTAATTGGTATTTGGTGGGCAGCAAGTACTACTAGAACTGGGTTTGTTCCAAATGAAGATAGAGGCTTTGTATTTATTAATGTAGAATTGCCTGCTGGCTCATCTTTAGATAGAACCAATCAAGTTAATGAACAATTATATAATAAAACTAAAGATTTACCAGGTGTAGAAGGTGTTTCAGTAATTAATGGTGTTAGTTTATTAGGAGGACAAGGTAGTAATTATGGATTAGGATTTATTAAACTTAAAGATTGGTCTGAACGAAAAGAAGACTCATTAAAAACTACTACAATTATTAAAAAATTGTTTGGTATAGCAGCTACTATTCCAGATGCTAAAATTATCTTCTTTGAACCACCAAGCATCCCTGGATTTTCAATTTCTTCAGGATTTGAAGTTAACTTATTGGACAAATCTGGAGGAAGCTTTAAAAATTTAGATGCTACACAAAAAGAATATATCAATAATTTAGTTAAACACCCTGAAGTACAATATGTTCAATCTGCTTTTAATGCTAATTATCCTCAATACGAAATGGAAATTAATATGCCACTTGCAAAAAAATTAGGGGTACCTATTAACAGTATATTTTCAACTTTACAAGGATATATTGGTGGAGTGTATGCCTCGGATTTTTCAAGATTTGGAAAACAATATAGAATTTATATTCAAGCTTTACCTGAAGATAGAGCTGATGAAAAATCTTTACAGCAAATGTATGTTAGAACCGCTAGTGGTGAAATGACTCCAATAACTCAGTTTGTTAAATTAAAACGTGTTTATGGTCCACAATCTGTTACTCGTTTCAACCTTTATAATTCAACTAAATTAAATGGGGCTGTTAATGCTGGTTTTAGTTCTGGTGATGGAATTTTTGTTGCTAATAATGAAGCTAAAAACTTACCTAGTGATTATGATATTGCATATTCGGGTCTTTCAAGAGAAGAAATTAATGCTGGAAATCAAACCATCCTTATCTTTATATTATCATTAGTATTTGTGTACTTTTTACTAGCAGCACAGTATGAAAGTTATCTACTTCCGCTATCTGTAATATTTTCAATTCCATTAGGTGTTTTTGGAGCGTTTATTACTACAAAATTGAGTGGATTAGAAAACAATATTTATTTTCAAATTTCTCTAATTATGCTAATTGGTTTACTTGCTAAAAATGCAATTTTAATTGTAGAATTTGCAATACAACGAAGAAGAAAAGGTGAAAGTTTATTAGATGCTGCCATTAACGCTGCAAAAACAAGATTAAGACCTATTTTAATGACTTCTTTTGCTTTTATTTTAGGCTTAATGCCTTTAGTAACATCAAGAGGTATTGGTGCCGTTGGAAATAATTCAATTGGAACTGGTGCTGCTGGAGGTATGCTAATAGGTACTTTTTTAGGGATATTTATTATTCCAACTTTATTTATGTTTTTCCAATGGATTCAAGAAAAATTTACTGGAAACCCTTATGAAAAAATTCAAAAAAAATTACAAGAAAACAATTAAAAAATGAGAAAACCAACAATTGTTAATTTTGCAATATTAATAGGCGTTTCTTTATTATTATCATCTTGTTTTGTTAGTAAAAACTACCAAAGACCAGATTTAAAAGAAACACAAGGCTTATACAGAACAGATCATATATCAAAAGACAGTTTGTCTATGGCAAATATCTCTTGGAAAACCTTGTTTACAGATCCTTTTTTAACAAAATACATTGAAGAAGGTTTAGCCAATAATATTGATATTAGAGTAGCTATTCAACAAATAGTAATGTCTGAAGCTTATTTAAAACAAGGAAAGGCAGGGTACTTACCCAGTATCAACCTGAAAGGCTCGGCTATGCATCAAGAAACTTCTAAAAATAGCACTTCTGGGAAAATATCATTTGATCAGTTTGACTTAACTACCACACTATCATGGGAAGCAGATATTTGGGGTAAAATTAGAAGTAATAAAAGAGCTTATGAGGCTAATTATCTTCAAAGTGTTGCTGCTCACCAGGCTGTAAAAAGTAGATTAATTTCAAATATCGCCACAACTTATTACCAATTATTAGCTTTAGATGCACAATTAAATATAACAAGGCAAACAATTAATGCTAGAGAAAAAAGTGTAGAAACTATTATTGCTTTAAAAAATGCTGGTCAGGTAACTCAAGTTGCTGTTGACCAAAATATTGCACAATTAAACAGTGCTAAAGCGTTACAAGTTGATATTAAAACTGAAATTTTTAGAACAGAAAATGTTTTGAGCATTCTTTTAGGGAAAAAACCTCAGTCCTTTGAAAGAAGTAGCTTAGAAAGTCAATCTTTAAACACCAATATTAACGTTGGAGTTCCTTCAATTTTATTGAGAAATAGACCCGATGTAATGTCTGCTGAATATGGTTTAATTCAAGCCTTTGAATTGACTAATGTTGCTAAAAGTAACTTTTATCCATCATTAACTTTAACAGCTAACGCTGGTTTTCAAAGTATAGATTTTAATAATTGGATTGATTCTAACTCTTTATTTTCAAATTTAATAGGAGGTCTTGCTCAGCCAATTTTCAATAAAAAGAAAATAAAAACCCAAAATGAAGTTGCTTTAGCTCAACAAGAACAAGCATTATTAAATTTTAAACAATCTTTATTAAATGCTAGCAGTGAAGTTTCAAATGCTTTATTTGCGTATACATCTGAAACAGAAAAATTTAATTATCGAATAAAAGAAGTAGAAGCACTTAGAAATGCAGAGTTAAATTCTGAAGAGCTATTAAAAAATGGGTATGCTACTTATTTAGACTTGTTAACTGCAAGACAAAGTGCTCTAAATGCAGAATTAAATGTAATTAATAGTAAACTACTACAATTAAAAAATATAGTGTATTTATATGAAGCTCTTGGTGGTGGTTGGCAATAAATTTATAACTCATGAAGAAAGATCAAATTATAATACATGCCATTCAAAAATTTACAAAATTTGGTAGCAAAAGTTTTACACTTGATGAGCTTGCTAGTGGATTAGGAATATCAAAAAAAACTATTTACAAATATTTCAATACTAAAGAAGAACTAGTTAGAGAAAGTGTTCAATATTTATTAGAAAAATTTTTAACTGAAATAAGTGATTTAAATACATCTTGCAATGATTCTATAGAAACCATTATTTTAATCTATAAAAAAGGGTTTGAATACCTTAAACATTTTAAGCCATCTTTTTTATTTGGTTTAAAAAAATATTATCCAAATGCCTTTAAAGAATTTTATAGTTTTAGAAACTATCTAGTAACTAAATTAATTTTTGATTTATTAAATGCTTCTAAAAATAATGGTGATATTAGAAAAGATGTAAATATTAAATTAGTTTGTGACATCTTATTTTTACGTATTGATGATGTGCTTTTCTCAGAAACTAGCTTGTTTAATAAGTACTCCGAAAGTGAAATTTTAAATCACTTAATTATTAACAGTTTAAGAGGAATTACTTCGAAAAATTATACCAATAAATTTTATATAGAATAATTTAAAGCAATGAAACCTCCAAAGCTAAAACTTTGGAGGTTTCAGTTAAACTTATTTAGTAGGAAATTAAACTAATTCTTTTTCTTTTTTCTGACTTTCAATAATTTTTTCAATCAAATCAGGTACTTTTTCAAAAATAGCCGCCAAACCTTGAGTTTTACCTGCAGCTAAAAAAGAAATATTATCTCCTCTACTTACTAAAAAACCAACAGGTTCTATTCCTACTCCAGCTGCTCCAGCTCCTCCTCCTTTTCCTTTTTTTGATTTTTCTTCACTACCTTCTGCGCCACCAGAACCAAATCCCATTCCTACTTTAATAACTGGTACACATTTAAATTCTCCTAATTCAAACTGTTCACCCATAATGGTATCAGTTTTAGCTTCAGACTTAATAAAGTCTGTAATTTTGCTTAATAATTCTTCAAAATGTAATTCCATAATTATATATTTTAATTGTTAATAAATGATGTAATTATATATACAGGCCTACTTTGTACTTTAAAAACTAAATAATTTTTCCCTTTAAAATTTATAGTATAATCTCCATAAGTAGTATTTAAAATAGCTATTAAAGGGAATAATTTAGCATTAAGTATAAAATCTCCTGTGTCTATATTTAATTGTAATTTTTTAATTTTAAAAGATTTTATAAGGTTTTTTGCCAATTTTGAGCTTTTAATATTGAAATTTCCAATCTTCTTATTAAATATTGGAGCTCTTGCCTTTTTAAAAGGATAGTAATAAAAATGATAAAAAAATAATTGAAATTTAATTTGTATAATTTCTTTAGGATGCTTTTCTAAACTAGCTTTAAATAACCCTTTTAAAGCTAAATAGTATAAGTTTTCTTTAGTATTTATATATATTATAATAGGAATAAATAACAAATAAATAACTCCAAAAAATAATAGAAATAGTAAAACAAATAGCATCATCTTCAATTTTTATTAAAATTAAATGCAGCACGTTTTTTTTACAATGACTTCAATCAAAATAAGTAATGAGATAAATCATACTCAAAAATAAATTCAATTCATTTAATGATTTCTCTCATATTAACCTTTAATTTTCAACAACTTATATTAAAGACTCCTTAACAAATAGCCTGTTTAAATTATAGCTTTCGTTAAAAATTTGTTAATATAGTACTATGCTATGCAAAATACCGTAACATTTTAGAAGTGAAGACGTCTATTAGTAAACTATTAACAATTAAAAACATTTATTATGACAACTCAAAATTTAACATCAGAAACCAAAAAAAGAACTTTTATTAACTTTTCAAATACGAAAAGAAATCAATGGACAAACTATAGAAGATACAGTCTTTAATTAACACTTAATATTTAAAATTATGACAACTCAACATATTACCACAAATCACAAAGAAAATACCATATTTTTGTCATTTTCAAATTCAAAAAGATTGCAATGGAATAATTATAGAAGATATGGCTTTTAAACCGATAACCCTCTAAAACAAAACATATGAAAATTTTTTGTTAACCTGTAAAAGAATAACATCTTACAGGTTTTTTTATTTTTAAAAATTAGCTATGTATTCAAAAAATTCATTTAAACTATAGATTTAATTTGCGGTCACATTTGAAACAAAAATTTGTGACTGAAAAAAAAATTATTAATTTAGCTAAAAATAATAGCATTTAATGATTGTATTTTTAGCAAATGAATAACTTATCAAATAATATCAAACATTTAAGAACTCTAAAATCTTTAACTCAAGAACAATTTGCTAAAGATTTGAAAGTTTCACGCTCTAGGATAAGTTCTTATGAAGAAAATAGAGCCATCCCTCCTATTGATTTTTTAATTGAATTATCCGAATATTTTAATATTTCAATGGATATTTTAATAAAAAATGATTTAACCTCAGCTACCGAAACTTCGTTTATTAAACTCAACAACCAAAGAATTTTATTTCCTATTACCATTGATCAAAAAGATGAAGATTTAATAGAAATTATACCTATGGAAGCTTCTGCTGGTTATTTACGAGGATATTCAGATCCGGAATATATTGAACATTTATCAAAAATTAAATTACCTTTTTTACCAACAGGCACTCATCGTGCATTTCCTATTAAAGGAGATTCTATGCTACCCGTTAAGAGTGGATCATATATTGTAGCTCGTTTTATTGACGATGTTAGAAATGTTAAAAATGGTAAAACCTACATTGTTTTAACCTTAAATGATGGAATTGTTTACAAACGTGTTTATAATAAAATTGAAGAACATCAAATGTTGTTATTAGCTTCTGATAATAAAAAATACGACCCATATTACGTGCCAATTGATGAAGTTTTAGAACTATGGGAATTTACTTGTAGCATAAATACACAAGAATATGATGAACATGAGTTGAAAATTAGTAGCATTGCAAATATGCTAACTGAGTTAGGAGTTGAATTAAAAGAACTTCAAAAATCTTTTAACTAATGTATTCAATTGTTGATATAGAAACCACTGGTCAAGGAGCTAAAATTACTGAAATTTCAATTTTGGTATTTGATGGTAAAAAAATAATTGACGAGTTCACCACACTAATTAACCCAGAATGTCATATACCTCCTTTTATAACCAATTTAACAGGAATTAACAATGCAATGGTAGGTAGTGCTCCAAAATTTTATGAAATTGCAAAAAAGATAGAAGAAATTACACTAGACACTATTTTTGTGGCACATAATGTAAATTTTGATTATCATATCATTCAACAAGAATTTAAAAACCTTGGATTCAATTTTAAAAGAAAAAAATTATGCACTGTAAGGTTATCCAGAAAATTAATTCCAGGATTAAATTCTTATAGTTTAGGTGCTCTCTGTACTTCTCAAAATATTACTATTAAAGACAGACACAGAGCTAAAGGCGATGCTGAGGCTACCACTATATTGTTTAAAAAACTACTAAAATTAGACACTTATGGAAGTGTATTTCATTCATTTTTAAATCCAAAATCTCGTCAGGCTACCATTCCTCCATTATTACCAAAAAAAATTGTAGATGAACTCTCTACTAAAACAGGTGTTTATTATTTTAAAAATAGTAAAAATGAAATTATTTATATAGGAAAATCAACTAATATAAAGCAACGTGTTTTAAGTCATTTTTATGATAAATCTAAAAAAGAAGTTGCCATGTGTTTGGAAATTGAGAACATTACTTTTGAAGAAACTGGAAGTGAATTAATAGCACTTTTACTTGAATCTGCAGAAATCAAAAAACATTATCCAAAATTTAACCGAGCTCAAAAAAGAGCCAATGAAAGCATTGGTTTATTTAGTTATGAAGATAGAAATGGAATTGTACACCTAGCTTATAATCGCTTAAAACTTATATCTAATCCACTTATGAAGTTTTATAATGAAACTGAGTGTAGGTTATTTCTAGAAAAGCTTTGTGAAACATTTGAATTATGCCCAAAATACTGCCATTTGCAATCTAATGTAAGTAGTTGTTTCCATTTTCAATTAAAAAAATGCAAAGGAGTTTGCAGAAACCAAGAATCAACATCAAGCTATAACAAAAGAGTACAAAACGCCATAGCATCCATTAAATACAACACCGAAAATTTTATCATCAAAGAAACTGGTAGAACAAAAAAAGAAGCGGGGATTGTATTAGTTGTTAATGGAATTTACAAAGGATTTGGGTATATAAATAATACTAAAAAAGCAACATCGATTACCGATTACTACAACCACATTGCTGCCCAAAAAGACAATAACGATGTGAAAAGAATTTTAACGGCCTATCTTAAAAAAAATTCAGAAACCACTATCCCTTTGAAAAGTAGTTTTGTTGAAGTTGCACCAAACTTATTATTTTAAAAAAAAGTATGCTATCCTTTTTTAAAATAGTGTATTAAAGAATTTAATGAAATAAGTGCCCAAACACCTTCAAGTATGATAAAAGGAAGATACTTTAACAATATCGACGCTAAACAAGCTAGAGACGCTCCTATTAAATTCAATAAAATAAATGATAAATGAGTACTTTTTACCATATTTTTCACATTTAAAAAATAGGCTACAAGTATTAATGTAACCCCTACAAACCCCAGCCAATCAGTTCCATTCATAAATGTACAATTTTTAAAGCCTTAAATACTGTAGTATTTAAGGCTTTAATTTACTTTATAAGGTTTCTTTTAACCATTTAAAAAATTCTCGTTGCCAAACGATACTATTTTGACTATTTAGTACCCAGTGGTTTTCATCTGGGAATAATAATAATTTACTTTTAATTCCTTGAAGTTGTGCCGCTTGGAAGGCCTCTAAACCTTGTCCTATAGGAACTCTATAATCTTTTTCTCCTTGAATTATTAAAATTGGTGTATCCCATTTAGAAACGAAGTTTACAGGGTTAAATTTTGTGAATGATTGTTGAGCTGCTTTATTATTTTTATCCCAATAAGGTCCTCCTAAATCCCAGTTCACAAAAAATAATTCTTCTGTGGTACCATACATACTTTTTAAATTAAAAAGTCCGTCATGCGAAATAAAACTTTTAAATCTACCATTATGAATTCCTGCTAAATAAAACACAGAATAACCTCCATAACTAGCTCCTACACATCCTAATCTATCATTATCAACATAAGGCTCTTTTGCTACATCATCAATTGCCGCTAAATAATCTTCCATATTTTGCCCTCCATAATCTTTACTTATTTGTTCATTCCATTCAACTCCATGACCAGGCATTCCTCTTCTATTTGGTGCTACAATTATATAACCATTTGCAGCCATAATTTGAAAATTCCATCTAAAAGAATAAAACTGGCTCAATGCTCCTTGAGGACCTCCTTGACAATATAACAATGTAGGATATTTTTTAGACGGGTCAAAGTTTGGAGGATAGATAACCCAAGTTACCATCTCTTTTCCATCAGTGGTTTTAACCATTCTTTTTTCAACTTTTCCTAAATCTAAAGAATTGTAGGTTGCATCATTTTCATGAGTTAATTGCATCATTTTTCCATCCTTTAAATTAACTGTATAAAGCTCTGGAGCATGATTCATATCTCTTCTAGTTACCACCATGGTATTTTTAGATTGTCCTACCATACCACTTACATCAAACTGTCCATCAGTAAGTTGCTTAGGTTCACTAATTTTGTTAGCTGAAGAAGGAACTTTTATTTCAAACATTTGTACGGTTCCAGCTATAGGAGCGATAAAATAGATTTTTTCTCCTTTTTCATCCCATAAAAAACTATTAACTGTACCATCCCAATTAGCTGTTAAATTAATAGTTTTATCATCTAATTTTACAATAATATCATTTTTATCTGCCTCATAACCATCGCGCTTCATTTGTAACCATGCCAATTGTCCTTTTGATGAAAAGGCTGGTTGGGTATCGTAACCTTTATTTTCTTCGGTAAGGTTTTTAGTTACTTTAGTCTTCAAATTATATTCATAAATATCCGTATTTGTACTAACAGCATAAGCCGTTCCATTTAATTTTTTAGTAACATATAAAATACTGTTACTATCTGGACTCCACAAATAATCTTCAGCTCCTCCAAATGGTTTTTGAGGGCAATCAAAAGGTTCTCCTTCCATAATATCAATTCCCTTTGCATCGCTGTTTTTAGTTTCATAATAAAAAATATGACTATATGCACCATCTTCCCAAGTATCCCAATGGCGATAATTAAGGGCATCATAAATTTTTACATTTGAATTTTTAACATCTGAATAAAAATCTTGACCAGTTACATTTTTTAATTTAACATCTGAAGCTATTATTTTATAGGTTCCATTAGGTGAAATGCTGGCATCATTTAGTAATGCACTATCATTAGTAATTACTTCTGCATTACCTCCTATAATTGGAATTTTATAAAGAGTTGTAGATTTACTGTCGCTATCTAAATGGTATTTCGAAACACTATAAATTACACTTTTTCCATCTTTGGTAATTCCTTTTCCAGAAACCTTGTTTAATTGGACTAAGAGTTCTGGTGTCATTACATTTTGAGCTTTGATCCCTAAAAAAGAGATGAAAAGTACGATACTAAAAAGAATTTTTTGCATACGAGTTTAAAATTGAATTAATAAATTAAGAAAACAAATTTATCAATTAATTCTAATTAATGTTTAAGATTTCTTTCTTTTTCTGGGTAAAACTTCTTCAGGAAATGGGAATAAAATGGTTGAATTTTTCTCTGAAGCAATATTTGCTAAAGTTTGGTACAATCTTAACTTAATTGCCGATGGAGACTGATCTATTAATTTCCCTGCTTCTAACAGCTTTCCTGCTGCTTGTTCTTCTGCTAATGCTAAAATAATACGTGCGCGTCTAGACCGTTCTGCTTCAGCCTGATTTGCCATCATTCTTCGCATATTTTCAGGTAATTGAATGTCTTTAATTTTTACATCAATTATTTCAATTCCCCAATCTTTAGTTTCGTTTTCAACAATAGACTTGATATTTTTTCCCATCTCTTCTCGTTTAGACAAGATGGTATCTAACTCTACCTTACCACAAACATCTCTTAAAGCTGCTTGTGCCAATTGTGTAATGGCAAAATTATACTCTTCAACTTCTAACACTGCTTTTTCCGGATTATTAACTTTAAAAAATACCACACCATCAATACTACAAGGTACATTGTCTTCTGTCATTACTTCTTGAGAAACAATATTAATTGTAATTACTCTAATATCTACAATTTGAACCGTTTCAATTACTGGAATTACCCATCTAAATCCAGGCTGTAAAGTTGTTATGTATTTACCAAATCTAAATTTTAAGGCGCGTTTATATTCAAAAACAATTCGAATTCCGCTTAGTAAAAATACTATTAAAAGAACGCTTATAAATAATGTTGGATTCATAATAAATAATTTAAATTGAAATTTTTCAGATAATTTGTTCAAACAAAATGTGAAATTTGCAAATGTTTGAATAGTCTACAACTCTTTTAAAGTTACAAATAATTTACTGAATATGAGAGGTTTGGATAATAATTATTTTTATTTAAATCTTTCAAAAAATAAAAAAATGTTTTTTTCAGTTAATTATTTAGAATTCAGTAGTTTTGTCAAAATTTGATTCTTTTCAACAAAATTTATAACAACTTTTAATTAAAACAATACTATAATGAGTATAGCTAATGAATTGCATGAACGTAGTGGATCTAAATGTGAATTATGTGGAGCTTCAGAGAAATTAACCATTTTCCAAGTTCCTCCTGTAAGCATTGGTGGACTTGACGAGAGTTTACTTGCTTGTGAAACCTGTATATCTCAGATTGAAAACCCTGAACTTATGGACAGTAATCACTGGAGATGTTTGAATGATAGCATGTGGAGCGAGTTTGATTCTGTTAAGGTAATAGTTTGGAGAATGTTAAATCGCTTAAAATCTGAAGGATGGCCTCAAGATTTATTAGAGATGATGTATTTAGATGATGACACTTTAAAATGGGCTGCTGCTATGGGTGATGGAAAAAGTGAAGATGAAATTATTAAACATTTAGATTGTAATGGAGCATTATTAGAAGCTGGTGATACTATTACTATTACAAAAGATTTAGATGTTAAAGGTGGTGGAAATTTTACAGCCAAACGCGGAACTGCAGTTAGAAATATTTCATTGGTACATGACAATGCAGAACAAATTGAAGGAAGGATAAATGGTGTACAAATTGTTATTTTAACAAAATTTGTAAAAAAATCTACTTAATCAACCATATTAATGAATTTATAACCCCTTTTAAAAAGGGGTTTATTGAATGATGTCAAAAAAAGGGAAAGCTAAAAATACAGTAAACAAAGCAAAGCATTCAAAGCTAATAAACCGTAAGAAAAATAAATTACGAACTTCAAAAGAGCTAACAAAACAACGTTTAAAATCTATAATTTCAAAGCATCAAAATCAATTGAAAGATTCTTAAATTATTAGATTAAATTCTACTCTGGTAAGTATATAAGTCATAATATCTTCCTTTTTTAGCTAACAATTCTTGGTGTTTTCCACGTTCAACAATATTTCCCTCTTCAATTACCAATATTTGATCAGCTTGTTGAATGGTACTTAATCTATGAGCTATTACAAACGTAGTTCTATTATTCATTAAACCACTCAAACTTTTTTGAATATAAGATTCACTTTCTGTATCTAAATTTGAAGTTGCTTCATCTAAAATAATAATTTTAGGAGCTGCTAAAAGTGCTCTAGCAATTGAAATTCGTTGACGTTGTCCTCCTGAAAGTTTTACACCACGCTCACCTATAATGGTTTCTAAACCATTTTCAAACCTGTCTGTAAATTCATTTACATAAGCTCCTTCAACAGCATGTAATAATTGATCTTCTGTTGCATTAGGTCGTGCAAATAAAATATTTTCTTTAATAGTTCCTTCAAATAAAAAATCATCTTGTAGAACTACTCCTAAATTACTTCTAAAACTACTTAAATTTATTTTTGATAAATCTTTTTGATCTAAAAAAACAGTACCATCAGTGGGAGTTAAAAATGTAGCTGCTAAACTTGCTATGGTAGTTTTTCCAGAACCAGAAGAACCTACTAAAGCTGTTACACTTCCAGCTGGAGCTTTAAAAGAAATATTATGAAGTACCTCTTTTCCTTTCTCATAACTAAATGAAACATTTTTAAATTCAACATTACCTATAATATTATCAAGTTTTATAGTTCTTATTGCTGAATTATTTTCTTCTCTCATTTCCATCAATTCTTGAGTCCTATCAAGTCCAGCCATTGCTTCTGTCAACTGACTTCCAATATTGCTCATTTGAACAATCGGTGCAATCATAAAACCCAAAAATAACGTAAATGACACAAATTCTCCATAGGTCATTGAATTATCCATAATAAAATATCCTCCAATTCCCATAATTCCAGCGGATGCAAGTCCCAAAAGAAAAGTAGAAGAACTTGTAATTAATGCGGTGGATGTCAAACTCTTTTTAACATTTAAAAACAAAGCTTCTACTCCTTTTTCAAAAGTAATATTTTCTTGTTCTTCCGCATTAAAACCTTTAATAACACGAACACCATTCAATGTTTCTGTAAGTCTTCCAGTGACTTCAGCATTAATTTTTCCCCGATCTCTAAAAATTGGTCTGATATACCCGAATGCTTTTAATGCAACAAAAGCAAATATAGCTACAGGCAACAGTACAAAAAGAGTCATGGTGGCATTTATTTTGATTAAAATAATCAAAGATATGATCGCTGTTAAACTTCCTCCAATTAATTGAACCAATCCTGTTCCTACCAAATTTCTAACACCTTCAACATCTGTCATTACTCTAGAAACCAATGCTCCAGACTTATTATTATCAAAAAAGCTGACAGGAAGTGTTAATAATTTACGTTGAACTTGTGCTCTTAATAACGATATTAAATGTTGAGCTTCAACACTTAATAGCCTCGTTAATAAAAAAGAACTTACAGCTTGAAGAAAAATTGAAATACAAACAATGAGTAATAAAATTTTTAAGGCATTTAAGTCTTTAGAAGGTATTACTTCATCAATTAAATTCTTGCTTGCATAAGGCAACACTAAGCCCGATAAACTTTTAATGATAATTAAAATTAGGCCGATTAAAACAATTTTTTTTCTAGGCCAAATAAATTCTTTAAATGCCCAAGTAAACGATACTTTTCTTTTATTCATATTAATTGAAAATCTACTGTAATGGTTGTAATATTAAATTTAGAAATTTAAGTCAAAAAAAGTATTAACAACTTACAAAAAATAAAATATTTAAGCACACAAAACCCATTTTATTGGTTTATAAAATGGGTTTAAAGAACATTAATTCAAATGTAATTCAATATAGTTTTTGTTGGTTTTTACCACTCTCAATTGCTTAGAGTAGTTAAGTAAATATTGAATTATTTCTTGGTTGGGTTGCTCCTTTACAGGAGTCTTTTCTGAGTAAAGTTTCATCATAAATAATTGGTTTATATACAACTATGAACGATAAAATTTTACGTTTAGTATTAATTGACTAAAATAATATTATGTTTTTCTATTAACTTCCTTAAATTTATAAGTGCATAGCGCATTCTACCTAATGCTGTATTAATACTAACATCGGTATTTTCCGCTATTTCTTTAAAACTCATATCTCTATACATACGCATAAGTAATACTTCCTTTTGATCGTCAGGTAATTCATCAATCAACCCTCTAACATCATTTAAAATTTGATTTTTTATCAATTGTTTTTCTACATTTAATACTTCATCACTTATTACAGAAAAAATATCAAATTCATCTGTATTATTAAATGTTGGGATTCTTTTATTTCTTCTGAAATGATCAATTACCAAATTATGAGCAATACGCATTACCCAAGGCAAAAATTTTCCTTCTTCGTTGTAAGCACCTCGTTTTAAAGTTTTAATTACTTTAATAAAAGTGTCCTGAAAAATATCTTCTGCAATATCTCTATCTAAAACTTTGGATAATATAAAGCTAAATATTCGTTGTTTATGACGAACAATAAGGATTTCTAAAGATTTTTCGTTACCGTTAATGTAATTGCTGACTAGAACGCCATCAGCCATAAGTTTACTTTCCATAGTTAAATACTTATAGGGGTTAGTGTAAATTTGTATTTATTAATTTATAAAAAGTAAAGGTGTTATATAGGCGTTTGTTTACGAATTAATTATCAAATATGCAGTATTTTTTTTAAAATACCAAACTTTAAAGATATTAATTCAATCTTTTTAAGATTCCCAATTTTAGAGACTGCTGTTTTAAGGAAATGTAATTATCTTTGCGTTCATTTACTTTTTCAATTCAAATGACAAACAACATAGCATCACTAAATCCTAAAGAGTACATATTAATTAAAGGAGCAAAACTTCATAATTTAAAAAATATTGATGTTGCCATTCCTAGAAATAAATTAGTAGTAATTACAGGGCTTTCAGGTTCAGGAAAATCAAGTTTAGCATTCGACACCTTATTTGCTGAAGGACAAAGAAGATATGTTGAAAGTTTATCGTCCTATGCACGTCAATTTTTAGGCAGATTAAACAAACCAAAAGTAGATTATATAAAAGGAATAGCTCCAGCAATAGCCATTGAACAAAAAGTAAATTCAACCAATCCAAGATCTACAGTAGGTACTTCTACTGAAATTTACGATTACTTAAAATTATTGTATGCCAGAATTGGGAAAACATTCTCTCCTATTTCAGGAAATGAAGTTAAAAAACATACCGTTTCAGATGTTATAAATTATGTAAAAACACTTGAGCTAAACACCAAATTACTACTCTTATCTCCTGTACATATTCCAAAAGAAAGAAATGTTTTACAAACTTTAAAAATTTTAGCGCAACAAGGATATTCTAGAATAAAATATAAAAATAAAATTGTAAGAATTGAAGATATTACAACTGAAATTGATCACGATTTTTATTTAGTAATAGATCGTATTGTTGTTAATACTAATGAAGATTTTTACAATCGATTAGGTGACGCCATCCAAACTGCATTTTTTGAAGGAAAAGGCGAATGTATTATTGAAGATAATTCCACCAAAAAACAAACCTTATTTAATAATAAATTTGAATTAGACGGACTTCAATTTTTAGAACCTAACAGCCATTTATTTAGCTTTAACAATCCTTATGGAGCTTGTCCTTCTTGTGAAGGTTATGGAAATGTAATAGGAATAGATGAAGATTTGGTAGTTCCCAACACCTCGTTATCTATCTACGAAAATGCTATTTTGCCTTGGAAATCTGATTCTTTTAAAAAATATAAAGATGCTTTAATTAATAACGCTTACAAATTTGACATTCCCATACATAAGCCTTGGTTTGAACTTACAGAAGAACAAAAGCAATTGATATGGGATGGAAACAAATCCTTCAAAGGACTGCACCATTTTTTTAATCATTTAGAAGAAAAAAGCTATAAAATTCAGTACAGAGTCATGCTTTCTCGTTATAGAGGTAAAACAAAGTGTACTACTTGTAATGGAAAACGTTTACGTAAAGAAGCTAATAATGTTAAAATTAATGACAAAAATATTAGTGAATTAGTTGATTTGCCTTTAAATGAATTAATTATTTTTTTTAAAAACATTCAATTAAACCCTTACGAACAAAAAATTGGAAAACGTTTATTAACTGAAATTAACAATCGTCTACAATTTTTAAATGATGTTGGTTTAAATTATTTAACCTTAAATAGAACCTCAAACACGCTTTCTGGAGGAGAAAGTCAACGAATTAACTTAGCTACCTCATTAGGAAGTAGTTTAGTAGGCTCAATGTATATTTTAGATGAGCCTAGTATTGGTTTGCATCCAAAAGATACCGAACGTTTGATCAAAGTTTTAAAAGATTTAAGAGATTTAGGAAATACCGTGATTGTTGTTGAACATGATGAAGATATTATGAAAGCTGCAGATCAAATAATTGATATTGGCCCCAAAGCTGGCACTTTTGGAGGTGAAATTGTAGCAGAAGGCACTTATCTACAACTCTTAAAAAGTAGTTCTTTAACAGCTCAATATTTAAATCATCAACTTAAAATTGAAGTTCCAAAAGTTAGAAGAAAAATAACCAAAACTATTGATGTTATTGGAGCTCGAGAACATAATTTAAAAAATATTGATGTAACTTTTCCTTTAAATAGTTTAACGGTAGTTACTGGAGTTTCGGGAAGTGGAAAAAGTACTTTGGTAAGTAAAATTCTCTACCCAGCAATTCAAAAAAAGATAGGAGGTTATGGAGAAAAAGTTGGACAATTTACAGAGCTTAAAGGTGATATTTCAGCTATTGAGCATATTGAGTTTATCAATCAAAATCCTATAGGACGTTCAAGTCGATCTAACCCAGTAACCTATATTAAAGCTTATGATGATATTAGAACTTTATTTGCTTCAGAAAAATTATCCAAAATAAGAAACTATCAAGCCAAACATTTTTCATTTAATGTTGATGGAGGAAGATGTGAAGTTTGCAAAGGTGAAGGTGAAGTTACCATTGAAATGCAATTTATGGCAGATGTGCATTTAGAATGTGAAACTTGTAAAGGAAACAGGTTTAAAAAAGAAATTTTAGAAGTCACATTTCATAACAAATCTATCAATGATATTTTAAACAGTACCATTGATGATGCTATCAGCTTTTTTAATGAACACAAAGAAACTAAAATTGTAAAAAAATTAAAACCCTTACAAGATGTAGGTTTAGGGTATGTTACTTTAGGGCAATCTTCTTCTACGCTTTCAGGAGGTGAAGCTCAACGAATAAAATTAGCTTCCTTTCTGGTAAAAGGCACTCGCCAATCTAAATCTCTATTCATTTTTGATGAACCCACAACAGGTTTACATTTTCATGACATTAAAAAGTTATTAAAATCATTTAATGCATTGATCAAAAATGGGCACTCTATAATTGTAATTGAACACAATATAGATTTGATTAAATGTGCTGATTACATTATAGATTTGGGTAAAGAAGGAGGTAAAAATGGTGGTTCCTTAGTTTTTCAAGGTACTCCTGAAGAACTAGCCACTATTAAAAATTCTTATACAGCACCCTATTTAGCTGAAAAACTATAAATTTTAATTTGTTGTTTTAGCTTCTAAAGTGGTTAGTTTGCTCTTAGCTAAAACAAATTCAGGAAAAAGTTGTACCGCTCTTTCAAAACTAGCTTTAGCCTCTTTATCCTTTTTCAAATTTAAGTAGGTCAACCCTTCTAAATAAGCTATGGCAGCTTTCAAACTTACATTTTGATTGTAATTTTTATTTACTTGAAAAGTTACAGAAAGTTTACCATCATCAGGTAATTGATCTGCTTTTTTTATAGAAACTAAGGCTTCTTCAAATTTGTTAAGTGCTAGCTCTAACCCTGCTATTTTATATGCGTGAAAGTTATTATTGGTTTTGGTTAGTAAACTGTCATAAGTCTCTTTTGCTTTATCCAAAGCTCCCATGTTCTCTAATGAGACAGCTTTCATCTCTAACAACTCTAAATTATTTTCTTTATAACTTAAAATATCATTTGTTACCAAAAAACAAGAAACAAAATTTCTAGCATTAAAATATAAGTAAGCTAAACTATCTTTATACGTACTTTGAGGACCTTCCATAGCAACTATTGAATACATAGCATCGGCAGCAATAATTTTATCTCCATAAGCTAAAGCTTGTTTAATTTTTTGTTTTTGTAATTCTGTAGAAGTTGTATTTTGTGCTATTGCAGTGGTTGCTAACACAAAAGAGAAAATATAAAGTAATTGTTTCATGTGTATACGTTAATTTTTAAGAATGTAAAGCTATTAAATTATAATTAAAAAAAACCTTAAAAGAATCCTAAATTCTAAAACAAAAAGTACTACGCAATATTTTGTGTTAATTGGCTAAAAAATCACTAATTATGATTTCATATTTCATAAACTTTAACATTCATTAAAACTCTATTAATCAATTTTATAAAACAAAAAAAGGTCTGTAAAAACAGACCTTTTATTTTGGGTGGAAGACCGGGTTCGAACCGGCGACCTCCGGAACCACAATCCGGCGCTCTAACCAGCTGAGCTACAACCACCATTTATTAGAGGTTGCAAATGTAAAACATTTCTCTTTTTTTACAAACATTTTTTTAGAATAAATTTTCTAAAGATTTTACGGCAACGTAACGTTCTGAATTAAAACCTTCTGCAAATTCAGTTCCAACCAACCTTCCCAAATCTTGGGCTCTATAAGTAACACTATCAATAAAATTTTTACTTGAAATTGGAGAACTTGGCTCTTTACTGTTTGGATTATAAAATTGTGAACTATATGCCTTAACCGCTTCTATTTTAGCATCAATAAATCCAGTTATATCTACCACAAAATCTGGTTCTATATTTTTCCATTGAATATAATGATATACTTGTTTCGGCCTCCAAGCTGGTTGCATTTTGCCGTTCAATTGAGTTTCTATTTTAACCAAACCTGATAAAAAACAAGCGTCAGAAACCAACTTACTTCCTTTAGAGTGATCTATATGCCTATCATCTATGGCATTACATAACACAATTTCAGGCTGATATTTTCTTATTATTTCAATAATTGCAAGTTGATGTTTTTTATCATTGGAAAAAAATCCATCAGCAAATCCTAAATTTTCTCTAATTGAAACACCTAAAATTTTAGCTGCGTTTGAAGCTTCTGTATCTCTAATTTCAGCTGAGCCTCTAGTTCCTAATTCTCCTCTTGTTAAATCTAAAATTCCAACTTTTTTTCCTAACGAAATTTCTTTTGCAATGGTTCCTCCACAGCCTAATTCAACATCATCTGGATGTGCTCCAATGGCTAAAATATCTAATTTCATAAAATATTCTTCTTATTTACAAACACAAATATATAATAAATATTATACGCAATTTGTGGAAACATTAATATTGAAAAACGCATTTTAATTTTTAATAAACAAACCTTTTAAATACAATAAATGGTATGCTTTTTACAATAAATGGTATTAAATATTTGGTAAATTGTAAAAAATAAATTACATTTACTTTAAGATTTAAGAAATACAAACCCCTAAATCCCCAAAAACAATGAAAAAATTAACCCTAATAATCGTTTTTTTGTTAGCTATTGCTCCTAATACTTTCTCTCAAATTTCCGATTTAGAAAAATCAGCTTTAATTGATTTGTATGAATCAACAAATGGAAAAGATTGGAATTCTGTTTGGGATTTAGAAAGTGATATTAATAATTGGCATGGTGTAACTATTGAAAATAACACTGTAACAGCTCTTAATTTAAGTATGAATAATTTAGTTGGTACAATCCCTAATACCATACAAAACTTAACTTCTTTAAAAAAATTAAATTTAGGTTTTAATAAAATTAGTGGTATTATCCCTTCTGAAATTACTTCAATTAAAAGCTTGGTATCTATAGAATTATTTATGAATCAATTAGAAGGTAATATTCCTTCAAATATTGGCAATTTAACTAATCTTAAAAAACTAATATTATTTAATAATTTAATTAGCGGAAATTTACCTGAATCAATTTATAAATTAGCCAATCTCGAAACTTTACATATTAGTAGTAACCGTATAACAGGTATGTTATCTCCAAAAATTAAAAATATGTCAAGTTTAAATACACTAAGCTTATTTGACAATGCGATGTTTGGTTTTATCCCTTCTGAAATTGGAGCTTTAGAAAAATTAGAAGAATTAACATTAGCAAATAACTCATTTGAAGGAGAGATACCATTAGAACTTAATAAACTTTTAAACTTAGAAACTTTACTTTTAAATGATAACCGATTTATAGGAAGTATTGATAAAAGTATTTCTGAGTTACCAAACTTAACGACCTTTGAATTTTCAAATAATACTACAAAAACAAAAAGTTTATATGCAAGTAGTGTAAATGAAGACTAAATAAATAGTTTTTTAAATTTTTACATTCAAAAATCACTCCATGGAGTGATTTTTTTTATTATTTTCATTTTTTTAACATAGTTGCATATACAACTAAAATTGATAAAACTATATTTGCAATAAAATTTATACAATGCAAAAAGACTTTGAAAAAGCAGATTTCAATAAAACTGTAGGTCCTAGCATAGGTAAAACCTATAAAATGATGAGCATTTTTATTTGTGATCAATTTTTAAAGAATGATATTCAAGTTACTAAAGAGCAATGGATAGTTTTAAAAATTTTAATTGAACAAAATAAGAGTATTTGTCAAAATGAGCTTGCATTTATCACCAATAGAAATAAAACTACGTTAACAAGATTAATTAACGTAATGGAAAAAAATCAATTAGTTGAGCGTTTAACTTCAAAAAAAGATGCTCGAAAAAAATTAATACTAATAACTGCAAAAGGTGAAAAATTATTTTTAAAAATGAAGCCAATTATGTTTCAAATAATGAACATCTTTCAAAAAGGAATCTCAAATCAAGAAATGGAAACCTTTATAAAAATTACTAATCAAATTCAAAACAACATAAAAAATCAATCTTTATAGTCAATTACTAATCAAATTTAAAAAATGAGAAAAACGGTATCAATCATATTAGCTCTACTTCTTTTAACAGGTGCTATTTTTTTAGCTAAATATCTTATAGACAATAAACAAAAACCTAAAGCTAAAGTAGAAAAAAATATAAAAACAGTATTTGTAGAAACGGTAACAAATACAAATATTCCTATCATTATTTCTACCAATGGTAATTTAATTGCTAAAAATAAAATTGAATTATTTTCTGAAGTTCAAGGTGTTTTAGTTATTACTTCAAAAGAATTTAAACCTGGTACAACTTTTAAAAAAGGAGAAACTATTTTAAAAATTAATAGTGATGAATTTTATGCCAATTTACAAGCTCAAAAAAGTAATTTCTACAATGCTCTAACAGCCATAATGCCAGACATTAGATTGGATTTCCCTAATGAATATGGTAAATGGCAATCTTATTTACAAAAATTTGACATTCAAAAACCTCTTGAAAAACTACCTGAAACTGTTTCTGAAAAAGAAAAATTCTTCATTTCTGGTAGAGGTATTTTAACAAATTACTACAATGTTAAAAACTTAGAGGTAAAATTAAATAAGTACAATTTAAAAGCTCCTTTTTCAGGAATTTTAACTGAAGCATTAGTTACCCCTGGTAGTTTAATTAGACCTGGACAAAAATTAGGAGAGTACATCAATCCTACAGTTTATGAAATGAGTGTTTCTGTAAAATCTGAATATAAAAATTTACTTCAAATTGGAAAACCTGTAAAACTATACAACTTAGAAAAAACAGCTTCTTGGACAGGAAAAGTTGTTAGAATTAATGGAAAAGTAGATACAGCTACACAAACCATTAAAGCTTTTATTGAAGTAAGTGGTGAACAATTGAAAGAAGGACAATATTTAGAAGTAGCATTAGAGGCAAAAAACGAAGAAAATGCATTTGAAGTTTCACGTAATTTACTAGTTGAAAATTCTAAATTATATATTGTAAAAGATTCTGTATTAGATTTAATTTCTATAAATTTAATTTATGAAAATAAAAACACTGTAGTAATTAAAGGTTTAAAAAATGGAACTCAACTATTAGCCAAACCTGTACCTGGTTCTCATGTAGGAATGCCAATTAAAGTTTTTAACGAAAATACACAGGACTAATGAGAAAGATAATTACTTATTTTATTAAATTTCCTGTTGCGGTTAATATTTTTATAATTGCTTTTGTAGCTTTTGGGTTAGTTGGGGCATTATCTATGAAATCTTCATTTTTCCCATTGACTGATTCTCAAAACATTTCAATTAATTTAGCCTACCCTGGAGCTTCTCCACAAGAAATGGAAGAAGGAATTGTTCTAAAAATTGAAGATAACTTAAAAGGCATTATTGGAGTTGATAGGGTTACTTCAGTTTCTAGAGAAAATTCTGCAACAATTAATGTTGAAATTATTAAAGGAAAAAATATTGATGTTGTTTTATCTGATGTAAAAAATGCTGTAGATAGAGTTCCTTCATTCCCTTCTGGTATGGAACCTCCAATTATAGCAAAAATTGAAAATATTAGACCTACTATAAGCTTTATAGTAAGTGGTGATGATATTCCTTTAGCTACCTTAAAACAATATGCACGTGATATTGAAAATGATTTAAGAAATATAGAAGGTATTTCTCAAGTCAGTCTTTCAGGCTTTCCAGCGCAAGAAATTGAAATTGCTGTACGTGAAAATGATTTAAGAGCCTATAATTTATCTTTTTCAGAAGTTGCCAATGCCGTCAGTAAATCAAACCTATTAATCTCTGGCGGAAATATTAAAACAAACGATGAAGATTACTTAATAAGGGCTAGAAATAAAAATTACTATGGTAACGAACTGGTAAATTTAGTTGTTAAAGCCGAACCAACAGGAAACATTATTAGGTTAAGAGATATTGCTGATGTTACCGATACTTGGTCTGAAAATCCAGATAGAATATTTTATAATGGTCAAAAATCTATCAACATAACCGTTAGCAATACTAATAGTGAAGATTTAATATCTACAGCAGATAAAATTAAAGATTATATTAAAACCTTTAATGAGCAAAATGAAAGTATTCAAATAAACATTTCGAGTGATGCTTCTATAACCTTAAACCAACGTACAGAACTATTGGTTAAAAATGCTATTATGGGTATTGGTTTAGTATTGTTTTTTTTAGCATTATTTTTAAATGTTCGTTTGGCTTTTTGGGTAGCTGCAGGTTTACCAATAGCATTTTTTGGAATGTTTATTTTTGCTGCAAATTTAGGGGTAACCATTAATGTATTATCGCTTTTTGGGATGATCATAGTTATTGGTATTTTGGTAGATGATGGAATTGTAATTGGTGAAAATATATACCATCATTACGAGAAAGGAAAATCTCCAATTCAAGCAGCAGTAGATGGTACTTTAGAAGTAATTCCTCCTATTGTTTCAGCCATTTTAACTACAATAATTGCATTCTCTACTTTTTTCTTTTTAGATGGTAGAATTGGAATGTTTTTTAGTGAAGTTTCATTAGTTGTAATGTTAACTCTTGGAGTTTCACTAATTGAAGCCTTAATCATTTTACCTGCTCATATTGCACATTCAAAAGCGTTAGAAAAAAAGGAAAAGAAAAGAAACAAGTTAAACACCTTCTTTTTTAACGTTAACCAAAAAGCTGAAAAAATACTCTTTTATATAAGAGATAATTGGTATGCTCCTTATTTAAAATTCTTTTTAAAAAATAGAGCTTTAGGTTTTGCAATTCCGTTAGCCTTATTAATCTTTAGCATTGGAGGTTTAGGTGGTGGAATTGTTAAAACATCTTTTTTCCCTTCTATTGCAAGTGATCGAGTTTCCATTAATTTAAAAATGCTACAAGGTACCAATGAAATGATAACTGACTCTATCATATCTGAAATTGAAAAAGTAGCTTGGCAAGTAAATGAAGAATTTACCAAAAAACAAACAGGCAATGAACCTGTTATTCAAAATATCATAAAAAGAATTGGTCCTGGATCAGCCAATGGAAGCTTGACTATAAACTTACTTCCTGGTGAAGCTAGAGATTTCTCCTCTCCAGAAATTACCAATGCTATTAGAGATAAAGTTGGTAAAGTATATGGTGTTGAAAGTTTAACATTTGGTTCTGGTGGTAACTTTGGGGGAAGTCCTATTGCTGTTTCTTTATTAGGCAATAATATCAATGAGTTAAAGGCTGCTAAAATTGAATTAAAAGAGGTTTTAAGTAAAAATCCATTGCTTAAAGATATTTCTGACAATGACCCAGCAGGGATAAAAGAAGTGCGAATAAAACTTAAAGAAAATGCATATTTATTAGGATTAAACCTTCAAATGGTTATGAGCCAAGTTCGCTATGGGTTCTTTGGATTACAAACTCAACGTTTTCAACGTGGACAAGATGAAATAAAAGTATGGGTTCGATATAAAAAAGAGGACAGATCTTCTATAAAAAATTTAGATGATATGTGGATTACTACACCTAACAATCAACGTGTACCTTTTTCTGAAATTGCTACTTATGAAATTGAACGAGGTGATGTTGCCATTAACCACTTAAGTAGTAAACGAGAAATTCAAGTTACTGCCGATATGAAAACTCCAGGTGAAAGTGCAACAGATATTTTAAATGAAATTAAGACAACTATTATGCCGCAAATTTCATCAAAATACCCTACTGTGAGTGCTGCTTACGAAGGACAAAATAGACAAGCAAATAAAACTATTACTTCATTTAATAAGGTAGGTTTAATAATTTTAGGACTTATTTACATAGTTATTGCATTTACATTTAGATCTTATGAACAACCAATTCTTCTAATATTATTAATTCCTTTTAGCTTAATTGGAGTGGTTTGGGGACATTTTTTCCATGGGTTTCCAATAAACATTCTATCATGGCTGGGTATTATAGCATTAGTTGGAATAATGGTTAATGATGGGTTGGTACTTATAGAAAAATTTAATGGATATTTAAAACAAGGTTTGAAATTTGACGAAGCACTTATCAACGCAGGTATTTCAAGATTTAGAGCTATTTTGTTAACTTCTTTAACAACTATTGCCGGTTTAGCTCCACTATTGTTAGAAAAAAGCAGACAAGCACAATTTTTAAAACCCATGGCCATTTCTATCTCTTATGGAATAGCTATTGCTACGGTTTTAACACTTGTAATGCTACCTTTACTCCTATCCGTTTCCAACTCAATTAAAGTTTTCATCAAATGGTTAAGTACTGGAAAAGAAGTTACAAAAGAAGAAGTAGAAAGAGCAATTATTGAATTAAAAAATGAAGAAGATGAAACATATTAACAAGCTTATCATATTATTTTTTAGCTGTTGCATATCTGCAAATTACGGACAAGAAATTCTCTCAAAAGAAGCTGCAATTAATATTGCATTAGAGTATAATTATGGAATTTTAATTGCTAAAAATAACATGAAAATTGCTAAAAATAATGCAAGTATTTATAACAGTGATTATTTACCTAAAATAACTGCTAATGCTGGAGCAAATTATAATAATGACACCAACGAATTTACGCTTCAAAATGGAGAAAAAACAACGGTAAATGATGTTGAATCTAAAGTTTATAATGCTTCTATTGGATTGAATTATACATTATTTGATGGGTTAGGCCGTACTTACAACTATAAAAAATTAAAAGAAACCTATAATTTATCTGAACTAGAAGCTAAAGCAATTATTGAAAATTCATTATTGCAAATTTTTAGTAAATATTTTGAAATTGCTAATTTAACTGAGAATAGTAAAATATATTTAGAATCTTTAAATATTTCAAAACAGCGTTTGACTAGAACAAAATATGGCTTTGATTATGGACAAAACACAAAACTTCAAATGCTGAATGCTGAAGTTGATGTAAATAATGATAGCATTAGATACATCAATACTCAAAGAATTTTAGCTAACTCTAAAAGAGATTTAAATTTATTATTAGGTAGAGAGGTTTCAACCAATTTTAATGTTGATACCAATGTAAAGTTTGAACAGTTTTATCAATTAAACTCTTTATTAGAAAAAGCAAAAGTATACAATATTGAAATTCAAAAACTATCTAAAAGTATTTTATTAAGTGATTTAGATATAAAAATTAACAAATCTAATTGGTTTCCTACCCTCAACTTAAATAGCTCTTACGGATTCAATAAATCTGATAACGATGCTACTTTTAATTATGCAGAGCAATTATCAAAAGGTCTAAACGCAGGACTTAGTTTAAATTGGAATATTTTTGATGGTGGAAACACCAAAACTAAAGTCCAAAATGCCAAAATTATTGCTGATAATTTACAAGTTCAAAAAACGCAATTGTCTAACGAGTTAGAACGCAATGTTACCAATGCTTTTGAAGTATATAAAAATGCTTTATTTATTTTAAAAGCTGAAGAAAAAAATGTTGAAACCAATATGTTAAATTTTTCAAGAACAGAAGAACAATTTAAATTAGGGCAAGTTACTTCGATTGAATTTAGACAAGCGCAAGTAAATTTACTAAATGCACAATCAAACTTAAATCAAGCTAAATTTGATGCCAAAAATGCAGAATTAATCATGCTACAATTATCTGGTGAATTACTGAATACTAATTTCTAACAACAATAATATCAATTAAATACAAAGAGCGTTGTAAAAACGCTCTTTTTTTATCACTCCTTCAAAGTAACATAAATTACTTTACAATAATAACATAAAATTCAATGACATAAGTCATAATAATCTTAAATCCCTCTCCGTAAATTTGTGATCTTAAATATAAAGATTAACATAAATATAAATAAAAGATGGAGACGCTACAAGAAGTCAAAACAAGAGTTTACAAGTTCGGAAATAAAACCGCAGATGGAAATAGTCAAATGAAGAACCTTTTAGGTGGAAAAGGGGCAAACTTAGCAGAAATGAGTTTAATTGGAATTCCAGTTCCTCCTGGTTTTACAATTACTACAGAGGTTTGTACTGAATATAACTTGCTTGGAAAAGACACTGTTGTAGAAATGATTAAACCTGAAGTTGAAAAATCAATTGAAAATATTGAAAATATAATGGGAGCTAAATTTGGTGACAAAGACAACCCATTATTAGTTTCTGTTCGTTCTGGAGCAAGAGTTTCTATGCCTGGTATGATGGATACCGTATTAAATTTAGGATTAAATGATGAAGTTGTAATTGGTTTAGCAAAGAAAACTAACAACGAACGTTTTGCTTGGGATTCATATAGACGATTTGTACAAATGTACGGAGATGTTGTTTTAGGGATGAAACCAGAATCAAAAGAAGACATCGATCCTTTTGAAGAAATTATGGAGCACTTGAAAGATAAAAGAGGTATTGAATTAGATACTGAATTTACAATTCAAGATTTAAAAGACTTAGTGTACGACTTCAAAGATGCTGTTAAAAAACGTACAGGACATGATTTCCCTTCAAATCCTTGGGATCAACTTTGGGGAGCAGTAGTAGCTGTATTTAATAGTTGGAATGGTGATAGAGCAGTTTATTATAGAAATATGCACGGATATCCAGCAGATTGGGGTACAGCAGTTAACGTACAAGCAATGGTGTATGGAAACATGGGTGAAAACTCAGGAACAGGTGTTTGCTTTACACGTGATGCTGGTACTGGTGAAAATATTTTTAACGGAGAATATTTAATTAATGCACAAGGTGAAGATGTTGTAGCAGGTACTAGAACTCCTCAACAAATTACAAAAACTGGTTCGTTACGTTGGGCTGAATTAGCAAAAGTTGAAGAAGAAGATAGAGTAACAAATTATCCTTCTTTAGAAGAATTGATGCCTTCTATTTATAAAGAATTAAACGAATACCAAGAAAAACTAGAAAAACATTATTCTGACATGCAAGATATGGAGTTTACTATGCAAGATGGTAAACTTTGGATTTTACAAACTAGAAATGGTAAACGTACTGGTGCTGCAATGGTTAAAATTGCAATAGATATGCTAAAAGAAGGTTTAATTGATGAAAAAGAAGCCTTACTTCGTATTGAACCAAACAAACTAGATGAATTATTACACCCAATTTTTGACCCTAAAGCGTTAAAAGCTGCCAATGTAATAGCACAAGGTTTACCTGCATCTCCAGGTGCTGCAACTGGTAAAATTGTTTTCTTCGCAGATGAAGCTGCAAAATACAAAAACAGTATTTTAGTACGTATTGAAACTTCTCCTGAAGATTTAGAAGGAATGAACATTGCAAAAGGTATTTTAACTGCACGCGGCGGTATGACATCTCACGCAGCTGTAGTTGCTCGTGGAATGGGTAAATGTTGTGTATCTGGAGCAGGTGCTTTAAAAATTGATTATAAAAATCGTATACTTAAAGTAGATGGTCACGAATATCATGAAGGTGACTGGATTTCATTAAACGGTTCTACTGGAAATATTATTGAAGGAAAAGTTGCAACTATTGAGCCTGAATTAAGTGGTGAATTTGCTGAAATTATGAATTTATCTGACAAGTATGCTACTATGCAAGTTAGAACAAATGCTGATACCCCAAAAGATGCTAAAGTTGCACGTAATTTTGGAGCTCAAGGAATTGGTTTAACAAGAACCGAACATATGTTCTTTGAAGTTGACCGTATCAAAGCAATGCGTGAAATGATTTTAGCAGATACTGTTAAAGGTCGTAAAGAGGCTTTAAAGGAATTATTACCTATGCAACGTGAAGATTTTGAAGGTATTTTTGAAGCTATGGAAGGGCTACCTGTAACCGTTCGTTTACTAGACCCACCATTACATGAGTTTGTACCTCATCAATTAGCAACTCAAAAAGATTTAGCTGATGAAATGCATATTTCTTTAGAAGCTGTTAAAAATAAAGTTTCTGAATTAGAAGAATTTAATCCAATGCTTGGTCATAGAGGTTGTAGATTAGGAATTACATATCCTGAAATTACTGAAATGCAAGCTAGAGCTATTATTGAAGCTGCCTTAAATTTAAAAGCTAAAGGTATTGTTGCTAAACCTGAAATTATGATTCCATTAATTGGTACATTAGCTGAATTTGAAAGTCAAGAAAAAATCATTAGAGATACTGCTAATACTGTTTTTGAAGAATACAACGATACTATTGAGTATTTAGTAGGTACTATGATTGAAATTCCTAGAGCTGCTCTAACAGCTGATTTAATTGCTCAAAAAGCTGAATTCTTCTCTTTTGGAACAAACGATTTAACTCAAATGGCTTTTGGATACTCTCGTGACGATGCTGGTAAATTCTTACCTATTTATATTGAAAAAGGAATTTTAAAAGTTGATCCTTTTGAAGTATTAGATCAAGAAGGTGTTGGTCAATTAGTTAAAATGGGTACTGAAAAAGGTAGAAGTACAAAAAAAGAATTAAAAGTTGGTATTTGTGGCGAACACGGAGGCGAACCAAGTTCAGTAGAATTCTGTTATAAAACAGGTATGAATTATGTAAGTTGTTCTCCTTTTAGAGTGCCGATTGCTCGTATTGCTTCTGCACAAGCTGCAATTAAAAGTGAAAAATAATTTAAATTAAATAAATTGGTTAACATTAAAATTCCATCTTTTTAAAAGGTGGAATTTTTTTTATACTTCATATAAAGTATCTTCGCAATATGATAAAAGTTTGTATACTTGGCGGAGGCAATGTAGCATATCATTTAACAAATATTTTGTTGAAAACAAAAAATATTGAACTGGTTCAAGTTTATAACAGAACACTTAACCATATAAAATATTTAGAGAAATTCACTTTAATTACCAATTCATTAAATCAACTTAAAGAAGCTGATATTTACATTATTTGTATTTCAGATAATTGTATAGAAACCATCTCTAAAAAACTAAATTTTAAAAATAAACTTGTTGTTCATACTTCAGGAGGCATTGGTATTGATGAACTAAAATGTCAGGCAAATAAAGGTGTCTTTTACTTGCTTCAATCTTTTTCAAAAGAACGAGCTGTAAATTTTAAAGAAATCCCTATTTGTTATGAAGCTACTTTGAAAAAAGATGAAGAATTGTTAGAAAAATTAGCTAAATCAATATCAAATCATTGTTATAAAATAAATTCAAACCAAAGAAAAAGTATCCATGTAGCAGCGGTTTTTGTCAATAATTTTGTAAATCATTTATATCATATAGGAAATGAAATTTGTAAAAAAAATAAAGTTCCATTTGAAATTTTATGGCCAATTATTAAAGAAACAGCAGCTAAAATAGAAACATTAACTCCTTTAGAAGCACAAACAGGACCTGCAAAAAGAAACGATACTAAAACTCTTAAAAAACATCAAGCAATGTTAACCCAAAATCAGCAAGAAATTTATACATTGCTCACAAAATCTATTTTCAATACTTATGGAGAAAAGTTATAAAGAACTAATGCCACAAATAAACACCTTTATATTTGATGTAGATGGTGTTTTAACCAATGGAATTATTACAATTACTACAAATGGAGAACTTATTAGAAACATGTCTGTTAAAGATGGTTATGCATTAAAAACTGCTATTAATTTAGGGTATAATATTTGTATTATTTCTGGAGGGAGTAACGAAGGTGTTCGATCTAGATTAGAAGGTTTAGGAATCAAAGACATCTATTTAGGAACACACAATAAAACTATTCAATTAAACGATTATTTAAAAAAGAAAAATATAAAAATTGAAAATGTATTGTATATGGGTGATGATATTCCTGATTTCCCTGTAATGAAAGAAGTAGGCTTACCTTGTTGTCCTAAAGATGCTGTTCCTGAAATTCAGGATATTTCTTTATATATTTCTCAAAAAAAAGGAGGTAATGGTTGTGTGAGAGATGTTATTGAACAAGTTCTAAAAGTTCAAGGAAAGTGGGATTATCAATTTGATGCTAAAACAGATTAATACAATTTTAAAATAAAAT
Source organism: uncultured Lutibacter sp. (assembly GCF_947493565.1). Lineage (GTDB taxonomy): Bacteria > Bacteroidota > Bacteroidia > Flavobacteriales > Flavobacteriaceae > Lutibacter > Lutibacter aestuarii. The sequence goes on along the minus strand of NZ_CANLRG010000001.1, from coordinate 105,946 downwards.
AGTTAAACCATGAAAAAAATAATATCCCTTAGTATTTACTTATTAGTTATTGGAGTTTTAAACACTTACTCACAATCTATTTTTGGAAAATGGAAAACCATTGATGATGAAACTGGTAATGAAAAATCAATAGTAGAAATTTATCAAAAAGATGGCAAAGCCTATGCTAAAATTATTCAACTTTTAGAAAAAGGAAAAGAAGATAAAGTGTGTGATAAATGCAAAGGTGCTAATAAAAATAAACCTATTAAAGGCATGGTAATCATAAACGGACTTTCAAAAGATGATGATGAATGGAACGGTGCAAAAATATTAGATCCAAAAACTGGAAAAGAATACAAATGTTATATAACACTTGATACACCTAATAAATTAAAAGTAAGAGGTTATATTGGTTTTGCCTTAATTGGAAGAACACAATATTGGCATAGACTTGCTGAGTAGCATTTACCTTCTCAAATAAATTATTTAAGGTGAATTTTAATTTCGTTCTTTTAACATAGGCACAAATTTAAATTCACCTAATTCGTGTTTTTCAAAATCTTTTTCACTTTTTCTAATAAAAAGAGTCATAATTTGCACTTCATCTCCAACAGGTATTACCAACCTAGCACCTATTTTAAGTTGTGCTAATAAAGGATTAGGAACAAATGGGGCACCAGCGGTTACAATAATTCCATCAAAAGGAGCAAATTCGGGCATTCCTTTATAACCATCACCAAAAACTATTTTTTTAGGTTTATACCCTAATTTTGGTAAAAATAATTTTGTTTTTTTAAATAATTCCAATTGTCTTTCAATGGTAAAAACTTTAACTCCCATTTCTATTAAAACTGCTGTTTGATATCCAGAACCTGTTCCAATCTCTAAAATTTGATCGTTAGGTTTAATTTTTAAGAGTTCGGTTTGAAAAGCTACGGTATAAGGCTGAGAAATGGTTTGTTCTGCAGCAATAGGAAACGCTTTATCTTGATAAGCAAAATCTACAAAACCAGAATCCATAAATAAATGTCGAGGCACATTAGCAATAGCATTCAAAACATTTTTATCACTAATACCCTTCTTTGTAATTGTTTTTACTAATTGATTTCTAAGACCTTGATGTTTATGCGTATCTTTCACTAATAATTTAAATTTGAGTTGCTAAAAATAGGAATAAATGCGCAAAGATTGTTATTTTTGCTTACATAAAAATAAACAATCTTATGATGCTAAAAGCAGGAGTTTTAGGAGCCGGTCATCTTGGCAAAATTCACTTAAAATTATTAAATCAATCCGATAAATACGAATTAGTAGGTTTTTATGATCCTATTGAAGAAAATGCACAAAAGGTAGCTGAAGAATTTGGGTACACTAAATTCAACTCTATTGATGAGTTAATTGAAGCTGTTGATGTTGTTGATATTGTAACTCCTACTCTTTCACATTTTGATTGCGCTAAAAAAGCTATTGAAAAAGGGAAACATATTTTTATTGAAAAACCAATAACTAAAACTGTTGAAGAAGCTGAAACATTAATAACTTTAGCTGATAAACACCAAGTAAAAGGGCAAGTTGGTCATGTAGAACGATTTAATCCAGCATTTACTGCGGTAAAAAGCTCCATAGCAAACCCTATGTTTATTGAAACACATAGATTGGCTGAATTTAATCCTAGAGGAACAGATGTACCTGTTGTATTAGATTTAATGATTCATGACATTGATGTTATTTTAAGTGTAGTGAATTCAAAAGTTAAAAATGTACACGCAAGTGGAGTTTCAGTTATTAGTGACACTCCTGATATTGCCAATGCGCGAATAGAATTTGAAAACGGTTGTGTAGCTAACCTTACCGCTAGTAGAATTTCACTTAAAAACATGCGTAAATCACGTTTTTTCCAACGCGATGCTTATATTGCGGTTGATTTCTTTGAAAAAGCAACAGAAGTTGTTAAAATGAAAGACGCCCCTAAAAACCCAGGAGATTTTGACATGATTCTTCAAAATGCTGAAGGTATAAAAAAACAAATTTATTTTGAAAACCCAACAATTGAAGCTAATAATGCTATTTTAGATGAATTAGAAACTTTTGCTAATGCCATTAACAATAACACAACTCCAATTGTTACCTTAGAGCAAGGCACCGAAGCTTTGAGAGTAGCTCATATGATAATAAACGATTTTTAAAATGACTATTTATCAAGTTGATGCTTTTACCAACAAATTATTTAAAGGAAACCCCGCTGCGGTTTGTCCTTTAAGTCAATGGATTTCAAATGAATTAATGCAAGCCATAGCTGAAGAAAATAATTTATCTGAAACTGTTTTTTTTGTTGAAAAAGAAAATCATTTTGAAATAAAATGGTACACACCAACTTGCGAAATTGATTTATGTGGACACGCTACATTAGCCGCTGCTCATATTATTTTTTCAGAATTTAACTATCAACATAAAAAAATAGAATTTCATTCCAAAAGTGGAATTTTAAGCGTAACAAAAAATAACGATTGGTACACGCTTAATTTCCCATCTGAGAAATATCAAGAAATTGTTACTCCTCAACTTTTACAAGAAGCGTTAAATTGTACTATCATAAAAACATTTACAGGCAAATGGAAATGTATGGTAGTGCTAAAAGATGAAGAAACTATACAAAACTTGAAACCAAATTTTAGCAAATTAAAAAAAGTAGCATTCTCTGGTATTATTGTGACGGCTAAAGGGGAAAATACAGATTTTGTTTCTCGTTTTTTTGCTCCAAAAATTGGTATTGATGAAGATCCAGTAACTGGATCTGCTCACACGTTACTTATACCCTATTGGGCTTCAAAATTGAATAAAAATAAATTAACCGCTAAACAGCTTTCAAAAAGGACAGGTTTATTAAATTGCGAATATTTAAATAACCGAGTTGAAATAAGTGGACAAGCAATTACTTATTTAAAAGGTCAACTAACATTAAAATTATAAACCAATGAAAAATATTGCAGTTATAGGAGCTGGTACTATGGGAAATGGCATAGCTCATGTGTTTGCTCAAAACAATTACAACGTTCATTTAATAGATATTTCTCAAGATGCTATTAATAAAGGAATTTCTACCATTACTAAAAATCTCGATAGATTATTAGCTAAAGAAAAAATTACTGAAGCCACTAAAACTCAAACACTAAATAATATAACTTCATTTACTTCTATTGTAGAAGGTGTAAAAAATATTGATTTAGTTGTAGAAGCTGCAACCGAAAATGTAGATTTAAAGCTTAAAATTTTTAAGCAATTAGACGATGTAGCTCCTCAAAATGCTATTTTGGCATCAAATACTTCATCAATTTCAATTACCAAAATTGCCGCAGCCACCAAAAGACCCGAAAAAGTTATTGGAATGCATTTTATGAATCCTGTTCCAATTATGAAATTGGTTGAAATTATTAGAGGTTATAATACCAGTAATAACGTAACCAAAACTATTATGGAACTTTCCGAAAAGCTACATAAAGTACCAGTTGAAGTAAATGATTACCCAGGATTTGTTGCTAATAGAATTTTAATGCCAATGTTAAATGAAGCTATTGAAACACTTTATAATGGTGTTGCTGGTGTTTATGAAATTGACACAGTAATGAAGTTAGGTATGGCACATCCAATGGGACCTTTACAGTTAGCTGATTTTATTGGTTTAGATGTGTGTTTATCTATTTTAAATGTAATGTATGATGGATTTAAAAATCCAAAATATGCTCCATGTCCACTATTGGTAAATATGGTACAAGCTGGTAAGTTAGGTGCAAAATCTGGAGAAGGATTTTATGATTATTCAACCTCAAAAAAGGCTGAAATAATATCCAAACAGTTTCAATAACAAAAAAAGCCGCATTTAGCGGCTTTTTTAATTTTTACAAATACTTTAAGAAGAAATCCATCATATCTTCTTTTAATTGGTAATGCATTTTTACAAAAGTTTTCATTTCATCTTTCAATAAAATTTGTTTTTCTTGAAATACTATTTCTTGTGAATTATCCACTTTAGCTTTAGCCAATTCACGTTTTTTCATTCTAATTCTATGTCTTAAATGACCCATTACTTCACGTTCACGAATTATTTTATTTTGAAACCCTTCTAATTGTATCATAACCTCATTTCCAAGATTACGCATAGCTACATGTTCTAATTTTTCTTCAAAATAATCCATTTCACTTTCTTGAAATTTTAATTCTCTTTTCCAAACATCTAAGTTGAAATTAAGATCACTTAAGAATACTAACTGACTTTCCATATACGAATTGCTTTTAATATTATACTATAAAGTTCATTATTTTATTTTAATTTTTCTCTGATATAAATCATATAATAATTGTTTAAACAGAGATTGTTGCTTTTAAATAAGTACTTGTATAAAGATACAAAAAAAGCGTCTTAATTAAAATTAAAACGCTTTTTATAAATAGTTTTTTTTAACTATTAATTATTCCCTTCTTCTTCCTCTTTTTTGGAAGTTTTATTCCATATTTTAATATCATCATCTAAAGTAACACCTGATAATATTTCAACATTGATTCCATCTGAAATTCCTAATTCTACATCACGTCTTTCAAATTCTTGATCACCAACTTTGACTTCCACATAAGGAGTTTCTGTTTTTTTATCAAATTGTAATAATGCTTCTTTAATAGATAAAACACTGTCTTTTTTATCTAAAACTATATCTGCATTGGCACTATAACCTGCACGTACAAAAAACTCATCGTCTAGCGTTACATCTCCTTTAATTTTAAATTGAACTGCACCATTTTCTTCAGTTCCTTTTGGAGCAATAAAGTTTAATTTAGCTGGATACTTCTTTTTTTCTATCGCTCCTAATGATACTTCTAATACAGTTCCATTTTTTATTTTACCTACTTCAGCCTCATCTACTTTACCTTCAAAAATCATTTTTGTCATGTCAGCAATTGTAGCAATGGTAGTTCCAGCATTAAATGTGTTACTTTCAATTACTTGATTTCCTTTACGAACTGGAATTTCTAATATAGTTCCCGAAATTTCTGCTTTTACAAAAGTATTTGCTGTTTTTCCCATTCCAGCAGCTGAACCTTTTTTGATAATTTGAAGGTTATCTTGAGCATTTCTTAAATCTTGTAATGCACTATTATAATTTAACTCAGCAGTTTCAAATTCTTGTTCAGAAATAACCCCTTTCTCAAAAAGTTTTTTATTTCTATCATATAATGTTTTTGAGTTATCAAAACGTAATTGAGCATTTTTAACATTCCCTTGTGCACTATTTAAAGATTGAACATTAGGAACTACTCTAATGGTAGCTATTAGGTCACCAACTTCAACTTGTGCTCCTTCTTCAACAAAAATTTCTTCAATTATTCCTGAAACTTTAGGTTTAATTTCAGCCTCCTCCAACGGAACTACTTTTCCTGTAGCTACTGTTTTTTTAACTATATTAGTTTTAAAAGCTTTTTCTGTTTCATATTGAATGGGTGATTTGCTATTTTTAGCTCCAAACCAAAGCAAAACAGCTATTAGTGCTACTGCTATTCCTCCAAAAATTAATGTTTTTTTCATTAGTTATTTATTTTCTTATTAGTTGTTTTTTTATTAAATATGTTGAAAAATAGTACTTAAATTATTTTTCTTACTCTTCTCTTAATGCTTCAATTGGTCTAATGCTTACTGCGGTTTGCGCTGGTATTAACCCAATTAATGTTCCTAAAACTACCAAGGTAACAGCTGCAATAATTATTACAGGAATATCTACTGTTGGATTTGTTAATGCGGCCTCTGGGCCACTCCCAATTGTAGCGTCTATCAGCATTAATACAAGGCCTCCAAATATAATTCCAAGCGCTCCTGCAATGCTAGTTAAAAATACAGACTCTAATATAATTTGTCGTTTAATTTCCCAAGGTTTTGCACCAATTGCACGTCTAATCCCAATTTCCTTGGTTCTTTCTTTTACAGTAATTAATAAAATATTTCCAATAGCAAATACTCCAGCAATTAATGTTGCTATACCCACAAACCAAGTTAAAAATTGCATTCCAGTTAAAAAACCTGTTACTTGAGCAATTCTTTCCCCTAAATTAAAACTTCCAAAGGCTCTTTCATCTTGAGGATGAACCTTATGTAAATTTCTTAAAAGTAATTTAACATCAGCTTCAATTTGTTTGATATCATATTCAGGTTTACCTGTAATCATCATCCATCCGATAGTATTTCCCCTATTATAAACTTGTTGAAAAGTAGTAAAAGGAATGTGTATATTTCCTTGTGGACCTCCAGTACCAACTTGACCTTGTTTGTACATACCAACCACATTGTAATTAATATTATTAATCTTTATATATTGTCCTATAGGGTACACATCTTTATCAAATAATTGTTTATAAATTTCTTCTTCAATAACACAAACTTTTTTCTTTTCTTTAATATCATTGTCATTTATAAATCTTCCATACACCAAATCTTTCTTTTGAACTTTATCTAGCTCTGGATAATCACCAAAGATTCCGAAATTACCAGATTTAAAATTATTAATAGCTAATGCCTGTGTTTGATGACGTGGCACCACAAATTCAAGACCTTCAATTTCATTTTTAATATTATCTAAATCCGTCATTTTTAAAGTGAGTCCTTTACCTTCTTGAAATCCTTTAAAAGGTTTACTTGTTGATTGCGCCCACACAAAAACACTATTTGTTGCAAAATTTCCAAATAACTTGTTAAAATTATTTTCAACGCCTTTTGCTGCACCTAATAATACAACCAATAAAAAAATACCCCACATAACCCCTATGATAGTAATTCCAGTACGCATTTTATTTTTACGTATGCTACTATAAATTTCTTGCCATGTATCTTTATCAAATAAAAAACTCATAATTATTCGTCATTTAGTGCTACAATTGGTTTAATACTTGCTGCTCTTTTTGCTGGAATATAGCCTGCAATGGTACCTGCTATAACTAATACAATTGTAGCCCCTACTACAACATACGTTTCTACACTTGGGTTTAAAATGAAATATTTTTCTAAACTATCTCCTAAAGATTCTAATGCGAAAACACCTAATAACAATCCTGAATATCCTGCGATAGCGGTCACAAATATTGATTCCATCATAATCATGCCTACAATAGACTTAGGAGTAGCTCCTAGAGCTTTTCTAATACCAAGTTCTTTAGTACGTTCTTTTACTATATAAACCATTATATTGCTAATCCCAATAATACCAGCTACAAGTGTACCTATACCTATAAATAAAATAATTATATTTAATACCCCCATAAACTGCTCAACATTTTTAGTTCCTTCGGCATAATTTCTTACTCTAATTGCTCCTTGATCTCTTGGATCAACACTATGCTTTTCTTTTAACAATTTTGTTAATGAGTTTGTGAATGCTAATGCCTGATCAACTGTCAATTTTGGATTGAATGTGAGTCCTATATAATCTAACTCATCATTAGGTTTATACATTCCTTGAAAAGTGGTGAAAGGGGTGTAAATATAGCGTTCATCATTGTCTCCTCCAGGATCATTAAAAACACCTACAACTTTATAAGAAATACCTTCAATATTAATATTCTTACCTAAAGCATGTTTGTTCCCAAATAAATCTTTTTCAACAAGTCTTCCTATAGCTACTACTTTAGACCTTCTTTCCAAATCTAAATAAGTTAAAAATCTACCATCTTGAATAACAGCTGACTCTAAAGGTTGATAATCTGGATAAACACCTCTAACATTATATCTGTTTTGCTCTCCTTTATAAATCACCTGCATATTACGCTGAATATTGGGGCTGAAAAATTGAATTTTATCTTCAAATTTTTCATTTATAAATTTCATATCATCATTTCTATATTGAATTCTTCTACCACTTTGCAACCCTTTATACGGTTTTGTAGTTCTTCCAGAATTTATATATACTGAATTTGTAGCATCACCTGCAAATTGTTTTTCAAATGTATGTTTCAATCCATTTCCAACACCAAATAATAAGGTAAATAGCAAAATTGCAAATGCTATGGTAAAACCGGATAAAGCAGTTCTCAACTTATTTTTATTAAGTGCTTGGAATATTTCTTGCCAACGGTCTATATCAAACATACCTTATGCTTTTGATTTTTTTAGAGTTTTTTCATCACTAATAATTACTCCATCCTTTAAACGTACAATTCTATCTGTTTCTTCTGCAATATCTTCTTCGTGAGTAATTACAAAAACCGTCATACCTTCTCTGTTAATTTCTTTTAACAATTCCATTACAGAATGTGATGTTGTTGAATCTAATGCTCCTGTAGGCTCATCTGCCAATACAACTTTTGGCTTAGTAACCAATGCCCTAGCTATAGCAACACGTTGTTTTTGTCCTCCAGAAAGCTCACTAGGTAAATGATTTGCCCAATCGGCAATGCCCACTTTATCTAAATATTGAAGTGCTATTTTTTGACGTTCTTTTCTTCCCATTCCTTGATAATATAATGGAAGAGCAACATTTTCTAAAGCTGATTTATAATTAATTAAATTAAACGATTGAAAGACAAATCCTAAAAATTTATTTCTTAATATAGCTGCCTTTTTTTCATCTAAGTTTTCAATTAATTGACCATTTAAATAATAGTTTCCAGCATCATGGTTATCTAATAAACCAACAATATTTAACAACGTTGATTTTCCTGAACCTGATGACCCCATAATGGAAACAAATTCTCCTTCTTTTATGTGTAAATCTAGTCCTTTTAAAACATGTAATGAGTCTTTTCCTATTGGATATGATTTGTGTAGTTTTTCAATCTTAATCATTTGGGTTTGTTGTTTTAAACGAATTTATAAATTGCTATTGAGAGATGCTATTAATTTTTTGTTAAAAGAAAATACTTAATTTTACCTCATGAACATTTATAAAAACAAATCTATTATTCTTTTTGATGGTGTTTGTAACCTTTGTAATTCCTCAGTTAATTTTATAATTAAACACGATAAAAAGAAATATTTTTTATTTGCCTCACTACAATCAGACGCAGCAAAAGAAATTTTGTTACATCATTCTTTGAATAAAATTATTTTTGATTCAATTATTTTAATTGAAGACACTATTGTTTATGAAAAATCTACAGCAGTTTTAAGAATTGCAAAGAAGTTAAATAATGGATTTCAACTACTCTATATTTTTATCTTGATTCCTAAAATATTACGTGATAAAATATATGATTATATTGCCAAAAATAGGTACAAATGGTATGGCAAAAAAAATACCTGTATGCTTCCTTCTAAAGATTTAAAAAGTCGATTTTTATAACTATCAAAAATTATTTTTTATGGTAATTGTCATCCCATTCCTTTACTTTAGGTTTATGAAGTTTTCCTAAAGACTTTGCAACTAACATAGAAACAGAGGCATCTCCTGTTACATTTACAGTGGTTCTACACATATCTAATGGTCTGTCAATAGCAAATATTAAAGCCAAACCTGCTTCGGGTATACCTGCTTGACCTAAAACTATTACTAGCATTACCATTCCTGCCCCTGGTACAGCAGCAGAACCTATACTAGCTAAAGTTGCTGTGGCAATAATTCCTAATTGAACACCGAAAGATAAATCCATTCCAAACGCTTGAGCTATAAAAACAGCAGCTACTGCTTGATACAAACTTGTACCATCCATATTAATTGTTGCTCCAATTGGCAAAACAAAACTACTAACTTCTTCATCTACACCTAAATGTTCTGTTACTCTTTCCATAGTTACTGGTAATGTGGCTGCACTACTACTTGTTGAAAAAGCCAATAATTGAGCAGGAGAAATACCCTTTAAAAACGTTGATGGATTTTTTTTTGCAATCATCCAAACAATTATATTGTAAAAAGTAATCATTAAAATTAATCCTAAAATTACCGTAAAAGCATACCAAACAAGTGCTTTAAATAAATCAATACTTGGAGATTCTACAACCAATGCTGCCAATAATGCAAACACACCATAAGGAGCTGCAAGCATAATAAGGTCAATCATTTTCAATATCACTTCATTAAAACCATCAAAGAAATTTTTGACAGGTTTTGCTTTTTTTTCAGGAATTAAAATTAATCCAATTCCAAAAAATATGGCAAAAAATATGACTTGGAGCATGTTTTTATTTTCGGTAGAAGCTCCAAAAATATTGTCGGGAACGATATCAACCAACGCTTGTAAAGGACCACTACTTTTTTGTTTGTCAGCTTCCTCTTTATATTTCATAGCATCTCCACTATAATTTTGAACAAGTTCTTGACGTGTGTCTTCAGATATTGAATTTCCAGGCTTAATAACATTAACAAGCATTAACCCTATAGAAACTGCAACTATAGTAGTAATTAAATACAAACCGATAGTTCTTCCTCCCATTTTTGAAAGTTTTGAAATATCCTTTAAATCTGAAACCCCTTTTATTAACGAAGCCAATATTAAAGGCACAGCAATTAATTTTAAAGCATTGATAAATATTTTTCCAAAAGGTTTTATCCAATCTTGTACTATTTCTTTACCTCCTTCAAACTGGGTGAATACTAATCCTACTAAAACACCCAAAGCCATTCCTATTAATATTTGCCAGTGCAATGCTATTTTTTTCATTGAAATATTTTAAAATTCTCGGAAAGATAAAAAAATACAATTAAAAATACGGTGTGTTTTAAACATAAAAAAAAGCACTAAAAGTGCTTTTTCATTATAAATCAGTGTTTTGCTTTAAAATTGATACCTTAAAGAAATCGCTAAATCTAAATCGGTATCTTTACCATAATCACCAATAACTCCAATTTCTGGTCTAAAATCTAATGAAATTAATAGTGGGATTTCAAAATTATATTCAATTCCAATATTTCCATCAGCGTTTACAAATACTCCATCATCACCATTTCCAATATATTTGTTTCCATTACTCCAAAAACCAATACCAGCACCAAAACCTACATACCAATTAAAACCTTCATCAATATTCCAAACCCATTGGTAAATTCCTGAAAGTTTAAAAGCATCATATCTATCATGGTCTCTATATCCTAAATCCAATTCTAATCTATTTATTTCAGATAGTTGATGTTGATAAGAAATTTCACCTCCAAAACCATCATTATCACCTAATCGAATACCTAATGCATGTTTAGAAATTTCTTGTGATTGAGAAGTGAAAATCATTCCTAAAAATAAACTTAAACCTAAAAATACTTTTTTCATATTGTTAAAATTTTATAATTATTGCTTGTTTATTACAAAGTCTGTGCCATTTAAAATACAACGATTCATGAGTTTTTTTATTTTAAAGCAATCTTTTATTTTTAAACTTGATTTTATATTGATATCATTATTTTTATGTATTTTCAACCATAATTTTAAACTAAAAAAATAAAATGGCAGGATTAATAGATTTATTGAACAGTGATTTAGGAAAAAACTTAATAAACAACGCTAGTTCACAATTAGGAGAAAATAAAGTAAAAACAACATCGGCAATATCAACAGCTTTACCTTTAATTTTAGGTGCTCTAAAAAATAATACATCTACCCAAAAAGGTGCAGAAGGTGTGCTAGGCGCATTATCCAATAAACATGATGGTAGTATTTTAGACAATTTAACAGATGTACTAGGAAATAAAGATATATTGACCGATGGGGCTGGTATTTTAGGTCATATTTTTAATGGTAAACAACAAAATGTTGCAAAGGCTGTCAGTACAAAAAGTGGTATTGATATGAGTTCTGCTATGAGTTTATTAAAAATGTTAGCTCCAGTTATTATGGGATATTTGGGAAAACAATCTCGTCAAAAAAATATTGAAGATGCTAATGGAGTTGATAATTTATTAGGAAATTTATTAGGGTCTGGTGCACAAAAAGAACAAAGTTTAGTAACCCAAATATTGGATGCAGATGGTGACGGTAGTGTGATAGATGATATTATTGGCATGGCTGCAGGTGGTAAAAAGAAAGCTGGTTTAGGAGGTTTATTAGGAGGCTTGTTTGGAAAGTAAATTAATTACATAGAATACATAAAAGGTGAAGCTTTGCTTCACCTTTTTTTCGTTGAAAAATTTTCATTTTAAAATATAAATGTATTTTTGTGGCGAAACAAAATCACATGGAGAAATTAAAAAAACGTTGGGGACTAACTTCTAACTTTCAAGTTCTGCTTATTATTATTGTATTTTCAATAAATGGTTCTTTTGCTGCTTGGGTTGCAAAACCGGTTACTGAAATTGTAGGTATAAGCGAAGAAAATCCTTGGGTTTTTTGGCCAATTAGAATTTTATTGATATTCATTATTTATCAAATAACACTCCCTTTGGTAGGTTTTTGTTTCGGTCAATTTAAATTCTTTTGGAATTTTTTCACTAAAAAAATACTACTAAGAATTGGTTTGAAAAAACTTTTTAAGGAAGTTTAGTTGCTGTTTCTTTTTTAAGAAGGTATTTATAAATCCACGTTAATGTAAAAGTTGGCAAAAAATCTGTTCCAAAAATACCTGCTTCTTCTATAAATGATACCAATCCGGCAATTTTACCTTCGGTGCCTTTAAACATTTTATAAATTAAATAAGATGATAACGGAGCCCAAATTACATCGGCAAACTCACCTATAAATGGAATTACAAAACTAAGCATTCCAATTGCATCAAATAAAATGCTTAAAAAAAGTAATTTATATTTCTTTGTCATAGGATTTTTTTAAAATTTTATTGCAATAAAAATACCAAATTAATTTTCCTTTAACTTGTCTTTATATTTTTTTATAAATTTTTCTAATTTAGGATTAATTACCGCTCTACAATAACCTTGGTTTTTATTATTATTGTAATAATTTTGATGATAATCTTCTGCTTTATAAAATGCTTCAAATTTAGTTACTTCAGTAACAATAGGGTTATCAAATATCTCCGCTTTGGTTAAGGCTTCTATAAAATTTTCTGCAACTTTTTTTTGAGCTTCAGAGTGATAAAAAACTGCAGAACGATATTGGGTACCTATATCATAACCTTGTCTATTTAAAGTTGTAGGATCGTGAGTACTAAAAAATACATCTAAAATTTCTTGAAATGAAATAATTGATGGATTAAATTGAATTTCAATGGCTTCTGCATGTCCAGTTCTACCTGTAGTTACTTCCCTATAAGCTGGGTTTTTAATAGTGCCTCCTGAATATCCTGATGTAACAGACTCTACTCCTTTCAATCTTTGAAAAATTGCCTCAGTACACCAAAAACACCCATTAGCTAAAGTGGCCGTTTCAAGTTTTTTTGTCATTGCTAATGATTTTGTTGTTTGTTTTGTTTGCGAAAAATTTATGGTTATTGCAAAAACACAAAAAAGAATACTCACTAAAATTTTATTCATTTTATTTATTTTTTTAGTAAGACGTAAAAACGAATATTAAATTACACTCCTCATGTAATTTCTAAATATTTTCAAGTGTTGAAACTACTCTTTCTAACATTTCTTCTGTAAAATCTAAATGAGTTACCATGCGTAATTTACCTTGTCCCATAGAAATTAATGAAATACCTGCTCTATTTAGTCGTTGAATAAAATCTTGCTCATTAATAGAATCTATAACATTAAAAATAATGATATTTGTTTCAATTGGCTCTACGTTTTTAACCAGTTCACAATTTTGAAGAGCTACTCCAATAATTTTTGCTCTTGTATGATCAATTGCTAACCTCTCTACATGATTGTCTAAGGCATAAATTCCCGCAGCTGCTAAATATCCAACCTGACGCATAGCTCCACCAAAAAGTTTTCTAACTCTTAAAGCTTTTTCTATATGCTTTTTAGTGCCCAATAATACTGATCCTATAGGGGCTCCAAGACCTTTTGACAAACAAATAGAAATCGTGTCAAAAACCTCACCATATTGCTTAGGAGTTTCATTTTTGGCTACTAACGCATTAAACAATCTAGCACCATCCAAATGCAATGCTAAATTATTAGCTGTACAAACTTTTTTTATTTTCAATATCTCTTCAAAATCCCAGCAAGCACCTCCACCTTTATTGGTGGTATTTTCTAAAGTTACTAGCCTAGCATAAGGCACATGAATATCTGATCTACCCCCTAAAACAGCTTCACTTAACTGGTTTGTTGTAAACATTCCTCTTGAACCATCAATTAAGTGAGAAGTTACTCCAGAATTTGCAGCTGCCCCTCCACCTTCATAATTATATACGTGTGCATACTTATCGCAAAACATTTTATCTCCCGGTTGGGTATGAATTTTAATTCCTGTTTGGTTAGCCATTGTACCCGAAGGAAAAAATAAGGCATCTTCCATTCCAAACATTTTGGCAATTTTTTCTTGAAGCTTATTTACCGTTGGATCAGTTTTAAAAACATCATCTCCAACTTCAGCATTCAACATTGCCTTTAACATGCCTTTTGTAGGTTTAGTTACAGTATCACTAATTAAATTTATTTGCATAGTTTAAATTAAATTATTTTATAAATGTCCAAAATTACAACTTACACTTCCAATAGGCGAACCATCAGGAATTTTAGGTGAATTCTTTTTTTCAAATTGTTTAGGATTAGCTAAAAAATTGTTAATCAATTCAATATAGCCTTCTTCATACATACGAGTTAAACTATCTTCTTTAGTCTTTTTATTCCTATTCTGATAAAACCAATTTTTCAATTCCTTTACCTTAGCTAAGGTAATAGATTTTACTTGAAAAGTGGCACTACTATTACTACATAATTCCAATAAATTTTGAAGTACAACAGCATTTATACTTTGTTGAATTTCGTTTTCATAGGTGCTTTTATAGTGCTTTTTAAAAGTTGACTCAACTACTATATCAATCATTTCATCTAAGCCTAGTTGGTTTTTAAAAAGTGCTTTCTGCTGTATCATTCTTGAAGCTCTTTGTGAATTAAACAATAAATCCAACACTAATTCTGAAGCTGTTGAAGCCGCATTTAAAGCGTCAAAAGCAACACCATTTTTTGAACCAAAAGACTCCCTACTTCTATTATAGTTATAAGCTCTAGGCGGAAATAATTCTAATAAATTTATTGGAATTTTCAACGTTTCAACACTAATAGCATTCAATAAGCTTTGTAATGCTTCTTTTTCAATTAAAGCATCTATAGGTTTTACAATAGTTTGATTATCACCTTTTAGAGCATATGAATAATCCAAACCTCCGATTAATTTTGAAGTTGCTTCAACCTGATATCTATGAAAAAAGTATAACGGAACAAAAACATCTTCTAAAACTGAATATGGCTGATTTTTATTTATGTTTTTAACTGAAAAATTATTAATAGCTGTTTCTCTCACTTTCAAAATTCTATCTAGTTCTTTTGCTGGGTTTGTACCATTATCCCATAAATGTGCATATATATGAGCCCCACCTTGAGCACGAGCATCAGAATCTGCGATAAATTTCATTCCTCTTTTAATCGAACTTTCAATAATAGTATTTAAGGCATCTTCCTCATTCACATTTTTAGGAAAATCTTGATAAGAATATGCAACAGTTACTTTATCCCAATCACCAATTCCTTTTTCATAAGCTTTAGATACATCAATTTTATTATTGATTAATTTCACATAAGGGTGTGGATAATCCATTACCGAAGACCTATTATTATAACTTGCAGCAAAATTGTGAGTAAAGCCTAAAGTATGACCTATTTCATGTGCAGAAAGCTGTCTAATTCTTGCTAAAGCCAATTGCAACAATGGGTTTTCATCACCCGTTTTTTCAGAAACACCTAATAGTGCTTGTGCTATTAAATAATCCTGACGTATTCTTAATGAACCTAAACTAACATGGCCTTTTAAAATTTCACCAGTTCGTGGGTCTACAATACTTGCACCATAAGACCAGCCCCTTGTACTTCTATGTACCCATTGCACAACATTATATCTAATATCTAAAGGATCTGCTCCTTCAGGCAATACTTTAAACTGAAATGCATTTTTATAACCTGCAGCTTCAAATGCTTCATTCCACCAACTTCCACCTTCTAAAAGTGCTGATTTAATGGGCTCAGGTGCTCCCCTATCTAAATAATAAACAATTGGTTCTTTTGCTTCACTAATAGTAGCATCTGGGTCTTTTTTTTTTAATCTATGTCGAATTATAAAACGTTTTTTAATTGGTTCTTCAATAGGAGTTGCATAATCTAAATATGAAAAACCTATAGCTCCAGAACGTGGATCAAATTTTCTCATTTTGTAATTATCATCCGGCAATTCAATAAATGAATGATGTTGGCGAACGGTAACAAAAGATGAATTTGGAGTTACACTTCTAATAAATTTTCCTTTTGCATCACCTTCAAAAGTCAAGATAGCCTCAAATTCAACATTTTTAGGAAATGCCTTTGTGCGTTCCATAAAAAAAGCACTTTTACTTAAATCTAATTTATAGTTTCCTTGCTTAGCATTTTGAAGTTTTCCTGCAACATTATGTGCATCTCGTAAAAAAAACTTGGATGCATCTATTAAATAGCTTTCTTTATTTTTTTCTTCAATAGGAAATCCAAATAAAACAGATTGAGCAAAAGCTTCTTCAACTGATTTTTTTTCTTCAATATTATTACTAACAGCTCTGTAATTTTGGTTAGGTTGTATTAATAATAATTTATTTCCTGCCTTTATAAATTTTACCACAGCTGTATTCCCTAACTGGCCTCTATCTATACCTATATCGTTAGATCCTATACCAGCTGCCAAAGAATTTACATACAAAAATTCTTCATTTAAATTATTTACTTCAATAAAAATTCTGTCAGTAGAAGCATCGTAATAAAAATTAAAATAACCTTTAAATTGCTCCAATTCTTTTACTTTTTGAAAACCTTGTGCAACTATTTGCTGAGATAGAAAAAAAATAAATACATAAATAAAATGTTTCATAAAATAGATTTTTAATTAGTAGATTAATGATCCATCTAATAAATTTAGTCTTAAAATTAATTTTCATTGTTTAAAAATGAAAGATTATTTTTGTATTACTTAAACACGGATATGATTTCAAACGAACAACTAAATAAATTACAAGAACGAATTAGCAAGTTAAAAACTTACCTTGATATTGACAAGAAAATAATTGAAGTAATAAATGAAGAAGAGAAAGCTGCAAATCCAAATTTTTGGAATAACCCAAAAGAAGCAGAACTTTTAATGAAAGACCTTCGTTCCAAAAAAAAATGGGTAGAAGATTTTAACACCATAACCACTAATTTAGAAGAAATTTCTATTTTATTTGAATTCTTTTCCGAAGGAGAAGCTTCTGAAGATGATGTTGAAAAATTATACAATACAACTTTACATTTAGTAGAAAGTTTAGAGTTTAAAAATATGCTTTCTGATGAGGGTGATAATTTAAGTGCTGTGCTCCAAATAACAGCAGGTGCAGGTGGTACTGAAAGTTGTGATTGGGCTCAAATGTTAATGCGTATGTATATGATGTGGAGTGAAAAACAAGGTTATAAAATTAAAGAATTAAACTTTCAAGAGGGTGATGTTGCTGGAATAAAAACAGTAACATTAGAAATTGATGGTGAATATGCTTTTGGATATTTAAAAGGCGAAAATGGTGTACACCGCTTAGTTCGTATTTCTCCATTTGATAGTAATGCAAAGCGCCATACTTCTTTTGCTTCTGTATATGTATACCCGTTAGCTGATGATAGTATAGAAATTGATATAAATCCATCAGAAATAACTTGGGAAACTATGAGAGCAAGTGGTGCTGGTGGTCAAAATGTAAATAAGGTTGAAACTGCTGTTCGATTACGCCATAAGCCATCTGGTATTATGATTGAAAATTCCGAAACTAGATCTCAACTAGAAAATAAAACCAAAGCCTTACAATTATTAAAATCGCAATTGTATGAAATTGAACTTCAAAAGCAACGTGAAAAACGCAATGAGATTGAAGCTAATAAAATGAAAATTGATTTTGGTTCGCAAATTAGAAATTACGTAATGCATCCATACAAATTAGTTAAAGATGTAAGAACCAATTTCGAAACTGGCAATGTAGATGCTGTTATGAATGGTGATTTAGATGGTTTTATTAAAGCATATTTAATGCAACAAGGACAAAAAGATACTAGTACAGAACTATGATAAAAAAAGAATTTGACACAATTATTTTTGATTTAGGTGGTGTTTTAGTCGACTGGAAACCTGAGTATGTTTACCGTAAAGTTTTTAATTACAATGAAGAAAAAGTGCAATGGTTTTTAAACACCATTTGTACCCCACAATGGAATATGGAACAAGATGCAGGCAGAACCATTGAAGAAGCTGTTAAACTTAAAGTTACTGAATTTCCAGAATATGAAAAATGGATTAAATTATACTACAACCATTGGCATCATATGTTTTCAGGAGCAATTAAAGAAAATGTTGAAATTTTTAAAAAACTAAAAATAAGCGGTAACTATAAAATTTATGCCTTAACTAATTGGAGTGCTGAAAAATGGGATATGGCTTTAAACTTATTTCCTTTTTTTTATGATTTTGATGGTGTCGTAGTTTCAGGTAAAGAAAAAACGAGAAAACCATACTTAAAAATTTACAATATTATTTTAAATAGATATCAAATAAACCCAAAAAAAACATTATTTATTGATGATAATTTAGATAATATTAAGGCAGCAGAAAAACTCAATATAACTGGAATTCATTTAGAAAATCCTACACAGCTTTCAAATAAATTAAATAAATTTAGCTTAAACTTTTAGACTTCTCTAAATTTATCTTTTAAAAAGCTAATAAACAGCAAAATATTTAACATAAACTGTTAATTATTCATAATAATTTGTATTTTTGAAATTATGAAAAAGTTAAGCAATCGTTATTAAAACGATTCTGAAAAATTGTTATGATAAATTAAATAGAATTATATGAAAAGAATTTTACTATTACTAATTATACTAACCCCATTTTTAAGTATTAGTCAAAACAACAACCCCAAAACATATTCAATATCAGGAAAAATTATAGATGCAGAATCTAAAATTCCTATCGAACTTGCGTCAATAATTTTTAAAAATCTAAATTCTAATGTAATTAAATATGGAGCTATCACAAACTCTCGTGGTAATTTTTCCATTGACGTAGAAGAAGGAACATATAATGCTACTGTTGAATATATTTCTTACAAAACAAAAAAATTAAACATTTCAAACATCACCAAAGATTTTAATTTAGGTACCATTTTATTAGAGCTTGATACTGAATTTTTAAAAGAAGTTGAAATCGTTGCAGAAAAAAAAGCTGTAGAATTTAAACCTAATAAAATTGTTTTTCATGTAGCGAAAGATATTGTTTCTAGTAGCGGCGTTGCTACAGATGTATTAAATAATATTCCTTCAGTTTCAGTAGATTCCAACGGAAATATTACCGTACAAGGTCAAAGTCATGTTCAAGTAATGATAAATGGAAGAACATCTTCAATGTCTGGAGTTGATGCCTTAAAATCATTACCTGCTGGCGCAATTGAAAATATTGAAGTAATTACTAATCCAGGTGCTCAATACAGTTCTTCCGCATTAAGTGTTATAAATATTATTTTAAAAAAAGGTAAAGACCAAGGTTTAAACGCATCACTTACGGCAACGGCTGGTCACAAAGATTATTCAGGAGGATTGTTTACATTAAATAATAAAGATGAAAAAATTAACTTCTTCATAAACTCATCGTATAACAAAAGTAACCCTATTAAAAATTCGTTTTTAGAAAGCGAATATTTTGAAAATAATAATACCATTTCATTTTTAAATGAAGGAAGTGAGTTTAATAACAAAAGAGAAGCTTTGTATGGAACTATAGGTACTGATTTTTACTTATCTAAAAGAAGCACCTTAACTACAAGCATTAATTATCAGAAAGTAATCAATAAAAGTAACACATTAACCAATTCTGAGATTTTTGATAACACTTATAATTTTATAGAATCTAATGATAGAAATCATAATGGAAAGTTAACTAATGAAATGATTGAATTTATTTCAGATTTTACCCATAATTTTAAAAAGGAAGGAAAAAGTTTAACAGCATACATCTCACATACTAAGGATATTGACAATGTTATTAATTCCATTGAAAATACCAACCCTAATTTTACAAACGAATATAATAAGGAAAAAAACAAACTTACAAATAACTCTTTTGAAGTTAAGTATGTGAGTCCTGTAAATAAAACTTCTACTTATACTTTAGGAGTCAAAGGAAATTATTATAAAATTCCTTTTAAATATATAAGTGGACTAGAAATTAATAATATTAACTATACTGAAAATGTAACTGCAGCTTTTATAGAATTTGAAAATGAAAGTGAAAAATTCTATTATGGGCTAGGGCTACGAACAGAGTTTATGGAATTAAAGGCAAACTATTTGACTTTAAATGAGGTTCAAAAAAATAATTATAACGAAATTTTACCCTCTGCCTATTTTGAGTATAGCCTAAGTGATTTCAAGAGTTTAAGCTTAAGCTTGTCAAGAAAATTAGCTACTCCAGGCTATTCTAGTTTACAACCTTACGAACAAAAATACAGTGAAACTTCTTCCTATATTGGAAATCCTGCCTTAAAACCTATCTATATTGATGCTGCAAATTTATCATACACATACTATGGAACTAAAATTACATTTGCACCATCACTCTTTTATCAAAAATTTAAAGGATATTGGCAAGAGGTTACTTATGAAACTGGTGAACAAATTAATACTATTAAAAAAGTTATCACTACACCTATTAATTTAGGTAAAGTAGATTATTATGGTGTTAACTTAAACACCATGTACAAACCTAATCAATTTTTAAATTTTACTGCTAATTTTAATCTTGTAAATTTTGATCAAACAGGAACATTTAAAACTATCAATGCCGCTAACGAAATTATTATATTAGACTATAATAAAGCTAGTATTGATGGTTCTTTTAGTTTATTAACACAAATAAAAATACCAAAAGTTTTTAATTTTCAAATAAATGCCAAACACCATCTAATTTCTGAAGGCTCCTATTCAACAAGAAAAGCATATACCTATGCAAGCGCAGCTATTAATAAAGATTTATTTAATAATGATGCCTCTTTTAGCTTAAGAGTTGATGATTTATTTTTATCAAATGAAATAGATAGAAACAGGTTTAATACCAACTACTTTTCTAAAAGCTTAATTAAAAATAAATATAGAACTATCTTATTTTCATTTACTTACAGATTTAATCAAAGTAAAAAAGACAGGCAAATTGATTTTAATAAAAAAGATCTTAAACCCAATTTTTAATTATTATTTTTGTTAAAATTTAACGTATGAAAATTTATCACAATCCTCGTTGCAGTAAAAGTCGCCAAGGACTTACTATCTTAGAAAACTCTAATTTCGAATTTGAAATTATAAAATATTTAGAATCATCTATCTCTAAAGAAGAATTGCAAAATATTTTAAATCTTTTAAACATATCTCCTATAGATTTAGTTAGAAAAAATGAATCCATTTGGAAAGAAAATTATAAAGGAAAAGAACTATCTGACGATGATATTATAACTGCAATGGTTGAAAATCCAAAATTAATTGAAAGACCAATAGTAATTAATAACGGTAAAGCTGTAATTGGACGCCCACCAGAAATCATAAAAACTATCCTCTAAAATTTAAGTTTTTTTTAACACTCATTTTTAATAAAAATTAACACTAAAATCAAATTTTTAAAACATTCAAAATACTTATTATCAACCACTTACATTAAAATAATACTAGTTTATTATTTAACTATTAACATTATTTACTAAACAATCATTAACACTAGTTAACACTAAATTATACGTTCCTAAACTATATTTGTAGTGTAATTAACTAAAAAAAGATTAATGAGAAATTTAACAATTATTATATTATTTTGTTTAGTCACTTTTTCAATAAATGCGAATGTTTCTACTTTGAATGATAAAGTAACTTTAACAGGAAAAGTAATTGATAACGAAACCAAACAAGCTCTAGAATACGCAACAATTGTAGTTAAAACCCTAGATAATAAAATTATTACGGGAGCAATAACTGATAGTAAAGGAGAGTTTGAAATTCAAGTTTCAAGAGGAGTATATAACATATCTATTGAATTTATTTCATTTAAAACTAAGAATTTTAACAACATCAAAGTATCTGGCGCTACAGATTTAGGTGTCATTTCTCTTGAAGTTAATGCAGAAACCTTAAATGAAGTAGAAGTTATTGCAGAAAAAAGTACTGTTGAAATTCGTTTAGATAAAAAAATATACAATGTAGGTAAAGACATGACAGTTAAAGGTGGTACTGCTTCAGACGTTTTAGATAACGTTCCATCTGTTTCTGTTGATGTTGAAGGTAATGTGAGCTTACGAGGTAATGAAAATGTTAGAATATTAGTAAATGGTAAACCTTCTGGATTAGTAGGTTTAAGCGGTACTGATGCTTTACGCCAATTGCCAGCAGATGCCATTGAAAAAGTAGAAGTTATTACCAGTCCGTCAGCTAGATATGAAGCTGAAGGTACTGCTGGAATTTTAAATATCGTTTTACGTAAAGGAAAGGCGCAAGGATTTAATGGTTCTTTAACAGCAACTGCTGGTATTCCAGATAATTTTGGTGGCTCTGTAAATTTAAATTACCGTACAAACAAGGCTAATTACTTTACAAGTACTGGCTATAATTACAGAAATGCTCCTGGTAATTCTAAAAATAATACCACCTATTTTGATGATACTGGAGAAATCTTAAATTACAGAAACGAAAAAAGAACATACGATAGAGAAAATAATCGTTTTAACACTAGATTTGGTGTTGAATATTTTTTAACAGATAAAGCTTCAATTACTGGAACGGTTCTCTACAGAAAATCTGATGGAGATGATGTATCAACAAATTTTAGCAATTTATTTAACTCAAATAAAGATTTAATTGAAACTTTTGAACGTATTGAAACCGAAAAAGAAAATGATGAAACCACTGAATATTCTTTAAATTTTACACAAAATTTTAAAAACGATGGACATAAATTAATTTTAGATTTTCAATATGGAAAAAGTGTAGAGAATAGTAATGCTTACATCAAAGATTTTAATCCTGAAAGAAATTTTACCGATGAAGAATCAAAAGATATGTTAATTAAAGCCGATTACGTGTTACCTCTTGGAAAAGACGCTCAATTTGAGTTTGGCTTTAAGGCTGATTTAAATGATTTAAATACCGATTATTTAGTTGAAAGCTTTAACGAAGAAACCAATGAGTTTTATAACAATACCAATTTTTCTAACACATTAAAATTCGAACAAGATATTTATGCTTTATATACTCAATACGGTAAAAAAATTGATAAATTTTCTTATCTATTAGGTATTAGAATGGAAACTACAGATAGAAAAATAAATTTACTTCAAACCAATGAAGTTTTCAATAAAAAATTCACAGAATTTTTCCCAACAGTAAACTTAGGGCTAGAATTTAATGATTCTGAGAGTTTAACTTTAGGATATAGCAGAAGGTTAAGAAGACCAAGAAGCTGGTTTTTAAATCCTTTTGAATCAAGAACCAGTGAAACGTACATTAGAACTGGAAATATTAATCTTGACCCAACATACACTAATTCTTTTGATTTAGGGTTTTTAAAAAGATGGGATAAATTTACTTTCAATTCTTCTATTTACTATCAACATGCAATAAATAATATAGAAATGGCTCAAGTTGATGAATGGAGAGACAAAGAAGGAAATGTAATTACAAATCCTGATGCTCAAAACCCAAATCATATAAAAGTTATTATAAGAAGTCCTATAAATTTAAGCTCACAAGATAGGTATGGTTTTGAATTTACTACAAACTATAACCCTTTTAAATGGTGGAGACTTAACAATAGTTTTAACTTTTTTAAATCTGTTACTGACGGTGAATTTAATAATATTAGCTATGATTCTGATGATGTTAGTTGGTTCACTAGAATGGTATCTAGAGTTACTTTACCAGGAGAAATAGATTGGCAAACAACTGGATTTTATATGGGACCATCTGAAGGAGCACAATCCAAAAGAGAAGGAATGTTAAGTGTTAACCTAGCTTTCAGTAAAGATATTTTTAAAGAGAAAGGAACTATTTCTCTTAATGTAAGCGATTTATTTAACACTCGAAAAAGAAAATCTACAAGCTATTCTCCAACCACAGAATCTATAGGAGAATTTCAATGGAGAGAACGACAAATATTGTTAAATTTTACGTATAGATTCAATCAAAAGAAAAAACGTGAAAGACCTCAAAATAATTACGATGGTGGTGGTGAAGAAGAAATGTTTAAAGCATAAAAACAAAAAAGGGACAATTTATAAATTGTCCCTTTTTTTATTTATATAAAATAAAGTATTATTTTTTTGCTGCTTTTTCTTCTTTTCTATATTTCCAAGTTTCTCTAAAATACCCCACTAACCAATAAGGGATTACAAAAGTTAATAAGAAAATCATTAACCAAAACCCCATAGTGAAGATTGTTAAGAAAACTAAGAAACCTGAAAATTGAGATAAATCCATAACTGTTTTATGTTGTTTTAAACTTTTTTACAAAATTAAAATTTATTTTTAATTAATCTAACAACTTTTTATTTTTTTAATGACCTTTCTTATTTTATGAATTAAATTCTGCAAAAAAATCATTCCCCTTATCATCAACTAATAAAAATGCTGGAAAATCTTCAATTCTAATTTTACGAACTGCTTCCATTCCTAATTCTGGAAAATCAACAACTTCAACAGATTTAATACTATTTTTAGCTAAAATTGCTGCCGGTCCTCCAATGGAACCAAGATAAAAACCACCATTCGCCTTACAAGCATCTGTAACTTGTTTTGAGCGATTACCTTTTGCAACCATTACCATACTACCACCCACTTTTTGGAAAGCATCAACATATGGATCCATACGTCCTGCAGTTGTTGGTCCAAAACTACCTGAAGCCATTCCTTTCGGTGTTTTAGCTGGTCCAGCATAATAAATTGGATGGTTTTTAAAATATTCTGGCATTTCTTCTCCTTTGGCTAACATTTCACTAATTTTAGCATGAGCCATATCACGAGCTACAATCAATGTTCCTCGTAGGTTAAAACGTGTTTTTACTGGATGCTTTGAAAGTTCTTCTCTAATTTTATCCATTGGTTGATCTAAATCTAACTCAATAGCGTTTGCTAAATGTGGTGCTTCTTTTGGTAAAAATTGTCCTGGATTTTTCTCTAATTCTTCAAGAAAAATACCTTCTCCAGTAATTTTAGCTTTTACATTACGATCGGCGCTACAACTAACCCCTAACCCTACAGGACACGATGCAGCATGGCGTGGTAAACGAATGACACGTACATCATGTACAAAATATTTTCCGCCAAATTGAGCTCCTACTCCACTTTCTTGACAAATTTTTGTAATTTTTTCTTCCCATTCCAAATCTCGAAAGGCTTGTCCGCCATCATTTCCTTTGGTTGGTAAATGATCTAAATAACCAGCAGATGCCTTTTTTACAGTAGCCAAATTAGCTTCAGCAGAAGTACCTCCAATTACAAAAGCTAAATGATAAGGTGGGCAAGCGGAAGTGCCTAAATCCATAATATGTTTTTTTACAAAATTGGTTAGGTTTTCTTCTGTTAACAATGACTTTGTCATCTGATATAAATAAGTTTTATTTCCTGAACCACCTCCTTTGGTAATAAATAAAAATTCGTATTTATTTCCTGTTTCTGCATAAATATCTATTTGAGCAGGAAGGTTGTTGCCTGAATTTTTTTCTTCTAACATTGTTTGAGGAACAATTTGAGAAAAACGCAGATTATCCGTTTGATACGTATTGTAAACCCCCTTTGAAATGTATTCAGCATCATTTACACCAGTATAAACATCTTCTCCTTTTTTAGCTACACAAATTGCAGTTCCAGTATCTTGGCAAGTTGGTAACTCTCCAGAGGCTGCTACCATTTGGTTTAACAGCATAGTATAAGCAACAAAACGATCGTTATCCGTAGCTTCAGGATCTTTTAAAATAGCTTCTAATTTTTTTAAATGAGAGGCACGTAAATAAAAAGAAACATCATGATATGCTGTTTGAGAAAGCAGTTCAAGACCTTCTGGTGCAACTTTTAAAATTTTTCTCCCATCAAACTCTATAACTGAAACATAATCTTTAGTTAATAACTTATATTTTGTAGTGTCCTTTGTAATAGGAAAAGGTTTTTGATATTTAAATTCAGACATCTTATTATATGTTTTTTGAAATTCATTTTAACTCTTACAAATATACGATGGAAGAAGAAAATAGTTGATATAAAAGGCGATTAATCCTCTTTGTAAATGAAAAAAAATTAAAAAATGTGACGATTTTAAAAAGTAATTTTAAGTAAATGCTCTATAGGAAGTTCATTTAATGTTTTTTGGTTGCACATAATAGCAAAACATACAATTTATTAATTTAATACTTATATTTAAACTAAAAATATAACATGAAGTACAGAATTGAAAAAGACACGATGGGAGAAATTAAAGTTCCTGCAAATAAATACTGGGGAGCTCAAACAGAACGTTCTAGAAATAATTTTAAAATAGGTTCTTCAAGCTCTATGCCAATAGAAATAATCTATGGCTTTGCCTACCTTAAAAAAGCTGCTGCACATGCAAATTGTGAATTAGGTGTTTTATCAAAAGAAAAAAGAGATGTAATTTCTACCGTTTGTGATGAAATATTAGATGGAAAACTTGATGATCAATTTCCACTCGTAATTTGGCAAACTGGTTCAGGAACACAAAGCAATATGAATTGTAACGAAGTAATTGCTAACAGAGCACACGAAATTTCTGGAAAAGTTATAGGTAAAGGAATAAAAAATATTCAACCAAATGACGACGTGAATAAATCACAATCAAGTAACGACACATTCCCTACAGGAATGCATATTGCTTGTTATAAAATGATAGTAGAAGTTACAATTCCTAGCATAAAAAAATTAAGAGATACGCTTCAAGTAAAATCTGAAGAATTTAAAACTATTATTAAAATTGGTCGCACACATTTAATGGATGCCACTCCTTTAACTTTAGGGCAAGAATTTTCTGGTTATGTTTCACAATTAAACCACGGATTAAAAGCATTACAAAACACATTGCCACATTTAGCCGAATTAGCTCTAGGAGGAACGGCTGTTGGTACTGGTTTAAATACACCTAAAGGGTACGATGTTTTAGTCGCCAAAAAAATTGCTGAGTTTACAGGGTTGCCTTTTATAACTGCCGAAAATAAATTTGAAGCTTTGGCTTCACATGATGCCATTGTGGAAAGCCATGGAGCATTAAAACAGTTAGCAGTTTCATTGAATAAAATTGCCAATGATATTAGAATGATGGCTTCAGGACCCCGTTCAGGAATTGGTGAATTATTGATACCTGCAAATGAACCTGGAAGTTCCATTATGCCAGGTAAAGTTAATCCTACTCAAGCTGAATCTTTAACAATGGTGTGTGCACAAGTTATGGGTAATGATGTAGCAATTACTGTTGGTGGAACTCAAGGACATTACGAATTGAACGTTTTTAAACCAATGATGGCTGCTAATTTTTTACAATCAGCTCGCTTATTGGGTGATGCCTGTGTTAGCTTTAATGATAATTGTGCTGTAGGCATTAAAGTAAATAATGAGAGAATTAAAGAACTTTTAAATAATTCATTAATGCTAGTTACAGCTTTAAATCCTAAAATTGGGTATTATAAAGCTGCTGAAATTGCAACAAAAGCACACGAAAATGGTACTACTTTAAAAGAAGAAGCTATTCGTTTAGGATATGTAACTCCTGAAGAATATGATTCTTGGGTTAAACCTGAAGATATGATTGGCTCTTTAAAATAATTGTTGGCTCATTTTTAAAACAAAAAAAGCATTGAAACCTTCAATGCTTTTTGTTTAAATAATCTATTTTATTAACTAATTAATTGAAAAGACTGTTTTGCTATTTCAACTTCTTCATTCGTAGGAACAATTAATATTTTAACTTTTGAATTTTCTTTATGAATTTCGGTTAGTTTTTTAGCTCTAACTTTATTCTTCTCTTCATCTAATTCAATTCCTAAATAAGTCATATTTGTACAAACTAATTTTCTAATTACGTCAGAATTTTCACCTATACCAGCTGTAAAAACTATAGCATCCAATCCATTCATAATTGCTGCATAAGAACCAATATACTTTTTAATTCTATAAGCATTCATATCTAAAGCTAATTGACACTCTTTATTTCCTTTCTCAGCTTCAGATTCTATATCACGTAAATCACTATATCCAGTTAACCCATACATTCCACTTTCGTTTTGTAGCATAGATTTTACTTCTTCTAATTGATACCCTAAATTATTTACTAAATGAAAAATTATAGCTTGGTCTATGTCTCCACTTCTACTCCCCATAATAAGCCCCGTAACAGGTCCAAAGCCTAGAGAATGATCTATGCTTTTTCCATTTTTAACTGCGGTCATACTACATCCATTTCCTAAATGGATGGTAATAATATTAGATTTTTTAAGTTTTAAATGTGCTATTGCTTTTTCAGATACATATTTATGACTTGTTCCGTGGAAACCATATACACGAATATTTTTTTCGTTTAAAAATTTATTTGGTATAGCGTATTTATAAGCTTCAATTGGAATACTTTGGTGAAAAGCAGTATCAAAAACTGCAATTTGTTTTGCATTTGGAAAAATAGTTTCTGCAACTAAAATTCCTTCATAGTTTGGCGGATTATGCTGTGGTGCTAATGAAAATAATGCTTTTATTTTATCTTTTACCTTTTGGTTAACTACTGTAGTATTAGAAAATGTACTACCTCCATGAACCACTCTATGACCTACTGCCTCAATTTCTGAAGTAGATTTAATAACTCCTACTTTTTCATCTAACAACAAACTTACAACCTTTTCTAAACCAACTTTATGGGTTGGAATATTTACAACTTCATCAATCTTATTTTTATTTGATTTATAATGAATTTCGGCGTCATTTAAACCAATTCTTTCTACTAAACCTGAACAAATAACTTCTTCTTGAGGCATATTAAATAATTGATATTTAATTGAAGAACTGCCACTATTAATTACTAAAATTTTCATTTATATTCCTTGTGCTTGTATTGCTGTTAAAATAACCGTATTAAAAATATCATCTATGGTACAACCTCTACTTAAATCGTTTACAGGCTTATTTAAACCTTGTAACATTGGTCCAATTGCTAATGCTCCTGTTTCTCTTTGAACAGCCTTGTAGGTATTGTTCCCTGTATTAAGGTCTGGGAAAATTAAAACATTTGCTTGACCTGCAACTTCCGATTCTGGTAATTTACTTTTACCTACAGAAGCATCTACAGCTGCGTCGTATTGAATAGGTCCTTCTACTTTTAAATCTGGTCTAGTTTGTTTCACTATTTCCGTTGCTTTTCTTACTATGTCCACATCTTCACCCTTTCCTGATGCTCCAGATGAGTAAGAGAGCATGGCAATTTTAGGGTCAATTCCAAAGTTTTTACTTGAATCTGCTGATGATATTGCTATTTCTGCTAACTGTTCTGCAGTTGGATTAGGATTGATAGCACAGTCACCAAATACTGAAACTCTATCATCTAAACACATAAAAAATATTGAAGAGACTACAGAAACTCCTGGCTTAGTTTTAATAAACTGTAAAGCTGGTCTAATAGTGTGCTGTGTAGTATGAGCTGCTCCTGAAACCATTCCATCCGCTAAACCTTTATAAACCATCATAGTTCCAAAATAAGAAACATCTCCCATTAAATCTGCTGCAACATCAATGGTTAACCCTTTATTTTTTCTTAAATCAAATAAGGTATTTGTAAAATCTTCATAATAATCAGATTCAATTGGATTGATAATATTTAGTTTGCTTAAATCTAATTTTAAACCTAATCGAAGAATTTTATTTTCAATTTTATCTTTGTTTCCTAAAATAGTTAAATCAACAATATCTTGTTCAATTAAACGAACAGCGGCTGTAATAATTCTATCATCATTCCCTTCAGGTAAAACTATATGCTTACGTATATTGCGAGCTCTTTTTAATAAGTTGTATTGGAACATTCTAGGCGTAATGCCGTTTCCTTTAAATGTTATTAACTTTTCATTTAATTTTTCTATTTCAATATACTTATCAAACGTATTTAAGGATAAATTAATTTTTTCTTTATTATCTGCGTACATATGTGAGCGAACTGCTCCAATTTTATTTGCAACGTCAAATGTTCCTTCTTGTACAGATAGAATTGGAAGCTTTTGAGGCAAACCTTCAATTAATTTAACTATTGGTTCTTCTGGAATGATACCTCCTGTAAGAACTATACCAGACATTGATGGATAATTAGAAGAAATGTTTGCTTGTAAAGCACCTAAAATTATATCTGCTCTATCTCCAGGAGTTATAATTAAACAATTTTCTTCTAAATGAGTTAAGTAATTACGCAATTGCATTGCTCCTACTTTAAAGCTAGTGGTTTGGTTATTTATATGATCTTCACCAAATAAAACTTTAGCATCTACTGCTTTTGCAATTTCTTTAATGGTAGGATTATTTAACGATGGAATAAGTGGAATAGCATTTACCAAAATATCTTTAGGTAAATTCTTTTTAACACCACTTTTAACAATTTCTAAGTTCTTTTCTTGCACTTTATTTGCAATAACAGCAACTACCTCAACTTCTTTATCTTCAAAAGAATCATATGCCAAGTGCAATCCTCCAATAAACTCCTCTAATGTTTTACCAATTCCGCTAGAAACAATAATTGCAGGTATTCCAAGATTTTTTGCAATTAAAATATTAGCATCTAACTCAATAGCAGTACCTTCTCCAGAGAAATCGGTACCTTCAACCAACATAAAATCGTTTTTTTCTTCTAAAGCCTTATACTTTTCAATAATAGTATCAAAAATTTCACCATCTTTTCCTTTATTCCGCTTATTTATAAACTCGGTCCTCGTAAAAGCATAGGCATCATTGGGTTTAATATCTAAGTCAAAGTGTGTAATAATAGTGTTGATGTGATTGTCTTTTTTTCCTTTTTTTACATCATCTATTATGGGTCTAAAATACCCAACTTTAGGTGTTTTTCCTAACAGCATTCTCATTAGTCCTAAAGTTACAATTGATTTACCGCTATTAGCTTCACTCGTTGCTATATAAATGGCTTTATTCATTTTTTTAAATTTTTTGCAAAGATACTTTAATTCGTTGTTTATACCTTAGAAATTGCGTATAATTTTAGTGACATTTGTCACATATATCATTCTAAAAAATCATCTTAATTCTCTTTAAAATATTTCTATCTTTGAATTCATAAATTTAAAGAAAAATGACCACATTAATTATTAATATTAAAGAGCTACTTCAAGTTGAAAATACACCAAAAAAAATGGTAGCTGGAAAAGACATGAAGGTTTTACCAACTATTAAAAATGCTTTTTTATTAATTAACGATGATTGCATTATAGATTTTGGTCAAATGAAAGATTTATCAGAAATAACTTCTGATCAACTGATTGATGCCACTGGGAAAATTGTACTTCCTACTTGGTGCGACAGCCATACTCATATAGTTTATGCTGGAAATAGAGAGCAAGAGTTTGTTGACAGAATAAATGGACTGACTTATGAAGAGATTGCGAAAAATGGTGGAGGGATTTTAAATTCAGCTAAAAAATTACAAAATACTTCAGAAGAAGAGCTCTACAAACAATCTGCAAAAAGAGTTGAGGAAGTTATGAAGTTAGGTACTGGGGCAGTTGAAATTAAATCGGGGTACGGCTTAACAAAGGAAGCAGAATTAAAAATGCTTAGAGTTATAAAAAAATTAAATGAAGTCTACCCTATCACCATTAAAGCGACTTTTTTAGGCGCTCACGCACTACCTTTAGAATATAAAAACAATAAAGTTGGGTATTTAAATGAAGTAATTCATGAAATTCTACCAATTGTAGCCCAAGAACATTTGGCAGAATTTATTGATATTTTTTGTGAAACAGGTTATTTTAGTGTTGAAGATACTGAAAAACTATTACAAGCAGCAGCTAACTATGGATTAAAACCTAAAATTCATGTAAATCAATTTACAGCAATAGGCGGAGTGCAAGCAGGGATAAAATTCAATGCTCTTTCTGTAGATCATTTAGAGGAAATGAGAATTGAAGATATTGAAGCCCTAAAAAACTCAAACACTATGCCAATAGCATTGCCATCTTGTTCTTACTTTTTAAGCATCCCATACACTCCTGCAAGAAAAATGATAGATGCTGGATTACCATTAGCTTTAGCGACAGATTACAATCCTGGCTCTACCCCTTCAGGAAATATGAATTTTGTTGTTTCCACAGCCTGTATTAAAATGAAAATGACTCCAGAAGAAGCCATAAATGCAGCTACCATTAATGCAGCATACGCAATGGGTCTAGAAAAAACGCATGGAAGTATTTGCAAAGGAAAAAAAGCCAATTTTATAATTACAAAAGAAATACCTAGTTATTATTTTTTACCTTATTCTTTTGGCAATAACCATATAGAAAAGGTTTATATTAATGGAAAGCTTATATAGATTAGTTAAGTAACTTTTCTATTTATTCTTTTTCCAATTAAATATCTTTTTAAAAAAAGATTTATTTTCAATCTGATGGTATCCTTTTGCATATTTTCCATAACCGTAGCCATAGCCATAGCCATATCCGTAACCATAACCATATTTATAGTTAATTTTAAAATCGTTTAAAACAAAACTAATATTTGAAATTTCTTCTTTACTGTACTTCTCATTAATCATCTTTAACATTCCCTTTTGAGAGTATAATTGTCTAATTACATAAATAGTAGAATCTGCATATTTTAATAATTCTACTGCATCACTAACTAAACCAATTGGAGGGGTATCTAAAATTATATAATCATATTTATCTTTTAGGCTATTAATCAAATCTTCTGTTGCCTCTGAAATTAACAATTCTGAAGGATTTGGAGGTACAGGTCCTGAAGTAATTACATCTAAATTTGGAATTTTTGTTTTTTTAATAATTTCATCTTCAGATGCTTCTCCAATCAAATAATTAACTACACCCACTTCATTTGACAATTCAAAATCATCAAAAATTCTAGGCTTTCTTAAATCTAAACCAACCAATATTGTTTTTTTACCTCCCATAGCAAAAACTGTTGCTAAATTGATTGATAAAAAAGTTTTACCTTCACCACTTACAGATGAAGTTGTAATAATAGTTTTTGATTTTCCTTTAACATGCCTTGTAAATAAAAACTGAATATTGGAGCGTAATGCTCTAAAAGATTCTGCAACGGTAGATTTAGGTTTTAAAAAAACTGCTAAATTATTAATTGCAGTATTTCTACCAACAACCCCAAGAATTGGAATTGGAGAAATTCGTTCAATATCATCGGTAGTGTGTATTCTAGTATCTAAAATTTCTTTAGCAATAATTACAAATAATGGCAAAATGGTACCTAGCAGTAAAGCAATCATATAATTAAATGAAACTCTAGGTAAAATTGCTCCTTGTCCTGTATCTTTAGCCGTATCTAATACAGAAATATCTGAAACACTTGCTGCTATTGCAATTTCGGCTTCATATCTTTTTTGCATAAGAAAAACATAGTTTGATTCTGTTAAACTATATTTTCTTTGATAATTTAATAATTTTTGTTCTTTATTAGGAAGTTTATTTAATTCGTAGTTATAACTACTTAGCCTTCTTTTACTATTTTCAAGCGTAACTCTAGTAATTTCTTTTAAAGAAGTTAAATTTTCTAATAAAACAGTTCTGGTAGTTTCAACATCTTTTTTAACTTGTATTAATGATGGATGATTTTCTGTGACTTCACCTTTTAATTTATCTTTTTTAATTGACAACTCTGTTAACTTACCTACCATTTCAGATATGGATCCATCTTCGATATTAATAATTGCTGGGGCTGGTATATTGGTATAACTTGTATGAGTTTTTATATAGTTTTCAAGAATATTAAAATACTCAATACGATCTATTAAACTTTTCTGAATTTTATCTAAACTTGTGGTTTGTGAAAATATTTCGCTTCCTTCAGCAGATAATTGATATATTAAATTGTCTTGTTTAAATTTCCCTATTTTATCTTCAATCAGTTTTAAACTATCGGAAGTGTTTTTAAATTGTGCATCTATAAATTCTTTGGTGCTTCTGGCGTAATTTGTTTTTTGTTCTAATTCATCTTCAGCTAAAACTTCAACTGTTTTGTTTAAAAAATCTACTATTCTATTTTTATTGGTTCCGGTTAAAGTAAGTTCTATTAACGAAGTTCCTGCCAAACCTTTTGCGCTTACACCTTGATATAAACTAGTGATTTGGTTAATGGAATTTAATTTAATATAATAAAATTGTCCGGCCAAAGAACTCACACTACTAGCTTTTGGTTCAATTTGAGCTTTTAAAAATGGTAAGTTTATATATTCATTTACCAAATATGTTTTTGAAAATTTAGCATTTTCAAAAGTGTAAGGTTTGGTTGTTTCGTTAGTGTAGTTAATTAATCGGTAATTGTTTTCTTCATTAAAATCAACCGTTAAGGTAAATTTTTCATTATCTATAAATTGAATTTTAATGAGAGTATTCAGCAGTTGAAATTGATTGGGTTGCAATTTTAACACAAAAGGAGTTTTTCCATACACATCTTCATTTCTGAAACGACCTTCTTTTAAATAATCAACATAAAATTGCAATCTTCTCACAACTTTTTCATTATGAGATCTTGATATTAATGCTTTTCTAATAGATTCAACCTTATCGCTAACTCCTCCCCAATTGAATGCAATATTGGTCCCTGAGGAAAAAAGCGGATTTGATTTTTCTTTTACAACAATTGTAGTTTTTAATCCATAAATTTTTTCTGTAGAAATATTAAAATAATATGCTATGGCTAAGGCTAAAGCAATGGTTAAAACAAACCATTTCCAATTGTATAAAATTCTAAATAAATAATCTTTAATATTTGAAATTTGTTCACTTGGGTTTTCAATAAATTTGAATTTATTATCCATATTTAAAATTATAAATTTTTAACCAATAAAACAGTACTTGCCAAAAATGAAAGTACGGTAACAACTGTAGAGAATGTTTGAAATCCAGTAGTTCCTATCCCCCAAGATTTTTGTTTTAATGGTGCAACATAAATAATATCATTTGGCTTTATATAAAAGTTTTCAGATTCAAAAACTTCTATTTCAGTAAGGTTTACGTTGTATTTTTTTACCCCATCTAATGTTTTTCTAATTATGGTAATGTTTTGTTTGTTTCCATAAGAAGTTATCTCTCCTGAGTTCGCAATTGCATCTACAATTGAAACTTGGTTTTGTAGTAAATTTTTAGTCCCAGGAGAACCTACTTCACCTGTAACAATAAAATTAATTCCTCCTAATTTAACAGTTACAAAAACCGATTCGGTGTTTTTTAAAAATTTTTGTAATTCTATTTCAATTTTTTGTCTAATTTCTTTTTCAGTATAACCTAAAACATTTAAATCACCAATGTACGGTATTCTAATATTTCCATGTCTATCAACTGTGTATCCATTAAAATAAAGATTTCCTCCTGTATTTGAACCACTACCTACTGAAGCACTGGTTTTAAACAGCGCAACTAGTTCAGGGTTCTCTGCTTTAAGGTCAATATGAAGTATATCATTAACCTGTAACCTATAAGGTTCATTATTTAACTTATAAATATCTGTTTTTTTTAATGGTTCTCCTTGAAAATACGTTGTTCTTTTAGTAGAAACACAAGACGAAAGTAAACCTAAAACTAAAATGTAATAAAATAATTTCTTCATATAAATTTTATGGAGGTTAAGGCAAATATAATTTTAAATAGCGTATTAAAATAATTTTTAAACTATTTTCGCATTAAAATAAGCTTGTATGTGGTTTAAACTTACTTCATATCTAAAATTTCTAACAACATCAACTAATCAACATGGAGTGCATTCTCCTTTTGTTTATCATTTAGTTACTCAATGTTTTTATACCAATACAAGTGTACAAAAAACAATAGCATTCCAAAAAATTAAACAATCACTTTTTAAAAATAAAAAAGCAATTGAAGTCACTGATTTTGGACAAGGCTCTAAGGTTTTTAAAAATAACGTTCGAAAAATTGCTGATATTGCTAAAGTGGCAGGAATTACTCAAAAAAGAGCATTGCTATTAATTAGGATTGTGGAGTATTTTCAAATTCAAAATGTTTTAGAAATTGGCACTTCAGTTGGGTTGAGTACTTCTGCTTTAAGCATTGGTAATCCTAAAGCAAATATTACGACTTTAGAAGGTTGTAAAAATACAGCTAATGCTGCTGAACAATTATTTCAAAAATTCAACCTTCAAAATATTGTGCTTATAACAGGAAATTTTAACAGCACTTTACCTAAAACAATTAAAAATAATGTTTATGATATGATATACTTTGATGGAAATCATCAAAAAGAAGCTACCATTAACTACTTTAAAATTTGCCTAAAATCTATACACAACAATTCTGTATTTATTTTTGATGATATTAATTGGTCACAAGAAATGCAACAAGCTTGGCAAGAAATTATTAAACATCCACAAGTTACAGTTACTATTAATACTTTTTATTGGGGTTTTGTATTTTTTAGAAAAGAACAAAAAAAACAACATTTTACAATTAGAGTCTAACTAAAATATTAACTATTTTTACCGTATGAAAATATATACAAAAACTGGAGATAAAGGACAAACTTCATTATTTGGAGGAACAAGAGTCCCAAAATATCATTTACGAATTGAAGCTTATGGAACTGTTGATGAACTAAATTCATATATTGGGCTTATTCGTGATCAAAAAATTGACGATTATACCTCACATATTTTAATAAAAATTCAAAATGAGCTTTTTACTTTAGGTGCTATGTTAGCAACACCTCCTGATAAGAAAGTTTTAAAAAGTGGAAAAGAACGCTTAAACATTCATCAAATTAACACCAATTCAGTACAATTATTAGAAGTTGAAATAGATAATATGAATGAGGAATTACCTCCAATGACTCATTTTGTTTTACCAGGTGGCCATACCACAGTGTCATTTTGTCATATTGCCCGATGTATTTGTAGAAGAGCTGAAAGAATAGTAGCTCAGCTTAGTGATGAAAGCACCGTTGATACACAAATTTTAATTTATTTAAATAGACTTTCTGACTTTCTTTTTGTACTGGCACGAAAATTGACTAAGGATAATAACGCTCAAGAAATACGTTGGATTCCTGAGAAAATAAAATAAGTTCTTTCAAAAAGTGAAAAAAAACAACAAATAACTTGCTTCTTAGTTTAAAAAATTTATTTTTGCAAAAAATTTAATACAAAAAGATTATGTATTGGACATTAGAATTAGCATCCTATCTAGCAGATGCACCTTGGCCGGCAACAAAAGATGAATTGATTGATTATGCAATTAGAACAGGAGCACCATTAGAAGTTGTTGAAAATCTTCAAGAAATTGAAGATGAGGATGAGAATTTTGAATCAATTCTTGAAATATGGCCTGATTACCCTTCCGAAGAAGATTATCTCTGGAATGAAGATGAATATTAGGTATAATTTATAATTTCAAAAAAAGTCTCAATTGAGACTTTTTTTTGCTTTAAACTTTAAATTTAAACATATTTTAAGGCAATTAAAATTTAAATATTTTAAATTCGCTTACAGTAAAAAATAACAAAAAAACTCCTTTAAAAAAGGGCAATAATAAAATTTTGAAATAATAATTATGAGTATTATAAATTCAGTACTTAAAGTATTTGTTGGTGATAAAAAGAAGAAAGATTTGAAATTGCTTCAGCCTGTAGTTACCAATGCTGCTACTTTCGAAAGTGAAATGGCAAACTTAACTAACGATCAATTAAGAGAT
The DNA here is from genome assembly GCF_947493565.1 of uncultured Lutibacter sp. Taxonomy (GTDB): domain Bacteria; phylum Bacteroidota; class Bacteroidia; order Flavobacteriales; family Flavobacteriaceae; genus Lutibacter; species Lutibacter aestuarii. The sequence continues at coordinate 67,938 of NZ_CANLRG010000001.1, read as the reverse complement.
AAAACAAATTATTTTAAGCAGAAAATAAATGATGCAACAAAAGATTTAACTCTTAAAATTAAAGCATTACAAGATGAAGCACACGATGCAAATGTTGATAGAAAAGAAGAAATTTATACTGAAATTGATCAATTAGAAGATGAATCATACGAAACTTCTGAAAAAGTACTCAATGAAATAATGCCTGAAGCTTTTGCAGTAATTAAAGAAACGGCAAAACGCTTTACTGAAAATGAATCAATTACCGTTACTGCAACTCCTTTTGACAGAGAACTTTCTGCAACTAGAGAAAACATTACACTCGACAACGAAAAAGCTATTTGGGCAAATAAATGGAATGCTCAAGGAAAAGAAGTTACTTGGGATATGATTCATTATGATGTTCAGTTAATTGGTGGTTCTGTACTTCATCAAGGAAAAATTGCTGAAATGATGACTGGTGAAGGTAAAACATTGGTTTCTACTTTACCTGTTTATCTAAATGCTTTAACTGGAAAAGGTGTTCACGTAGTTACCGTTAATGACTATTTAGCAAAACGGGATGCCGCTTGGATGGGACCTGTTTTTGAATTTCATGGCTTAAGTGTTGATTGTATTGATCATCACCAACCAAATTCTGATGCCAGAAGAAAGGCATATAATTCAGATATTACGTATGGTACAAATAACGAATTTGGTTTCGATTATTTACGCGATAATATGGCGCACTCGCCTAACGATTTAGTACAACGACCACACAATTATGCCATTGTTGATGAAGTGGATTCAGTATTAATTGATGATGCTCGTACACCATTAATTATTTCGGGTGCAACAGCCAATGCAGATAGACACGAATTTAATGAACTAAAACCAAGTGTTGATAAAATTGTTTCTATACAAAGAAATTATTTAACTGGTGTTTTAGCCGAAGTAAAAAAATTAATTAAAGAAGGTAACACTAAAGATGGTGGATTTTTATTACTTCGTGTATACAGAGGTCTCCCAAAAAGTAAAGCTTTAATAAAATTTTTAAGTCAAGAAGGCATCAAACAACTTTTACAGAAAACGGAAAATTTCTACATGCAAGATAATAACCGTGAAATGCCAAAAATTGATGAAGAATTATATTTTGTTATTGATGAAAAAAACAACTCTATTGAGCTAACTGATAAAGGTATTAACTTTTTATCTGGAGATGATGGTGATGAAAACTTTTTTGTACTTCCAGATTTAAGTACTGAAATTGGTGAAATAGATAGCAGTAATCTTTCACCAGAAGAAACTGCAAATAAAAAAGACGAATTATATCGTGAATTTAGTATCAAAAGCGAACGAATTCACACAATGAACCAGCTATTAAAAGCATATACCCTGTTTGAAAAAGATGTGGAGTATGTAATTATGGATGATAAAATTAAAATCGTAGATGAACAAACTGGCCGTATTATGGATGGTCGACGCTATTCAGACGGATTACATCAAGCAATTGAAGCCAAAGAAAATGTAAAAATTGAAGCTGCAACTCAAACCTATGCCACAGTTACACTTCAAAACTACTTTAGAATGTACCGAAAACTTTCAGGTATGACAGGTACTGCCATTACAGAAGCTGGCGAATTTTGGGATATTTACAAATTAGATGTTGTTGAAATTCCTACAAATTTACCGCTACAACGTAATGATAAAGAAGATTTAGTTTATAAAACCAAACGTGAAAAGTACAATGCAGTAATTGAAGAAATTGAAAACTTAGTGAATCAAGGTCGCCCTGTTTTAGTAGGTACAACTTCTGTTGAAATTTCCGAATTATTAGGTAGAATGCTTGCCATTAGAAAAATACCACACAACGTATTAAATGCCAAATTACATAAAAAAGAAGCAGACATAGTTGCTCAAGCTGGTAATGCTGGTGTAGTAACTATTGCAACCAATATGGCTGGTCGTGGTACAGATATTAAATTATCTGATGAAGTTAAAGCCGCTGGAGGTTTAGCTATTATTGGTACAGAGCGTCATGATTCTCGTCGTGTTGACCGTCAGTTGCGTGGTCGTGCAGGTCGTCAAGGAGATCCAGGCTCTTCTCAATTCTACGTTTCATTAGAAGACAACTTAATGCGTTTATTTGGTTCTGAAAGAATTGCCAAAATGATGGATAGGATGGGCTTACAAGAAGGAGAAGTTATCCAACATTCTATGATAAGTAAATCAATTGAACGTGCTCAACGTAAAGTTGAAGAAAATAACTTTGGTGTTCGTAAACGTTTATTAGAATATGATGATGTTATGAACTCGCAACGTGAAGTAGTGTATAAACGTCGTCGTCATGCATTGTATGGAGATCGCTTGCAAGTTGATATTGTAAATATGGTTTATGATACTTGTAACTTATTGGTAAGAGAAAACAAATTAACAAACGACTTTCAAAACTTTGAATTCGAATTAATCCGTTTTTCTTCAACTAGTTCTCCTTTTACAGAAGAAGAGTTTAAAACTTTATCTGAACAAGAACTAACAGATCAGCTTTTTGACATAGTGTATAAACATTACAAAGAAAAATTAGAACGAAGCGCCAAAGCTGCTTATCCTGTTATTAAAGATGTTTATGAAAACCAAGGTGATAAATACGAAAGAATTGTAGTTCCTTTTACTGACGGAACAAAAGAATTAAAAGTAGTAACTAATTTAAAGGAAGCTTATGAAACAGGTGGAAAAGGATTGGTTACTGATTTTGAGAAAAATATTACACTTGCCATTATTGATGATACTTGGAAAGATCATTTACGTCAAATGGATGAATTAAAACAATCTGTTCAAAATGCTACCTATGAGCAGAAAGATCCATTATTAATTTACAAGTTTGAATCTTTTGAATTATTTAATGGTATGCTTGATAAAGTAAATAAAGAAGTTTTATCCTTCTTATTTAAAGGTGAATTACCTTCTCAAGATGCAAGTCAAGTTTCACAAGCTAGAGAACAAAAACGTGAAAAAGTACAGTTGAGTAAAGAAGATTATCAAAGTCCTACTGAAGGTACACAAACCAATCAAACTCAACAACCTCAAGTAGTTGAAACTATTGTTCGTTCTGAACGTAAAATTGGTAGAAATGAAAAAGTGACTATTAAAAATGTTATGAGTGGTGAAAATAAATCTTTAAAATACAAACAAGCAATTCCTTTAATTCAAAAAGGTGAATGGGTGTTGGTTGAAGAAGAATAAGGATAATTTTAATATAAAAAAAGCCTGAATTTAAATTCAGGCTTTTTTTATATTTCTAGATTTTTATCGTAAGGGATACTTTTCAAAATATGATTTATTGCAGCAACCCTAGCATAGGTTTTTCGATTGGCTTTTATAATTTTCCAAGAAACTGGACCTACTTTTGTAACACTAAACATTTTGTTTTTATATTCAGTATAAACATCCCATAATTCTTGTGCCTTTTCATCAACTGGAGTCATTTTCCACTGTTTTAAAGGGTTGTTTTTAATATCTTCAAAACGTTTTGCTTGTTCTCTTTTTGATATAGACATATAAATTTTTACCAAACGTATTCCAGATTCAGTAATCATACGTTCAAAATCATTTACTTGATTCATAAAAACCTTATATTCCTCTTGAGAGCAAAATCCATTCACTGGCTCAACTACTGCTCTATTATACCAGCTTCTATCAAAAAACACAATTTCTCCAGCTTTGGGAAACTGATTAACATAACGTTGAAAATACCACTGAGTTTTTTCGTCTTCAGTTGGTTTAGGTAATGCCATAATTCTTAAATGTCTAGGGTTCATTCTTTCTGTAGCTCTTCTAATTGCTCCTCCCTTACCTGCAGCATCACGTCCTTCAAAAAGTACAATTATTCGTTCATTTTGATTAATTGCCCAAGACTGTAGCCTAATTAATTCTATTTGTAATTTTTTAAGTTTTCTTTCATATTTTACATACCTAATGGCCTTTTCTAAATTATAAGGTTCTTTAGAAAGTAGTGCTGTTAAGCCTTTATTAGTATTTAATATTTCTACTCCTTCTTCCGTTAGTTTAAATTCTTTCTCTTTCATAGTTAATCGATTTGTTTGGATGAACGATAATATCTCATAATTATATTAGGGTCGGTTAATAACGTTGTTAATGCTTCACCTTTACCATCGTAATTAAATTGAGACAATACATATCTAATACATTCTAAACGTGCTATTTTTTTATCATTAGCTTTAACTGTAATCCAAGGGCTATAACTTGTATGAGTTCTACTGTACATTTGTTCTTTGTAATGAGTATATTTATTCCAAAGCTCCTGCCCCTTTCTATCTACTGGACTAAATTTCCAACGTTTTAAAGGTGTTCCCAAACGGGCGTTAAACCTTGCTAACTGTTCGTCTTTTGAAATTGAAAACCAAAACTTTATTAATATCAATCCATCTTCATATAGCATATGCTCGAACTCTGGTACTTGTACCATAAAGTTTTGATATTGAGCATCATTACAAAATCCCATTACTGGTTCTACAACAGCTCTATTATACCAACTTCTATCAAAAAACACAATTTCACCTGCGTTTGGTAGTTCTTTAATATATCTTCTAAAATACCATTGACCTTGTTCTACTTCTGTAGGCTTTGTTAATGCCACAACTCTCATAGATCGAGGGTTTAAATGCTCTGTAAACCTTCTTATGTTACCTCCTTTACCAGCAGCATCACGTCCTTCAAAAATAATAGCAACACGCTTTTTATTTTTAGAAACCCATTGTTGCAGTTTTACCAATTCTATTTGAAGCTTACGTAATTCATCCTCATAAAATAACTTTTTAGATACTTTATCTATTGGAATTTTTTTTTCTTTAATTATTTGTAATAATTCTTTATTTGAAGTTGCTTTATTAAAATCTTCAATGGTAAGTTTAGGAGTATCTTGCACTATTAATCATTATTTTCAACGGTTACACATTCTGCTGGGTTATTAGAAATTTGCAGTTTCGCATCAGATGGAGAAACATAAGGAATTCCTAATCCTAATCCTCGCAAAATAAATAATAATCCGATAATAACAACAAAAACAGGTATTACTTTTTGAATTTTTGTTCGTAAAGATAAATTTACAAAATTTCCTAACAAAATTGCACCTGTCATCATTGGAATTGTTCCTACACCGAATACTGCCATATATAAAGCTCCTTGGATACTGTTTCCAGTAGAAACTGAACCAATTAAAGCCATATATACCAATCCACAAGGTAAAAAACCATTGAAAAAACCAATTGAAAATAATGCTTTATTAGATTTTTTATTAAGGTATAGTCCTAATTTAGATTTGACTTTAGCTATAATTTTATATAAAGGTTTTGAAAAATTAAATTTATTGAAAATGGTAACTGGAATAATTACTAGTAGTATCATTATTACCCCCATTAAAATAGATAACCGCTGTTGAAAACCAGCTAAATATAACCCCTTACCAATTAAACCAAAAAGCATTCCTATAAATGAATAGCTTATCAGCCTTCCTAAATGATATAAAAAAGTTTGAAAAATTAATTTAGTTTTAGAACTTCTATCAACAGGAATTACAAAAGCAATTGGTCCGCACATACCAATGCAATGAAAACTGCCAGCCAAACCTAAAACAAGTGCAGTCCAAAGCATATTTAATAGGTCAGTTTTTGTTTAAATAAATAGTTTTTTTCATTTATACTCCAATCAACTCTAACGTCCCATCTACCATCAACTAAAGATTCATCTTTGATTAAAAATTTGTGTGAATCAAGTTTAATTGGAAATTTAAAGTCGATTTTATTGTTAGACATCCTCATAAATGAAATGCTTCCTTTTATTTCCTCAAAATTGAAATTAGAAGGAAAGTTAATTAATAATCCTTCTTTCACTTTTTGGATGGTTACATCTTCTCTTAATAAAACAGCATTTTTTAATTTATCAATATCTTGTTGGTAATTTAATTCATCTTTATAATAATCTTCTGATACTAAATAATGGTTGTATTCAGGCAAAAAGGTTACTTTAAACACAAAGTACAAGATAAATATTACAAATGCTGCTATGGAAATTATAATTCCTGCAGGCCAAGTTAGTTTTAATTTCATTTAATTTATTTTTATAGGTCCCGTAAAATTAGTTGAAGTAGTTTCAATTAATTTACCATTTGAATAAATTCCAATTTTAAGTTTCTCTTTTGACGAAGTTAAATCTTTTTTATTAATTTCAATAAATAAAGTTCCTTCTTTAAGTCCTTGTTTTTCTATATTAACAGCACCACCAACCATAGTAACAGTTCCTTCATGTGAAATTAACTTTACATCAACATTTTCAATGGTTTCAGTAGTTTTATTAATTAATTTTATTGTATAAACGTTTTTAATAGTTGTTGTAGTACTTTGAAATGTTTGACCTGGAAGACGTAGCACAGTTGCTTCAACATCATTACGTAAAAATAACATGGTAATTAAAACACCAATTAAGATGGTTAAAATTGCTGAATAGGCTATTAAACGTGCGTTGAATTTAAACTTTTCTTTTTTCTCTATATTATCTTCAGAAGCGTAACGAATTAAGCCTCTATCAAATCCCGATGTATCCATAATTGCATCACACGCATCAATACAAGCGGTGCAGTTGATACACTCTAATTGAGTACCATTTCTTATATCAATTCCTGTTGGACATACTTGAACACATTGCTTACAATCTATACAATCACCATGACCTAATTCTTCCCTATTTTCTCCTTTTCTTAATTTTTTTCTACCACTTTCACCTTCACCTCTAACAAAATCATAAGCTACGTTAATAGATTTATTATCTAATAAAACTCCTTGCAATCTACCATAAGGACAAACAATAATACATACTTGTTCTCTAAACCAAGCGAAAACAAAATAAAAAACTGCTGTAAAAACTAATAATTTTATTAAGGTAGCTAAATGGGTTATTGGACCATCTGTAATATATCCCAAAACTACATCAGAACCTAAAACATAGGCTAGGAATACATTTGATATAAAGAATGAAATAATAAAAAAAGTGATCCATTTAGTGACTCTCTTTCTAATTTTTTCAGCATTCCAAGGTTGTTTCTCTAATTTTATTTGTTTATTTCTATCACCTTCTATTAAATACTCCACTTTTCTGAAAACCATTTCCATAAAAATAGTTTGAGGGCACATCCATCCACAAAAAATCCGACCAAAAACTACAGTAAATAATATTACAAAAACAACACTTACCAATAATGAAATTACTAGTAAATGAAAGTCTTGAGGCCAAAAAGGAAATCCAAAAATATGGAACTTTCTTTCTAATACATTAAATAATAAAAATTGATTTCCTTTTATTTTAATAAATGGAGCTGCTAAAAAAAATGCTAATAAAATCCAGCTAACAAATGTTCTATAATTGTAATATCTTCCTTTTGGTTTTTTAGGAAAGATAAAATTTCTTTTCCCTCTTTCGTCTATTGTTCCAATAGAATCTCTAAAGTTTTCTTGTTGTTCCATATTTAAATAAAAAAGGCTGTTTTCTAATTTTTTTCACCTTACAAATTTATGGTTAATTACTTATCCATCTTGATACAAAAGTGACAAAAATTAAAAAAACAGCCTATACTACTAACTAAAAAAATCAAAAACATAGTCTTCTAGCGAAGACTAATTTTTTAAATACTATTCTTCAGGCCAAGTAATATCACCTTCTGCAGCTTTTGGAGTTGCAGGTTGAGTTCCTTGCATTGAAATTATATAACTGGCTAATTGTATTCTTTCTTCTCTACTAATAGTGCTTTCCCAAGCAATCATTCCTTTTCCTGGTCGACCTCCATTAGTTATGGTATTGTAAATATTTTTAACTCCACCTCCTAAAATCCATTTGTCATCTGTTAAATTTGGGCCAATACTTCCTCCTAAATCAGATAAATGACAAGCAGTACAAGTTTTAGTTGTAAATAATTCAGCTCCTTTAGCTAAATTTTCTTCATCGGTAAAAGCAACAATATTTGAATCATCAAACTTTTCAGGATTGGCTGCTTTATAGGCTTCTACCTCTTGCTTTGCTGTTTCGATTTCAGCCGCTAACTCATCGTATTGATTATATTTTCCAAAACCAAAAATCATTATATAATAAAATATACTTGCAGCAATAGTAATATAAAATCCTGCTAACCACCAAGGTGGTAATACATTATCTAATTCTTTAATACCATCATAATCATGGTCTAACATTATGTCTTCTTCTGTTCCTAAATCGTGGGCTTTGGTTAAAGATTTCATCAACTTTTTCCATCCCGATATATTTTCTGAATTTTTATTCATGAGTAATTTCTTTAGTATTATTATCGTTATCTAATAATGGCATTTGACTTACCTCATCTATTCTTCTTTTTGGAAGTTTAAATACAAAAACTACCATAGTAATAAAAACTACAAAGAACAGTACAAGTGAAATTATAGGATAAATTTCAACACCATCAATACTTGCTAAATTATGTTTTATAAATTTTAACATACAAATTATTTTAATGCTGTTTTAGTTGTTTTAATATCTGTACCCAATCTTTGCAAATAAGCAATTAATGCTACAATTTCCTTATTTTGGATATTGCTTGATCCATAATTTTTAACAAACTCTGGATCTTGTCTTAAGTTATTTTCAATTTCTTTAGCTTGGGTTAAAAGTGCTTGTTTTGCTCCACTAATATCCTCGTCAGAGTATGGCACTCCTAAAGAGACTAACCCTTTCATTTTATTTTCTAAATTAGAAGCATTTATATCATTTTTAACTAACCAAGCGTAACGAGGCATAATAGATCCTGGCGATGTAGATCTAGGATCTAACATATGGTTAAAATGCCAATTATCATTATATTTTCCTCCAACTCTATGAACGTCTGGCCCAGTTCTACGAGATCCCCATAAAAATGGAAAATCATAAACAAATTCACCTGCTTTAGAATACTCACCATAACGTTCAACTTCAGAACGGAAAGGACGAATCATTTGTGAGTGACAGTTATTACAACCTTCTCTAATATAAATATCTCTACCTTCTAATTCTAACGGTGTATATGGTTTAACACTTTCGATAGTTGGCACGTTAGATTTTACTAATAATAAAGGAACAATTTCAACTAAACCCCCAATTAAAATAGCTACAGTAGTTAAAATAGAAAATAGCACTACTTTTCTTTCTAGCCAAGTATGGAATCCTTCACCAGCAACTCTTTGCCCACTAATTTTTTTCAATGGTGCTGCTTCTGCTAATTCATCTTCAACGGTTGAACCAGCTTTTGCAGTTTTAATAATATTGATTGCTAACAAAATGAAACCTGTTAAATATAAAGTACCACCAATAGCACGCATAGCATACATTGGAATTACTTGTGTTACGGTTTCAAGAAAGTTACCATAAACTAAAGTTCCATCAGGATTGAATTGTTTCCACATAAATGCTTGTGTAAAACCTGCAACATATAAAGGTATTGCATAAAACAGGATACCTAAAGTTCCTAGCCAAAAATGAGTATTGGCTAATTTTTTAGAATATAATGGTGTTTTCCATAATTTTTCTGCTAACCAATATACAATACCAGCAATCATAAATCCATTCCAAGCTAGAGCTCCAATATGCACGTGCCCAACAATCCAATCAGTATAATGTCCAATTGCATTTAAGTTTTTAAATGATAACATTGGACCTTCAAAGGTTGCCATACCATAACCAGTAATTGCAACTACAAAGAATTTTAACACAGGATTTTCACGTACTTTATCCCAAGCACCACGCAGTGTTAGTAAACCGTTTATCATACCTCCCCAAGATGGGAAAATTAACATTACAGAAAATACAGTTCCTAAGTTTTGAGCCCATTCTGGTAAAGCTGTATATAATAAATGGTGTGGTCCTGCCCAAATATATAAGAATATTAATGTCCAAAAATGAATAATAGATAATCTATATGAATAAACAGGTCTATTCGCAACCTTAGGCACAAAATAATACATTAAACCTAAAATTGGTGTTGTTAAGAAAAATGCAACAGCATTATGTCCGTACCACCACTGTACCAATGCATCTTGTACTCCAGAATATACTGAGTAACTTTTAAATGCAGATACTGGCATTTCTAAATTGTTAAATATATAAAGAACCGCAATAGTAACTAATGTAGCAATATAAAACCATATAGCTACATAAATATGTCTTTGTCTTCTTTTTAAGATAGTACCAATAAGGTTGATTCCAAAAACTACCCAAATTAAAACAACGGCAATATCTATTGGCCATTCTAATTCTGCATATTCTTTAGAAGATGTTAAACCTAAAGGTAACGTAATTGCAGCGGCAACAATAATTGCTTGCCAACCCCAAAAATGAATTCTACTTAAAACATCGTTAAACATTCTTGCTTTAAGCAGTCTTTGAGTTGAATAATAAACTCCTAAAAAAATACCATTACCTACAAAGGCAAAAATTACTGCATTGGTATGTAATGGTCTTAATCGTCCAAAACTTAACCACGAAATAGCATTTTCAGCTCCTGTAAATTCTAATAATCCTGGGAAAACAAAAAGTAGCGCTACTAAAAGCCCTACTAACATTCCTACAACTCCCCACAGAATTGTAGCCCAAAGAAACATTTTTACGATTTTATTGTCATAATAAAACTGTTCTTTTTCCATACTTGTTTGATTAATTGTTAGTTATTTTTGATTTTATTTTGATTTTACTTTTTTGATTTTGTCCTTTTTTTCAGTAACCAATTCATCATCAAACAACATCCGTACGGCTGGTGTATGCGTATCTTCATACTGCCCAGACTTAACTGACTTTATAAATACAATGAAAAAAAATACGGCAACAACAATACTCACGCCTATTGTTATGTAGACTACTTCCATTTTTTAGTTACTAGTTTTCTTTTGATTTTTAATGACAAAAATATCATTTACTAATTGCAAATAAAATGATAATTATCATATAAACTTACGCAAAAATTGATTTACTTTTTTTAAGTTCTATAATTTTTTTGATACCCAATTGGTTAAAATTGTTACAAAAACCACTATAGTAATAGAACTTAAAGGCATTAAAATTGCTGCAACTATAGGGGTTAACATCCCTGTTAAAGCAAATGACATCCCAACTAAATTGTAACAAAAAGACAGTATAAAACTGGCTTTAATAATTGAAATAGTTTTTTTAGAAAGTGTTAAAAACTTTGGCAATTTGTTGAAAAGTTTTGCGTCTAAAATAGCATCACAGGCTGGTGAAAACACATTTACATCTTCAGAAATTGCAATCCCAACATTACTTTGTGCTAATGCACCTGCATCATTTAAGCCATCGCCAATCATCATCACATGAGCTCCTTTTTCTTGTAGTTTCTTAATAAAGTTGAGTTTGTTTTCTGGTTTTTGATTGAATTGAAAAACTGTATTTTTAGGTAATAAGGTTTCTAAATAAGGTTTTTCTCCATCATTATCTCCAGATAGAATAACTAGTTTATAATGTTTTGCTAAAGTTTCAAAAACTTCTTTTGTTCCTTCTCTGTAACTATTTTTAAAAGTAAAACTTCCTTTTATTTTATGATTGATTTTTATATGTATTGAAGTTTCATTTGTTTTTTCTGAAATTGCATTAACGAAACTTGAAGACCCTAATTTAATAGTTAAATTATTGACGGTAGCTTCAATACCTTTACCTAATATTTCTTCAAAATTTATTGGAGATTCTTCAAAAGGTTCGTCTTCTAAAAAGTCATAGAGCGTTCTACTCAAAGGATGATTAGATGCTCTTAAAACAGTTTTTAAAGCTCTTAACTCTTTTAACGTTAAATCTTCTCCTTTATAAATTAATTGTGCTTTATCACTTGAAGTTATGGTTCCTGTTTTATCAAAAATAATGGTATCAATTTTGGAAATATTTTCTATAGTTTCAGCATTTCTTAAATAGAATTTTTTATATCCAAAAATTCGTAAAATATTGCCAAAGGAAAACGGAGCAGACAAAGCCAATGCGCAAGGGCACGCTATAATTAAAACTGCGGTTACTACATTAAAAACCATTTGGGGATTATAAAAATACCAAAAAATACCAGCAAAAAAAGCAATCAATAAAATTGCTATTGTAAAATACTTACTAATTGAATCTGTAATATTTTTTATCGTTTTTTCATTATTTTTACTAAACACATCGTTGCTCCAAAGTTGAGTTAAATAACTTTGAGCAATTGTATTAATTACTTCCATTTCAATGGCTCCAGATGTTTGTTTTCCACCTGCAAATAATTTATCTCCTGATTGCTTCATCACAGGCAAAGATTCCCCTGTTACAAAACTGTAGTTAATTGCAGCATTTCCATTAATTAAAATACCATCAACAGGAATCAATTCTTCATTTCTAATTAAAAGCCTATCTCCTTTTTGAATATCTTTTACAGCAATATTTACTTCTTTCCCTTTGTTAATTTTAGTTACAGCAATTGGAAAGTACGATTTATAATCTCTTTCAAAAGATAAAAAGTTATAGGTTTTTTGTTGAAAAAATTTTCCTAGTAATAGAAAAAATACCAACCCTGCCAAACTATCAAAAAAGCCAGAACCTATATCTAACATAATCTCAATTGAGCTTCTAATAAACAAAACTGAAATTCCTAAAGCTATAGGCACATCAATATTTAAAATTTTATGACGTAACCCTTTATATGCCGATATAAAATAATCTTTAGCAGAATAAAACACTACTGGAATTGCCATTACAAACATTAAATACCTAAACAAATGTTTGTATTTTTCTAACCAAAATTCATCTACCTGAAAATATTCTGGAAAAGATAATAGCATAATATTACCAAATGAAAAAGCAGCAATTGAAACTTGATATATTAACGTTTTGTCAACAGTACTTTTTCTTCCTTCATCATCATCTAAACTAATATAAGGTTCGTAACCTATAGAAGTAATAAGTTCCACCACATCTTTTAAAGTTGTAGAACTGTTTTTAAAAGTTATACGAACCGTTTTTTTAGGAAAATTAACCATAGAAGTGGTAACCCCATTATTTATCTTATTTAAATTTTCTAACACCCAAATGCAAGAACTGCAATGAATACTTGGAATATAAAATTCAGCAACTGAAGTAGTACCATCATCAAACTCTAATAGCTTTTCAATAATTTCAGGTGTTTCTAAATAATTATATTTACCTTTAATATCACTTGGAATAGTTCCTGGTGAAGCTTCAAAATCATAATAACAAGTTAACTCGTTTGCATTTAATATTTCATAAACTGTTTTACACCCGTTACAACAAAATTTTCTTTCATCAAACTCAATTGGTTTTTTACCACAATCGGCTCCACAATGATAACAATTATTTTGGCTCATAGTTTTTTAAATACACCACAAAACTATTCAATTATTCCCTTTTAAGTATGATAAATATCATTTAATTTTGTACATTTGAGCGTTTTACTACAAGATTAATTTAATCGAGATTATATGTCAAAATGTGGACAATGTATTATGAAGCGTTTTAACGCTTTGAAAACTTTAACTCACGAAGAATTAGAAAGATTTTCAGAACATAAAACTTCACTCCTCATAAAAAAAGGTGAGAATTTAATGACTGAAGGAAACTCTATTAATGGGCTCTATTGTATTAGGGATGGAAAATGTAAATTGACTAAATTAAATACTAACGGTAAAGAACAAATCATTAAATTTATTAAAGGTGGTGATATTTTAGGCCATAGATCTATTCTAAGTGATGAGCCTGTAGGTTTAAATGCTACTGCCTTAGAAGATATGCATGTTTGTTTTATTCCTAAAGGCGATATTTTAGATTCTATAAGAGACAACCCTCAATTTTCTTTAAATTTAATACGCAATATATCGCTTCAATTAAGTCAAGCAAATACTTCTATTTCACAAATGGCACAAAAACCTGTAAAGGATAGACTTGCTGAAACTTTATTAAATTTAGAGGATATTTTTGGAATTGATAATGAAGGTTGTATTGATGTAGTTTTAACTAGAGAAGAGATTGCTAATACTATTGGAACTGCAACAGAATCTGCTATTAGATTATTGTCTAACCTTAAAAAAGATGGCGTTATAGATTTAATAGGAAAAAAAATTAAAATTATAAATAAAAATATGCTTAAAAACCTTTCAGAAGGTTATTAAAGAATTACTATTATATAATACAAATAAAAAAAGACCTTTTAATTAAAAGGTCTTTTTTTATTTGTATTTCTTTATAAATTAAATCATTGATGCTGCGATACGTTTATAAATACCTTTTTCAAGTTTAGATCTAATTGCTGAGAAAGATTCAATAGTTTCTTTTACATCATCTAAATTATGAGTTGCCGTTGGAATTAACCTAAGAATAATTAATCCCTTAGGGATAACAGGATATACCACTATAGAACAGAAAATTCCATAGTTTTCTCTTAAATCATTTACCATAGCCATAGCTTCAGGTATATCACCCTCTAAAAATACAGGCGTTACACAAGTATTTGTTTTTCCTATATTAAAACCATTTTCTTTTAACCCATTTTGAAGAGCGTTTACATTTTCCCATAACTTGGCCTTAAGTTCTGGCATTGTTCTAAGCATATCCAAACGTTTTAAAGCTCCTTTTACCATTGGCATTGGTAAAGATTTTGCAAACATTTGAGAACGCATATTGTATTGTAAGTACTGAATTATATCTTTATCTGCCGCAAAAAAAGCGCCTATTCCTGCCATAGATTTTGCAAAGGTTGCAAAGTACACATCAATTTCATCTTGCACACCTTGTTCAAAACCTGTTCCTCTTCCTCCTTCTCCTAAAGTTCCAAAACCATGTGCATCATCAACTAATAATCTAAAATTATATTTGGTTTTTAAAGCGGCTATTTCTTTCAATTTACCTTGTTCACCCCTCATACCAAAAACACCTTCTGATATTACTAAAATACCGCCATTGTTTTCTTCTGCAATTTTAGAAGCTCGTTGCAAATTCTTTTCTAAACTTTCTATATCGTTATGTTGATATGTAAAGCGTTTACCATGGTGTAATCTAACCCCATCAATAATACAAGCGTGTGAATCGATATCATACACAATAACATCATGTTTGCTAACTAAAGCATCAATTGCAGAAACCATACCTTGATATCCAAAGTTTACTAAATATGCTGCTTCTTTATCAACAAATTCAGCACATTCTTTTTCTAATTGTTCATGGTATTTCGTATGCCCTGACATCATTCTAGCACCCATTGGATATGCCATTCCATATTCTGCAGCAGCCTCTGCATCAGCTTTTCTAACTTCAGGGTGATTTGCTAGACCTAGATAATCGTTAATACTCCAAGTAATTACATTTTTACCATTAAAAACCATTCTATTAGAAATTTCACCTTCTAACTTTGGAAAAACATAATAACCTTCTGCTTGCTTAGCCCATTTCCCTAACGGACCTTTGTCTTTTATAATTCTTTCAAATAAGTCTTTCATTGTATATATTTAAACATAAATAGCACTTTTAAAAGCATATTTACGATAGTGCAAATTACGTAATTTTTTTTATGCTATTCAAATGTAAATTAAACAAAAAAAGAGCTGAAAAAAATTTCCAGCTCCTTTTAATTAATTTATATTTTATTTACTTAATGTATTCAACTTGTTCATGAGCTTGTTTTTTTGCGTCAAAAAAACCTTGCTCTTTCATCCAATCATCACTATAAATTTTCTCCATATACCGAGAACCATGGTCTGGCAGAATTAATACTACTTTAGAATTTTCATTAAACATTCCCATCTCATTGTATTGCATAGCTGCTTGTACAACAGCACCACTTGTATAACCTGTAAATAGCCCTTCAGTTATCGCTAATTCTCTAGCTCTATGTGCAGCAGACTCATCTGTAACTTTTTCAAAGGTATCAATAACATCAAAATTAGTTGCTGTAGGAATTAAATTTTTTCCTAATCCCTCAATTCTGTATGGGTAAATTTCATTTTTATCAAATTCTCCTGTTTCATGGAATTTCTTTAAAATAGATCCAAAAGCATCAACTCCTAAAACTTTTACTTTAGGATTTTGTTCTTTTAAATACTTAGCCACACCTGAAATTGTTCCTCCTGTACCACTAGCAGCAATCAAATGAGTGATTTCCCCATTTGTTTGTTTCCATATTTCAGGACCAGTAGATCTGTAATGAGCTTCTGTATTTAAGTCGTTAAAATATTGATTAATGTATACTGAATTAGCTGTTTCATTATGCAATCTTTTGGCAACTTCATAATAAGAGCGAGGATCGTCTGCACTAACATGCGCTGGACATACATAAACCTTGGCTCCCATAGCCTTTAACATGTTAATTTTTCCAGCGGAAGCTTTAGAATTAACAGCTAAAATACACTTATAACCTTTAATAATACTAACTAAAGCCATACTAAAGCCAGTATTTCCTGAAGTAGTCTCTATTACAGTACTACCTTTTTTTAGTATTCCTTGGCGTTCAGCTTCTTCAATTATATACAATGCAATTCTATCTTTCATAGAATGTCCAGGGTTAAACCCTTCATACTTAGCATAGAAATTACCTGGAAGGTTTTTGGTTATTTTATTAAGCTTAATTAAAGGAGTACTACCAATAAGGTCTAGAATATTGTTACTTATACCGGTATTTTGTGTCATTTTTAAGAGTTTAATTCAAAATATGAAATATTCAAAAAATGAATTATGAATAATAATCTACAACGTGCAAATTTAATAATATTTTTTTAAAATTATGATTTTCCTTCTAAATCTATTAGAAAACTATAATCTCTAGCTGTTTCTTTTAATGAATCAAAACGTCCAGAAGCACCGCCATGACCGGCTTCCATATTGGTATGCATCAATAAAATATTTTTATCTGTTTTAAACTCTCTAAGTTTTGCTACCCATTTTGCTGGTTCAAAATATTGCACTTGAGAATCATGTAAACCAGTTGTTACAAGCATATTCGGATAATTTTGTCTTGATACATTATCATAGGGTGAATATAATTTCATATAATCATAATATTCTTTTTCATTAGGATTTCCCCATTCATCATATTCGCCCGTTGTTAAAGGTATTGAGTCATCAAGCATCGTGGTTAAAACATCAACAAAAGGGACAGAAACTAAAACTCCATGAAACAGCTCAGGATTCATATTAATAACAGCTCCCATTAATAAACCTCCAGCCGATCCACCACTTGCATATAAATGATTTTTAGACGTATATCCTATTGATATTAAATGCTTTGCACAATCTATAAAATCGGTAAACGTATTCATTTTATGAAATAGTTTACCTTCATCATACCATTTTCTACCTAAATATTCACTTCCACGCACATGAGCAATTGCAAATACAAAACCTCTATCCAACAAGCTTAAACGTGTAGTGCTAAAACCAGCATCAATAGTATAACCATAAGATCCGTATCCGTACAATAACAATGGGGTATTTTTGGTTAAAGAGGTATTTTTATGATGGACTAATGAAATAGGAATTTTAGTTCCATCTTTTGATGTTGCCCAAATTCTTTCACTTATATAATTCTGTTTATTAAATTTACCTCCTAAAACTTCTTGCTCTTTCTTTATTTCTTTTGTTTTATTATCTACATTAAAATCTATTACACTACTTGGAGTTGTCATTGAATTATATCCATAACGAATAATATTAGTATCGAACTCAGGATTGTAATAAACACCTGCAGAATAAGTTTCTTCATCAAAAGGCAAGTAAAAATCTTCAGAATCATTCCAACGAATAATTCTAATTTTATTTAAACCATTAAAACGCTCTTCAACTACTAAAAAATTTTTAAAAATGGAAATATCTTCCAACAATACCTCTTCTCTATGTGGTATCACATCATACCAGTTTTCTTTTAATGTAGCCTCTTCTGTGGTTTTCATTAATTTAAAATTGGTAGCATTGTCTTTATTTGTAAGTATGTAAAAACTCACCCCATAATGCGCAATATTATATTCTAAATCACGCTCTCGTGGTTGAAAAATTCTAAATTTTCCTGTTGGGTTATCAGCTTCTAAAATATGATATTCTGTTGAAACCGTGCTAAAAGAACCTATGATTAAATATTTATCTGATTTTGATCGATAAACATAAGCACTAAAAGTTTCATCCTTCTCAAAATAAATTTCTACATCTTCTGAAGGGTCAGTTCCTAATACATGTCTAAATATTTTTTCACTACGTAAAGTAATTGGATTTTTTTGGGTATAAAAAATTGTTTTATTATCATTTGACCAAGATGAACTTCCTGTAGTATTCTCTATTTTTTCAGGAAATATTTCACCTGTTTCTAGATTTTTAAATTGCAACGTGTATTGCCTTCTACTTACGGTATCAACACCAAAAGCAATATACTTATTATTTGGACTTACCGACATTCCAGAAAGTTTAAAATATGTATGTCCTTCGGCCATTTTATTAACGTCGAACATAATTTCTTCTGAAGCTTCTAAAGTTTCTTTTTTACGAGCATAAATGGGGTATTGCATCCCTTTTTGATAACGTGTAGTATAAAAATATTTATTTTTTTTATAAGGAACTGACTCGTCATCTTCTTTAATACGAGATTTCATTTCTTGAAATAAATCTTCTTGAAATTGCTTTGTATGAGCTGTTTGAGAATTGTAATAGGTATTTTCGGCATTTAAATATCCTATAACTTTTGGGTTTTCTTTTTCATTTAGCCAATAATAATTATCAATTCTAACATCCCCGTGAATTTCTAACTTCTTTTCAATCTTCTCTGCCTTTGGCGGTCTTAACATCATATACTTTAACGAATATTTTCTCTCAGCCGCAAAAATACTATATTTGCGCTTGTAACTTGTTAAATTTAAATAAAATGTTTGGAGATTTTTCTAGTATGATGGGAAAGCTTAAAGAAGCTCAAGAAAAAATAGAAGCAACAAAAGCAAGATTAAATACTATTTTTGTTGATGGTGAAGCAGGTAATGGCAAGGTCAAAGTTTCAGTTACTGCCAATAGATTGGTAAAAAGTATTTCAATAGCCGAAGAATTAACTGACAAAGAGGAAATTGAAGATTATTTAGTTTTAGCTTTAAATAAAGCACTAGATAAAGCCAATACCATTAGCGAAACTGAATTAGCTGCCGCCGCCAAAGATGGAATGCCTAACATTCCAGGAATGGATTTATTTAAATAGGACTCTTTTAAAATGTTAATTAAAAAATTCATCTTTAAAACCTATTAAATACACTTTTTCTTGTGCTCTAGTTACTGCAGTATACAACCATCTTAAATATTCTATATTTTGCCCATCTGGTAAATATGGTTGTTCAATAAATACTGTTTTCCACTGCCCTCCTTGCGATTTATGACAAGTAACAGCATAAGAAAACTTAACTTGCAAGGCGTTAAAATATTTACTCTTTTTGATTCCCAAAAATTGTTTGTATTTTGATTTTTCATGAGCAAAATCCTTCCCCACTTCTTGATACAGTTTATTTGATTCTTCATAAGTAAGTGAAGGTGATTCAGATGTTAAAGTATCTAATAATAAAACAGTATCAAATGGTTTTTGATTTGGGTAATCAATCATTCTAACTTTCACTTCTGCAAACCTAAATCCATACAATTCTTTGGTATTATAAATTTGTAAAACTTCACAAATATCTCCATTAGCAATAAAACCTGCATCATTAGAATCTTTTAACCAGAAATAATTATTTTTTACTACCATCACAAAATCTCCAGTTGAAATCTCATTTTCTTGCCCTCTAATTTTACTTCTAATTTGCTGGTTGTATTGATTGGCTCTTTTATTAGAACGTACAATAAAAGCGGTATCTTCTACTCCAATATTATCGTAAGCAGTATTAATAGCATCTTCTATTTCATACCCATCAACTAGTCTAATCAAATCAGGAAAACCTAACTGAAATTTAAATTCATCAAAGCCATTATTCGCTAAAATTAAACGCAGCTCTGTAGCATTTATTAAAATTCCTGAATCTGAATGTTGTCGCATTACTTCATTTAATTCAATTTCAGTTACTATTTTATTATAATTTAACTCCAATTTTTGTGCATCAAGAGCTGGACTAATTGATAATTTTACAGGAGGTAACTGAGCTGTATCTCCAATAAAAATAATTTTACAATTTACACCTGAATATACATATGACATTAAATCATCTAATAATGAACCGTTTTCGAACAACTTAGCATTGCTAGGACTATCAGGAATCATAGAAGCTTCATCTATAATAAAAATAGTATTGGTATGTTTGTTTGGTTGTAAGGTAAAATCTACCCCACCCGCTTTATTTTTTTTAGGAAAATAGATTTTTTTATGAATTGTAAACGCCTGCCTATTTGAATAACCTGAAATAACTTTAGCAGCTCTTCCTGTTGGCGCTAATAAAACAGCCTTTTTCCCTATTTTCCATAAATTATTAACTACCGTACTAATTGTGGTTGTTTTTCCTGTTCCTGCATATCCCTTCATTATAAAAAGTGTTTCTTTACTCTTATCAAAAATAAATTCAACTAAATTTTCCAGTAATAATTCTTGCGAATTTGTAGGTTTAAATGGAAACTTATCTACGAGTGTTTTATAAAATTCAGTGGGAGTTTTTGTCATGTTTGTAATAAATTTCAAATATACAAATTGATTTATGCTTAAAAGTTTTTCTCATTAAAAAAAATTTGTAGATTTGCGTACACACATAAAATTAACATACACAAAAATGACAACAGTTCTAATAATAATAGCTGGTATTATAGTTACAGGCTTTTTGGCTTATGCAATTGTAAATTTTATTCCAAAAAAATTACATTGGATAATCTCAATAATTTTAATTGCCTTAGCGGCTTTTTTAGTTTATAAAATTAATTTTGAAATTTTAAAACCTATCAAGTTTAATAAAGAGAAAAAAGTAAAATATGCTAAAGTAATTAATAATTTAAAAATCCTTCGTGATGCTGAAGTTGCTCATAAAAAAGTAATTGGAACGTACACTTCTGATGGTGAGGCTCTTATTAAATTTTTAGATACAGCAAAATACGCATTAACTCAAACTAGAAACGTTCCTAAAACAATAAATGTTGGTGGTGGTATTACAAAAGAAATTGAAGAAAGAGTTGTTGATACTATTGGTTACGAAGATGTTAGAGCCTATTTTGTTGGAAGAGATTATAAAAATATGCTAAACATTCCAGGAACTGATCAAAAATTTAAAATAGAAATTGGTGAAATTGAAAAAATTGCTGGTTTAAAAGCTCAAGTTTTTGAAATTAAAGTTGATAAAGCCCTTATTTTAAAAGGAATGGATATTAACCTAGTAAAACAAGAAAAAGAAGCCATTGGCGGTGAAGAAGTTAGAGGTGAGTATATTAGAGTTGGTTCATTAACAGAAGTAAGTGAAGACGGTAACTGGCCTCCATTTTATGATAAAGGAGATAAAAAAGATAGCGAATAAAAATATAGATTTTTTTAATCTAGAAGAAAATCATTTATCCATCCAACTTAGTTTGGATGGATTTTCTTTTTGTATCTATAACAAAATTGTAAATGAATTTGGTTACTTTGCTAAATTTGAATTTGACAATCAAAACGGTATTTCCCCTTATAAACATTTAGAATTTGTAGAAGAAATTTTTAAAAAAGAGAAAATTCTTCAATTAAAGTTTAACTCGGTAAGTGTAGCACATTTTAATAACTTAGTAACGCAAGTTCCTAAGCCTTTTTTTGATAAAGAATATTTACCAGATTATTTAAAGTATTCTGTCAAAGTTTTAGAAAACGATTTTATTACTTTTGATGAAATAAATAATTCTGAAATTGTTAATGTATATATTCCATTTGTAAATATCAATAATTTTTTATTAGATCATTATGGCTCCTTTATATTTAAGCATTCCTCTACTGTTTTAATTGAAAAATTATTAAACGAATACAAAAATTCTGATGGAGATTTCTGTTTTGTGAATGTTACTAACAACAACTTTGAGATTGTGGTTTTAAAAGAAAAAAAATTTAAACTTTTTAACTGCTTCAACTTTAGTACAAAAGAAGATTTTATTTATTACATACTTTTTACAGCTGAACAATTAGAATTAAATCCAGAAGAACTTAACCTAGTACTAATGGGAGATATTGAAAAAGAATCTGAGTTGTACACCATCCTTTACCAATATATTAGAAATATTAATTTCTACTCACCTTCAAAAAAATCTACAAGCCTTAACGAATTGTCGGTGCATTCACAATTTATAGTATTGAATCAATTTTAAAATATGCGTATAATTTCTGGAAAATATAAAAGTAAACGTTTACAAGCACCCAAAAATTTACCTGTAAGACCAACTACTGACATGGCTAAAGAGGCTTTGTTTAACATTATTAACAACCTGTATTATTTTAGTGATATAAATGTACTTGATTTATTTGCTGGTACTGGTAATATAAGCTATGAATTTGCATCAAGAGGTACAGCCCAAATTACGGCTATTGATGCTCATTTTGGTTGTATTAAATTTATTAACAATACAGCTAAAGAACTTAATTTTGACATTAGTACCTTTAAATCTGATGTATTTAAATTTTTAGAAAAATCGACGGGTACTTATGATATTATTTTTGCTGATCCACCTTATGATTTTGAAGTTGATAAATTTGAGCGCATTGCTACATTAGTTTTTGAAAATAAATTACTTTCAGAAAACGGAATTTTAATAATTGAACACTCCAAACATACAGATTTAACAAAACATAAAAGGCTTAGCTACCAAAAAAAATACGGAGGAAATATGTTTAGCTTTTTTGAAAATGAAGTTCTAGAAATTAACAACTAAAACAATTCTTTAATTACTTGCTTTTCTGTAACTCCTTCAGCTTCTGCTTTATAATTTTTTACAATTCTATGTTTTAAAATAGCATAAGCAACCGCTTGTACATCTTCTATATCAGGCGAAAATTTACCACAAACTGCTGCGTTTGCTTTTGCTCCTAAAATTAAGTTTTGAGAGGCTCTTGGACCAGCCCCCCAATCAATATAATTATTTACAATTGTTGGTGCGTTAGGTGTGTTAGGACGAGTTTTAGAAACCAATTTCACTGCATATTCAATCACATTATCAGCAATAGGAATTCTTCTAATTAAATGTTGGAAATTATTAATTTCTTCAGCAGAAAGCAATGGTTGAACTTCATTTTTTATATCATTGGTTGTGCTTTTAACCACTTCAACTTCTTCATTAAAACTAGGGTAATCTAAATTTATAGAAAACATAAAACGGTCTAGCTGAGCTTCAGGCAATGGATACGTTCCTTCTTGTTCTATAGGATTTTGAGTGGCCAATACAAAAAATGGTTTTGCTAATTTATGATGGTGACCAGAAACCGTTACCGAATGTTCTTGCATAGCCTCAAGTAAAGCTGCTTGGGTTTTTGGTGGCGTACGATTAATTTCATCAGCTAAAATGATATTGCTAAAAATTGGTCCTTTTATAAATTTAAAGTGGTTGGTTTCATCTAAAATTTCACTTCCTAAAATATCTGATGGCATTAAATCTGGAGTAAATTGAATTCTCTTAAAATCTAAACCCAATGTTTTAGCTATGGTATGTACCATCAATGTTTTAGCTAGTCCAGGTACTCCAACCAATAATGAGTGTCCTCCACTTAAAATAGAAAGTAAAATGTGATCAACAGCTTTTTTTTGACCAATAATTACTTTTCCAATTTCATTTTGAAGTGCTTTATGCTTTTCAACCAACTTTTTTAATGCAGCAACATCAGACATATTATTCCTTTTTCCAATTATTTTTAAAGGTACATTTTTTAAAATCTTTATTGATTTTAATGTAGGTATCAATAATTTTATCTTTTGCCCATTTTTCAACGGTTTCTTCTTGCTTTTTTTGAAGTGCTAATTGTTGGATTTTTTCGTAATCTTTAGTGAAATTAGCTGTATGGGTATCATCCTTACTTTTTAATAGCAAAATTTTATGCATTTTTTCTCCACCCCTAACCTCTTCATAAAAAGGTTCTGTTATTTCACCTGCTTTTAAATTATTAACTTTGGCATATAAATCTGGCCCAATTAAGGTTAAATCAAAACGTGTATCGTTTGTATTAGGATTTAAAATTAAGCCCTTATTATTTTTAGTATCCTCATCGTCAGAATATTTTAAAACTGCATCTTCAAATGTTATTTCTCCTTTTAAAATTTCTTCACGAATTTTGGCTAACTCTTCTTTAGAAGCCTGTAATTCTGCTACACTAATTTTAGGTTGCATTAAAATATGACGTACATCGCGTTCTTGACCTTTAATTTTTTCTACTTGAATAATATGGTATCCAAAACCTGATTCAAATGGTTCTGAAATTTCACCTTCATCTAAACTAAAAGCAACTTCTTTAAACTCTTTAATAAAACCACTTTCGCGAGTAATGGTGTATTTACCTCCAGCACCAGCACCATTGCCAGAAACTGCAGGATCATCAGAATTAATTATTGCTTTTAAACGAAAGCTATAACCTTCTTCAATTTCTTTTTTAAGTTCATTTAACTTATTAATTACTCGTTCAACCTCTTCTTCAGATGGTTTTACATATTTTACTATTTGTGCTAATTCTATTTCGGCACTAAACTCAGGTAAATTGTTATCTACTTCTAAATTTTTAAAATAAGTTCTAACTTCTTCAGGTGTGACATCTATTTTTTCAGTAATGGTCGCTCTTTCTCTTTTAATAAGTAGTTGCTCCCTTTGTATACCTGCCAATTCAGTTCTTAACTCTTCTTCATCACTAAAACCATAATATTCAATTGCTTTTTCTACAGATCCTAATTGCTGAGCAAAATAGGCAATGTTACGCTCAACTTCGCTATTTACTTCTGGATCAGAAACTACAATACTATCAACTACTGCATGATGTGCTAGCAATTTTTGTGTCATAATTTCTTCTAAAATTTCACAATCAGAAATATTAATTTTACCTTCTATTCTACTTTGAAGTTCTTTTTTAAACTTGTCAATGTCAGAATCTAAAACTATATTCTTTCCTACTACAACTGCTACTCCATCAACTTTAATTCTTTCTTGTGCCTTTGCACTAATAAAAAATAGGAATAAGATAAGTCCAATAATATGTTGTTTCATTTTAATATATTTCAAATTGTTGTTTTTTATTTGCATCATCAATTAATGTTTCTTCAATATTTTTTAATAATAACAGTTTACGCTGGTGTAATATCATTTGCTTTATGGTGGGTTCCATATAGCTTTTTGGTGCTATTTCATTTCTATTTAACACCTGTTTAATAGTCACCAAATATAAGCTTAATGAGTCTTCTTTTTGAATAAAATTATCTTTTTTTAGCAATTCTTGTTTTTCTATTGCTTTTAAAATTGGTAGTTTAACTATTAAATCTCTATATTTTACCCAAATTGAATCGTTGAGATGATAAGAATTAAGGTTGAATTCTTTAGCTTGAAGACTGTCTAAATCTTCTTTTTTAGTTGATTTAAATAGTTTTATCAATTCTTTTTTGTTATTAATGTCTTTCCCAAATTTTATAAACTTCACTTTAACCAACTCTTCATTTAGCCTAAAATTTTGGTTATTCTCATTGTAAAATTGCGCTAAATCACTTTCAGAAATTTCGGTATCTAAATATTCATTTACAACACCTTCTTTATACGCATTTATGTATAAATCTTCACGATACTTTTTTACTAAGTTGTCAAATTTCTCAGCTTTATTTTCTAAATTTATTTGAGCTTTAGACAATAATAATTGTTGTTTTATCCAATTATTTATATAATTATTGGTTAACAAAATACTATCTTGAGAAGTAATTTCTGAGCTGTAAATGTTTTTTAAATCTTTTTTATACAAGTAATTATTATTCACTCTTGCAACAGGTTCATTTGTCTCCTTTTTAATGGTGAAATAATCACATGATTGGAATAAAAATAGTACTCCTATTAAAATTATAACTGGTTTCAATTTACTTAAAATTTGTTTTTAAAATTTTCTTTTTTTCTGAATTGTTAAATTTAACGTTATATTTTTTATGAAGCTCATTAATCCATATTTTTTCTAACTCATTTTGATAATCGGTAATAACAATTCCTTTGATGTTTTCAAACGCTTTATTTTTATATTTATCCTCTTTGTGTAATGCATAAAAATGAATGAGGCCTTCATTTTCTTTAGATTTTGTCCATACTTTTTTTTCTAATAAATCAAAAAGTAACAAACCTTCTTTAAACTCTTTAAAAATAGCAGCAAATTCTGCATTTGTTTTTTCAATATTTTCTTTATAATAATTTAAAATTTCGTTTTCTTTAAATAAACTAAAGGCTGTATAAATATCCGATAAGTTATTTCTTTTTAAATAATTAATAAATTTAAGTTGATTAATTTCTTTTGTTTCTATGGTTAATAATAGCTTTTGGAAATTTTTATTATTGTTTTTCCAATCATCAATTTGAAATTGACGCAATGCATTTTTATTAACATTAATTGCATATAGCTTAGATAATTTATTAATAAGTGATTTTTCAATCAATTTTGAGCGTTCATCCTTTTCAATTTGCTGTCTTATTTTACTTTTAAGTTTATCGAAACTTTCTAATGGGTACTTTTTAATTAATTTTATAATATGCCATCCAAATGGTGTTTTAAATGGCTTAGAAATAGTATTTTCATTAGTTAAAGAAAATGCCATATCTGTAAACTCTTCAATCATTTGACCTGTTCCAAATTTAGGCAATTTACCCCCATTAACAGCACTGGCTCTATCTTCAGAAAGCTTTGTTGCTATATTTTCAAAATTAGTTTTATTTATTACAAGTTCTTTATAAATTGAATCAATTGTAGTTTTGCTTTTTCCGGTATCACCTTCAATCATAATATGAGCAACTTCAACTTCTCCCCTAGCTTTTCTTATATTATGAACTTTTAAAATATGATATCCAAATTTTGTTCTAAAGGGCATAGAAATTTCAGAAATTGGTGTTGAATATGCAATATTTTCAAAAGGATAAACCATTTGTAAAGCTGTAAAATATCCAATATTTCCATTATTTTGACTAACTGTAGGATCCTCAGAATATTTTTTTGCAACTTCAGAAAAACTTGAACCTTTCAATACTAAATCTCTTGCTTGAAGCAATTTATTATATGCCTCTAATGTATCCGAAAAGGTGTAATTTGGTTTTAAATTTATTAAAATATGACTTACTTCTACTTCTTTTTGCAATCTTTCATAAGCTTCATTAACCAACTTTTCAGTTGTTTGTTCATCTTTTAAATAGGGTAATATTAATTTGCTTTTATAAGTATTTAATTCTCTCCTAAATTTTGGTAAAGTATCCAGCTTTAAATCTTTAGCTTCTTTTACTTTTAATTTATATGTTACAAATAGGTTTAAATAAGTTTCAATAGAATTTTCTTCAGACGAAGGCATTAAAGTCAGGTTTTTTTTATACACTTTTAAAAACTCATGAGTATAAAAAGGCTCATTATTGATAGTAAATAAAACTTTTTCTTTTTCCTGAGAAAAAGTTTTAGAGATGATAAAAAGAAAAATAATAATTACATATTTTAATTTCATAAAATAATTTTACCAACTTTAATTTATACTAAATAATGTGTTAAAAAAACGCTGCAATTTATTTTATATTATTATGAATTGCTGTTAAAAGAATCACAAAGATATAATTCCTTCAATTTTTTCTGCAGCTTGGTATTTTAAAATAATATCATCTGCTTTTTTCATAACAATATGAATTGAAACACTAGTGTATTTACCTGTTCTTGATGAAGTTTTATTAATAACAGCTCCTTGATAGTTAAATAAATCTTCTACTTGCTGAATTTTATTTTCATCTGTTGGAACTATAAATTTAAATAGATACTTTGTTGGAAAAGTTGTATCCTTCTTCAATTTTTTCTTTAACTTTTTATAAAATTGCGTTCTATTGTCCATTCTATTTTTTTACAAATAAGAGAAGCAAATATAATACCACCTTAATAATGTTAATATTTAGCTGACAAAATTACATTATTATTTTTTAGTATAATTTAACGAATACCTTATTTTTGTGTTATGCAAAAGAAAATAGTCATTACTGGAGGTCCTGGCACTGGAAAATCAACTGTAATTGAAGAATTAGCAAAACGCAATTTTTTGTGCATGCCAGAAATTTCTAGAGAAGTTACTTTAAATGCACGTAAAAAAGGTATTGAACAATTATTTTTGACCAAACCTTTACTCTTTAGTGAAATGCTTTTAGAGGGTCGTATTCATCAATATACCGATGCTGAAATCAAAAATAATGATATCGTTTTTTTTGATAGAGGAATTCCAGATGTACATGCTTATATGAATTATATTAGTATTGACTATCCTAAAACTTACATTCACAAAAGTAATTTATACCGCTATAATTATATTTTTTTAATGCCTCCTTGGGAAGATATTTACATATCGGATAACGAACGTTATGAAAATTTTGAACAAGCCTTAGCTATACATAACCATTTAGAAAGAACTTACAAAGAATTAAATTACAACATTATTGAAGTTCCAACTGGAACGGTAACCAAAAGAACTGATTTTATTTTAGCGTGTATTAAACAATGAATACACCTTTACACATATTAAAAAAATATTGGAATTATAACGAATTTAGAACTCCACAACAAACAATAATTAACAATGTTTTAGATGGTAAAGATACACTAGTTTTATTGCCCACAGGAGGCGGTAAATCTTTATGTTATCAAGTTCCTGCTATGATTTTAGAAGGAGTTTGTATTGTAATTTCCCCCTTAATTGCACTTATACAAGACCAAGTAAATAGTTTAAAAGAAAAAAACATTAAGGCTATTGCTTTAACCTCACAACTTACACAAGAAGAAGTAATTGTAGCTTTTGACAATCTACAGTTTGGAGGGTATAAATTTTTATACTTGTCTCCTGAAAAATTACAATCTAGTTTTGTTCAAGAAAAAATCAAACAACTTCAGGTTTCATTATTTGCAATAGATGAAGCCCATTGCATATCTGAATGGGGACATGATTTTAGACCTTCTTATCTTCAATTAAAGGTTTTAAAAAAATTACATCCCAAAACGCCATTTATAGCCTTAACTGCTACCGCAACAAAAAGAGTATTGGAAGATATTCAATTACAACTAGAAATACCCAACGCCACCGTTTTTAAAAAATCATTTCAAAGAAAAAATTTAAGTTATAGTGTTCTTTTTACCGAAGATATTTATGGTAAATTACTTCAAATTTTAAAAAAACTAAGTGGTTCAAGTATTATTTATACCAACAGTAGAAAACAAACCAAAACAATTAGTAATCTTCTACAGATCAATAAATTTAAAAGTAGTTTTTACCATGGTGGTTTATCATTTTTAGAAAAAAATGAAGCCTTTTCTAAATGGATGAATGATGAAACTCCTATAATGGTGGCTACCAATGCTTTTGGAATGGGCATTGACAAACCTAATGTAAGAGCAGTTATTCATATAAATATTCCTAATAGTTTAGAAAATTTTATCCAAGAAGCTGGAAGAGCTGGAAGAGATAGAGAAAAAGCATACTCTATCCTTTTAACAAACAATACGCAACTTTTTGAAACAACTTCAAAATTTGAAAGCACCATAGCTTCTGTAAAATTTGTTAAAAAAGTATATTCACATTTAAATCAATATTATAAAGTTGCTTTAGGTGAAACACCAACAACCCCATTTAATTTTACACTTCAAGAATTTTGTCATACCTACCAATTAAACTTATTACAAACTTATAATGCTATTAAAATTTTAGAAAAAGAGAGTATTTTAATTTTAGATGAAAATTACAGTAAAAGATCAACGTTAAAATTTATAATTAGCAGTAAACAATTAATTCATTATATAAATGAGCATCCTGTAAAAGGAGAACTAATTAAATTAATTTTAAGAAGTTACGGTGGAATTTCAGAACACCATACTATAATAAATGAATTTAATTTAGCTAAAAAACTAACAATCAATAAAAGTGATGTTGTCAATCATTTAAACGATTTAAATTCCTATGGAATTGTTGAGTATCTTTTTGAAGATAATAGTTCTAAATTGTTATTTTTAGTTGCACGAGAAGATGATTATACCATAAATAGTATTTCAAAAAGTATTCAAAAACGAAATCAAGTAAAATTTGATAAATTAAATGCAACGATAGCATATATAAGAAATATTAAAACCTGTAGAAACATTCAGTTATTAGCTTATTTTGATGAAACTAGTTCAACACCTTGTGGTCAATGCGACGTATGTAAAACAAAAACTACTAAACCTAGTTCCGTAAAAGATATTATTCAAGAAATAATTGAGCTTTTAAAACACCATCCTTTATCTTCAAAAGAACTAGTTACCCAATTAAAGTACTCCGAAACCGAAGTTTTAAATTCACTAAAAATATTATTAGAAAAAAATAAAATAACCATAACTTCGCAAAATAAATTTAAAAGTAACTTTTAATGAAAGATTTGAGAATTGTATTTATGGGAACTCCTGATTTTGCTGTTGCAACATTAGATGCACTTATAAAAGCTAATTTTAATATTGTTGGCGTAATTACAGCACCTGATAAACCTGCAGGTAGAGGAAGAAAGCTAAATGAATCTGCAGTGAAAAAATATGCGATTGCACATAATTTAAAGTTACTACAGCCTACAAATTTAAAAAGCGATGATTTTCTTAATGAATTAAAAGCTTTAAGTGTAAACTTACAAATAGTTGTTGCATTTAGAATGTTACCTAAACAGATTTGGCAATTACCAAAATACGGAACTTTTAACTTACATGCATCACTATTACCTAATTATAGAGGAGCAGCACCAATAAATTGGGCAATTATTAATGGTGAAACTAAAACTGGAGTTACTACTTTTTTTATTGATGAAAAAATTGACACTGGTCATATTATTTTACAAGAAGAAACCAATATTCAAGAAGAAGAAACAGTTGGAGAATTGCATGATAAATTAATGAATATTGGAAGTCAATTGGTTGTTAAAACCGTTCAATTAATAGAAAAAGGAAATGTAACCACAAAAAAGCAACCAACTGCAGAAGAAAAACCTGCACCCAAAATATTTAATGAAACCTGCCATATCAATTGGAATGATTATTTGACAAATATTTATAATTTAATACGTGGATTGAATCCATATCCTGCTGCTTGGACAACCCTTATTAATAATGGTGAAGAAATTAAAGTCAAAATTTTTGATGTAAAAAAAGAAATCATTCATCATCAACACAAAACAGGTTTTTTAGTTATTTCTAAAAATGATATTAAAGTTGCCGTAAATGAAGGTTATTTAATAATTGAATCTCTTCAAATTGCTGGTAAACGAAAAATGGATAGTAAAAGCTTATTAAATGGATTTACTTTTCATAAAAATGCAATGTTTAAATAAACCCATATTTTAAAGGGCTTACAGCTTATTTATATAAAAAGCCTCAAGGTTATTAACATTTAGATACATTTATTAACAAAAGAGGTACTTTTTTTAATAAAAACTTGCACAAACCCTTATTCCGTATAACTTTGTTAAGCATTTAAAAGAAAAAAATGTTTAACCAATTAATTTAATATTTAAATTATGAACAAATCAGATTTAATTGATGCTATGGCAGCTGATGCTGGCATCACAAAAGCAGCAGCAAAAGCAGCTCTAGAATCATTAACAGAAAATGTAACAAACACACTTAAAAAAGGTGGAAAAGTTGCATTAGTAGGATGGGGAACTTGGTCTATCTCTAAAAGAGCAGCTAGAACTGGAAGAAACCCTCAAACTGGAAAAACTATTAAAATTGCAGCTAAAAACGTTGTAAAATTTAAAGCAGGTGCTGGATTTAGTGACGCAGTTAACTAATAAATAAGACGACATCTTATTATTTTTAAAACTCTCTAACTTATTAGAGAGTTTTTTTTTTAGATAAAAATTACTATATTTAAACAAAGGTAATTGTATGTTAGAGCTTAATCCATCAAAAGGAAAATTACTTGTTGCAGAACCATCTATTCTAAATGACAAAGAATTTAATAGATCTGTTATCTATTTAACTGAACATAATAAAGATGGATGTATTGGTTTTATATTGAACAAACCAACCGATTTTGTTTTAAAAGATTTAATTCCTGAAATTAATATTGATTATACGATATTTCATGGAGGACCTGTTGAACAGGAAAATTTGTATTTTATGCATAAAGTGCCTCATCTAATTCCAAATAGCATAAAAATTGATAAAAATATTTATTGGGGAGGAGATTTTGATGTACTCACTGAATTATTAAATTCAAAAGAAATTGAAGCAACAGATATTAGATTTTTTTTAGGATATACTGGCTGGTCAATTACTCAACTAGATGAAGAACTTAGAGAAGCTACTTGGGTTGTTGTTAATAATAAATACCCTAACTTATTTAAAGTTAACAGTAATGATATATGGAAAAATCAATTATTAACATTTGGTGGTGAATACCAAATTTGGGCAAACGCTCCAAAAAACCCAGCTTTAAATTAAAACTTCTAGTTCTTCTTTTAGTTCATCTGCTACTTCCGTTTTATAATTACTTTTTTTGTATTTTGTTACAGACTGAATTCCTATAATTGTATTTGTTATAAAAACTTCATTTGCTTTTTGCAACTCAAATGGCGAAATAGGTGTTTCTTCTAAATTATAATTTGGATTTTTAGAAAGTATATCAATTAGTTTTTTTCTAACAATTCCCTTAACACACCCTTCAGTAATTGGAGGTGTTTTTATCTTGTTATCTACTACTATAAAAATATTTCCATTAATTGCTTCAGCAACAAATTTTCTTTCGTTTAATAAAATGCAATTATTTAAATTATTTTCTGAAGCGTATATACTTGCCAAAATATTTGTCAGTTTATTAGTGGTTTTTATTGTTGATAGTAACCCCGAATAGCAATAATAATCTTTAAATAAATCAACTGTATAGCTTGCTTTTTTTTCAACTTGTAACATTGAAGCTTCAACTAAATATTGTACTGAATTATTAATAGGAGTGTACAAACCTCCATTACCTCTGTAAACTGTTATTCTTACTCTTGCATTGGTTAACTTATTCTCTCTAACAGTTTTTAAAATTTCTGATTCAAAAAAATCTAACGTAAATGACATAGGAATCTCCATTCGAAGCATTCTCATCGAAGCCATTAACCTAAAATAGTGGTCTTCTAAAAACACAACTCTAGAATTAAATACTTTAATTGTTTCAAACAACGCATCTCCATATTTAAAAGCTCTATTTTCAGCATTAAAAAAAGTTGTTGATTTTTCTAAAAAACTACCATTAAAATTTATCATTACCTCTATTTTAAGAGGCAAATTTACATAAAAAAAACCTTGAATAAATTCAAGGTTTTTTATTTTTAATAACTCGCTATAAACTAAGCTCCTATTGTATGTTTTAATTCATTGATTTGATTTTCCCAAAACATTTTAGATTCTTCAATTTCATCTTCTTCTGAAAAATCTGTAACAATTAAAGAAACGTCTTTAGTAATTTCGTCTACTTCAATACGAAATTCAAAAAAAGTTTTATCATCTCCATCTTCTAACCATTTAAATTTAATTTTTTCACCTGGCCGTTCTTGTAGAACTTTAGCTTTTTCTTCAGAAGAATCCCAAATAAACGTATATATTTCTCCGCGTGAATTTACATTATCAGCAAACCATTCTGAAAGTCCAGAAGGGGTTCCGAAATATTGGTATAACATCTGAGGTGATGCGTGTATAGGAAACTCAATTTCAAATTTTACTTTTGTAGACATATTCTCATTTTAAAAGCACAATATATATAAATATTCTATTTAAAAAAAATTTAAATTATTAAAAAAATTAGTCAATAAATTTGCTGCATCAAATTATTTATTTTTATATTTGCACCCTCAATAAATGGCGTGGTAGCTCAGTTGGTTAGAGCGTCGGATTCATAACCCGGAGGTCTGCAGTTCAATTCTGCATCACGCTACAAAATTACACTATTAAAAAAAGCGATTTAGGGTTTCCTAAATCGCTTTTTAAATTTAAAACAAACAATACTTTAGATATTAAAAACTTATTTTTTATTTAAAAAGTTAAATGTTCATTTTTGTAGGCTACCATTCATTTTGCAATTTTCCTCATAGCAATAATATAAAAGCTAGTATTAATAAAATAATGCTTTATACTTACAAGTTACTTATTTAAAATATTATTAATCATTTCTTCAAGTTTACCAGACGATGGCCAAGGAGCAAATACATCCACAATTTTTTGATCTTTATCAATTACAAAAAAACGTGGGATACTAACAACCATATAATCTGAAAGCTCATTTCTATATATTTGAAGCTGATTCCCTTTTACTTCATTCTTTTCAAAATATTTTTTCCAAGTTTTTTCTGTATCTATAGAAAGTGAAATAAATTCTACATTATCATTATTATGAAATTTTTCTTCTAAAGCCTCAAAAGATGGCTTTTCAGCCATACAAGGGCCACACCAAGTTGCCCATAAATCAATAACTACAACTTTTCCCTTATAATCACTTAAATTAACAGTACTTCCATCCAACTTATTAAATTTTAAATCAGATGCTGGACTCCCCTCAGTTATAGCTTCATATTCTTTCTCTTTAAATTCAATTGCATTTATATATTCCTGATTCTTAATTTTACTTTTTTCTTGATTTAATTTTTCTTTAAAAGCTTTTGAATAACCTTCTTTAGAGAATTCTGAAATCAAATTGCCTGTAACAATATATTCCTTTAATTCTTCGCTTAATTCAGGCAAATTAAGTTTAGCTCTAAATGAATCATCTTTTAAATAATATAAAATTGATTGAAAGACTTCTAGTTGTAAATAATCTGTACTATTAAAATCTTTTAAATAAGACTCCATAAATGGTGTTAAATATTCTGAAGCTTCTTGGGTTAAGGTATTATATTGCTCTTCTGTAATATCTCCTGATCTCAATTTATAATAATAAAGATATGTAGTAGATTTCAAGGTATTTACATAATCAAAATTAATACGAGAACTCTCTAAACGTTTAAATTCATCAGAAACATTAGTGAGTGCCCTTAAAACATTTAAACGATCCTCTACAACTATTTTAAAAGTCTCTGGCATGTCTTTATAAGACTTAATATTTGCTGACAACTCTTTATTTCCCCAGTAAGAACCTCCTTTTGGATACGGCAATTTTCTTAAAAAATTATTAGCTTCAGCTCCTTTTCCTGTAAATGAGGCTAAATCTCTTCCTTTAGTATCAATATTTGCAACTAAACTATCGCCTGGAGTTAAATAAAAAAAAGTTCTACCAGATTGAAAATAGTTTGGTTCTTCTAGGTCGAAGGTAAAATTAAAATTTGTTTTATTTATTAAAGGAATAGCATAAACAATATCTTTATATAAGGTATTTTTAGCTGTTATATTTTTTAAATATAAAGTATCTTGTTCATAATTGGCTATCGTTCCAACTAGAGTCACTTTTTTAGATTTTTTATCTTTATTAGCTGAATCCTTACAAGAAATTGTAAAAATAACTACACCAAACAAAAGAATTAAAGATTTAAAATTCATATAAAAATTTTTAAAAATTAATTAGTTCAACACCTCTTTTAAAAAGAATTTTTTTGTTGAAAAAAATACAATAATTTGAATACTATAAATTTAAGCTTAATTAAAAAAGTTTCACTGGCGCTAACAAAAACACCAGTGAAACCAAATGAAAATCAGCTTAATAAGTATTTTGTTTTAAAACATTGTCCGAGGCTATAATATCGGTATCAGGTAGTGGATTAGCATACCTTCTTGAGTTTTTTTCTAATGAAAAATTTACAGGTGTTTCTGCTCCTAAAATTGAACTTCCATTATAAGGGTAAAAAGTTCTAGTTACAACAACATCATCTGAGCTATCTTCATTGTTATTATAGCGTCTAATATCATACCATCTATGTACAAAAGGCATTTCTCTTCTTCGCTCTTCTAAAACTTTCACTAAAGCTTCTGCTTGTGAAGCGGCACTTAAATTAATTATTTCTGAAGGTGCAGACGCATCCATTCTACTTGCCCTTAATTGATTGATTGTTTGAATACCTTGTGCATATGCTCCTGTTCTAACTTGACATTCAGCTAAAATTAATAACATTTCTGGTACTGATGGACCACTTAAGATGTCTGATCTATGAAAGAAAACATAGCCTGGGTAATTGTAAGGAGGATCTACAGCATTTGCTTGTTCGTATGAATATCCTTCAACCATATGGTATTTAAACCTTAAATCATAAGTTTGATTATAAAGTGATAATAACTCTTCAGATGGCCAATATTTCCAAGAGCCATTTGATAACGCTCTAAAGTAATACGATTCTCCC
This sequence comes from uncultured Lutibacter sp., assembly GCF_947493565.1. GTDB lineage: Bacteria > Bacteroidota > Bacteroidia > Flavobacteriales > Flavobacteriaceae > Lutibacter > Lutibacter aestuarii. Next base: position 31,440 of record NZ_CANLRG010000001.1, on the reverse strand, counting down.
CAAGCTAACATTAAATCAGCTTCTTGTGAATCATGTGTATATGGAAAATCAATACTCACTTGAGTAGGCTCAGGATTAAATATAGTTACTTGCGTAGGTGCATTAGAAAAACTCATATCTGTATTATAATCTCTTAAAAAGTCATATTCATTTAATGCTTCTTGAGCATAAGATTGAGCTTTTTCATAATCATTTAATGCTAAATAATAACGTGCCGCAAAACCATTTACAGCAGCTGTACTTGCTCTCCAAGTACGGTTTAAATCATTTACTTGAGTAAAAGAACGTGTTAATTCTAAAGCTTTATTTAAGTCAGATTCAATAAATTTCCAAGTATCCTCTAAACTTACTCTTTCCATGCTTTCTTCAAAACTGGTAGTTTCTTTTATTGGAAGTCCTAGCTCTTGCTTATTTCCTTCTGTATAAGGTAAACAATAAATGTTTGCTAATTGAAAATAGCTATAGGCTCTAATAAAATGTGCTTCTGCTTTAATTTGTTTCTTTTCAGTATCCTCTCCTGCAACACTTCCTAAATTTTGCATTACTAAATTTGCGGTAAAAATTTTCTCCCATTCACGTGGCCAATAAGGTCTATTGGTATTTGGTAAATATTCTTTGTCCCATGTACCATATTGTAATGAAGTAAGACTGTATGAGCTCGTTGAAGCATCATATAAATCAGTTATAAAACCATAGTCATCTGTTGAAAAAATTAACTCGGAGGCTGGTTCACTATAAAACTCACCATAGTTATTAAGTAGTGCTTCTAAATGTTCTAATTTATCAGGGACAGTAGCTGTAGATTTTGATGGTTCTTCATCTAAAAAATCATTACAACTTGCTACTAAGTTTACTATTAAAATTAATAATATTATATATTTAAAATTTTTCATGTGTTTCTATTTTAAAAATTTAATTGAACTCCAAACGTAACTGTTGTTTGCGGCTTAATAGTACCTCTTGGGTATTCAGGATCTTCACCAAAATCATTAAATAAAATGGTTCCAAGATTATTAGCTTGTGTATAAACTCTAGCTGAATTTAAACCAATTTTATCAATAAATTTTGTTGGTACATTATACGTTAAATTCACCTCTTGAAACCTTATGTGTGAAGCGTCTTCTGTTAATATGCAGCCAAATACATAATTTCCCAATACTCTTTATAAATAGTTACCAACGCAGTTTCATCACCTCTGCTGAGTTTTTCTAATAATAACTTTTGGTTAATTTTTTTTGGTTTTTGCATTAGAAAATTAAATTGGAAACAAATGTAGGTATTTAATAGATTTATTTTTGATGAAATTATTTTTTATAAAAATATTGAATTGAATCAGTAAAATAAACACTTGAAAACTCGATACTTATCATTTTAAAAAATAATAAACTAATTAGAATTCTTTAAAATTCAATTAATTTAAGTGCAATTTTAACCAATAATGTTTTAAAACACAATAAAAATGTTTAATAATTTTTTTACACTTATTAAATATTAACATTAAGTAAATATTATTTTTTAATAAAAAAATAAGCTTTATAAACTTTAGTTAATTTCCTTTAGTAAAAAATATTTTCTTAGTTTTTAATTCTGATGGGTTTCCTCCTATTTGCAGTTCAAACTCACCTTCTTCTACCGTCCAATTATTGTTTATATCAATACTTTTTAAGTCGTTTAGTGATAGGGTGAAATTTACTGTTTTGCTTTCTCCTACCTCTAAATCTACTTTTTGAAAACGTATTAACCTTTTAGAATCAGGAGATAAAATAGCAACCATATCTTTTAAATACAACTCAACAATTTCCTTCCCTTTAATTTTACCAGTATTTTTTACATCAATTGAAACATTAAATTGATCTGATCTATATAAAGTATCTTTATTTATATGAAAATTTGAGTACTCGAAGGTTGTATAAGATAAACCGTATCCAAACTCAAACTGAGGATAAAACCCATCATACCCCCAATTAACATCTCTTATATCTGTTTTTTTGTGATAATAGGTTAGTGCATTTCCAGAATATTTAGGATACGTATATGGTAATTTTCCGCTTGGATTAATTTTTCCAAAAAGCACATCAGATATGGCTCTTCCTCCTTCTTGACCAGGTAAATAAGCCATTAAAATCCCATCAACTAAAGGTTCAATATCTTTAATAATTCTTGGGCGACCTTGAACCATCACTAAAATAACTGGTTTTCCAGTTTTAGCTAATTTCTCAACTAATTCTTGTTGTACTCTTGGCAATTCCAGTTCATTAATATCTGAAGGCTTTTCAGAAGCAGGAATTTCACCAACACAAACTATAATTATATCTGCATTACCTGCTTTAGAAACTGCTAAATTTGAATTAACATCGTTCAAATAATCAGTTCCTTCTACATATGTCACATTGGCTGCTCCAATATGCTTTTCAATTGCTTGTACTACTGTTAATTTACTTGAATCGTTATAGGTGGTATCTCTTCCTAAAAATGATCTCGACCAAGCTCCATTCAATATATTTATAGAATTTGAAGCGTAACCAGTAACAACTATTTTTGAAGCTTTTGTAAGAGGTAAAATATTCCCTTTATTTTTTAATAAAGTAATTGATTCACTGGCTATTTGATAGTTTGCTTTAATATGTTTTTCATTTCCAACATTTGGATAGTCTTTGGGATTAGTATAAGGGTTTTCAAAAAGGTTTAGGTAAAATTTCAAACGTAAAATACGTGTAACCGCATCATCAATTCTGCGCATAGATATATCACCAGTTTCAACCAATTCAACTATTATATCTACAATATCAGCGTCGTATGGATTCATCAATAAATCTAAACCAGCATTTACTGCTAATTTAGTAGCTTCACGCATATCTTTAGCAGATTGATGAGCTTCAACCAAAAATTCAACATCACTAAAATCTGAAATTACAACACCTTTAAAACCTAATTCTTCTTTTAAAATATCAGTAATATAATACTTATTTATATGACAAGGAATACCGTTTACAGCATTAGAACTGACCATAACACCCATAGCACCTTTTTGAATTGCTTTTTCAAAAGGTGGTAAAAAATACTGACGTAAATTATTTTCAGGAATCAACGCATTGGCACGATCTTTCCCATTTTTACCTGCTCCATAACCCAAAAAATGTTTTACGCATACTGCTGTTGAAAATTGACTTTGTAACCCTTCTTCCTGAGAGCCTTCAATATAAGCATTTGTCATCTCAGAAATTAAATATGGATCTTCACCATAACTTTCAGCAATTCTTCCCCAAAGTGGATTTACTGCTACATCTGCATTCGGATTAAAGTTCCAAGGTAATGATGCTGCTCTAGACTCGTAAGACGTAATTTTAGCTCCAAGTTTGGATAATCCAGGATTCCAAGTTGCTGCTACCGCAATTTGATGTGGGAATATTACTGATTCATTAACATAATTAGCTCCATGAATATTATCAATTCCGTATAATACAGGAATTTTTAATCGAGTGTGCTGCATCGCCGAATCTTGAATTTTCTTTATAATTCTATGCCAATCTTCTTTAAAAGCTGGATATCCTGGTGTATTATGGATTGATCCCACCGCATAATCTATGATAAATTTTTTAAATTTTATACTATCAAAAACAGCACTATCTCTCACATCCCAGTAATCACCTGTTAAAATAGCTGGCAAACCAATATTTAACATTTGACCAGCCTTTTCTTTTAAGGTCATTTTTGATACTAACTTTTTAATTTTTAGTTCTGTTTCATCTGTTTGAAATTCACTTATTTTAATTTGTGTTTCAACGATTTGTTCATGGTTATTACAGCTTGTAAATATTAAAAAGACTATAATTATTTGAATTAATATTTTCATTAGAAAGAGTTCTTTAATTTTTATAGACTCGTATATAATCCAATACAAAATCTTTAGGAAAAATAGTATTATCAATATCATTCCCTCCAAAATTACCTCCTATTGCTAGGTTAACAATTATATAGAAAGGTTGATTAAAAGGCCAAGTTTCTACGGTTTTATTTTTTGGTTTATAGGTATAAAATAATCGGTTATCTATTAAAAAATCTATTTTATTAGGGGTCCAATTAGCAGCATATATATGAAATCCTTTTTCAATCCCTTGAATTTTAGCTTTTCGAGTATTTTTAGAGTTTCCATAACTGTCTTGTGTATGTACTGTTGTAAAAATATTTTCAGGTTCACGGCCAACATATTCTAAAATATCAATTTCACCACACAGCGGCCATTTAACCTCATCTATATTGCTTCCTAGCATCCAAAATGCAGGCCATAAGCCTTTTCCTAAAGGCAACTTTGCCCTCACTTCAATTTTGCCATATTGAAATTCAATTTTATTTTTAGTAGTAATCCTAGTTGAAGTATAAATTGAATCTTCAAGTTTTGCCGTAATTGTTAAAAAACCATTTTTTAAGGTGTGATTATTTTTAGTATAAATCTGTTTTTCATTATTTCCCCATCCACATAGCTTTGGGCAACCATCTCCCAATTCAAAATTCCAAAAATTATTATTTAAACTTGTACCTTCAAAATTTTCTTCCCAAATTAATTCTTGTTTCGTTTTACAAGAAAAAAGCAAGAATGTTACTACTAAAATTAGTAAGTACTTTTTCATAACTATTTTAAAATTGACACTATTATTTTCTCAATTTCTCCTGTTCTACTAAAAATTTGATTACTTATAATTTTTGGCAAACTTAACAGGTTTAACTTCTTTTTAGCACCATTACTAAATATTACTTCTAGTTGTTTTTTTGTACCCAATTTATAAATGATAGGAATCTGACAATATGTAAAACAAAGACTATTGCTCTTTAAAATAAGTTCTTTAAGCTCTTTACTTATTGCTGTATACTTAAAAGCACTTGATTTTTGTAAAAATTCAGTTCTTTTTAATAAAAATGGATTAAAGTGTAATTTCCCATCTTTAATCAATATTCCTAACTCTCCATATCTACAAATTACATCTTCCTTAACTTGTCCTGTCATTCCTGGTTGTTGAGCACCTTTTCCTGCAGGTGTGTGCGAATATGGATCTGTTGGAAACGCCCCATAAATTTTTGGAGATTTATGAACTCCTATCCCTTTATTAATTTCGTGATAATGATGATTTAATTGATTTATTAATTTTATACTTTCATTATTATCAACTGCCTGTACACAATTTTCTTGAACTGCCAATAAAAGCTTTGAAACCATATGCCAGTAGATAGAGCCTAACCCTTCATATCCGAAAAAAGTACCTGATCTTCCAGTAAATGCCTTATGGTTAAAAACTTCTTCAAAAAGACTAAATAAATATTCTTTTTCTTTCAAAATTAAATTGGAATATGTATCTGAATTTAATTCTAACAATGCTTTTTTAAGACATTTTACATTATTGAAATTTCCATTAAAATGATAGTTTCCTTGGATATCTTTTTCAATAATTTGTGTATTTCCATTTTTTAGAAGTGTTTGTAGAAACTTAGAATTATTCACTTTAGTTTTAGGAATTGTATTTTTTTCAGTAAATCGAGCTAATTCTTTGTTTGGATATAATAAATAACTATTCTGATCTTCTCTATACAATGCACTGTTTCTTAAAGAATCTATAATTTCTAAACTTTCAATGGTAGAAATAGCGCCTGAACTTAATACAGCTACTTGACCTTCTAGCATTTCAGGTAAATGAGAAATCGAAATTTCCAATTCATTTTTAATATAAATTAAATTATAGGAGTGATAAAGTTTATCTTCTCTCTTATTTTCCCTAATTGTATGATCTATAAAAAACTTTGAAAGTTTAAAAAATTCTAAAAGTTCGGCTTTAGTAATGGCTATTTTATTACTTGTAAATCCTTTGTTATACACACTCATTCTATATGAACTTCCTGCTGTTGCTAAACCATCTAAAATTGTTTTACGTTTTCTATCAGATATTTTTCCATTTAACACATGTTCATTTTCAGTAAATGTTTTAACTACTTCTTTAAAAAACATATACAGTTCTTCAGAAATTTCAGTTTTTTCAATAGTATTATTTTTTTGAACAAGGTCTTCAAAAAATGTTATAAAACGGTTTAGATAATACAACGTTACCATAGAAACTCCATTACCAACTAGTGCATTGTTGGCATCATTCCACTCTGGCCGTTGTGTATTTAGCCAAATTCCAGCCTCTGGAATAAAATTTGAGATTTTAGCCAATACAGGAACTAACAATTTTTCTATTAAATTTACTTTGTGAATAAAGAAATTCTCGTCTCTTAACAATGCTCCATCTGAACCTAATTCAAGCTTTTTTTGATTAATTTTTTCGTTTAATTCAACATCAAATTCTATGGTATCTTTTGGATTGTTTAAAATTTCAGAATAGCTTTTAATTTTATAAGGAACATTGGCATAAACAAATAAGTCTTGGTTAAAATAGTTGCTTAATTCATTTGGAAAATAATTTTCACTAAATTCTAAAAACTTCAATAAATAAATGATTTGATGATCTCCCCAATAACCAATAAACGACCAAGGATCATTAGGCTCAATTACCTCCCAATCAAAACCTGTTTTTGTAACTCTGTATGGATTATAGCCTTCAAAGGTTGTAGCATTTAAAAACTTATGAATCATACCTTCAATAAAATTAGGGTATGAATGTGCTAAAGCTTCCCAATTTTGAAATATATCTCTCCAATTCCCTTCATAATCTAATATTTTAGAACCATCTATTTCACTTTTGGTATTAATTGAAAATTTATTCCAAGGTCTACTTGGATCTCCGTGTCTTCTACTAAATTTTAACGGTAAATACTCAAAACACAGTCTTCTAAAGTTTTTATCTTCTTGATTTTTTGCAGTTTCTCTTAATAATTCTAATGAAAATTTATTTGGAATCTGCTTTAAAAATTGTTCTTTTTTCTTATAAACTTTTTTATTTGCATTTAAAATATAAGCAGTAAAGTCTTTCTTTTCAATCTGGTAATTATCATCAAAAATTCCTCCACGCATGATATTAAAAAGCGTATTAGAAAAATGCCTAGTATTTACTAACGTATCTGAAGTTAACTGTATCCCATCTGAGTTCCCCGAAAGCTCAATTAATCTTTTGGTTCCTAGATCAATATCTTCTTCTACTAACCTTTGAAGATTTTTATTATTTTTAATTTGTTCTGAAATTTCGCAAATAGCACTAATTGTTTGATTTACATTTGCTACTTGCATCCAGGAAGTTGAATTATTTGACGCTATTTTGGTTTTAAAGCAAGTAAAATAAGCTCCTTTTTCAGCTTTTATATCTGTTTCTTGGGTAATTTTTACTTCTTTTCTAAAGTTATTTAATTGCAATGAGGATAATAAGTAGGTTGGATTTTTAATTCCTAAAGACCAAGCAATAGTAGCTTTTAAAGCTTCACTTGGTTCTGCTTTATCGACTATAATTGCACTCAAAGCATAAATTCCAATTCCTACTTCCTCTTCAAGTTCATTTTTTTTATATGCATCTACTAAATTACTTCTTGTATTTTGCATCTCTGCAGAAACTCCATAAGGAACAATGTTTTGAATTCCATCTAAAACTTGAGCTTGAATACTTTGGTGGTTGTTATTTATAATTGTTGATTTTTTGACAAAGCCAAACCTATTGCTAGAATTCCATTCATATCTAAAAATTACACTTAAATCATTATTAATTTCTTCAAAAATTAATTTATTTCCATAGCTATTTTTATATAAATTTCTTGAAATATTATAAATACTCTTTTGGGTTTCTGAAAAAGGTTCCCATAAGTATTTTTTTGAGTCGATTTCAATTTTTAAAATTGTTTTACTTCCTGTAATTTCAAAAGATTCTGTAATTTTATCGTCTGTATAATATGGAAAAAGTGCTAAATCGCTATTTTTTCTTCCAGCGCTTAAACCTCCATTACTTGCTATAAACATCCAATGATTAGAGTCACTAACAATGCTCATAAAAAAAGGCCTCATTTGGTCTACATTAGAAATTTTATAATAGCTTTCATTATTTAAATTTATCATTTCACCAGCCACTACATTAGCTTCAATAAAGGCTTTATTTTTTCCTATATACATTTGACTTAGTTTAATTTTAACTATTTTTTGGTATTACAAAAACCTCTTAAAGTTACTGAAAGAGGTTTTATTTTTAACTATGATATTTTTTTATTATTCTACTTTAAAAGGAATATTTGCTGTTGCAGCATGTCCATTTCCATCACTTGCATAAACAAATAAACGATAAATACCCTTTTTTGGCGTTTTAAAAACATACTCACCATTGTCCTCATTAATCACTTCTACACTAATCGCTTTAGGTCGTTCTTCGTAATCTCCACCATCTTGTAAATCAGTGCTTTCAGGTAAAATTTCCCAAGAATATTTAATAGCATCATTTTCAAAATCGTAAATTTTAACTGAAGCGGTTCCTTCATCTCCATATTTAAAAATTACATCTTCGTAGGCTGTTTTTCCATTTAAGGTAAATGCTTTTATTTGTGGTGTTCTATTTTGAGGCCATGTACCATTCCAAATATAATGCATTACATCAACCGATTCTGTTTCATCTCCATTTTCTAAAAATATACCATACCAAGTAGGGGTTCGTTCTTGTTTATTTCCCCAAAGAAAAACATAAGAACCTATACATTGCAAAGTATCTGCTTGAATACCTTTTTGGTATCTTTTTAAATAATTAGCTGCTTTTAAAGTGCTGTTTTCTTCAATTGGAGCTCCCCAACTTGTTTTAGGAACTTCCCAATGTCCTGTTGCTCCCCATTCTGTAACCATATAAGCACCTTCCCAACCAAATTCTCTAACTAATTTGGGCAAGTTTGGTAAATCTCCATACATTTGTAAAGACAATATATCTAAATCTGAACAACGCTCTTTTATTAAATCAACTTCATTTTTAGAAATTCCTGCCAAACTAGTGGTAGTTAAGTGATTGGGATCAATTTTATGAATCATTTTAGAAATGTCATTAACTGCATTCCAAACTTTAGGATTTGTATATCTTAAATTCAACTCATTTCCAATACCCCATAAAAGTAAAGCTGGATGATCTTTTAATGCTAATACTTCTTTTTTAATTCTTTCTAGCTGGTTATTTACTGCAATTGTATCATTATAATCAAAACCATGTCTTTCTCTACCAACTTCAATTCCCATTGCAACCATTAGCCCATTTTTATAAGCCTCATCTAGAATTTCTTTTCCACTTTTTTTCCCATTTTCTGTTCTCCAAGTTCTAAAAGAATTTCCTTTATGTTTCGCTAATGACTCAATATTACCGTGTTCTAAACCAGCTCCCTTTATATAAAATGGTTTGTTATTTACATACAATTGAAATTTTCCATTTTCTTTTTTAAGTGTGACTTTTACAGGTTTATTTTTTGTGATTATTTGCTCACTTTTTGATTGATTGTCCTTACAACCAACAAAAAGAAAAATAGCAATAACTAGTCCAATTATTTTTTTCATCTTATTCTACTCTCATTAATAATTCTTCAACTTCTTCTAAACTTCTTCCTTTGGTTTCAACTATGTATTTTAATACAAACAATAAGGATAATACTGCCATTAATGCATAAATAGCAAAGGTAATTGTAGGTCCTAAATTGGTCAATTCCCAAGGGAAAAATTGAGTCACCGTATAACTTACTAAAGAGTTAAAGAAACCAACTGCTGAAATAGCTATTCCTTTCACATTTCCAGGGAAAATTTCTGATAACATTGTCCACATTACAGGTCCTAATGAGATTGCAAATGCAGCTACATATAATAAAATTGCAATTAATACTAAGGTTGCATTAATACTTATAAAGTTTTTTACCTCGTATCTTTTGAAGTTAAAAAGCTGTTCTTTAGTTAAAATTTGTTCTAAATTTTCAAACAATTCATTCTGTGAATTAAATGAAGTTCCTTTTATTTGATTAAGCGCTAATTTTAACTCGCTATTTTCAATTTTTTGAAGATTGTTTTCATTAAAATCATACGTTGCATTGTTAAATGCTAATGTTGCCATAGTCAAGGCAATAGTCATAGCAGAAGTTCCAATTATCAATAAAGGCTTTCTACCTAATTTATCAATTAACCTAATTGCAACCAGTGTAAAAACCAAATTAGTAAGACCTACAACTATTGCCTGTAAAAATGATGAATCTGTACTGCCTCCGGCTTGTTCAAAAATAGTTGGAGCATAATAAAAAATAGCGTTTATCCCTGTAATTTGTTGAAAAAATGCCAATCCAAATGCAATGATTACGACAGTGGTCATTCTTTTACTAAAAAAATCTGCATAAGTTCCTTTAGCTTGCTTTTTAGCAACTCCTCTTAGAATTTCTTCAATCGTAATTTTAGCAAATTGTTTACCTCCAATTTTGTTCAATATCTTTTCAGCCAAATCTACTCGATTCAATTTTTGAATTAGCCATCTTGGGCTTCTAGGCACTATAAATAGCGCTAAAAAATATAAGAATGCAGGAATTGCTTCAACTCCTAACATCCATCTCCAACTCTCTCCTTCAATATCTTTTAAAAAATAATTTGAAAAATAAGCAACTGAAATACCTATAACTATGTTTAATTGATTTAAAGAAACTAAACTTCCTCTTAATTTTGGCGGAGCAACTTCTGCAATATAAATTGGAGCTATTAAAATTGCGCCTCCTATACCAACTCCTCCAATTATTCTTGCTATTACAAATGAAATGTAATTGGTTGCTAATGCAGACCATGTTGCTGAAACTGTAAACAATATTGCTGTAACTATTAATAGTTTTTTTCTTCCATATTTATCGCTTAGTGGTCCTGCAAAAATATTTCCAGCCATAGCCCCAAAAATGACACAACCTACTGAAAAACCAAGCTCCCAATCAGACATTTCAAAATAAGACCTGATTCCTGTTATAGCTCCAGAAATAACAGCACTATCAAAACCTAGAAGAAAACCGCCTAAAGCTACAATAAAACTGATGGTAATAGTATATGATTTATTCATAATAATTTAGTTTAAAATAATCGTTTGAATTGATCTACCTGATATTTTAACATTTGAAGTTTGATTATCAATTGTAAGTCTGTAATCTATTTCAGCATCGTTTTCGTTTAAAACAACTATTACAATACTTCCATTAATATTTTTGAATGATGTTGCGCTTAAATTATTTGATGTTGATCCAGTAGAGATTCGTTTAGCTCCAGGTCTAATAAATTTTGAAAAATGACCAATGTAATAAAACGAGTTTGTAAAAGTAAGTTCTCCTGTTTGTGTATTGCCATGAACAGGAGCAAAACATAAGTTTCCAACGTGGTTTGGGCCACCAGTTTCGTTCAGCAAGATATTCCAATCTGTCCAAGCTACTGTTCCATTATTAAAATCGTTAATCATTGCTTTTGCATAACGTTCTGCCAGTTTTGGATCTCCTATTCTATTTATATCGTAAGCTTCGTTACAACCCTCTGTAAAAATTAATTTTTTATCTGGAAAACTTTCATTTACAGCAGCTACATTTTTAAACATTGGCGTTCCATCTTTCCAATCTTCATACCAATGAAATCCTGTACCCCAAACATATTTACTGGCTTCAGGATCCTTTAAAATTACACTTGCTCTATCAAAAAGTAAATCTCTATTATGATCCCAAACAATAATTTTTTTATCTCCCAAACCTTCTTTTTCAAGCGTAGGTCCTAAATAATTTTTTAAGAAATCTCTCTCTTCTTCAGCAGTATATATACAAGATTCCCATCGTTGTACAGCCATTGGTTCATTTTGAATAGACAATCCCCAAATTGGAATTCCTTCTGTTTCATATGCCTTAATAAACTTTACATAATAATTTGCCCAAGGCTGATAAAATTGAGATTTTAATTTTCCTCCTTGTAACATACTATTATTTGTTTTCATAAATGCAGGAGGACTCCAAGGGCTTGCATACATTAACAATTTACCACCAGCAGCTTCAATAGCTTTTTTAGTAAATGGTATACGATATTTTTTATCATGGGCAATTGAAAAAGTTTCTAATTTTTCATCTCCTTCTTCAACATAAGTGTAACTTTCACTTGAAAAATCACAGCTATGTATTATGGTTCTTGCCAACGAATAACCAATACCTTTATCTAAGCTAAAATAAGCTTCCATAAAACGTCTTTGTTGATCTTCACTTAACTTGAAAAATGTCTCGGCTGATGCATCGGTAAGTGCCGCACCTATCCCAATAAACTCTTGAAATTGTTTGGAAGTATTAACAAAAATTGCTACATCCGTTTCAAATGGTTGCTTAAGCGAATTAAATTTTATACTTCCTATGCTTTCTAGTTTTTGTGTTGTTTTTGATGACGTTTGAAAAATTTCATTTTTCGTTAATAAAAGAGTTTCAACGATATCTTTATTAACATCATTATTTTTAAAATTAGAAGTATTACAGCTAGTAAACAAGGCTACTAACAGGCAAAATAATCCTAGTAAGTTTCTATTTTTAGAATATCTAAACATTAAAGTTGAATAAAGTTATTATAGGTATTAACAGTGAAACATTTTTTGTTTGACTTTATCAAAAGTTTTAAAATTTGATGAAAGGTCAGAATAGTATTTTCTGACCTTTTAAATCAAATCTATTTTAAAAACTCAATTATTGATAAACTCTTACATAATCCACTTCCATAGAATCTTCTGTAAAACCAGCATCTATTGTTCCTCCTAAAGATCCTCCCATTGCAACATTTAAAATCATAAAGAAATTATCGTTAAAAGGTAAATCTCCATTATTAGCCAGTTCATAAAATTTTATGTCATCAACAAATATTTTAAGTGAGTCTTCAGTCCATTCTAAAGAATAAACATGAAACTCTGTTGAAGTATTTACTACAGCTGTAGTTTCACCATAACTTGCATTTGCATTAGTTCCAGAATCAAACCAGTGACAAGTTCCTAAAGTATTATTTTTATCAGCACCTGTTTGTTCCATAATGTCTATTTCACCACTAGCAGGCCATCCAACAGTACTAAAACTATCTCCTAGCATCCATATTGCAGGCCAAGTTCCTTGAGAAGCTGGTAATTTTGCTCTTACATCAACTCTACCATAAGTAAAGCTATATAAATCTTGAGTTTTTAATCTTGCTGAAGTATAACCTCCATTTCCATCTGATTTAGCTGTAATTTTTAAAATACCATCTGTTATAGAAACATTTTCTGCATTATTTGTATAGGTTTGTTCTTCACCATTTCCCCAGCCTCCATCGCCAAGATCGTATGTCCATTTTGAAGCATCTGGAGCTCCATCTGTATCAAATTCATCTGACCATACCAATTCTGAAAATCCTGTTTCCTGTACTGGTTTTGTAGAGGTAAATAATTGATACCAAGCAGCTCCAACAGACGAAGCTTCTTCAACTCTAACTAATAAATAATCTTCAGATATGCTAATAATATCATAAGTACCTGAACCTACATACCATCCTAAGAATCCTCCATCTGATATTTCAAAAGATGTTTGTCTATATGCTGTGTCATAGTAATTTCCTTCCAATGCAGCTCTGGTAGATGAAGGAAACATAGAAACATTTTTAACTCCATACATTGTTGTTGCAACAGTTTCATCATGACACGTATCTCCATCAACACCTAATACACCCGCATAAGTTCCAGGAATAAACGCTGGTCCAGCAGTCTGTTCAAATGTAATGCCATTTATTGTTTTAGTAAATACAAACTCATCAGCATACATACAAGATTTTTCATCATCCCAAGGTTGTATTGCATTCCACCAATTTGGCCAAGCAAATTCACCTCCACCGTAATCATCATTTGCAGGTCCCATACCAACATGCAATGGTAAATCAGATGCCCAGTACCAAGTTTTACCCTCACCTATAACACCTCCACTTAAAAGATCTTCGGCTTCTGCATCAGTAAATGAGCTGTATACCTCTATATCAACAGTAGTAGTTGATGTAACCCCTCCAGTACCTATTGCACTAACAACTACAGTAAAGTTATTTACTCCTACTTTGGTAAATCGATGCGTAATTTTTCCAGATGGAGCAACTTCAACATAACCATCTCCAAAATTAAATTTATAGCTTATAACATTATCCGCAACAGCTGTAAATGTTACAAAACCTGTTCCATCACCATTTAACAGATCAGGATTACTCAAATCTTGCCCGATAATTTCTGCAGTTACTTGGACATTTGAGGGAGCAACTATATCTCCAAATTCATATTTTTCTTCTTCACAACTAACTACAAGCGTTAATGTAAGAAAAAGACCTAATATATATTTTATATTTTTCATAATTTACTTTTAAAATTATTTTTAATTTTTTACAATATCATCTATGTATATTGTATAATCACTTGAACCATCTCCTGCTGTACCATTATCCATTATCAATACCATATTATAATAATCAACGTTTGGATCTACCCCAGTTAAGGTGAAACTTAATTCTTCCCATGTATTTGAAGTTGTTGTTTCTGCTACAATTTCAGCAGTTGCCTGTGTATTTGGCCAAGGGGTAGCATCTTCAAATTTCATCAATAATTTTAATCCTGCTCTTGGCGACCATACTTTAGCTCTTATTGTTATTGATTCTTCAATGCCAAAAGGAGTATCTACAGTAATTTTTGAACCTGCCCACGTTTGACCAGCTCCTTTAACTAATTTTGCAACTTTTAAAGAAGAATTCCCATTAGTATCTGGATTGTCAACAATTGAAATTTCTCCACCATCAAATGAACTTATTTCTAACTCTGGCTCAAAATCTAAGAAAGAAGCAACAGAGATATCATCTACATAAATTGTATAATCACTAGATCCATCTCCAGCGGTTCCATTATCCATTATCAACACCAAGTTATAATAATCAATATTAGGGTCTACCCCAGTCAAGGTAAAACTTAATTCTTCCCAAGCATTAGAAGTTGTAGTTTCTGCTACAATTTCGGCAGTTGCCTGTGTATTTGGCCAAGGGGTAGCATCTTCATATTTCATCAATAATTTTAATCCTGCTCTTGGCGACCACACTTTAGCATTTACTGTAACTGATTCTTCAATACCAAAAGGAGTATCCACAGTAATTTTTGAACCTGCCCACGTTTGACCAGCTCCTTTAACTAATTGAAGTACTTTTGCTGATGAATTTCCATTAGTATCTGGATTGTCAATAATTGAAATATCACCGCCATCAAATGAACTCAGCTCATAAGGAGATTCAAAGTTTATTGGTAATACTCCAGCAGCAGGGTTTCCTGTAGCTTCCTTCCAAAAATATAAGTTATCTATAAATACGGTAACCCCATTTGAAACAAATAACATTTGTGTTATTGCAGACATATCTGTAGTAAATTCAGATAATGGAATATCAACACTTACCCAAGCACCTGCGGTAATTTCGGAAATTGTAACTTCATATTCTTTTTCAGGAGAACCATCTGGTTGGTTGGTATTTACAATTTTAAAACCAATGCTTTCTGCATCGTTAGTCCAATAGTCAAAATGAATATATTCCATTGCGGAAACATCAGTTGGGTTACCATAGTCAGTAACAATTCCTGTATAATTTAAATAATCGTATTTTAAAATATTATCTCCATCTACATCAAAAGGAGATAAAATAGTAGATTGTCCCCAGCCTGGATTCCATTCAGTAACTGTAATGTTAGAATATACATCACTAAAAATTGAAACTACATCCGCTTCATTTCTATTTCTTGGAGTTGGAGCTTTTTCAATTGGTTGAAGAATTTCAGTTACTTCAAATTCAACCGAATATTCATTGGTTTCAATTGCAGCACCTTTAACTACCACTTTTATAGTATAAACACCTGGTTCTGCATATACATAAGATACGGTTTCACCAATATTCCCTGAAACTGGCTCATCATTTCCTTCTTCACCAAAATACACTTCAAACATCGTAGCGTAATCTGCTGTTGCTTTAACGTTTACTTGTTTTGAAGTTGCTTCATCATTTGTAATTTCAACAACCAAATTTTCAGGAGCTTTAAAAGAAACTACCAATGGTTGTATAATTTCAGTCTTTAATCCTGATACACCTGTTGCTACCACTTTTACATCATAATTACCTTCTGCATAAACATGAGAAATATTTTCTCCTTGCTTGACTTTAACTGGTTCAACGGTACCATCTCCTAAATAAATAGTATAATTAACAGCTCCTTGGCTATTAGGTGTAATTGTAACTAAGCCTGTATTATCTTGTGTAATATTAAACTCAGCTACCACATTTGTTGGAGCTAATATGCTATCAACAAAATTTGTATTACCAAATTCATCTTCACTACAGCTAAAAACCACTGTGATAAGTAAAAGAATAGGTAAAATATATTTTAATGTTTTCATAATAATCGTGTATTTTAATATCCTGGATTTTGATTCCAATTACCATTTGAGAATTGAATTTCTTCTAATGGAATAGGAAATAATTCATTTTTATTTGCTGTAAAACCATCAATTTCTTGTGCAGCTCTACCTGTTCTAACTAAATCAAAGAAACGAAGCCCCTCTCCTGCAAATTCAACTCTTCTTTCCGCTAAAATTGCATTGTATAAATTAGAACCCGTGTAAGTAATTCTATGATTTTGGTCTCCAAATGCTCTGTCTCTAACAACATTTAAATATTCTGCAGCTTTTGCATCATTACCAGATTTGCTATAGGCCTCTGCAGCCATTAGTAATACATCAGAGTATCTTATTGCTCTATAATTATTTGGATTTGTAAGTTTTAAATCTAATGCCGCATTTTCACTTCTTTTTCTAGGAATATATTTTCTATTAAAATAAAACGTATTTTCATGTTGAATTGTGTATGTTGCTCCTGTTTCTTCCATCCAAGATATCATATCTAAAATGGTTACATCTTTTCTTAAATCATCTTCTTCAAAAGCATCTACAACTTCTTGTACTGGAAGGTTAAAATTGTTTCCTGCTGTAAATAAAGGTCCTTCATATCCATAAGGGCCACTATAACCAACCATCACATTTCCTTCAAAATATTGTTCTTGTCCGTAACTTGCACCCTCTACATCTGTATATTGTACTTCAAAAACAGATTCAGGACCATTTTCACCGTCCATTTCAAAAATTTCATCATAATTTTGAACCAATGTATATAGACCAGAATTGATAACTTTTTGTAAAGTTGAAGCTGCTAGTTCGTATTTTGCTGCTTGATTTGTTGAAGATGCTTCATATAAATACGCTTTTCCTAATAAAGCTAATGCAGCTCCTCTTGTTGCTCTACCTTGCTCATAGGCAACTGGATCTAAATTTTCTGAAGCAAAAATTAAATCTTCATAAATTGAAATATACACTTCTTCAACTGAAGATCTAGGGATGGTAGTTTCATCACCAGGAACAAATCTTTCATCTCCTTTCATTGGAATTCCACCAAACCATTTAACCAGTTCAAAATGATAATAGGCTCTAAGGAAACGTGTTTCAGCAATGATTTGATCTTTGCCCTCAAACTCTGTTTTATCTTTAAACTCTAAAATATAGTTACATCTTTGAATTCCTGCAAACATAAAATCCCAAGATTTTTTAAGCATCACATTTACAGGAGTGTGAATCATATCATCAATTTGTTGATAACTTGGGACATCGGTAGGGCTATTTCCACCACATAAAGAATTATCGGATGCAATTTCTGACATTAATACATTAATTGCTGTTGATTGCAAAAGGTCGTAAGCTCCTATTAATGCGCTTTCATATTCAGCTTTAGAATTAAAGTAATTCTCAGAATCAATAGAATATTCAACAGGACGCTCAACAAAATCATCACTACAAGAAATAATTATTGTTAAAAACGCTGTTAAAAGTATAGTATTATATAAATTTTTTTTCATTTTAATACGTATTAAAAGTTAATGTTTAAACCTACCATATATGTTCTTGGAATTGGGTAAAACCCATCATCAATCCCACCACCAATAGGTGCTCCACTTGAAGCTCCAGGATCATAACCTCTGTATTTTGTGAACGTATATAAGTTATTTGCACTTGTATATAGTCTTAATTTATCGACTCCTATTTTTTCTAATAAATCAGGATTAAAAGTATAACCTAATTGAATATTTTGAATTCTAACATACGATGCATCTTCGACATAATATGTGGAGAATACATTGTTAACAGAGGCAGCAGTTGTTACTCTAGGTGTACTATTGGTTGTTCCTTCTCCTGTCCATCTATCTAAAACATAATTTAGGTTATTTGCATCTGGATAAATACTTTCATAATTTCTTACCATATCATTACCAACAGAGGCAAAGGTGTACATTGAAAAATCAAAAGATTTATAATTAAACTGGAGGTTTAAGCCCATTGTTGCCTCTGGAATAGGGTCTCCAATATTAGCTCTATCATTTACATCAATAACACCGTCATTATTAGTATCTACATATCTAAAATCTCCTGGTGCAGATTCAGCTCCTAAAGCAATTTGTGAAGGATGTGCATCTACTTCATTTTGATTTTGGAAAATTCCATCGGTTTTATATCCATAAAAATAACCTATTGGTTGTCCCACTTCCATTCTTGATGGAGCTGGTTGAGAAATACCAAATACTCCTCCTTCAATAAACTCAGTACCATTAATTTCTGTAACTTCATTTTTAAGGAATGTTACATTGTAAGCTACATTTATTGAAAAATCATCTGTAAAGTTATTTTTATAATCTACAGAGAATTCTAAACCTGAGTTTTTTACAGTACCTGCATTGATGGTAGGTGAAGCCGCTCCAGGCGCTCCAGGCCCTAAAATTCCAGAAGTAGGAATAAATGGAATTAATAAATCTGCTCTAGTATCAATAAAATAATCGGCAACAACTCCAACTTTATTATTCAATAATTTTAAATCTATACCTACATCAAACTTTCTTGCTTCCTCCCATTTTAAATTTGGATTTGGAATTTGTCCTGTTGCCACACCATTAATTAAAGCACCATCAAAAACGTAAGTAGCTTCACCTGACAGTTGAGAAATATATCCATTTGTTGGAATTCTATCATTTCCTAAAGCACCGTAGCTACCTCTTAATTTTAAGAAGTTTAACACTTTAGATTCACCAAAGAAACTTTCGTCAGATAAAATCCAACCAGCAGTAAAAGATGGAAAATACCCAACTTTATTTCCTGGGCCAAATTTAGTTGAAGCATCTCTTCTTATCATAGCTGATAAAAGATATTTTCCTTTAAAATCGTATTGTAATCTACCAAAGTATGAAAGCTTTCTTTCATCAAAAGTATATGAACTTACAGGAATTACACCTGGTGCTGGTGCCCCGTTTGCTAGCGAAATATCTGCATTACTCCAAGAGTTATTTGGTATATCGTATCCTGTTGCATATAATCCATTTCCCCACTCTTTAAAAATAGTATTACCTAAAGTTCCAACAATTTTATGGTCATCATCAATTTGTTTGGTATAAGTTGCATAAATATCAAATGAATAATCGTTGTTATTAATTGCATTTTGATTAACTGAACTTCTTGCTACATCAAAAACTTTTCCTCCATAATCAACAATTTTTGCAAAGCTTTTACTTTCGCTGTTTGAGGTATTAAAGCCTATAGAACTTGATAAAACTAAACCTTCCATTAAGGTATAATCTAATCCAAAATTACCATTCAACTTTTTGAAATTATAATCGTTATACGTATTTGCAATTTGAGCTAAAGGGTTAATCATTTCATTTCCTAAATTTCCAATTGGAAAAACTGTATAGTCACCATTGGCATCATAAGGAGCAAGTGTTGAAGGGCTATTTACAGCATTTAATAATACTGATGCATTACCACCTTCTGGAAGGGTTTTTCTATTAAAATAAGTATAAATAACATTTGATTTTAATTTTAACTTATCTGAAAGTTCAGCTCCTAAAGATATTCTTGCAGTATTTCTTAAAAAACCCGATTTCTTTCCTCCAATAATTCCTTCTTGATCTAAATGCGAACCACTGATGGCATAAGTAATTTTATCGGAACCACCAGTCATAGTAATATCATGACTAACAATAGGCACATTGGTTTCAAAAACTTCGTCTTGCCAATCTGTACCTTTACTTAAACCTGATATATTTGGAAAAGGAATTTGTGCTCCACCACTTACGTAACTTTCATTAAGCAATGCTGCATATTCTGTAGCGTTTAAAACATTTAATTTTTTTGAGGTTTCTTGAAATCCATAATAAGTATTATAAGAGATTTTTGCTTTAGAGTTCTTTTTACCCATTTTAGTTGTAATTAAAATTACTCCATTTGCTCCTGTAGAACCATAAATAGCTGCTTGTGCATCTTTTAATACTGTAATAGTTTCTACATCATTTGGGTTTAACAAACCTAATTCTCCAATATAACCATCTATAATAGTTAAGGGTTTATTATCACCGTTTGTTGCAATACCTCTTATTCTAATGTTAATATCTGAACCAGGAGCCCCAGATGTGGTAGTAACATTTACTCCACTTACTGTACCTTGGAGTGCTTGTTCCATTTTAACTGGCTTAAGATCTTCTAAAGTTTGACTGTCTACTACAGATACAGCTCCAGTTACTTCTCTTTTTTTCTGAGTACCATACCCTACCACTACTACTTCATCAAGACTCTGAGTGTCTTCGGTAAGTGTTACATTTAACAAACTGCCATCGTTAATAACAATTTCTTTAGTTACAAAACCAAGATAGGAAAAGACTAGTGTTTCCCCTTTTTGAACATTAGACAATATAAAGTCTCCATCGAAGCCAGTCGATGTTCCTTTTAATGTATTTTTGACTACTATAGATACACCTGGTAAAGGTGATCCACTTGCGTCAACTACAATTCCTTTTATTTCATAGTTTTGTGCATATCCGTATATACCTACAAAACTTATAAAAATTGATAATAAAAATGATTTCATATATTGATGAGTTAAGTTTTAATAAAACTAGTGCTAAAATTTCCTTAAATCTAAAAAGCTACCTATACAAAAAACATACAGTTTATAAATCTTTCCTTTTTAAAAAGAATAATAATGAATGTTAATTTTATATCAAATTGAATAAATTCAGTGTTTTTAATAGAATTTTAACCTACTTAAAATAAGAAAAAAATATTTGATAAAATTTATAACTATAAGGTTATAGTTAATAACATGTTGTGGTAATGTTGTGGTATTTTTTATACTTGTAGCATTAACTTATAACTCTAAAATATACTCAACAAGGCTTTTTTCGTGTTCCAGATTAATTTTTTTACGCAAGCGGTATCTTTTAATCTCAACACTTCTAACAGAAATATTTAATAACGGAGCTATTTCTTTAGAAGATAAATTTAATCTCAAGTAAGCACATAGCCTTAAATCATTTGGAGTTAATGTAGGATGTAGTGATTTTGCTTTCTTTAAAAAATCACTATCAGCATTATTAAAAGCTTCTTGAAAAGCTTCCCAATCATCATTATTATTTAAATTTTGATTGATAATTTTTAAAACTCTTTTTACATTGTCTGTGCTATCTTTCTTTGATAACTCGTTTTTTATAGTACTTAGCAACTCATTTTTCTTAATAATATTCATTGCAGAGGCTGATAACTCTCTTGTTTTACCTTCCACTTCATTCCTAAGTTTTTCATTTCTCAATTTCATGATAACCTTATCATTTTCTAATTGTGAAAGTGTAAATTCTTGTTGTTTTTTTTCAATTAACTTACTTTTTTGTTTGGTATAATAACGCTTATAAAAATTATGAATTAAAAACACCATTAAAATAAATAATAACGAATAAAAAACAAGCATTAAATTAGATATAAACCAAGGTCTTTCAATGGTAAATGAATAGTTTGCAGTATTTTTTGATAATTTATTTCCTACGCGAGCATTCACTTTAAAAGTGTAATTTCCATAAGGTAAGTTTTTAAAAGTTGCTTCGGAATTTGTTGACCATTTACTCCAATCATTGTATAATCCAACTAGTTTATACTGATAATTAATCTCTGTAAATTTTTCATATTCTGGAACACTAAAATTAAAACTTAAATTGTTATTTTTAAATTTAAAAGAATGGTTATCATTTAACAATTTTACTTTAGATTCATTCAAATTAATGGAAGCTTTAGTAATTGAAGTAATTTTAACTTCATAATCTTTATCAATAAGTTTATCTAAATTTAAAATAATATAGCCTCTTGCAGTACCTATAAGGTAAGATTGATCTTTTAAATGAGTTAAACTTTCATAACCAGCAATATCTCTTCTTTTAGATTCAGGTAATGGTATTCTATTTATTTTTAACGTATTATTTAAAATTCCAGGTGAAAAATATACGATGCTCTTATCTAAAAACCCCCATAAGGTATTGGTTTGGCTATTGGTAATCAATTTTCCAGAATAGTAGCTGTCATTTTTAAAAAATTGATTTGTAAATAATGAATCTAACTCAAAAAAATGTTTATCCTTGGAGTATTTAAAAACCCCTTTTTCAGATGAATAATATAAATTATTATCATAACTCACCAATCCTGATTTTAGTCCTTTTGTAACAGAAGTTTCTTCATTAACTTCAACAACTTTTTCAAACTTCTTATCTATTTCTAATTTAAAAACCCCTTTATATTCATGACTTACAAATAGTTGATGGGTTTCTGAAAATTCGAAAAATTTACTTGAAATATCAAATCCTGTAATTTTATTTTTAAAACGCCAAGAATCATTAACTTTTTCAAGTATGTTTAATCCGTTATAGTTGCCTTGTATCAGTAAATTTTCTTGTGTAGGAATGGGTTTAATATCCCAAGTTCCCTGAACATCAGAAATTAATTTTGCTTGATTATTTTTTATTATATATGTCCCAATATCATGTCCACAAAATAAGGTATTATCATAAATTGCTAAAGACCAAACTTGACCGTTAGTACCTTTAATGAAATTGAATGTTGTATTTGAATTTAATTTTTTATAAAATAATCCTTGATTGGTTCCTAAATATAAATAGTCATTAAAAATTACTGAAGTGTAAACTGAACCTAATTTCCCTTTTACATCATTAAAAACTTTAAATGGAGAACTAAAATTTACTATGCTAATTCCATTATCTAAACCTAACCATATATTTTGATCCTTATCTTGAAATATTGATAGGACAGTATTGTTATTGAGTCCTACTTCTTGATTAATTTGATTGATTAAATTACCCTGACTATCAATATGATAAATTCCATTAGATATGGTTCCTAAAATAAAACTATTATCTTCTAATTTAATACTACTATAAACACTGGACGCTTCTAATATTTTATTAAATTCTATATTCCATTTGGTTTCGCCATCTTCATCAATAAAGTAAAACCCTTTTTGTTGAGTTTGCAGTAACAATTTAGCTTTAACTTTAAAAATATTGACAACTATATTATTTTTAAAAATCTCATTTGTAGAAATGGGTAATACTTCTCCATTTTCAACCTTATAAACTCCGTCATTTATTTTTTGAAAGTAAATAATCCCTTCAATATTAAAGGCTTTTGTAATAGGGGTTTTAGAATTAATTATTTTAAAACTCTTATCTAACGTATTGTAAATATATATGCGATTGAGTGATTGAAATAGTATCCACTTATCTAACTCTAATATTTTCCAAAATTGTTCATCTTCAATTAAATCTTCTTTTAAAGTATTACTTAATGAGGTGTAATCTAAAACCCCAAACTCATTTTTTTCCCAAAAGCCAAACTCCATATAACATCCTGTATAAACTCTATTTTTCACAACATTAACAGAACGTAAAATTGTATTATTTGGAGATGGATATAAATTCCATTTCTCACCATTAAATTCAAGCAAACCACTATTATTTGCTATATAAATATAATTTTCATTTGATTGAGAAATTGCCCAATTTTGATTACCTCCTGAATAATTAAGTGGTGAAAAGTTTTCTATTGGAGGTAATTCTTGTGCTTTGATGTTTGCACAAATTAAAAATGTTAAGATTAAGGCTATTTTTTTGAATATATTTAACATTAAACTATTAAATTTTAAATAATAAAAATACAATTTTTATTATTGATACCTGTTAGTTAAATAAATTTAAACGTTTAATGTTAGCTTTTTTATATTATTTGATTGGTTAGCTTTTTCCCAATTGGGTAAAGTAAATGAAAAAGTACTTCCTAAGGTTAACTCACTTTCAACAAAAATTTCACCTCCATGCCTTTCAACAAATTCTTTACACAAGATCAATCCTAAACCAGATCCTTGCTCATTAGAAGTACCTAATGTTGATTTTTTGGTTTCTATATTAAATAAGTTTTTAAGATTTTCTTCAGAAATTCCAATACCCGAATCTTTTATAGAAATTTTAGTAAATCCATTTTTTGTATTAGAAATAATTTCAATTCTTCCCTCTGATTGTGTAAATTTAATTGCATTTGAAATAAGATTTCTCAAAATGGTACTTAACATGTTATCATCAGCATATAAAAAAATATTATCTTGTATTTTATTGGCTATTTTTATATCCTTATTAAATGCTTGAATTTCTAGAAAAGAAATTACGTTGGCTAATTCTACTTTTAAATCAATTTTTTGAGGGTTAAACTTTAAATTTCCAGACTGTGAGTTTGCCCAAATAAGTAAATTATTTAATAAACTAGATGCCTTTACAGTTGAACCTTTTACAACCTTTAAAAATTTTAATTGTTTTTCTTCAGTATATTCGTTTATATTCTCAATTAATAATTCCGTAAAACCTTTTATAGAATTAAATGGATTCTTTAAATCGTGTGCAATGATAGAGAAAAATTTATCTTTTGTAATATTCATTTGTTTTAAAACATCTCGTTGCTCCTGCATTTCATTATTTAATTTGCTAATTTGATAATTTTTAAACTCCAATAAATTATAAGCTTTTTTCTTAGATTCTTGCTCGTAAATAAATAGTATTATTAAAAAAGCAAAAATTACTACTGCTCCAATTAAAAAATAAATTAACTTTTTCTCATTATCATATTTTAACTGTGTTATTTCATTTTCAGCTGCTAAATTATTAATTGTTAGCTCTTTTTCTTCTAATTTATTTAAAGCATTAAATAATTGAATTTTTTTATTACCATCAATTTTTATTAAACTGTCTTTAGATGTAGTATATTTCTTATAATAATTTAATGCTTCTTTAAAATTACCTAGCCCATCATATGCTACAGATAAATTCAAAAAATTAAGTCCTTGATATTCTAAATTACCAATCTCATTAGCTATTTTATTACTTTCATTGGCTTTCTTTATAGCTTCTTTAAAATTACCAGAGTTATTATATAAATCTGAAATATTTAACAATACAAGACTTCTTAAATCTTGGTCTTTAATTTCATTTGCTAATTCTAATGCTTTTGAAAAATAAGATTTTGATTTTTTAAATTCTTTTAATTTTATATAAGTATCTCCAATATTATTGTAAGCAATTGCGATGCCTGCCAAATCATCAATTTCTTTATATAGTACAATTGATTTCTTAAAAAATTCTAATCCTTTATTAAAATTTTTCTCATCAATATTGGTATTTCCCAAATTAGTGTAACTACTTGCTTCTCCAAATTTATCTCCTATTCTTTTATAGATTTCAAAAGCATCATTATAGTAACCTTCTGCAACTTTAAAATTTTCCTGTGCATAATACAAATTACCTATATCTGTATAATTATTGGCTATTCCAATATCATTTTTCAGCTTTTTATAAATACTTAAAGATTTTAAATAAAAATCAATAGCTTTAGATTCGTTGTATAAATGTGTATAACAAAAACCTATATAGTTATTTGTCATGGCTTCTTTCAAGCTATCTTTGAGTTCTATATATAATAATCTAGCTTCTTTATAATTTTGGATTGCTAAATTATGTTCATTAAAAAACTCATAGCTATATCCTAAATAAAAAAGAATATCGGCTATTTTTTTTTGATCATTTATATTTTTAGCTGTTTCTAAAGCTTTATTATAAAAAAATAATGAAGAATCGTTTTCTTGTTTTAAATAAGTATCTGCAATTTTTAGTGCAATTGAAATTTTGGTGGAGTCTACTGATGCGTTATACAGTTCCGCTTTTAAACTTTTTATTGAAGTTGAATCTTGACCATATAATATGGATGAAAAAATGTAAAAAAGAAAAAAAACAACAATTTTCCGCATCAATTAAAATTTAAATTTGCTGAAAGAGTATAAAAGCACCACCATTCATTCAGCTAAGCAAGCCATTTACTGCTTCAAATATACCATTTATCTAAATATAAACAAGTTAGAATCATTCTATTTTAAATTTTTGTTTATATCTAAAATGTTTTCTAAAGTATATTTTGCAATAATTTGATCAGTTATATATTTATTTCCTTTTAAGGAATTTTCTTTAATTATATCATTCAAATCTAGTATCAAAAACTGTTTTAACATAGGTTTTGAAATTGATTGATAGCTATAATGCCATGGCTCATATTTAAACCCTTTTCTATCCTTATCATTGTTATAGACCAAATAAAAACCAAATCTTTCTGAATTTATATCCATCCACTTTTTTAATTTGGAAAAGCTTCCATTTTCATTATAATTTTCTTCAATTAAAAGCTCTTTTGGTTTAATTACCGCTCCGTCAATAATATCAATATCTGTACCCCAATGATGTCTCGATGTCCCTGGAATTGTAGAATATTCAATAATTTTTTCAATAGCTCTCTGTGGAGTTAAACCCTCAGAAACATAGGATGCATACTTTCTATTCCAAATACTTAGCTGCCGATCAAAACTTCTATAAGCTGAGACAATTTGAATTAGTATTCCATCTTTTTTGGCTTGTAAAGACATTTGTTTAAAAGCTTCTAAAACTTTAGGTTGAAGCTTGTAATTTTCTCCTATCAAATTTAAATTTCCTTGGCCAGTTAAAGCGTTTTCAGAATATTTAATTTGAGAAAACACCATTTCTTTACCATAAAATATTAGTGAAATTATTAAAACTACTCTGAATGATCTGAAATAATTACCCATTTACCATCTATTTTTTTAAATATTAAAGTGTAAACTCCATTGGCATTGCCAACAGTTCTTTCTAAGTGATATTTGCCTGTTAAAGAATATAAATCTTTTGCTAAAAAATTAATGTTTAATATTTCAAATGTCAACTTTCCTGTATGCTCTTTACTTGGGTATCCTTTTTTGTAGTTTTCTAATGTTTTTTGCCAACCATATGTAATTCCATTTTTTCCAATAAATTGAAGCTTATCCGATTTCCAATAAACATTCATATAAGCATCTATATCTCCATTACTCCAATCTTCGGCACTTTTAAGCAAGGCTTTTTTTATTTCAATTTTATCTTTTTTTTGGTCAATTGAATGACAACCAACCAACATTATAATTGAAATTAATAACAACGTTTTTTTCATTTTATTTTAATTTTTTAAACATTACATAATGAGCTCCAACCAACGGTATTTCAAAAAGTTCTCCTAATGTTTCTAAGCCCTGTTTTTTATAAAAATCAACTGCAATTACTCTAGCATTGCACCAAAGTATATCAATATTCATTTTAGTTAGTATCGAAAAAGCTGCTTGTAACATTAATTTACCGGCTCCAGTACCTTGAGATTCAACTAGTGTAGCCATTCCTCTTAATTGATACTGTTTCCCTCTAAAATTTTTATTTTCAGCTTTCATATAACTTGAAACCGCTATAAGTTTTTTATTTCTATAAGCACCAATATGAAATGTATTTTCATCAAAATCACCATTAAATTTATATGGTAATGGAATATTTTCACGTAAAACCTCTAGCCTAATTGGATAAGTTTCTTCTGCAGAAATTTTTTTAATTTGAATCATTGATTATTGAATATATTACTGCTGGTTACCTCTGGCATAAATTTGTTCTGTTTCTAAAATTATTTTCATAAAATTGTTGTAACAATGCTAAATTACTATTATTATGCAAAACATAGAAATAAAGTTGATTTCAAAAAAACATATTTTAAACATACTACCTCTATTAAAAGAATTAAATACAACAACTAAAGAAACCATTTTAAAAAAACGAGTGTTAGAAATGTCTACCTATCAAAACTACAAATGTGTTGGCGTGTATATTGATAAGCAATTAATTGGAATTACTGGATTATGGCATTTAACAAGACATTATTGTGGAAAAACTATTGAACCAGACCATGTAATAATTAGTGATACATATAGAAACAAAGGAATTGGAAAAATTTTATTTAAATGGATTCATAACTATGCGCAAAAAAATGGTTATGAAGCCTCAGAATTAAATACTTACATAAACAATATTAAATCTCATAAATTTTATGAATTAAAAGGGTACAAAAAATTAGGCTTTCACTATCTAAAAATAATTTAAATTTATTTAAAAAACGTTTGCAAAAATGTAAAAGGATTGTATATTTGCACCACCAACGCGAGAGTAGCTCAGTTGGTAGAGCTTCAGCCTTCCAAGCTGACTGTCGCCGGTTCGAGCCCGGTCTCTCGCTCAAAAAAAGCCAAACTTAAGTTTGGCTTTTTTTATTTTAATTTATTTCCAAATAGTAATAAAAGTACTATAGGAATTCCTAATAAAACAACCGTAGTAAAACTATGTGTAAATACCTGTGGGTAAACCAATAATAACAATGCATACCCTCCAATTGCTCCTCCCAAATGAGCTGCATGACCAATATTACCCATCTTATTTTTCATTCCATATATAGAATATAATAAATATCCTACTCCAAATATATACCCAGGAATTGGAATTGGTAATGGAAACATAAATAATTGCATTGCAGGGTTTAATAAAATTGCCGCATAAATAATACCTGCTACAGCTCCAGAAGCCCCAACTGCACTATAATATAATTCATCTTTATGAAACGTCAACGTCAAAAAATTTCCTGCAAATAAACTTCCAAAATAAAGTATTAGAAATTTTACAACACCTAACTTAAAAATAATAATTGGCGCAAAAATATAAAGCACATACATATTTAAAATTAAATGTAAGTAGTCTACATGTAAAAAAGCAGAAGTAAGCATCCTTATTTTTTCACCTCTGTTAATGGCACCAATTTGAAATTTGTACTTATCAAAAAACAAACGATCGCTAAATCCTTTTATTGAAGCAATCACATTAACTAAAATTATTAAAAGAAGAGTTTTATCTATATTCATTATTGAAATATTTTAATTAAGCGAAAGTATAAAAAAGTTATGATATTGATTTTTTTGTAAGCTAACTTTTAAAAATTAAATACGATATTTGCAGCTTATATTAGTTATGAATTTAATAGTTTACATTTTAGTATATCCCATTATTTGGTTAATTTCAATTTTACCTTTTAAAATTTTATATTTTATTTCAGATTTTCTTTACGTAATTATTTATTATGTTATTGGGTATCGAAAAAAGGTAGTATACAACAATTTAAAATTGGCTTTTCCTGAAAAAACCAATGAAGAAATCATTCAAATTAGTAAAAAATTTTACAGTCACTTTGTAGATATTTTTATGGAAATGATAAAATCTTTTACCATTTCTAAAAAAGCTTTGGACAAGCATTACAAATATACAAACCTCACTTTTTTAAATGAATTATATAAAGACGGTAAAAGTGTTATTTTAACTGGAGCTCACTATGCAAATTGGGAATGGATTTTAGGTTTAGACCCTTATATAAGCTATAAAACGTACGGTGCTTTTACTAAATTAAACAATCCTTATTTCAATAAAAAAATTCTAAAATCTAGATCTCGTTTTGGTGTTAATTTGGTACCTACTTCTAAAACTATTTCAGAAATTGATTCTAATGAAAAAAATAAAATCCAATCTATGTATGGATTGCTAAGCGATCAATCACCTCAATTAAAAAAGACTTTTTATTGGAACCATTTTTTAGGAATTAAAGTCCCTATTCATACGGGTACTGAAATGTTAGCTAAAAAATACGATATGAATGTTGTATTATTTGAAACAAAAAAAATTAAAAGAGGTTATTATGAAACCACTTTTAGTTTAATTACAAATAATGCCCTAAAGTATCCTAATTACGAACTTACCGACGTGTTTTTAGAAAAAATTGAACAATTAATACGCAAACAACCTCAGTACTACTTTTGGACTCATAAACGTTTTAAGCATAAGGATAAAGCTCCTAATTAAGTTGTTTTATAAACTAAATCTAACTCCAAAAACATACATATTTTCAAAAAAAGTAAAATTTTGAGAAGCAGAATCTGATGTACTTGCTGTTGTTCTAATATCCTTCATATTAATATAGCCTACTTTAATATTAGATTGAATAAAAAAGTGTTTAAAAAATGTAATATTTAAACCTGCATGAGCACTAATACCATAACCAGAAACATGGAATTCATCATAACGTTCTTTACCTAATAAAGTTGTATTGGTTTTAGGATATAGTAGTCCAACTCCAACACCTTCGGTTAAATTAATATCTATGTTTTTAACTTTAAACTTCAGCCAGTTATCTAAATTATCAAATCTACTTACTTCAATATTTACATAATTCAGCCCATCAGTATGTTCAAACAATAAAAAATCTTCTGTTAAAACGATTTCATCATTAGTATAATTTCCATCAAAATCGCCTCCTAAATTAATCGTTCCATTAATTTTTACAGTTTGATCATTTTTCATTACATACTTCATATGATCTACTCCTAAAGCTACCGTGTAATTTTCTTTAAAAAAATAACCAATTCTAAAGTTCGTTTGAGGAATGGTGATTTCATCAGGTTTAAAATAATAAATACCAAAAGGCTTTGGTTTGTCTTTTGCCTTTACATTAGAAAGTGTAAAATTATAATTATCTCCTTTAAAGGTAATATCTGATGTAGAATAATGACCTCTATTCCATCCCCAATAAGCAAAAAACTTTCCCTTATTTAATCCGGAATCATTATAATTAGTAGTTTGTGAATGTGTAACACTACTGAATAGTAATAATACAA
This sequence comes from uncultured Lutibacter sp., assembly GCF_947493565.1. GTDB lineage: Bacteria > Bacteroidota > Bacteroidia > Flavobacteriales > Flavobacteriaceae > Lutibacter > Lutibacter aestuarii. Next base: position 422 of record NZ_CANLRG010000001.1, on the reverse strand, counting down.
TTACAATTATTTTAAATTTCATAAATAGCTTTATTATTTTATATACAATTTTTAATTTCAGTCATTAGTTTTTGTGCTAATGCATCTGCTTTTGCTTGCGAAGTACTTTCGGTATAAATTCTGATTATTGGCTCGGTGTTTGATTTTCGTAAATGAACCCATTCGCTATCAAAATTAATCTTTACTCCATCTATAGTTATCACCTCTTCCAACTCGTATTGTACTGCTATGGTTGATAAAACCTCGTCTACATCAATCTCTGGAGTGAGCTCTATCTTATTTTTACTCATATAATAATTTGGATAACATTCCCTCAACTCTTTACAACTCTTTTGTGAATGTGCTAAATGTGATAAAAACAAGGCAATTCCTACCAACGAATCTCTCCCATAGTGTGAGGCTGGGTAAATAATTCCTCCATT